>NZ_JCAIUF010000003.1:0-5322 GCF_059445385.1 Agromyces sp. Y182 | reverse complement strand
GACCGTGGTCTCCGGGGTGTGGTGCGGGTACAACTGTTGAGTTATGTGTTGGGTTTCCGTCTGAAGGGAACCACAGAGTGGACGCGAGCAATCTTGGGCCACACACACGGCCTTTACATGAAATGTGTTCAAACGTGTGAGTGTAGTGATTGTCAAGTTATCGGCTTATTAGTACCGGTCAGCTGCGAGAGTCTTTAGTCCTCTCTTCCACATCCGGCCTATCAACCCAGTCGTCTGGCTGGGAGCCTCTCCCCCGAAGGGATGGAAATCTCATCTCGAGGCCGGCTTCCCGCTTAGATGCTTTCAGCGGTTATCCATCCCGAACGTAGCTAACCAGCGGTGCTCCTGGCGGAACAACTGGCACACCAGAGGTTCGTCCAACCCGGTCCTCTCGTACTAGGGTCAGATCCTCTCAAATTTCCTACGCGCGCAGCGGATAGGGACCGAACTGTCTCACGACGTTCTAAACCCAGCTCGCGTACCGCTTTAATGGGCGAACAGCCCAACCCTTGGGACCTACTCCAGCCCCAGGATGCGACGAGCCGACATCGAGGTGCCAAACCATGCCGTCGATATGGACTCTTGGGCAAGATCAGCCTGTTATCCCCGAGGTACCTTTTATCCGTTGAGCGACAGCGCTTCCACAAGCCACTGCCGGATCACTAGTCCCGACTTTCGTCCCTGCTCGACCTGTCAGTCTCACAGTCAAGCTCCCTTGTGCACTTACACTCGCCACCTGATTGCCAACCAGGTTGAGGGAACCTTTGGGCGCCTCCGTTACTTTTTGGGAGGCAACCGCCCCAGTTAAACTACCCACCAGGCACTGTCCCTGAACCGGATCACGGTTCGAAGTTAGATATCCAGAGTGACCAGAGTGGTATTTCAACATTGACTCCACCGACACTAGCGTGCCAGCTTCACAGTCTCCCACCTATCCTACACAAGCCACACCGAACACCAATACCAAGCTGTAGTAAAGGTCACGGGGTCTTTCCGTCCTGCTGCGCGTAACGAGCATCTTTACTCGTAATGCAATTTCGCCGAGTTCGCGGTTGAGACAGCTGGGAAGTCGTTACGCCATTCGTGCAGGTCGGAACTTACCCGACAAGGAATTTCGCTACCTTAGGATGGTTATAGTTACCACCGCCGTTTACTGGGGCTTAAATTCTCAGCTTCGCCTTGCGGCTAACCGGTCCTCTTAACCTTCCAGCACCGGGCAGGCGTCAGTCCGTATACATCGTCTTGCGACTTAGCACGGACCTGTGTTTTTAGTAAACAGTCGCTTCCCACTGGTCTCTGCGGCCCTACAGCGCTTCCCGGAGCAAGTCCGTTCACGCCTTAGGCCCCCCTTCTCCCGAAGTTACGGGGGCATTTTGCCGAGTTCCTTAACCACGATTCTCTCGATCTCCTTGGTATTCTCTACCTGACCACCTGAGTCGGTTTGGGGTACGGGCGGCTAGAACCTCACGTCGATGCTTTTCTCGGCAGCATAGGATCACCAACTTTTTATCCGCATCGTGTCTCAGCCTTCTGAGCGACGGATTTGCCTATCGCTCGGCCTACGCACTTGCCCCGGGACTACCATCGCCCGGGATCGGCTACCTTCCTGCGTCACACCTGTTAATACGCTCACTCCACCAGATGGGGTCGCATGCCGCCTCACGATCGTCCCCGAAGGGATCCACGCGTCTTGGGATGCTTAGCACTCCTGATTTCGTGTGGGCGGTTCTTCGCCGGTACGGGAATATCAACCCGTTGTCCATCGACTACGCCTGTCGGCCTCGCCTTAGGTCCCGACTTACCCAGGGCAGATTAGCTTGACCCTGGAACCCTTGGTCTTCCGGAGGACGGGTTTCTCACCCGTCTTTCGCTACTCATGCCTGCATTCTCACTCGTGTGGCCTCCACGGCTGGTTCACACCGCCGCTTCACTGCCCACACGACGCTCTCCTACCCATCAACACGGCTGGACCACGAAGGCCTACCATTAATGTCAATGCCACAACTTCGGTGGCGTGCTTGAGCCCCGTTACATTGTCGGCGCGGAATCACTTGACCAGTGAGCTATTACGCACTCTTTCAAGGGTGGCTGCTTCTAAGCCAACCTCCTGGTTGTCTGTGCAACTCCACATCCTTTCCCACTTAGCACGCGCTTAGGGACCTTAGTTGGTGGTCTGGGTTGTTTCCCTCTCGACGATGAAGCTTATCCCCCACCGTCTCACTGCTGCGCTCTCACTTACCGGCATTCGGAGTTTGGCTGACGTCAGTAACCTTTTAGGGCCCATCGGCCATCCAGTAGCTCTACCTCCGGCAAGAAACACGCAACGCTGCACCTAAATGCATTTCGGAGAGAACCAGCTATCACGAAGTTTGATTGGCCTTTCACCCCTATCCACAGCTCATCCCCTCCATTTTCAACTGAAGTGGGTTCGGTCCTCCACGACGTCTTACCGTCGCTTCAACCTGGCCATGGATAGATCACTTCGCTTCGGGTCTAGGACCTGCGACTGAATCGCCCTATTCAGACTCGCTTTCGCTACGGCTGCCCCTCACGGGTTAACCTCGCCACAAATCACTAACTCGCAGGCTCATTCTTCAAAAGGCACGCTGTCACCCCAACAAGGAGGCTCCAACGGTTTGTAAGCAAACGGTTTCAGGTACTATTTCACTCCCCTCCCGGGGTACTTTTCACCTTTCCCTCACGGTACTTGTCCGCTATCGGTCATCTGGGAGTATTTAGGCTTATCAGGTGGTCCTGACAGATTCACACGGGATTTCTCGGGCCCCGTGCTACTTGGGATACCTCTCCGGGCCGCCAGGCATTTCGACTACGGGACTCACACCCACTCCGGTCCGGCTTTCAATCCGGTTCGTCTATACCTGACGCGTCACCGTGACTGCACGGCAGTACAGTCCGAAAGGTCCCACAACCCCGACCATGCAACCCCTGCCGGGTATCACACATGGCTCGGTTTAGCCTCTTCCGCGTTCGCTCGCCACTACTAACGGAATCACTGTTGTTTTCTCTTCCTGTGGGTACTGAGATGTTTCACTTCCCCACGTTCCCTCTACCCGCCCTATATATTCAGGCGGGAGTCACCAGGTCACCCAAAGGGCCTGGCGGGGTTTCCCCATTCGGAAATCCTCGGATCACAGCTCGTTTATCAGCTCCCCGAGGCTTATCGCAGATTACGACGTCCTTCTTCGGCTCCAGATGCCAAGGCATCCACCGTTTGCTCTTAAAAACTTGAAATCACATGAGATCGAATCGTGCAACACCACCCAAAGGCAATGCTGCGAAATTGACCAGTGAACACACCAAACAACACCCCCGAAAGGATGCTCTTGGCGATTCACCTTTTGTGAAACAGCCCCAAAGGGCTATTTCTAAGATGCTCGCGTCCACTATGTAGTTCTCAACAGACGGCCAGAACCCCCACCACCTACCGAATCAAAACCATCGGCATCAGTGAAGGCCTGCAAGAAACCATCACCCCCACACCCAAAAGGCGCAGGGTTGTCCGGTCCCTCAGGACCCAACAGCGTGCACGTACCAGCCTCCCCCAACCAAACCCTTCCAATCACCCACAAGGAGCAACGTACTAAGTCCAGCCGAAATCAACCGGCACCTATGTCAATGTTCCACCCATGAGCAACCAGCGAGCCACAAAGGACCCGATCTGGTCTGCACTGCGAAAGCCCGAAGACTTCCGAGTTGCTCCTTAGAAAGGAGGTGATCCAGCCGCACCTTCCGGTACGGCTACCTTGTTACGACTTAGTCCTAATCACCGATCCCACCTTCGACAGCTCCCTCCTTGCGGTTAGGCCACTGGCTTCGGGTGTTACCGACTTTCATGACTTGACGGGCGGTGTGTACAAGGCCCGGGAACGTATTCACCGCAGCGTTGCTGATCTGCGATTACTAGCGACTCCGACTTCATGAGGTCGAGTTGCAGACCTCAATCCGAACTGAGACCGGCTTTTTGGGATTCGCTCCGCCTTACGACATCGCAGCCCTTTGTACCGGCCATTGTAGCATGCGTGAAGCCCAAGACATAAGGGGCATGATGATTTGACGTCATCCCCACCTTCCTCCGAGTTGACCCCGGCAGTCTCATATGAGTTCCCACCATTACGTGCTGGCAACATACGACGAGGGTTGCGCTCGTTGCGGGACTTAACCCAACATCTCACGACACGAGCTGACGACAACCATGCACCACCTGTAACCGAGTGTCCAAAGAGTTCCACATTTCTGCAGCGTTCTCGGTTATGTCAAGCCTTGGTAAGGTTCTTCGCGTTGCATCGAATTAATCCGCATGCTCCGCCGCTTGTGCGGGCCCCCGTCAATTCCTTTGAGTTTTAGCCTTGCGGCCGTACTCCCCAGGCGGGGCGCTTAATGCGTTAGCTACGACACGGAAACCGTGGAAAGGTCCCCACATCTAGCGCCCAACGTTTACGGCATGGACTACCAGGGTATCTAATCCTGTTCGCTCCCCATGCTTTCGCTCCTCAGCGTCAGTTACGGCCCAGAGAACTGCCTTCGCCATCGGTGTTCCTCCTGATATCTGCGCATTCCACCGCTACACCAGGAATTCCATTCTCCCCTACCGCACTCCAGTCTGCCCGTACCCACTGCAGGCCCGAGGTTGAGCCTCGGGATTTCACAGCAGACGTGACAAACCGCCTACGAGCTCTTTACGCCCAATAATTCCGGACAACGCTCGGACCCTACGTATTACCGCGGCTGCTGGCACGTAGTTAGCCGGTCCTTTTTCTGCAAGTACCGTCAAGAAGCAAGCTTCCCTTCTTCCTTACTAAAAGAGGTTTACAACCCGAAGGCCGTCATCCCTCACGCGGCGTTGCTGCATCAGGCTTGCGCCCATTGTGCAATATTCCCCACTGCTGCCTCCCGTAGGAGTCTGGGCCGTGTCTCAGTCCCAGTGTGGCCGGTCACCCTCTCAGGCCGGCTACCCGTCGACGCCTTGGTGAGCCATTACCTCACCAACAAGCTGATAGGCCGCGAGTCCATCCCAGACCGAAAAAACTTTCCACCCAAAACCATGCGGTTCCAGGTCCTATCCGGTATTAGCACCGATTTCTCAGCGTTATCCCAGAGTCCAGGGCAGGTTACTCACGTGTTACTCACCCGTTCGCCACTAATCCCCCAGAGCAAGCTCCAAGTTCATCGTTCGACTTGCATGTGTTAAGCACGCCGCCAGCGTTCGTCCTGAGCCAGGATCAAACTCTCCAAAAAAACTGGTTCCAACACCCGAAGGCATTGAGAGTTTCAATCACTGACAGAGAAACAACTGACTACTTA
>NZ_JCAIUF010000002.1:0-1267592 GCF_059445385.1 Agromyces sp. Y182 | reverse complement strand
CAAGAGTTTCGGCGGCCATAGCGCGAGGGAAACGCCCGGACACATTCCGAACCCGGAAGCTAAGACTCGCAGCGCCGATGGTACTGCAGGGGGGACCCTGTGGGAGAGTAGGACACCGCCGGACATAATTTCGAAGAGAGCCGCCCAAGGTTGGGCGGCTCTCTTTGGTTTAACGAGCTTCTGAGGTCAACGGGCGTGCTGAACGAGCACGTCCATTGCCGAGCCGCCCCGTCCGGGCGGCTCTTTTTTCGTTCAGGGTGACGGCGATCACGGAGACGGCGGGGACCGGCGGAACTAGTCTGATGAGATGGGTAACCGTCTCGGCGAATCCATGAGCCCGTATCTGCGTGCTCATGCGGGGAATCCGGTCGATTGGTACCCGTGGGGCGAGGCGGCATTCGCAGCGGCTCGCGAGCGTGACGTGCCCATGTTCATCTCGATCGGGTACGCGACGTGCCACTGGTGCCACGTCATGGCTCGTGAGAGCTTCAGCGACCCCGAGACGGCACGGATCTTGAACGACGGCTTCGTCGCTGTCAAGGTGGACCGCGAAGAGCATCCTGATGTCGACGCGAGCTACCTGGCAGCGGCCTCCGCATTCACGCACGAGCTCGGATGGCCGCTCACCATCTTCGCGACTCCCGCGGGCCATGCGTTCTACGCCGGCACGTATTTCCCGCCTCGCGAGATGCGAGGGGTGCCGTCCTTCGCGCAAGTGCTGGCAGCAGTGGGCGAGGCGTGGCGCGAGCGTCGCGAGCAGCTCGACGAGACGGCGGCCGCCGTAACGCAGGCGTTGGCCGCGGCATCCGCTGCGGAGACTGCCGGAGCGCTGCCGACCCTCGCACGGTTGCAGACGGCGGTCACTGAACTGGCGAGTCAGGAGGATCGGGTGTACGGCGGTTTCGGTCGTGCCCCGAAGTTCCCGATGGCTCCGGTGCTCGGCTTCCTCGCCGCGATGGAGGAACCGGGACGCACGGTCGCTGCCCGCACCATGCGACGAATGAGCGCCTCGCCGCTGCGGGATCCGGTGGAGGGCGGGTTCTTCCGATACGCGACGAAGGCGGACTGGAGCGACCCCCACTACGAGCGGATGCTGACCGACAACGCCCTGTTGCTCGGCGTCGCCGCCGAGCTCGTGCTGGCCGATCCGACCGACTCGGCGCTCGGCGAGACCGCCAAGGGGATCGCCGGATTCCTCACCGAGCGGATGCAGTTGGCGGCCGGCGGGTTCGCGAGTGCGCAGGACTCGGAGAGCCTGATCGACGGCGCGCGGAGCGAAGGCGGCTACTACCGACGCGACGCGAACGGGCGCGCCGCCCTCGAACCGCCCGCCCTCGACGAGAAGATCCTGACCGGGTGGAACGGGCTCGCGATCGGTGCGCTTGCCAAGCACGCGTCCACGTGCGGCGATGAGGTGTCGTTGGCATCGGCACGACGTGCTGCGGACCGATTGCTCGCAGACCACGTGAGGCCTGGCGGCGTACTCGTGCGGGCCTCGCTCGATGGAACAACGTCGGAGGCGGTTGCGACGCTCGAGGACACGGGGATGTTCGCGGGCGGTCTGCTCCAACTCGCAGTGGCGACCGGCGAGTGCGGCTACGCGGTTGCCGCGCGATCGCTCGTCGATGCTGCGATGGCGGCGGCGGCCGGTGCGACCGTCCCGTTCGCGCCGCCCGGCGGTGCCGACCCCGTGCTGCAGGCGCGCGGCCTGGTGCTGCCTGAAGATCCCGCGGAGGGCAGCGTCCCCTCTGGTATCACAGCGTGCGCGGATGCCGCGTGGCGGCTGTACCTCCTGGGCGCAGGCGACGGATATCGCACTGCGGCCGAGCAGGCGATGACCTCGGTCGTGAGAATCGCGCTGACGCGACCGCTCGCGTTCGGCGGAGCACTGGGGCTCATGGCGCGACTCGGGGCTCCGGTCGTGCAGCTCGTCACGGTCGTCGCCGATCGCAGCGACGGGCGCCGAGTCGGCGAGGAGGAACTGGGCCTCATCGAGGCGACGCGACGGCACGAGGCATCCGTCACCGTGGTCGTCGACGAGCAGCAGGCGAGCACGTTCTCCGACGCGGGATTCTCGCTGTTCGACGGCCGAACTACGCGCGACGGCACCGCGGCCGCGTACCGCTGCCAGACGTTCGTGTGCGCCCTCCCGGTCGGCGATGCCGCGGCTCTCGACGCGTTCGGCGGGCGCGCGTGACGCCCTGCTGTTGCGGGGTCCGCGGGTGCAGCGTCGCGAGTTCGGGCAGCAATCCGGCTCCCGTCAGCACGTCGGCGAAGGCGGTCTCTGAGGGGTCTTCGTAGATGACCTCGGAGCCGAGTTCCTGGCTGATCGTAGCGGCCAGCTCGGACGAGGTGAACGGCCCTCCCTGAGTTCGTAGGTTGCCCCCGTGTGGCCGTGTGAGTCAGCACTGCCGCGGCCAACGCGCCGAGGCTGACACCGCCCGGGTCGAACTCGCAACCCTGAACAATTCGGATATTTTCGACTGATGGCGCCCAACCATGCCGCAGGCATATATGCCTCCTTGCGGATCGTGCTGGACTACACCGGTGGGAACGTTGTTGAACAGGCTTACGAACGGATGCAGGCTGAGCCGACCGACCGACCGACCGCAGTCCGCGGGCTCTGCTCCACATCCGTACGATGAGAGCATGACCAGGCGAACGCAGGGCGGAGCAGGCGTCGTCGCCGTCGCCGCGATCATCGATGTGGTGCTGGTCGTCGTCTTCGTGATCATCGGCCGGCGCAGCCACGCCGAAGGGCTGGACCTCGCCGGATCGGCCGGTACGGCGTGGCCCTTCCTCGCGGCACTCGCCGTCGGCTGGGCCGCGACTTTCGCATGGCGGCATCCACTGGCCGTCTGGCCCACGGGGGTCGTCGTCTGGGCGGTGACCGTGGCCGGCGGCATGCTGCTCCGGGCGGTGGGCGGCCAGGGCGTGCAGTTCGCGTTCGTGGTCGTCGCCACGCTGACGCTCGCGGTGTTCCTCATCGGGTGGCGCCTGATCGCGCTGCTCGTCATCCGGAAGGCTCGCGACCGCGACCGCGACCGCGACGCAGTAGCGGCATGAATCCCTTCGAGTGGCTCTTCGATGCCCAGCTCGTGATCGGCGACCAGGTGATCCTCTGGCGCGAGATCGTCGGCAACCTCTTCGGCCTCGCGAGCGCTCTCGGCGGGCTCCGCCGCAAGGTGTGGGCGTGGCCGGTCGGCATCGTCGGCAACGCCTTGCTCTTCACGGTCTTCCTCGGGGCCGTGTTCGACACCCCGAACCCGGTCAACCTGCTCGGGCAGGCCGGACGGCAGCTGATGTTCATCGCCGTCTCGATCTACGGCTGGGTGCGGTGGTCGCGCCACCGCCACGTCAGCGCGACGGCGGTCGAGCCGAAGTGGGCGAGCCCCAGGGCGCGCATCCTGCTCGGCGTCGCCCTCATCGGTGGAACGCTTGTACTGACGCCGGTCTTCCGCGCCCTGGGTTCGTTCGAGCCGGTGTGGGCCGACGCGTGGATCTTCATGGGGTCGCTGCTGGCCACCTGGGGCATGGCGAAGGGGTGGACCGAGTTCTGGTTGATCTGGGTGGCGGTCGACATCGTGGGTGTGCCGCTGCTCGTGAGCGCCGGCTACTACGCATCGGCCTTGCTCTACGTCTTCTACGGCGTCTTCACGATCTTCGGCTTCATCACCTGGCGGCGAGTGCAGCGCCTCACCAGCGCGACGGCACCCGATCGAGCACCAACCACACCGCCGAACTGAGCTCGGGGTGGTCGAGGGCGATCTCGCGCAGCAGCTCGAACTCGAACTTCGCGGCCTCGCCTTCGCGGGCGGCCGGGTGGTAGGCACGTGCCCGAACCGTGCGCCAACGCTCGGAGTGCAGACGCTCTTCGCGAAGCGTCGCGACAACCTGCTCGTCGACCGACGGAAGGTCGGGCAGGAAGACCCATGGGTCTTCGCCCAGACGGCACCGAAGCTCGATGAGTGCCGAGAGCTCGTCGCGAGCGTCTTGACGCAGACGCTCGAGCGTCGTCGACTCTGCCATGCGCCCTCCCTCGCCTCATTCGATCGTAATCAACGCTAAACGCACCGTGTGACGGGCGGGTTACAAAGCGCAATCCGACGTGTACGGCAGATGACGAGTCGATGACGCTCGCCTCGCGGTCGCTCCGAACAGCTGATCGAACGGGTGGAAACTCAGCGGGGGATCCGAGGAGCGCGACATGGCTGCGGAATTCCTGATCCTGCGCGGCTGGTGCGCGCGCCGGCAGCCATGCCGCGGTGCGCTTGAATGGTCGGATGAGCACCGAACCTCGTCCGAGCCAGGGCATCGCCGTCGCCGGCTCCCGAACGACCGAGCTGCTGGGTCGGTTGCGTTCCGACCTCGTCGCCGCGCGTTTCACGGTCGCTGCACTCGATGAGCTGTGGGGTTCGGATGCCGCGGCCGCGCTCCACCGCGGCGAACGCGTGCCCGCACGTCGCGTCGTCGCTGCGCGGCGCACCGAGCTCGAGGCATTCGCCGGTCTCATCACGCTCGCCGAGCTGTTCGTGCTCGGCGGAGCGGTGCCCCGCGGCGACATCGCGGACGCGTTGCCGGCCCTCGGCGTCGACGGAGCCATCGAACTCGGGCTCTTGGGCGGCACTGACGCCACCGGCAGCGCAGGCCGCGCCGGCACCGCAGGAGCCGTTCGGGCCGCGCTCGACTTGCGCCCGTACGCCTTCATCGACGCGCAGGGGAGCGGCGAGTGGTGGATCATCTCCGACCTCGGCGAGCTCGTTCTCGGGCGGGCGCTCGGAGCGCACCACGTGCTCGGCGTCGGCGGCGCATCGATGACGTTGTCGGGGCTCATGCTGCCGACGCCTGCGGTGAGCGTGCTCGACCTCGGCACCGGGTGCGGTATCCAGGCCATGCACGCCGCTCGGTTCGCCGACCGCGTGGTCGCGACCGATATCTCGGAGCGCGCATTGGCGATCGCCGCGCTGAACCTCGCGCTGAACGGCATCGCGGGCGTGGAGCTGCGGCTCGGCAGCCTGTTCGATCCGGTCGCCGGGGAGCGATTCGAGCGGATCGTCTCGAACCCGCCGTTCGTCATCACTCCTCGGACCGAAGGGGTGATCGAATACGACTACCGCGACGGCGGCATGGTCGGGGATGCGCTCGTGGAGGCGGTCGTTCGCGGTATCGGCGAGCATCTGGAGCCGGGCGGGGTCGCTCAGCTGCTCGGAAACTGGGAGTACCGGTTGGGAGCAGACGATGCCCTGCATCGCGTCGCCGACTGGGCAGGCCACATCGACCACTGGATCATCGAGCGGGACCTGCTGCACGTCACGGAGTACGCCGAGACGTGGATCCGCGACGGCGGCACGCGGCCGGGCACGGCCGAGTTCGACCGGCTGTACGAGGCGTGGCTCGACGACTTCGCCGTCCGTGGCATCGACCGCGTGGGCTTCGGTTACGTGCTGCTGCGGCGAGCGGATGCCGCGGCATCCGCTCAGCCGTCGCCTGGCGCGTTGCTCGCCCGACTCGGGGGGCTCGCCCGCGTCGAGCGGCTGCACGGCGCGCTCGGCTCGAACGAGGCCGGACTCGGCGGGCACCTCGCGGAGTGCCTCGACGGTCACGACCGGCAGGCCGCGCTGAGCGACGACGCGTTCGCCGCAGCCCGGCTCGTGACCGCCGGCGACGTCACCGAAGAGCGCCACTACTGGCCGGGCGACGACGACCCGACTGCGATGCTGCTGCGCCAGGGCGGCGGATTCGGGCGTGCGATCAGCCTCGACACGGGGCTCGCGGCGCTCGTCGGCGCCTGCGACGGGGAACTCGCGGTCGGCGCGATCATCGGAGCGCTCGCGCAACTGCTCGAGGTCGACGAGGGTGCGCTCGGTGCTGAACTCGTGCCGGCGGTGCGAACGCTCATCGACGACGGGATGCTGCGCTTCGCGGAGTGAACGACCGATCGATTCAGACGGTGCCGGCCGGCGGCCACACCCCGATGATGAGGGCCATGATGAGCACCGTCACGAACTCGTGCGCGATGTTCAGGATCGTGAGGCCGGGTGGGCGCCCTTCGAACGCGTCGTGCGTGATGAAACGCGCGGCGGTGAAGCCGGCCCAGAGCATGAGGCCCGTCGTGATCGCCATCAGCAGGTAGTTGCCGCCGAGGGCCGTCCATGCCACTTGGGTGGCGATCGCGAGCACCCAGGCCGAGATGAAGCTCACGATGAGGGTCGTGAGGATCGGACCGACCGCCCCGCGATCGCCGGAATCATCGACCTTCGCGACCCGCATCCAGTAGTTGCCGAACACCTTCGGCGTGTACCAGATCGAGCCGACGAGCATCGTCGACAGCGTTGCGATGACCACGGCCCAATAGTTGACGTCGACGAGCATCAGCCGCTCCTTCGATTCGTCTGGACGGTCCCTGTGGTCTTGACGTCGACGAGCATCGGAGCCTCCCCTGCGGCCCGCACGGGCCCCTGTGGTCGGCAGTCTAGACCCGCGCACAGGCGGGCCGCGGTATTCTCGTGGTCGCACATCGAAAGCGAGCCCATGCCCGACAGTCCGCTCTCCGCCTCACCCTACGAGGTGCTCGGCGTCTCCTCCAACGCCGACGACGCGACACTGCGACTCGCGTACCGTCGCGCACTGCGCACCGCGCACCCCGACACGGGCGGCGACGTCGTGCGATTCCACGCCGTGCAGTCGGCGTGGGACCTGGTCGGCACACCCGATGCGCGCGCCGCCTTCGACCGCGGATCGCGAGCGGGCACTCCTGCGCCGACCCGAGAGGCCTGGGCCCCGGCTTCGCCGAGGCCGCGGCGCGACTCGCGTCCGTTGGCCCGCACCTACGGCCACCCCGGCGGGCTCTCCCGCGAGCGCTACCTCGACCTCATCCGCGAGTGGGCGGGCCGGGGTGTTACACTCGCCGACCCCTACGATCCCGCACTCGTGCGGAGCGCTCCGCACGACATCCGTCACGTGCTCGCCGACGCCCTCGCCGAAGAAGAGAGTGCGCGCGCGCTCGCGACGCTCGGCATCGCCTACACGGTGTGGCACGATCTCGCGACGGATGCCGCGGGCCGCGGACTGCCGCCGAAGCTCGACCACCTCGTGCTCGGCCCGACGGGGCTCTTCGCGATCCAGTCGGAGGACTGGGGCGGGCCTGTGGTGATGAAACGCGGCGAACTCGTCGGCGAGGCGCTCGGCGGCGAACGGCCGGTGCGCGCACTCGCCGCGCGGGCGAAGGCCATCGGTCGGGCCGCGCGCGTGAAGCCGACGGCGCTCATGATCGTCGTGCCCGACGAGCACACCGCCGAGCCGCTCGAACTCGGCGGCACCGTTCGCGGCGCGGTCGTCGCGCTCGTGCGGAGATCGCGCCTCGCGAGCGCCGTACGCGAGGGGCTGCCGGCATCGGCGCACCTCGGCGGCACCGAGGTCATGGAGGTGCGTTCGCGCCTGCAGGCGGTGGTGCGGTTCGCCTGAACTCGAGAGCTGGCCGAGGAGCGACGCGACACCGGCGACGCGACACCGGCGACGCCCCGCAGTGCGACCAGTGCGGCAGTATGGTCAGCGCGGCAGCACCGTCAGCACGCGGGTCGTGAACTCGAGGAAGCGCGTGAGGTAGGTGACGAGGAACTCGCGCGTGCTCTCGACCGTGACTTCGCCGTCGTCGGTGACGAGCCCGGGCGTCATCTGGATGTAGGCCTCGGGTGAGTTCATCTGCGGGGCGTTGCAGAAGCTCAGGATGCTGCGCAGTTGCTGTTGCGCCACCGCCGTGCCGATCGCGCCCGTCGAAGCGCCGATGACGGCTGAGGGCTTCTGGCTCAAGGCGTTGCTGCCGAACGGGCGGCTCGCCCAGTCGATCGCGTTCTTGAGCGCTCCCGGCAGCGAACGGTTGTACTCGGGCGTGACGAAGAGCAGGGCGTCGACGTCGGCGATCGACCGCTTGAAGTCGCGGGCGACCTGCGGGTAGTCGATGTCGAAGTCCCGGTTGTAGAGCGGCAGCTGCCCGATCTCAATCTCGGTGAACCGGAACTCGTCGGGCGCGAGGCGTGCGAGCGCGGTCGCGAGGCGACGGTTGATCGAATCGACCGAGAGGCTCCCGATCAGGACGCCGACGGTGTACGGCGGCTCGTGTTCGTAGGTGATCGACATCGTCGCGTCCTTCCCCTGGGTGGTGCCCCCGACTCCACCCTGCTCCTCGGGCGGGCTCGTGTCGAGCGGTGAACTCGACCGCGAGGCGCGGGCGGTGTTGGATGGGAGGATGCCCGCATCACGCACCGACGCCTACATCGCCGACTTCGCCGACTTCGTCCGCGACTCCCCATCGTCGTACCACGCCGCCGCCGAGACCGCCCGACGGCTCGAAGCTGCCGGATTCGATCGGCGAGACGAGCGCGACGAGTGGCCGGCCGGCGGCGGTCGCCACGTCGTGGTGCGCGACGGCGCCGTCATCGCGTGGGTGGCGCCCGAGGGAGCGGACGCGACGACGCCGTACCGGATCCTCGGTGCGCACACGGATTCGCCGTCGTTCAAGCTCAAGCCGCGCCCGACGTCGAGCTCCGAAGGGCTGTTGCAGGCCGGGGTGGAGGTCTATGGAGGGCCGCTCCTGAACTCGTGGCTCGACCGTGAGCTCGAGCTCGCCGGGCGCATCGTCACCGATGACGGCGCGCAGCACCTCGTGCGCACCGGGCCGATGCTGCGGATCCCGCAACTGGCGATCCACCTCGACCGCGAGGTGAACAAGGGCCTCACCCTCGACAAGCAGCGCCACATGCAACCGATCTGGGGCGCGGGCGCCGACGGCGACATCCTGGCGGTGCTCGCGGCGTCTGCAGGGGTGCCGGTCGATCGGGTCGTCGGGCACGACGTGTTCGTGGCAGACACCCAGGCGCCTGGCCGGTTCGGTCTCGCCGACGTCCTGTTCGCGTCGGGGCGCATGGACAACCTGAGCTCGGTCTACGCGGGACTCGCGGCGCTGCTCGATGCTCCGAACGATGCCGGGCACATCAGCGTGCTCGCCGCTTTCGACCATGAGGAGCTCGGCTCCGAGTCGCGTTCGGGCGCGAGTGGGCCGTTCCTCGACGACGTGCTCGTGCGCGTCGCGGCTGGGCTCGGCGCGGGTGAGATCGAGCGACGGCGCGCGTTCGCGGCATCCTGGATCGTCTCGTCGGACGCGGGCCATGCGGTGCACCCGAACTATCCCGATCGGCACGATCCCGCGAACCGGCCGGTGCTCGGCGGCGGGCCCCTGCTGAAGCTCAACGCGAACCAGCGTTACGCGAGCGACGCGCCCGGGTCCGGCTTCTGGGCGGCGATCTGCCGCCGGGCGGGAGTGCCGACCCAGTCGTTCGTGTCGAACAACTCGATTCCCTGCGGTTCGACCATCGGGCCGCTCTCGGCGACCCGACTCGGCATCCGAACGGTCGATGTCGGGGTGCCGCTCCTGTCGATGCACTCGGTCCGCGAGCTCGCGCACGTCGACGATCTCGCCGCGCTGGGTGCTGCCGTGACCGCCTTCTTCGCGTCAGCCGAGTAACGCCCGCGCAGCCGAGCCCGGCCCCGATCGGGGCCGGCGCTCACGGCATTTCGCCGCGGGCATCCGAACGCACGGCGGTCCGCGAATCCAGCGCGAGCTCCTCGGCGTCGAGGGCGAAGAAGAGTTCGCGCATGACCTCCTCATTGAGGTGGCCCGCATCGCGTTCCTCGAGCACGACCTTCCTTCGCGCCGCGATCCACTGGCGGGAGAGTTCCGCGAATTCCGATTGGGAGGCGGCTGGCGGTGCATCCTCGTCGCTCTCGAGCTGACGGGCCCTCGTGGCATCCGCTCGAATGCGCTTTTCGAAGCGGTCGATGACGTCGTCGGCGAGTTCGGGGCCGAATCGTTCGCGCCACTCGGCTCGGCGGCTCTCGATGTAGGCGAGTCCGGCCTGATTGCTGCGATGCAGCACCGCTTGGATCTCCTTGCGGTCCTGCTCGCGTTCGTCGTCGGCGACGACGCCGAGTCGGCGGATGAGCACGGGCAGCGTGGTCGACTGCAACAGGAGCGTGCCGATGGTCACCACGAAGGCGATCAGGAACACCGTGCTGCCCGCGCTCGGATCGCCCGCCATCGTCGGGATCGCCGTCGCAGTGGCGAGCGTGACGACACCGCGCATGCCCGCCCACGAGATGACTGCGAGCTCTTTCGGCGCGAGCTGCGGCTCCACGTGGTATCTGCGGCCGTGCCTCGCCCAGACGGGCGCGAGCCGATTCCCGACTCGGCGCGACAGCCCGTAGCCGCCGAAGACCCAGACGATGCGTACGAGGATGACGGTCGCGAGCACGGCCAGAGCGATGGCGATGTTGCGCCAGAGGCCGAGGGGGCTCGACATCACGTCGAGGACCGCCGGGCTCAACTGCAGCCCGATGAGGGCGAATACGAGGCCCTCGAGGAGCACGTCGATCGACTGCCACAGCGGTCGTTCCTGCTGCCGAGTGGCATAGCCCGTCTTCGGCGCGTTGTAGCCGATCAGGATGCCGGCGGCCACGACCGCGAGCACGCCCGAGCCGCCGAGCCGCTCGGCGATCGCATATGCCGCGAACGGCACGAGCAGACCGATCGTGCCGAGGATGACGGAATCGTCGAGCCGCGTGCGCACGAGGGTCACGAGCCAGCCGATCAGCAGGCCGAGGCCGGTGCCGACGGCCACGGCGATCAGGAAGGAGCCGATGCCGTCGAGCCAGGTCACCGTGGCGCCCGCGACGATCGCGGCGAAGGTGCGGAACAGGGTGATCGACGTCGCATCGTTCACGAGGCTCTCGCCGGAGATCACCGTCATCACACGGCGAGGAAGGCCGAGCTTGCGCCCCACGGCTGCGGCGGAGACGGCGTCGGAGGGTGCGACGATGGCCCCGATGAGCAGCGCCATGGGGAGCCCGAGTGATGGGGCGATGAGCCAGACCACGAGTCCGACGGCGGCGGCGGTCGCGATCGGCAGGTAGATGCCGAGCCGCCGGATCTGGCGGATGCTGCGCCGGAAGTTCAGATAGGTGACATCGAGTGCGGCCGAGTACAGCAGCGGCGGCAGAACGAGACTCAGGACGAGCTCGCCGTCGACGTCGATCTCGGGAATCGCCGGAACGACCGACACGACGAAGGCGACCCCCATGACGAGGAGCGGAGCCGGCCAGCCGCGCCATCGGGCGAACGCGGTGACCGCGAGTGAACCGCCGAGCAACAGGAAGATCTCGCCGAGGTGCATGGATTCAGGGTAGGCGGAGATGCGGCGGTCGCGGAATGCGGTCGCACCCCGATCATGGCCGGATGTCGCGCCATGACGGCGTTATTTCGCCGGTGCGGACGCGTTCGTCGATGACAGGGTGAAGACATGACCGAGACGATCTCCACCCCGACGACAGCTGCCGTTCCGTCGCTCTTCGAGCACGTCGCCGATTCCGCCGCCGCGATCGCCCATTTCCGCGGTCGCCTCGGCTTCGAGTCCGATGTCTCGGATGTCGCCGCCGCGCTCGCCGACGCCGAGCGGGGGTTCGTGCTCGTCGACACTCGCAACGAAGCGTCGTGGGCGCAGGGACATGTGCCGGGTGCGATGCACTTGCCGGGCCGACGCGTCGCACCCGAGGCTGCGTCGCGCATTCCCGCCGGAATGCCGGTCGTCGTGTACTGCTGGGGGCCCGGATGCAACGGCGCGACACGCGCCGCACTCGAGTTCGCCCTGCTCGGTCATCCCGTGAAAGAGATGCTCGGCGGGTTCGAGTACTGGGTACGCGAGGGCTTCGCCTACGACACCGCCGACGGCCCGGCCCAGAGCCCCGCCGATGCGCTCACGAACGTCGCCGCGGAGGGCCTGCGCGGTGGTGCGGTCGCGAACGGCGACATCAGCTGCGCCTGCTGAGACGGGCCTCACGCACTCGGGCGGGCGTCGGCCGGGACATCGGCGCCCACCCGGGCACCGGGCGGGCGGGTGGGCAGGCACGCGGGCAAACAGGCCGGCAGATACGCCGACAGATACGCCGGCAGGCACGCCGGCAGAGACGACGCTGCGCCTCAGCCCGCAAGAGTGACGAGGGGCGCCTCGGAGTCGGCCACCCATTCTTCGAGCGACCCGTCGAACACCGCGACATCCGTGTGCCCGGCCCGCCGGAGTGCGAAGCCCGTGCCCGCCGCCGCGATGCCGGCCCCGCAGTAGACGACGATGCGCCCGGCGCCCGTCGAGGTCGCCGGGGCGAGACGCTCGGCGAGCGCGGCCCCGTGCAATTGCGTGCGGGATTCCCGGTCGACGACCGAGCCGACGGGAACGTTGACGCTTCCGGGGATGTGCCCGCGGCGTTCCCGCCGGCCGGTCTCGCCGCGGAAGTCGCCTCGGGGGAGCGCGCAGACGAGCGCGGCATCCGATTCACCATCGACGATGCGTCGCACCTCGTCGATGTCGGCCCAGTACCCGTCGACCGGCGTCAGAGAGAGCGCTCCGGCCATGCGCGGCGACTCGAAGCCGGAATCGAGCGGCCCGTCGCCGGCGCGCCACGCCGCGAGGCCGCCATCGAGCACCGCAGCCCCGTCGAATCCGGCGGAGGCGAGCAACCACCAGAGCCGTGCCGCCCATTGCCCGATCGACGAGTCGTAGATGACGACGATCGTCTCGTCGTCGATGCCGACCGCCCGTGCAGCGTGTTCGAGCCGCTCGAGATCGGGTCTCATGAAGGTGAGGCCGCCCGTAGGGTCGGAGAACTCCTCGAGCAGGTCGGCGAAGATCGCGCCGGGCACGTGTCCGTCGATGAGGTACTCGTCGAGCCCCGAGAGCCAGTGGAACCCGGCGGGCGCCTCGACACCGAGCACGCTCGCATCGACGACGACGAGGCGTTCATCGCCGAGATGCTCGGCGAGCCATGTTGCGGTGACGAGGGGGCCGGGGAGTTCGAGGGCGGGAGCGGTCATGGCGAAACGCTAGTCGTGCGGGCGGTCTGCGCCGGCGGAGGTCGCAACAGACCGTAACCGGCGCAGCGCCGCTTACCGGTGACCGGACACGTGCAGCCGTTTCCGGCTGCACGCTCAGCACTCGACGACGTTGACCGCGAGCCCGCCCTCGCTCGTCTCCTTGTACTTCGTCATCATGTCGAGCCCCGTCTGCCGCATCGTCTCGATGACGGTGTCGAGCGAGACGAGGTGCGTGCCGTCGCCGTGCAACGCGAGCCGCGCGGCCGAGACCGCAGTCGAGGACGCGATCGCGTTGCGCTCGATGCACGGAACCTGCACGAGACCCGCGACGGGGTCGCACGTGAGGCCGAGGTGGTGTTCCATCGCGATCTCGGCGGCGTTCTCGATCTGGCGCGGTGTGCCGCCGAGCACGGCGCAGAGCGCACCGGCCGCCATCGCGCACGCGGAGCCGACCTCGGCCTGGCAGCCGCCTTCGGCCCCCGAGATCGAGGCGTTCTTCTTCACGAGAGAGGCGATCGCGGCCGCGGTCAGCAGGTACCGGCGAATGCCGGCCGCATCCGCACCGGGCACGAACCTCAGGTAGTAGTGGCCGACGGCCGGGATGATGCCCGCTGCGCCGTTCGTCGGCGCGGTGACGACGCGCCCGCCCGAGGCGTTCTCTTCGTTCACCGCGAGGGCGAAAGCATGCAGCCACTCGGTCGACGTGTCGCGTCCGGATGCACCACTGTGTGCGGCCTCGTCGCGGTCGTACTCCTCGAGACGACGGCGCACGTGCGGTGCCCGACGCTTCACGCCGAGCCCGCCGGGCAGAGTGCCCTCGGTGGCGAGCCCATGGGCGACGCACGACGCCATCGCGGCCCAGATCGCGTCGAGTCCGGCGTCGATGCCCTCATCGCCGTGCACCGAGACCTCGTTGTACCTCGCGACGTCGCAGAACGAGACGCCGTGCTCTTCGCAGAGCGCGAGCAATTCGTCGGCGTTCGAATAGGGCAGCGGATGACGCAGCGCTTCGGCCTCGGACGCGGCTTCGCCCTCGCGGCGGATGAAGCCGCCGCCGACCGAGTAGTACGTCTCTTCGGCGAGGGGGAGCGGGCCGTCGCCCCATGCCTGCAGCGTCATCGCGTTGGGATGGCCTGGGAGGCGGGTGCGCGGTTCGAGGGAGAGATCGCTGCGGAGCATCCGCACGGCGTGGCCGCCCATGATGCGCACGGCGGTGCCGGCGGTGTCTTCGGTGCCGAGCCGCGACCAGGCGCCGCGCACCTCGTCGGGGTCGGAGTCATGCGGCTCGAGCCCGGCGAGTCCGGCGACGACCGCGTCGGGTGTGCCGTGACCGAGACCGGTCGCACCGAGCGACCCGTAGAGCGAGCACGTGATGCGGATCACGTGCTCGAGCACGTCGTCGCCCACGAGTCGCTCGGCGAAGGCACGTGCCGCCCGCATCGGGCCGACGGTGTGCGAACTCGAGGGGCCGATCCCGATCGAGAAGAGATCGAGGGCTGAGACGAACGCTGTCACACCCCAAGGCTACGCCGAGTCTCGCGCAGCGTTGCGGCGCAGACTCGCAGAATCATGCGCACGCGGCGCCGGTCACGCCCGTTCGGCGCAGGATCGCCAGCGTGCACGCACGTTGCCTCTCACGCCGTGTCAGCGGCCGACAGTGCCCTGTGAGCATCGTGTGAGCGTCGTGAAAGGGGCACCTCGCACGATGTGTTCATGACCACACAGACTGTCATGAAGACACAGACACAGACACGGAACCGGTCCGACTGGGCCGTCGAGGCCGAAGGCCTCGTCAAGACGTTCGGCTCGAACCGAGCGGTCGACGGCGTCGACCTGCGCGTCGCGACCGGATCCGTCTACGGCGTGCTCGGCCCGAACGGCGCGGGCAAGACCACGACCATCTCGATGCTCGCCACCCTGCTCAAGCCCGACGCCGGCCGCGCCGAGGTGTTCGGCCACGACGTCGTGCGCGAAGCGCAGATCGTGCGTCAGCTCATCGGCGTGACCGGGCAGTACGCCTCGGTCGACGAGACGCTCTCGGCAACCGAGAACCTCTTCCTCTTCGCCCGGCTCCAGGGGTACGGCGCGGGGGCGGCCCGCCGCAAATCGGTCGAGCTGCTCGAGGAGTTCGGTCTGACCGAAGCCGCACGCCGCCCCCTGAAGAACTTCTCCGGCGGCATGCGTCGCCGGCTCGACCTCGCGGCGAGCCTCATCGCGCAGCCCCCGCTCATCTTCCTCGACGAGCCGACGACCGGGCTCGACCCGCGCACCCGAGCCCAGATGTGGGAGACGATCCGCCGCCTCGTCGCGACCGGCTCGACCGTGCTGCTCACGACCCAGTACCTCGACGAGGCCGACCAGCTCGCCGACCGCATCGCGGTCATCGACCGCGGCCGTGTCGTCGCCGAGGGCACCGCCGACGAGCTCAAGGCCTCCGTCGGCGAATCGAGCCTCGAGCTGCGTCTCGCCGACCCGCGCGACCTCGCCGATGCCCGCGTCGCGATCGAACGCGTGCTCGGCGTGGTGCCCACCAGCTCGCCGGAGGCCGGGCGCATCACCGCCCCCATGCACGACCCCGACCGGGTCACCGAACTGCTCGTGACCCTGCGAGACGAGGGCGTGCGCCTCGCCGAGTTCAGCGTCTCAAAGCCGACGCTCGATGAGGCGTTCCTCGCGATCACGGGGCACGGCGCCGACGGTGAGACCGCCGCCGGGGCATCCGGCACCGACCCATTCGGCACCGACTCATTCGACAGCAAGGAGGGAAGCCGCGCATGACCACCATCACCACTACCCCACCCGCCGCGCGCGCCACCATCGTTCCGGGCACGGCTCGAGAACTCAAGAACCGCGTGACCTTCTCCGAGGTCGTCTCGCACACGCTCACGATGGCCTACCGTGGCCTGCTCAAGATCAAGCGCACTCCCGAGCAGCTCATCGACGTGACGGTGCAGCCGATTCTCTTCACCCTGATGTTCACGTACATCTTCGGTGGGGCGATCGCGGGCGACGTCGTGAGCTACCTGCCGACCATCATCCCGGGCATCCTCGTGCAGACCGTCATCACGACCTCGGTCGTCACAGGGGTGCAGCTGCGAGAAGACATGGACAAGGGCGTATTCGACCGCTTCCGTTCACTGCCGATCGCGCGCATCTCCCCGCTCTCTGGAGCCCTGCTCGCCGACACCGTGCGATACACCATCGCGACGACCCTCACCTTCGTGATGGGCTTCATCATGGGATTCCGCCCGGATGGCGGCATCTGGGCGATCATCGGGGCAGGCCTGCTCGTGATCGCGTGCTCGTGGGCGATCAGCTGGATCTTCGCGTTCTTCGGAGTGATCGCCCGCACCGCCTCGAGCGTGTCCGGCGTCTCGATGGTCGTGCTCTTCCCGCTCACCTTCCTCTCGAACGCGTTCGTGCCGGCTGACACGATGCCCGACTGGCTGCAGTGGTTCGTCGACATCAACCCGGTCTCGCACCTCGTGACCGCGGTGCGCGACCTCGTGAACACCGGCACCTGGGGAACCGACGCGGCGGTCTCGCTGCTCGGTGCCGCCGTGATCGTCGCGATCTTCGCGCCGCTCACCGTGCGGGCGTACATGCGGAAGGCGTAACCAGCCCGGCTACGGGAGACGCTCCGAGAGGAGCTCGATCGCCCGGTCGGCCGCGGCATCCGGAGACACGGATGCCGCGGCCGACCGGGCTTCGTGCACCCGCGTCGCGCCGAGCCGGCGCTCAGCATCGTCGATGCGTGCGGTGAGCACGAGCAACGAAAGGTCTTGACGAGGCGACAGCCGCTCGGCGAGCGCGAGCAGCTCGACGGCCCGTGGTTCGAGCCCCGGCACGGTCATGGCCCAGCTCGACCAGCCGACGAGCGCCGTGCCGAGCACCGGTTTGTCGCCGATGCCCGGCCGCACCCGATGCACGGCGAGCGTGAGAGCACGCAGCCGCCCCGCCAACTCGGCGACCTCGCCAGCATCGCGGGCGTCGGTGACGCCGGCGGCGACGAACGCCGCGAGCGTGAGAACGTACCACGGCGACGCCCGGCGGCCGGGCATCGTGTAACGGACGAGCGTGCGGCGCATGCGCTCGTGCGCCTCGGCGGTCTCGCCCCGCGCGCGAGCGATCTCGGAGAGCCCGAGTTCGCCGATCGCGCCGAGATCGAATCGGTCGTCGCCGACCCACTCGCCCTGCGTCATCCGTTCGAAGCGCACTTGGGCTTCATCGAGTCGACCGAGCGCGAACATGGCCGCCGCATCGATCCACTCGAGTTGGAGCAGGTCCGGCGCCGCGCCGAACCGCCGCAGGCGTCGTGAAGCCTCCGCGCTCCACCGCAACGCCTCGGCAGGTTGCGCGGACTGACTGGCCAGCTGCGCGAGCGTCATCGCCGCCATTGCGCCGATCCAGGCTTCCCCGCTCCGTTCCGAGAGGTCGAAGGTGCGTCGTGCGGCGATGGCGGCGGCTTCGATGTCGCCGTCGTTCTCTGCGAGCTGCGCCGCGAGGATGCCGCCGAACAGCGCCTCGGTGAGATCGTCGGAACCGGCCATGCGCTCGAGCGCGTCGCGCGTGCGCTTGAGATCGGGCATTGCGAGCAGGAACCCGGATGCTCCCCGCTGCCACGGTGCGAGCACCGCGCCCGAGCGCACGAGCCGGCGCAGGCGCGCGAGTGCGATGAGCCCCTGGCGCTGCTCGGCGACGAGGGCGGTCGCAGCCATCGTGATGTACGCCGTGGCGGTCGGCTCGGCGAACCGCGGTTCGGGAATGTGCCCGTGACTGGCCGCCAGCACGTCGGCGATGAACGCGAGCACCTCGTCGTGGCTGCCGCGCACCGACCACGAGTACGCGAGCACTGCGAAGACGACGAGCGCCACGTGCGCGTCGCGCGCGGCGATCGCCCCGCGCAGGATCGACACGAGATTGTCCTGCTCGAGCGCCACGCGGTGCAGCATGTCGAGCTGGCGCTGATCGCCCGTGCGCGTGAGCGATTCGATCGCGAATTCTGCGGCCCATTCGAACAGCGCGCTTCGGGCGTCATCGGTGCCACCGATCGAATCGAGTTCGAGCTGGCCGAACTCGCGCACGGTCTCGAGCATGCGGTAGCGAGGTGCGGTCGAGCCATGCGGCTCCGACACGGCCAGCAGGGATTGTGCGACCAACGCGTCGACGACGAAGTCGGCCGCAGTCTCGTCGGTTCCCAGCACCCGGGCGGCGGCATCGACGGCGAACCCGTCGACGAACAGCGAGAGTCGCGCGAGCGCGCGTTGCTGGGCCGGCTCGAGCAGGCGCCAGCTCCACTCGATCACCGCCTGCAGCGTGCGGTGCCGTTCGGGCGCAGCACGGTCGCCCGAGATGAGCAGGGCGAAACGATGCTCGAGTCGGGCTTCGATCTGCTCGACCGACATGGACCGCACTCGCGCGGCGGCCAGCTCGATGGCGAGCGGGAGCCCGTCGAGGTGCACGCAGAGGCGCTCGACGGCATCACGGGGGAGGGTCACGCCGGGGCGCGCGGAGCTCGCTCGGTCGAGGAACAGCTGTACGGCGGCGCCCGGCGCTCCGTCGACGCCGGTCGTCGGCAGGGCGTCCAAGGGATAGACGTGCTCTGCCGTGATCGCGAGCGGGCTGCGACTGGTCGCGAGCACCCTGAGTCGGGGAGACGCGGCGAGCAGCGTGGCCGTCCAGCGCGCGGCGCCGTCGATGACGTGCTCGCAATTGTCGAGCACGAGCAGGGTGGGGTGCTCGCTGAGCTGCTGGATGACGCGAGTCGCGAGATCGGGTCGCGGCGCGGCGTCGGCCAGTCGGGTGCTCGCCGTCGGCTCGCGGATGCCGAGCGTCGACGCGAAGGCCAGGGTCACATCGTCGTCGCTGCGCACGCTCGCGAGCTCGACGACCACGACCACCGGGTCGGCGGCCCGGGCGGCGACGGCTTGCGCGAGCCGCGTCTTGCCGAGACCTCCCGGACCGAGCACGGTCACGAGGCGCGTCGAGTGGAATTGCGCTTCGATGGCGCCGACGTCGGCTTCGCGCCCGAGCAGCTGATTGGGCTCGGCGCGGAGACCGAGGCGCACGTGCGTCGCGGCGCGGGGTTCGTCGTCGAGCAGCCTCGTGTTGAGTGAGACGAGTTCGGCACCGGGCGATGCGCCGAGTTCGTCGCGGAGTCGCCCGCGGAAGCGGCCGAACCGCTCGAGGGCCTCTTGGCGTCGGCCATCGTCTGCGAGCGCGCGCAGCAGCAGGTGCTGGAGGCGTTCGTTCAGCGGATGCATCGCGGTGAGCTGTTCGAGGTCGTCGACGGCTTCGCCGGAGCGCCCGGTCTCGAGCCGCGAACGGGCGCGCACCTCGATGAGCTCGTCTCGGAGCGCCCCCGCGGCCGTCGCGAGCTCCACCCCGATCGGAGCATCGCCCAGGTCGGCTCCTGGCTCGCCTCGCCACAGCGCGAGGGCGCGGTCGACGGCGTGCGATGCCTCGGAGGGGTCGTGATCGAGCAGGGATCGCGCGTGCGCGAGCAGCGACCTCGCGAGGGCGAGATCGCTCGGGCCGCCGGCGGTGTCGAGCGCGTAGCCGGTGCTCGTGGAGATGATCAGACCCTCGGCGGTCGTGCCGCGCGCGCGGGAGACGAGCGTCTGCAGCGCGGCCTTCGCGTTTCGGGGCGGGGCCTCGCCCCAGAGCTCGGCCGTGATCGCATTCGTGCTCAGACCACGCCCGCCGGGGCGATCGGCGGCCTCGGCGAGCAGCGCGATCAGGGCCTTCGCCAAAGCCCCGGGCGGTTCGACGAGGGTGCCGTTCCTGGCCTCGACGAGCACTGGCCCGAGGAGGGCGACGCGGGGCGCGTCGGTCGGGGTGTGCGGCACGCAGTCGAGCCTAATGCGAGTGGATCGTCATAGGCTTGAAGGCGATGTCGCAGACCAACTCCACCCCGTTCACCATCCGCCGGATCCGCGACGGCGAGACCGCCGCCGAGTCCGCGATCATCGAGGAGGCGTTCGCGTCCGGCCCCTACGGGCATCGGCCTGTGAGTGCCGAGCGGCGCGCCTTCGAACGGGATACGGCGGGTCGCGCGGCATCCGGAGCGGTGCTCGTCGCGGTCGCGGGCGAACGGCTGATCGGCACGGCGAGCGTCTTGCGAGCCGGCACGCCGAACGCCAGGGTCGCGAAACGAGGCGAGGCCGAGGTGCGCCTCGTCGCCGTGGCGCGTTCGGCGCAGGGTGCAGGCGTGGGCGAGGCCCTCATGCGGGCGAGCATGGAGACCGCGCTCGGGTGGGGCGCCGAGGCGATGGTGCTCGATACCGGTGAACTCAACACGCGGGCGCAGACGCTCTACGGCCGACTCGGGTTCGAGCGGCTCCCCGAGCGAGACCCGGACGACGAGGTCGAATCGCTCGCGTACGGGTTCAGCCTGCAGGCGCGAGACGACGTGCGCGTGCGGCTCATGCTGGCCGATGAGGCCGACGCAGTCTCCGAACTCGTCGAGCGTGCGTACGCGAACGACTTCGAATTGAACCCGGCGTATCGGGCGGACATCGCCGCGGTCGCCGAGCGAGCGCGCGACCACCAGGTCTGGGTCGCGACGGATGCCTCGAGCGGCGCGATCCTCGGCACGGCTTCGACACCCGTGGCGGGCGCTGCGATCTCACCGCTCGCCCGTGCCGGTGAGCTCGACTTCCGGTTCCTCGGGGTGGCGGCCGAGGCGCGTCGCCGCGGCATCGGGGAAGTCCTCGTCGAGCATGTCTTGCGGCTCGCACGCATCCGCGGCGTCGACCGTGTGGTGCTCAACACCGGCGGCGACATGGTGTCTGCGCGGCGGCTCTATGAGCGCCTTGGCTTCGCGCGGCTGCATGATCGGGAGTTCACGTTCGAGCGGCCCGATGGTTCGAGCTTCCTCATGCTGGCGTACGGTCGCGAGATCGACGAGGTCGACGCTGCACGGGGCGAGGTGGGCGTCGCCTGAACTCAGGCCGCCTCGGGCGTGGTGACCAGCGCCATCCATTGCTCGGGCTGTTCGAGCGGCCGGAACCCGAACCTCTCGTAGAGTCCGTGAGCGTCGCCCGTAGTGAGCGCGATGCGTCGTAGCCCGAGCGGTGCGAGCGATTCGACGACGCCGTCGATGAGCGCAACGCCGACGCCGCGCCCACGGGCCTCGACGGCGACGAAGACGTCGCACAGCCACGCGAAGGTGACGCCGTCGGTGATGACCCGGGCGTACGCGAGTTGCTCGCCGGTGGATCGGTCGTAGATTCCGAAGTTGCGCGAAGCGGCGACCGCAGCGTCGTGGGCTGCGCGCGATCGCCCGATCGCCCAGTAGGACTCTTCGGAGAGCCATGCGTGGATGAGCTCGAGATCGAGACGCGTGGGATCGGTGGAGAACTCGAAGTCGTCGGGGGATTCTGCAGGCATATTCCGATGCAACCGTGGATGCCCTCGCTGAGCAACGGCCAATCGTCGTTCGATGGCATTGCCCCGCTCATCCGATAAGCAACCAGAGTTGACAAGTTGCGCCGAGCAACCTAGGTTGCTTATATGCCCCCGCCGAATCAGCAGAGCCCGGAACCCACCGGAGCAGAGGCCGATGACCTCGCCGCCGTCGTCGCACTCCGCGAGCTCGCCGACCAGCTCGAAGACGCCGCCGTCGAACGCGCCATGCGCGCCGGCTGGAGTTGGAGCCAGGTCGCCGAGGCGCTCGGCGTGACCAGGCAGGCCGTGCACAAGAAGCACCACCGGCGACTCGAGACCGCGGGACTCGAACTGAGGAGGCGAAGTGTCTGACCAACTGCACGAAGATCTCGGCGTGACGCTGAAGACCGTGATCAAGGCTTCGATCGACGAGGCCATTCGGCGGGGCGCGGCCAAGGTCGAGGCCGAGCATCTGCTGCTCGCGATCGCTGGGAGCGGGGATGCCGCAGCCCAGGTGCTCGCCGACACGGGACTCGATCATGCCGCGATCGAGGTGGCTCTGCAGGATGAGCGCGAACGCTCGCTGCGGGCCGCGGGCATCGAGCCCGTCTCGGGCGGTCGGCTCCAGGCCACTCGCAACTCCCGTCCGGTCTGGGGTGCGTCGATCCGCGACGCGCTGCGCCGTGGCGACTTCATGGCGCACCGGGGCCGTGGCCGCGCCGAACGCGAACGCCTCGCCGTCGGCGACGCGCTCATCGGCATATTGCGCGCCGATCTCGGCACCGTGCCTCGCGCCCTCGAATACGCCGGCGTCGACCGTGCAGCACTCATCGCTCGACTCGAGCAGTTCTGAGGGGCAGATGACCATCCGATTCAATGACCTGGCCGTCGAGGCCGAGGGTCTCGTGAAGTCGTTCGGGGCGACTCGCGCCGTCGACGGCGTCGACCTTCGCGTCGCCACGGGCAGCGTCTACGGCGTGCTCGGGCCGAACGGCGCGGGCAAGACGACGACCATCTCGATGCTCGCCACCCTGCTCAGGCCCGAGGCGGGGCATGCCCGTGTCTTCGGGCACGATGTCGTGCGTGAATCCCAGGTCGTGCGCCAGCTCATCGGCCTCACCGGTCAGTTCGCGTCGCTCGACGACATGCTCTCCGGCATCGAGAACCTCGTGCTCTTCGCCGTGCTGCAGGGATTCAGCCGTCGCGACGCCAGAGCGAAGGCGGGGGAGCTGATCGAGGAGTTCGGGCTCGGGGATGCCGCGAAGAAGCCGGTCACGCAGTACTCAGGCGGCATGCGGCGGCGCCTCGACCTCGCGGCGAGCCTCATCGCGCAGCCTCCGCTCATCTTCCTCGACGAGCCGACGACGGGCCTCGACCCGCGCACCCGTGCGCAGATGTGGGCGACGATCCGTCGACTCGTCGCGACGGGATCGACCGTGCTGCTCACCACCCAATACCTCGATGAGGCCGACCAGCTCGCCGACCGCGTCGCCGTCATCGACCGGGGCAGAGTCGTGGCAGAGGGCACGACCGATGAGCTGAAGGCGTCGGTCGGCGAATCGAGCCTGCAACTCCGGCTCGCCGACGGCGGCGACCTCGATGACGCGGTCATGGCGATCGAGCGCGTGCTCGGCACGTCCCCGACGCGCTCGCCCGAGAACGCTCGGCTCACCGCACCCATGCACGATCCAGACCGAGTCACCGAACTTCTGGTGACCTTCCGCGAGGCCGGCATCCATCTCGCCGAGCTGAGCGTCTCGAAACCGACCCTCGACGAGGCGTTCCTCACCCTCACCGGCCACGGAGTCGAACTCGGCGAAGCGGATGCCGCGGCATCCGCTGCCCTCGAAGGAGCGGGCGCATGAGCACCGCAGCCATCACCCCATCGTCGATCACCCCGGGCGCCGAGCGCTCGCTCGCGAATTCCGTGAGCCTCGGCCAGACACTGTCGAACTCGCTCGCGATGGCGTGGCGTGGTCTCCTGAAGATCAAGCGCACGCCCGAGCAGCTCTTCGACGTGACGTTCCAGCCGATCCTGCTGACGGTGATGTTCACGTACATCTTCGGCGGGGCGATCTCCGGCACCCCCGAGGACTACCTGCCGTTCATCGTGCCCGGGATTCTCGTGCAGACCGTGATCATGACCTCGGTCGTCACGGGCGTGCAGTTGCGCGAAGACATGGCGAAGGGGGTCTTCGACCGGTTCCGGTCGCTGCCGATCGCCCGCGTTGCGCCGCTCGCGGGCGCACTGCTCGCCGACACCGTGCGCTACGCGATCGCCGGGCTCGTCACCTTCGGCACGGCGCTCATCATGGGCTACCGCCCGGGCGGCGGCTTCGCCGGCGTCGCGCTCGCGACCGTGCTCGTCATCGTCTCGGCATGGTCGCTCAGCTGGATCTTCGCCTTCTTCGGCGTCATGGCGCGCTCGGCCGCCGCCGTGCAGGGGATCTCGCTCATGGTGCTCTTTCCGCTGACGTTCCTCTCGAACGCCTTCGTCCCGGCGTCGACGCTGCCCGACTGGCTCGGCTGGTTCGTCGCGGTGAACCCCGTGTCGCATCTGGTGACCGCCGCCCGCGACCTGACGATGACGGGAACGGCGGGCGTCGAAGTCTGGTTCGCACTGCTGGGCTCGCTCGCCGTGGTGGCCGCGTTCGCACCGCTCACGGTGCGGGCCTACATGCGGAAGGCGTGACCGCGGTACTCGGCCCAGCGTCTTTCGGTTCGTGATCTGCCCGGTGTCGACGACCGATCGTCATTCGATGGCTTCGCCCGATCACCGGATGGGCACCCAGCGTCGACGATTGTGGACCAATCTCGTCGAGGATTGTTGACCAATCTCGTCGAGCATCGTACGTTGCTTTCATGACCGCGCACATCCCAATGGGAGAGTCCATCACCCTGTGGGACAGCGTTGTCCTGTGACCGAAAGGACCTCAGTGAAATCCAGAATCCTCGTCTTCGCGGGCTCGTTGGCCATCGCGGCACCACTCGCACTCGGCGCGGCGGGGGTGGCCAGCGCGGCACCGACCGACAACCCGCCGGTCACGCTCGTCGGCAACGCCACTGCCCCGATCTACGACTACGCCGGCGCCATTCGGGAGACGGTATGGGTCACCGCCCCCGACCTCGACGGGGACGGTGACGACGAGCGGATCGCGACCGACATCATCCGCCCCACCGAACTGGACGGCAACGCCCGGGTCCCGATCATCATGGACGCCAGCCCCTACTACCTGAGCTCCGGACGGGGTAACGAGGCGGAGCGCAAGGTCTATGACGCCGACGGCAACCTCGTGAATTTCCCGCTCTACTACGACAACTACTTCGTGCCCCGCGGCTACGCGTTCGTCGCCGTCGACATGGCCGGAACTGCCCGTTCGACCGGTTGCACCGACGAAGGTGGCCGCTCCGACATCGAGTCGGTCAAGGCCGTCGTGGAGTGGCTGGGTGGCAAGGGGGTCGCCCACGACGCCAGCGGAACCGTCGTCAACGCCGACTGGAGCAATGGCAAGACCGGCATGATCGGCAAGTCCTACGACGGGACCCTGGCCAATGGTGTCGCTGCCACCGGCGTCGACGGCTTGAAGACGATCGTGCCGATCAGCGCGATCAGCTCGTGGTACGACTACAACCGCTGGCAGGGCGCGGTGAAGTCCAACAACTACCCGAGCAGCCTGTCCCGGTCGGTCGCGTCCAACCGGACCATCGAGACCGACTGCTCGGCGCGGCTGAACTGGATGAACGCCAACGACGGTGACGAGACGGGCGCCTATACCGACTTCTGGGCCGAGCGCGACTACCGCGAGGGCACCTACTACGACGTGTCCAACGTCAAGGCCAGCGTGTTCATCATCCACGGACTGCAGGACACCAACGTCAAGACGATGAACGCCTCGAAGTGGTGGGACGACCTCGGCGAGCAGGGCGTGGACCGCAAGATGTGGCTCACCCGCCTCGGTCACGTGGACCCCTTCGACTCCGAGCGCGCCCTGTGGGTCGACACCCTTCACCGATGGTTCGACCACGAGCTCATGGACGTCGACAACGGCATCGACCGTGAGCCCGCGGTGAGCGTCGAGACCGCGCCGAACCAGTGGGAGCAGTCACGGACCTGGCCGATCTCGTCGGCACGCACCCAGACGCTGAACCTGCACTCCGACGGCACGATGATGCTGGGCAAGCAGGACCGCTCCACGGCCAGCTACATCAACTCCACGTCGCTGAGCGAGGCGAACGCAGTCAGAATCGGCGACAACCCCAACCGGCTGCAATTCCTCACCGGCACGACGAAGCACGACGTGCGGATCTCGGGCACGCCGACGCTTGACCTCGATGTCACGCACACCGCGCCGGTCGGGCAGGTGTCGGTCATGCTGGTCGACTACGGCGTGATGGATCGCATCAGCTCCGCCGGTGACGGTGCGCAAACGCTGAGCACGGAGTCCTGCTGGGGCCCGGCGACCGCAACCGACGACGCCTGCTACAACGAGGTCGCCAAGCGCATCTCGAGCACCGAGCTGCAGGTGCTGGCCCGGGGCTGGGCCCGTCTGGACGGGGCCGGCAACCACAAGGTCACCGTCGAACTGGCTGCCAGCGACGTCGTCGTCCCGGCAGGTCACCAGCTCGGCGTCGTGGTCAGCGGCAGCCGCAACGGTGTCTTGGCCGCCGACAACGCGGCGACCACCTACACGGTCGGTCTGAGCGGTTCGAAACTGAATCTTCCGGTCTCGGGCCCGATGGCCGGCTTCGGCCCGGGTCACCTGGCCGCGAAGGACACCGAGCACCTGAGCCCGGGAACCCTGCCCAACCTCGACGAAACGGTGTGGCCCGGCAACTGACCCTCTCGGCGGGGGGAGGCGCCCCGCTGCCCGCCGGACGGGTGGCGGTGGCGCACCGCCACCCGTTCGGCGGGCGGGCCCGCTCAGCGAGCTCAGCGGTAAACGGCCATTTCCGTTTGCCGCTGGGCTCGCTCGCGAGTGGAGGCGTTGCAGCGGCCCGGCGAGCGCTTGACCGGTTCCGTCAGCGCAACGTCTTGCGGGCCGTGATCTGACCGGTGTCGAAACCGAGCAGGTGCAATCCGCCGTGGAACCGGGCGTGCTCGACCTTGATGCAGCGGTCCATGACGACCGTCAGGCCCTTCGCCTCGCCGTCGTACGCAGCGTCCTGGTTCCAGATGCCGAGCTGCACCCAGATGGTCTTGGCACCGGATGCCACGACCTCGTCGACGACCTGCGGGATGTCGCTGCCGCGGCGGAACACCACGACGATGTCCGGCACTTCGGGCAGGTCGGCGAGGCTCGCGTACGCGGGTTGCCCGAGGATCTCGGTCGCGTTCGGGTTCACGAAGTACAGCCGGTAGTCGCTCGACTGCTGCAGGTAGGTGCCGACGAAGAAGCTCGACCGGGCCGGGTTCGGCGAGGCGCCGACGATCGCGACCGACTTCGCGGCGCGCAGGATCGCGAGGCGCTGCTTCGCGTCGGGGCCGGTCCAGGTGCGCTGCGACTTCAAGAGCTTTGCGAGCGGTGAGCTCGCAGGCAGCTCGCAGGAGAGGCCGTTGACGAGGCGCACGGTCTCCGTGGCGTCGTCGATGATGGCTGCATCCGCGCCGTCCTGAGCCTGTCGAAGGGTCGTCATCGTGTTGCTCCCGTCGCGATCGTGAGGGCCTGGTCGAGATCGTCGATGATGTCTTCCACATCCTCGATGCCGACGGACAGGCGCACAACCCCCGGCAGGACGCCCGCGTCGACGAGCTGCTGCTCGCTCAGCTGCGCGTGCGTCGTCGATGCGGGATGGATGATGAGGGTCTTCGCGTCGCCGATGTTGGCGAGGTGGCTCGCGAGGTTGACGTTCTCGATGAGCGCCTGGCCGACGGCGCGGCCGCCCTTCACCTCGAAGCTGAACACCGACCCAGCACCCTTCGGGAGGTACTTCTGCGCGCGGTCGTGATGCGGGTGATCGGGCAGGCCCGCCCAGAGCACACGCTCGATGCGCGAGTCGGACTCGAGCCATTCCGCGACCACGCGGGCGTTGTCGACGTGCGCCTGGATGCGGTACGGCAGCGTCTCGACGCCCTGCGCGAGCAGGAAGGCCGAGTGCGGTGCGAGCGCCGGCCCGATGTCGCGCAGCTGCTCGGCGCGGAGCCGGGTGAGGAACGCGTACTCGCCGAAGTTGCCCGACCACTGCAAGCCCCCATAGCTCGGCACGGGCTGGCCGAAGAGCGGGAACTTCTCGGAGTGCCAGTCGAACCGGCCCGACTCGACGACGACGCCGCCGAGGGTCGTGCCGTGACCGCCGAGGAACTTCGTGGCCGAGTGGGTGACGATGTCGGCGCCCCACTCGATCGGCCGGTTGAGGTACGGCGTGGGGATGGTGGAGTCGACGATGAACGGGATGCCGTGTGCATGGGCGACGTCGGCGAGCGCCTCGAGGTCGGCGATCTCGCCGGAGGGGTTTGCGATCGTCTCGACGAAGAGCGCCTTGGTCTTGTCGGTGATCGCGGCGGCGTAGTCTTCGGCGTTCGCGCTGCGCACGAAGGTCGTCTCGATGCCGAAGCGGCGCAGGGTCACATCGAGCTGCGTGATCGAACCGCCGTAGAGGTTCGCCGAGGCGACGATGTGATCGCCCGCGCCTGCGAGGCTCGCGAAGGTGATGTACTGCGCGGAGAGGCCGGATGCCGTCGCGACCGCGCCGAGCCCGCCCTCGAGGCTCGCGACGCGCTCCTCGAAGCTCGCGACGGTCGGGTTCGCGAGGCGCGAGTAGATGTTGCCGTACTTCTGCAGTGCGAAGCGTGCCGCAGCGTCTGCGGTGTCATCGAAGACGTACGCGCTCGTCTGGTAGATCGGCAGCGCGCGGGCGCCCGTCACCTGGTCGGGGATGTTGCCCGCATGGATGGCGCGGGTCTTGAAGCCGTATTCGCGGTCTGCCATGCGGCTAACGCTACCGAGCGCGTGGCGGATGCTGCGGCGCGAGCGTAATCCGAGGCAATCAGGCCGCGAGCACCTCGTCGGTCGTCACGACCCGGGCGAAGCCGCCCCCCGCGAGATTCACCGCGGTCGCGCGCGCGAGCTCGTCGGCCGTGAGGCGCAGTCCGCCGGGGCCTTCGAGATCGAAGGTGTGGGTGGCGTCGAGCGGCACGGTCACGTCGAAGCCGAGGTTGCCGGCCATGCGTGCGGTGGTCTCGACGCACATGTTGGTCTGGATGCCGCAGATGACGAGCTGGCGGATGCCGCGGGCTTCGAGCCATGCACCGAGGTCGGGCTGCCCGTAGAACGCCGAGTTCACGTGCTTCGTGACGAAGAGTTCGTGCGGCGCATCCGCCACGACGGGCTTCAGCGCGTTGCCGGGGGAGCCTGCCGCGAGGGGCGACCCCGTCGAGACGGAGTCGTGGCGCACGAGCACGATCGGCCGCGAGGCATCCGACCATGCCTCGACGAGGCGGCCGATGTTCGCCTCCGCCTCGGGGTTGTTGCGGGCGCCCCACACTGGGTCGTCGAAGGCCTGCTGCACGTCGATCACGATGAGGGCGGCGTTGACGTCGAAGCGGGCGGAGTCGAATGGCATGCCATCATCGTGCCCGATCTCGCGACCCGAGTTTCGAGAACAGGCGGATTTGGCCGGTTGGCCACGAGAACAGGCAGACACGCCACGCCACCGGGCGCGGATGCCTGTTTCGAAACGCGTTAAGGTGGGCGGATGGTCCGTGAGCACGCCGTCCTCGAACATGCGCTCCTGCCCGTCGTCCCGGGCCGTGAAGCCGAGTTCGAGGCGGCGTTCGCCGAAGCGAAGGCGATCATCGCGGGGATGCCGGGGTTCGTCGACCTGCGCTTGTCCCGCTCGATCGAGTCGCCGCACGAGTACCTCCTGCTCGTGCACTGGGAGAGCGTCGAGGCGCACGAGCTCGGCTTCCGCGGTTCGCCCGAGTACGAGCGGTGGCGGGCGTTGCTGCACGGGTTCTACGATCCGTTCCCGAGGGTCGAGCACTTCGCCGAGGTCACGCGCGTCGACTGAGACGAGCGGATGCCGCGGCATCCGCTGCCCTGCGCATTGCCTGCACGGGGCCTGCTCAGACGGCGTTGCTATCCTGTTGACAGGTCGCCGCGGAGTTCGAATCGCGCGGGCCCCGGACGAGGGATCAGTACCCGGAACGCGACAAGACTGGCCACGGGAGTGAACAAAATGGCTTGGGTCATCCTCATCGTGTCAGGCGTGCTCGAAGCCGTCTGGGCCACCGCACTCGGCAAGTCCGAGGGCTTCACGAAACTCTGGCCGTCGGTGATCTTCTTCGGCGCACTCGCCCTCTCGATGGGCGGCCTCGCGTGGGCGATGCGCGACATCTCGACCGGCACCGCCTACGCGGTGTGGGTCGGCATCGGCGCGGCGCTCACGGTCGTCTGGGCGATGATCACGGGCGATACGGATGTCTCGTGGATCAAGATCGCCCTACTCGTCGGGCTCATCGGCTGCGTCATCGGCCTCAAGTTCGTCGACGACGGCGCCGGGCACTAGTCGCGCCGGTTCGTCGCGGTTCAGTGGGCGAACAGTCCACCGTGTCAAAAATCATTGACATTGTGTCTACGGTGCTTTACATTCAGCATGTCAAAGGTTTTTGACATCGATCGAGTGCATCGGAGTGGACATGTCGTACGAAGAGAAGGGCACGTGGGTCTACCTCGTGGTCGCGATCACGGGGTACGTCGTGTACCTGTTCCTCGTCCTTCCAGAGATTCTGGGCGGGGTTCCGGTCGATGAGATCGACTACGTGCCTGCGATGCTCTGGACCATCGGCGGCGCGATCGTCGGGGCGATCGTCCTGCGCATCCTCGTCGAGATCGTGGCGCCGAGCGGCAGCACGCGCGGCGACGTGCGCGACAAGGAGATCGACCGGCTCGGCGAGCGCGTCGGCAACGCGTTCCTGGTGATCGGCATGCTGGTGGCTCTCGTGCTGGCGATGCTCGAGGCGCAGTGGTTCTGGATCGCCAACGTGATCTACCTCTGCTTCGTGCTCTCGGCGCTGCTGTCGAGCGTCACCAAGGTCGTCGTCTACCGCAAGGGGGTGCCGACGTGGTGAAGCCGACGAGCGTGACCAACGACATCCGCGCCCTGCGCTTTCGCCACGGCGAGATGACCCAGGCCGAGCTCGCCGAACGCATCGGCGTGACCCGCCAGACCGTCATCGCCATCGAACAGGGGCGCTACTCGCCCTCCCTCGAGATGGCCTTCCAGATCGCGCGGGTGTTCGGCGTCCCGCTCGACGACGTGTTCCAGTACCCGCGGAGCGAAGAGACGACAGAGAATGAGGAGACGGCGTCATGAGGGCAGCAGTGGTGGAACGGTACGGCGCGCCCGAGGTGGTGCGCCTGCGGGAGGTCGACGAGCCGGTCATCTCCGAACGCGATCTGCTCGTGCGTGTTGAGGCGACCACGGTCGGCCCGACCGACGGCGCGAACCGACTCGGGCACCCGGTTTACGCACGGCTCTTCTTCGGGCTCACGCGGCCGCGCCATCCGGTCTTCGGATACGACTTCGCCGGCGTGGTCGAACGCGTCGGGCCGGCCGTTCGGCGGTTCGCGCCCGGCGACCGCGTCTACGGTACGCTCGCGCCGTCGCCCGGTGCGCACGCCGAACGGGTGCGGATCGCGGAGGACGGCGTGGTCGCGCGGATCCCCGACGGTCTCGACGCGGCGGGTGCCGTCGCGATACTCGACAGCTTCTTCACGGCGATTCCGTTCCTGCGCAACGGCGGGCGTGTGCGCGCCGGTCAAACGGTGCTCGTGAACGGCGCATCCGGCGCGGTGGGCTCAGCCGCGGTGCAGTTCGCGAAGCACCTCGGTGCCGTCGTCGTCGGGGTGTGCAGCACCGGCCACGTCGATCTCGTTCGCTCCCTCGGCGCCGACGAAGTGATCGACTACACGCAAGAGGACTTCGCTCGTGCGACCGATCGCTACGACGTGATCTTCGACGCCGTGGGCAAGCGCTCGTTCGGCGCGTGCCGGCAGGCACTGACCCGCGACGGCATCTACCTCTCAACGGTGCCGTCTCCATCAGTGCTGCTCCGCACGAGGCGTGCGAAGTCGGCCGAGACCGGGCGGCGCGGCGGAATCCTGTTCACCGGCCTCCGCGCGGCCGCGGCGAAGTCGGCAGACCTGGTGCTCATCGGCGAGTTGGCCCAGTCCGGAGCGATCGTGCCCGTCATCGACCGCATCGTGCCGTTCGACGAGATCGCCGAAGCGCATCGCCGGGTCGACACCGGTCACAAGGCCGGAAACGTCGTCGTGGTGATGGCGCCCGCAGTGCCCGAAGAGTCCAAGCGGCCCGAGGCAGCATCATGAGGGCGATCATGCAGCACCGCTACGGCGGACCCGAGGTGCTCTCGCTCGGCGAGGTCGACACTCCGGTTCCAGCCGACGACGAGGTCCTCATCCGGGTGCAGGCCGTCGCGGTGAGCGCGGGCGACGCCCTCATCATGCGGGGAGTGCCGCGCGCTGTTCGTCTCGCATTCGGGCTGCGGCGGCCGAAGCAGCCGACGATCGGTCGGGATGTCGCGGGCGAAGTCGAGGCGGTCGGCGCACGGGTCACCCGCTTCCACGTCGGCGACGCCGTGTTCGCCGAGTCGAATCAGGGCGGCTACGCGGAGTTCGTCGCGGTACCGGAGCGATTCGTCGCGATGCGGCCGAGAACCGTCGACGCGATCCACGCGGCCGCCGTGCCGGTTTCGGGCACGACCGCACTGCAGGGACTCCGGCTCGCAGGCGTCGGGCCCGGCGCGCTCGTGCTCGTGAACGGCGCCTCTGGCGGCGTCGGCGGGTTCGCCGTGCAGCTCGCGAAGGCGATGGGCGCCGAGGTGACGGGCGTGTGCAGCGCTGCGAAGGCCGGGCACGTGCGCGCGATCGGAGCCGACCACGTCATCGACTACTCGAGCGAGGACTTCACCGCGAGTGAAGACCGCTACGACGTGATCTTCGACCTCGTCGCCGACCATCCGCTCGCCAGTGTTCGGCGCGCGCTCACGCCGCGCGGCACGCTCGTGCTCTCGTCGGGCACGGGCGGTGCGGTGTTCGGCCCGTTCGGACGCATCATCCGCGCATCCGTCGTGTCGATGTTCGGCTCCCAGCGGCTCCGGCCGCTCGCGGCCACGCGGAACAGCGACGACCTCGCCGAGCTCGCGCGCAGCATCGATGCGGGCGTGCTCTCACCCGTCGTCGACGACGTGTTCCCGCTCGCACGGGCCGCCGAGGCGGTCGCGCGGCTCGAGTCGGGCGCCGTGCGCGGCAAGGTGGTCATCGAGGTCTGAACCGCCCGGCAGGGCGGCACTGCGCATCACGCACCGCGCTTCAACCGAGCAGGACCGCGCCGTACGCGAGCGCCGCCACGAGCACCCACGACGTGAGCCCCACGACGAGCGCACGCCACCCCGTGCTCGCGAGTTCGCCGAGCCGGATCGACGCGCCGAGCGCGAAGAGCGCCATGGCCAGCAGCACGGTCTGCACCTGGTCGGCCCCGAAGAGCAGCCACTCGGGCAACGGAACGAACGTGTTCAGCAGCACGGCGGCGAGGAAGCCCGCCACGAAGAGCGGCACGATCGGGGGGCGCGGGCCCGAGGCATCCGTCGCCCTGCGCCGTTCGATCGCGGAAGTGATCGCGACCATCGGGGCGAGCATGAGCACCCGGGTGAGCTTCACGACGACGGCGACCGCGAGGGCCGCGGTGCCGGCGATCTGCGCGGTCGCGACCACCTGGCCCACATCGTGCACACCGGCGCCGACCCAGTGCCCGAACTGCAGGGTCGAGAGGCCGAGCGGATGCCACAGCGCCGGCAGCACCGCGATCGCGAGCGTGCCGCACAGGGTGACGAGCGCCACGGGCACCGCCTGCTCCTCGTCACGGGCACGCACGGCGGCGCCCATCGCACCGATCGCGGATGCGCCGCAGATCGAGAAGCCGCTCGCGATCAGGAGCGGCTGGTGCCCCGGCAGTCCCATCGCGCGTCCGAGGCCGATCGTGCCGACGAAGGTGAGCACCACGACGGCGACCGTCGTCGCGATCGACACCCAGCCGAGCGCGGCGATGTCGACGAGGCTGAGTTTCAGGCCGAGCAGTACGATGCCGACGCGCAGCAGGCCGCGCGCGGCGATCTTGAGGCCAGGTGCGAGTGCGCCCGTGAGCGCGGGTTGCACGGCCGGAATCTGCCCGACGACGATGCCGAGCGCGACCGCCGCGGTGAGGATCGGCACGGCGGGCAGCACCAGGTGAGCGAGCCACGCGATGAGTGCTGCGGATGCCGCGACGAGAAGTCCCGGCATCCGTTCACGCATGCTCCTACGCTAACCCCAGCTCGGCAGCCAGAAATGCAGCTGCCGGAACGTCGGGGTCACCGGCATGCCCGACCAGATCGGGAAGAAGAACGCGGAGACGAGCACCACGAACCCGAGGAAGACGACGACGACGGCGATGCCGCGCTCCCGACGCCAGCGGTGATCGTCGCGCCGGCCGAGAATCAGCCCGATCACGAACACGAGCGCGAGCACCGTGAAGGGCTCGAACGCGATCGAGTAGAACTGGAAGACGGTGCGATTCAAGTACATGAGCCACGGCAGGTACCCGGCCGCGAGCCCCACGAGGATCGCCCCGACCTGCCATTCCCGGTATCGCGCGAGCCGGTACACCAGGTAGACGGATGCCGCGGCCGCCGCCCACCAGATGAGCGGGTTGCCCACCTCGATGATCGACGACCAGCAGGTGTCGGCACCGCAGCCGCCCGAGCCGTCGTCGGTCGAGGAGAAGTACATGTTCGTCGGGCGGATCATGAAGAGCCAGGTGAGCGGGTTCGACTGCCACGGGTGCGGGCTGTGCACCCCGAGGTGATAGCCGTAGGCGGCCTCGTGGTAGTGCCAGAGACTCTGCAGGGCCAGCGGCACCCATGAGAACCAGCCGGTCGCGGCGTTGCCCGCCTCTTCTGCCCAGTGCCGGTAGTAGCCGCCGTCGGTGACCAGCCAGCCGGTCCACGAGGCGAGGTAGACGGCGGCCGCCACCGGTACGAGCAGCACGAACGTGACGGGCGCTTGCTTCAGCAGCGCGGCCGTCAGCCAGAACGGCACGCCGGCGCGACGTCGGGCGACGGCGTCGACGATGACGAGGTAGAGGCCGAACGCCGCGAGGAACCAGAGGCCCGACCACTTGACTGAACAGGCTGCGCCGAACGCGATGCCGGCGGCGACGATCCACGGGCGCGCCCAGAGTGCCGGTCCGTAATGCGGCTCGCGGCCGGCGGCGCGGGCATCGGCGAGCCGCGAGTCGAGCAGCCGTTTCGACCGGTCGCGATCGAGCAGCACGAACCAGAACCCGACGAGGGCGAAGAGCATGAGCCAGTTGTCGAGCAGGGCCACTCGCGACATCACGATCGCGTTGCCGTCGACCGCGAACAACAGACCCGCGATGACCGCGAGGATGGTCGAGGCGAAGAGGCGTCGTGCGACGAGGGTCATCAGGAACACCGCGATCGTGCCGGCCAGGGCCGTGGACGCCCGCCACCAGAACGCGTCGCCGGCGCCGAAGGCGGCCATGCCGAGCGAGATCATCCACTTGCCGAGCGGCGGATGCACGACGTAGGAGGGGGAGTCCTGGAAGATGCCGGTGTCGCCCGCCGCGAAGTCGGCGTCGGAGCCCTCGGGCCAGCTCGACTCGTAGCCGTTCTGCAGAAGCGTCCACGCGTCTTTCACGTAGTACGTCTCGTCGAAGATGATCGCGTGCGGATTGCCGAGGTTCCAGAACCGCAGCACGGCGGCGATAAGGGTCACGAGGATCGGACCGCCCCAGTACCAGAGCGCTCGGCGTCTCGGGGTGGAGAGCACCCGCCCCCACCAGTCGTCGAGTCGTGTGCCACGGGACTCCTCGACGAGGTCGAGGTCGGGACGGGTGTCTGGGTCGGGACGGGTGTCGGGGTCGAGTTCGGCGTCCGGGTCGAGCTCGGCGTCGGCTTCGATCTCGACGTCTGCGCCGAGTTCACCGTCGACGTCGATCTCGGTGCCGTCGGGCTGGCGATCGGCGTCGTCAGCACCCGACGCGGCCAGCACACTCATGCGCCCACCCTATCCGCGAGGACGGGGTGGGCGGTGAGCACATCGGGTGGACGAGGGGCGGTTGCCTGCGGCCCCGTCAGTTGTCGACGGTGATGTCGCCGACCGTCGTCTCGATGCGAACGACGGTCGTGGCGTCGGGGGTGTTCGGCGCATCGATCGACACGTCGTGATCGCCGCCTTCGCGTCGCCGTGCGCCGTCTCGAGCATGGCTCTGGCGGCCTCGGGGTCGGAGTCGAACTTGGCCTTGGCCATGCCGAGGGTCATCCACAGTGTTCGTGTGGGGGGAGACCCCCGCATCGCGACCCGGACCCGCACGCGGTGCGACACACTGGAGGCATGATCATCCTCGCGGCGACGCCCATCGGCAACCTCGGCGACGCCTCGGCGCGGCTGCGGGAGGCGCTCGAGACAGCCGTGGTCGTGGCATCCGAAGACACCCGAGTGACGCAGCGCCTGCTCGCGGGACTCGGCATCGCGAATCGGCCGCGACTCATCGCCCTGCACGAGCACAACGAGCGGCAGAAGTCGGCTGAGCTCGTCGAGCTCGCACGTGACGCCGACCTGCTCGTGTTGAGCGATGCGGGCATGCCGACGGTCTCCGACCCCGGGTTCCAGCTCGTCTCGGCCGCCGCGGCCGCCGAGGTGCGGGTGACCGTGATCCCCGGGCCGTCAGCAGTGGTCACGGCCCTGGCCGTCTCGGGGCTGCCGACCGACCGGTTCGCGTTCGAGGGGTTCCTGCCGCGAAAGGCGGGGGAGCGCAGTCGCCGACTCTCCGAGCTCGCCGGCGACCGGCGCACGCTCATCTTCTTCGAGGCGCCGTCCCGCCTCGCCGCGAGCCTCACCGCGCTCGCCGAATCGTTCGGTGCCGATCGGCCCGCGGCGGTCTGCCGCGAGCTCACGAAACTCTACGAAGAGGTGCGCCGCGGCCCGCTCGGCGAGCTCGCGACGTGGGCCGCGGCCGGCGTGCGCGGTGAGATCGTCATCGTCGTGGGCGGCGCGGCCGAACAACAGTCCGACCCTGAGCGCGCACTCGAGCGGGTTCTCGGGCTCGCGGCATCCGGAACCCGCCTGAAAGACGCCGCGGCCCTCGTGGCCTCCGAGAGCGGCCTCAGTACTCGTGACCTCTACGAGGCGGCGCTGCAGGCGCGCAAGCGCAGCTGAGAAGCGCACACCGCTTGCCCATTTCTTCCACTCACGCACAGTGAGCGGACGAACAGCACCTTCACGCACGAGAAGCAACCCGCACGCACAAACCGAAATCAAGGAATGAATCCATGCAGATCGCCTACTGGATCATCGCCGGGCTGCTCGCCCTGTTCTACGTGTACTCCGGTGGGAAGAAGGTGATCCAGAGTCGTGAACGACTGCAGCCGATGATGGGCTGGGTGCAGAGCGCCCCGATGCCGGTCGTGCGGGTCATCGGAGTTCTGGAGGTGCTCGCCGCGATCGGATTGATTCTGCCCCCGTTGACGGGCATCGCTCCGTGGCTGGCGATGGCGGCTGCTTCCGGACTCGTGCTGCTCCAGGCAGGCGGCATCACCCTCCACCTCGCCCGTGGGGAAGCCCGACAGATCGGCCTCAACGTCGCGCTCCTCGCTATCGCGGCACTCACGATCTGGCTCGGGACGATCTGAGTGCCGGCATAGGCACCGGCCCGCCGATCGGCCGCACCGATGCCCGCCCTGTCGGAATCGGCCCCGAAAGCGGACAATGGCAGTACCGCGAAGATCGGCAGTACCACACGGCGGTGGAGGTGCGACATGACTCACGATCTGACTCACGACGTTGCTCACGCGATCCGATTCTCCGGGTTCGGCGGGCCAGAGGTGCTCGAGGTGGTCGAAGTTCCGATGCCCGAGCCCGGCGAGGGCGAGGTGCTCGTCGAGGTGTTCGCGACGGGGCTCAACCCCGTCGAGAGCGGCATCAGGCGCGGCGAGCATCCTGAACGCTGGCCGGTGACCTTCCCGTCGTCGCAGGGCCAGGATCTCGCGGGCGTCGTCGTGGCGACGGGCCCCGCTGCCTCGGCGTTCTCGCGTGGTGATGAGGTCATGGGCTTCGTCGAACGCGGTGCGCACGCCACCCACGTCGCGGTGCCGGAACGACAGTTGCTGCCGAAGCCGCCCGAGCTGACCTGGGAGGTGGCCGGGTCACTCTACGTCGCCGGAACGACCGCCTGGTCGGCGGTCGAGGGGCTCGCGCTCGGTCCCTCCGACGCGGTCGTCATCACGGCGGCAGCGGGCGGCGTCGGATGCCTCGCCGCCCAGTTCGCCCGCATGCGCGGCGCCACGGTGATCGGCTCGAGTGCCGAGATGCGATTCGACTTCCTCCGGCAGTTCGGGGTGCTGCCCGTGGCGTATGGACCCGACCTCGCCGAACGGGTGCCGCCGATCGCTCCCGGACCGATCACGGGGTTCCTCGACTTCCTCGGCGGTCAGACCGAAGAGGCGATCGCGCTCGGCGTTCCCCGCTCCAGGATCCTCACGACCCTCGACTGGGACGCCGTCGAACAGGAGACGGCGGTGAAGGCGTACGCCGGAGACGTCGTGGCCCTCGGCAGGGTCGCCGCGCTCGTCGCTGCCCGGCGCGTGCGGTTGCCGATCGCCGATATCTTTCCGCTCGACTCCGCCGCCGACGCGTTTCGCGCCCTCGACCGCCGTGAGGCGCCGGGCAAGATCGTGATCGGGCTGCGCATTGTCAGCTACGCCAGCCAGCGTGTGCATGAGCCGGCGATCAAGGAACAGGATGTGACGCTCGGCGTGCCCACGCCGCACGAGCATCTCGAGGTCGAGGAGGCGGTGCCGCCCGCCATCCTCGACGGGAGCGTTCGCCGCCGTCGCCGCGAGCAGCGGCAGGCGGAGAGCGGGTCTCGGGCCGAGTAGGGGAGCGCGCGAGCCGTCGGGCTCGCACGTCGTCGTAACCGGAACCCCGGGACATCCGCTCGCCCATAGGATTGGGGGTATGGCCGACGGCTCCTCGTTCTATATCACCACGCCCATTTTCTATGTGAATGACGTGCCCCACATCGGGCACGCCTACACCGAGGTGGCCGCCGACGTGCTCGCGCGCTGGCACCGCCAGGCGGGCGAAGACACGTGGATGCTCACGGGCACCGACGAGCACGGCCAGAAGATCCTGCGCACGGCGACCGCCAACGGCGTGACGCCGAAGGAGTGGGCCGACAAGCTCGTCGCCGAAGCGTGGAAGCCGCTCCTCAAGACGGTCGACATCGCGAACGACGACTTCATCCGCACGACCGATGTGCGCCACGAGGCCAGCGTGCAGAAGTTCCTGCAGAAGCTCTACGACGACGGCCACATCTACGCCGGCGAATACGACGGCTACTACTGCGTCGGCTGCGAGGAGTACAAGCAGCAGTCAGAGCTCGTTCCGGGCACGGGGGAGTACGAGGGGCAGCTCGTCTGCGCGATCCACTCGAAGCCCGTCGAACTGCTGCACGAGAAGAACTACTTCTTCCGCATGTCGGCGTTCGCCGATCAGCTGCTCGCGCTCTACGAGGAGCGGCCCGATTTCGTGCAGCCCGAGTCGGCGCGCAACGAGGCGGTCTCCTTCGTGAGCCGGGGCCTCTCCGACATCTCGATCTCGCGCTCGACGTTCGACTGGGGCGTGACGGTGCCATGGGACGAGACCCATGTCTTCTACGTCTGGTTCGATGCCCTGCTGAACTACATCACCGCGGTCGGCTACGGCGAAGACGAGGCTGAGTTCGCCAGGCGGTGGCCCGCGCAGCACATCATCGGCAAAGACATCCTGCGCTTCCACGCCGTCATCTGGCCGGCCATGCTGCTCGCGGGCGGCCTCGAGGTGCCCCGCGGCGTGTTCGCGCACGGCTGGCTCCTCGTCGGCGGCGAGAAGATGTCGAAGTCCAAGCTCACGGGCATCGCCCCCGAGCAGATCACCGAGACCTTCGGCTCCGACGCGTTCCGCTACTACTTCCTGCGCGCGATCGCGTTCGGGCAAGACGGCTCCTTCTCGTGGGAAGACCTGGCTGCCCGCTACCAGGCCGAACTCGCGAACGGCTTCGGCAACCTCGCCTCGCGCGTCGTCGCGATGATCAACCGCTACTGCGACGGCGTCGTGCCGTCGGCCGGTACCTTGACGGCAGCCGACATCGAGATCGCCGGCGTCGAGCACCGGGCGACGGATGCCTCTTGGGAGGCCATCGGTCGTCTCGCGATCCACGACGCGATCGGCGCGGCCTGGGAGCTCGTCGATGCGCTGAACGGCTACCTCACGATCGAGGAGCCGTGGACTCTCGCGAAGGATCCCGCCGAGCGCGATCGACTCGAGACGGTGCTCGCCACCGCCTATCACGGCCTCGGTACTCTCGCCGTGCTGCTCTCGCCGGTGCTGCCGGTCGCGACGGCCAAGCTGTGGACCGCGCTCGGCGGCCCCGGCACCGTGCAGGAGCAGCGCGTCGACCAGGCGAACGAGTGGTCGCTCGGCACGCAGGTGGCGCAGCTCGAGGCGCTCTTCCCGCGCGTCGAGGTCGCGGAGTGACTTTGCTCCCCGGGCCTGGTGAAGGGGCGGCGCACCTCAGGGTTCGCCGCCCTTCGACAGGCTCGGGGAGCAATCGGGCCGCCGAGTATCCGCCGCCGCCCGAGCCGCTGCCCGTCGCGGTCTACGACAACCACACGCACTTGGAGATCGCCGACGGCGCGCTCCCGCTCGACGTGCACGAGCACCTCGAGCGCGCGGCATCCGTCGGCATCGCAGGCGCTGTGCAGGTCGGCACGGATGTCGCGACGAGCCGCTGGTCGGCCCAGGTCGCCGCGCGTGAGCCCCGACTGCTCGCCGCGGTCGCACTGCACCCGAACGAGGCGCCCGAGCTCGAAGAGGCGGGCACGCTCGACGATGCTCTCGCCGTGATCGACAGGCTCGCAGCCATGCCGCGAGTGCGCGCCATCGGCGAGACCGGACTCGATTTCTTCCGCACCGGTGAAGAGGGTCGTGGTGCGCAGTTCCGCTCCTTCGAGGCGCACCTCGACATCGCGAAACGGCACGGGCTCGCACTGCAGATCCACGATCGCGACGCGCACGACGAAGTCGTGTCGACGCTGCGCCGCGTCGGCGCGCCCGAGCGCACGGTCTTCCACTGCTTCTCGGGCGGCGAAGAACTCGCCCGACTCGCGGCGGCCGAAGGCTGGTATCTCTCGTTCGCCGGAAACGTCACCTTCAAGAACGCCGAGACCCTGCGTGAGGCGCTCAGGGTCGCCCCTCGCGACCGCATCTTGGTCGAGACGGATGCCCCATATCTCACGCCCGTGCCGCTGCGCGGGCGCCCGAATGCGCCGTATCTCGTGCCTCACACGGTGCGATTCATGGCCGAGGTGCTCGGAGCCGAGCTCGACGAGTTCTGCGCGCAACTCGCGTCGAACACCGTGCGCGTGTACGGCTCGTGGCATGATGAGCCCGTGGTGGGGGCTGCAGTATGAACGCGCATCGGCATGAGGGCGAGGGTGTCGCGGTGTCGCCGCGCTTGCTCGGACCGGCCGAGATCCGCGATCTCGCCGAGTTGCTCGACGTCACGCCCACGAAGAAGCTCGGCCAGAACTTCGTGCATGATGCCAACACCGTGCGTCGCATCGTGCAGACGGCCGGCGTGCGCTCCGGGGAGACCGTGCTCGAGATCGGCCCCGGGCTCGGCTCTCTGACGCTCGGGCTGCTCGAGGTCGGGGCAACCGTCATCGCCGTCGAGATCGACAAGCGCCTCGCCGCCCAGCTGCCGCATACCGCCGACATCATGCAGCCGGGCACGTCGCTCACGGTCGTGACCGAAGACGCGATGCGCGTCACCGAACTGCCGGGCGAGCCCGTGCGACTCGTCGCCAACCTGCCGTACAACATCTCGGTGCCCGTGCTGCTGCACCTGCTCGAGCACTTCGACTCGCTGCAGTCGGGCATCGTGATGGTGCAGGCCGAGGTCGGGTACCGGCTCGCGGCCGAGCCCGGCTCGAAGGTCTACGGCGCGCCGAGCGTCAAGGCCTCCTGGTACGGACGCTGGCGCACGGCAGGCCAGGTCTCGCGCATGGTGTTCTGGCCGGTGCCGAACGTCGACTCGGTACTCGTCGGCTTCGAGCGAGCGGATGTCCCCGGCACAGAGGCCGAGCGTGTTGCCACGTTCCGGCTCGTCGACGCGGCGTTCCAGCAGCGGCGCAAGATGCTGCGGCAGTCGCTTTCGTCGGTCCTCGGCGGCACCGCAGCGCTGGCCTCGGCGGTGCTCGAGGCAGCCGGCGTCGCCCCGCAGGAGCGCGGCGAACAGCTCACGGTCGCCGACTTCCTCCGCATCGCCCGCGCGGCCTGATCACGCGCTAGCGTGGTGCCGTGGGGAAGCAGGGTGGGGTAGGGGTGTCGAGTCGGTCGGTTAGCGTGGACTCATGACGATCGCGGCGACCGACGAGGCAGTGCACGTTCGGGCGCCCGGCAAGATCAACGTCTTCATGCGCGTCGGCGCGGTGCAGGCCGACGGCTATCACGACGTCGCCACCGCCTACCAGGCGGTCTCGCTGTACGAAGATGTGCGCGCCTGGCCCGACGATGAATTCAGCGTGACCTTCGGCGGCAGTGTCGATGCCTCGGGTCTGCCCACCGGCCGCTCCAACCTGGCGATCAAGGCCGCGAAGCTCTTGGCCCGCACCGCAGGCGTGCCGGGCGGTGTGCATCTCGAGATCGACAAGCACGTGCCGATCGCCGGCGGCATGGGCGGCGGGTCGGCGGATGCCGCGGCCACCCTCGTCGCGTGCGACGCCCTCTGGGGCACCGCACTTGCCAAAGAGGAACTGCACGCCCTCGCGGCGAAGCTCGGCGCCGACGTGCCCTTCGCCCTCTCGGGCGGCACCGCCATCGGTACGGGGCGGGGCGATCGCCTGAGCCCCGCGCTTGCGACCGGTTCGTTCCACTGGGTGCTCGCCGTCGCCGAGTTCGGGCTGTCGACGCCGGCGGTCTACCGCGAGCTCGATCACCAACGGGAATCCCGCCTCACCCTCGTGCCCGACGGCACGCCACCCGTCGTCGACACGGCGGTACTGCATGCACTCCGGGCGGGCGATGCCGCACGCCTGGCCGAGTCGTTGCACAACGACCTGCAGGCGGCGGCACTGAGTCTCGCGCCCGGGCTCGGGGGGATCCTCGAACTGGGCGAGGCGCATGGGGCGCTCGCCGGACTCGTCTCCGGGTCGGGGCCGACGGTCGCGTTCCTCGTCGAAGACACGGACGCCGCCCTCGAGCTGCAGGTCGCACTCTCCGCCGCTCGGCTCAACGCGGTGCACGTGCACGGGCCGGTGCACGGGGCGCGCATCATCTAGGTGCACTGGCCAGAGCGTGTCCTCTGATGTGCAGGGCCGGATGAGGATCGCGGCCGCGCCCAGTCAGGGGCGGCGAGCCCTTCGGAACCCGTTCAGGGCGCTCCATCCTGTGAGCGCGATCGTGCCGGCCACCAGGCACACCGCGATCACGCGCTGCGCGTCGAGATCGATGTCGATGAACTCCACGAACGACGGGTCGAAGAGCCGTCCGGTCACCGTCAGGCCGATGATGAGCACCGCCCACGCGGTCGCGATCACGGCGTTCAGGACGGCGGCGCCGATCGTCCACCGGCCGAACGCCCGCGCCCGCGCCGTCACGAGCGCCCCGGCGGCGATCAGCACGATGCCGAGGATCAAGCTCCACGGCCAGAGCACCGGGTCGAGCACCGACATCCGCCCGACGTCCGGGATATCCCACGGCACGCTGACGAAGACGAGCCCGGCCACCGCCAGGACCACCCCGACGATGCCCACCACCCGCTCGGCGCGGCTCGACGGCTTTCCCTCGTTCGGGTCACGGGCCGGGAGGGAGTCGACCGTCCACGGTCCGACCGGCGCATCGGCTCGGTCCAGCTTGACGTAGGTGATCGTGGTGATGGTGAAGATCCACGCTCCTGCGGTGAGCGTGATGCCGACCATCGGCCCGACGATCCCCCAGAAAGGTCTGCCCTCGACGGCGAAGCCGATCGCCACCCCGAGCGCGACGGCCGGCAGTGCGCTCCAGAGGATGATCCGCAGGATCCGCCGCCACGTCGGGTACCACCGAGGGCCGAGGAGGTGAAGGGGTCGGTCGGCGTAGCCGGCGGCGAGGACGGCGGGGTCGCCGAGCCCGTTCAGCACCGCCTTCTCGGCGGCGGCCGGCTCTTCGCCCTGCTCGATGCGATCGTCGATCTGGTCGCGGATAGACGCCCGCAGCTCGTCGGCGTGGTCGTCGCGCCCGTCGACCGGCATCGTTCTCGTCGCTGCTTCGACGTAGCGTTCGGTGTACTCGTCCCTGGTGATCGGTTCGCGGGTCATCTCGGTTCTCTCTCGGTCAGTCGGCCAGCGCGTCGATGGCCCGGGTCAGCGCGCGCCAGTCGGAGGTCAGCGTGTCGGCGAGGCGGTCCCCCGCATCGGAGGTGCGGTAGAACTTGCGGGGCCGGGTCTCGTCGGTGTCCCACTCGCTTGTCAGGCAGCCCTGCTTCTCGAGCCGGCGCAGCAGGGGGTACAGCGTGCTCGCGTCGGTCTCGAAGCCGCGCACAGCGAGGTCTTCGAGCAGCCCGTAGCCGTATCCGGGCGTTCGCAGGATCCGCAGACACGCGAGGACCACGGTGCCGCGCCGCAGCTCGTGGCGGTGCGTCTCGGATCCCTCTGGCGCGCTCATGCCGACGATATTACTGTGCGTCACACACTATTGCAACTGAACCCAGTAATGCCGAAGGCGGGTCTCTCTCTCGGCGTAGCCAGCCGCCACCGTAACGGGAGAGACGTCTAGTCGTTGGGGGACCCGCTGGCACCCCGGCCCCTGCCGCGCCGCCGCTGGCTCGGGTCGGTGAGCCAGGGGAGGGGGAAGGCCCCGTTGGGCGCATACACGTCGGTACCCGGCGGCACGACCTCGTCGATGCGATCGAGCACGTCGTCGTCGAGCTCGACCCCGACCGATTCGAGCAATGATTCGAGCTGCGACATGGTGCGCGGCCCCAGGATGACCGAGGTGACTGCGCGGTGGGCGAGCGGGAACGCGACAGCCAGTGCAGGTAGCGACGTGCCGAGCTCTTCTGCGATCGGGAGCAGCTGTTCGACGACGTCGAGCTTGCGTGCCGTGATGGGCTCGTCCGGATCGAACCAAGCGGGGCGGAGAGCGGCGCGCCCTTCGGGGGCCGGGGTGCTCATGCCGCGCCGATATCGCCCGGTGAGGAACCCGAACGCGAGCGGGCTCCAGGTCAGCACCCCCATTCCCCAACGCTCCGCGACGGGCAGCACGTCGCGCTCGATGCCGCGCGCCAGGATGTTGTAGGGCGGCTGCTCGGTGCGGAACCGCATGAGGCCGCGTGCTCCGGCGACCCGGTGCGACTCGACGATCTCGTGGGCGGCGAACGTCGAGCAGCCGAAAGCGCGGATCTTCCCGGCATGAACGAGATCGGTGAGTACCCCGAGCGTCTCCTCGATGTCGGTGTCGAAGTCGGGTCGGTGCACCTGGTAGAGGTCGAGGTAGTCCGCGCCGAGGCGGGTCAGGCTGGCCTCCACAGCGCGGACCAGGTGGCGCCGGGAATTGCCGCTGCGGTTGCGTCCTTCCTCGAGCGCGAAGTGCCCCTTCGTCGCGAGGATCACGTCATCGCGGCGACCGCGAAGTGCTTCGCCGACGATGATCTCGGACTCCCCGCCCGAGTACATGTCGGCGGTGTCGACGAAGTTGATGCCCCGATCGAGCGCGGCGTGGATGATCCGCACGCACTCGTCGTGATCGGCATTGCCGGCAGACCCGAACATCATGGTGCCGAGCGCGAATCGGGACACCGTCATGCCGGTTCGACCGAGCGTGGTGTATGTCATACCGGCTTCGGTCGTACCGGAGTCGGTCATCTCAGAGCTGCCCATGTGAGGAAGATATCTCCGCAAGGAGAGTTGCGCAAATACGCTTGCGGAATCTGTAGACTCGAAGCATGCAGCACGTGGAGTCAGATCAGGAGGACCCAGGGGATGTGCGGACCATCGACGATGTGCGTGCGCTCGCGGCGCTCGCACATCCCGTGCGCTCGCGCCTCGTCGATGCCCTGGCCGTCGACGGAGACTCGACCACCGGCGCACTTGCCAGTGCGCTCGGCGTGGCGACCGGCAGCGTGTCGCACCACCTGAAGGTGCTCACCGACGCGGGACTCGTCGCCCGCGCCCCGCAGGATCCGTCAGACCTCCGTGAGCGTCATTGGAAGCTCGTGAGTCGCGGTATGCGCTGGTCCGCAGGCCAGTTCCGCGACCGCCCGGCCGCAGAGTTCGCCGCGTCATCTGCAGATGCCGTCATGCTCGAGCGGCAGTTCGATCGGGCACGTGAATTCGTCGAGTCCGCTGAGCCGCCATGGGACGACGTCGCGGTCTCCGGGCACTACTGGCTCCGCCTGAACGCGGAAGAGCTCGCGGAGCTCGGCCGACAGCTCGACGAGCTCTTCCTGTCGTGGCGCCGACGCGACATTCCCGACGACGGCACGGACCGCCGCGCGGTGCACGGCTTCGCGCACGTGTTCCCTTCGCGGCCCTGACCGCCCAGAGGCAGCAGGGAACGCGCGGGCGCAGCAGGAATGCCCAGTCTCGGCAGGAATGCCCAGTCTCGGCAGGAATGCGCAGGCTCGGCAGGAATGCGCAGGCTCAACAACCTCCCGGGACATCACAGCTAGGCTCGTCAGGACATGGCACATCTCCTCGGCGCCGAGCGCCTGCACCTCGAATTCCCGACGCGAGTGGTCTTCGACGAGGTGACCCTGGGCATCGACGAGGGCGATCGCATCGGCGTCGTCGGCCGCAACGGCGACGGCAAGTCCACGCTCCTGAAGCTTCTCGACGGCCGTCTCGATCCCGACGGCGGTCGGGTCACGCGCCGTCGCGGCATCCGCATCGGCACGCTCGATCAGGCCGACGTGGTCGACCCTGGCAAGACGGTCGCCGAGTTCGTCGTCGGCGGCATCGAAGAGCACGTGTGGGCGGGCGACGCGAAGGTGCGCGACGTCATCGCGGGCCTCCTCGGCGATGTGCCCTGGCACGGACAGATCGCGAACCTCTCGGGCGGGCAGCGCCGACGCGTCGGTCTCGCGGCACTGCTCGTCGGCGATTGGGATGTCGTGTTCCTCGACGAGCCGACGAACCACCTCGATGTCGAGGGCATCGCCTGGCTCGCCGGGCATTTGAAGCGCCGTTGGGCGACCGATTCCGGCGCCCTCGTCGTCGTGACCCACGACCGGTGGTTCCTCGACGAGGTGTGCACCGACACGTGGGAGGTGCACGACGGCATCGTCGAACCCTTCGAGGGCGGCTACGCGGCGTATGTGCTGCAACGGGTCGAACGCGATCGCTCAGCCGCGGCATCCGAAGCCAAGCGCCAGAACCTCATGCGCAAGGAACTCGCGTGGTTGCGAAGAGGTGCGCCGGCGCGCACCTCGAAGCCGAAGTTCCGCATCGACGCGGCGAACGAGCTCATCGAGAACGAGCCGCCGGTGCGCAACAAGGTCGAGCTCGACCGTCTCGCCGTCTCGCGTCTCGGCAAAGACGTCGTCGACCTGCTCGACGTCACGGTGCAGTTCCCGATGATGGATGTCGCGACCGGCGCCCCAGCGACACGGACCGTGCTGCGCGATATCGAGTGGCGCATCGCGCCCGGTGAGCGCACCGGCATCCTGGGCGTCAACGGCGCCGGCAAGTCGACCCTCCTCGGGCTCGTGACGGGCGCGGTGCAGCCGACGACGGGGCAGGTGAAGCGCGGCAAGACGGTGCGCATCGCCACGCTCAGCCAAGAGCTGAACGAACTCACCGAATGGGCCGACATGCGGGTCTCCGCGGTCGTCGCAGAGCAGCGCTCGAGCTATCAGGTGGGCGACAAAGAGATGACGCCTGGCCAGCTCCTCGAGCGGCTCGGCTTCACGACTGCGCAGCTGTCGACGCCCGTGAAGAATCTGTCGGGCGGCCAGAAGCGCCGCCTGCAGCTCTTGCTGATCCTCTTGCAGGAGCCGAACGTGCTGATCCTCGACGAGCCCACCAACGATCTCGACACCGACATGCTCGCCGCGATCGAGGACCTGCTCGACTCGTGGCCGGGCACCCTGCTCGTCGTTTCGCACGACCGGTACCTCATCGAGCGGGTCACCGACCGGCAGTTCGCCATTCTCGACGGGCACCTGCGCGACCTGCCGCGCGGCGTCGAGCAGTACCTCGAGCTGCGCAAGGCGTCGCTCGCTGAGCCTGTCGAAGCGAGCGAGGGCGGCGCGAAGCCCCCTTCGACGAGCTCAGGGAGCACAGCTCCGGCAGCTCCGGCAGCCCTCGCCGGCGCCGACCGGCGCAACGCCGAGAAGGAGCTCGCCTCGATCGACCGCAAGCTCGAGAAACTGGCGTCCCAGATCGCGCTGCAGCACGAGAAGCTCGCGGTGCACGACCAGGGCGACTACGTCGGATTGGCAGCGCTCGGCGACTCGTTGCGTGAGCTCGAGGCATCCGTCGCCGACCTCGAGACCCGCTGGCTCGAAGTTTCCGAGTCGCTCGAGGCGTGACGTCGCAGAAGCTGTGACGATCTATGACCCGACTGGCGAGCGGGTAGAGGATCTTCGTTTACCGTAGTGATGCACCCGCGATCGCGGCATCGAAGCCCCCACCGTTACCAACCGTGGCGGAGCCATGCCTGCTCCACGCCATCAGCACTCGATCGCGTGGGCCGGAAGCGAAAGGGAATCCTCATGTCACAGCACTCGTCACGTCACACCAAGCTCATCGCCGCACTCGCCGCAGTGCCGCTCGTCTTCGGCCTCGCCGCGTGCGCCACGCCGGCGGCAGGCGACGGCGGGGAAGCCTCGAACGAGGTCATCAAGATCGGCGTCGTCGGCAAGGCCGACCCGCAGTGGGCCGCCTTCGAAGATGCCGCGGCCGAAGAGGGCATCGAGATCGAGCTCGTCGACTTCTCGGACTACGCACAGCCGAACCCGGCGACGACCGAGGGCGAGCTCGACCTCAACCAGTTCCAGCACATCGTCTACCTCGCCGACTACAACGTGTCCAGCGGTGAAGACCTGGCTCCCATCGGTTCGACCGCGATCTACCCGCTCGGGCTCTACTCGACGAAGTACGACTCGGTGAAGGACATCCCCGCGGGTGAGACGGTCGCCGTGCCGAACGACGCCTCGAACCAGGCCCGCGGCCTGCTCGTGCTGCAGTCGGCCGGGCTCATCACGCTTTCGAGCGGCGGCACGATCTTCTCCGACCTCGCCGACATCGACGAGGCGAACTCGAAGGTCAAGGTCACCGCGCTCGAAGCATCGCTCACGCCGACCTCGCTGCCCGACCTCGCCGCCGCGATCATCAACAACGACTTCGTCGAAGACGCCGGCCTCACCTTCGAAGACGCGATCGCGCAAGACGACCCCACCGATCCGAACGCGCTGCCCTACGTCAACATCTTCGCGACCCGCGCCGAAGACAAGGACAACACGACCTACCTCAAGCTCGTCGAGATCTTCCAGACCGACCCTGAGGTGCAGGCCGGCCTCCTCGAGGCGTCGGGCGGCACCAGCGTCGCCGTGAAGATCCTCGCCGCCGACCTCGAGGATTCCCTCGCCAAGGTCGAGGCCGACACCAAGGCCGCCAAGGGCTGATCGCGCACGCAAGATCGATCGCACCCCCTTCGGGCGGCCGTCACCGACACACTCGGTGACCGCCGCCCGGTTCGGCGTTGAAAGAGGAGTTTCACCATGGCGCTCGTCGCCCTGCGCAACGTCACCAAGACGTATCCCGCATCCGAGAAGGGCGGCTCACCCGTCGTCGCGATCGACGGCGTGAGCCTCGAAGTCGAACCCGGCGATGTCTACGGCATCATCGGCTACTCGGGCGCCGGCAAGTCCACGCTCGTGCGTCTCGTGAACGCACTCGAGCCCGCGACCTCGGGCTCGATCGAGGTCGACGGCCGCGAGATCACGACGATGCCCGAACGTGAGCTCCGCGGCATCCGTCTCGGCATCGGCATGATCTTCCAGCAGTTCAACCTCTTCAACTCGAAGACGGTCTGGGCGAATATCGCCTATCCGCTCACGGTCGCCGGTGCGTCGAAGGCGGAGATCGCCGCTCGCGTCGCCGAGCTGCTCGAGTTCGTCGGCCTGACCGACAAGGCCAAGAACTACCCCGACCAGCTCTCGGGCGGGCAGAAGCAGCGTGTGGGCATCGCCCGCGCACTCGCGACCTCGCCGCGCCTGCTGCTCGCCGACGAGGCCACGAGCGCCCTCGACCCCGAGACGACGGGGGAGGTGCTCGAACTGCTCAAGCGCGTCAATCGTGAATTCGGGGTCACGATCATCGTCATCACCCACGAGATGGACGTCATCCAGTCGATCGCCACGAAGGTCGCGGTCATGGACGGAGGCCGGGTGATCGAGCACGGCGAGGTGTTCGACGTCTTCTCGAACCCGCAGAACCCCTCGTCGCAGCGCTTCGTCGGCACCGTCGTGAAGGGCATCCCGTCGCCGTCGGAGCTCGCGGTGCTGCGCGAGCGTCACGAGGGTCGCATCGTCACGATCTCGTTCCGCGACGGCGACGCCTCGCAGGCCGCGGTCTTCGTCGCACTCGCCACCGCGGGCGTCGAGTTCGAGCTCGTCTACGGCGGCATCAACGACATCCAGGGTCGCGCCTTCGGGCATCTCACCCTCGCAATCAGGGGCACGGATGCCGCGATCGACGCGGTGCTCGCCGAGATATCCTCGCGCGTCGATGTGACGGAGGTGTCGTGATGGATCGCCTCTTCGAACTGCAGGGCGAGTTCTGGGTCGCCGCCGTCGAGACGCTGTACATGGTGGCGCTCACGCTGCTCATCGGTGGTCTCGTCGGGCTGCTGCTCGGTGTCGTGCTGTACACGACGCGACCGGGGAGCCTCCTCGCGAATCGCGCCGTCTACAACGTCGTGAACGTCGTCATCAACTTCTTCCGGCCGATTCCCTTCATCATCTTCATTGCAGCGGTACAGCCGCTCTCGCGACTCGTCATCGGCACCGGCATCGGCAACGATGCCCTCATCTTCGCGTTGTCGATCGCGGCCTCCTTCGCAATCGCCCGAATCGTCGAGCAGAACCTGCTCACCGTGACGCCGGGCGTCATCGAGGCCGCTCGCGCGATGGGCGCCGGCCCCGTTCGCATCCTGCGCACGGTCGTGCTGCCCGAGGCGCTCGGGCCGCTCATCCTCGGCTACACCTTCGTGCTCGTCGCGATCGTCGACATGACCGCGGTGGCCGGACTCATCGGCGGCGGTGGACTCGGCACCTTCGCGCAGGTGTACGGCTATCGGCAGTTCCAGCCCGCCATCACCTGGGCCGCGGTGCTGCTCATCGTCGTGTTCGTGCAGGGCGTGCAGTTCCTCGGCAACTGGCTCGCCCGGAAGGTGCTGCGCCGATAGTTCGGCTGGTCTGGCCGGCTACTCCTCGACCGCACTTCGACTGCTCCTCCTCAACGGGCAGATCGTGCCAATCGTCCACAACGAGGCGCGCTCCGCCATGGTGAGGCAGCCCGGTCGATGACGATCGTCGCATGACCCGACTCGACGCCGACGAGGCGACCCGGCTGCCCATTCCCACCGACCACGACGTGCTCGAGCGTGTCGCGATGCTGCTCGATCGTGCGATCCGCCGTCAGTGGTGGACCCTCTACCTCGATGAGCGCGACGTGCAGAGTCCGCTCATCATGCCGATGGCCGGCTACCCGGAGTCACCCGATGAGCCGACGCCCGAGTCTGGCACCGCCGCAGGCCTGATGGCGAGCAGGCTCGCGTCGATCGTTCACGAGATCGGTGCCGCGAAGCTCGTATTCGTCTGGGAGCGACCCGGGGGCGCCGAATCGACGCCGGCCGATCGGGCGTGGGCACGCGAACTCGGCGATGCCTGCCGCGCTGAGGGGGTCGCTGTGCGTGCGCAGCTGATCCTGCACGATGGGGGCGCTCGCTGGTTCGCTCCCGACGACTATGCGTGACGGGGACACTCGTCACGAACCTACGTGACACTGCCATGCGTGACACGATGCGCGACAACGGGCTGCGATGCGAGGTCACCGCGGTCCGATCACGCGGCTGAGCACGTTCAGAACGGGGGTGCGTCAGGGAATTCCACTTGGGAGGTCGGAGCTGGGTCGTATTTCGTCTGGAAGTCGACGCCGTGAAGCCCGGGTTGGATGCCATCACGCATGGTGTCGGCACCGGCACCGGCACCGGCACTGGCACTGGCACGGGGCGGGGCGGCACTGTGAAAGTGCTGCGGGACTCGGAGAACGTTGCCGCCGGCTTCAACACTCTCGCCGTCGACCTCGATCGAGCGGGCCGGGTGGGTGATGTGCAGGCGACCTGCGGGGGAGGTCCACTCGAGGACTCCGCCGGCCAGATGCCGCATCGACCAGGATGACTCGTGCTTGAGGTGATGATGCAGCGGGCAGAGGTGGGCCAGATTGCCGAATGCGGTGCGGCCGTCATCGGCCCAGTCGGTGCTGTGGTCGAGATCGCTGCTTCTGGCGTCGCGCTGACAGCCCGGGAAACGGCAGGTCTCGTCGCGCACCTGGAGCCACCGCTGAAGGTCGGCCGGCGGTCGGTAGCTGGTGCGATCGACGTCGAGCACCGCGCCCGTGATCGGATCGGTCAGCAGGCGCACGAATGACGGGGCATCGGCGGCGAGGCGGCGAGCCGTCTCTGCGTCGATCGGACCGTAGCCGTCGAGGATGCCGGGGTCGGACGAGGAGCCGATGAGCGTGAGTACCGGCACGGTCACGTGCACGCTCGGTCGCACTCGGCCGCATGCAGCCGCGAAGGCGGAGTCATCGCCGAGCCCGCCGTACAGCAGAAGATCGCGTGCGGCGTCGGCGCGTGCGTTGTCGCGGGTCGATGAGGAGAGAGTCGCCGTGCCGTCATCGGTGCGCCCGGTGTTGCCATCGCGATCGGATCGAGCCGCGTGACGGTGGTGGCGTGCGGAAGCAACCTCACGAGCGACATGATCGAGGCGATCTCTGATGAGCAGGGCGTCTGCCGCCGGCAGGTAGGCGTGCAGCCAGGCCATGCCGTCGGGAGCCGGCTCGATCTCGACGCGACGCTTCGCCCGGGCGGCACGATGGCGTTCGGCGAGAGTTCGCGCTTGCAGTTCTTCGCGCAATGAACGTGCTCGGCGACGAACGCTCGGCGGCGTGTGGTCGGCCGCGTAGACCGCGAGCGTTTCATCGAGGTCGGCCCGGACGCGGGGTTCGTCATCGAGCTCGGCGGCAGCCTCGACGATCACGCGCGCATGCTGCAGGCTGATCGCTCCGGACCGCAGCGCCGCGAGCGTTGCGGGAAGCTGCGTCGACAGCGCCCAAGCGTCATCGATCTGATGTTGCATCGTGCGCTCGGGCACGTGCAGTGCCGTCGCGAGCTCGGCGGTGACGCTGCGATGCGCCATCTCTCGTCGTCGTTCGGGGGACAGCGTCGGGGCGACGAAGGCCTGCTCGGCGCGAAGCGCAAATGACACCGTCAAGAAGATCAGATCGACCCGCATCGCCGCGTTCATCGCTTCGATGCGCTGCGCGTGCACGGAGGCTTCGACGAGTTCGGCGAGGCCGTCTTGTGCGATCGCATACGGCGACTGCTCTTGAGCATCGAAGCGGCCAGAATCGTGCCCGGAATCACGCCCGAATTCATGCGCCGAATTACCGTCTGATCTGGTAATCACCGGTGGGGGTTGCATGACTCGATACTACCAGAATTCGAACGTATGTTCGATGACTGGGGAGAACTTCTCTGACCTGCGGCGCCGCCCCTGCTCGCACGCGAGCCGCGCCGGTACCAGCCCGCCGAGCTCAGTCGAATCCGAGGCTGAGCTTGCGCAGCAGCCCGGCAAGCCGCTTCTGTTCGGCCGCAGGCAGGCTGCCGAGCAGTTCGGCCTCGGCGTCGACGAGCCGCGTGATCGCGGCATCGACCCGGGTGAGCCCGGCCGACGTCATCTCGACGAGGATGCCGCGCCCGTCGTTCGGGTCGGTCTGGCGCGTCACGAGTCCGCGCTCGACGAGCCGGTCGATGCGGTTCGTCATGGTGCCGCTCGAGACGAGCGTCTGCAGCAGCAGGGCCTTGGGGGAGAGCCGGTAGGGGGTTCCGGCCCGTCGGAGCGCCGAGAGCACGTCGAACTCCGACGACTCGAGTTCGGACCGGGTGAACGCCTGACGTCTGGCGCGATCGAGGTGCTTCGAGAGTCGCGCGACGCGCGAGAGCACCTGCAGCGGCGAGAAATCGAGGTCGGGGCGCTCGCGTTCCCAATCGTCGACGATCCGGTCGACCTCGTCAGCATCGGTCATCCAGCCATTATCGCGCCGCTCGAGTTGCGGAGTCGCTCACCGCGCGCGAGTGCTTCGCCCGTCTCGAGCAATGACTTCGTCGCGCCCGTGACTTCGTCGAGCCGGTGACGGCATCGAGCTCGGTACGAACATCCGGCCGTCTCAGTTCGGCGAGAGACGAGGCCGGCCCGCGCGGTACTCGTCGATACGGCGGTCGCAGATGAGCCTGATCGGCACGGCGTTCAGCGAGTGCATCTCATCACGTGCCAACGAGCGGACCGCGTCTGAACGGCCGAGGATCATGGCAGACTGGATGTCGCGCACGGGCGTCGGCCCGAGTGATCCGCCATAGTGTAACGGCAGCACGGCAGCCTTTGGAGCTGTTCGGTCCAGGTTCGAATCCTGGTGGCGGAGCTGGACCTGCCGCCCCCGCAACCACCGACCGCACCGAGAGGAATGCGCGCGCATGACCGACCAGAACCTCGCCATCATCGTTCTCGCCGCCGGCCAAGGCACCCGCATGAAGTCGGCGGTCCCGAAGCTCCTGCACCCGCTCGCCGGTGCGCCGATCGTCGCGCACGTGCTCGCCACGGCTCGAGCACTCGACGCCGAGCACATCATCGCCGTGGTGCGCCACGAGCGCGATCTCGTCGCCGCAGCGGTCGAGGTCGAACTGCCCGGCACGATCATCGTCGATCAAGACGAGGTGCCGGGCACAGGCCGTGCCGTCGAGCAGGCTCTCGCCGCGCTGCCCGCCGACTTCGACGGCGAGGTGCTCGTGCTGAACGGCGACGTGCCCCTCTTGAACGCCGACACGCTGGCGGCGTTCCTCGAACAGCATCGCGCCGATTCCGCGGCGGCATCCGTGCTCTCCGCCGTCTACGACGACCCGAGCGGGTACGGCCGCGTCGTGCGCGACGACACCGGTCTCTTCGACCGCATCGTCGAGCAGAAGGACGCGAGCGACGACGAGCGCGCCATCGCCGAGATCAACGCGGGCATCTACGCTTTCGGCGCGGCCGCGCTCCGCGACCAGCTCGCGAACCTCACGACCGACAACGTGCAGGGCGAGAAGTATCTCACCGACGTGATCGGCCTGCTCCGTGCGGCCGGCTCGGAGGTCGAGGCGGTGCCGGTGTCCGAGCCATGGCTCGTCGCCGGCATCAACGACCGCGCCCAGCTCTCCGAGACCGCGGCCCGCCTGAACGCGCTCATCGTGCGCGGCTGGCAGCTGAACGGCGTGACGATCGAGGACCCCGCGACCACCTGGATCGACCTCGCGGTACGCATCGAACCGGATGTCACGATCCGCCCCGGCACCCAGCTGAAGGGTGCGACGGCGATCGCGACCGGGGCGATCATCGGCCCCGACACGACGCTCGTCGACTGCGAGATCGGCGAGAATTCCGAGGTGAAGCGCGCCGATGCCACCCTCGCGGTCGTCGGCCCCGGGGCATCCGTCGGGCCATTCTCCTACCTTCGTCCCGGCACGGTGCTCGGCGCCGACGGCAAGATCGGCGCCTTCGTCGAGACGAAGAACGCGAACATCGGCCAGGGCAGCAAGGTGCCCCACCTCAGCTACATTGGCGACACGACGGTCGGCGAGCAGTCGAACATCGGCGCCGGCTCGATCACCGCGAACTACGACGGGGTGAACAAGCACCGCACCGAGATCGGCTCGCACGTGCGCACCGGGTCGCACGGGGTGTTCGTCGCGCCCGTTAGGATTGCTGACGGGGTCTACACGGGCGCCGGCACCGTCGTCCGCAAAGACGTTCCGGCAGGCGCGCTCGCCGTGAATGTGGCCCCGCAACGCAACATCGAGGGATGGGTCCAGACGCACCGATCCGGCACCGCGGCTGCTGACGCAGCTGAGGCGGCCGCAGCGGCATCCGGCCCCGCCGCCGACTGACGCACCGGCAGACCGCGGGTGGAGAGGACAGAAATGTCGGGAATCGAGACCACCGGATCCAAACGCCTCGTGTTGGTGTCGGGTCGTGCGCACCCCTCGCTCGCGATCGAGATCGCCGAAGAGCTGGGCGCAGACCTCGTGCCCACCGACGCGCGCACCTTCGCGAACGGTGAGATCTACGCCCGGTACGACGAGAGCGTGCGTGGTTCCGACGCGTTCGTCATCCAGTCCCACACCTCCCCGATCAACGAGTGGCTCATGGAGCAGCTCATCATGATCGACGCGCTCAAGCGTGCGTCGGCCAAGCGCATCACCGTCGTTGCGCCGTTCTATCCCTACGCCCGGCAAGACAAGAAGGGCCGTGGCCGCGAGCCGATCTCGGCACGTCTCGTCGCCGACCTCTTCAAGGCCGCCGGTGCCGACCGCATCATGTCGATCGACCTGCACGCGGCACAGATCCAGGGCTTCTTCGATGGCCCCGTCGACCACCTCTTCGCGATGCCGGTGCTGCTCGAGCACTTCAAGGAGAAACTCGACCCGTCGACGCTCACGGTCGTCTCGCCCGACATGGGCCGAGTGCGTGTCGCCGACATCTGGAGCGACAAGCTCGGCGCACCGCTCGCCATCATCCACAAGCGCCGCGACCCCCTCGTGCCCAATCAGGTCTCGGTGCACGAGATCGTCGGCGAGGTCAACGGCCGCATCTGCCTGCTCGTCGACGACCTCATCGACACGGGGCGCACGATCGTGAAGGCCGCCGAGGCGCTCAAGGCCGCCGGCGCGACCGGTGTCGTCGTCGCAGCGACCCACGCGGTGTTCTCGAACCCCGCCACCGAGATCCTGCAGTCCGACGTCATCGACAGCGTGGTCGTCACCGATACCCTGCCGGTTCCCGAAGAGAAGCGCTGGGACCGCTTGACGGTGCTGCCGATCGCGCCGCTCCTCGCCCGTGCCATCCACGAGGTGTTCGAAGACGGCTCGGTGACGAGCATGTTCGACGGCGCGGCGTAGGCAGGTTCGCAGATGGCGATCACGACGCCTCGCCCGTGGCTCACGAGCTACGCCGAGGGTGTGCCGAGCGACCTCCCGGCCGAGACCAGCTCGCTCTCCGACCTCATCCGCTCCTCCGTCGACACCTACGGCGACCATGTCGCCCTCGAATTCTTCGGGCGCACCACGACGTATGCCGAGCTCGGTGAGCAGATCGAGCGCGCCGCCGAGGGCCTGCGGCTTCTCGGCGTGCAGAAGGGCGACCCGGTCGCACTCGTGCTCCCGAACTGCCCGCAGCACATCGTCGCGTTCTACGCGGTACTGCGCCTCGGCGCGATCGTCGTCGAGCACAACCCCCTCTACACCCCGCGTGAGCTGCGCCACCAGTTCGAAGACCACGGCGCGCGAGTCGTCGTCGCCTGGAACAACGTCGTCGAGACGATCCAGGCGTTTCCGGCGGATGTCGCGGTGCAGACGATCGTCTCGGTCGACGTGACTCGCGCGATGCCGTTCTCGATGCGTGCGATGCTGCGTCTGCCGATCGCGAAGGCGCGCGAGTCGCGCGCGGCGCTGACCACGAGCGTGCGCGGCACGACGACGTGGGAGAAGGTCGTCGGCGCCGACCCGATCGATGCGCACATCATCGGGCCAGAGGTCTCCGACGTCGCCGTGATCCAGTACACGAGCGGCACGACCGGCAGCCCCAAGGGCGCGACCCTCACCCACGCGAACCTCGGTGCGAACGCAGCGCAGGCCCGCGCGTGGGTGCCCGAGATCGAGCGAGGCACGGCCGTCGTCTACGCCGTGCTGCCGATGTTCCACGCCTACGGGCTCACGCTCTGCCTCACCTTCGCGATGAGCATGGGCGCACGCCTCGTGCTCTTCCCCAAGTTCGAACCCGACCTCGTGCTGAAGGTCGTGAAGCGGCATCCGCCGACCTTCCTGCCGGCCGTGCCGCCCATCTACGACCGACTCACCAAGGCCGCCGTCGCCGAGGGCGTCTCGCTCGACGGCATCCGCATCGCGATCTCGGGTGCGATGCCGCTCTCGGCGGCCGTCGTCGAGCCGTGGGAGGCCGAGACGGGCGGTTACCTCGTCGAGGGCTACGGCCTGTCGGAATGCGCGCCAGTGCTCATGGCGAACCCCGTCGCGCCGAACCGCAAGGCGGGCACCGTCGGGCTGCCGCTGCCGTCGACCGAGGTGCGGGTCGTCGACCCCGACGCTCCCGGCACGGATGTCGCCGCGGGCGACGAGGGCGAACTCATCGTGCGCGGCCCGCAGGTGTTCTCGGGCTACTGGCAGAAGCCCGAAGAGACCGAGGCCGTGTTCGTGCCGGCGACCGACGGCGGTGCCGACTGGTTCCGCACGGGCGACATCGTCTCGATCGACGACGAGGGCTTCGTGCGCATCGTCGATCGCATCAAAGAACTGATCATCACGGGCGGCTTCAACGTCGCCCCGAGCGAGGTCGAAGAGGCGCTGCGCGCCCACCCCGACGTCGAGGATGCCGCGGTCGTCGGGCTGCCCGACGAGCACTCGGGCGAGCAGGTCGTCGCGGTCGTCGTGCTGCGTGCCGGCGCGACGCTCGATGAGCAGGCGCTGCGCGACTTCTCCCGCGACGGGCTCACGGCCTACAAGGTGCCGAAGCGCGTGCTCGTCGCCGACGAACTCCCGAAATCGCTCATCGGCAAGGTGTTGCGCCGCGAAGTGCGCAACGGCCTCCTGAACAGCTGAGCGGCGCCGACATGACGTTCCTCTCCGCTGAGACCGCCCGCGCGCTCGCCGAACTCGTGGCGCTCGACGCGCTGCACGGCTTCGACGACGGCGGCACCAGCGGCTCCGATGATGAGACGGATGCCTCGCCGCTCGAGCGGCTCCGAGGCATCCGCTCGCTCAGTGCCGCTCTCGAGGCCGACCCGGCGTCGCTCGCCTCGGTACGCGAGGCACTCGAGGCCGGCCGGTCGTGGGACGAGATCGCGGATGCCGCGGGCATCAGCGCCTCGGCCGCGAAGTACCGCTGGGCGGGTGATGACGACGAGATCGCGGCTCGACACGAGGCGAGCCGCAAGCGCAAGCGCGAGCGACCCTCGAGCGTGCCGACCGAGCTGCCCGGCCTCTCGGTGTCCGAGGCGGCCGCGAAGCTGGGAGTGACTCCGCAGGCGATCTACCAGCGGGTCACGCGCGGGCTGCTGCGCGCCGAGACGGTCGAGCTGCCCGACGGACGAAAGTACAAGCGGGTGTTCCTGCCCGAGGCGTGAGCCGGGGCGGACCGCCGCCGTGTCACCTGAGCGGTGTCGCGCCGGAGCGATCACCACCCGAGAGGACCGGCGGCATCGACGAAGGAGCCGGTCGGGCCCTCCGCCCCGATCTGCGCCATGCGCACGATGATCGACGCACCCTCGGCGACGGACTGGTTGCCCCGGCCGCCGTTGAAATCTGTCGCCGTGTAACCGGGGTCGACGACGTTGACGCGGAACCTGGGGAGCGCCTTCGCGTACTGCGAGGTGATCATGTTCATCGCGGTCTTCGACGAGGCGTAACCGATGCCGATGATCGTGGACTCGAGCCGTTGCGGGTCGGTGGTCACCGCGAGCGAGCCCATGCCGCTGCCGACGTTGACGACGACCGGCGCATCCGATCGTTCGAGCACGGGGATGAACGCGTGCATCATGCGCACGATGCCGAAGACGTTCGTCTCGTAGACCGCACGCACCTCCTCGGCGCGGGTGTCGCGCGGTGAGGTGAACGAGCCGCTGATTCCGGCGTTGTTCACGAGCACGTCGAGCATGCCCTCGCGCTCCTCGATGAACTCGGCCGCCGCCGCGACGGAGGCATCGTCGGTGACGTCGAGTGTGACGTGTCGTGCGCCGAGTGCCGCGGCCGACGCTTGCCCGCGATCGGGGTCGCGTGCTCCGAGATAGACGGTGTGGCCGGCCGCGACGAGTTCGCGAGCGGTCTGGAATCCGAGGCCCTTGTTGCCCCCGGTGATGAGTGTGATGGTCATCTCCCCATCGTCGGACGCCGCGGGTGCGCCGACCAGTCGTCTCCTCGTCCTGGGACCGGCAGTACCACCCAGCTCGTCGCGATCCGCGGGATACTTCAAGCATGAGAGAAGACGACCGCGAGCTCGGCCGGATGCTGCGCACCTGGCGCGACCGGGCCGATCCTCGCGAAGTCGGCATCGCGCTCGGCCCGAAGCGGCGCTCAGCGGGCCTCCGGCGCGAAGAGGTCGCGCTCGCGGCCGGCGTCTCGGTCGACTACCTCACACGCCTCGAACAGGGTCGCTCGACGCATCCGTCGCCGCAAGTGCTCTCGGCGCTGGCGCGCACCCTTCGACTGAGCGTCGACGAACGCGACCACCTGTTCCTGCTCGCCGGCCTCCTCGCACCATCGGCCGGAGTCGTCGACGCCCACCTCACTCCCGGCGTGCAGCGGCTCGTCGAGCGCATGCGCGACCTGCCGGTCGCCGTCTTCGATGCACGCTGGTCCCTCATCACCTCGAGCCCGCTCTGGAATGCGCTCATGGGTGCTCCGCTCCAAGGGTCGGTGCGCGACCGCAACCTGCCGTGGCAGATCTTCACCGGCTCGGGCGGGCGCGTACGACACAGCCCGCACGAGCGGCGTGCGCTCGAGTCCGGGGTCGTCGCCGATCTTCGACAGGCGACCGCGCGGTATCCGCGCGACCGGGAGCTCGCGGATCTCGTCCACGGACTTCAGTCGGCCTCGCCGCGGTTCGCCGAATTGTGGGACCACGGAGAGTCCACTCACGCTGCCCTCCGGAAGAGGATCGAGCACCCCGAGCTCGGCGTGATCACCCTCGATTGCGACATCCTGACCGTGCAGGGGGCAGACCTGCGAATCGTCGCGTACTCCGCCGAGACCGGGAGTGCGGATGCCGCTGCGCTCGATCTGCTGCGGGTGATCGGCGAGTCCGCCATTCCCGAGTTGACGGTGCACGCGCGCGGCTGAGCCCGCCGAGCCCTCAGGTGTCGCGTTCGTCGACGTCGATCGGGCGAGGGGCTCCGGGCAGGAGTCCGAGTTCGGCGATGAGCGTCGCGGTGCCGCTCTCGGCGACGGAGAAGCACTGCCAACCGGCGCCGTCCGGGCCGAACAGCTCGAATGAGACGCGAGCGCCCGCGGCATCCGTGTCGAATTGCGAGACGTAGACCGCGCACGCGCGTTGTGCCGCTGCCTGAGCGGTGCCGTAGACCGAGAGCACGACGGGCAGCAGCATGGCGACGAGGGCGACGAGCACGGTGATGCGGATGATTCGGCGACGCCGCTCGCCGTAGACAGGGCCTCGGGAGTCGTCGTCGTCGGCACCTTGCAACTCGGGATACGGCTCGCTCACACGACACCGCCGGCGAAGATCGAGGCGATGCCGCCGAGGCTCGCGAGGAGCGTGGCCACGGCGACGCCGGCGAGCGCGCCGCGTGGGGGCGTGATCACGAGACGATGACCCGCGAGCTGACGGCGTCGCACCGTGCCGATGGCCACTGCACCGCCGGATGCCGCGAACAGCAGTGCCCCGACTGCGACGAGCCAGGGTTCGCCGGCCATGAAACCCGCACGCATCGAGAGCAGCGCGTTGACCGCCAGGGCCAGCGCAGTGCGGCTCCAGGCGAGCGCGGTGCGTTCGGGTTGGAGGCCCCGATCGCCCGTCGCGGGCACACTGTGTGCGGCCATGTCAGTCGTCCATCCTGAGTGTGTTCACGTCACGAGGAGGAGCACCACGAGCACGGCGCTCGTGAGGAGGCAGACGGCGGCGAGCCCAGGCATTACCCAACTGAACGGCAGCGGGCGTCCGCGCCGGATCGCGATCTCATTCGCTCGCCATCTCGTGTACGACGTGACGCTGAGCACCGCGGCCACCACGCCCAACCCGACTGAGAGCACCGTGACGACGAGCCGTGGGTCGAGTTCGGTCGCGAACTGGTGCAGCAGTACGCCGCCCGCGAGGAGGGCGAGCGCCGTGCGGATCCAGGCGAGAAAGGTGCGCTCGTTGGCGAGCGTGAACCGGTAGTCGGGCTCCTCGCCCTCTTCGCGCCACTTCGGCTCGCCCACGGATGCCCTGCCTGCCTGTTTCTACTCGGTCGATCTGGTCGGTCGCGGTGTGCCGGTGCGTGTCAGTTGCATGCCGAGCCTCAGTTGCATGCCGAGCGTCAGTTGCATGCCGAGCCTCAGTGCGACGAGGGAGTCGTCTCGATCTCCGAGCGGTCGCCCGACCAGAGCGTGTGGAACACGCCGGGCTTGTCGACCCGCTTGTAGGTGTGCGCCCCGAAGAAGTCGCGCTGGCCCTGGATGAGCGCGGCGGGGAGCCGCGGAGCGCGGAGCCCGTCGTAGTAGGCGAGCGAAGACGAGAAGGCGGGCGTCGGGATGCCGGCCTGCGCCGCGATCGCGACGACTCGGCGCCACGCCTCTTGCGTGCCGGCGACGGCGTCGCGGAAGTAGGGTGCAACGACGAGCGCCACGAGCGACGGGTCGTCGGCGTACGCTTCGGCGATGCGGTTCAGGAACCGGGCGCGGATGATGCAGCCTGCACGCCAGATCTTCGCGATGTCGCCCTTCTTGATGTCCCAGCCGTACTGCTCGGCGCCGGCGACGATCTCGTCGAAGCCCTGCGAGTAGGCGATGATCTTCGACGCGTAGAGGGCGCGGCGCACGTCTTCGATGAACGCGTCGGCGTCGGCGCCGTCGACCTTCCACTCGGTCGAAGGGCCGGGCAGATCGACGGATGCTTCGCGCTGCGCGCGCTTCGAGGAGAGGCTGCGCGCGAAGACCGCCTCGGCGATGCCCGAGGTCGGCACGCCGAGGTCGAGGGCGTTCTGCACCGTCCACGCGCCGGTGCCCTTGGCGCCCGCCTCGTCGAGGATGACGTCGACGAGCGGCTCGCCCGTCGTGGCATCCGTCTGGCGAAGCACCTCGGCCGTGATCTCGATGAGGTAGCTCTCGAGTTCGCCGGTGTTCCACTCGGCGAAGATGTCGGCGATCTCGGCGGGGGACTTGCCGGTGCCCTGGCGGATGAGGTCGTACGCCTCGGCGATGAGCTGCATATCGGCGTATTCGATGCCGTTGTGCACCATCTTGACGAAGTGGCCGGCGCCGTCGGTGCCGACGTGGGTGACGCACGGCTCGCCGTCGGGCGCGATGGCGGCGATCGATCGGAGGATCGGGCCGAGGGTCTTGTACGACTCGACGCTGCCGCCGGGCATGATCGACGGGCCGTTGAGTGCGCCCTCTTCGCCCCCCGAGATGCCGGTGCCGACGAAGTGGATGCCCGTCGGGCTGATCTCGGCCTCGCGGCGGATCGTGTCGTGGAAGTTCGCGTTGCCGCCGTCGACGATGATGTCGCCCGGCTCGAAGCGGGAGACGAGTTCAGAGATCACGGCATCGGTGCCCTTGCCGGCCTGCACCATGATGATCGCCGTGCGGGGCTTGACGAGTGAGGCGACGAAGTCGTCGTAGCTCTCTGACGCGACGAGCCCGGCTTCGGGATGCTCGCTCGTCAACGTGTGCGTGCGCTCGGGGGAGCGATTGAACACGGCGACCGTGTTGCCCTCGCGGCTCGCGAGGTTGCGGGCGAGGTTCGACCCCATGACCGCGAGGCCGACGACGCCGATGTTTGCTGAAGGGGTGACAGGCACGAATGATCTCCTCGACACGGGATGGGTTCGTCATCCAGCGTAGTCCGAGCAGCCCTCACCGTTAAGCGCTGTTGCGGTGAGGGGCGACGGGTGGCGACGGGTGGCGACGGGTGGGCGGCCGGCGTCACTCGCGCCGAGCGTATGCCGCGAGCGGCAGCGTATAGGTGAGGTCGATCGCGGTCTCGATCGCCTCGTCGTGCGGAAGGCGATGTTCTGCGACGAGCTTCGAGAGGTAGCCGGCGTCGATCCGGCGCGCGAGGTCGTGGCGGGCGGGGATCGAGGCGAATGCCCGGGTGTCATCGACGAACCCGCTGGTGTTGGAGAAACCCGCCGTCTCGGTCACGAGTTCCCGGAAGCGCGTCATGCCGGCAGGGGAATCGAGGAACCACCATGGTGCGCCGAGTTTGACCGTCGGGTAGGCGCCTGCGATCGGGGCGAGTTCGCGTGAGTACACGGTCTCGTCGATCGTGAACAGGATCAGGCGGAACCTGGGGTCGTGCCCGAACGCGTTCAACAGGGGCCGAAGCGAACGGGTGAACTCGACCGCCTCGGGGATGTCGAAGCCCTGGTCGGTGCCGTACGTTCCGAGGATCGCGTCGGAGTGATTGCGGGACACTCCCGGATGCAGCTGCATGACCAGCCCGTCATCGAGCGACATTCGAGCGCTCTCGAAGAGCATGTTCGCGGCGAACGCCTCCGACTCGGCCCGGCCGAGTTCGCCGCGGAGCGCCGCCGCGAACAGCCGGCGGGCCTCGTACGGTTCGAGCGGAGTCGTGTCGGCGGTGCGGTGGCCGTGGTCGCTCGCCCGGGCGCCCGCCGCCACGAAAGCCCGGCGCCGGATTCGCAGCGCTTCGAGGAAGCCCGGGTAGTCGACGACTTCGAGCTCGGCGCTGACCTCGAGCGACTCGAGGTCGCTCCGCCACCCTGTGCGGTCGGGGAAGAACAGGCAGTCGGGACGGAAGGTCGGTACGACGCGCTCCCCCCAACCCTCCGCGGCGAGCGCGGCGTGGTCGGCGAGATCCGAGTCGGGCGAGTCGGTCGTGCTCAGTATCTCGATGCCGAACCGATCGAAGAGCTCGCGGATGCGGAACTCGGGGCGGGCGAGCTTCTCGGCGAGCTCGTCGTAGAGCGCGTCGGCGCTCTCACTGCTCGGTGGCTGCGTGACGCCGAACACCTCGACGAGGACGTGCTCGAGCCAATAGCGCGTCGGGGTGCCGCGGAAGTGCTTCCAGTTCTCGGCGAACCGTCGCCAGATGCGGCGATGGTCGGTCTCCACCGCCGACCCGTCGAGCGGGCGGATGCCGAATTGACGGTGGGAGAATCCCTGCGACACGAGCATCCGCACCAGGTAATGGTCGGGGATGATGAGCAGCTCGGCGGGATCGCCGAAGCTCTCGTTGCGACTGAGCGCCGCGGCGTCGACGTGACCGTGCATGGACACGATCGGGAGCGAGGCGATCTCTCGATAGATTTCGCGCGCGATCGCACGCTGGCCCGGATCGACGGGCAGCGCGCGGTCGGGGTGAAGTGTCCATGGTGCAGGCAATGTCCGCCCCTCGTCGAAGTATCGGCTCGTGACGCGATGAAACAAGATGCAGTCTTGTTTCAGGCGTTGAACGTGCCGGCCTACCGCTGCGTACGGCATCTGATCCCACACTATAGGCGTATTTCTGCGGACTGTCCTGATGGCAGATGTGGCCATCGACTCGATGGCAGGCATTCTGGGCGAACCGCTTGACAGATGTCTGAAAAGGTTTGCAGAATGTATCGATGCCGGCGGCGTGCGCCGGTCGAAGCACAGGGCGGTGTGGCATGGCGGTGACGATCAGAGACGTGGCGAAGGCCGCCGGCGTATCGATCTCGACCGTCTCACGTGCCCTGGCCTCACCCGAGCAGGTGGCCGAACCCACCCGCACGCACGTTCAGCAGGTGGCCCGCGAGCTCGGGTACCGTCCGAATCGCGCCGCGAGCGGGCTCATCACTGGGCGCACTGGATGCCTCGGTCTCGTCGTACCCGACCTCGAGAACCCGTTCTTCGGCTCGATCAGCAAGGGCGTGCAGGATCGCGCCCGAGCCGCGGGCTACGCGGTGTTCATCGCCGACAGCGATGAAGACCCGGTGCTCGAGGCGGAGGTCGTGCGCAGCCTTGCGAAACAGGTCGACGGCGTCATCCTGGCTTCGGCGCGAGGCAGCGAAGAGGCGGTGCTCTCGCTCGCCGCCGAGACGCCACTGGTGCTGCTGAATCGGTCGGTACCTGGCGTACCCTCGATCAATTTCGACAATGCGAGCGGTATCCGGGCCATCATGGCGCACCTGGTCGCGCTCGGGCACCGGTCGATCGCCTATGCGGCCGGCCCGCCGAGTTCCTGGTCCAACGCGCAACGCGCCGAGGCGTTCACCGCGTTCGGCCAGGCGGATGCCGGGCTCACGCTCGTCGAGCTCGGCACCTTCCCGCCATCGTTCGCCGGCGGAGTTCAGGCGGCCGACCTCGCGATCGCCTCCGGCGCGACCGCCGTGGTCGCGTACAACGACCTCATGGCACTCGGCCTCCTCGATCGGCTGCGCCAACGCGGTGCCCGCGTTCCCGATGACTTCAGTGTCACCGGGTTCGACAACATCCCGGTGTCCACCATGATCTGGCCGAATCTCACGACCGTCGAGAACCCGCGGGTGCAGATGGGTCGATCGTGTGTCGACACGCTGCTCGATACGGTGCTCGGCCGTTCGACCGAGACGAAGCAACTCCCCGACGTACCCGTGCAGCTCATCGTGCGGCAGTCGACCGGCGTCGCGCCCGTCGCGATCGCAGAGCACACCCCCCATTCGGGCGCACTCAGCGTCTGAGCTCCTTCCAGACAGCGGTGTCTGGAACCCAGAGAAGAGGAAGGACCACCAATGCGCATCCGACGTACCACCCAGATCGCGGCTGCACTCGCTGCTGTCACGGCCCTCGCGCTGACCGGCTGCACCGCCCCGAACACGGGCGGCGGCGACGCGAGCGCGGCGAGCGACCCGAACGAGGTACCCGACAAGCCCTCGGCGCCGGTCACCCTGAACATCCTCGACGTCGCGGGCAACCAGAAGCTCACCGGCCCGATGATCGACGAGTTCATCAAGGAGTACCCCGACGTCATCTCCGCCGTCACCTGGGAGAGCGCCGGCGCACCCGACCTCGTCGGCACCATCAAGCCACAGGTCGACAGCGGCAACCTGTCGGTCGATCTCGTGATGAGCGGCACCGACGGCCTGTCGGCGGGCATCGCCCAAGACCTCTGGATCCCATTGGTCACCGATTACGGCGATCGCGTGTCGAACCAGGAGAACTACCTCGAACCGGCTGCGGCCATGCAGGAACTCTCAGAGGACTACGGGGTCGTCACGACGTACTACCCCTCCGGGCCGCTGCTGCAGTACGACCCGGCCGTCGTCACCGACGTGCCGTCGACACCCGAGGAACTGCTCGAGTGGGCGCAGGCGAATCCGGGCAAGTTCGGGTATGCACGGCCCGCGAACTCGGGCCCCGGCCGCACGTTCCTGCAGGGGCTGCCCTACATCCTCGGCGACGACGATCCCGGCGATCCCGAGAACGGTTGGGACAAGACCTGGGCCTACCTCAAGGAACTCGGCGCCACGATCGACAACTACCCGACGGGCACCGGCCAGGTCATCACCAACATGGCCGATGGAAGCTGGGCGCTGATCCCCACCACCACGGGCTGGGACATCGAGCCTCGCGCGACGGCGAAGGAGCCGGCGACGATCGAAGCCGCGCCGTTCGACGACTTCACCTGGGTGACCGACGCGCACTATGCGCTGGTCCCGAAGGGGCAGTCCGCCGACAAGTTGTCGGCGATCCTGCTGCTGCTCGAGTACATCCTGACTCCCGAGGTCAACGCGATGGCCTATGACAGCGGGTACTTCTACCCCGGCCCAGCGGTCGAGGGTGCGACGCTCGACAAGGCGCCGCAGGCGAGCCAGGACCTGATCGCCGAGTTCGGTCGTGACTGGTACGACGACCTCATCGAAGAGATGCCGAAGGCGACCCCATTGCCCGCCGAGCAACTCGTGAAGGCGTTCGACATCTGGGACCGCGAGATCGGTGCCGGGAAGTACGAGGCGCAGTAGATCATGCCACTCACGGCCAATGCATTCGAGTCCCTCGAGCTGAACGACGTCGGGCGGAGCTTCGGCGGTCGAGCGGCGTTGGTCGACCTCAACCTGACGATCCGAGCGGGGGAGTTCATCGCCCTGCTCGGACCGTCGGGCTGCGGCAAGTCGACGGCGCTGAACTGCCTCGCCGGGCTGCTCCCGCTCACCCATGGCGAGATCCGCATCGACGGTAAGCGCATCGACGTGCTGCCGAGCGAGAAGCGGGACTTCGGCATGGTGTTCCAGAACTACGCACTGTTCCCGCATCTCTCCGTCGCGAAGAACATCGCGTTCGGTTTGCAGATGCGCAAGCTGCCGCGCACGGAGATCAACCGCCGGGTGGCGGAGGGCCTCGCGCTCGTCAAGCTCGAAGAGCACGCGAAGAAGCTGCCCGGCCAGCTCTCGGGCGGACAGCAGCAGCGCGTCGCGATCGCTCGAGCCATCGTGCTCGAGCCGCGGCTCGTGCTCATGGACGAACCGCTCTCGAACCTCGACGCGAAGCTCCGGCTCGAGATGCGCACCGAGATCCGGCGGCTGCACCAGTCGCTCGGCCTCACCACCGTCTACGTCACGCACGACCAGGAGGAGGCTCTCTCGCTCGCGGATCGCCTCGTGGTGCTGCGGGAGGGTCGCGTGCAGCAGATCGGCACGCCCGAGGAGCTGCACGACCATCCCGCCAACTGGCACGTCGCCGACTTCATGGGCTATCGCAACCTTCTCGACCTCACCGTCGAGACCGTCGACGGACACCATGCCCGTGTGTCGGGCGACGGGCTCTCGCTCGTCGGCCGCCCAGTGCAGCATGTCGCGGTCGGCGAGCGCATCCGGCTCGCCATCCGGCCCTCCGACCTGACCGTGCACACCGCGGCCACGCCGCCGGCGAATGCCATCGAGGCAACGGTCAACGTCGTGGAGTACCAGGGCAGGGAGTTCGCGGTCGGCGTCACCACACGCGAGGGCGTGAACCTGCACGTGCACGCGGATTTCGCACCTGCAGCCGGGGCCACGGTGACCCTCTCGGTCGACCCCGACCGCGCGCTCGTGTATCGCAGCGCACTCGACGGCGCACTCGACCCCGCCCCCGTCGAGCGGGCTCCGCTCGCGGAGGTGCGGGGATGACCTCGTCGACGGATGCTGCTTCGCGGTCGAAGAGCTCGGCGAGCCGCAGGCACCGGCTCGCCGAGCGCGGCATCGACCCGAAACTCTGGCTGCTGGCTCCGGCGGTGGTCTTCGCGCTCGCCCTGTTCGTCTATCCCTTCGCGTACGGCATCGGGCTGACCCTTCAGCCGCTCGCGACCACTCAGCAGAGCTGGGGCGGCGGGCCGTTCGCCAACTACATCGCGTTCTTCCAGGACTCGTTCATCTTCGACTCCGTGTGGCTCACGATGCGGCTCGCGTTGCCGGCGGCGCTGTTCAACGTGATCGTCTCGATTCCGATCGCCTACAAGCTGCGCGGCAAGTTCAGGGGAAAGCGCACGATGCAGACGCTCCTCGTGCTGCCGATCGCACTGGGAACGGTGCTCACGGCGCAGGGACTGCTGATCTTCGCGGGGCGGCAGGGCTGGCTGAACCGATTCCTGCTCGACATCGGGGTCATCTCGGAGCCGTTGCAACTCGTGAACAACTACCTCGGCGTCTTCTTCTCACTTGTGATCTCGGGATTTCCGTTCGCGTACCTGTTGATCTCCTCGTACCTCTCGGGCATCGACCCGTCGCTCGAAGCGGCCGCGAAGACGCTCGGTGCGAACTGGCAGCAACGCTTCCGGCGCATCACGCTTCCGCTGCTCGCACCGGGCCTCGCGACGACCTTCATCCTCACCTTCGTGCTCGCATTCAGCGTGTTCCCCTCGGCGAGACTCGTGGGTGACGCGGCAGGCGAGACGCGCGTGCTCGCGCTGATGGCCTACCGCTCGTTCGCCGAGCAGCTCGACTACAGCATGGCTTCCACCATCGCCATCATGATGGGCGTCGTCGAACTGATCGTCATCGCGATCGTGTTCCTCGGCCGTTCCTTCCTCTACAAGGGTTCGACAGGAGGGAAGGGCTGATGTCCGTCTCCACACTCACCACGCCTCCCGCGAATGCGGCGCCCCCGACCGAATCGGTCGACATCTCCGGAACCCAGCGCGGCAAGCTGCCTCCCGGCGAGCGCTCGCTCGCCGCCTCCCCAGGCACATGGTTCGTCTGGGCCGGCATCGCGGTGTTCTTCGTGTTCCTCTTCGGCATCGTGCTGAGTGTGCTCGTGGACTCACTCGGCAAGCCCTGGTTCAACACGTGGCTGCCCGAGACCTTCACGCTCAACTGGTACGCGGAGGCCTGGACTCGCTTCGACCTCGGCCAGATCATCGGTGTGACGCTCCTCGTCGCGTTCGCGGTGATCGTGGTGTCGATCCTCGTCGGCGTGCCGGCCTCGTACGTGCTGGCGCGCAGCAACTTCCCGGGCAAGCGGCTCGTGCTGCTGCTGTTCCTGCTCCCGATCCTGATTCCGCCGATCACCTTCGGCATCCCGCTCGCGACCGTCATGTACAACTTCGGTCTCGGTCGCACGATCCTCGCCGTGATCCTCGTGAACCTCGTGCCGTCGATCCCGTTCGTGATCATCACGATGACGCCGTTCATCGAGCAGATCAACCCGTCGATCGAGAACGCCGCTCGCATGTGCGGGGCGAACATGATGCAGGTCTTCACCAAAATCCTCGCGCCGCTCCTGATCCCCGGGATCCTCGCGGCGGGCATCCTCGTGCTCGTCCGAACCGTCGGGATGTTCGAGCTCACGTTCCTCGTGTCGGGTCCGACGTCCGACACGCTCGTGGTCGCGATCTATCGGGCCATGACGAGCGCCGGCGGCGGCGAGGCACGACAGTTGATCTCCTCGATGGGCGTGGTCTACACCGGCCTGATGCTCCTCATCCTGATCATCGCTCTGCGCTTCATCAACCCGACCCAACTCGTGGCCCAGGTCAAGGAGTCCCGCGATGAGTGATGCGGCGCCGCCGCGTCTGACTCGCGAGGCGCTCGCGGCGCTGCCGCCCTCGAAGGTCCCCGCAGAAGTGACCCGCCCTCGAGTGGATCCCGCCGAGCTGACGGTCGGCATCGTGCACTTCGGCATCGGGTCGTTCCACCGCAGCCATCAGGCTTTGCTGACCGAGGATGCCGCGGCCGCGACCGGCGAGACCCGCTGGGGGATCCTCGGCGTCACCGGTCGCAGTGACCGGGTGGTGCGACAACTGCGACCGCAGGATTGCCTGTACGGCGTGCTCGTCTCAGGGGAGCACGAGGCATCGCTGCGGCTCGTCGGGTCGGTCGTGGACTGCGCTTGGCCGGGCACCGAATCGGAGCGGATCGTCGCGACGCTGGCTGCCGAGTCGACGCAGCTCGCCACGCTCACGATCACGGAGCGGGGCTACCACCGGGCGGAGGCGGGCGGCATCGACCGGCGTCATCCCGGCATCGCGAACGACGTCGACCTGATCGCCGGCGAGCTCGCAGCCGCGCCGGGCGCATCGGCGTCACGCACCCCGCTCGGGCTCCTCGTGCGGGGGCTCGCCCGCCGTTTCCGTACCGGCGGCGGCCCGTTCACCGTGCTCTCGTGCGACAACCTCGCGCACAACGGTGCCGTCTCCCGTGAGCTCGTGCTCTCGATCGCCGAGACGGTCGGCCCCCGTGGTCGCCAATTCCGTACATGGCTCGAGGCGTCGGTCGCATTCCCGTCGTCGATGGTCGACCGACTGACGCCGGCGACGACCGAGGCCGACCGCCTGGCGGCGTTCTCGCTCCTGGGGCTCCGCGACGAGGCACTCGTCGTCGCCGAGCCGTACGCGCAGTGGGTGATCGAAGACGACTTCGCCGCCGGCCGCCCGCGTTGGGAGCTCGCCGGCGCGACCTTCACCGACGATGTGACACCGTACGAGCAGGTGAAGCTCCGAGTGCTCAACGCGACGCATTCACTGCTCGCCTGGCTCGGCTCGCTCAGCGGGTACGCCACGATCGCAGCGGCGATCGCCGATCCGCGCCTTCACGCCATTGCTCGTCGCGTGCTCGACGACGACATCCTGCCCACGCTCTCGGCGCCGGCGGGCATCGACCTCGCCGAATATCGCGACAGCGTGCTCACGCGGTTCGCCAATCCGGCGCTCGCGCACGCCACCTCCCAGGTCGCGATGGACGGATCGCACAAACTGCCCATCCGGGTGCTCGGCACCGCCGCTGACCGGCTCGCCGCCGGTGCGGTGCCCGCGGGGCTCGCGCTCGTCGTGGCTGCGTGGATCGCCTACGTCACGAGGTCGCTGGAGCCGGATGCCCCGGCGCTCGACGATCCACTGGCCGACCGACTGCACGCAGCCGTCGGCACACCGGGCGCGCTCGCCGACGAGCCGGGTGCGCTCGTCGACCGCTTCTTCGCGATCGGTGAGGTGTTCCCCGAGCCGGTGCGCAGTTCGAAGGCCTTCCGCGACGCGGTCGTCGAACAACTCGCCGTCGTGCACGACATGGTGGCATCCGCTCGGCGTCCGGGCGAGGCCGCGTCGTCGGTCAGGGGCTGAGGTCAGGGGCTGAGGTCAGGTGCTGGGCGCCGGACGAGGTGCCGGTCAGACCGTCTCATTCGGCCCCAGCACGCGGGGCCCCGAGGTTCCCGAGATGGCATCCGCCTCGCCTCCTTCCCAGATGGAGCTCATCTCGAGGAAGGTGCGTTGCATGATCCGCAGCATCGAGGCTTGTGCATCTTCGGGGTTGCCACGCTGGATGGCGCTGGCGACGTCGACATGGAACTGCAGTGCTTCGACATGCGGATTCGTCGGCATGAGCCCGTAATGAGTGCGACCTGCGAGCACCTCCTCGACGAGGGTGTGCAGCTTGCCGAACATCTCATTGCCCGAGTTGGTGAGCACCAGGCGGTGGAACTCGATGTCGAGTTCGAGGAACCGGTCGCTGTCGCCCTCCTGGCCCGCCGCCCACAGCTTGCCCGCGAGCCCCATGAGCTCGCTCGCTCCCGTGAGGGGGGCGCGGATGGCGGCGAGCCGCGCGGCCTCGGGCTCGACTGCCGTCCGCAGCTCCGTCAGCGATCGCAGCTGGGCGATGCGGCCGGGGGATGCGAGGCGCCAGCGGATCAACTGCGGGTCGTACAGGTTCCATTCGGACTGGGGCAGCACCTTGACTCCGACGCGACGCCGCGAGGAGATCATGCCCATCGCGGCGAGCACACGGAGCGCTTCGCGCACGACGGAGCGGGACACGTCGTAGCGCTGCTCGAGTTCGTCGATGCGGACGACGACGTCTGCGGGAAGCTCTCCCGAACACAGGGCGAGGCCGAGCCTGTCGAGGACCTGCGCGTGGAGGCCCATCACAGGGCCGGAGGGGCCGTGATCTTTCTCGACGGCCGTCCCTTTTGCATCGCTAGTCACGGATAAATCATACCGGACCGGCTTGCGAGTTGAATAAGTATGACTTTATTTGTTATGGTGCCTCCATTGAGATGACGTAGCGATCGTGAAGTGCGGAATCTCCGTGCACAGAGGAGTGCATCATCACCAAGACACAGAGGAAGTCGTAATGAAGCGATCTGTCATCCGAATCACCGGGCTCGCGACCGCCGCCCTGCTCCTGGGAGGCGGGCTCTCGGCCTGCAGCTCGGGCGGCGACGGCGGGGAGGGCTCCGACACGGTGCGCGTCACGCTCGTCAACCACGTGTGGACCGACATCATCAAGGAGAAGATCCCCGAGTTCGAGAAGGAGACGGGCATCACGGTCGAGGTCGCCCAGTTCGGAGAAGACCAGCTCTCCGACCAGTACAACGTCAAGCTCAACGCGGGCACCGACGAGATCGACGTCATGATGTACCGCCCCCTCCAGGAGGGCAAGCTCTTCGCCAAGAACGGCTACATGGCCGACCTGAGCGACCGCGTCACCGAGAGCAGCGACTGGGACTGGTCGGACTACCAGGAGGGCCCCGTCAACTCGACGAGTTATGACGGCCAGGTCGTCGGCGTGCCGATCATCACCGAGCAGGAGGTGCTCTACTACCGCAAGGATCTGCTCGAGGCAGCCGGCCTCGAGGTTCCCAAGACGATGGACGACCTCCTCGCCGCGGCGGAGCAGATCAAGAACGAGAACCCCGGCATCGCGGGCTTCGTGGCCCGCACCGGCAAGTCCGCGGCGGTCACCCAATTCTCGAGCTTCCTGTACAGCTATGGCGGTGACTTCATCGACGAAGACGGCGACGCGAGCGTGAACACGCCAGAAGCGAAGGCCGCGTACGAGACCTACGGCAAGCTGATCCACGACTTCGGCCCCGAAAACGTCAGCACCGACATGAGCTGGTCCGAGGCGATGGCCATCTTCACGCAAGGCGGTGCGGCGTTCTACACCGAGGCCGACAGCCTCTACAAGAACGCGACCGACCCCGAGAACTCGAAGGTGTCCGACACCGTCGGTTTCGCCCCCATCCCGGCCGGTCCCGACGGCTCCAAGGCATACAACGTGCCCTCGTGGGCGCTCGGCGTCAACGAGACTTCCTCGAACCAGGACAACGCCTGGAAGTTCATCGAATGGGCGACCAGCCAGGAGATGACGCTCGAGATCCAGCAGGCCGGCGTCCCCGGCGCCCGCGCTTCCGTGTGGGACGACCCCGAGGGAATCTCGACCTACCCGGCAGACCTCGCCGAGGCGATCGCCATCAGCACCAAGAACGGCGTCGGCCACGACCGACCGCTCGTCGTCAAGGTCCCCGAGGCGCGTGAGATCGTCGGCGATCCGATCGTCGTCGCCATCACCGGTGGAGACTCGGATGCCGCCGCGGATGCCGCGAACGAGGCGCTCCAGGCGCTCCTCGACGAAGAGAGCCAGTAGCAGCACCCAGCACCCAACCCCCGGATTCTCACTCACGAGGAGGTGAACGATGACTGCGACGACCAGTGCCCGTACATCGACGGAGACCGGCATCCGCCCATCGCCACAGAAGGCGTTCTCCGATTGGGCGAATCGCCGCCGCAAGTGGCTGTTCGCCTCCCCGGCGATGATCATCGTCGGCCTGCTGGTCGCCATCCCGCTCGTCTGGACGATCTACCTGAGCTTCACCAACTCCGAAGGATCGGTGCGCGCCGAGCACGAGTTCATCGGCTTCGAGAACTACGCCGAGGTCTTCACCGACTTCGACCGTTTCTGGCCGGCGGTCTGGCGCACCTTCCTGTTCACGGGCGGTGTGCTCATCGTCGAACTCGTGCTCGGCATGGCCATCGCCCTGCTCCTCTGGCGCCCGTTCCGCGGCGAGCGCTGGGTGCGGGTCGCCATCCTGCTGCCTCTCGTCGCGACTCCCGTCGCGGTCGGCATGATGTGGAAGCTCATCTTCGACCCCAACATCGGCTTCGCCAACCAGCTGCTCGGCTTCTTCGGCATCCCGCCGCAGCCGTGGCTGTCGGGCGAGCTGACGGCCCTGCCGACCCTCATGTTCGTCGACATCTGGCAGTGGACGCCGATGGTCGTGCTCATCCTTCTCGCAGGCCTCACCTCCCTCTCCGACGAGCCCGACGAGGCGGCCCGCATCGATGGCGCCAGCGCGTGGCAGCGCTTCTGGTATGTCACGCTGCCGCTGCTCAGGACGACGGTCATCGTCGCCATCCTGCTGCGCAGCATCGACGCGCTCAAGACCTTCGACATCCTGTACGCGACGAAGGGCAAGGGCGGCGGCTCGTTCCACGAGGTCGAGACGCTCAACGTCTACGCCTACGGACTCAGCTTCGACTACAACGACTACGGCGTCGCATCCGCTGTGCTCATGATCTTCTTCCTGCTGATCATCGCGATCATGTGGGCCATCACGTTCAGAAGAAAGGAGAAGGCGTCGCAATGACCACGACCGTCGAATCGACCACGACACCGGCTCCCCCCGCGAGTTCACCGCCTCCGCCGCCGGCCCGTCGGCGCAAACCATTGCGCTCCCGCGCCTACACGTGGTTCCGCGCAGTCTCGCTCATCGTCATCGTCGTCGTCTTCATCCTGCCCCTCGCCTGGATGCTGCTGTCGTCGTTCAAGACGAACGTCGACATCTACGACGTCGGCAAGACGCTCGCGTTCACGCCCACGCTCGACAACTTCGCGAACGTGCTGGGGCGCGACAACTACTTCCAGTTCATCTTCAACAGCGCCTGGATCGCATTCGCCTCGACGGCGCTCTCCCTGCTGGTGGGGGTTCCCGCCGCCTACGCGATGAGCCGGTTCACCATGCAGAAGTCGGCGGGCATCGTGCTGCTGGCGCGCATCATCCCCGGTGTCAGCCTGCTCGTGCCGTGGTACTTCATCTTCGCGAATCTGCGCATGGTGGGCGACTACAGCGTGTTGATCCTGTCGCACATGTTCGTCGCGCTGCCGCTCATCGTGTACATCATGATGTCGTTCTTCGACTCGCTTCCGGAGGACCTCGAAGAGTCGGCGCAGGTCGACGGGCTCACGCCGATCGGCGCATTCCTCAGGATCACGCTGCCGCTGTCGACCCCCGGCATCGCGACAGCGGGAATCCTGTCGATCATCTTCTCGTGGAACAACTTCATGTTCGCGCTCGTGCTCTCCGGCGCAAACACGAAAACCCTGCCCGTGGCGATCTTCAACTTCGTGTCGTACGCGAGCATCGACTGGGGAGGACTCATGGCTGCCGCCGTCGTCGTGACCGTGCCGATCATGGTCATCGCCCTGTTCACCCAGAAGTACATCGTGTCGGGGCTCACCGCCGGCGCGACGAAGGGCTGATCCCGCCGTGCTCATCGATCGCGTCGAGACCTTCATGGTCGCGCCCCGCTGGCTGTTCGTCCGCATCGAGACGGACTCGGGCGTCGCAGGCTGGGGCGAGGCATCCCTCGAAGGCCACTCGGCAACGGTCCGCACCGCCGTCGAGCAATTCGCCGAGTACCTGATCGGGCGCGACCCGCTCACGATCGAGGACCACTGGCAGGTACTCAGCAAGTCCGGCTTCTACCGGGGCGGGCCGGTGCTCTCGAGCGCCGTCTCGGGCATCGACCAGGCGCTGTGGGACATCGCCGGCCGTCACCTCGGCGTGCCCGTGCACCAACTGCTCGGCGGAGCGGTGCGCGACCGCATCCGTGCCTACGGCTGGGTCGGCGGCGACGACCCGGCGGAGATTGCGGATGCCATCGGGGCTCAGCTCGATGTCGGGCTGACCGCGGTGAAGATGAACGCGAGCGGCCGGATGAGCCGCAACGGCTCGGCGGCTGAACTGGATGCCGTCGTCGAGCGGGTCGCCGCTGCCCGTGAGGTGCTCGGCCCGGCCCGCGACATCGCCGTGGACCTCCACGGGAGATTCACGCTCGCGACCGCGCGCCGTATCGCGCCGCTGCTGGAGCCGTTCCACCCGTTCTTCCTCGAGGAGCCGATCGTGCCCGAGAACTCGCATGCGATCGGTGCGCTCGTCTCGTCGACGACGATCCCGGTGGCGACGGGCGAACGGCTGTACAGCAGGCAGGAGTTCCTTCCCGTGCTCGCGGCCGGAATCGCCGTCGCTCAGCCCGACCTGTCGCACGCCGGCGGCATCAGCGAGGTGCGTCGCATCGCCTCCCTCGCCGAGGCCTACGACGTGCAGTTGGCGCCGCACTGCCCGATCGGGCCGCTCGCGCTCGCCGCATGCCTGCAGGTGGGTTTCGCGACGCCGAACTACCTCATCCAGGAGCAGAGCATCGGCATCCACTACAACACGGGCGCCGAGGTGCTCGACTACGTGCTCGACACGGAGCCGCTCAAATTCGTCGACGGCGCCATCGAGCGACTGACCGGGCCTGGCCTCGGCATCGAGATCGACGAGGCCGCCGTGCGTGCGGCCGACAGGGCGGGGCACGAATGGCGTTCGCCGATCTGGCGGCACGACGACGGTTCCCTGGCGGAATGGTGACGAGATGACCCGGAGATCTCGCCGGCCAGAGCCACTCTCAGCAGAATAGGATCCATCATGAAGATCGAACGCGCGGAAGTCATCGTCACCAGCCCCGATCGCAACTTCGTCACTCTCAAGCTGACGACCGACGAGGGCATCACCGGGCTCGGCGACGGAACCCTCAACGGCCGGGAGCTCGCGGTGGTGAGCTATCTCAAGGACCACGTGGTGCCTCTGCTCATCGGTCGCGATGCGTCGAAGATCGAGGACACCTGGCAGTTCCTCTACCGAAGCGCGTACTGGCGTCGTGGTCCGGTCACGATGGCGGCGATCGCGGCGGTTGATGTCGCGCTCTGGGACATCAAGGCGAAGGCCGCCGGGATGCCGCTCTACCAGTTGCTCGGCGGGGCATCGCGAACCGGTCTGCTCGCCTATGGTCACGCCTCTGGCAAGTCGAACGAGGAATTGTTCGACAGCGTGCGTTCGTACCAGGAACAGGGGTACCGGGCGATTCGGATCCAGACCGGGGTGCCCGGTCTCGAATCGATCTACGGCATCGCCTCCAATGCCACCCTCGAGGGGAACACGGGCGTTCGCTACGACTACGAGCCCGCCCAGCGCGGCGCGTATCCGAAGGAGGAGGACTGGGACACCCGCTCGTACCTGCGCCATGTGCCGACGGTGTTCGAGGCCGTGCGGTCCGAGTTCGGGCCGGAGTTACCGCTCCTGCACGACGGACATCACCGGATGACGCCGATCCAGGCCGCCCAGCTCGGCAAGTCCCTCGAGCCCTACGACCTGTTCTGGCTCGAGGACTGCACGCCCGCCGAGAACCCCGAGGCGCTGCGGCTCGTGCGTCAGCACACGACCACGCCGCTCGCCATCGGCGAGATCTTCAACACGGTGTGGGACTACCAGCAGATCATCCGTGAGCAGCTCATCGACTACGTGCGCAGCGCGGTCACCCACACGGGCGGCATCTCGCACCTGAAGAAGGTGCTCGACTACGCGGCGCAGTACCAGATCAAGTCGGGCATGCACGGGCCGACCGACATCTCACCCGTCGGCATGGCCGCAGCCATGCACCTGGGCCTCGCGATTCACAATTTCGGCATCCAGGAGTATATGAAGCACGGTTCGAAGACCGATGCGGTCTTCGAGCAGTCGTACACGTGGAAGGACGGACTGCTGCACCCCGGGGACAACCCGGGCATCGGCGTCGACCTCAACGTGGATGAAGCGGGAAAGTATCCCTACGAGCAGGCATACCTCCCATACAACCGTCTTGCGGACGGCACCGTCCACGACTGGTGAACTCCGGCGTGCTGAAGACCGCGGTGTCGAGGGCGCGCGACATCCGGTAGACTTGTCGATTGGACTTCGGCGAGGGATGCCTCACCGGTCGCGAGAGCGGGCGGCGGCATCCGTGATCGACGCGGTAGGAGCAGGCTCCACGGCTTTTCCTCACGCATTTGCGCACATTCGTTGCGCGCGTTCGAGTCGAGACAACAGACACACGATCTGGGCCGCCAGCGCCTCCAAAGCCGGGCCCAGCAAGGAGAAACAAATGGCTGAAGACAACAAGGTCGTCGCAGACGCGCGCGAATCGTTCGGCAAGGGTGCGGCCCGCAAGCTCCGCGCCGCCGGCAAGATCCCCGCGGTCGTCTACGGTCACGGCACCGACCCCGTGCACGTCGCGCTCCCGGCGCACCAGATCGGGCTCATCCTCCGCAAGGCGAACGCCGTGCTCGACCTGCAGATCGACGGCAAGAGCCAGCTCGCCCTCGTGAAGGACGTGCAGAAGGACCCGGTGCACCAGGTCATCGAGCACCTCGACCTCATCGTCATCAAGAAGGGCGAGAAGGTCCAAGTCGAGGTGCCCGTGCACCTCGAGGGCGAGCCTGCCCCGGGCACGATCGCCGACCTCGACCAGCACACCCTCTCGCTCGAGGCCGAAGCGACCCACATCCCCGAGCGCGTCGTCGTGAACGTCGAAGGTCTCGAAGAGGGCACGCAGATCCTTGCGGGCGCCGTCGAACTGCCCAAGGGCTCGACGCTCCTCTCCGACCCCGAGGCGCTCGTCATCAACGTGCACACGCCGCAGAAGGTCGACCTGGGCGAAGAGGCCGCTGCAGAGGCCGCCGAGGGCGAAGCGGCCGAAGGCGCTGCCGAAGAGGCCGCCGAAGAGCCGGCCGAGTAGCACTCGCACCACTGCACTCGCACCACCGCGTCGGGGCCTCGCCTCCCGCATCCGGGTACGCTCGGAACGCGGGGCGCGGGGCCCACGCGTTTCTCGCTCGCTCGGAGGTCAGATGGGATTCCTCGACCTGTTGCGCCCTCGCCGGAAGGACGACATCGTGGCCCAGAACACCTGGCTCGTGGTCGGCCTCGGCAACCCGGGCGCGCAATACGCCGGCAACCGGCACAACGTGGGCCACATGGTCGCCGACGAACTCGCCGCACGCATCGGTGCGCAGTTCAAGAGCCACAAGACGCCGTCGCGTGTCGCCGAGGGATTCCTCCGCCCGGGCGGCCCGAAGCTCGTCATCGCCAAGCCCAATGGCTATATGAACACTTCGGGCGGGCCGGTCGCGGCGCTCCTGAAGTTCTATTCGATCGAGCCCGAGCGCCTCATCGTCGTGCACGACGAACTCGATCTGCCGTTCGACACCGTGCGCTTGAAGCAGGGCGGCGGGCACGGCGGGCACAACGGACTCCGAGACATTCAGAAGGCCACCGATTCAGCGCCGTTCACGCGCGTGCGCGTCGGCATCGGCCGCCCTCCCGGCAGGCAGGACCCGGCCGATTTCGTACTGAAGGACTTCTCGAGCGCGGAGCGCCCGAACCTTCCGAACCTGGTGTCGGATGCCGCGGACGCGGTCGAGGCGGTGGCGAGCGAAGGGCTCGTGGCGGCGCAACAGCGATTCCACGCACCGAGTTAGGCGCAAGACGGACCGGATCGGCTCGCCGCGGACTCAGATCAGCCCGCGGAGGAATTCCTCGGGCGGAAGGCCCTCGGCTTGGGAGCGTACGCGGAGCCGATCGAGTTCTTCGGTCGAGAGCTCGAGCGTGATGCTGTGCCACGCCTCGGGCTCGGGGTCGAGGCTGAACAGCGCGCCGTCGTCGAAGGCGGGCGCGACGGCGTCGCGTGTCGGTGCGGGCTCTGGTTCCGGTACGGCTTCGGCTGCAGGCGCGGGTTCGGCGATCGTCGCCGAGCCATCCGTCTCGCAGGCCCCGCTCCACCCCGGGCCACCGGGAACCGACAAGCCGCGTTGATACGCCTCGGCGACCGCGCGAGCGCGCACGTCGGCCGCCTCGTTGAGCTCGTGACCCACGTGGCCCTTCACCCATTCGAAGCGGTAGCGGCGCCCGGCGATCGCTTCGTCGAGCTCCTGAAGGAGCTCGACGTTCATGACCGGCTTGCCGTCTGACTTGCGCCAGCCCTTGCGCTTCCAGCCGGGCATCCACTTGGTGACCGAGTTGATCACGTACTGGCTGTCGCACTGCACGAGGAGGTCATCGTCGAGGTGGGCCGTCGCGCGGAAGAGTTCGAGCACCGCCTTCAGCTCGCCCTGGTTGTTGGTGGCGTGCTTCCACCCGCCGGCGGCCCAGCAGTCGTCGTCGACGTACCAGGCCCAGCCGGCCGGGCCTGGGTTGCCGAGGGCGGATCCGTCTGCGGCAGCGGTGATCATTGCGGGAGCCTCCTGGCGTTCGACGTGCGCGCCCATCGTATCGGCGGGCGACGACGACGCCGTGCGCGCGTGCAGCGGCGGGTCGCGTGCGGATCGCCTCGGACTCCGCGAGGCCGGACGGTGTGTCGGACGTGCCGCGTAGACTCGTCGGGTGAACCTCCAAGGCTTTCTCACGGCGCTTTCGCGCGCCGCAACCGTCGACGCCGCGCTCGCCGAAGCCCAGAGGAACGCTGACTTCTCGGCCCCCGACGGTCTCGACGCCCCACTGCTCGCCGGCCTCCTGCAACGCCGCGCAGAGGCAGGACTCCCGCCCGCGCTGCTCGTCATCACCGCCACGAGCCGTGAGGGCGAATCCTTGAGGGCGTCGCTTGCGCCGTACCTCGCCGATGCAGAGTTGCTCGAGTTCCCCGCATGGGAGACGCTGCCGCACGAGCGACTGAGCCCGTCGGCCGAGACCGTCGGACGCCGGCTGCATGCGCTGCGCCGCATGCACGAATGGTCAGAGGCCGGCTCGCGGCATCCGCTCGTCGTGGTCGCCTCGGTGCGCGCGGCCCTGCAGCCGCTCGCTGACAATCTCGCCTCGCTCGAACCTGTCGAACTCGTCGCCCGAGGGCGCGGGTACAACCTCGCGGACCTCGCAACGAAGCTCGTCGACCTCGCATATGCCCGCGTCGACATGGTCGCGCGTCGAGGCGAGTTCGCCGTGCGCGGCGGCATCCTCGACGTCTTCCCGCCGACCGCCGACCATCCGGTGCGGGTCGAGTTCTTCGGTGATGAGGTCGAAGAGCTGCGCGCGTTCTCAGTCGCCGACCAGCGGTCGCTGCCCGACGCGGTCGAACGCGTGACCCTGCCGCCGAGCCGAGAACTGCTGCTCACCGGGCCCGTGCGCCAGCGCGCGCGGGAGATGGTGCACGAGTTCCCGAGCTTGTCGGGGCTGCTCGAGAAGATCTCCGAGGGCATCCCCGTCGAGGGCATGGAATCGCTCGCGCCGGCACTCCTCGACCGACTCGTGCCGCTCACGCACTACCTGCCGGAGGGGGCGGCCGTCGCGGTGCTCGCGCCCGAGCGCGTCGCCGGCCGGGCGGTGAGTCTCGGGGAGACCAACCGCGAGTTCCTCGGAGCAGCGTGGAGCGCAGCCACAGCGGGCGCCGAAGCGCCGATCGATCTCGCGGCCGGTGACTTCCTCACGGTGCGCCAGTTACGGGATGCCGCGCTGTTCAGTGCACCCGGAGAGCCCGACCCTCGTCGGGTGTGGTGGAACTTCTCGGGCTTCGACATCGGCGACGCGGCCGAGGTCGTCGCGGCCGCGGGCGGCGAGGTCGCACCGCAGACGGCCGGCGCATCGACGACGGTGCGGCTCGCGGCGAATGCGATGCCGAGCTTCCAGGGCAACGTGGCCGGCGCGGTCGATCATGCCGCCGAACGCCTGCGCGACGGATGGAGCCTCGTCGTGGCATCCGCCGGTCACGGTCTCGTCGAGCGCGCACGAGACGTGCTCGCAGAAGCAGGACTCGCCGCACGGATCGTCGACGAGGTCCCGCCGAAGCTCGAGCCCGGGGTCGCCTACCTCGTGCAGGCCGATGCCTCGCGCGGCTACGAAGTGCCCGAGCTGAAACTCGGCCTCATCGCCGAAGCCGAGTTCTACGGTCGCTCGGCCGGCTACGACGCACGGCAGGGCAAGAAGCTCGCGAGTCGTCGCCGCAACGTCGTCGACCCGCTGCAGTTGAAGGCCGGAGACTACGTCGTGCACCAGACGCACGGCATCGGCAAGTTCATCGAAATGGTCCAACGCGAGGTTGCCACGGGCTCGCGCCCGACCGGACCGAGTCGTACTGCGGGCATCCAGCAGCAGCCGACCGCAGTGCGCGAGTACCTCGTCATCGAATACGCGCCATCCAAGCGAGGTCACGCGGGCGACCGGCTCTTCGTGCCGACCGACCAGCTCGACCTGCTCTCCCGATACGTCGGGGGCGAAGCCCCATCGCTCTCGAAGATGGGCGGCAGCGACTGGTCCCAGGCCAAGGGCCGCGCCCGCAAGGCGGTGCGCGACATCGCCGTCGAGCTCGTCAAGCTCTACTCGGCGCGCATGGCGGCGAAGGGCCACGCGTTCGGGCCCGACACGCCCTGGCAGCACGAACTCGAAGAGGCCTTCCCGTTCGTCGAGACACCCGACCAGGTGCAGACGATCGACGAGGTGAAAGCCGACATGGAGCGGCCGATCCCCATGGATCGCCTGCTCGCGGGCGACGTCGGGTTCGGCAAGACCGAGGTCGCCGTTCGTGCCGCGTTCAAGGCGATCCAAGACGGCAAGCAGGTCGCGATGCTCGTGCCCACCACGCTCCTCGTGAAGCAGCACCTCGAGACGTTCAACGAGCGGTACGCCGGATTCCCCGTGCACGTGCGCGCCCTCAGCCGGTTCCAGAGCGACAAAGAGGCGCGGGACACCATCGCGGGGCTCGCCGACGGCACGGTCGACATGGTCATCGGCACGCACCGCATCCTCACCGAGAAGGTGATCTTCAAAGATGTCGGCCTCGTCATCATCGACGAGGAGCAGCGCTTCGGCGTCGAGCACAAAGACTCGCTCAAGAAGCTGAAGACCAACGTCGACATCCTCGCGATGAGCGCGACGCCGATCCCGCGTTCGCTCGAGATGGCCGTCACCGGCATCCGCGAGATGTCCACGCTCGCGACGCCGCCAGAAGACCGGCACCCCATCCTCACTTTCGTCGGGCCGTACTCCGAGCAGCAGGTCTCCGCGGCGATCCGCCGCGAGATGCTCCGCGAGGGGCAGGTCTTCTTCGTGCACAACCGGGTCTCCTCGATCAACCGTGCCGCCGCGCAACTCGCCGAGCTCGTGCCCGAGGCGCGCATCGCCGTCGCGCACGGCCAGCTGAACGAACACGTGCTCGAGCAGATCGTGAACGACTTCTGGGAGCGCAAGTTCGACGTGCTCGTCTCGACGACGATCATCGAGACCGGCCTCGACATCACGAACGCGAACACGATCATCATCGATCGCGCCGACAAGTACGGGCTCAGCCAGCTGCACCAGCTGCGCGGTCGCGTCGGCCGTGGCCGTGAGCGTGCGTACGGCTACTTCCTCTACGATCCGGCGAAGCCGCTCTCCGAGACCGCGCACGACCGCCTCTCGACGATCGCCGCGAACAACGAGCTCGGCAGCGGCATGCAGGTCGCGCTGAAAGACCTCGAGATCCGCGGCGCAGGCAACCTCCTCGGTGCCGAGCAGGCCGGTCACATCGCGGGCGTCGGCTTCGACCTGTACCTGCGCATGATCGGCGAGGCGGTCTCCGCGTTCCGCGGCGATGTCGCGCAAGGGCAGACCGAGCTCCGGCTCGAACTGCCGGTCGACGCACACATCCCCGACGACTACGTCGACAGCGAACGGCTGCGCCTCGAGGCGTACCAGAAGCTCTCCGCCGCGAGCGGCCCCGCCGCCAAAGACGGGCAGATCGATGAGGTGCTCGACGAACTCGTCGACCGCTACGGTGAGCCCCCCGAGCAGGTCAAGCACCTCATCGCCGTTTCCCGACTGCGCCGCGAGGCGCAGCGCGCCGGCCTCTCCGACGTCATCGCCACCGGGTCGAAACTCCGCATCGCCCCCGCGAACATCCCCGACTCGCGTCGTGTGCGCCTCGAGCGCATGTACCCGGGCGCCAAGCACTTCGCCCAGAACGACGTGATCCTCGTGCCGTTCCCGGTCACCAACGGCGAACTGCCGGGCGACGCCGACCTCATCGACTGGGTGTCGCGGCTCATCATCGCGATCTTCCCGGTGCCTGAGGCGCCTGCGACGGATGCCGCGGCGGCGGGGAGCGCCGCCGGCTCAGGCGGCGGTGCCGCGAGCTAGACACCGTCGGCGGAGCCGCGAGCGAGTCGAACCTTCGGCGGAGCTGCGAGCGAGCGAACCGTCGGCGGGTGCCGCGAGCGAGTCGAACCGTCGGCGGGTGCCGCGAGCGAGTCGAACCGTCGGCGGAACCTCGAGCTAGACCCTCAGGTGGCCCCACTCGGCGAGGAACTCCTCGACCGACATCCGCTCGAGATCGGCGTTGATCGCCCGAAGCAGGGCGTCGGCCTCGTCGAGGGAGCCGGCCCTCGTGCGGATCACCGGTGCATCGGTGCCCGCACGCATGACCACGAGGTCGGCGATCGACGGGCCGCCGAGGCCCGTGGCCTCGCCAGCGAGCAGCAGGGCGGTGTGCCACGCCTTGCCGAGGCCCCGACGGCGGGTCTCGTGCAGCTCTGCACGAAGAAAACGGGCTGCGGGCGTGCTGTCGCTCATCGAATCAGTCTGACAGGTGGGTTCGGTGTTGCATGGTCAGCGCGAGAACGCCCCGCCGACGCCCGCGTGGCCGCCGTGCTTGCGATACTGCGCCGAGCGCAGACTCACGACGACGCCGGAGGCCGCGATCGCGATACCCGAGCCCAGCAGCACCGCGAGCGTGCCCTCGTCGGCGACCTCCGGCAGCCCGGCGAAGGCGAGCTCGTTCATGAGCAGCGAGACCGTGAAACCGATGCCGCCGAGCGTACCGACGACGAAGAGGTCGCCGAGCGTGAGCGGGATTCCAGTTCGACGGCGAACGACGAGCGCGCCGAGGCCGCCGGCCAGCATGATGCCGACGATCTTGCCGACCGGCAGCCCGACGAGGATGCCCCAGAACGCGGGGTCGAGTTCGCTCGGCTCCACCTGCGGAAACGCGACCATCGCCGCCGAGAACGCGAACAGCGGCAAGATGATGCCGTTCGACCACGGCTCGAGCGAGTGCACCGCCCGCCCGCCCGGGCGACGCGCCATGACGAGGCCGAGCGCGACGCCCGCGATCGTCGCGTGCACACCCGATTGGGAGACGAAGTACCAGGCGAGCACGCCGAGTGCGACGAGCACGAGCCCGATCGGCCATTGCGGCCGTCGCGAGAGGATCCACGTCGAGCGCGGCTTCATCATGCGACTGACCGCGCCGAAGAGGGCGATGGCGATGCCGGCGAAGCCGAGTGATGCGAGGTCGGCGTCGTCGGTGAAGAAGAAGGCGATGATCAGGATCGCGATGAGGTCGTCGAGCACCGCGAGCGCGAGGAGGAAGACCCGAACGCGGGTCGGGATCCATCTGCCGAACATCGCGAGCACGCCGAGGGCGAAGGCGATGTCGGTCGCCGTCGGGATGGGCCATCCGTCGACCGTCTCGGTGCCCGCCGTGAACGCGAAGAAGATGAGCGCGGGCACGGCGACCCCGCCGATCGCTGCGATCGCAGGCAGCAGCGCCTTCGACAGCGAGTTGAGTTCGCCGATGACGAGTTCGCGCTTCAGCTCGACGGCGACGATGAAGAAGAAGACGGCGAGCAGCCCGTCGCTGATCCAGTGCCCGGCAGAGAGGTCGAGACCGAGCCACGGCAGGTCGAGGTGTTCGTTCTTCAGGGCGATGAGCTCGGCGCCCACGGGCAGGTTCGCGATCACGAGGCCGAGCACTGCGGCGATGAGGAGGAGGGCTGCTGACCAGCGCTCCGAGCGAAGGAAGTTCATATGGGACTCCAAGAAGTCTCGTGCGCACCAGCCTCGGATACGCATGCGACGTCGGTGGGACGATGACGACGGTCTCCCGTCGGCCGACCAGACTTCCCGGCGCTCCGCGTTCGATCCTATCGGGGTGGGGTCGACGTAGGCTGGCACGCATGAGCGACGCCCGCACCGAACACGCATCGGCCGAGTCCCGCGACGCGCACGAGGGACTCACGGAGCTGGTCGCGATGGTCGCCCGGCTCCGTGCGCCGGGCGGATGCCCCTGGGACGCGGAGCAGACCCACGAGAGCCTCGTGCAGTACCTCGTGGAGGAGAGCTGGGAGCTCATCGACGCGATCGAGTCCGGTAGTCGCGAGGAGATGATCGAGGAACTCGGCGATGTGCTCTACCAGGTGCTCTTCCACGCCGACCTCGCCGCGCAGACACCCGGTGAAGACTTCGACATCGACGATGTCGCCCGTCACATGACGGCGAAGATGGTGTCGCGGCATCCGCATGTCTTCGGCGATCGCGAGGCCGAGACCGCCGCCGACGTCGTCGCCTTCTGGGACGACCTCAAGGCCGACGAGAAGCCGCACCGTACGAGCGTGCTCGACGGCATCCCGCGCGGCATGCCGGCGCTCGCGCTCGCGCAGAAGGTGCTCGGCAAGGCCGAGAAGGTCGGCGTGACGGATGCCGCGGGGTCGGCGCCGCCCGCGACGCCCGCGCCCGCGACGCCCGCGACCGAGGGCGAGCTCGGCGCGGTACTGCTCGGGCTCGTGGCATCCGCGCGCTCGCAGGGACTCGACGCGGAGCGCGCGCTGCGCGTCGCTGTGCGGGGCCTCGAAGACGAGGTGCGCGCGGCGGAGCGGTCGCGCACCGACTGACGGCCCCGCCGCCCGATGGCTCGCGGATGCCGCGGCGCGGGCGTACCGTCGGAGGAGACGGGCGCACCGAGGAGGAGTCCATGGGCATCGAAGAGGAGCGGCTCGCCGAGTTCTTCGATGCCTACGCTGCGGCGCTCCGCGAATACGACGCGGAAGCGACCGCGCAGCTCTGGGGACTGCCCGGCATGGTGATGACCGACGAGTTCGCCGGAGCGCTCGAGAGTCGCGCCGACATGGCCGCCGGCCTCTCATCGTCGTATCCGCTCTACCAGGGGCTCGGGCTCGAGTCGGCAGTGCCCGAACTTCGCGCCGTGAGCGCGCTCACCGAGCTCATCTCCATGGTGCGCGTGCGGTGGAGCTATCTCGACGCGAACGACGAGCTCATCGTGACGAGCGATTCCGAGTACCTCGTGCGCGACGACGCCGACGGACTGCACGTCTACCTCGCCGTCGGCATCGACGAAGCCGAGGCGCTGCGCGGCGCGGCGGCGGCTCGCGGGATCGAGCTCGACGCGGGCTGACGCAGGTTGACGTGGGCTCACGCGAGCTTGACGCGTGCGCAGGCGTGCGCCACGGGCGACGCCCGCGTGCTGGAAGAATGGTCGGCATGGTCGCATCCGTCACTCCACCGCGCGGAATGCGCGACTTCCTGCCTGCCGAGAAGGCCCGACGCGAGCACGCCCTCGGCGTGATCCGCGGGGTCTATGCGGCGCACGGCTTCGACGAGATCGAGACGCCGGTCATGGAAGACGCGTCGCGGCTGCACGCCGGCCTTGGCGGCGACAACGAGAAACTCGCATTCGCCGTCATGAAGCGCGGCTTGACCACCGACGACCTGGCGCGCGCCGCGGCATCCGGCGATGCCCTCTCGCTCGCCGATCTCGGCCTGCGCTACGACCTCACGGTGCCGCTCGCGCGGTTCTACGCGACGCACCGGGCCGCGCTGCCACCGGTGTTCCGGGCGATCCAGATCGCGCCCGTGTGGCGCGCGGAGCGCCCGCAGAAGGGTCGCTACCGCCAGTTCGTGCAGTGCGACATCGACATCATCGGCGAAGCCGGCCCGCTCGCGGAGCTCGAGTTGCTCACCGCGACCGTCGCGACGCTCGACGCGCTCGGCCTCGCCGGGTGCACGATCCGGCTGAACGACCGGCGGATCCTCGCCGGCATCCTCGGCTCGTGGGGCGTGCCCGACGAACTGCGCGAACGCGCGCTCATCACGATCGACAAGCTCGACAAGATCGGCACCGGGGGAGTGGCGGCCGAACTCGCCGAGCTCGGCATCGTGACTGGCGACGCGGATGTCGCGGCGGAGCTCGAGGCGCTGACCGCCGCCGATTGGCACCTGGCCGATGGCGTCACGCCCCCGCCTGCGTGGCTCGACCGCGAGGCCTACGCCGAGCTGCTCGCGCTGCGCGCGGCGCTGCCCGATGCTGCGATCGAGTTCGACCCGACCCTCGTGCGCGGCATGGGCTACTACACCGGCTCGATCTTCGAGATCGCCCACCCCGACTACGCCTATTCGCTCGGCGGCGGCGGCCGATACGACCACATGATCGGGCGCTTCCTGGGCCAGGAGGTGCCGGCGTGCGGCTTCTCGATCGGCTTCGAGCGCATCGTCGACCTGCTGGCCGTGCGCGACGAGGAACGCCCCCGTGCCGTCGTGCTCGTCCACGACGCGGATGTCCCTGCGGCACAGCTGCTCGCCCTGAAACGCGAGCTCGTGGCATCCGGAGCCCGGGTTCGTCTCGAGCGCCGCGTGAAGAACCTGCGCGCCCTGCTCGACCGCGTGACCGCCGACGGCTTCGACGCCTTCGCGCAGGTCGGCGTCGGCTCTACGGATGCCGCGTCGCTCGCGTTCCGCGACCTCGGCTGACCCTTCCTTCCGCTCCCTGCACGCGAGAGGTCGCGGATGGCGACCTCTTGCGCGCAGAAGTCGCCATCCGCGACGTTTCGACGCGCTCTGAGACGGGCCTGTGGAGAGTGAACGACCCGAATCCGGGCGTAGGGGCAGAGTCGGTGTGTGCGGAATCGATCAACTCTGCCCGGCTACCTCACCGGCATGGCGTTCCACGTGCGCGACGTGGCGTTGCACGAATCGACACGGAGCCGGCTTCGCGCGAGTGACGTGCAGCGGCCGTTCACGGCCGTGCGGTCGGTCGGTCTCGACCTCGATTCGGTGCTCGATCGCTGCCGTGCCTACGAGCCCTTGCTGCGCCCGGGCGAGGCATTCAGTCACGAGACTGCTGCGCTGCTGTTCGGTGCGCCCTTGCCGGCGGCGGGCCCGCTGCTCCACGTGATCTCGCCTCCCGGGCTCGTGCGGGCGCGCGGCCGTGGTGTGGCCGGGCACTCGAGTGATGCACCGAGTCCCGCGGTGCTGCGCCATGCACTCCCGGTCGTGGACCCTGCGCTCGTGTGGTGTCAGCTCGCGGCAACGCTCGATCGCTCCGACCTCGTCGCCGTCGGCGATGCGCTCGTCACCGGAGCCCGTACGCGAAGCGGGCGAGCTCCGGCGCTCACGAGCAGGGAAGAGCTTGCGCGTGCCGCGGAGCGTTGGGCGGGGCGCCGAGGTGCCCGCAACCTCACATGGGCGCTCCAGAGGGTCAGGGTCGGAGCCGAGTCGCGACCCGAATCGCTCACTCGGCTCGTGCTCGTCGAACATGGCTTCCCCGAGCCGGTGCCGAACGACCCGACGCCGATGGCAGACGGGACCGTGCTGCATCCGGATCTGAAGTGGGAGCACTGGCGGATCGTCTTCGAGTACGAGGGCGACGGTCATCGTACGAATCGTGCGATCTGGCAGCGGGACATCCGTCGGAAGCGCGATTTCGAGGCCGCGGGCTGGACCGTGATCCGCGTGACCTCAGATGATCTCTTCGTCGATCAGGCGGCGTTCATCGCGCGAGTCCGAGCGCTGATCGCGCTCGCCGAGGCTCGCGTCGCCCGTTGAGTGCCGAGGACCACCTCACCGAGAGGTCGCAGATGGCGACCACCTGCGCGCAGAAGTCGCCATCTGCGACGTTTCGCGTCGGGCGGCGAGCGGATGCCACGTGGCGCAGGTCATCCGGCCGAGACCTGCGGCGGCGTGGTCGCCGGTCGCGAGCGTAACTAGACTGGCTGGCGGATCACGACGGAGTCGTCCGCTGTACACCCACCCATCACAGAGGAGTTCACTGTGGCAATCATCGAAGCTGTAGGCGCACGCGAGATTCTCGACTCGCGCGGCAACCCGACCGTCGAGGTCGAGGTGCTGCTCGACGACGGCTCGCTCGCCCGCGCCGCAGTGCCCTCGGGCGCATCGACGGGCGCCTTCGAGGCGTACGAGCTGCGCGACGGCGACAACGACCGTTATCTCGGCAAGGGCGTGCAGAAGGCTGTCGACGCCGTGCTCGACGACCTCGGCCCCGCCATCGAAGACCTCGACGCTGCCGACCAGCGCCTCGTCGACGCCGCCCTCATCGAGGCCGACGGCACCGAGAACAAGAGCCGCCTCGGCGCCAACTCCATCCTCGGCGTCTCCCTCGCCGTCGCGAAGGCCGCAGCCGAATCGGCCGACCTGCCACTCTTCCGCTACCTCGGGGGCCCGAACGCCCACGTGCTGCCCGTGCCGATGATGAACATCATCAACGGTGGCGCGCACGCCGACACCGGTGTCGACATCCAGGAGTTCATGGTGCTGCCGATCGGCGCACCCACCTACTCCGAGGGCCTCCGCTGGGGTGTCGAGACCTACCACGCGCTCAAGGGCCTGCTGAAGGCCAAGGGCCTGTCGACCGGTCTCGGCGACGAGGGCGGTTTCGCCCCCGACTTCGCGCACAACCGTGCTGCACTCGACTTCATCTCCGAGGCGATCGAGAAGGCCGGCTTCACGCTCGGTACCGACATCGCCCTCGGCCTGGATGTCGCGGCGAGCGAGTTCCACGAGAACGGCGTCTACCGCTTCGAGGGCAAGGACCGCACGTCGGCCGAGATGAGCGCGTACTACGCCGAGCTCGCCGCCGCCTACCCACTCGTCTCCATCGAGGATCCGCTCGACGAGTCCGATTGGGACGGCTGGGCGCAGCTCACGACCGAGCTCGGCACGAAGCTGCAGCTCGTCGGTGACGACCTCTTCGTCACCAACCCGAAGCGTCTCGCCGAGGGCATCGCCAAGCACACCGGCAACTCGATCCTCGTCAAGGTGAACCAGATCGGCACCCTCACCGAGACGCTCGACGCCGTCACGCTCGCGCAGCGCTCGGGTTACACCGTCGTCATGTCGCACCGCTCCGGCGAAACCGAAGACACGACGATCGCCGACCTCGCGGTCGCGACCGACTGCGGTCAGATCAAGACGGGCGCGCCGGCCAGGAGCGAGCGGGTCGCCAAGTACAATCAGCTTCTGAGGATCGAAGAGGAGCTCGGTGAGGCCGCGGTGTACGCCGGCCGCACGGCGTTCCCCCGCTACACGGCCTAGAGCAGTTCGCGCGTGACGGGGGCGGCCGCGTGGCCGCCCCCGTCGTCGCGTTGATCCGGGTCGACGACGAGGAGGAGCGATGCGCGACGATACCGGTCGCTCCGGCCGTGCCCCCAGGCGTCCGACGGTTCCGACCCCGAAGCCGGCCCCGACCTCGAAGCCGGCCCCGACCAAGCGGGGGGCAGGCACATCGGCGAAGGCCGCGGGCTCGGCGAAGGCCGCGGGCTCCGCGAAAGCCACCGCACGCAGCCGTCAGGCCGCCCAGGCGACCGGCTCGGTGCGATCGGGATGGCTCAGCGGCATCCGATTCTCAGGTTTCTCCCTCATCATGATGGGAGTGCTCGTGCTCGCCGTGGTGGTGCTCGCGCCGACCATCGGGGCGTATGCACAACAGCGGCAGCAGATCGCAGAGCTCCGCGCCGCCGTCTCCGCACAAGAGGAGGAGGTGGCGCGCCTCCGCGCCGAACGTGAGCGCTGGAACGACGACACGTTCATCGTGACCCAGGCGCGAGAGCGTCTCTATTACGTGATGCCGGGCGAGGTGAGTTACCTCGTCTACGACGACCGGACGGCAGCGGCGAAGGCGGATGCCGCGACCGAAGTCTCCGCCGACGTGACCGAATCGAAGGGCGACTGGATGCGCACCCTGCTCGACTCCGCGCTGACCGCGGGGCTGGCACCCGAGGCCGTGCCGCAGTCGAGCGACCCCGCAGCGACCGACCCCGCGCCGACCGACCCCGCGGCGACGATCGCGCCGCCCGCCGCCCAGGAGACCCGATGAGCCGCCCGCCCTTCGAGACGGTGAGCGAGCGCGATGTTCGCATCGTCTCTGCGCAACTCGGCCGCCCTGCGCGCGACGTCGTGGGCATCGCCGCCCGCTGCGTCTGCGGCGCGCCGACCGTGGTCTCGACGGCCCCACGCCTGTCCGACGGCACCCCGTTCCCGACGTTCTACTACCTCTCGCACCCCGTCGCGACCGCGGCGATGTCGTTCCTCGAAGCGGCGCAACTGATGGTCGAGTGCAGTGAGCTCCTCGAGAGCGACCCAGGGGTCGCCGGCGCCTACGGGCGGGCGCACGGCGACTACCTCGCCGATCGGGAGTCGATCGCGGTCGTCCCCGAGCTCGCCGGCATCTCCGCGGGCGGCATGCCCACCCGCGTGAAATGCCTGCACGCGCTCGCTGCACATGCGCTCGCAGCGGGGCCGGGCGCCAACCCGATGGGTGACATCGCGCTCGAGCGCTCGAGCTGGTCGCCTGCAGTGTGCCGTTGCCCCGACTACGGAGTCGACGACGCGCCGGTCGAGATCGACGCGCCAGCCGAGGCCGACGCGACCGGGGGTTCGACCGCGTGATCCTCCGTCGTCGCACTCGATCTGCTGAGCGCCCGCCGCCTCCGGCGCGGGGTGCTCGTGGTGTGCTCGGCGCCCGCCGCCGCCCCCTCGCCCTGCTCGCGCGGGCGACTGCCGCGGTCGCGGCGGCGACCCTCCTCGCACTCGCGGGCGCGGCACCGGCGCACGCCGACCTCGTGCGCGACTACGAGTACTGGCTCACCGACTACGGCTTCACGACCGCGTGGAACACGACCCGCGGCAAGGGTGTCACGGTGGCGGTCATCGACACGGGCGTCAACGGCAACGTCGCCGAGCTTCGCGGCGCGGTCACCGACGGCACGGATGTCTCGGGGCTCGGCACCCCCGACGGGCAGACGCCCGTGGGCGAAGACAACACGCACGGCACCATGGTCGCGGGCCTGCTCGCCGGTCGCGGCACCGGCGAGGGCAACGGCATGATCGGCATCGCGCCCGAGGCATCCCTGTTGACCGTCTCGGTCGCGTTCGGGCAGGACACGGGCGCGGTGAAGTCGAACGACGACCAGATCGCCGAGGCGGTGCGCTGGGCGGTCGACAACGGCGCCGACGTCATCAACATGTCGCTGACCCGCAACACCCGCGACTGGCCCGTGAGCTGGGACGACGCGTTCATGTACGCGTACGACCACGACGTCGTCGTCGTGGCGGCGGCCGGCAATCGAGGCAGCGGAACGAGCGAGGTCGGCGCGCCGGCGACGATCCCGGGCGTACTGACGGTCGCAGGCGTCGACAAGTCGAAGAACGCGAGCCTCGATGCCAGCTCTCAGGGCATCACGATCGCCGTCGCGGCGCCGAGCGAACAGCTCGTCGGTCTGCAACCCGACGGCAGTTACGTGATCTGGGACGGCACGAGCGGTGCGGCGCCCATCGTTTCGGGGCTCGTCGCGCTCATTCGCGCCGAGCATCCCGAGCTCGACGCGGCGAACGTCATCAAACGTCTCATCGCGACGGCCGACCCGAACGACCAGGCGGTGCCCAGTGCGCTCTACGGTTACGGCCTGATCGACCCCGTTGCCGCCCTCACGGCGAATGTGACGAAGGTCGACGAGAATCCGCTCGGCAGCCTCGCCGACTGGATCACCCTGCATCGCCGCGCCGAGGTGGCGTCTCCCGAGGAGAGCGCTGAAGAAGTGCCGATCGTGCCGATCGCCGATCCGCCGTTACCGAGGTCGGATGGCGCGCAGACGCTGTTGCCCACGCCCTGGACGCTCGCCTACATCACGGTGCCGCTCTCACTGGTCGCAGGGTTTGGTACGCTAGCAGCGCTGTTGGGCATCGGCGCCACTCGGCATACCAGGCGGACTGTCCGCATTCGCGAGCAGTGATCGCACGCAAATCAGCCCGCACGTTCCAAAACTGAGGAGTCCATTCACCGTGCCCAAGATTCTCATCGTCGGCGGTGGCTATGCGGGGTTCTACACGGCGTGGAAGCTCGAGAAGTGGCTGCGTGCCGGCGAGGCCGAGGTGACGATCGTCGACCCGCTGCCCTACATGACGTACCAGCCGTTCCTGCCTGAGGTGGCGGCCGGCTCGATCGAGCCCCGGCACGCCGTCGTCGCACAGCGCCGGCACCTGAAGAAGACGAACGTCGTGACCGCCAAGGTCACCCGTATCGACCACGCGGCCAAGACCGCGACGATCACGCCCGAGTTGGGCGAGCCGTGGCAGTTCGACTACGACGTCGTCGTGGTCACGGGCGGCGCAGTCTCGCGTACCTTCCCGATCCCGGGCATCGCCGACAACGCCATCGGCCTCAAGTCGATCGAAGAGGCGGTCGCCATCCGCGACCGTGTGCTCACGAACTTCGACCTGGCTTCGAACCTGCCCCCGGGCCCCGAGCGCGAGCGGCTGCTCACGTTCGTCGTCGTCGGCGGCGGCTTCGCCGGCATCGAGATCTTCGCCGAGCTCCGTTCCTTCGCGAGCTCACTGCTCGAGTACTACCCGCAGCTCACCTTCGACGAGACGCACTTCCACCTCATCGAGGCCATGGGGCGCATCATGCCCGAGGTCTCCCTGCCGACGAGCCACTGGGTCATCAAGCACCTCGCCCAGCGCGGCGCCGAGATCCACCTCGACACGCAGCTCACGAGCGCCGTCGACGGCGTCATCGAGCTGTCGACCGGTGAGAGCTTCGAGACCGATCTGATCGTCTGGACCGCCGGTGTCATGGCGAACCCTGCCATCGTGCGGTCGAGCGACCTGCCCGTCGAAGAGCGCGGCCGTCTCAAGACCCGCGCCGACCTCCGAATCGGAGACGACGAGGAGTTCGTGGCCGACGCCTGGGCAGCCGGCGACATCGCCGCGGTGCCCGACCTGACCGGTGGGGGCGTCGGCGGCTACTGCGTGCCGAACGCCCAGCACGCGGTGCGTCAGGGCAAGCTCCTCGCGAAGAATATCGTCGCGGTGCTGCGCGGCGAAGAGCCGAAGCAGTACTTCCACAAGAACCTCGGCGCGGTCGCCGGTCTCGGCATCGGCTCCGGCGTCTTCCAGTCGGGCAAGCTCGCGCTGACGGGCCTCATCGCCTGGTTCGCCCACCGCGGGTACCACGGGCTCGCCATCCCGAGCTGGGAGCGCAAGTTCCGCGTCTTCTGGGGTTGGTGGAACAACTTCTGGCTCGGCCGCGACATCGTCTCGCTCGCTGCGGTGCAACAGCCGCGCGCGCAGTTCGAGCTGTTCGCCGCACGTCCGAAGCCGCCGGCCGTCGAGGCGCCGGTCCCGGCTGCGGATGCAGCCGCGAAGGTGAGCAAGTCGACCAAGAGAGAGACCGTCGCCGCCAAGTAGCGACGGCTCTGACTATGCTGTGACGCGGCGCCGCCCTTCGGGTGGCGCCGCGCTCCCGTAGCCCAATCGGCAGAGGCAGGCGACTTAAAATCGCCTCAGTCTGGGTTCGAGTCCCAGCGGGAGCACCGTACGCTCCTCCATTCCCGTGCGATTCGGACCCCGCTTGGCATGCCGAGGAGCGCGGCGGATCGGATCGCCCGACTCTGGCACCTGTCGCGCCACATGGATACGGTGGGCGCATGGAGAACGCCGTGCAGGGACCGCTCGTCGTCGTCTTCGTCGTCGGCACGCGGCCGGAGGCGATCAAGATGCTGCCCGTCATCCGGGCGTTCCGCGACAGCAGCCGCTTCGCCTCGTTCGTCGTCTCGACGGGTCAGCACGCCGAGCTCGTCGAGAATGTGCTCGCCCTGGGCGGCGTCGAGGCAGATGTGACGTTCGATGTCGCGGCCCCCGGCCGCAGCCTCAACCAGCTCTTCGCCGACGTGCTCGGCGGCATGAGCCGTGTCTTCGAGAGATTCGGGCCGACTCGGGAGACGAACTACGGTGCGCCACCCGATGGGTTTCCGGTGGCATGCTTCGTGCACGGCGACACGTCGAGTGCGGCAGCGGCGGCGCTCGCGGCGTTCCACACCCGGGTGCCGGTCGTGCACGTCGAGGCCGGGCTGCGCACGGATGACACGCTCTCGCCGTTCCCCGAGGAGCTGAACCGTCAGCTCATCTCGCGCATCGCCGCGCTGCACCTCGCCCCGACCTTCCGCAACGAGCAGAACCTGATCCTCGAGGGGATCGATGAGGGCCGCATCTTCGTGAGCGGCAACACCGCGATCGACACGCTGTTCTTCGCGGCCTCGCTCGACGTGCCCTACGGGGTCGCGGGCCTCGAAGATCTCGAGGACGACGAGACGACGCGCATCGTCGTGGTGACGGCCCACCGACGAGAGAACTGGGGCGATCCGCTCGAGCGCATCGCGGGGGCCGTCGCACACCTCGCGGCGGCGTATCCCGACGTGCGATTCATCGTGCCGCTGCATCCGAATCCGGCGGTGCAGGAGGTGCTGCGCCGTCACCTGACATCGCATCCGAATGCCTCCTTGGTGGAGTCGATGGGCTACGCGGGGTTCTCGCGACTCCTCGGTCGAGCCGCCTTCGTCATCAGCGACTCGGGTGGCATCCAGGAGGAAGCGCCGGCGCTCGGCAGGCCGGTTCTCGTGCTGCGCGAGACCACGGAGCGGCAGGAGGGCGTCGAGGCGGGCACGGTCGAGCTCGTGGGCTCCGACCCCGATCGCATCATCTCGGCCGCATCCCGGTTGCTCGACGATCCGCGGGAGTACGCTCGGCGCTCGGCTCGGTCGAACCCGTACGGTGACGGCCACGCAGCCGATCGGATTCTCGCGCTCACCGAGCACGTCGTATTCGATGGTCACGCTCCGCAACAGTTCGGCACCGGGATCGACCGCAAGGGCGTGCTGCGCGCGGCGGGGTACCTCGAGGACCCTGCCGACGATCTCGCCGAGCTTCAGCACGATGGTGTGGCCGACGGCCTCGGTGGTGTGGCTGGTGCTTGAGCCGATCGTCTGGGCGGACTTGTTCGCCGGGGTTCCGATCGTCTTCCAGGTGCTCTTCTGGATCGCGTTGACCTTGACGGTGATCTCCTTCGTCTCCATTTCGGGTCTCGCGATCGCGGGTCACCGGTCTCGGCGAGGGCGCAGACATCCGATTCCGGAGGGCGAGCCGGACGTGGACGACTTCCTCTGGGTCTTCGTGGTGCCAGCGCTCGACGAGGAGGTGACGATCGCCGACAGCGTGGCACGACTCCGCGACGTCGACGCGCAACGCGCGGTCATCCTGGTCGTCAACGACGGGTCGACCGACCGGACCGGAGAGATCCTGCGCGGTATCGACGACCCGCGACTGCGGGTGCTGACCCGCACACCTCCGAACGCTCGGCGCGGCAAGGCGGCCGCCCTCAACGAGGCCTACCATCACATCCGCGACGAGTTGCTGAGCGAGCCCGCGTTCAGCGGAATCGCACACGACCGGGTGATCGTCGGCATCGTCGACGCCGATGGTCGACTCGAGCGCCACGCGCCGAGCCGGGTCGCCTGGCATTTCGTCGACCCCTTCGTGGCCGGAGTGCAGGTGCTCGTGCGCATCTACAACTCGGATCGATTCCTGACCTGGGCGCAGGATGTCGAGTTCTCGTCGTTCGGGTTCGTCTACCAGGCCGGCCGCGCTTCGTGGGGGACGGCGAACATGGGCGGCAACGGCCAGTTCAACCGCTTGTCCGCGCTGACCTCGATCGCGGTGGACGACGGGCCGTGGCGCGATCGACTCACGGAGGACCAGGATCTGGGGGTGCGGCTCCTCCAGGCCGGATGGCGCGGCGCCCAGGAGAACGGCGCTGCGATCGACCAGCAGGGCGTTCCCGCCTTGCGACGCCTCTACCGCCAGCGGGTGCGCTGGGCTCAGGGCGGCTGGCAGGCGCTCGGCCTGATCGGTGGCACCGCTCGCATCGAGCAGGGCCCGATCGCGAGGATCGACGCCGTGCACTACATGCTGACGCCCGTGCTGATCTCCGCCGCCGGGCTCGACTTCTTCGCGACGATCGTGCTGGCCGTCGTGTTGCAGATTCCCATCATCCCGGCGACGTTGACGATCCTCCTGCTGTTCTTCATGCTCGGGTTCGGTCCGGGTTTCATCACGCTCTTCCTCCGTCGTCGCAGCGTTCGCGGGTTCCTGTTCGCGCTCGTCGAGACGGTGCCGTACGCCGCCTACACCTGGATCGTCTTCCCGGTCTTCCTCACAGCACTCGTGCGTCACTGGACGGGGCGAACGAGTTGGGCGAAGACCGCGCGCGAGGCGATCGAGCCCGACCTGCCCGAACCGGTCGACCCCCTCGCGGGTGAACCGACGGGCCCCGCCGGTGTCGCCGGCCCGATCCGCCCCGAAACGTGATCGGTCTCAGCCGAGCCGATCGAGTCGCCGGAGGATGAGCCCTTCGCGGAGCGCCCACGGCGAGACCTCGAGCTCGTTGACGCCGAACGCGCGCATCGTCTCGGAGAGCACGACGGCGCCTGCGACGATCTGGAAGGTTCGGTCGGCGGTGATACCGGGGAGCGCGGGCCGCGCATCAGCGGGAATCTTCGCAAGGCGCGGCGTCCAGTCGTCGAGAGCGCGGCGCGTGAGCACGATCCGATCGGATGACCCGACACCCTCCTCTACCGTGCCCGCGAGCCGCGCGAGCGATCGGATCGTCTTGGATGAGCCCACGACGTGATCGGGTGAGGGCAGTTCGCGGAACGGCGCGATCGCCTCCGCGAGCACGGCGCGGGCGTGCCCCCGGAGGTGGGCGACCTGCTCGGTCGACGGCGGGTCGTCGGGCAGGAACTCGATCGTCGACCGGCCGGCGCCGAGGGGGAGCGAACGCGCGACATCCGGGATCTCGTCGAGTCCCTGCACGAGTTCGAGCGAGCCGCCACCGATGTCGAAGACCAGGATCCGATCCGCGGACCAGCCGTACCAGCGGCGCACGGCGAGGAACGTGAGGTGTGCCTCCTCCTCGCCCGAGAGCACGCTCAGGCGCACGCCGGTCTCCTCGGCGACGCGATCGAGCACCGCCTCGCCGTTCGCGGCCTCTCGGATCGCCGAAGTCGCGAACGCGAGGAGCTCGTCGAGTCCGGCTCGACCGGCCGCGTCGACCGCTGCGCCCACGGCCTCGATGATCGCCCTGACGCCGACCTCGCTGATCGCGCCGTCTGGCTCGAGGTATCGCATGAGCCGAAGCACCGATTTGTTCGATGACGTCGGGACCGGCCGGGCACCGCGATGCGCGTCGACGACGAGGAGGTGCACCGTGTTGGAACCGACGTCGAGCACTCCGAGGCGCATGGTGCGAGCGTAACGGTTTTCGTGCATACTGATGCGACTGGGACAGGTGTCCCACTTCGCGTCAATGGTGTCGAGAGGAGTCGCGTGACCCGCATCCCAGCACCGGAGCGCCGCGCCGCTCTCGTCGAAGCGGCCCTGCGGGTCGTGTCGCGCCGTGGCATCGCGCAGGCCACGACCCGAGCCATCGTCGCGGAGGCGGGCATGTCGCTCGCGAGCTTCCATTACGCCTTCGACTCCCGCGACGAACTCATCGACGAGCTCATCACCACGGTCGTCGCCCGCGAGCAGGCAGCCGTGCTGCCGGATCAGCTCGAGGGCGACGACCTGCGCGACATGCTCGAGGCCGGGCTGCTGCGGTACTTCGAGCACCTCCGTGCCGACCCCGAGCACGAACAGGCGATGCTCGAGCTCACCCAGTACGCGCTGCGCTCGCCCGAGCGGCATCCGCTCGCTGCAGCGCAATACGCGCGGTACACCGAACTGGCCGCCCGCTCCCTCGACGCGGCCGCCCGGCGGGCCGGCACCGTGTGGCGCGCCCCCGTCGCGCAGGTCGCCCGCGTGCTCGTCGCCTTCACCGACGGGCTCACCCTCACCTGGCTCGTCGACCGAGACGATGCCGCTTCCCGGGCGGTCGCGCACGCGGCCGCCGACGCCCTCTCGAGAATGGCCGAACCCCGATGACGAGCCTCGATGCCGCGCCCTCCGCGCAACCTCCCGTGCCGCCGCCCGCTTCCGCGCTCGGCGAGCCGGTTCGACGGGTTTCGGCCGGATGGATCGCCTCGTTCGCGACGGTCTGGCTCGGCATCTGGATGGCGCAGCTGACGCCCGTGCAGCTGCTGCTGCCCGCCCAGATCGACGCGCAACTGCACCCCGAGAACTGGGTCGACAGCGTCGTCGCGTTCGGCATGATCTCGGGCATCGCCGCGATCGCGACGATCATCGCCTATCCGCTCACCGGCGCGCTCTCCGACCGCACGACGTCGCGGTTCGGGCGCCGCCGCCCCTGGATCGCGATCGGCGCGGTCGTCTTCGCGCTCTCGCTCGTCTCGCTCGGCTTCCAAACGGAGATCTGGGCGATCGGGGCGGCGTGGGTCGCGGCATCCGTCGGCTTCTGCATCATGACCGCCGCCCTCACCGCGACGATCTCCGACCAGGTGCCCGTGAATCAGCGCGGTTTCGTCTCGGGCTGGATGTCGGCGCCGCAGGCGGTCGGCATCATCGTCGGGCTCGTGCTCGTCACCGAGCTCGTGACCGACGCCTCGGTCGGCTACATCCTGCTCGCCGTGATCCTCGTCGTGCTCGCCGTTCCGTTCCTCTTCCGTGCCGATCAGCCGCTCGCGACGGCCGAGCGCGCCCGCGTCACGGCGAAGGGCATCATCGCCGGATTCTGGATCAGCCCGCGGAAGCACCCCGACTTCGGCTGGACCTTGCTCAGCCGGGTGCTCGTCTCGGTCGGCAACGCGCTCGGCACGAGCCTGCTGCTCTATTTCCTGATGTTCCAATTGAACGACGCGCATGCCGAAGACGATCTCATCGTGCTGACGCTCATCTACATGGTGTTCGTGATCGCGGCCTCGCTGCTCCTCGGCAAGCTCTCCGACCGACTCGGCCGTCGCAAGATGTTCGTCTTCTTCGCTTCGGCGTTGCAGGGCGTCGCGGCCCTGCTGCTCGCGCTCTTCCCCGACCTCACCGTCGCGATGGTCGCAGCCGGTCTGCTGGGGCTCGGCTACGGGTGCTTCCTCTCGGTCGATCAGGCGCTCGCGACCCAGGTGCTGCCCGACGCGGCGTCGCGGGGCAAAGACCTGGGCATCATGAACATCGCCTCGGCGGTTCCGCAGGCCGTTGCTCCGATGATCGGTGCCGCCGCGGTGGTCATCTCAGGCTCGTTCATGCTCGTGTTCCTCCTCGGTGCCGCCTTCTCGTTCGCCGGCGCTTTCGCGGTCGCCCGCGTGAGAAGCGTGCGCTGATGGCTCTCGACCTGCGCAAGACCGGCGTGCCGGCGACGGATGCCGCGGAGTGGCTGCGGCCCGAACGATACTGGCCGGCGCTGACCGCCGCGACCGCCCACCTCGACGCTCCCGTCGGGGCACTGCACCTCGGGGCGCTGCGCCACAACGCCCTCGACATGCTGCGCCGGGCGAACGGCACGCCGATCCGGGTGGCTTCGAAGTCGCTGCGCGTGCGCGGGGTCGTCGAGGCGCTCCTCGCGATGCCGGGATACCACGGGGTGCTCGCCTACACGCTCGCCGAGGCCCTCTGGCTCGCCGACACGGTCGACGACATCGTCGTCGGCTACCCGACCGCCGAGCGGGCGAGCATCCGCCGGCTCGCGAGCGACCCCGACTTCGCCGCGCGAGTGACCCTCATGGTCGACTCGCCGGCACAGCTCGACCTCGTCGACGCGGTGCTGCCGCCCGGCAAGCGAGAGCGGATCAGGGTCTGCCTCGAGCTCGACGCCTCGTGGAACGCCCCGTTGCTCGGACATCTCGGCGTGCGCCGCTCGCCCGTGCACTCGCCCGAAGACGCCGCCGCGCTCGCCGCGTACATCGTGAAGCGGCCGGGGTTCGAGCTCGTGGGCATGATGTCGTACGAGGCGCAGATCGCGGGCGTCGTCAACCGGCCGGCCGGCCGCCCCGTCGACGGCGCGGTGAACCGGTGGATGCAATCGAAGTCGATGCCCGAGCTCGTCGAGCGCCGCGCTCGCGCGGTCGCTGCAGTGCGAAAGGTCACCGAGCTCGAGTTCGTGAACGGCGGCGGCACGGGGTCGCTCGAGGTCACGGCGGCGGATGCCTCGGTGACCGAGATCGCCGCCGGCTCCGGCATCTTCGGCGGGCATCTCTTCGACGGCTACCAGCGATTCACTCCGGCGCCGGCCGCCGCGTTCGCACTCGACATCGTGCGCCGGCCGAGCCACGATCACGCGACGATCCTGGGCGGCGGCTGGGTCGCCTCGGGCCCGCCTGCCGCAGACCGGCTGCCGAAGATCGCGTGGCCCGAGGGGCTCGTGATGGAGCCTCGCGAGATGGCGGGCGAAGTGCAGACGCCGGTGAGCGGGCGGGCCGCTCGCGGCCTCTCGGTGGGCGAACGGGTGTGGTTGCGGCACACGAAGTCGGGGGAGCTCGCCGAACACCTGAACGAGTTCGTCGTCGTCGAAGCCGGCGAGGTCGTCGAGACGATCCCGAGCTATCGGGGCGAAGGAAAGGCGTTCCTGTGACGGCGACCGGGGCGACGTGGCCTGTGTCGACGGGTCGGGACGGAAACGAGGCGTTCCGGTGACGGCGACCGGGGCGACGTGGCGCAACTGGGGTCGCACGGAATCGGTGCGGCCTCTACGCGTGGAGCGGCCCGCCACCGCTGGCGCGGTACAACGGGCGGTCACCGCCGCCGCGGCATCCGGTTTGCGCATCAAGGCGGTCGGTGCCGGACACAGCTTCACCGGCATCGCGGTCGCGCCCGGCGTGCAGCTCGACCTCACCGCGCTGTCGGGCGTCGTCGATGCCGATATCGCGACCGGCCGAGTCGCGCTCGGCGCCGGCACCCGACTGCACGAACTGCCGGCGCTTCTCGCCCCGTACGGTCTCGCGATGCCCAACATGGGCGACATCGACCGGCAAACCATCGCCGGTGCGACCTCCACGGGAACGCACGGCACAGGGCTCGGGCTCGGCGGACTCGCGACGCAGATCGTGGCCGCGAAGCTCGTCACGGGCGGCGGCGAACTCCTCACGGTGAGCGAGACCGAGCGACCTGAACTGCTGCCCGCGGTGCGACTCGGGCTCGGCGCGCTCGGCGTGCTCGTCGAGGTCACGCTGCAACTCGTGCCGCGATTCGTGCTGAACGCCGTCGAGAAGCCCGAGCCGCTCGGCGAGGTGCTCGATGGCTGGCAGCAGCGCGTGCGCAGCGCCGATCACTTCGAGTTCTACTGGTTCCCCCACACCGAGGCGGCGCTCACGAAGACGAACACCCGACTGCCGGGCGACGCCCCGCGGCGCCCACTCGGTCGAGTCTCGCGCTGGGTCGACGACGAACTGCTCGCGAACGGAATGTATCGCGGCATCTGCGCGGTCGGCCGCGCGGTGCCCGGTGTCATCCCGACTTTCGCCCGTCAGGTGGAGAAGCTCACGGGCGACCGCGACTTCGCGGACTTCTCGCCGAAGGTGTTCGTGACGAACCGCACCGTGCGCTTCCGCGAGATGGAGTACGCCGTGCCGCTCGACACGGTCCCCGATGCGGTGCGCGAGGTGCGCGCACTCATCGAGCGGAAGGACTGGCGCGTCAGCTTCCCGATCGAAGTTCGCGCCGCGGCATCCGATGAGAACTGGCTCTCGACCGCGCACGGCCGCGAGACCGGCTACATCGCCGTGCATCGCTATTTCCGTGAAGACCACCGCGAGTACTTCGCGGGCGTCGAGGCGATCATGCGCGACTTCGGCGGCCGGCCGCACTGGGGCAAGCTGCATACCCAGACAGCAGACTCGCTGCGCGAGGTCTACCCCGGCTTCGACGACTTCGTGCGGGTTCGCGACGAGCTCGACCCCGAGCGCCGCTTCGCGAACCCGTATCTCGACCGGGTGCTCGGCGAGTAGCCGTGCTCGGCGAGTAACCGTCCCCTACGGGGTGCGCCGGCGCAGGGTCACCGAGCCGAGCACGATGGAGCCGACGATCCAGGCGCAGATGACGAGGATCTTCGCCGCGATCCACGCGGCGCTCTCGGAGTCGTCGGCGACCGCTTGCAGCGCGTCGATCGCGAAACTGAGCGGCAGCCACTCGCTGATCACCTCGAGCGCCTCGGGCAGCTGGTCGCGCGGGATGAAGATGCCGCCGAGCAGGATCTGCGGGAACACGAGCACAGGCATGAACTGCACGACCTGGAACTCGGAGCGCGCGAAGGCGCTCGCGAGGAGCCCGAGCGCCGTGCCGAGGAGCGCATCGGCGACGGCGACGGCGAAGAGGAGCCAGATCGACCCTGCGATCTCGAGGCCGCACACCCACACGGCGAAGGAGACGGCGATCGCGGTCTGGAACACCGCGAGCAAACCGAACGCGAGGGCGTAACCGAGGATGAAGTCGCCCTTGCCCATCGGCATCGAGAGCAGCCGCTCGAGGGTGCCGCTGCGGCGCTCCCGAAGGGTCGAGATGCTCGTGACGAGGAACATCACGATGAAGGGGAAGAGCGCGATCATCGCGGGGCCGATGTCGGAGAAGACGTCGGTGTCGGTGAAGATCCATGCGACGAGGCCGATGAGCAGGCTCGGCACGATGAGCAGAAGGCCCACGGTGCGCGGGTCGTGGCGGATCTGGGTGAGCACACGGCCGGTGGTCGCGAACGTGCGCGTGAGGTTCATCGCTGCGCCTCCGTCTCGCTCGTCGGCCGCAGGTCGGGCTCACCGCGCTCGATGAGGCGCAGAAAGGCCTGCTCGACATCGTCGGCGCCGGTGACCTCGAGCACGCCGCGCACGGTGTCGTCGGCGAGCAGCCGGCCGTCGCGCATGAGCAGCAGGCGGTCGCATCGCTTGGCCTCGTCCATGACGTGGCTCGAGATCAGCAGGGTGGTGCCGTCATCGGCGAGGCTCCGGAACAGGCCCCACAACTCGACGCGGAGCACGGGGTCGAGGCCGACGGTGGGCTCGTCGAGTACGAGCACCTCGGGTCGGCCGAGGAGCGCCGCCGCCAGTGAAACCCGGCTGCGCTGCCCGCCCGAGAGCGAGCCGGCGAGGCGGCCGGCGACGGTGCCGAGGTCGGTGCGTTCGATGACACGGTCGATGTCGGATGCCGGTGCGCCGACGATGCGCCGGAAGTACGCGAGATTCTGGCGCACGGTGAGGTCGTCGTAGACGCTCGCCTGCTGGGTGACGTACCCCATGCGCTTGCGGAGCGGGCGACTGCCCGCCGGCAGCCCCAGCACCTCGATCGTGCCCGACTTCACGATCTGCACGCCGACGAGGGCACGCATGAGCGTGGTCTTGCCGCTGCCGCTCGGGCCGAGGAGGCCGACGATACGGCCGCGGGGGACCGCGAGTGAGAGCCGGTCGAGCACGGTCGCACCGCCCCGGACGATCGTGAGGTTCTCGACGATGACCGCGGCGCTGGCGGCGCTGGCGGCGCCGGCGGCGTCTGCGGCGGCGTCTGCGGCGGCATCCGAACTATTCATCATTTGCTGAATTGTGCGCCGGGCGAACGACGCTGTCAAGCGAGTCGGGACGCCCGGTCAGGTGCCATTGCACCGCTGGCGCGACCCGGCGCACGAGCTCGTCGACGCTGACCGACGCCACCGGCTCGAACTCGAGTACGTACCGCACCATGATCACGCCGACGAGTTGCGAGGCCGCGAGCTCGGCCCGCAGATCGGCGTCGTCGGCATCAGGGAGTGCCGACGCGATTCGCTGCATGATCTCGCGGCGCAGGAACTCGCGCAGCATGCGAGCGACCGGGCCCTGGCCGATCGCGGAACGGAGTGCCGCGACCGCCGCCGGACGCACCGCGCCGGAATCCCAGGCGCCGAGCACCGCGCGCACGAGCCGTTCGCCGAGTTCGTCGATCGGGGCGGCGAGTGCGTCGCGCACCAAGCGGTCGGGGCGCAACGGCACCTCGACGACCTCCGCCACGAGGGCCTGCTTGTCGTCGAAGTAGTGGTGCACGAGCGCCGGATCGACGCCCGCGCGCCGAGCGATCGCCCGCATCGACGCGGCTTCGTAGCCGTGCTCGCCGAATTCGGCCGTCGCCGCCTCGAGGATGCGCGCACGGGTGTCGCCGGCCTTCGCGCCACGGGGGCGACCTCTCCGGCGGGGTTCTGCGTGCTCCGTCACAGGCTGAGCCTATGCCCGGAGGCGGCCGTCGAGTTCCTCCGAGTCTCATGGGAAGCGCAGGCCGCTGTGAAGGCCCCTCGGTAGGATGGACGCACAGCAACCAAGCTCAGAGCGCTAGGAGTCCGTGCCATGGAATGGCTCATCCCCGTCATCATCGTCGTTGCGCTCGTGGTGATCATCGGCATCTACCTCTGGGCCACGTACAACTCCCTCGTCACACTGAACGTGCGTGTCGACGAGGCGTGGAGCGACATCACGGTGCAGCTGAAGCGTCGCGCCGACCTGATTCCGAACCTCATCGAGGCGGTCAAGGGCTACGCCGCCCACGAGAAGTCGGTCTTCGAGAACGTCACCCGGGCTCGTGCCGAGACGTTGTCGGCCCAAGGCCCCGGTGAGGCCGGTGCTGCCGAGAACCACATGCAGCAGGCGCTGAAGTCGATCTTCGCGGTCGCCGAAGCGTACCCGCAGCTGCAGGCGAGCCAGAACTTCCTCCAGCTCCAGTCCGAGCTCGTCGACACCGAAGACAAGATCCAAGCTTCGCGCCGGTTCTACAACGGCGGTGTGCGCGAGCTCAACACGAAGATCAAGGTGTTCCCGAACACGCTCTTCGTGCGCAACCTCGGCTTCCACGAGCGTGACTTCTTCGAGGTCACGGAGCCCGCGGCCATCGCAGAGCCGCCGCGCGTTCAGTTTTGATGGACGCCCTGCTGATAGACGCCGTCAAGCGCCCATCAAGGTCGAGTAGCGCCGCGCGGAGCGTGACGCGTATCGAGACCCCGAAGGGTCATTGATGTACCGCGCGATCGCGAAGAACAAACGAAACACCGTCTTCATCGTCTTGTTCTTCCTCGCCATCATCGGTGGGCTGGGGTGGCTCGCAGCGGTGATCTACGGCGACGTCACGATCGTCATCGTCACGCTCGTCATCGCGTCCGCCTACGCGCTGTTCCAGTACTTCACCGCCGATCGGCAGGCGCTCTCGATGTCGGGCGCGGTCGAGCTGCAGTCCAAGGCCGACCACCCGCGGCTCTGGCGAACCGTCGAGAACCTCTCGATCACCACCGGCACGCCGATGCCTCGGGTCTTCGTCATCTCAGACCCAGCGCCGAACGCCTTCGCCACCGGCCGTGACCCCGAGCACGCCGTCGTCGCCGCGACGACCGGCCTGCTCGAGATCATGGACGACGCCGAGCTCGAGGGCGTCATGGCCCACGAGCTCGGGCATGTGCGCAACTACGACATCCGGCTCTCGATGGTCGTGTTCGGTCTCGTCGTCGCCGTCGGTTTCATCTCCGACATGCTCGTGCGCATGGCGTTCTTCGGCCGTGGCAACAACAACGGCAACCCGATCGTCATGATCTTCGGGCTCGTGGCGATGCTCATCGCCCCGCTCGTGGCGAGCCTCGTGCAGCTCGCGGTCTCGCGCCAACGTGAATACCTCGCGGATGCCACGGGCGCGATGACCACCCGGCACCCCGACGCGCTCGCGAGCGCCCTCGAGAAGCTCGAGACCTACGGTCGGCCCATGAAACGGCAGAACTCCTCGATGGCCCACCTCTGGATCGCCGATCCGTTGAAGCCCGGCATCATGGACAAGCTCTTCGCCACCCACCCTCCGATCGCCGAGCGCGTCAAGCGACTCGAGCAGATGGGTGGCGCGTTCTAGCGCCGCGTGCGACCGCGGCGCCGTCGCTCAGGCGATGCGCAACTCCGCCGTCAGCGCGGGGGACAAGTCGCCGCGGCCGGCGACGGCGACGTCGCCGAGCCCCTGCCACGCGGCAGCCCGCCGCAGCACCGGTACGATGCGCGCCGCAGCGTCATCGGGAGCCCCGGGCTCGTTCCAGGCGGATTGCACTCTGAGCACCCCGGCCTTGCGATCGCTCTTCAGGTCGACGCGACCGACGACCCGATCGTCGATGAGCACCGGAAGCGAGTAGTACCCGAACTTGCGATCGGGTTCGGGAGTGTAGATCTCGATGCGGTAGTGGAAGTCGAAGAGGCGCTCGGTGCGCGGCCGGAACCACACCACGGGGTCGAACGGCGAGAGCACCGCGGCCGTCTCGATTCGACGTGGCCGTTTCGCGTCGCGGTGCAGCCACGCGGGGGTCTGGCGAGCGCCGGTGGTCCAGCCTGGCACCTCCACCGGCAGCAGCACGCCGGCCTCTTCGAGCTCGCCGATCGCCTGCCGCACGGGCACGCGCTTCATGCGCCAGTAGTCGGCGAGGTCGGCTTCTGTAGCGATGCCGAGAGCGGATGCTGCGAGTCTCACGAGCTCGCGCACGGCGTCGGCCTCGATGGGCGCGGTGTCGAGCAAGTGGCTCGGCAGCGCCTGCTCGGGCAGCGCGTAGACACGCTCGAAACGGCGCCGCTCGACGCACACGACTTCGCCGGTGCGGAACATCATCTCGAGCGTGCGCTTGACGTCGGACCAGCCCCACCAGGGGCCGCGTCGTTCGTTGGCGTCGTGCTCGATCTCGCTCGCCCGCATGGGGCCGTTCGCGGCGAGCTCGGCCTTGAGCCATTCGGCCAGTGGGGCGTCTTCGGCGACCCACCCGCCCCAGTCGGTGCCCTTCGTGCGGAAGGCCGTGCGCCGGAACTCGAAGAGCGGCCAGAGCTCGCGCGGGATGTACGCCGCCTGGTGCGCCCAATACTCGACCATGCGGCCGCGACGCCCCGTGGTGATGCGGTCGAGCGCGCCCCGATCGTAGGCGCCGACCCGACTGAACGCCGGCAGGTAGTGGCTGCGCTCGAAGACGTTGACCGAGTCGATCTGCAGCAGGCCGAGTCGATCGATCACCCCGTTGACGGCGCGGGTGCCCGGCGCTTCGAGGAGCGGTCGGGCGAAGCCCTGCGCGGCCAGGGCGATGCGGCGGGCGAGGGCTGGGCTGACGACGTCGACCATGATGACTTCGACGATAGCCGGGACCGCCGACACGCGGGGTTCGGTCGACCGCGAGACATCCGATGCCTCATACCGCTCGGTTCATACGCCGCGCCTAGAATGGAGTTATGACGGAGTCCAGGGGGCGGATACGGGGCCGACTGTCACGGCGCACGACGGACGCTTCGGCGCCGGCGCAGCCGCCGGAGGACGCACCAGATGCAGTGACCGAGTCGATCCCGTTCGGGGTGCGGCTCGCGGCAGGCTGGGCCTGGCGGCTCCTGCTCATCGGCGGTGTGCTCGCGGTCGTCGTCTTCCTGATCATCCAGCTTCGACTCATCGTCATTCCCATCCTCGTCGCGGTGCTCGTCGGAGCCCTGCTCGTGCCGTTCTCAGCCCTCCTGCAGCGGCATCGCTGGCCGAAGTGGCTCGCGGTGACGGCCGCGATGCTCTCGGCGCTCGTGGTGGTCGGTGGGCTGCTGACGCTCGGCATCACGCAGATCGTGCGCGGCTCCGGTGAGCTCGCCGCGCAGTCGCTCGTCGCATGGGACGATTTCCGCGAGTGGCTTCTCGAGGGTCCGATGCACATCACCGAGTCCCAACTGAACGACTGGGTCGATCAGATCATCCAGTCCGTGCAGCAAGACACCGGTGTGCTCGTGAGCGGCGCGCTCTCGGTGACCACCTCGGCCGGTCATTTCCTCGCAGGCATGCTGCTCGCGCTCTTCGCGACGCTCTTCATCCTCATCGACGGCCGCGGCATCTGGAACTGGATCGTCGGGATCTTCCCCCGACGGGCGCGCACCGCCATCGACGATGCCGGCAACGCGGGGTGGATGACACTCCAGAACTTCGTGAAGGTGCAGATCCTCGTCGCCACGATCGATGCGATCGGCATCGGCCTCGGCGCGTTCTTCCTCGGCGTGCCGCTCGCTGTGCCGATCGCGATCCTCGTCTTCCTCGGTTCGTTCATCCCGATCGTGGGTGCGGTGGCGACCGGCGCTCTCGCGGTCTTCGTCGCGCTCGTCTACCTCGGGTTCTGGCCGGCCGTGATCATGCTCGGCATCGTGCTGCTCGTGCAGCAGGTCGAGGGGCACGTGCTGCAGCCGCTCATCATGGGTACGGCCGTGAAGGTGCATCCGCTCGGCGTCGTCCTCGCAGTTGCCGCCGGAGGGTTCCTCGCCGGCATCCCGGGCGCACTGTTCGCCGTGCCCGTGGCTGCCGTGCTCAATGTCATGGTCCTCTCCGTCGCGAGTGGCGCATGGAAAGACGATGCGACTCCGCCCGGTGCGCCGGGGCGCGCACCGCTCTGGCGCACCGTGCCGCGACGTCCCGGGTACAAGCGAGGAGAATGAACGAGTTGAAGACTGCGATTCCCGGGCCGAGCCTCGACGATTTCGAGCACGCGCGGGGCGTGGTCTCCGCCATCGCGAGGGTGACTCCGATGGAGTCGTCCCGGTTCCTCGCCGAGCTGCTGGGTGTTCCCGTTCACCTCAAGTGCGAGAACCTGCAGCGCACGGGCTCCTACAAGCTCCGTGGCGCCTACCACCGCATCTCGGCACTGACCGAGTCCGAACGGGCGCGGGGCGTCGTCGCGGCTTCGGCCGGCAACCACGCGCAGGGCGTCGCGTTCGCCGCGCGTGAGCTCGGCATCCGCGCGACGATCTTCATGCCGGTCGGCGTGGCGTTGCCGAAGCTCGAGGCGACCCGCGCGTACGGCGCAGAGGTCGTGCTTCGCGGCGACTCGGTCGGTGAGACGCTCGAAGCCGCGGCCGCCTTCGCGAACGAGACGGGCGCGGTCATCATCCCGCCGTTCGATCACCCCGACGTGATCGCCGGCCAGGGCACCCTCGGTCTCGAAATCCTCGACCAGGCACCGGATGTCGCGACCATCGTCGTGCCGATCGGCGGCGGCGGTCTCGCCGCGGGCATCGCGAGCGCGGTCAAGCAACGCGCCGCCGAACTCGGGCGCACGATCCGAGTGGTCGGGGTGCAGGCCGAGAACGCGGCGCCGTACGTCGCATCCCTCGCCGCCGGGTCGCCGCAACACGTGCCGGTGGTGCCGACGATCGCCGACGGCATCGCCGTCTATCGGCCCGGAGAGCTGAACTTCGAGATCATCCGCGAGGCCATCGACGAGGTCGTGACCGTCACCGAAGACGACATCGCCCGGGCGCTGCTCGTGCTGCTCGAGCGCGCGAAGCTCGTGGTCGAGCCGGCCGGCGCGGTCTCGGTCGCCGCGATCATGACCGGCCAGATCTCCTCCGACGGCCCCGTCGTCGCGCTGCTCTCGGGCGGCAACATCGACCCACTGCTCATGCAACGGGTGATCGCGCACGGGCTCGCGGCATCCGACCGCTATCTCACGCTCGGAATCGGGCTGCCCGACCGCCCGGGGCAGCTCGCGCACATCGCAGAGCTGCTTGCGGAAGCCAACGCCAACGTGATCGAGGTGCTGCACACCAGGCACGGCTCTGGCCTGCAGATCTCGGAGGTCGAGCTGAAGCTCTCGGTCGAGACTCGCGGCCCCGATCATCGTGCCCAGGTCGTCGCCGTGCTGCGTCGTGCCGGATACGAACCGGTCATCTACAACGAGTAGCCGCCCTGCAGCGTGGAGCCGCCGCTCGAGCGCGGTAGCTCGCCCTACTGGCCGCCCCAGGTCGCGACGCCCGTGACCTCGACCGGGATCTCGCGCCCGTTGGGTGCGGTGTAGCTGGTCTTCGCGCCGACCTTCAGGCCGAGGATCGCGGCGCCGAGAGGGCTCTGCGTGCTCCACACGTCGAGCTCGGAGTCACCGGCGATCTCACGGCTGCCGATGAGGAACGTCTCTTCGTCGCCCGCGATGATCGCGGTGATGACGGTGCCCGCCTCGACGACCCCCGTGGATACGGGCGCGTCGGCGACCTCTGCGGTGCGCAGCAGCTCTTTCAGCTGCCGGATGCGGGCCTCTTGCTTGCCCTGCTCGTCTTTGGCGGCATGGTAGCCGCCGTTCTCCTTGAGATCGCCCTCTTCGCGCGCGGACTCGATTCGCTTCGCGATCTCTTCACGGCCGTGGGTGGAGAGGTGCTCGAGCTCCGCCGCGAGGCGGTCGTAGGCCTCCTGGGTGAGCCAGGTGACGGTGGCGTCTTGCGCCATGATGCACACTCCCGTGTTCTTCACGCTTCGCGTTCTTCACGCTGAATACGTTCTTCATGCTGTAGAGACGTGACGCCCCGACGAATGCCGGGGCGAATGTCCCATGTTAGGTGAGCCAGCAGCGGTAAATCAAACCCGTGTTCGCCTCCTGCGCGACCCGCACCGTCTCGGTGAGGCTGCGGATATGCCGGGTCGAGGCCGGCACCGCGATGACTTTCCAGCCGACGACGGTGAAGTCTTCATTCAGTGCCTGCACGATGCAGGCACTGTCGTTGCCGGCCGGTACGGAGAGGTTCCAGCTGACTTCGACCGCGCGCTCCTCGTTGATGAGGCGGTGACCGGTGTCGGTGACCTCGATCTGCGGTTTCTGGCCATCGAGACCGGCCCAGACGACCCATGCGACGAGCACGATCGCGACGGCAACCGCACCGGCGACCAGCAGGAGTCGATCACGGGTGCGATGCGAGCGGGTGCGCCCGTAGCGCGCGGCGAGCGCGTCGTTCTCGAGCTCTGCCACCGCACGGCTCCTTCGATCTCGATCGTCTAGTCTTGTACCCAAGCTTAACCCGCCCGGTGGAGCCGTAGCTCGCCCGTGAAAGAGAGTCCGATGCTCGTCCTGCCCACGCTGATCCTCTCGGCAGAAGACGAGGAGTTCGACCCGAATACCGTCACACCGGGCATCTGGGGGTTCGTGCTCACGTTCCTCGTCATGCTGGTCGTGGTGCTCCTCGTCGTCGACATGGTGCGACGCATCCGCAGAGTCAACTATCGTGCCGAGGTGCGCGAGCAGCTCGAGGCGGAACGTCTCGAGGCGGAACGGCTCGAATCAGGGGAGCACGACGCCGAGATGGGCGAGGCCGACGGCCAGGCGACGGATGCCTCGGGTGAGACGCCGAACGACACGAACGACGGCCCCGACGGGGCATCCGCTCGCTGACAAGTCTCTCGCGGTCGGCAGCGCCCCTCGGTTCAGCCGAGATGGTACGCCGGTGCCATGGCGATGAGCAGCGTCGCGGTCCAGTGGCACATGAAGGCGAGCACCGTGCAGGCGTGGAAGATCTCGTGGAAGCCGAAGACGCCCGGCCACGGATTTGGCTTCTTCAGCGCGTAGACGATCGCGCCGGCCGTGTACAGCACGCCGCCGACGATGACGAGCACCATCATCGCGGCGTTCACCGCGAGCAGGTCGCCGAGGTACATGACGGCCGCCCAGCCGAGCAGGAGATAGAGCGGCACGTAGAGCCAGCGCGGTGCGGTGATCCAGAACACCCGGAAGCCGATGCCGAGGAGCGCGCCGGCCCAGACGAGGCCGAGCAGTAGCCAGCCCTTGTCGGGCGGCAACGCGAGGATCGCGAGCGGTGTATACGTGCCGGCGATCAGCAGGAAGATGTTCGCGTGGTCGATGCGCTTCAGCGCGAGCTTGGTCTTCGGATTCCAGTCGACGCGGTGGTACAGCGCGGAGTTGCCGAAGAGCAGCATCGAGGTGAGCACGAACACCGCCGACGCCCACTTCGCCGGGGCGCCTTCGGCGAGCACGATGAGCACGACGCCGGCCACGACGGTGACGGGGAACGTGACGGCATGGATCCAGCCCCGCCACGTCGGCTTCACCTCGCCGGTCTGGGCGAGTGAGTCGTCGAGCAGGGGGATGTTCGGCAGGTCGGGGCCGTGCGCCTCGCGGGCCACCGCGGTGTCGCCCACATCCTCCGCCGCGACCGGGCGGGAGAGCTCTTCCGCTGGATCGTGTGCTGCGCGGCGGCGCTTCGAGGGCATGCAGACAGCGTATCCGCCTTCGTCGCGCGTCCGTCTGCGAGTGGCGGATGCGCCGGAGCGGTAGCGTAGTGCCGTGCAGACGAGCGATGAGCCCCTCGGTCGCGGCATCCTCTACCGCCTCTACCAGAACCGGCTCCGCCGCGGACTGGACCCGGCGGCGATGCCGCGCCATGTCGCGATGATCATCGACGGCAACCGCCGCTGGGCGAAGCAGCTCGGCTACGACACGGCGGCGCACGGCCACCGGGCCGGCGCGGCGAAGATGCGCGAGTTCCTCGAGTGGTGCGACGACGCCGGCATCTCGACCGTCACCCTCTACCTGCTCTCGAGCGACAACCTCGGCAACCGGCCGAGCGCCGAACTCGCCGACCTCATCGAGATCATCGCCGAACTCGCCGAAGAGCTCTCGCACTATCGCGACTGGCGAGTGCAGCACGTCGGCTCGGATGCCGGGTTGCCCGAGACCCTCATCGCGGCCCTCGATGCCGCGGAGCATCGCACGGCCGACAAGGGCGGCCTGCACGTGAACCTCGCGGTCGGCTACGGCGGGCGCAAGGAGATCACCGATGCGATGCGCTCGATCGTCGCCGCCCACCACGCCGAAGGCCGGAGCCTCGAAGACCTCGCCGAACGACTGACCCCCGACCTCATCGGCCAGCACCTCTACACGGGCGGCCAGCCCGACCCCGACCTCGTCATTCGCACCTCGGGGGAGCAACGGCTCAGCGACTTCATGCTCTGGCAGGCCGCGCACAGCGAGTTCTACTTCGTCGAGGCGCTCGGGCCCGACCTCCGCAAGGTCGATTTCCTGCGGGCGCTGCGCGACTACGCGAAGCGTCATCGTCGCTTCGGAGGGTGACCGGCGTCGCTTCGGAGGGTGACCGGCGTCGCTTCGGAGGGTGACCGGCGTCACCTCGGTCTGAAAGACTGTGCTGGCTGGCAGATCTCTGCCTCGGACGAAGGGGCACGCACACGTGACCATTGACGATTTCACCGCCGGATTCACCGCTGAACCCGGGTATCTCGACTACGGCCGGGTGGGGCCGCTCTCGACGGTCGCGGCTGAAGAGACCCTCGTGTTCACCCAGGTGCTCCAGCGCGCGCGCTACGGCAGCCTCGACGCGTTCACCGAGCAAGACCGACGGGTGCGCGATGCCGCATCGGCCGTCACCGGGTTTCCCGCAGACCAGATCGTCTTCCAGCCGAACACGACCCAGGGCATCATGCACGCGATGTTCGGTCTCACCGGCGGCGTGCTGCTCTCCGCCGAGGAGTTCCCGAGCCTGCCCATCGCCGCCGTGCGCGCGCAGGAAGCGCTGCACACGGTGCAGCCGGTCTGGCTCGAGACCGACCACGGCAAGGTGACTCCGGGTCAGATCCGGGAGCAGCTCGAGTCGAACGTCGCCGCTGTCGCCGTGAGCCTCGTCGACTCGCGCACCGGCTACCTGTGCGACATCGAGGGCATCAGGCAGGTCATCGGCGACCGGCTGCTGATCGTCGACGCCATCCAGGGCTTCGGCGTGGTCGACGCGCCATGGGAGGCAGCCGACATCGTGCTCACGGGCGGTCAGAAATGGTGCCGCACCGGTTGGGGAACCGGCTTCATGGCCGTATCGGCGCGCGCGCTCGAACAGTTGACGCCCGTGTTCTCGGGCTTCACCGGCACCGAAGAGGCCGAGCCGTGGGGCGAGGTTCCGCCGCCCGCTGCCGACGCCCGCGCGTTCCGTGTGTCCAACCCCGACCCGATCGCCGAAGCACGACTGGCCGCGGGCCTCGAAGAGATCGCGGACGTCGGCGTCGCCGCGATCAACTCGGCCGTCGCCGACCGGGTGAGCCGCACCATCGAGCTGGCCGACGAGTACGCGATCGCCGTCATCTCGTCACGCGCCGAGCGGGAGCGCGCCGGCATCGTCGTGCTCGAGCCGCCGACCGAGCAGGTCACGTTGCTGACCGCGTCGCTGCACAATCACGGCGTGACGGCGACCACCCGAGCGGGGCGCGTACGGCTGTCGGTGCATGCGGCGACCTCCGACGAGACGCTCGAGATGCTGCGAGCGGCGTTCGTGTCATACGGCACGGCTGCGTCGTACTGAGCCGCGTCGTACTGAGCGGCCTCGTCGTGGTCGGGGCGTCGTCGCGATCGGCGTGGTCTGTGCGGGCTTGTCGAGCCGCGACATCCGCTCGACTCACGCGCTCTCCGTATGAACGGCACGTGTCGCACCGCGTGTCGCTCGGGCCGAATCGCCGACCTCGTCGTAGCGTCTGAGACATCGGGCATGGTGTCCGATCGAGTCGGCTCGTGAACCGCTCGTGGGAGGATCGCCGCCGGCGCGGAACGCCGAGCTGATTGCTCGGGGCGGGAGCTGGCGTGTCACTCTCTACCTCCAAGTCGACCGATCTCGCGGTGGATGCCGCAGCAGCACAACAGGAGCGCACCTACGTGCTCGACACCTCGGTGCTGCTGTCCGATCCGAAGGCCCTGTTCCGCTTCGACGAGCATGCCGTCGTGCTGCCCGTCGTGGTGATCACGGAACTCGAGGCCAAGCGGAACGATCCCGAGATCGGCTACTTCGCCCGTCAGGCGTTGCGCATCCTCGATGAGCTCCGCGTCGAACACGAGCGGCTCGACTTCCCGATCACCGTCGGCGACGGCGGCTCTCTGCGCGTGGAGCTGAACCACAGCGACCAGAGCGTGCTGCCGTCCGGCCTGCGCCTCTCCGACAACGACTCACGCATCCTCGCGTGCGCGCTCAACCTCTCCAACGACGGTCTCGCGGTCACGGTCGTCTCGAAAGACTTGCCGCTGCGCGTGAAGGCCGCCTCGGTCGGCCTCGACGCGCAGGAGTACCGGCACGAGCTCGCGATCGACTCCGGGTGGAACGGCATGGCCGAACTCGACCTCGGGTCCAACGACATGGCCAAGCTGTACGAGCACGAACACCTCACGTTGCCGGCCGATGTCGAACAGCCGATCAACACCGGGCTCGTCATCCACTCCGACCGCGGTTCGGCGCTCGGCCGGGTCGTGGGCGAGCGCGATGTGAGGCTCGTGCGCGGCGACCGTGAGGTCTTCGGACTGCACGGACGCTCGGCCGAACAGCGGCTCGCGATCGACCTGCTGCTCGACCCCGAGATCGGCATCCTCTCGCTCGGCGGACGTGCAGGCACCGGTAAGTCGGCGCTCGCGCTGTGCGCCGGTCTCGAAGCCGTGCTCGAACGCCAGCAGCACAAGAAGATCATGGTGTTCCGGCCGCTCTACGCCGTGGGTGGGCAAGAACTCGGCTACCTGCCGGGCGATCAGGGGGAGAAGATGAACCCGTGGGGCCAGGCGGTGTTCGACACCCTCGGCTCGGTGGTCTCCGACAACGTGCTCGAAGAGGTCATCGGCCGAGGCATCCTCGAGGTGCTGCCGCTCACCCACATCCGCGGGCGCTCGCTGCACGACGCCTTCGTGATCGTCGACGAGGCGCAGTCGCTCGAGCGCAACGTGCTGCTGACCGTGCTCTCACGCATCGGCCAGAACTCGCGCGTCGTGCTCACCCACGACGTCGCTCAGCGCGACAACCTCCGCGTCGGGCGCCACGACGGGGTCGCGAGCGTGATCGAGACGCTGAAGGGGCATCCGCTGTTCGCTCACATCACGCTGACCAGATCGGAGCGCTCGGCGATCGCGGCGCTCGTCTCCGAGATGCTCGACGGGCACGAACTGGCGTAGCGGCCGCGATCGACGGCAGCGAGCGGGCCCCGGGGAACCGGGGCCCGCGTCGCGTCAGCCGGAGACCTCCGTCGACCGGAGACGCTGCGTCAGTCGTAGATCTTCGCGGCGTACGAGGGGCCGTAGTACGCGTCGAGTGCTTCGAGCGTTTCGCCCGAGCGTTCGAAGGTCTGGGAGATGACGGCACGTCGTGGGGCGGCGGCAGCATCCCACGTCTCGGGCTTCCACGCTTGAGATCGGAGGAAGGCCTTGGAGCAGTGGTAGAAGACCTCGTCGATCGCGACCTCGAGCACGAGGTCGGGCTCGTGGCCGTGCACCTGCATGCGGTCGGCGTAGGGGGCATCACGCAGCAGCCGTCCGCGGCCGTTGATTCGGAGGGCGTCGCCGCGGCCCGGAATGACGAAGACCAGTCCGACGTGCGGATTCTCGAGCACATTGTGGAAGCCGTCGGCGCGGCGGTTGCCGGGTCGCTCGGGAATCGCGATCGTCGAGTCGTCGAGCGCGATCGCGAACCCGGGCGGGTCGCCTTTGGGGGAGACATCGGCGTTGCCGGCTGCATCGGCCGTCGAGATGAAGCACAACGGGGATGCCGCGAGCCACTGCCGATCGAGGTCGTGAAGTCGAGGGCGCGTCTTGTCGCGAACGGTGGGCAACGGCCGACCGATGATCTCCTCGAGCTCGTCGATGGTCGTGACTGGTGTGCCTCCGTGGTCCATGGCTTCCAAGCTACGCCTGCGGGGCGGGCCGCGGATTCATTCGCGGAGGGGGACGTGCCGACGCGGAGGATCCGCCGCGTGCGGGCCGGATTCGCCGGTGAACTCGACACCCGCGAGGCTTGAGGGCATGCGGCCGAATCGTGTGGTGCTCTTCGATGTCGATGGCACACTGATCGACGCGATGGCGGGCCAGCGACGCATCTGGCACGAGTGGGCGGAGCAGTTCGGGCTCGACGCGTCGGTCGTGTACGAGACGGCGCTGCGCACGCGGCCGTTCGAGACCGTGGCCGAACTGCTGCCGGGGCGTGACCCCGCCCCGTTCGTCGCCGCGTTCGACCGGCTCGAGGACGCCGAAGCCGAGCACGGAGAGCTGCGGGGCATCGACGGCGCGGCGGAACTCCTCTCGGCGCTCGAGCCGAACAGCTGGGCCCTCGTGACCTCGAACGCCGAAGGTCGAGTGGCGGCACGCTTCCGACGACTCGGGCTGCCGTTGCCTGGGGTCATCGTCGACAACCTGGCAACCCCCGCCGGCAAGCCTGCGCCCGACCCCTACTTGCTCGCGGCGCGTCGTCTCGGCGCGGCACCCCGCGACTGCCTCGTGATCGAGGACGCTCCGGCGGGCGTCGTCGCGGGACTCGCCGCCGGCATGACGACGTGGAGCGTGAACGGCGCGACGCCGGTTGCGGGCGCCCACCGGCACTTTCGCACGCTCGCCGACGCAGCGGCCGACATCATCGAGTTCTCGCGGGGAATGACGTCCCCGCGACATCCGCCTGACGTCGCGCCACGACCTTTCGACGGGTGACGGTCATCTGCGTGAGTCGTCACGCGGCAAAAGGTCGTGGCGCGAGGGGCGGGAGGCTCAGGCCTGCGGCGGACGCGTCATCGAGAGCAGGTCGAGGGCCGTGTCGAGCTGCTCGAGGGTGAGCTCGCCGCGCTCGACGTAGCCGAGGGCGATGACGGACTCGCGCACCGTGATGCCTTCGGCCACCGAGTGCTTCGCGATCTTCGCGGCGGCCTCGTAGCCGATGAGCTTGTTCAGCGGCGTCACGATCGACGGCGACATTCCCGCGAGCGCGGTCGCCCGCTCGACGTCGGCCTCGAGCCCGTCGACGGTCTTGTCGGCGAGCACCCGCACCGAGTTGGCGAGCAGGCGGATCGACTCGAGCAGTGCGGTGCCCATGACGGGGATCTGCACATTGAGTTCGAATGCGCCGGATGCCCCGGCCCACGCGATCGTCGCGTCGTTGCCGATGACCCGGGCGCAGACCATGAGCACGGCCTCGGGCACGACCGGGTTCACCTTGCCGGGCATGATCGATGAGCCCGGCTGCAGGTCGGGGATGCGCAGTTCGCCGAGACCGGTGTTCGGGCCGGAGCCCATCCAGCGCAGGTCGTTCGAGATCTTCGTGAGGCTCACGGCGATCGTGCGGAGGGCCCCCGAAGCGTCGACGAGGCCGTCGCGGTTGGCCTGCGCCTCAAAGTGGTCGGCGGCCTCGGTGATCGGCAGTTCGGTCTCGGCCTGCAGGAGGGAGATCACGAGCTGCGGGAAGCCGGCCGGGGTGTTGATGCCGGTGCCGACGGCAGTGCCGCCGAGCGGAACCTCGGCGACGCGGGGGAGCGCCGTGCGCACGCGCTCGATGCCGAGACGCACCTGGCGGGCGTAGCCGCCGAACTCCTGGCCCAGGGTGACCGGGGTGGCGTCCATCAGGTGGGTGCGGCCGGCCTTCACGACGTCGGCCCACTCGACGGCCTTCGCCTCGAGGGCGACCGCGAGGTGGTCGAGTGCCGGGATGAGTTCGTCGATGAGCGCCGCCGTGACCGCGATGTGCACCGAGGTCGGGAAGACGTCGTTGGACGACTGCGACGCGTTCACGTGGTCGTTGGGATGCACCGGGCTGCCGAGCTTGCCCGTTGCAATGGTCGCGAGCACTTCGTTCATGTTCATGTTCGACGAGGTGCCGGAACCGGTCTGGTACACATCGACCGGGAAGTGCTCGGTGTAGCCGTGCACGCCAGCGATGACCTCATCGGCGGCGTCTTCGATGGCCTTCGCGATGGCGGGGTCGAGCACGCCGAGCTGGCCGTTGGCCTGCGCGGCCGCCTTCTTGATGCGGGCCAGCGCCTGGATCTGCTGGGGCTCGAGGCCTGCACCGGAGATCGGGAAGTTGTCGACGGCGCGCTGCGTCTGCGCCCGGTAGAGCGCCGATGCGGGCACCCGCACCTCGCCCATCGTGTCGTGCTCGATGCGATAGTCGGCGGCGTTGTCCACCACGGTGTGTTCCCTTCGATGTGCTTGCCGGATGCCCCGGCCGGTGTCGCTCGTGTGGAGGTGTCGGCCGTCAGACCGCACCGACGACGATGTCGGTCTCGACGCGACCCTCGAAGAGTCGGTAGTTCGCTCCGACGATAGCCAGCGTACCCGCTGCGATCGCGTCGCTGATCATCTCGGACGACTCGACGAGCTCGGTGACGGTGTTACGCAGGTGCTCGCGACCGACGAAGCCGACATCGACGTGATCGGCATCGACGGGGGCATCGGCTGCGCCACCGGCGACCTTGCGTACGGCGGGCACGATCTTCTCGACGAGACCGGCGATGTGCGGCGGCAGCGGTGGCGCGTCGGCGACCTGCGAGTCGATGGCGGCGCGCACCGCACCGCATTCGTCGTGGGCGAGCACGATGATGAGTGGCACGTGCAGCAGGCCGACAGCGTACTCGAGGGAGCCGAGCGATGACGGCGTGACCACCTGGCCGGCGTTGCGCACGACGAAGGCGTCGCCGAGGCCCACGTCGAAGATGATCTCGGCGGCGAGGCGGGAATCGCTGCAACCGAAGATCGTCACGAGGGGGCGCTGCTGGTGGGCGAGCGAGGCCCGGCGGTCGACGTCTTGGCGAGGGTGCTGCGGCTTGCCCTCGACGAATCGCGCGTTGCCGCTGCGCAGCTCGCGCCACGTCTCGGCCGGTGTCTCAGGGCGTTCGATCGGCTGCGTGGTCACGGCGTGCCTCTCAGTTCTGCGCCTCGATCGTCGGCGTGAGCGCCGACGCGAGCGTCTCGAATTCATCGGGTGTCGCGGTGCCGAGCAGCACGAACGTGCTGCCGCCCGCCTCGGTGGTGAGTCCGTAACGGGCGTTGCCGACGTCGTCGGCCGAGTCGCGGTTGTCGTAGACGGTCCACTCGACGCCGTCGATCGTGGTGGTGCCCGCGGCGAGTGTGCGAGCGAGGAGGCCGGCCGTCCAGGTCGGGTTCGCATCGAGCCCTTGATACAGCCCGATGAACTCGTCGCCGGGTGTGAGGTAACCCACGTACCACGCGGTGACGTCGTCGCCCTGGCTCGTGCGCAGTTCGGCGGCGTTGGCACGCCACCCCTTGGGCAGCTCGGGAACGGCGAGCGGGTCGTCGCTGGCGACCTGCGCCTGTTGGGCGATGGATGCCACGTCGACATCGCGCTCGATGGCCGTGTCGCTGCGCGGCACCAGGAGCACGATGACGAGCACGACGATGAGGCTCGCACCGAGCGCGAGGAGCAGGTTGGTCACGTTCTGACGTTGCCGGTGGTTCCGCGAGTTCTCGGCTTTGCGGGCCGCGGTCTCTTCAGGCGTCTCTGGCCGGCCGAGCTCGGCGACCACCTGCGGCGGGCGCGTCGCCATCAGCGGGCGCCGGTGTCGTCGGATGCGGTGCGGGCGGTGCCGGACGCCGCGGTGCCGGCGCGAGCCGCGTCGAGGCGCGCCTTCGCACCGATGAGCCATTCCTCGCAACGTGCCGCGAGGGCCTCGCCGCGCTCCCACAGCGCGAGCGACTGCTCGAGGGTCGCGGAACCCTGCTCGAGTTCGCCGACGACCTGCACGAGTTCGTCTCGCGCCTGCTCGTAGCTCAGCTCGGCGACGTCGGTGGAGGTGGGCATGACGTCCATTCTATTCGCCGCGACCGACAGGGCCGGTCGCGGGTGAGGACGATGCCGACGACTCCGCCGGCGCTGCGTCGTGCACCGACGGCACGGCGCCGCGGGACACGGCGGCGAGCGAGCCCTCGGCGAGCGTGAGCGTGAGTTCGGTGCCATCGGGCGCCCCTGCAGGACCCCGGACCACGTGGCCGTCGCCGCCCTGCACGATGGCGTAGCCGCGGTCGAGCGTCGCCTGCGGGGAGAGCGCGCGCAGATGGCCGCGCAGTTCCACGACGCGGTGAGTCTGGCGGTCGATGATGCGCTCGACGAGTTCGGCGCCGCGGGCGACCCAGCGGGTGAGGTCTTCGGCACGCCGGTCGACGATCCACGAGGTCTCCGCCAGCGCCGGGCGCGAACGGAGGTGGCCGATGCGGTCGATCTCGCGGGAGAGGATCGCCTGCAGCCGCATGCCGAGGCGCGCGCGTGCCTGCTCGACCCGCACGAGCTCTTCGTTGACGTCGGGCACGACGCGTTTCGCGGCGTCGGTCGGTGTGGAGGCCCGAAGGTCGGCGACCTCGTCGAGCAGGGGGCGGTCGGCCTCATGGCCGATCGCCGACACGAGCGGGGTGGATGCCGCGGCGGCCGCCCGCACGACGCGCTCGTCGCTGAACCCCAACAGGTTCTGGAAGTCGCCGCCGCCGCGCGCGACGATGATGACCTCGACCTCGGGGTCGGCGTCGAGCCGCTCGATGGCCGCAACGACCTCGGGCACCGTGCGGTCGCCCTGCACTGCGGCGTGCACGACGCGGAACTCGACGGCGGGCCAGCGCAGTCGGGCGTTGCGCAGCACGTCTTTCTCGGCGTCGCTGTCTTTGCCGGTGATGAGGCCGACGACCCCGGGCAGGAACGGCAGCCGGCGCTTTCGCCCGGCGTCGAACAGCCCTTCGGCAGCCAACTGGGTCCGCAACCGCTCGAGTCGCTCGAGCAGGTCGCCGAGGCCGACGTGCTTGAGTTCGAAGACCTGCATCGACAGTGAGCCGCCCTTGACCCACCAGCCGGGCTTCACGAGTGCGATCACCCGGTCGCCTTGCTTGAACTGCTCGTCGAAGCGTGCGCGCACCGACGACCACACCTGGAACGACAGGGTCGCCTCGGCGTCGAGGTCTTTGAGCTTGCCGTAGACGTTGCCGCCCGAGACCCCCCACTGCGTGATCTCGCCCTCGACCCACACCGTGCCGAGCCGGTCGATGTATTGCTTGAGCTTGCCCGAGAGGAGCGCGACCGGCCACGGTGCATCGCGTGTCGCCGGTGCATCCGTCATCTGGGCCTCCCAGCCGCCCGCCCGTCTCAGCCACGTAGGATGGACACCGTGACGAGCTTGACTGGTGCCCCGCGAATCGGCCTCGGCATGCCCAGAGTTCCGGGCGTGCGCGGCCGGCTCAAGGATAACCCGGTCCCCGGACACAAGCGCGTGCTGCTCGCGGCGCCACGAGGCTACTGCGCCGGCGTCGACCGTGCCGTGATCGCCGTCGAGAAGGCGCTCGAGCACTATGGCGCACCGGTCTACGTGCGCAAGCAGATCGTGCACAACATCCACGTGGTCACCGAGCTCGAGGCGCAGGGTGCGATCTTCGTCGAAGAGGTCGACGAAGTGCCGGCGGGCGCGCACATCGTCTTCAGCGCGCACGGTGTGTCTCCCGCCGTCGTGAACGCCGCAGCCGACCGAGGCCTGCACGCGATCGATGCGACCTGCCCGCTCGTCACCAAGGTGCACCGCGAGGCCGTGCGCTTCGCACGCGACGACTTCGAGATCCTGCTCATCGGCCACGAAGGTCATGAAGAGGTCGAGGGAACGGCAGGCGAGGCGCCAGACCATGTCACGATCGTCAACAGCCCCGACGACGTCGACAACATCGAGGTGCAAGACCCCGACAAGGTCGTCTGGCTCTCGCAGACCACGCTCTCGGTCGACGAGACCATGGAGACCGTGCGGCGCCTCCGCGAGCGGTTCCCGAATCTGCAGAACCCTCCCTCCGACGACATCTGTTACGCCACCCAGAACCGGCAGGTCGCGATCAAGAAGGTCGCGCAAGACGCCGATCTCGTCATCGTCGTCGGTTCGGCCAACAGCTCCAACAGTGTGCGCCTCGTCGAGGTCGCCCTCGAGTACGGTGCGAAGGCGGCCTACCGAGTCGACTACGCGAGTGAGGTGCAGCAGGAGTGGCTCGACGGCGTCGAGACGGTCGGCGTGACGAGCGGGGCATCCGTGCCCGAAGAACTCGTGCACGAACTGCTCGAGGCGCTCTCCGATGCAGGCTACGGCGACGTCGCCGAGGTCAAGACGGCCGAAGAAGACCTCATGTTCTCGCTCCCGAAAGAGCTGCGCAAAGACCTCGCGGGCAAGCCCGATGCGCGGGCGATCGGCGGGCGGGGTCGCGCCCAGCGCTGATCGCCGTCGCATCGAATCATCCGCTGCGAACGGGTGATCGGGTCTCGCTTTCACGGCCGCCGTGCTCTGGCGACGGTGTGCTGCGATTCCAGATGGCGGATGCCTCGCCGCCCGACTCCCGGCGACGGCGCAGAACCTGATCGACCTGTTCGCTCGTCGTCGGCGGCGCGTACACGCGGCTCTACGAGGCGCAGTTCGCGGCACCGGTCGACGCTTCCGAGCTCGTCGACCCCGAGGATGCCCCGGGACCGGAGACCGGTCGCGTACAGGTCGTACCCGAGTGCGCCGCGAGCTGACTCGCGAACGAACGTCGAAGTCCGCCCGTTCAACGCTGTCGGGGCGGACTTCGACGGTTCGACGCGGCTGTTCCGTCGACGCGAGCTACGTCTGGGCGGGGCTCAGCGACTGCAGGAAGGCGGGGTCGCTCGCGAACACGATCATGCCGACCACGAGCACCACGATGAACGCCGCCACGCCCGCGAGCAGCGGCACCCACCACGTCGCCCGGCCCGCGCGCAGGCGCGCACGCGACCAGAGCAACGCCCCGATCCAGAGCGCGAGCTGCAGGGCGATGCCCACGATGATGGCCGCAGGCACGACGGGGCCGGGCGTGAATTCAGTCGGTGCGTCGACGCCGAGCATCGACGCCGACAGCTTCGCCGACTCGAGGGCGGTGGTCGGCAGCTGGAAGAGCACGAGGCTGTTGTAGAGCGCGCCGAACACACCCAGCACGAGCAGTGCGATGGTCCACATGCGATCGATCGGGCGCGTGCCAGGGGCAGCGGCGCTCCCAGTGCCGCTCGCCGCGGTCGCCGGAGCGGCCTGCGCGGCGGCCGCGGGTTCGACCGGGGCATCCGGAGTCGCGACGGGGTCGACCGGCGGAGTCCACGTCCAGCCCTCGGGGGCGTACTCGCCGTACTGCGGTCGAGGCCGCTCGTCGCGACGTGACGGAGCGGCGTGCGTGCTCGCCGCGCCGTCGCCGTGCGTCACTGCGGTGTCACCCGACTCGTCGGGCGTTCGAGCGATCTCGTGCTGCGACATCCGGGCCTTACGCGCTGATCGACTGGCTGGCCGAGCCGAGCTGACGCGTCGACTCGCCGACGCGTGCGGCCATGGCGGTCTCGGCGACCTTGCCCCATGCGCGCGGGTCGTACTGCTTCTTGTTGCCGACACCGCCGTCGACCTTCAGCACACCGTCGTAGTTGTCGAACATGTAACCGGCGATCGAACGCGTGAACGCGTACTGCGTGTCGGTGTCGATGTTCATCTTCACGACGCCGTTGGCGACGGCCTCGGCGATCTCGGCGTCGGTCGAGCCCGAGCCGCCGTGGAAGACGAGGTCGAGGGGCTTCGCACTGGTGCCGTACTTCGCTGCGAGGCCGTCTTGAATCTCTTTGAGGAGCGAGGGACGCAGCTTGACGTTGCCGGGTGCGTAGACGCCGTGCACGTTGCCGAAGGTGAGGGCGGCCATGTAGCGGCCCTGCTCGCCGAAACCGAGCGCCTCGACGGTCGCGATCGCGTCGTCGAGCGTCGTGTAGAGCGCTTCGTTCGAGCCCTCGTGCTGAACGCCGTCTTCTTCGCCGCCGACGACGCCGATCTCGACCTCGAGGATCGCGTTGATCGCCTTCATGCGGGGGAGGATCTCTTTCGCGATCTCGAGGTTCTCGGCGAGTGGCACTGCCGAGCCGTCCCACATGTGCGACTGGAAGATCGGGTTGCGGCCGGCCTTGACCTCGGCCTCGGAGGCCTCGATCAGCGGGAACACGAAGTCGGCGAGGGCGGGCTTCGGGCAGTGGTCGGTGTGCAGCGCCACGGTGATCGGGTAGTTCTTCGCGACCTCGTGGGCGAAGCGCGCGAACGCGAGCGCGCCGGTGGCGCGCGCCTTCACGGTGTGGCCGGCGAAGTAGTCGGCGCCGCCTGTCGTGACCTGGATGATGCCATCGGAACCCGCCTCGGTGAGGCCCTGCAGCACCGCGTTGAGCGTCTGCGAGGAGGAGACGTTGAAGGCCGGGAACGCGAAGCCCTTGGCCTTCGCGGTGTCCAGCATCTCGGCGTACTGCTCAGGTGTTGCGATGGGCATGGTGCTCCTTCGGACGACGGTGGGGTTGGGGTCGAGTCTACCGACTTGCCGAGGGGTACTCAGGTGTCGGATGCCGCGGCCGATGCGACGGCGCATCATGCGTGCACGGCAGGATGGACGGATGCCCACCGATCAGCTCCGCCTCGCCGACCTCGGACTCGTCGACGGGTTCCGCCGCGCGACGGCGCTCGCCGCGCTCGCCGCAGCACCGCTCGTCGGTTCCGGCGACGGGCACGGTGTCGACGCGCTCGCGGTGCGAGCGCTGCGAGCAGCTCTCGCCGAGCTCGACGTCGACGGGGTGGTCGTGGTCGGCGAAGGCGAGAAGGACGAGGCGCCGATGCTGTACGTGGGGGAGCGGTTCGGCCTGGCTGCCGACGGGACGCGCCCACCCGCGCCCGCCATCGACCTCGCCGTCGACCCCGTCGACGGCACCCGGCTCGCGGCGGCCGGCGAACCCGGTGCGATGGCCGTACTCGCCGTCGCCCCGCGCGGCTCGCTCGCGGCACTCGGCGCCGCCCACTACCTCGAGAAGCACGTCACGTGGCTTCCGGATGCCCCGGCCGGCGCATCGGTCGGCGAGCTCGTCGCTCGCATCGCGACGGCGCGGGGCGTACCTGCGAGCCACGTGCGCGTCGCCGTGCAGGAGCGGCCGAGGAACGAGCAGTTCGCCGCCGAGGCTCGGGCCGCAGGGGCATCCGTCGATCTCTTCGTGCACGGCGACGTCGAGCGGAGCCTGCGCGCCGCGCAACGGGGCACGGGGCTCGATCTCGTCTCGGGTGTCGGCGGCGCTCCCGAGGGTGTGTTGACCGCCGCCGCCGCCGTGCGTGCGCTCGGCGGTTCGATGTGGGCGAGGCTCGCCCCGCAATCCGCCGCCGAGCACGACCGGCTCGTGACGGCCGGGTTCGACCTCGATCTGGTGTGGGCGCTCGACGCGCTGTGCGGTGCGCCGGCGTGGGTGTTCCTTAGCGCGGTGACCGAGTGTACACCCGGTCGGGCGGCCGTGCCGGGCGTGCGGTTCGCACCCGATGGCAGCGCGCAGGTCGCCACCTGGCACGCCGGCCCGGGTGTCGGCCCGACCCTCGTCGAGTCGCGGCTTCCCTGAACGACGTGTTAAGAATGCACATTCTTTCATCGCCTTCGGCGTGATCCGAGCGGTCTTCCCCGCCGTGGCTGCCTAGGCTGAAGACGGACGATCGTCCATCCATGCCGGCCTCGACGGCCGATCGCACTAGCGTCCGGGAGGACCCTCGATGGTGAGCACCGATACGGCAAGCCTGTTCTTGCACCCCGACCGCAACATCGCCCTCGAACTCGTGCGCGCCACCGAGGCGGCGGCGATCCGTTCGTACCCGTGGATCGGCCGGGGCGACAAGCTCGGCGCCGACGGTGCGGCAGTCGACGCGATGCGCGCATTCCTCGGAACGGTCGACTTCGACGGCGTCGTCGTGATCGGCGAGGGCGAGAAGGACGAAGCGCCGATGCTCTTCAACGGCGAACGGGTCGGCAACGGCCGCGGCCCCGCTTGCGACATCGCCGTCGACCCCATCGACGGCACCTCGCTGACCGCCGCCGGGCGCCAGAACGCGCTCTCGGTGATCGCGGTCTCCGACCGGGGTTCGATGCTCGACGCGTCATCCGTCTTCTATATGGACAAGATCGTGACGGATGCCGCGGGCATCGGCGTCGTCGACATCCGCAAACCGATCGGCGAGAACTTGCGGGCGCTCGCCGCGGCCAAGGGCAAGGAGGTCAGTGAGCTGCGGGTGACGGTGCTGAACCGTCCGCGTCACGAGCAGCTCATCGCCGACATCCGTGCGGCGGGAGCCGGCACCCGCCTCATCAGCGACGGCGACGTCGCGGGCGGCATCAACGCCGCGCGCTACGAGTCGCGCATCGACATGTGCGTCGGCATCGGCGGCAGCCCCGAGGGCATCACCACGGCCTGCGCGATCAAGGCGCTCGGCGGATTCATGCAGGGCCGGCTCGCGCCGGGCGACGATGCCGAGCGAGCGCGCGGCGAGGCGGCCGGCCTCGATTGCGACCAGGTCTACGAGCTCGACGACCTCGTCAAGGGCGACAACACCTTCTTCGTCGCGACGGGGGTCACCGACGGCGAGCTCCTCGACGGCGTCTCGCGAAAAGGGCCGATCATCCGCACCGAGTCGATCGTGCTGCGCGGCAAGTCGGGCACGATTCGGCGCGTGCGGGCCGATCACCTCGCTGCGAAGTGGCTCGTCGACGACGTGCTCTGAGGCTCAGCCGCGTTTGCCGACCCGTCGTTCGCTTTCGGCAGAGTGCGGATGTCGGTGCCGCCGAACATGATGGATCGGTGACCACTGTCGAACGACTGCCTCGGGCGCTCCGCCCGTTCGGGTCGAGCCAGTACCGCCTGCTGACCGCGGCGCTCGCCGCGTCGCTGCTGAGCGCCGGTGCCTGGATCGTCTCCGCAGTGTGGCAGGTGATCGACCTCGGCGGCACGCCGATCGACCTCTCGTTCGTCGCGGTCGGCTCGAGCCTCGGGCTCGTGCTCGCGGTGCTCTTCGGCGGCGTCGCGGCCGACCGAATACCCCAGCGACGCATCCTGTTGACCGTCGAGATCGTGCGAGGCGTCGGGTTCTCGGTCGCCGCGTTCCTCGCGATCAGCGGGCAAATCGAGGTGTGGCACATCGCGGTCATCTCGTTCGCGCTCGGTGTGGCCGACGGCTTCTTCTACCCCGCCTACTCGGCGTGGCTTCCGGCGATCATTCCCGAGTCGCAGCTGCTCGCCGCCAACGGCATCGAGGGAGTGCTGCGTCCGTCGGTGATGAACGCCGCCGGGCCGGCGGTCGCGAGCGCGCTCATCGCGATGCAGGGGCCGTGGCTCGCATTCGCGGTCGTCGCCGGTCTGCAGGTCGTCGCAGCGGCCGTGCTCGCCATAATGCACACGACACCCGTGCGCCGCGAGCTCGACGGGCCGCCGGTGCATCCGGTGCGCCAGACGCTCATCGACCTGCGCGACGGCTTCGCCTACCTGTTGCGCACGCGCTGGCTCTTCGCGACGTTGCTGTTCTCCATCGTGCTCGTCTTCCTCATCATGGGGCCGATCGAGGTGCTCCTGCCGTTCGCGGTGAAAGACCAGACCGGCGGCGGCGCAGGGGCCTTCGCGCTCGCGCTCGCCGCGTTCGGCGTCGGCGGCGCCATCGGCTCGCTCGCCGTCGCCTCGATGCGGCTGCCACGCCGCTACCTCACCCTGATGATCCTGGCGTGGGGTTTCGGATGTCTCCCGCTCGCGATCATCGGTTTCACCTCGCTGCTCTGGGTGATGGTCGCGGCGCTCTTCATCTGCGGACTGTTGTTCTCTTCGGCGAGCGTGGTGTGGGGCACCCTGCTGCAGCGGCGGGTGCCGCCCTCGATGCTCGGTCGGGTGTCGAGTCTCGACTTCTTCGTGTCGCTGGCGCTCATGCCGATCTCGATGGCCGTCGCCGGCCCGGTCGGCGAGCTGATCGGCCTCGCACCGGCGTTCCTCATCGCCGGGCTCGTCTCGCCGCTGCTTGCGCTCGCGACGCTCGCGTTCGCCCGCCTCGGCAAAGACGAGCTCGCGCATCCGCTCGACGCGATGCTGGACGCCGAGCCCGAGGCCGAGGACGAGGGCGATGTCGAGGTCGAGGTCGAGAGCGTGCCTGGGGCGGAAGCCGTTGCGGGCTTCGAGCCTCCGGCCGACCCCGAGCTTCGTTAGCGGACCGCAGCAGGGGGTCGACGCCGACATGGCATCGTGCGAGTCTGGGCGCACACGGTTGCGAGAGGGGACCACGATGGTCACGATTCGAGATGCATTCCCGGGGTTCAGCGTCGATGACATCGAGGCGGCACGCGACTTCTACGGCACGAAGTTGGGGCTTCCCATCGATGACGAGCCTGGGGCCGGCGCGCTGCGCGTCACCCTGCCGTCGGGTCAAGGCGTGTTCGTCTATCCGAAGCCGAACCACACGCCTGCGAGTTTCACGATCCTGAACCTCGTCGTCGACGACATCGACGGGGCCGTCGCTGAGCTCAATGCCGCGGGTGTCGTGACGAAGATCTACACCGCTCCCGACGACTTCGGCACCGACGAACGCGGAATCGCGCGCGGATCGGAGTCGGGGCAGGGGCCCGACATCGCCTGGTTCACGGACCCGGCCGGCAACGTGCTCAGCGTGCTCGTCGGCTGACGCGCATCACCCGGCGTTCGCGGTGATCGCGGCCGATTCTTGCAGCGCGGCACGCAGCACGGTGCCGATCGCGTTCATGCGAGAGAGCACGGCATCCCGTCGGTCGACCGTGCCATCCCAGTTCGCGAGCACGGCCCATGCAAGCCCGCCGCCGCCGTCGATGTCGCAGACGCCGATGTCGATGCGAGCGGTGCTGATCGTGCCGGTCTTGTTGCGCAGCACGAAGTCGTTGTCGGGTTCGGCGTGCGCGAGCGGATCGACACCGAACGGCGCGGCGACCATCGACTGGTCGGTGTTGAGCGCGAGCCAGTCGAGCACGCGGGCCGAGACCGCCGGTGAGATGATCCGGCCGCGCGAGAGGTCGGCCATCAGCCGGACGAGTTCGACCGCGTTGCCGCGCGACAGAGTGGGCGGATGCTCCGGGCCGCGGTTTTCACGTACTCGGTCGAGCAGCGCCGAGTCGGTGAACCCGAGCGCCTGACCGGTCTGCCCGATGCGGTCGATGCCGAGCCGGCGCACGAGGACGTTCGTGGCGAGATTGTCGCTGACCGCCCCGATCAGGGCGCAGGCATCGCGGATGCTCAGTTCACTGGCGTCGAGGATGTGCCAGAGGCCGGAGTCGGCGACCAGGTCTTCCGGTGTGCGCTGCACAAGCTCGTCGAGATCGAGCTCGCCGGCCTCCGCTTGTCGTGCCGCTTCGATGAGGAGGAACACCTTGCCCACACTCGCGGTCTTCAGCACCCGCTCAGCGTCGTGGGACCAGAGCACGACACCAGTGCGAGCATCTGCGACGGCGGCGGACCATTCGACAGTACCGACGCTCTCGGGGTCGGCTGAGACGATGTCATCGAGGCCCTGCAGCGTCCAGTGATCGGCCATGCCGGCTCCTTCGGGTCGGTGGCGCCGGAGAGTGGGGAGGTCGTGAATGCGCCTGTTACGCACCGTATCATCGAGCAGCACTCGGGCAGTCAGTCGGCTCGATTCCGTACCAGTGCTCATCGATTGCGCGATTCGATCAGGCCATCCGGCCGCCGTTGCTGAAGAATGCGGAACGTATGCTTGTCACCCAACCGAAGGACGAGATGCCCGCGATGACCGCCCCTGAACTCGGACCGCTTGCTCCCGGAGCCCGCGTCGCCCTCGTCGCACCGAGCGGACCGCCGCCGGCGGAGCTGCTCGTGCGCTCGATCGAGCTGCTCACGACGTGGGGCCTCGATCCGGTCGTGTATCCGAGCACGACGGCGGCGCACCCGAGGGCGGGCTATCTCGCCGGCACCGACCACGAGCGCGCCGCCGACCTGCAGGAGGCCTGGTGCGACGCGACGATCGACGCCGTGTTCTGTGCGCGGGGCGGGTACGGTTCGGTCCGAATACTCGATCTCCTCGACCCCGAGGCACTTGCGACCGCGAGGCCGAAGCCGCTCTACGGCAGCTCCGACATCACCGGCATCCACGAGTACTGGTGCGAGCGGCTGGGACTCGCCACGTGGTTCACCCCGATGCCGGCGACCGACGCCCTGCTCGACGACCTCGAGGCCGTCTCGAGTCTCAGACGTGCGGTCTTCGAGCCGGCCGAAGGGCGGCGTTTCAGCGGGCCCGCCACCGAGACGCTCGTCTCGGGCGAGGCGAGCGGCCGACTGGTCGGCGGCAACCTCAGTCTGCTCGCCATGACGCTCGGGGCACGAGGGCGCCCGGCGCCCGACAACGGCGGGTGCATCGCGTTGCTCGAAGACGTCGGCGAGGACGTCTATCGTCTCGACGGGCTGTTCTGCTCGTTGCTGCGGGCGGGGTGGTTCGATGGGCTGACCGGCATCGCCCTGGGGAGTTGGCTGACGTGCGGCGAGCTCGCCGAGGTGCGCGCCCTCGTCGAGGAGTTGCTCGTTCCGCTCGGCATCCCACTGGTCTGGGAAACTCGGCTTCGGCCACGGGCCGCACGCATCGAGCATCCCGCTCGGGGTGCGTGGCACGCTTCATGCGGGCGCCTCACCGCACCTCGCGATCGGGTGATTCGGCGCACAGCCCCCAATCCGGGGCGTCTCTCGGGGTGTCGCGGTTGTCGGCGCCCCGCCGACCGGGCACGATGGCATCGGAAGGGGTGACATGTCGCCAGAAAGTCTCGGAAGTCCTCATGAGCGGTTCGACGCGCGCCTGCAGCGCCGCTCCGCGATCCTCCTCAAGCGCCGCATCGTCGACCAGGAACGCGAGCACTACCTCGCCGCGCTGGAATGGGCGCGCGACGACGGTTCTTTCGAGCGCGTCGCGGCGTTGATCGTCGCATCCCGTCGACGGTTCATCCTCGGCGCGGCCAAGTCGTTCACGTACGCTTCCCTGCTCGCGATCGACTTGAGCGCCGGCCTCGCGAACGTCACGCTCATCGACGGCACCATCGTGCGGCCGCTGGACGTGCTGAGCGACGTGCGCCCGACCGACGTGCTCGTGGCGATCTCGCTCGCGCGGTACCGCAGGTACACCGTCGACATCGCGCGTCGCTTCGCCGAGGCGGGCGGCACGGTCATCGTCATCACCGATTCACCGGACGCGCCGCTGGTGTCCGTGGCGAAGGAGCAGCTGATCGTCAACACCGAGAGCGCGTCGTTCGCGAACTCGCCGACGACGGTTGCGCTCGTCATCCACTTGCTCGTCACCCTGACGACTGCTAGCGCGAAAGGCGCGGGTCGGCGCCTGCGGGAACGGGATCGGCTGAGCGAGAGTCTCGACCTGTACTACGACTGAGCTCTGCACTCGGACCGAGATCTCGACGCTGAGTGAGCGCTGCACGACGAGTGAGCGCGCTCACCCGACGGCCGGCACCCGGCCAGGCCGTCAGATCGAACGGATGTCGGGGTCGAGTTCGAGGAGCGGCTCGCCCTCGGCGTCGCGTTCGTCGAAGACATCGGCGGTGTCGCCGCCCGTGACCTCGGGCGCGGTCAGCCGCCGCGGCTGCTCGTGCACCGCGGCAGGGGTCGTGAGCAGCTCGATCTTCGTCTCGTCGATGCCCGGGAACTGCCGGGCGGTGACCAGCACGCGAGTCTCGAGCGAGTTCGCGAACTTGTTGTAGCTGTCGACCGTGCGTTCGATGGCCTTGCGCAGCCCGTCGGCGTGCCCTGCGAGGGTGCCGATGCGCTGGTAGAGGGTGTTGCCCAGGTCGAAGAGCTTCTTCGCCTCGTTGGAGACGGCTTGCTGCTGCCACGTGAACGCCACCGTCTTCAGCACGGCCCAGAGGTTCACAGGCGACGCGAGCGCGACGCGCTTGCCGAACGCATAGTCGAGCAGCGCCGGATCGGCCTCGAGTGCCGACGACAGCAGCGACTCGCTCGGGATGAACGCGATGACGAACTCGGGGCTGGCGTCGAGCCCCTCCCAGTACGTCTTCTTCGCGAGCGCGTCGATGTGACCGCGCACGGCTTTCACATGGCGGTTCACGAGTTCTTTGCGACGGGCGCCTTCGTCTCCGGTGGCGGTGACGGGAATCTGGCTCGCTTCGAGGTAGTGCTCGAGCGGCACCTTGGCATCGAGCGGGATGGACTTGCCGCCGGGCAGACGCACCACCATGTCAGGCCGGCCGGAGCCGGCATCGGTCACGATGCTCTGCTGGGTGTAGAAGTCGACGTACTGCGTGAGGCCTGCAGCCTCGACGACGCGTCGCAGCTGGGTCTCACCCCACACGCCGCGCGTGCTGTTCGAGCGCAGTGCAGACGCGAGCGACTCGGTCGTGGCACGCAGTTCGGCGCCGGAGACCTGGGCCTGCTTGAGCTGCTCGGCGAGCGAGCCGTACTGCTCACTGCGCTGGCGCTCGAGCTCGGTGACCTTGGTCTGCATCGTCTGCAGTGTCTCGCGAACGGGGCTGAGCGCCTGGAGCACTGCGCTCTCGCGCTTCTCCCGCTCTGTTCGCTCGGTCTGGTCGGTGCGCTGCTGTTCGACGAGGTCGCGGTATCGGGCGCGGTGTTCGTCGATCTGCTTTTCGAGGGCATCGACAGTGGAGAGCGTCGAGGCAAGCTCGGCCTGCAGGCTCGCGCGCACCTCTTGCTCGTGGGCTCGCAGCTCGGCGAGGGCCGCAGCCTCGGCAGCACGGACCTCGGCGAGTTGCGCCTGGTGGCGCGCCTCGATCAGCGCGGGGTCTTCGGTGGGGGAGGCGGTGGTGCGCCGCTGCAGGAGCAGCGCGACCACGAGCGCGCCGATGGCGCCGCCGACGAGGAGGCCGATGACGAGCGCGAGGATGTCCATGTCGACAGTGTCGCAGGGGCAACCGACAACGGCGGGCGACGCGGACGGAGGGTCTCGATACGCGGTCTCCTTCGTCGGTCGCTCCTCGACCGACGGGTGGGTCTCGATACGCTCGCCGGCGCCCGCTCCTCGATCGGCGGGCCGGCCTACTGCAGGGCCATGGGACCGTGCGCGGCACGGTCGTCGCGCGTGGCGACCGGCCCGATGGCGCCGACCTTCACGCGGGTGATGTGCGCGAGCCGGTCGAGGTCGTCGACCTCATGGCGCGCCGCCGCGTGCACGATGATCGCCGCGCACGCCTCGGCGTCGGCGAGGGCATCGTGGTGCGAGAAGCCCTCGAAGCCGGCGGCCATCGCGGCGACGGGCAGGCGATACGAGTCGAGGTGGTATGTGCGCCGGGCGACCTGCAGGCTGCAGAGGTAGCGGAAGTCGGGTACGTCGAGGCCGAGCGCGGTCGAGGTCTTGGCGATGACGCCCATGTCGAAGCCCGCGTTGTGCGCGACGAGCATGTCGTCGCCCGCGAACTGGCGCAGCGCGGGCAGGTGCACCGACCAGTCGGGCGCGCCCGCCACCATCTCAGGCGTGATGCCGTGGATGCGGATGTTCCACTCCGAGAACTCGTTGTGCGGGAACGGCGGCCGGATGTACCAGTGCTCGCGATCGACGACGACGCCGGCCCGCACCTTCACGAGCCCCACTGAACAGGCGGATGCGCCAGAGGAGTTGGCGGTTTCGAAGTCGATCGCGGTGAAGTCCACTGGCACACATGCATCGTCGCACGTCAGGCCGACACCGCCCGACGCCCCCGCCGCGAACGCCGAGGTTGACGGATGCCCCGGGCAGGGCGTGGAATGGCCGTGGTGGAGCAGGATGCTCCCTTCGACAGGCTGAGGGAGCGGAGCATGAGAATGCACGAAGACGCCGACGCGACGCGCGAGTACGGTCTCGTGGCCGACCCGGCCGACCCCGAGACGCTCGCGAGTGCGCGCTCGTTCGGCTCAGCGGCATCCGTCTATCATCAGGCCCGTCCCGGCTACCCGGTGGAAGCCGTCGCCTGGCTCATCGGCGACGCGACGCGAGTGCTCGACCTCGGCGCAGGCACCGGCAAGCTCACCGAAGCGCTCGTCGCGCTCGACCGCGAGGTGATCGCCGTCGACCCCGTCGAGGAGATGCTCGAGGAACTCGAGGTCGCGGTGCCGGGGGTTCCGCGCATCCTCGGTACGGCCGAAGACATCCCGATCGAAGACGACGCCGTCGACGCGGTCGTCGCAGGCCAGGCCTGGCACTGGTTCCAGCCCGATCGCGCGATCCCCGAGATAGCCCGAGTGCTGAAGCCGGGCGGCGTGCTCGGCCTCGTCTGGAACAGCCGCGACACGAGCGTCGACTGGCTGCGCGAGGCGGGTGAGATCATGCACGAGCGGCACGATGCGAGCGCGACGTTCGAGAGCTACGTGAAGGTCGGGCCACCGTTCGGCGAGATCGCCGAACACACCGTCGAATGGGGCGCACGGATGTCGCGTGAGGGGTTCCTCGACCTCGTTCGTTCGCGCAGCTACTTCATCACCGCGTCATCCGTCGAGCAGCAGGCGACCATCAGCGCTCTCGAGACGCTGCTCACGACGCATCCCGACATCGCGGGCGCCGAGGAGCTCGTGGTGCCGTACGTGACCCGGTGCTTCCGCACCGTGCTCGCGAAGTGAGCCGGATCGCGCCCATATCCTGAGGGGATGAATCGCAGACGGGCGTACCTGGCACTCGCGCTCGCCAATCTCTTCTGGGCAGGCAACTACATCTCTGCAGAGATGGTCACCGCCGAGATCTCCCCGATCTCGCTCACCTTCTGGCGCTGGGCGTTCGCCGCGATCCCGCTGCTCGTGCTCGCGTGGGCGATCGAGCGCCCCGACTGGCGTGGTGCCGCCCGCGAGTGGCCGTGGCATCTGCTGCTCTCGGTGCTCGGCCTCACGGGGTACACCCTCTTCCTCTACAGCGGGCTCGGACTCACCGGGGCGGTGAACGCCTCGGTCATCTCGGCGATCAACCCCGCGACGATCGCGCTCGCCGCGGCGATCTTCCTGCACGAGCGACTGCGCGGCCCACAGATCGCGGGTCTCGTCGTCGCGTTCGCGGGCGTCTTGCTCGTGCTCACCGGCGGCGACGTGATCGCCGTCGTGCGGCAGGGCTTCCAGCTCGGCGACCTCCTCATCGTGGCGGCGGTCATCTCGTGGTGCGCGTACTCGATCCTCTCCCGGCGGCTCACGACGCCGCCGATCACGGCGACCGCCGTGCAGGCAGTGATGGCCGTCGTGACGATGCTGCCGCTCATCGCCGTCGTCGGTGTCACGCTCCCCGCCTCGACGGGCGGCGCCCTGGGGCTCGCGTACATCGTGATCTTCCCCTCGATGCTCGGGTATGCGTTCTGGAACCTCGGCGCCGGTGCGGTCGGCCCGGCCCGCGCCGGCATCTTCCTGAACCTGCTGCCGGTCTTCACGGTGCTCATCGCGGTGCTGCTCGGCCAGTCGCTCGAGCCCATCACGATGGTGGGCGGAGCACTCGTGATCCTCGGCGTATACCTGACGCTCAGAGTCGGCCGACGCAGCCGAGCGGATGCCTCGGGCAGCCTGCCGGTACGATAGACCCCCGTGGCTCTCACTCTCGGCATCGTCGGCCTGCCCAACGTCGGCAAGTCCACCCTGTTCAACGCGCTCACCAAGAACCAGGTGCTCGCGGCGAACTACCCCTTCGCGACGATCGAACCGAACATCGGCGTGGTGAACCTGCCCGACCCGCGGCTCGAGACGCTCGCCGGAATATTCAACTCGGAGCGCATCCTGCCCGCCGCCGTGTCGTTCGTCGACATCGCCGGCATCGTGCGCGGCGCTTCGGAGGGTGAGGGCCTCGGCAACAAGTTCCTCGCCAACATCCGCGAGGCCGACGCGATCGCGCAGGTCGTGCGCGGCTTCACCGACGACGACGTCGTGCACGTCGAGGGGGCCGTCGACCCCAAGTCAGACCTGGAGACGATCAACACCGAGCTGATCCTCGCCGACCTCGAGACGCTCGAACGCGCCATCCCGCGTTACGAGAAGGAGCTCAAGGGCAAGAAGATCGACCCGTCGGTGCTCGAGGCGGCGAAGGAAGCGCAGGAGGTGCTGCAGAAGGGCACGCCGCTCTCCGCGGCATCCGTCGACCTGGCGCCCATCAGGGAACTCGGCCTGCTCACCGCGAAGCCCTTCATCTACGTCTTCAACGTCGACGAGGCGGTACTGACGGATGCCTCGAAGAAGGCCGAACTCGCAGCGCTCGTTGCTCCCGCCGAGGCGGTCTTCCTCGACGCGAAGATCGAGTCGGAGCTCATCGATCTCGACCCCGCCGACGCCGCAGAGCTGCTGGCCTCGACCGGGCAGGAGGAGTCGGGCCTCGACCAGCTCGCCCGCATCGGCTTCGACACCCTCGGGCTGCAGACCTACCTCACGGCCGGCCCGAAGGAATCGCGCGCCTGGACGATCCCGAAAGGCGCGAAGGCGCCGCAGGCAGCCGGCGTCATCCACACCGACTTCGAGCGCGGCTTCATCAAGGCCGAGGTGATCTCGTTCGATGACCTCGTCGAGACCGGGTCGGTCGCCGAGGCCCGTGCGAAAGGCAAAGCCCGCATGGAGGGCAAGGACTACGTCATGCACGATGGCGACGTGGTGGAGTTTCGCTTCAACGTGTGACGATCAGGCGTTGGGATCCTTCATCATCGCGAGCTGGATGAGGTTGCCGCACGTGTCGTCGAAGACAGCGACGGCCACGTTTCCGTAGTCCGTCACGTCTTGCGTGAATGTGACGCCGAGGTCCTTCATGCGCGCGACTTCCCTGTCGATGTCGTCGACGGCCAGCTGCGTGAACGGGATGCCGTCCTCGACCAGGGCGGCCTTGTACACCTTTGCGGCGGGGTGCTGATCGGGTTCGAGCAGCACCTGCACCCCGTCGGGATCGGCGGGGCTGCTCACCGTGAGCCAGCGGTACTCGCCGGTCGGCACGTCAAGCTGCTTGATGAAACCGAGCTTCTCGGTGTAGAAATCGAGCGCCTTCCCCTGGTCATCGACGTAGATACTGGTGATCTTGATGCTGATCATGATGCGGATGCCTTTCGCTGCCACCGCTCAGCGATCGCCGCGAGCGGTTCGGTGTGGAGATCGTGGAACTTGTATCGGCCCTCGCGGCGGGTATGGATGAGGCCCGCGGATTCGAGGACATCGAGGTGCTGGGAAACGGCCTGGCGAGACGATGTCAAACCGTGCTTCATCGTGAGCCGTCCGCAGATCTCGAAGAGCGTCTGCCCGTCGCGTTCGACGAGCTCATCCAGGATCAGGCGACGCGTCGTATCGGCGAGCGCCCGGTAGAGCTCTGGGGTGTGATCCACATCGTCACTTTATGCAAGTGCCCGCTTGCATGTCAACTACCCGACAGAATCCGACCTGGAGAGGTTGCTCCGTAGCGGAACGTGGTGGAGTTTCGCTTCAACGTGTAGTCGCGTTCCGGTTCAACGTCGTGAAAGTACGGAGCTCACATCCGCTCTGGTTTGACACGATCTGTTCGTGTCATCGATTCAGACTCTCATCGGTCAGACCGACGGGCCGCCGCACGTTGGGCGCTGGCCTGCGCTGAGCGCGTGCTTCCATTGTGCGACGTGGAAGCGGCCTCCTGCTTGTGGTCCTCGTCAGAGACGGATGTCTCGGTAGGTTCTGGCTGGGTCACCGCGTGGAACCTGGGACCGGGTGCTTGCGCTGGTGCTCGCCGAGGCTGACGCGGCTGGCAGGATCGACTGGACGGTCGGTGGATGCCACGATCGCGCGTGCGCACCAGCACGCCACGAACACGACCCGCCCGGAGCAGGACACACGGGGCGGGATCGAATCACAAGAATCTGCCGCTCGGACTGGTAGAGCCGGCCGGTCACGGCATCGGTTGTTCTCGGGGCGGGCCGCGTCCTCTTCGGTGCGGCCCTTCGCGCGCGCCTCTGTAGCCAGCTGGAGCTTGTCGGCGATCACCGCCGGGCCCGAGAGAGGCCGGACGAACCGGTCCCGTTCTGTCGGGCGGCCGCGATACCGGCTGTGACTCAGGTCAGCTGGAGTAGAACTCGGCAACCGCGGCGAATGCTTCTTTCGGCTCCCATGGCATGTCGGGGTAGGTGCTGCCGCCTCCGCCTTCGAGGACTTTGACGATGCTGAGGCTGGCGAGATCCAGGTCATAGCGGGGATCGCCGTCTGGCCGGTGAGGCATGTTGTCGAGCGCGAAGAGGAATACGAAGGCGCTGTCGACGCCTTCGCTAACAAATATCTCCAGCAGTTCACTCAGATAAGCCGCCTGTCCGGTCTCGTCGCGCTCGTACTCCCCATTGAGTCGGAGCGGCGCGCCAGTCTCCTTGTCGTTTTCGAGGATCTCCATACTGCGGGGTGCCATGTCGCCGGCACCGCGCCATGTTGCCGTGCCGAAGCCGGTGACGGCAACGGGTTTCGGCTGCGCAACGAGCGTGCGCACCCCAGACCGGAAGATGTCGGCCACCGCCGCGGATCGAATGAGTTCGACTGTCACAAAGTCGAACAGGTCCCAGTCGACGGCTTCAAACTGGATGGCTGCGTAGGTGATTTTTCCATGGAATCGCTTGCGGATATCCGCAACGGCCTCACTGAGGAAGGCATTGAGACGCTTGCTCACTTCGGCAAGTCGTTCGCCTCGGCCTTCTGGGTTTGCGAGCAGCCAAGCAAGCCGTTCGTTGACGTCATTACCGTCAATAAATCCTCGGTTCATGATGCTCATCTCGGCTCCAGCGACGAACACGATCTCGCTGCCCTCCGCACGAAGTCGTTCTGCCCGTGCTGCGCAGTCTGCGAACAGGGTGAGGATTTCGTCGGTCGTCTGTTCCAGCGGGTATGGGGAGAACCAGACTTCAAGTCCGAGTTCGGCAGCGTAGCGTGCCGCGATCTCCAAGCGCTCCGGATCGCTGCCAACGATGTGGACGGCATTGCAGTGCAGATCGTTCCGAATGATGGCGAGTTCCCCTTTGACCCGCGATGGGTCGAAGTGCTCCAGAGAGTTGCTGCCGTTGCGGACGAAGCCGGTGTCGTAGGTCATGCCTTTGCCTCGCATCGTGTATTGATCCTTTCTTGCCGAGTGGGGTAGCGGCGAGATTACTGAGAAAAATGCGTGCACGCAATTTTGCGTGCACGCACGAATGCTGCCATGCTCAGAGCGTGACAACTCCACACACGAGTCTGCGCGAGCAGAAGAAGCGGGCCACAAGAGCAGCGTTGCAGGCCGCTGCTCTGCGCCTTGCCTTGGAGCGAGGCCCGGAGAATGTCCGCGTCGACGACATCGCGGACGCGGTCGGTGTGTCGCCTAGGACCTATAACAACTACTTCTCAAGTCGCGAGCAGGCGATCGTCTCTGCCGTCACCGCGGAGCGTGAGTTGCGTATCGCGGCGGCCCTCGTCGCTCGTCCAGCCGCGATCGGCCTCTCCGATGCGATCATCGAGGCCATCATCGATCAGTATGCTGACCGGGGCGATCACGCGCGGGATGCGTTGCTGATGATCACCACCAGCCCTACGCTCCAAGCTGCTTATGTCGACGCCGTGGCGATGGATGAGGGCGCTCTGGCCGAAGCGCTCATCGAGCGCACGGGTGGCATGGACCCCCTGACCGCGCAGGTATTTGCCGCCAGTGTGGGTGCTGCCGCCAAAATTGCCCTACAGGGCTGGCTGAAGTCGGCTGCCGCGTCGCCATCGAGTAGCGGTTTCGTGGTGCCGTCCGGATCGCTGCCGGATCAGATGCGTGCCGCACTGATGCCGCTGGCACCGGCACTTGAAGCCGCAGCAACACGCCAGAACAACCGCTGACGGGCCCTAAGCCTTTCCTCTTGCAGGCAACTGGTGCATGTCAGCACGTCGACTGGGCGACATGTCGTGGTTCAACGTCGTAATGACGGCGTTGTGGCCGATGAGGGCGCCATCGCCGATATCGATTCCGCCCTGGTCCTGGAACCGGCAACCGCTGTTGACAAACACATCCTCACCGAAGCGGATGTTCTTGCCGAAGTCAGCGCTGAATGGCGGGAAGAGCTGGAAGGGCTCGGGGACCTCGCGCCCGGTCAGTTCACTCATCAGGGCTCGTACCCCATCGGGAGAGTGGTATCGCCCGTTGACATTGACGGCACAGGAACGGGGTCTCGGGCGTCCTTCAACACCGAGCTGATCCTCGCCGACCTCGAGACGCTCGAGCGCGCGATCCCGCGCCACTGGCGGATTCGACGCCCTGGATGGGTTTGCGCCCTGGATGTCTGACCATACTGAGCTCGAGGCGGCGCGTCGGCGACGCGACGACCCCGATCAGCACGTCCCGTCCTCTCAGTGATACCTGTACGTCGGGCGCAGTATTGTCGAGTCTCGTAAGCGATCACGACCCTGACGGGTGGGGAGATCATGCACGCTGATTGGCCGATGAGTGATCATGTGTCCGGCCAGACGGCCGAGCGCGAGCCCGCGAATACAGGAACGCTCTTCGATCCGACAACAAGGAGTCCTATGCCAAGCGACGTCACAGTCGAACTCATTCGAGCGCTGGTCGAGAACATGAAGGGCGACAGCGGCTGGGACTCGTTCGCGATGATCCTCGAGTTCCCCGAATCAGAGTTCAACGAGGCGCATGGATACGCGTACTCTCCCGGAAACGTCATCTCGGCTGTGGTTTCAGACCCGTGGGCCGTCGCGCCTGCGGTGAAGGCGTATACGGACGGCTACTACCAGCAGGATGAGAAACTGCCGGTGAAGCTCCTCGTTCAGTTCGACCGTACGTCGGGGCGATACAACGTGACCTTCGAAGAGGCTGACGTGACGCGCTGGAAGGTGACCCTACGGAACTACACGGAGCTTGTCGAGGAGTTGCGCCCGAAGTTCGACAGCTGAGGAGCGTTCGTGAAACCGCGGAGGTGGCGAGTGAATTAACCCGATTCTCGTGCGGGGATTGGCCAAGATGCTACCCCGGTGGATTGTTGGACCTAACTGCCGACATCGCGTTGCGGCTGGGTACAGGGGAAGGGGCTCGACATGATCGGCGACCGGGCCTACTAGTATTGCCGGGCGCCCGTTGACGTTCGCCGGGGGAGACGGGGGATGCGTGGACTGCCGAGACCGGCGCGGAACCGCGTGGTGAGCGCCGCGGGCAACGCACCGGTGAGCGCCCGGTGAGCGCAGTCTGGATGCTGCGCACGGCGCTGCGACGAATGCGGGCGGATGCTCGCCTGCTGCTGGTGGCGTTCGCACTCGCCGTCGCGGCGACCACCGCGATCGCTGCGTTGGTGCTCCTGGTCGTGGTGAGCGAGCCCGCCGGCCTGCGCGCCACGTTCGCGGGGGCATCGGATGCCAGCGTGGACATCTCGGTGCACATCTCTCGTCCCGCGGTGGCTGTCGAGGTCGTGACCGACGCCGCGACGCGCGCCGTGCAGGACGACGTTCTCGGCGGGCTCGACGTGACGACGGAGGCCGCTGCGCTCACCGACTTCGCGCGTGTGCCCGATCGTGATGCGGATACCCCGGCGCTGACCTACTTGGCGCAGTACGACAACTTCGCCGACCACGCGGATCTCGTGAGCGGCTCCTTCCCGGATGCAGCACCGGATGCGGCATCCGGAGCAGTGTCGACGTCGGAAGTGGCCGTCGCCATACCCGACGCGGCGGCCCAGGCACTCGGGCTCGCTGTCGGCGATCGACTGAGCGTCGAGGCCGGCGCGGGAGGCGCGCCGGTATCGGTGCGCGTCGTGGGGGTGTACCGGGCGGACGACCCCACGAGTGCGTTCTGGGCGAGTGACCCGTTTGCCGGGCAGGGCGATGTGCCCGGGTTCCCGAAGCCGCGAGTCAGCGTCTACGTTCCCATGCACGGCTTCGGGCCGCTCGTGGCCGCTGCGGGTGCACTGGATGCCGCGGAGGTGCCGGTCCAGCGCATCGACATCGACTTCCATCCCGACTTCAGCACCCTGACCGTCGAGCAGCTGCCCGTTCTCAACGAGCAGTTGGGTGAGCTGTCGCAGGCGATCACCGTTGGTGTCGGGAACATCGCCGACAGCGTCTCGTCATCGAGCGACCTCGCCGAGACGGTGTCGCGGGCATCGGCGAACCTCGTCGTCACACGATCCACCGTCGCCGTGGTCGCGCTGCTGCTGCTCGTGGTCGCTCTCGTCGCCCTCGCGCAGACCGCCGCCCTGCTCTCCGACAGTCGAACCGTGCAGCGCGGGCTCTTCCGTGCCCGTGGCGGATCGACCGGGCAGCTGCTGACGATGTCGGTGTTCGAGGGCGTGGTTCTGGCCGTCGCGACTTTCGCGCTGGCGCCGGTGCTTGCGGGGCTCGTCTATGCCGCCATCGCGACCCTGCCGGCGATGACGGCAGCGGGGATGCCACGCGCAGTCCTGGTTCCGGCATCCGTGTGGGCGGTCTCGGCGCTCGTCGCCGCGGCCTTCGTGGTGGTGCTCGCCGCGCCCGTGCTGCGCGCCGACCGCGAGGATGACCGCTCCAGTCGGGGCCGTGCCGGAGGCCTGCTGCGCGCCGGCATCGACCTGGCCGTCGTCGTAGTCGCCGGGGTCGCCTTCGCGCGCCTGCTGGCCTACCGCAGCCCGGTCGATGCGCAGGCGGCATTCGCCATCGATCCGGTTCTCGTGGCAGCGCCGGCGCTCGTGCTCGTGGCCGGTGCGCTCGTGGCGGCCCACCTCATTCCTCTCGCGGCCAGGCCGCTCGATCGGATCGCGTCCAGTTCGCGCCGGGTGGTGTTTCCACTGGCGACGTGGGAGGTCGCCAGGCGCACTCGCAGTGCCACGGCGGCCGTGCTGCTGCTGACCCTCGCCCTCGGTGTCAGCAGCTTCGGCGTGGTCTTCCTCTCCACCTGGCGGCAGGCGCAGGTGGACCAGGCCGCGCTCGCCCTCGGCGCGCCCGTTGTGGTCTCAGCCGACAGTGTCGACGCCGCTTCGCAGCGGTCCGAGCTCGCGGGCGGCGCCATCGGCGAACCGCAGCCGGTCATCCGGCGATCGGCCAGGCTGGCGAGGGCCGCCGCCGACCTCACCGTGGACGACTCGAGCGGAGTGGCATCCGCGACGGTGCTCGGATTGCCGGTCACCGCCATGCCGCTGATCGAGCGCGGTCGGCTCGGCGCGGAGGGCGGCGACGACGTGGCGAAGGGGCTGGCCGCCGAGCAATCGATCGATACTGCAGAGGGGGTCGATCTCGGCGTCGATGCCCGCGGCGTGGCCGCGACGGTGAGCGTCGGCGATGCGGATGCGCCCCTGCTGGGCGCGACGGCGCGCATCTACGCCGTGCTCGAGGATGCCGCCGGCCTGCTCGACACCCTCGACCTCGGGTCAGCAGCCCTCGACGGTCGGCCGGTCGAACTGAGGGCTGCGCTGCCCGCGGTATCCGCGAAGGAACCCGCGACCGCATCCGCACCCGCACCCGCATCCCATGAGCCGATGCGGCTGGTCGGCCTGCAGGTCGATGTCTTCGTGAGCGATCCCGAGGGGTACGCCGGCCAGCCGGGAGGATCCGTCGACGTCTTGCTCGGCGACGTCGCAGCGCTGACCGGAGCACCGGCGGCCGAGCCGGCCGAGCTCACCGCGAGTCCTCTCGAGATGGCGCCCGCGACGGCCTGGAAAGCGTCCACGAATGTGGCGTACGGCTCTGCACCCATCACCGGCGATGCCCCGGCCGGCTCACAACTGCGACTGAACGTGCAGCTGCCCGGCGACCTCGCCGTGAATCCGGCGAGCTATGTGCTGCTGGGCTGGCTCCCGACCACGGGCATGGCGGCCGTGGTGTCGTCGGAACTCGTGGAGCAGCTCGGCCTCAGCGACGCTCTGCCGCTGTCGCTCGGCATCGCGGGGGCGCGGGTGCCGATCGTGCTGAGCGGTTCGGCTGCCCTCGTACCCGGTGCATCCGGCAGCAGCCTGCGCACCGGGACCGACGAGCCGGACGGCGCTGTCGTCGTGGTGCACCAGCAGGCCCTCTCCCGGGCGCTCGTTCAGGCAGGCCAGCATGGTGCATCGGTCGACGAGTGGTGGGTCGACGTGCCGGATGGCACGGGCGAGGCCTATGCGGCCGGGCATCCGTCGCCCGCCGGCCACCAGCCCACCCTCAGCGTCGACGGCGTCGCCCGCGCGTTGCAGAGCGGACCGCTGCGCATCGCTGCTCAGGCTGCCCTGTTCCTGGTGATCGGCGGATCGGCCGTACTGGCCGCGATCGGATTCGCGGCGCACACGGCCGCGACCGTGCGAGCGCGCCGGCTGGAGTTCGCGCAGTTGCGCGCCATCGGCCTCACCCGCGCCGCCCTGACGGGAGTGATCGCCGCGGAGGCACTCGTGGTCGGCGCACTCGGCATCGTCTTCGGAGTTGCCATCGGACTGCTCCTGTCGATGATGACGGCACCGGTCGTGGCCGTGTCGCCGAGCGGTGTTCCCGCCGTGCCATCGGTCGTGGTCTCGATCCCGTGGCTGCAGGTCGTTGCGCTCGCACTGGGTCTCGTGGCGGTGATCGCGGTCGTGGTGAGCGCCGTCGGCCTCCGGCAGCGGTCCGAAGAGCCGTCGCGCGCGCTGCGGGGGGCCGCCGAATGAACGAGCTGCGGATGCGACCGGGAATCGGAGTGCGCTGGCGGGCACTGACCGCGTTCGGATTCACGCTGCCGCGTCGCCGTGCCGGCCGCGACTTCGGCGTGCTGGTCAGCTGGACGGCGCTGCTCGCCCTGACCCTCCTGGTCGCGATCGGCGGCCCACGACTGGCCGCTGTCGTGATCGACGCCGCGGCACGTGAGTCCGTGGCGACGGCAGGCGCATCCGCCGATCTCGTGGTGCAGGCGCGCGTGGCAGAGCCGAGCATGTCGATCCAGGTTCCAGTGATTCCGCCCGATCAGATCTCCGAGGTCGCCGATTCCCTGGCCGGCACCCTGCCGATCGCGCTCGCCACCGTCCATCAAGACACGACCTTCTCGGTGATGACACCGGCCATCGCGGCCGCGCCCATCGACGGTTCGATGGCGCCATCGCCATCGCCATCGCCATCGCGCCGCGTGCTGCTGAGTACCGGCCTGTTGACCGATGCCGCATCGGGCACGCTCACGATCAGTGACGGTCGGCTGCCGGCCGACGCATCGCCCGACGACATCGAGGCCGTCGTCTCGGAGCCGTCAGCGCGCGCGGCCGGCCTCGTGGTCGGATCGCGCCTGGGGATCCTCTTCGCCGGCGAGGTCTCAGCGCACGTGGTGATCGTCGGCATCACGGTTGCGCCGCGGCCGGATGCGGCTGCCGGTGCGGACGCGGACGCGGATGCCGGCGCCCGCCAGATCCCGGCGTCCTACGTCGCCCGGGCGCCGGGCAGCGGCGACACCTCGGTGGGAGTGACCGTGCTGGTGACGCCGGCCGGGCTGGCGGCATCCGTTCGAGCAGGCGGCGAGCCCGCAACCGCGACGTTGCGGATGCGTGCGGACGCCGACGCCTTCACCGGTGCGCTGCTCGAGGAGGTCGCCCTCGAGTCGCGGCAGCTCGAGCTCGACCCCTCGCTGCTGCTGCAGAACTCGGCATACACCATCCAGGTGCGCAGCGACTTCGATGACGTGCAGAACGCCTTCGCCGCAATGGAGCGCACGGTGCGTGCCCACTTCACCGTGCTCATCGTCGGGATCCTCGCTGTCGCGGTGCTCGTGCAGCTGATCGTCGGCGGCATCCTGGTGCGCCGGAGGGCTGCGGATGTCGCCCTCGAACGGGCGAGGGGGTCATCGCTTGCCGCCGTGGCGCTGCGCGCAGGATGGGAGGCGCTGCTGCTCGGCGCCGTGGCCCTCGTGATCGGAGTCGGGGTGGCCGCGGTCATCCAGTCCGGTCCGATCGTCGAGCCCGCCTGGCCGATCGCGGTGCTCGCTCTGGCGGTGCTGGCCCTGCCCATGCAGACCATCGCGGTGGCGCGCCTCCAGGCCGGCGGTCGGCGTTCGCCGGCCAATCGGCGTGATCGCGACGCACTGCAGCGGCGGAGGACGACCGGCCGGGCGGTCGTCGACATCGCGGTGGTCGTGCTCGCCGTTCTCGCGATGGCCTCGTTGCAGTCGCGCGGTCTGACGATCAGTGGCGGCGGCATCGACCTGATCGCAGCCGGCGCTCCCGTGCTGGCCGCGGCCGCGGTGACGGTGCTCGTACTGCGCGTGTACCGCTGGCCGGTACGCGGCGTCGCGGCCGTGACTCGTCGTGCTCGTGGTCCATGGGGGCTGCTCGCATCCGTGCGCGCGGAGGGTTCACTGGCTGTGCTGCCACTGCTGGCCCTGACTTTGGCCGTGGCACTCCTCGCGGCCGACGCGACGCTGGCGACGACGGTGAGGTCAGGGCAGGAGGATGCCGCCTGGGCCAGGGTCGGTGCCGATGCGCGCGTCGACGGCCCGGTGACGACCGAGATCGCCGACCAGGCGAGGAGCTCGCCCGGCGTGGAGGCGGCATCCGCCCAGTTCACCTCCCCCGAGACGTCGATCGACCTCGGCACGGCATCGTCGCTTGCGACAGTGCTCGCGGTCGACAGCCACCACGCCGAGCTGGTGGCCGCGTTGCCTGCACTTCCCGGGGTCGTGGGGTCGGTCGGTGCGGATGCCTCGACGGATGCCGCCATCTTCGACTCGCTCCATCCATCCGCCGGGGCGGTGTTGCCAGCCATCGTCGACCGTGCGCTCGCCGATCGGCTCATCAACGACGACATCACGCTCAAGATCGGCGAAGCGAAAGTACCTGTGCACGTCGTGGCCACGATCGATGCCGGCCCGACCGGCTCGGGGGCCGGTCCATTTCTCTATGTCGACCTCGCGGGGCTCGCCGATGCGCTCGCCGATGCCGGTTCGGATGCGGGGCACCCCGACACGCTCCTGGTGGTCGGGCCCGGTGCGGCGCAGGCCGCGCGGGACGCGCATGTCGGACAGGTGACGACCCGAGCGAGCTGGCTGGCGCGGTGGCGAGACCAGGCCGACGTCGCCGGTGTGCAGGCCGGCCTCACCTGGGGCATCGCAGTGCTGGCGGTTCTCGCGCTGATCGGCTTCGCCGGCTGGATCGCCGGAGGCAGCCGGGAGCGGGCTCGATCGGCCGCACTGCTGCGCACCGTCGGCATGCCGGCTTCTGTGCGGGCTTGGCTGGGGCTTGCGGATGAGCTGCCGCTCGTGCTCGCCGCCCTGCTCGGCGGTGCTGCGACGGGCGTGGCCATCGTGTGGATGACGAGTTCCGGTCTCGGCCTCGCGACCCTCACCGGCGGGATCGGTGCACCGCATCCGGTCGTGCCGGCCGGGACGGCTGCGGTGCTCGTAGGCGGACTGGTCGCAGCCCTCGTGGTCGGGTTGGGAATCGACGCTCTGGCCTCACGGCAGCGGCGTTCGCGGGATGTGCTGAGAGCAGGGGAGACGATATGAGTGTGACGACGACGCCGGCGAAGGATCCGCTGATCGTGTGCGAGAACCTCGTGCGCATCTACCAGACGGAGGAGGTCGAGGTGCAGGCGCTGCAGGGCCTCGACCTGCACGTGGAGGAGGGTGCGATGGTCGCCATCGTCGGCGCATCCGGATCGGGCAAGTCGACCCTGCTCGGCATCCTGTCTGGACTCGACGCGGCCACTGCCGGCGCGGCGAGGGTCGCGGGCTGGGACCTGATGACCATGTCGGCTGCGGATCGACTCGCCTACCGACGCTCGACCGTCGGCTTCGTCTGGCAGCAGACCGGCCGCAATCTCATGCCCTACCTGAGCGCGCTGGAGAACGTCGAGCTGCCGATGGGTCTGCGCGGCACCCGCGCCTCCGCCAGAAGGGAGCGCGCCCGCGAGCTGCTGGCATCCCTCGGCATGGTGGACAAGGCCGGGCGGCGTCCTGGTGAGCTCTCAGGAGGGGAGCAGCAGCGGGTCGCCATCGCCGTGGCGCTGGCAAATGAGCCGCAGCTGGTCTTCGCCGACGAGCCGACCGGCGAGCTCGATTCAGACACCGGCGAGGAGGTGTTCGCGGCCTTCCGCCGTGTCAATGCCGAGCGCGGTACGACCGTGGTGATCGTCACACACGACTCGGCGGTCTCAGACCAGGTGCAGCTCACCTTCGCCATCCGCGACGGCCGCACGTCATCGGAGGTGCAGCGCAGCACGCGCGTCGATGAATTCGGCGATTCGCACGTGATCGCGCGCGAGTTCGCGGTGCTCGACCGTGCCGGTCGGCTGCAACTGCCTGCCGGCTATCGGCAGGCGCTTGGACTCGAGCGGCGGGTGCGACTGGAACTCGAGACCGACCATGTCGGGGTCTGGGCGGAGCAACACGAGCCAGGGAATGGCAAGCGAGGGAACCGCGAGCCCGGGAATGAGGACGAGGCATGAGCGCGACACCGGATCCGTCTGTCGTCGTGGAGCGGGAACCGGAGCCCGCGCCGATCGTGGTCGTTACGGGCCTGACCCGCACATACTCCTCGGGCGGCGGCGACGTGCACGCACTGGCCGGCGTCACCTTCAGCCTGCCCGTCGGCGCCCTGATCGCCCTGGTCGGCCGGTCGGGATCTGGCAAGACCACACTGCTGAACTGCCTCGGCGGGCTGGACACCCCGACCTCGGGCTCGGTCATCGTCGACGGGACAGAGGTTGGGGCGCTGGATGACCGTGGCCGCACCGCGCTGCGGCGGGACCGGTTGGCCTACGTGTTCCAGACCTTCGGGCTGGTGCCCATGCTCTCGGCCGCCGAGAACGTTGGCCTGCCCCTGCGCATGCGCGGCGTGGATTCACGGCATCGCGAGCAGCGGGTGGCCGAGCTGCTCGACCTCGTGGGGCTGGCAGATCACGCCCGGCAGCGCCCGGCGGAGCTCTCGGGCGGGCAGCAACAGCGGGTGGCCATCGCGCGGGCACTCGCGAATTCGCCCCGCGTGCTCATTGCAGACGAGCCGACGGGCCAGCTCGACGCCGAGACCGGCGAATCGATCATGGTGCTGCTCGAGGGTCTCGTACGCGACCAGGGCATGACCGCGATCGTGGCGACCCACGACCTGCGCATCCGCGAGCGCTCCGACGTCGTGCTCGTGCTGGCCGACGGCACGCTTCAGGACGGCGCCGGACGGATGCCGGCATCCGGACGACATCGCGGCTGACGACGGGGCCGCGCGCCCGCCGCTACGACGCCGCAGCCACCACATCGCAAACAGCGCGATGACGAAACCGGTGGTGCGCGTACGCACGCGGATCGCGCCCCCGCTCTATCGTGGAGGTACCGGTCTGCCCCAAGGCGCTACTCCTCACAGGAACGTGACATGATAACGATTTTGTTGGTCTCTGCCGCAATCATCATTGGCGCGTTCGTTGGTGTTCGGCGCTACGGCGGTTGGAAACGGTGGAAGCGAGACACCTGGGCCAGCCTGCGTACCCAAAGAGAGGCGGGGCTCCTCGTCGTCGTCGCCGGGTACTCCGCGCTGTTGTCTGCGGCGGGTGCGATCGGCATATGGGCCATCTACACAGTGCGCGATGTACTGCGGTGGTCGAATCTCGGTCAGCTCTCGTGGGGTACTCCAGTGTGGACGGCAGATGTGGTGTACCCGGCATCCGCAGTGTTCTTCACACTCGCTCTTGTCGGCATCGTGTGTCTGATACTGGTTGTGCGCCGGGACGCGCCGAACGTCCCGCACGCAGCGGCGATGACCCGGAGTGCGCTATGGACCCCTGGTTTCGGACTCGCAACCATTGTCGGAATGGTGTGGCGGATCAACGAGGAGCAGCTTTCTCCGCACTTCTGGCTGTATTTGATCCCCGTCATTGGTGCGGTTCTGGCGTCAGTGTGGGCGCTCCTGATGTTGCTGCTCGCCTCTCAGGCAAGAAGAGAACTCGCGGGCCAGCCGTCAGTGGTAGAGGCGGAAAATCCGTGACCGAGTACGAGCAATTTCTGAAGGAATACGGGAGTGCCGTGTCGACGGCGAACGTGATCGATGGCGCGATCCGCAGCCAGATCGGCAGGACCCCGCGGTGGCCAGAACTTGGCCTGCCCGTGGTCGACCGGGGTGGATATGCGATCTTCCCGCTCTCGGCCGCGGCCGTCACAGAAGGCGGAGATTCCGACGACGAACAGCTCCTGAAGAAGGTGGCGAACGCTCTGGAGAGCCAATGGGGACGCGCGCACGGAGGCAACTACGACCGGCTGTCGAGCGTCGAGATGGACGAAACGTACGGTCGTACACTCGCTGAGGCTGGAGCACTCGAAAGGCTGCCGCGCTGGTGGTCGGTCGAGCACTTCGCCGTCGTGCTCGTTCACGCGGTTGATCAGAGCCGGGCGTTCACGAGCTTGTCCCTCCACGTGATCCCGAAGGACTGGGTGTGGTACGTCTCCTTTGGCACTCCCCACAAGCGAGAGCTGTCGCGCCATCGACGGCTCATGCGCGAGCTGAAGGCTGCCGATGCGGCGTGGGCGTGGCCCCTGGTCGTTGCTGATGGCGGAGACGCCGATGACGCGGATTCCGCGTCGATGTCAGGCTGAAGGCGCTCGACGAGGCCGGCGTGCCGGTCACGCAGGGACAGTCCAAGGGATGGGCTCGTCCTTTCGGTGAGGTGGTGACCGCGGCGATCGTACCGCCAGGGCCGCTGCCTGAGCCCGTCGAAGGCACGATCATCGTCGACGATGAGGTGGCGGCCTCCGCTGTCCTACTCGATCCTGCGCGGGTCGTCGCAGGGACGCGGCACGTAGGTGTTCCCGTCGTGTTCGCACTGTCTCGCGATCGGCTTGTGGTCGTCGGAGCGGATGATGAAGTCGGCATCGTGCGTCTTGGATCTGGGCGAGGAATTGCATGACGCGGGCGGCCCGCTCGTGAGCGCCCACCCGGTCGTTCTTGCTGACGGCGTGTGGGCTCGCTTCCCATGGCTTGAGCGGTTCCCGGCGCTTGAGCTGCGCATCCAGCGGATGCTTCGATTGTTCGGCGTGCGTGCGTACGAGGCTCAGACCGTAGCGCTGCAGCGTCCCGATATTCACCTCGCCGACCCCAAAATCCGGTGCTCGACTGCGGCGCAACGGTAACGTTCGCGGCATGGCCGAAGGGCACTGCGACGCTGCTGCCGGTGGTCGATAATGTGATGATCGCCGATCCGTCCGGTTCGATCAGTGTTGCGTCGATGCGGCGGGCGACGCAGTCGTGCGCACAAGCATGTCCCCGCTGCGCTACTTCGTGCCGGGCGAGCAGCCCCGCTGTGATGGTGAAGTCCCTCAACCGTTTTTCCACAAAGCTCGCACCTGAAGCGTTTAGCGCCCCGTCAACGCGAAAGTGACGCGGGCGGGGCATACGGGAATCGCGGCCGGTTCTTGCCCTCGAGCTGCTCCGCTCGAGCGCGAGCACCGCTGGGGGACCGTCTATCGGGCACCTACTCAAGCCTGCTCAGGGGAGCTGTGGACCTTGCCGTTCTTTGGCGGCGATCTGTGATCGTTCAATGGCGGGTGCGCCCGGCACGGTGTCGAAGCTCGAGCGTGGGCGCTCGGTCATACACGGCTGGGACCGCCCTGGACTGCCTGTCCCTGGCGTTACCAGTCTCGACGGGGTCTTCCGGGACGTCTTGGTTGAAGCAAGACTTGGTTCTCGATCAGCCGCCCGGGACTCTGGAGAGAACACATGACCATCACACCTGCCGTACGCACCGTGCTGGAGACGGCCCAGGAGTTCATCAGGGCTGTCGAGGCCAAGGACTTCGACGCAGTCCAGGCGACCCTTTCATCTGATGCTCGTCAGCTCTTCATGCACTCGGGCCGCACCACTACAGAGGCCGGTGCAGCCGACCTCATCGCCGACCGCGCCAAGGGTTTCTGTGTGGCCGATGTCGACGGCCGAGACGAGATCATGGCCTACACGGAGGCACTGTTTCGAAAATTCACCCCGCTGATCTGGCGCGACCACAGCTGGACCGTCTCGCAGAAAGACGGGGCGGTGTATTTCTTTGGGCGGGGCGACATGCTCCTCACATCAAACCGGAAGCCGTACCGCAACACCTACGTGACTCGTTTCGACGTCGAGAGCGGCCACATCGTGAAGATGGCGGAGTACGCCAACGCCTTCCTATACGCGGGTCTGGGCGTTCGCCCCAATGGCGCAGAATTCCGGGCATTGTTGCGCGCGGTGGGTCGGATGGTCAATCCGACCCTCTCGGCCACGTCTGGACACTGATCTGGTGCGACGTGTTACGCGTCGCCGCGAGGCGTGTACAGCATGATCCAGTGGTCGTTCTCGGGGTCGTGGAGCATCTCGCTTTCGAACCGTAGCCAGCCCCTCTCAGGATGGTGTAGTTCCTTCATCGCGGATCGCCAGGTGCCGACCTCACCGATGTCCCAGTACTCGCGGAACCGCGCGCTTCGCTCGGCGAGGTCACGAAAGATCGCGCGGAGATAGGCATCCTCCGGGTAGCGACTCAGTGCCATCCGCAGTTCCGAGGCTGTGATGCGGGCCAGCTGCTCCGCGCCTTCCTCGCCGACGATCGCCTTCACCCGGAGCGACGTGAACGCGAGGTGGGCCACGTTACGGCCGAACGGGCCCGTCTCAAGGAGTGGCCCGAGAAGGTCGATCGCTGCTTCATTGGCGGCCAGGAGGTCGAGCCGACCATCGTGGACGGTCACCGGCATCACCTTGTCGAGCCCGCGGAGAAGCAGCTCGAGCCCTGGTCGGATGACGCTGGATGGCGCGTCGAGCTCCGGTGGGTGCTCGCCGGCGAGACGGAAGAGCAGATCGCGTTCTGCCATGGACAGTCCGAAGGCTTTTTGCAGAGCGGTAAGAATTTCACGGGACGGCCGCGGCGCCCGGCCTTGCTCGAGGCGCGTGTAGTACTCAACCGAAATTCCAGCCGCCTCCGCGAGCTCTTGACGCCGCAATCCAGGAACTCGCCGCGCAGACGCCCTGGCGTTCCCGGAGCGTATCGGCGGCTGTTTGAGGGCTCGCTGCTGGCGCAGGAACTCTCCGAACTCGGGACGCGCGCGAACCTGCATTCGACCATTCTCCTCCCCTTCTGATGCGAGAGGACCGGACTGCGTTCCAGTATGAATGCGACTGGCGCCACCGAGACCTTCACCCACAGCAGCACGGCCAGGAGGATGCCGATGCCGCCGCCGATGAGTTGGGCGGCGAGGAAGGGGAGGACGGAGGTAGGGGCGATGCCGGCGAACGTGTCGGTGAAGACGCGGCCGATGGTCACGGCAGGATTGGCAAATGAGGTGGAGCTGGTGAACCAGTAGGCGGCGCCGATGTAGGAGCCGACTGCGGCAGCGATCACCGGAGTGCTCTGATGGGCGCGGGAGAGGCCGATGATCGGCAGTACGAGCCAGCGAGATTCCTGCGGTCAGTGCCGGCACGCATCCCGCTGATCGTGTCGCCCCTTGCGCAGTCGCGGCCGCCGCTCGCCACGGCCTTGACTTCGTAGGGGTAATTCCGCAGCAAGTCGATGGGCTCGTCCATGACACCGATTTCGTGGTCACCGTCTGCGATCGCGCACGAGGAGTTCCCTGGCCGGGGCGGTGCACTGGTCGGTTCCGGATCCCGTTCCCGCCTCCACGGACGAGGCGTTCGAGGCCGTCTTCGCGGATCTCACCGCCCGGGTCACCCGACTTTCGCCACGTATGCTCGCGCTGACCTGACCCGGTCAGCTCCCTTTGCGGATGGAGCGGCGCTCGAAGGGGACCGTGTCGCGCCAAGAGCCCGTGTGCGAGCCAAGTTCGGTTGTCCCGTTGAAGGATCGGCTTACGGCTAGCCCTGCGGAAGGTGGCGTGAGAGGCACGCTCATGCGTCTGGCTCTCTTCGCGCGGTTCTGCTGCACCGGACGACTCGCCTGAACCACGCGCGCAACTGACCAAACGGCTCGCTTGATGTACGGCGAGGTCCCGCCGGCAAAGTTCCGGCGGGACCTCGTGTGCCCAGAGCGTTTGATGTCAAGCCAGGCTGGGTGTTCTTCGGGACGTTGACTTACTGCGTCGAAAGGCGATGACCGCGTCGATTGCTGGGTATATGGCGATTAGTCCCAAGAGGATCCTCGCTGTGCTGTCTGTCACTGGGGCAGTGAACACCGGCCCCGCAAGCGACCACCAAAGCAGCAGGCTGGCCCCGGCCAGAGACAGCAGGCTGCGGGCGCGCAGAGTGGGCACAGTCCAACGCCCTGCGATGAGCACGAGCACGTAGAGGACCAGCTCCGCCGCCCACAAGAGAAGCACCCAGGGCGCACGCCACTGCAGGAACTCGGGGTCGAGTGCGAGGGCTTCGATGGCGGGTTCTGGCAGCCCGGGCGCCCAGGAGGCAAGCCAGGGGAGGGCGATGACGAGGGTGGCACAAATCACCCCGGCCGCGATTCCAACGACCGTGGCCGGGCGACTAACCAGGTCGCGGTCGATCGTCCGGGGCGGCGCCGGGGCCCAGGCCTCGGCAGCGGACTCGCGGCGGCGAACGATCAGCGCCCCGATGAGTGTGAAGGTGATCACGACGCCGGGCCACCAGAGGGCGCCGATGCCCGGGCCGAGCCACCAGACGGTGAGGCGACCCCACCAGGCGTCTGCGCCGTAGTCCCAGCCGGTGACCGGGATGACGCCCAACATGGTTGCCGGGAGAGTGATCGCCCAGATCAGCGCGACCCCGCCGAGTGCGATTAAGGTAAATCGCGGGGCGTCGGAGGGGCGGATGATCGTGAAGCCGGCGGGTCGATAACGATCGGCCACATCCCGGGGTGCGCCGAACATTGTGAGCAGTTCCATGGCGAGCGTGGAGTCGGCGGGGCGGCCGGCATCCGTTGCCCGGCCGCCGAGTTCGTCGTCGAGCAGTGAGCGGAGTTCGAGGGCGACGTCGGCGCGCTGGCGTCGCGGCAGGTGACGCACGACGTCGGCCACGTAGCTGTCGATGATGGCGTTGGGATCCACTTCAGTCCTCCTCGGTCAGGAGACGGTTCATCACCGACGCCAGCGACCCCCACGCGGAGGTCAGATCTTGGTACACGCCGGTCCCGAGCACGCTGAGCTCGTAATAGCGGCGGGGGGGCCCGACGTCCGCCTGCCATTGCGAAGCGAGCAGTCCCTGGCTCTCCAGCCGCCGCAGAAGCGGATAGAGCGTTCCCTCCTCGATCGGCATCCCGCGCTGGGCGAGTGCTTGTCGCAGGGAGTAGCCGTACTGCGGGGCTCGCAGCTGGGAGAGCACGGCTAGCACGAGGACGCCCTTGCGGAGGTCCTGCTCGAGCCGACCGAGCTGTGTCGGGCTATCTACCATGCCGCGTATACTACATAGCGCCACACAGTGTCGCAACCATGACGCACGTACCTCATCGAGCCGCCCCACTATTGGTGACGTGCGGCGGCTCGGTCTTGACACCGCCGCCACGCCACACGAGGGCGAATATCGCAGCCCCGTATTGCCACTGCTGATTTGCGATGCAGGCGCGGCAGCCGATGTCGCGTAGGCGGATCCGGAATCGGGCGATGCACGAAGGGGGCCCGCTTTCGGGCATTCGCCAGCTTGGTTGCTTCGCCGTTCGTATTGCCGGCGGGCTTGCGGTTTGTGAAGCCCCCCGGTGGCGGGATCCTATTCCGCACGGCATGCTGGGTCGCATGGCTCGCTTCCTGCTCTCGGCGATGCCGTTCACGGGGCACGTCAACCCCGTTCGCGCCCTGGCGACTGCGCTCGTTGCTCGCGGACACGACGTGCGCGTTTATTCGGGCGAGGCGTTCCGCGCGGCCGTCGAGTCGACGGGCTCGCGGCTCGTCCCGTGGCATCACGCTCCCGACTTCGATGAGAGTGACCTCACCGCGACGTTCCCGCGGCTCAGGGGCAAGAAGGGGCTCAGTCAGCTCCTCATCAACGTCGAAGACGTCTTCATCAACACCTCTGCCGGGCAGGTGCAGGATTTGCGGGAGGAGTGGGTCCGGGAACCGTGGGATGCGATCGCTGGCGACGACGTCTCGATCGGCGCGGCGCTGTACACGGCGCAGAACGGCGGCCCCTGGGCAACGGTCTCGATCACCCCGCTGAATCTCTCCGGAACGCAGGGCCCTCCCGCCGGGATGGGTCTGTGGCCCGGTACGAATCCGTTCACCAAGGTGAGGGATGCCGCCCTCCGCGCGACTGCGCCGCTCATAGCCCGATCGCTCGTGAAGGCGATCGCGAGATCCGAGGAATCTATCGGCCTCCGGCCGAGAGGGATGACCATGGAGGAGGTCACCTTCTCACGTCAGCTCATCGTTGCGAGCGGATCCCCGCTGCTGGATTTTGAGCGCGCCGATCGGCCCGACTACCTGCACTTCGTCGGCGAGCTCCGGTTGCCTCCGCAGGCGTCGCATACGCGGCCGGCGTGGTGGAGCGAACTCGAAGGCCGACGGGTCGTGCATGTCACGCAGGGGACCCTGAACATCGATCCCGCCGACCTCATCGTGCCCACGCTGAAGGCCCTGGCCGACCGCGACGACCTGCTCGTGGTGGTGGCGACGGGCGTCGACGGAGATGATGAGCTGTCCTTCCCCGTCCCGTCCAACACGCGGGTCGCAGGATTCCTGCCTTACGCCGAGCTCCTTCCGCGAGTGGATGTCGCCCTGACGAACGGGGGATGGGGCGGGACGCTCGCGATGCTCGCCCACGACATCCCCCTCGTGATCGCTGGAGGGGATCTCGACAAACCAGAGATCGCCTCCCGCGTCGCGTGGACCGGAGCAGCCGTCAATCTCAAGACCGGCTCGCCAACCGCGGCTCAGGTCGCAGCCGCAGTCGACAGAGTGACGACAGACCCGTCATACCGGGATGCCGCAGCCCGCGTCGGCGCACAACTGCGGTCGCTCGGCGGGGCTGCTCGAGCAGCCGAACTGCTCGAGCAGCTCGCTCAACCGGCGAACGAGTCGACCCTTCGATCCGGCGGCTGACACCGACTATGAGGCACACCGACCAACTCCCGAAACCATCGCGGGCATCGATCGCTCATCGGGATCCTCAACGGCCACAATCGGCCCCAGTTGGCGAGCCCTGTCTGCCTCGTGGTCAGAAATGACCGTTTCTGACCTCCGAAGCGGCGAACTGGTATTGTTCCCCACCATCTCGGTGGCACGGCGGTCTCTGATGTAGCGTGTGCCCAACCGATGCGGAGGATCACAATGGAGTGGGTAGTTGTTGCGGCGGTCGTAGCCGCCGTACTCGCAGTCGTCGCGACGGCGCTCCTCGTCGTTCGCGAGCGCCGGAATCGTTCACTGAGCGAGCATCACTCCGGGGCTCACGGAGATGCGTCGCATGCAGCAGCGATGGGCCGCGCATATGCGGCAGATGCTGGGCGCGGCACAGGGATCGGCGGCGGGGGCGGGAGTTTCTGACTCCTCTGCGGAACGCCGAATAACGACCGGCTATTGGGCAGCGTTGTAGACCTCTGGAGGTCGACTTCAGCGGCTGATTAGGCGGCTGGCGCGGACCGTCGTGCTCTGAGCACGATGAGCGCGAGACTCGCGACTCCGGCGGCGATCGCCGCCGCGGCGATCCCGATCATGATGGGAATCAGGTCCAATTCAGGGCCACCGTTGGGGAAGCGGAAGCCGAGATTGCTGCCGCTGACCGAGAGCTGGGTCAACACGATATTGAGTAGGCCAAGTGCTCCCACTGTCCATGCGGTCGAAATGATGGTCAGCAGAAAGGTTCTCGCACTCGGAGTGAGATTCATTGGGTGTTCCTTTCCTGGCGGCGAGCCGGCACGGATGAGTTGGCGAAGGTTTTGGGTCGAGACCGATAGGCGTGCTGCACCGAGGGCCACTTGGCCGGGCTTGATCCCGAGTTCGTCGCAATCTCGGAGGTCTGCGAGCATTGCTTCGCGCCAGACCTCTCGGTGCTCTGAGGCGATCAGTGCGCTGCTCGCGGTCACGATGACGCGGGATACGTTCATGCCAGCCTCGGCTCTATGGGTGCGGTGCGACGTTCGCGCCGCCGGAATTCCGATGTCACCCGCTTAGCCTCGATGCGGCCATGGGGCGTGAGTTGGTACAAGCGACGGCGTGGGCCAGGTCGTTCCGGATCGGACTCCCATGTTGCGTTGAGCCAGCCACCGCTCTCGAGGCGGTTGAGTATCGGGTAGATGCTGGCGGGCGTACGGCCGGTGTTCTTGGCGATCCGTAGCCCCCAGGTCGGTCCGTCCTCGCTGAGAAGCACTTCGAGCACCTGAACCGTCGAAGCAGTCACACGAGTGATCGGGCCCATGATACAAAATAAGATCGTCAATAGCGGATCGACTTTCGGGACGACGGTGCTCGAGAGTCGAGTCCGAGAATTCGAGCGGGGACCTCGCAGCGGCCGGCCGGTGTAGGAATTGGCCACTTCTCATGGGATCTAGCCCACAGAACCGATGACAAATGCCGCGATTTCCACGTGGTTCGCCGCTTATGTGCGCCCGGAAGCCTCCACCGTCGCCGTCACGCGACCGCGCGCGCTGGCGCTCCGCCGCGATGCGTCGCCGTCACACGACCGCGCGTGCCCTGGCGCTCAGCCACGCGAAAGCGCTCTCCGCGCCTCCGAGGAGCGAACCACCCTCGCGCACGGCCTGCTGCCACGCGTCGAGCACGTCGTGGCGGTCCATCGCCATGACCGCCTCCCACGGATCGTCCTCCTCGATGGGAACGCCGCCCATGCCCCATCGCACCGCCTCGTACAAGAGTGGGATCGCCGCGATGCCGCGCTCCGTCGCCGAGTAGGTGACCTTGCGGGCATCCGTCTCGCTCGGGGTGCGCACGATGATGCCGCTGCGCTCGAGTCGGGCGAGGCGGTCGGCGAGCACGCTCGGACCGATGCGCTCCTCGGACCGAAGGAACTCCCCGAAGGTGTGCTTGCCGAGTGTGAGCAGGTCGCGCATGATCAGCAGCGACCAGCTGTCGCCGAAGGTCTCCACGGTGAAGTTGGTGGGGCAGGTCGACCGCCCTTCAGCTCGCTTCATGCGTCGAGTCTACGGCATTGACTTTGATCATCGTAGTGACCTACGCTTCGATCATCGAAGTGAAACAGATGCCGCGGCGGCGGCCTGCAGCGGAGGAGCCACGATGAACGACACGACCCAGCACGAGACGCACGATCTCGTCGTGAGCCGCGACATCCCCGCCCCCATCGAGGCGGCCTGGAAGTCGTGGACCGAACCCGACCGCGTGCTTCGCTGGTGGGGCCCGAACGGCTTCACCTGCACGGTCGCCGAGCTCGACGTGCGCGTCGGCGGCACGTCCCTCGTGTGCATGAGCGCCCCCGACTGGGGATTCCCGGCGCTGTACAGCACCTGGGCGTACACGCTCGTCGACGCACCGCACCGCATCGAGTTCATCCACAACATCGCCGACGAGCACGGCGCCACGATCGACCCCGCGACCATCGGGGCCGCGGGCATCCCGCGCGACGTGCGGCACGTCATCACGTTCGAGTCGATCGGCGACGACGCGACTCGACTCACCGTCACCGAACTCGGCTACATCGACCCCGAGCAGCTCGCGCTCTCGAAGAAGGGCCTCGAGGAATCCCTCGACAAGCTCGTCGCGATCTACGTGTGAGCCCAGCCGCCCCGGACGTCCCGCATCCCCGAGGCCGCGCGCACCGCGCTGCCTCGCTCCTCGACTTGCACCTCCGCCCGTCGTACGGTTCAGCATGGACTGCGCCGTCGCGGTGATCGCCGAATGGATGCCGCTGCAGCGGTGATTCGGCGGCAAGGGTCACGCGCCATCGCTCCGCCTCGTGGGCGCGTTCGAGCGGTCGACCGTCGAAGAGCGCACCGGTATACGCACGCTTCTCGAAGCTCCTCGTCCAGTTCGACCGAACTGCGGGCGAGTACGAAATCATTCTTGAGGACACCGACTTGTCGCGCTGGAAGGTGACACCGGACACCTTCGACGGGATCCACGAGGAGCTGCGCCTGAAGTTCGCGTGACAGAGCACGGCATTGACCGCCGTGCCGCCTGTTCCGGATTCGACGCTACGGTTCCCCGGTGGCCTTTCGGGTCAGCGCCCCTGACGTCTCTTGTACGGCTTCGGCTGTCCCTTCACGATGGGGGCACGGCCCTTGCCCTTCGAGGCCTTCGCCTTGCCGCCGGCCTTCACCACGGGTGCCTCGGCGGCAACGGGGGCCGTGGCGAGCTCCGCCCTGGCCTCGTCGAGGAAGAGGACTCCGACCTTGGTCAGCTGAGTTTCGCCGTGCCGGGTGAAGAGCGGGTGCCCGACCTCGGTTTCGAGTTTCTCGATCGACGAGTAGAGCGAAGCGAGCGGGATGTCGAGGGCGTCTGCGGCACGCGGGAAGTGCAACTCCTCGGCGACTGCGACGAAACGTCGAAGCAGGATGATGTTCACGGGGAGCCTTTCGTCGGTCCGCGCGAATCGCGGCCCATTCTTCAGGTTACGCGGGTCGGTGTTCGTCACGTGAGACCATCTGAACTGAGCGCGGCCTCCCATGACGGGCGCCGCGACAGCCCGCCCGACCTGAAATGAGCCGAACTCGTGATCACCGTGCACCTGCGATACGAAATCGACGCCGACAAGCTCGCCGAATTCCGTGAGTACGGCCAGCGTTGGATCCGCCTGGTCAACAAGCTCGGCGGCGTGCATCACGGTTACTTCCTGCCGAGCGAGGGCGACAGTGATGAGGCATTCGCGCTGTTCACCTTCCCCTCGCTCGCCGACTACGAGCGATACCGACTGGCCGCCGCCGACGACCCGGAATGCGTCGAGGCAATCCAGTTCGCCGTCGAGACGAAGTGCATCCGGCGCTACGAGCGGCGGTTCGTCTCGCCGGTCTTCGACTGATGCGTCGATCAGCGAGCGACAGGCGAGATGGGCGGTCGCCGACGATCCGACGCAGGCCGACGATCCGACACAACCGGGCGTCGCTCGCCATCCACAGCACACGTCTGAGCAGACGTCAGGCGACGTGCGGGGTCGAAGCGCCCGTACGGGCAGTGAGCACCCGGCTGACGGCTTCCGGCGCTGCGGTGAAGCGCCCGGCCGCGCCGTCGGTGGAGAGGTACTGAACTCGGATGCCGCGGCCGATGCGCGTGAGCTTGGTGACCTCGTATGTGCTGCCGGAGGCGTTCACGAGCGTGTCGCCGACGGCGAGGTGCCGGGTCTGTCGCAGTTCGATCGTCTCCATAGTGAGAGTGTCTCAGTAACCACTGACATCCCACGGCCTACCCGGATGTGCGTATCGCAGGGCACTTCGGATGTCCTAGCCTCGACGCATGCCCGCCTCCGAGTACGTCACCGAGATCCGTCGCCGGATCGGCACCCAACTCTTGATGCTTCCCGGCGTCACCGCGGTCGTCACGAACGAACGCGGTGAGTATCTCCTCGCCAAGCACGTCGATGGCGACCGTTGGGGCTTCGTCGGCGGTGCCGTCGAGCCGCTCGAGGAGCCACGGGATGCCCTGATTCGCGAGGTACGTGAGGAACTCGGCACCGAGGTCGAGATCCTCTCGATCCTGGGTGCCTACGGCGGCCCCGAACTCGTGAACACCTACGACAACGGCGACATCGTCGCGTACGTCGCCACTGCGTACCGCTGCCGCATCGTCGGCACCCCCGACTCGCTCGAGGCCGATGAGCTCTCGGAAGTGGGGTGGTTCGAGGCAGCGGCGATCGCTGAACTCTCGCGGTTCGAATGGATCGACCGAGTCATCGCCGATGCGGAGCAAACTCCGCTCGGATCGGGGTGACCCGGCATAGTATCGCGTCGACGAGAACTGGATCGACCAGGTCGACGTCACCGACACGGTCGGGCACTCCTGGGACCGGGGTCCCCGTTGTCAACCTGCGGGGACGGCGAGAGCGTCGAAGTAGCGACGGGCCTCGGCGACGCTGATCGCGATCGGCCCGTCCTCAGAGGCGTACGCGGTCGCGGCCGACCTCGACGAGAGGCCGAGCTTCGTGAACACGTTGCCGAGGTGGTCGGGCGCGGCGGTGAACCGCCCGGCTGCGCCGTCGGTGGCGATGTAGTGGACCGAGAATGCCGCGGCCGATGCGCGTCAGCTTGGTGACCTCGTAAGTGGCGAACGTGTGCCTCTACGAGGTGCCTGGCGCGTTGTCAACCCGTTGTCGACCCGTGCACGGCTGCCTAACGTGGAAACACCGACGCGCAGGATACGCGTGCGGCGACACCTGTTCCTGAGGAGGACGCCATGAGCGCCAAGGACGATCTCGGCAATACTGCCGAACGACTGACGGGCAAGGCAAAGGAGGGCATCGGCAAGATGACCGACAACGAGCGGCTCGAGGCCGAGGGCAAGGCCGACCAGGTCAAGGCCGACGCCAAGAAGGCGACTGAGAACGTCAAGGACGCCTTCAAGGACGGCACGAAGTAGATCTGACGATCCAGCAGGACCGTAGGCAACGACATGAGCATCAGACTCGGCATTCTGCTCGTCGCGATCGGCGCCGTACTCACCTTCGTGCTGAATATCACCGTCGACTGGATCGACCTCGATCTCGTCGGCTACATCCTGATGATCGCGGGGGCGGTCATCATCCTCGGTCTCGTCTTCATGATGCAGCGTCGTCGGAGCAACTCCACGACGAGCGCGACCGCCGATCCGGTGGCCGGGCAGCAGTCACGCGGACCGAGGGTCAGGCAGCACCTCCTGAGGTGTGAGGCCTGAGGGAAGAGAGCGGATGTCGCATGCGGGGGCCGCGACATCCGCTCGACCTTCTCTGCACATGACACCGCAAACCACCTCCCTCATCGATGGTTCGTCGCGTCGATCGTGACCCTCGAGAACGCTACCCAGTGGTGGGGGGTTGTGCGAGGCTGACGTCATGCCAGAGTCACCCGAGGTACAGGCACTCGTCGAAGATCTCGACTCCCGACTGAGTGGCCATGAGATCAGCGGCGTCGACGTCGTCGAGTTCCGCGCGACGAAGACACGAGCTCGACCGCCGTCGTCGCTCGTCGCCGAGCGAGTGGCGGGCGTCTCACGTCACGGCAAGCACCTCGACATCGCCCTCGGCGGCTCGCAGCACCTGGTCGTCTCGCTCGGCCGGCACGGCTGGGCGCGGTACGCAGGCAGTGGGGCGGATGCATCCGATGCCGCCGCCGAGGCGCCGCCTGCCCTCGTCGTGTTCATCTTCGATGACGGCACGATCGTCGAGTTCACGGATGCCGGTGGCTGGGTGTCGCTCGGCTGCTGGGTCGTCGACGACCCGGCCGAAGTGCCGGCGATCGCGAAACTCGGCCCCGACCCGGCCGATGCCGGATTCTCGCGAGTGGACTTCGATCGGGCAGTGGCCGGCCGTCGCAAGCAGGTGAAGGCAGTGCTGCAGGAACAGGAGTCGCTCGCGGGCATCGGCAACGCGTACTCCGACGAAATCCTGCACACGGCGAAGATCTCGCCCGTCGTGCACGCCGCCTCGCTGACCGGCGTCGAGCTCGACCGCCTGTTCGAGGCGACCGTCGGCACCATCAGGAATGCGATCACGGCGCAGCGCGGGGTGCCGATCGATCAACTGAAGGCGGCGAAGGTCGCGTCGATGCAGGTGCACGGACGCGCGGGCGAGGCGTGCCCGGTGTGCGGCGGCACGATCCGCGACTTCACTTTCGCGAGCACGACGGCCCAGTACTGCCCGACGTGCCAGACCGGCGGTGAGCACCTTCCGCTGCGGTCGGCGTCGTGACGTCGTGAGAATACGCGGCGGCCGTGCAAGACTCGCGGCTGACACGACATAGACATGGCGTGAGGATCGCCAGCACCGCAGCAAGCGCCGACGAGGCCGAGGGGGTGGCGATGCCCGAGCGATCGGAACCACCCGCGATGAACGCAGACGCGGCATGGTTCACCGAGACCGTTCGCGAGCATTCGACGGCGCTCGTGCGCTACTTCGCCCGTCGGGGCCCGCGGCAGGATGCCGAAGATCTCGCCGCCGACGTCTTCGCGATCGCCTGGCGTCGCCGCGATGACGTTCCCCGAGATGCCGTGCTGCCGTGGCTCTACCGCACGGCCGGTTTCACGCTCGCGAACCAGCGCCGCAAGCGCATCGACCTTCCGGTCGACGAGGTGCCCGAGTCGGGAGCGGTGCGCGTCGCCGACGACCCCGAGTTGAGTGCCCTGTTCGACGCCGAGCTCCGGGGTGCGCTCGCCAGCGTGGGTGAGCGCGACCGGCGGATTCTGCTCCTGCATGCCTGGGAGGGCCTCGACGGAGCAGAGCTCGCCGAGGTGCTCGGCATCTCCCGGTCGGGTGCGGATGCCGCGCTCTCCCGAGCCCGCAAACGATTGCGGGACGCATGGGGCGAACGGATGTCGTTCTGACGGCTCGTGCAAGGTTCGGGTCGCGCCGCACATATCCGTAGGTGAACGGCACGCACGGAGGATGATCGACATGAACGACGACAACGAGCTCGACCCGATTTCGCGACTGCGCGCGGCCGACCCAGCTGCCGGTGTCGAACCCCGAGCGGGTTTCGCCGACGAGGTCGTCGCGAGTGCGACGGCCGAGCCGACGGATGGGTCATCCGCGGTGGCCGATCTGGCCGTCGAGCGTACCCGTCGTCGCCCCCGGTGGCTACAGATCGCCGCCGTTGCCGCCTCGATCGCAATCGTCGGCAGCGTCGGATACGGCTTGGGTGCGGCGAACGGCGATGCTTCGAATCTCGCCGATGGGGCCGCCGCCCCGCCCATCTCGTTGCAGGGCGATGCGATGCAGGAAGGGGCGGTGCAGGACGGTGCGATGCAAGGCGCCGGGCCCGAGGCCATCGGCATCGATGGCCGGAAGATGGCGGGTTCGGGGGCGACCGACCTGATGTACCCCTCCGGATTCGGGCGTAATAGCTTCAGTGCCTCTGGGCTCTCGGGCGGCGAGGGCACTGCGCCCGCGTACGCCTTCGACGCGCAGGGCTCGTTGAGCCCCGAGACCGTCACGGCGCTCGCGCTCGCACTCGGCATCGAAGGAACGGCCGTGCTGCAGAACGGCGGCTGGACGGTCGGGACTCAGGACGGCACCGGTCCCTCCCTCACGGTCGGGCTCGACGGCGCGCTCAACTTCTCGTTCTGGAACCCGCTCATCGATCCGTGGCAGTGCGTCGACGACGTCTGCGAACCGGCGGGGGAGATTCCGAGCGAGGAGGCCGCGATCGATGCGCTCCGCTCGTTCATCGTTTCGGCGGGGCGTGATCCTGAGACCTTCGAGTTCACGTCGGAGACCTGGGAGGGGGCGGTGACGCGCACCGCCCAAGCATGGCCCGTCGTCAACGGGCAGCGCCTCGACCAGGCCTGGTCGCTCGAGCTGGCTGAGGGCGGTGTGCTCACCGTCAACGGTGCACTCGCAGACCTCGTCACGGTGGGCGATTACGCCATCGTCAGCGAGCAGCTGGCTTTCGAGCGGCTCTCGGACCCGCGGTTCGGTGCGCAGATGACGAACCTGCCGATCGCCCTGCGCGAGCAGCCGGCTGTCGCAGAGGAGTGGCTGCCTCCGACCGAGCCGCCGGTGACCCGGACGAAGGGCACGTCGCTCTCCTGGCCTGTGAACGAGGTCGAGATCGTCAGCGCGCGCCTCGGTCTCGCGAGCCACTGGCAACCCGACGGCGCCGTGCTCGTCGTTCCGGCCTACGAATTCACCGATGCCGAGGGCGGCACGTGGTCGGTCATCGCGGTCGCCGACTCGATGCTCGACTTCAGCTCGAAATGATGTGACGAGGTCAGTGGCGTCGGCCGAGTTTCTCGTCGAGCGCAGCACCGTCGGGCAGAAACCAGACCTGCGTGCCGCGGTTCGTCTCCCAGACGTAGTCGCGCAGGGCGTCGCTCGCCTCGACATGCTCGGCGATGTCACCGATGATCGCGAGCCGGAGTCGATAGTTGACGAACTTCTGTGTGATCTCGCCCGCGATTCCCGAACCGAGCTTGAAGAACGCGGGATCGATGCGCTCGACGGGCACCGCGACGAGCGTGGCGGCGTGCGCCCAGGCATCGCCCACGAGATCGGCCGCATCGTCGGGGGTCGAGATGACGGGCCCCTCATGAGGGACGTGCAGGACCCTGGTGCCGTTGCTCTCTTCGGTGCGCATGGGTCGACCATAGCTGCGGCCGCGCTCGTTGTGCGCGTCACAGCTCCGGTGTCGAGTTGGTTTCTGGGTGCCGTTGTCGGCATCCGGGTGCAGGATGGTCGTGTGCCCGAGCTCCCAGAGGTCGAAGCGCTCGCCGGATTCCTGCGCGAGCACGCCGTGGGTCGAGCCGTCTCGTCGGCTTCGGTGGCGGCCATCGCTGCGCTGAAGACCTTCGACCCGCCGCTGTCGGCGCTCAGTGGCGAACGTATCGAGCGGGTGAATCGACACGGCAAGTTCCTCGACCTCGACACGGGCGGGCTGCACCTGGTGTTCCATCTCGCGCGCGCCGGCTGGCTTCGCTGGTACGACGAGGTGCCGAAGACGATCGTCAAGCCCGGCAAGTCGCCCATCGCGCTCCGTGTGCGGCTCGACGACGGCTCGGGCTTCGACCTCACCGAGGCCGGCACGAAGAAGTCGCTCGCCGTCTACGTCGTGCGTGACACCGCCGAGGTACCCGGCATCGCGCGGCTCGGCCCCGACCCGACGGCACCCGACTTCTCCCTCGACGACTTCGCGGCGATCCTCCACGACCGACGCACCCGCATCAAAGGACTTCTCCGCGACCAGTCGGTGTTCGCGGGAGTCGGCAACGCCTACTCCGACGAGATCCTGCACACCGCGCGCATGTCCCCGTACGCGCTCGCCGCCAAGCTCAGCCCAGACGAGGTCGAGCGCCTCTACGACGCGATGCGCACCACGCTCGGTGAGGCGGTCGCGGGGGCATCCGGCAAACGACCAGACGAGCTGAAAGACGGCAAGCGCACACGCATGCAGGTGCACGGCCGCACCGGCGAGGCCTGCCCGGTGTGCGGCGACACCGTGCGCGAGGTCATCTTCGCCGACTCGACGTTCCAGTACTGCCCGACCTGCCAGACGGGCGGCAAGCCACTTGCCGACCGCGTGCTGTCCAGACTCTTGAAGTAGCCCTCGAGCCTGCTATGCAGGAGACATGACCACCTCCGATGTGCAGTGGCCGCGCCCTGCGGGCCAACTGATCCTCCGCCCTCCGACGAGCGCCGACCTCGACCAGGTTCTCGTGTGGCGCAACCGCCCCGAGGTCACTCGGTGGCTGATACGAACCGAGGTCGACCCCGAGGCGTTCCGTGCGACCTGGCTCGGCGGCATCGACGACCCGAACGACCACTCGGCCGTGGCGTTGATCGACGGCCAAGTCGTCGGCACCGGTTCCCTCTGGATCACCGACGGCATGGGGCAGTCGCACGTCGACCAAGGGCCATGGCGCCGGGCCGAGGCGGGCCTCGGGTACCTGATCGATCCCGCGCATGCGGGAAAGGGCTACGCCACCGAGATCGCCCGGGCCCTGCTCGACCTCGCGTTCGGCGAGCTCGGCGTGCGCCGGGTGACGGCGGGCTGCTTCGCCGACAACATCGCCTCGTGGAAGATCATGGAGAAGCTCGGGATGCGGCGGGAGCAGCACGGCGTGCAGGACTCGTGGCATGCGGAGCTCGGTTGGATCGACGGCTGCACCTACGCGATCCTCGACGAGGAGTGGCGCGCATCGCGGTGACTCGCGCGGTGAGTTCGCAGCGCGGGCTGACTACAGTTGACCGGTGACTGCAACACTCGTGGCTCAGGGCCTTGCCGGCGGCTACGCCCACCGAACGCTCTTCGAAGACCTCGACTTGACGGTCGCTCCGGGCGATGTCGTCGGCATCGTCGGGGTGAATGGGGCGGGCAAGTCGACGCTGCTCCGCATCCTCGCAGGCGAACTTGAGCCGCAAGCCGGAACCGTGCACCTCTCGCCGTCCGACGCGTTCGTCGGCTGGCTGCCCCAAGAGCACGAGCGCGTTCCCGGCGAGACCATCGCCGCCTACGTCGCACGGCGCACGGGCGCAGCCGAGGCATCCGCTCGCCTTGATACCGCAGCGACCGCGCTGGGTTCGACGGATGCCCCGGCGCCCGGCGCCCCCGACCCTGCCGATGAGTACTCGGTCGCCCTCGAGCGATGGCTCGCATCGGGCGCCGCCGACCTCGATGAGCGCTTGCCCGCCGTGCTCGCAGAGCTCGGGTTGACCCTCGACGGAGCCGACGCCCAACTCTCAGCGGACCCGCTGATGACGTCGCTGTCGGGCGGGCAGGCCGCGCGCGTCGGTCTCGCAGCACTGCTGTGCTCCCGCTTCGACCTCGTGCTGCTCGATGAGCCCACGAACGACCTCGACCTCGACGGCCTCGACCGGCTCGAGGCGTTCGTGCGCGGCATTCGCGGCGGGGTGGTGCTCGTCAGCCATGACCGCGAGTTCCTCGCCCGCTCGGTCACGCGCGTGCTCGAGCTCGACCTCGCCCAGCACTCGAACCGCATCTACGGCGGCGGCTACGACTCCTACCTCGAAGAACGCGCGACGGCGCGACGACAGCAGCGCGACGACTACGAGGAGTTCGCGTCGAAGAAGGCCGATCTCGTCTTTCGCGCACGCACCCAACGGGAGTGGTCGAGCCAGGGTGTGCGGAACGCCATGAAGAAGTCGCCCGACAACGACAAGATCCGGCGCAAGGCCGCGACCGAGTCGAGCGAGAAGCAGGCGCAGAAGGTGCGCCAGATGGAGAGCCGCATCGCGCGCCTCGACGAGGTCGAGGAGCCGCGCAAAGAGTGGCAGCTCGAGTTCACGATCGGCCAGGCGCCGCGATCGAGCTCGGTCGTCTCGACGCTGAACGAGGCCGTCGTCACGCAGGGCGACTTCACGCTCGGCCCAGTTTCGCTGCAGGTCGATGCGGGGGAGCGCATCGGCATCACCGGCCCGAACGGGGCGGGCAAGTCGACGCTCCTCGGGCTTCTGCTCGGCCGGCGCGCTGCGGATACCGGCAGCGCGAGCCTCGGAGCATCCGTCGCCATCGGCGAGATCGATCAGGCCCGCACCCAGCTCACAGGAGAGGCCGCACTCGCGGATGCCTTCGAGGCCCTCGTGCCCGAGTACTCAGCCGGCGAGGTGCGTACCCTGCTCGCGAAGTTCGGGTTGAAGGCCGACCACGTGCGCCGACCCGTCGACGCGCTCTCGCCGGGCGAGCGCACCCGTGCCGGGCTCGCGCTACTGCAGGCCCGCGGTGTCAACGTGCTCGTCCTCGACGAGCCGACCAACCACCTCGACCTCGTCGCGATCGAGCAGCTCGAAGAAGCGCTCGAATCCTACGAGGGCACCCTGCTGCTCGTCACGCACGACCGACGGATGCTCGAGAACGTTCGGCTCGACCGCCGCTGGCACGTCGAAGCCGGGCGGGTCAGCGACAGCTGACCTCGCCTGGGTCCGACGCGCGGTCACGTCAGGTGTGCCCCTCCGCGCCGACCATCGTCGCCGGCGCCGTTCGCTTCGGTGGCCCTGCCGGCCTCGTCGGTTGCGACCTCGACGTCGGGATCGAGCGTGTCGGCCTTGCGGAGTCGATCGTCGGCTTCGGCATGAAGGTCGGCGGCTGCCGACTGCCGGTCGGCGCTCTCGTCGGAGCGCCGTTGCGATTCGAGACGGGCCTGCGCAGCCTCGGCGTCGGCCTGCTTCGCTGCGGCGGCTGCGCTCGCCGCATCCGCGTCATGCTGCCGCGCAGCGGCATCCGTCTCGGCGGCTCCCTGCCTCAGATCCGCGGCCTTCCTGCGCCCGGCCTCGGCGTGGGCCTCTCGGCGCCGCCGATTCGTTGCCATGACGATGATGACGATGATCACGATCACGACGACGATGCCGATGATGATCCAGACGATAGTGGTATCCACGGTGATCCGCCTCCTCAGGTCGGTCACGGCAAGTCAAGCGCGCCCGACCCGGCGTGGCAACGCCTTGCGGAACCGGCCGCAGTGCGGGATCATCCGGCCGGAGAGGCTCTCGTCATCTCATGAGAGGCGAAGCAACGTGGATTTCGGTGCGAAGTTCCTCACGACACGGTGGGCAGTGCGCCTGCCGATCCCGCTCTTCACGGCCGGGTTCGGATTCATCTTCGGCGGCCGGCTTCTGCTGCTCGAGCATCGCGGCCGAACGAGTGGCGAGGCGCGGTTCGCCGTGATCGAGGCCGTCGACCGCGAGGCATCCGACCGTGTCGTGGTGGCCTCCGGGTTCGGTACCCGCGCGCAGTGGTACCGGAATCTCTCGGCCGAACCGCGCTGCGGTGTGAGCATCGGCTGGCGGCGGCGTGTGCCCGCCCGTGCGGAGTTACTGGACCCCGACGAGAGTCGCGAGCTGCTGCTGCGGTACGCCGCGCATCGGCCCAAGGCATGGGCGATGCTGCAACGCTCGATTCAGGATGTCACCGGTCTGGTCGACCCCGACATCCCCATGGTCAGGCTGCACCTCCGGCCTCGATGAGCCCGGCCCGGTCTGGAGCGAGCGGCCCGTCGAGGAGCCCGTCGAGGAGCCGCTCGAGCACACTGAGCCCGTCGGGCGAGAGCACCGATTCGAGATGCCCCTGTACCGAGGCCACGCCGGGACCGCGGAGCGCGTGCACCACACCCGTCGCGGCATTCGATGCCACTTCGAGCTCGAGTCGCGGGGTGATCGAGCGGTTCGGCGCCGACGCCGTGAAGGTGTTGTAGAAGCCGATCGCCGCCGGCTCGCCGAACAGATCGACCGTGAGCTGCAGTCCCTGATGCGGTGCGGCCAGCGGCTCGATCGGCAGACCGGCGAGGTCGGCGAGCACCTGATGACTGAGGCACACCGCGAGCAGCGGCGCCCCGCTCGCGAGCCGCCCGGCCATGAGTTCACGCACGCGAGCGATGCGCACGTCGTCGGGGTCGCGCGGGTCGCCCGGCCCCGGTCCGAAGACCACGAGATCGTCGGATGCTTCGGGCACGGCCTCGCTCCACGGCACGACCCGCGCTGCGACGCCGAGGTGACGCAACTGGTGCGCGAGCATCGTCGTGAAGTCGTCGCCGGCGTCGATGACGAGCGCAGTGGCCCCGCGCGAGAGGTGAGCGCCCTGCGGGGTGCTCCAGAACGGCGCGAGATGGTCGTTGCGAGCGGCGAGCAGGGTGGTGATGCGGTCGTCGTCGCGGCCCTCGGCAGCTGCGACCGTCGCGATCGGCCCACCGGTGCGCGGGACGGCGCCGAGCGCGGTCAGCACGCCCGCTGCCTTCGCGTGCGTCTCCGCGACCTCGCCGTCGGGATCGGAATGCCGCACGAGCGTCGCACCGACCGGCACGCGCACCCCGCCGGCGCCGTCGACGTACGCGGTGCGGATCAGGATCGGCGCGTCGAGGTCGTACCCGGCCGCGGTCGGCGTGAAGCGGGCAAGGACGCCCCCGTAATAGCCCCGCGGCGTCGCCTCGTGGCGTGCGATCACCGTGCAGGCGTTGCCCAGCGGCGATCCCGTCACGGTCGGGGCGAACATCGTGCGGCGCAGCACCTCGCGCGGGTCGAGGTCGCTTCGCCCCTCGAGGAGGTACTCGGTGTGCGTCAGCCGCGACATCCGCTTCAGGAACGGACCTCGGATGCGCCCGCCGTCAGGGCAGACCGCGCTCATCATCTTCAGTTCCTCGTCGACGACCATGACGAGCTCCTCGCGCTCTTTCACGTCATCGAGGAACACCGCGAGCTCGTCGTCGGAGGGCGGCCCGCTGAGGTGGCGGAAGGTGCCGCTGATCGGATTCATCGACACGACCCCGTCGATCGAGCTCACGTGCCGCTCGGGCGTCGCACCGACTGCGGAAAGACCGCGAGTGTGCACCGCGAACGTCCAGTACGCACCCGATTCGTGCTCGAGCAGCGCACGAAGCCAGCCGAGCACGGCTCGGCCGGCCGGTGCCCCGATGCGCCCCGCGAACTCGCGTCGAATCACGAAATTCGCTCCTTCGCCCCGGCCGATCTCCTCATCGATCACCCGGCGCACTCGGGCGGCGTAGTCGACATCGCTCACGTCGACTGCGAGGCCGTCGACGGCGAGCGGATGCTCCGGCAGCATGCCGATGGCCTCATCCACGTCGATCGACTCGCGTTCACGCACGACGAGGCACCGTAGGGGAGCCCCGTCGTCGTGAGCGACGAAACCGCGCTCGCGCACCTGGCGGAACGGCACGAGGGCGAGCACCTCAGCGCCGTCGAGCGGGATGTCGGCGAGTCGGTCGACGTCGACGACGTCGCCGATGAGCACGTCGAGTCGAGGTTCGTTCTCGCGGCGCAGGACCGCGAAGGGCCCAGGTTCGTCGGCGGCGAGCAGGGTCGCGAGCAGTCGCGTCATGGTGTTCTCCGGTCGGGCCTTCGGCTCGGCCCTCCCGCAAACGCGAAAACGACCGCCCTCGGGCGGTCGTCAGTACGTCGAAACGCGTGGCCGCCTAGGAGGCGAGCCACCAGTTCTGGTTCGACGTGGTCATGCAGAGCACTGTAGCACCACGTCCGAACGACGTGACCGACGACGACGCCCGACGGTTGCCCGCAGTAGGCTGCGACGGATGCCTGCTGAACCCGAGATCGTCACCCGCCTGCGCGCAGCAGGATGCGTCTTCGCCGAAGACGAGGCCAGACTCCTCGTGGAGGCGACCCAGGATCTGGTGGAACTCGATCGGCTCGTCGAACGCCGCGTCGCGGGTGAGCCGCTCGAGCAGGTGCTCGGGTGGGCGGAGTTCGCGGGCCTGCGCATCCGCGTGCTGCCGGGTGTCTTCGTGCCCCGCCGACGCACCGAGTTCCTCGCGGCCGAGGCCGCCCGCCTCGCCGCGCACGCCGCGCTCGCGCGCGATGACGACGGTTCGGCACACCTGCCGGTCGTCGTCGACCTGTGCTGCGGCGCCGGGGCGATCGGTGCGGCCATCGCGGGCGCCGCGGGCCCCGTGCACCTCGTCGCCGCCGACCTCGACCCGGTCGCCGTGCAGGCGGCGCGCACGAACCTCGAACCGCTGGGCGGTCTCGTCTTCGAGGGCGACCTCTTCGCCGCACTTCCGGCCGAGCTGCGAGGGCGCATCGACGTGCTCGCCGTCAACGCCCCCTACGTGCCGAGCGAGGCGATCGCCATGATGCCGCCCGAGGCGCGCGACCACGAGGCGCGCATGGCACTCGACGGCGGCAGCGACGGGCTCGATGTGCATCGTCGGGTCGTGGCATCCGCTCGATCATGGCTCGCCCCCGGCGGTGCGCTACTGATCGAGACGAGTGTTCGGCAGGCACTGGTCGCCGCGGGGTTCTTCGAGGCCGCGGGCCTCTCGGCACGTGTGCTGCACGACGATGACGCCGACGCGACGATCGTGATCGGCGAGCGCGACTCAGCCGCCTGATCGCGCGTCCGCCAGCAGCGCCGCGACCTCGTCATCGGTGGTCTGCGCGAAGTCGAGATAGTGCATGCCGACCGCCATGAACCCGGGCGGCACCGAGAGGCACACCACTTCGTCGACCGATGTCTCGGCGATCGTCGCGAGCGCTTCGGCCGCGCCGACCGGCACCGCGAGCACCACTCGAGCGGCGCCCCTGGCCTTCGCAACCGCAGCCGCGACGCGTGCGGTCGCTCCGGTTGCGACGCCGTCGTCGACGATCACCGCGGTGCGCCCCTCGAGCGCGACGGGCGGCTCGGCACCCCGGAAGCGAGCGACGCGCGCCTCGAGTTCATGCCGCTCGACCCGTTCGATGTCGCGCAATTCACCCGGTGACACGCGCACGGCGTCGACGATGTCGTCGTTCAACACGCGAGCACCCTGCTCGCCGATCGCCCCCATAGCGACCTCCGGCTGCCGCGGCACTCCGAGTTTGCGCACCACGAGCACGTCGAGGGGTGCACCCAGCGCTCGTGCGACCGGCGCCGCGACCGGCACGCCGCCGCGCGGCAGTGCCAGCACGACCGGCCGCTCGAGGTCGACTCCCTCGAGTGCTGTGGCCAGACGCCGACCGGCGTCCGTCCGGTTTCGGAACTGCTCCATGACGTGCATCCGTTGAACGACGTGCGTCGGTTGACCGACGTGCATCCGTTGACCGACGTGCATCCGTTGACCGACGTGCATCCGTTGAACGACGTGCGTCCGTTGCACCGTCGTTCGGGTCTGTCGGCCCGTTTCCGTCGGCTTCCTCCCATGGTCGCACCGAGGAGTCGCGGTGCCAAGGGGCGCGATCATGAGGCGACGGATGCCGCGGCGCGACGTCAGTCGTGAGGTGCGAGGAGGCCTGGCCGCACGTCGTCGAACATCGCCATGCACGCACGGGCGATCGCGTCGACCCGATCGGCGTCGGGCTCGATCCAACCGGTGCCGGGGCGCATGAGGATGCGGGTGTTCGCGTCGCCGAGCAGGAACTCGCGCCGGAACTCGGCCTGCACCGCCGAGAGCACGACGCCCGCGGCATCCGCTCGCCCGGCGAGGTCGCCGAAGCGGCGCCCGGCGGCGATGATCTCGTAGCTACCGAGGTAGGGCTGGTTGAGGGCGACCGCATCGGGCGCGTCGACGTCGAACGCGCGGCGAGCTGTATCCGCGAGGAGGCGATGGAGATCGGGCCGCATTGTCACGGGGGAGTCGCCGATGGGGTCGCCGCGGTGATCGCCGCGGTTCGACAGGGCGACGACGTCGGGCAGACGCGCCTCGGGTGCGCGTTCAACCGAGATCGCACCGTCGCGCGTCGTCGTGTGATTCATCGTGTCGTGGAAGGCCAACATCGTGAATGCGGTCGGTGAGCCCGGCGCGGCGAGCGCGAATGCCTGCTGTTGGAGGCGCTCGATGAGCTCGTCGCGTGCGCGCTCATACACCCCGAGCCCGCGCTCGGCGACCTCGGAGAACTGGTCGACGAGCTCGTGCAGTTCGGCCGCCGACTGCGGCACACGCAGCAACGGGAAGAACGAGAAGGTGACCGGGCGAATCGCATCGACTCCGGTGAGGTCGACGCGGTTCCAGGCGCCCGCGGCGCGCACGCGGGCGAAGGCCTCCGTGAGCGTGGCGGCGAGGTCGGCCGGCTTCTCGCGGTTGGGGTCGCGCACCATGCGCGGATGCGGATTCTCGACGACCACGATGCGCGGGTCGATCTCGGCCCACCGGCGCACGATCGGGCTCGTCGAGCAATCGGTGTAATCGAACTGCAGGCGCCGGGTGAAGCCGGGCGCGAGGAACGCGGCGAGCTCCTCGGGGATCGCGGCTCCCGCGTGCGGGGCAGTCACGAGCACGTCGGCGCGGGCGATCGCCTCATCGAGGTTCACACCGCTTTCGCCCTTGCCCGCGAAGTGGGTGATGTCTTCGCTCGTGAAGACGGTCCCGGCGGGGATCAGCAGCGGCGTTGCGGCATCCATGTTCCCGACCCTAGACCCGGCGCCTGAACGGGGTGGTGGGGCGATGGCGGGCCGGCGACGAGTCACGGTCGGGTCACGACCGGCAGCGAGAAGACGAGCGAAGTTCGCGTACTGGGACTCGTCGCTTACACTGAACGAAATCCTTCCCCCGAGAGGGGAACCCGTACAAAGGATTCGACGGGCCCCGCCCCGTCGGCTTGGAGTCTCCGTGGGGCGTCATACTGTCGCGGCACCGGTGAAGATGCCGGACCGCAAGCTCATTCTGTCGATCGTCGGCGCCGTCCTCGTGGTCGGCGTCATCGCGTCAGGGGTGTTCCTCTGGGTCGGCGGCTACCTGAACCCGATCTTCGCGTCGGCCGAGGCCGGCTGCGCCGAGACCGAAGAGATCGTCGTCGTCGCCGACACGTCGATCGCGCCCGCACTCACCGATCTCGCTGCGGCGTTCGACGAGAACTCAGAACGGTGCGCGACCACCGAGATCGTCGCTCAAGATTCGGCCGACACCGCCGCGATCGTCGCGACCGGCAGTTCGGATGCCGACGCCTGGGTGCCCGAGTCGGCCGTGTGGCTCGATCGCATGAACGCGACCGCGACCTCGCTCGGGCAGAGCACGCCCGAAGTGGACGTCCGCGAATCGGTGGCGTCCTCGCCGGTCGTGTTCGCCGGCGCCGCAGCGAAGGCCACCGAACTCGGGGCCGAGCCGGTGAGCTGGGCACGAGTGCTCGGCGGCACCTTGCCGACGATCCTGCCCGACCCCGAGGCATCCGCCGCGAGCCTTGCCGGCCTTCTCGCCCTGCGCGGCCATTCTTCACCAGACGACCCGCGCCAGTTCGCCGGGGCCATGATCGAACTCGGCAAGTCGATCCCGGCGTCGACCAGTGCGGCGTTCGGCGCGTTGAGTGCGACCGGGCAACCCGCCGTCGTCATCGCGAGCGAGGCACAGGTCGCCGCATACAACCTCGACGACCCCGCAGAGGGGCTCGTCGCCGCCTATCCCACCGACGGCACGGTCGCCCTCGACTACCCCTTCGTGCGACTCGGGGCAGCGGATGCGGCGACCTCCGACGAATCGGCAGACGCCGACGAGGACTCGGCCGACGAAGACTCGACCGATGAGGACTCGGCCGACGCCGACACGGTCTCGCGCGCCGAGCTGATCGACGCGTTCGAGGCAGCGGTACGCGACGGTGCAACGACACTCGCCGCAGCGGGCTTCCGTGCGCCCGACGGATCCGGTGAACTCGATATCGCCGGCATCGGTGTGGACGCGCCCCCGGTGGCAGCCGCGCTCGACGGCGCCGCGCAGCTCGAGATCCTTCGCGCCTGGAGCGTGCTGACGCTCCGCTCGCGCATGCTCGCGGTCATCGACGTATCGGGATCGATGGAGGAGCCCGCCGAGAACGGGCTTCGCCGCATCGACATCTTCCAGCAGGCCGCCGTCGGCGCGATGCAGAAGTTCTCGGGCGAAGTCGAGCTCGGCGTGTGGGTCTTCTCGACGGCGCGCAACGGCGACCTCGACTACGAAGACCTCTCACCGATCGCCCCGCTCGGTGATGCCGCGCACATGCAGCAGATCGCCGGTGTCATCCAATCCCTGCCGGCTCGGCTCGGCGGGGCCACGGGCCTCTACGACACGACCCTCGCGGCGGTGCAGCGAGTGCGCGAGACGTACGACCCCGAGAAGGTCAACTCGGTGCTGCTCTTCACCGATGGCAAGAACGAAGACGAGAACGGCATCGACATCGACACCCTGCTCGCCGAACTCGCGAAGATCGACGACCCGAAGAAGCCCGTGCCGGTCATCATGATCGGCTTCGGCCCCGACACCGACCTCGCGGCGATGCAGCGCATCGCACAGGCGACGAAGGGGGCCGCATACTCGGCGTCGAAGCCCGAAGACCTCGGCATCGTGCTCGTCGACGCGCTCTCGCAGCGCAGCTGCCGACCGAACTGCGGCTGAGTCGCCAGAGCACGAGGCAGTGTACGACGAAGGGGCCCGGCGGATGTGAACTGCCGGGCCCCTTCGGACCTTGTACTTCGGAGTTGCGTCGTCGCTCAGTGTGCGACGACGGGCGAACCTTCCATCATGTCTGCGGGCTTGCGCACGAAGAACGCGCCGACGATCGCCGCGAGCGAGAGGATCGCACCGACGAGGAACGCGGACCGAACGCCCGATGCCGCGGCGGCCTCGGCCGTCGCCCCGGTCGAGGCGCTGGTCAGGGTCTGCGCCGCCATGATCGTGATGAAGAGGGCCGTGCCGGCGGCGCCGGCCACCTGCTGCATAGTGCCGACGATCGCCGAGCCGTGCGAGTAGAGGCGCGGTTCGACGGAGCCGAGGGCCGAGGTGAAGAGCGGCGTGAACATGAACGCGAGGCCGGCCGAGAGCACCACGTGCGCGATCAGCAGCAGCCACGGTGACGTCTGGTCGGTCACGAGGGTGAGCGACCAGAGCACGCCGCTGACCACGATCGAGCCGGGCACGAGCAGCGGGGTCGGCCCGAGCCGGTCGAAGAGGCGCCCGACGATCGGTCCGAGCAGACCCATGGTGAGTCCGCCCGGCAGCAGCAGAAGCCCGGTCGTGATCGGCTCGAGGTGCAGCACGTTCTGGAGGTAGATCGGCAGCAGGATGATCGTGCCGAACAGTGCCGCCATCATGATCGTCATGAGGCCCACGGAGATCGCGAAGTTGCCCGATCGGAACGTACGCAGGTCGAGCAGCGCCCGATCGTCGGACTGCAGGGCGATCTGACGCCAGATGAATCCGGCGATGCCGACGGCGCCCACGCTGAGCGCGATCCACATCGGCGCGGCTCCGAGTACGCTGCCGCCGGTCTCGCCGCCGATCAGGCTGAGACCGTAGACGAGGCCGCCGAAGCCGAACGCCGAGAGCACGACCGAGAAGACGTCGATCGGGACGACGCGCGGTTCGCTGACGTTCTCGACTCGGCGGATGCCGATGAACAGCATGACGAGTGCGATCGGCAGCACGAGCCAGAACATGAACCGCCACGAGAGGTAGTTCAGGATGAGGCCCGAGATGGTCGGGCCGATCGCGGGGGCGACCGACATCACGATCGACACCCGGCCCATGAACCTGCCACGGTCGCCCGGTGCCACGAGGGTCATGAGGGTCGTCATGAGCAGCGGCATCATGATGGCCGTGCCGCTCGCCTGCACGACGCGGGCGAGGAGCAGCACCTCGAAGCCCGGTGCGAGGGCGGCGATGAGCGTGCCTGCGGAGAACAAACTCATGGCTGCGATGAAGATCGGCCGGGTCGCGAACCGCTGCAGCAGGAAGCCCGTGATCGGAATCACGATGGCCATCGTCAGCATGAATGCGGTCGTGAGCCACTGCGCGGCGGCGATGGAGATCTCGAGGTCGGTGGTGAGGTGCGGGATCGCCACGCCCATGATCGTCTCGTTGAGAATGACGACGAAGGAAGCGGCGAGCAGCAGCCAGATCACCCGGTTGTTGCGAGCGCCATGCAGCGCCTCGACATCGGAGTGTTCATGCATCGGGGTGTCGCCTGCTGGGGCGACGCCGGGGTCACGGAGTTCGGGAACGGCGCGTTCGGTCAAGGAAAATGCGTCCAATCGATTTGGCGCAGAGCTGCGCCAGGGAGAGCGTCGAATAGGTGAGACAACCCGCGCAGGGTCACACAGTATTCCCCGATTCCGACATCGATCGGAACGTATGGAACTGCGCTCAGCCGATGAAGCGGTTCGGCTGGGGAATCGTCGTCGCGGGGCGGTTTACGGGGCCGGGGCTGGACCGTCAGTCGGGGTCGGCTCTGGGAGCCAGCCCTTCAGCAGCTGCTCTTCGGGCGCGAGCTCTGCATCGACATCGGCGCCGAGATCGGCATCGGCAACCCGGCGAGCGAGTTCGTCGTCGCCTGCAGAAGTCGGAATCGAATTGCTCATGACTCCACGATAGCGCGCACCGCCGACACGGCGCGGGTGACGGATGCCGCAGCATCCGTCACATCCTCGGTCGTCGTCTCGGCGCCGAGCGTGAACCGCACCGCCGTCTGCGCGAGTTCGGCCGGCACCCCGATCGCCGTGAGCACGTGCGAGGGTTCGTCGCTGCCGGCCGCGCACGCGGAGCCGCTCGAGCAGATCACGCCCTCGCGTTCGAGCTCGAGCAGCACCGCCTCGCCGCTCGTGCCGGGGAAGACGAAGGACACCGTGCCCGGGAGCCGGCGCTCGGGGTCTCCGGTGAGGCGCGCGCCGGGCACCGTCGCAGCGACACTGGTTGCGAGCAGCGCGCCGAGACGGCCGACGCGCGCCGCGGCATCCGCTCGCTCGGCCTCAGCGAGTCGTAGTGCAGTCGCAAAGGCGACCGCGCCGGCGACGTTCTCGGTGCCCGAGCGTCGTCCGCGTTCCTGCCCGCCACCGTGCAGCACCGCCTCGAGCGGGAGCCGGCCGCGCACGATGAGTGCGCCCGTGCCTTTCGGGGCACCGATCTTGTGGCCGGCGAGCGAGAGGGCATCGACGCCGAGATCATCGATGTCGAGCGGGAGCCAGCCGGCCGCCTGCACCGCGTCGGTGTGCATCAGTGCGCCTGCCGCGTGCGCCGGTTCGGCCAGCCGGGTGATGGGCTGCACCGTGCCGATCTCGTTGTTGGCCAGCTGCACGGAGACGAGCGTCGTGTCGGGGCGGAGGACCCGGGCGAGCGCCTCGGGCTCGACCACGCCCCCGGCATCGACGGCGACCTCCGACACGTCGAAGCCGTGCAACCGGGCGAGGGCGGCGGCCGACTCGAGCACCGCCTCGTGCTCGATCGGCGAGACGACGATGTGCCTGCCTCGCGGGTTCGCCAGCGCGAGCCCCTTCACGGCGAGGTTGTCGGCCTCGGTGCCGCCGCTCGTGAACACGACGTCTCCGGGCCGGCAGCCGATGACCGAGGCGACCTCGGCGCGCGCACCGGCGAGCGCCCGGGCAGCTTCGTCACCGAGGCCGTGCCGGCTCGACGGGTTGCCGAATGAGCCCGAGAGAAACGGCCACATCGCCTCGAGCGCCTCTCGGCGCACCGGCGTGGTCGCAGCATGGTCGAGGAAGATCACGTCTCGACCACCACGTCGAGGCCGAGATCGAGGGAGCGCACCGAGTGGGTGAGCGCACCGACCGAGATGACATCGACGCCGGTCGCGGCGATCTCGCGCACCGTCTCGAGGGTCACCCCGCCGGATGCCTCGACGATCGCCCGTCCGGCGACGAGCGCGACGCCCGCCCGCAGCTCGTCGGGCGTGAAGTTGTCGAGCATGACGGTGTCTGCGCCGCCGGCGAGCACGGCTTCGACCTGATCGAGCCGGTCGACCTCGACCTCGAGGTGCGCGGTGTGCGGCATCCGCCCGCGCGCGGCCCGCAGTGCGGTCGCGAGGTCGTGGCCGCCCGCCGTGAGCACCGCGAGGTGGTTGTCCTTCGCCATGACCGCGTCGGAGAGGGAGCGGCGGTGGTTCCGCCCCCCGCCGTCGCGCACGGCCTGCCGTTCGAGGCTGCGCAGCCCCGGGGTGGTCTTGCGGGTGTCGACGATGCGAGCCCGCGTGCCGGCGGCTTCGGCGACGTAGCGTGCCGTCTGGGTCGCGACGCCCGACATCCGCTGCACGAAGTTCAGCCCGATGCGTTCGGCGCGCAGGATGCCGCGTGCCGGCCCGGTGACGCTGGCGAGTACCGCGCCCGCCTCGAAGGGCTCGCCATCGGCCGCGAAGGCCTCGACGGCGACGGCCGGGTCGACGAGGCGGAAGGCTGCGGCGAAGACGCTGATGCCGCTGAGCACACCGCGCTCGCGGGCCATCAGCACGGCGGTTGCGGTCGCCTCCGCCGGGATGAGCATCTCGGAGGTGAGATCGCCCCACGGGGCATCCTCGTCGAGCGCAGTGCCGACGATGCGGTCGATCTCTCGGGCGTCGGTCATCAGGCTGCCTCTCGGTCGAGTGTTGTCGGGATAGGGTGCTCGCGGGCGGCGCCGGGCGCTCCGGTGTCGTCGGTGCGGAAGTGGGCGCCGCTGCTCACGCGCCGTGCTCGAGCGGCGTGGGCGGTCAGCCGCGCGAGGTCGAGCAGGTTGCGATCCTCGGCGCTGCAGCGGTCGCGCGGTTCGGGCGCGCGCCACGCATCGAGCCGAGCGGATGCCTCGCCGAGCCCCGCCTCGTCGCGCTCCAGCCCGACGTGCTGCCACATGAGCACCTGCAGTTGCTCGCGATCGACGGTTGCGCGTGCCGCCGAGGCCCCGGTGTCCGAGTGGTCGTCGCGCACAACTCCGGAGAACTCGAACCTTGCACGGTGTGTCGGTGTTCGGGGCGAGGCGAGTCGCGCCGCATCTCCGGAGTTGTGCACGCGAGACCCCGCGTGCGCGGACTCGTGCGCGAACGCGCTGGCGGACTCGTTGCCGATCGCTCGCGCAGCGCGGTCGGCGAACACCGCCGCCTCGAGCAGCGAGTTCGAGGCGAGCCGGTTCGCACCGTGCACGCCCGTGCGGGCCACCTCGCCGACCGCGAAGAGGCCCGGCAGGCTCGTACGGCCGTCGAGATCTGTCACGATGCCGCCCATCGCATAGTGCGCGGCCGGCGTCACGGGCACCGGCTCGCGGGACCAGTCGAAGCCTGCGGCGCGCACGACCGCGTCGAGCCCGGGGAAGCGACGTGCGAGTGTCTGGCCGCCGAGCGTCGTCGCGTCGAGCAGCACAGGGGCGCCGCCCTGTTCGAGCGAGCGCCGCCACACCGCGCGGGCCACGATGTCGCGGGGAGCCAGCTCACCGCGCGGGTCGACGTCGAACATGAATCGGCGCCCCTGCGCGTCGCGCAGCACCGCCCCCTCGCCGCGCACGGCTTCGGAGATGAGCGGCGTACCGGGCGCCGCGAGGGCGGTGGGATGGAACTGGGTGAACTCGAGGTCGGCGACGACCGCGCCGGCACGCCACGCGGCGGCGACGCCGTCGCCGGTCGCCACGGCGGGGTTCGTCGTATGCCGGTAGAGGCATCCGATGCCGCCGGTGGCCAGCACGATCGCGTCGGCGCGGCGCACGACGACGGCTCCGGATGCCTCGAGCAGCTGTGCGCCGACGGCGCGGCCGCCTTCGACGACGAGGTCGACGAGCATCGTCTGCTCATCGACCAGCACGGCGCGCCGCCGCACGGTGTCGACGAGCGCCCGCTCGATCGCCGCGCCGGTGGCGTCGCCGCCCGCGTGCAGGATGCGGGCCCGGGAGTGCGCGGCCTCGAGGCCGCGCTCGAGGCCGGATTCGTCGCGGTCGAAGGCCACCCCGAATCGGATCAGGTCGCGTACCCGCTCGGGTCCCTCGTCGACCAGTACGCGCACCGCGGCCGGATCGGCGAGGCCGGCGCCGGCTTCGATCGTGTCGGCGTAGTGACGCTCAGCCGAGTCGTCGGGGAAGAGTGCCGCAGCGATGCCGCCCTGCGCATAGCGGGTGTTGCCCTCGGCGAGCTCCACTTTCGTGACGAGCTCGACGTCGTGCCCGGCGTCGGCGGCTCTGACGGCGGTCCAGAGACCCGCGATGCCGCCGCCGATCACGAGAACGTGCGCCATGTCAGGCCACGTTCTCGCTGGTCGAGGGGTGGGTGCCGGCGAGCGTGTCAGGACTGCCGGTGGGGGTCTCGATACGCTCCTTCGTCGCTCCTCGACGAGCGGTGGTGGGCTTCGCCGCGAGCATGCGCTCGAGCGCGTGGCGCGCCGGGTCGGCGACCGCCTCGGCCACGGTGATGCGGTTGACGATGCGGCCTTCGACGAGCTCTTCGAGCACCCACGCGAGGTAGCCGGGGTGGATGCGGTACATCGTCGAGCACGGGCACACCACCGGGTCGAGGCAGAAGATCGTGTGCTGCGGGTATTCGGCCGCGAGTCGTTGCACGAGGTTGATCTCGGTGCCGATCGCGAACGTCGAGCCCGCCGGCGCTGCCTGGATCGCCTTCACGATGAAGTCGGTCGAGCCCGCGGCATCCGCTGCATCGACGACGGGCATCGGGCACTCGGGGTGCACGATGACCTGCACGCCCGGGTGCGAGAGGCGTGCCGCGGCGATCTGCTCGACGGTGAACCGCTTGTGCACCGAGCAGAAGCCGTGCCAGAGCAGCACCCGTGCGTCGTCGAGTTCGGCAGCGGTGTTGCCGCCGAGCGACTTGCGCGGGTTCCACATCGGCATCTGCTCGAGAGGCACGCCCATCGCCTTCGCCGTGTTGCGGCCGAGGTGCTGATCGGGGAAGAAGAGCACCCGCTGCCCGCGTTCGAACGCCCACTCCAGCACGGTGCGCGCGTTCGACGAGGTGCAGACGATGCCGCCGTGGCGACCCACGAAGCCCTTGAGTGCGGCGCTCGAGTTCATGTAGGTCACGGGGATGACCGGCACACGCCCGTCGGCACCGACCGCGTCGAGGTCGCCGTAGACCTCGGCGAGCTGCTCCCAGCACTCCTCGACCGAGCTCTCGTCGGCCATGTCGGCCATCGAGCAGCCGGCAGCGAGGTTCGGCAGGATCACGGCCTGCTCGGGCGTCGACAGCAGATCGGCGGTCTCGGCCATGAAGTGCACGCCGCAGAAGATGATGGCCTCGGCGTCGGGCCGGTCGAGCGCCGCGTTTGCGAGCTGGAACGAGTCGCCCACGAAATCGGCGTGCTCGATGACCTCGTCGCGCTGGTAGAAGTGACCGAGCACGACGACGCGCTCGCCGAGGGTCGCCTTCGCGGCGCGGATGCGCGCGTGCAGCTCATCGTTCGACGCGGTGCGGTACGCCTCGGGCAGCGCGCCCTGGCGCGGCGACCCGGTCGGGATGACGTCGCCCATCGATGAGCCGGGGCCGTAACCTGCCGCTCCCTGGTCGAACTCCCACGGGCCCTTCGCGAGCTCGGGGGCGCAGGTCTCGCCGGCGGTCGAGCCGGCGCTGATCGACCGGATGGTGCGGTCGACGGATGCCGCGGTGCGGGTGCCGCCGCCGGTGCGGGCGTCGTCGATGGAGATGGTCATGATGCGGGTCGCTCCCTCATGAATGGTTCGGTTCGCGTGAACGGTTCGGCGGCCCCGGCCGTGAGGGCGGACGGATCGTAGCGGTAGAGCTTCGGGGGGCGGTGCGGGGCACCGGCCAGGCGGTCGCCGGTCTCGCGCAACCGACCCGACGCGATCATCGTGCGCCGGAAGTTCGCCGGATCGAGCTGGCGCTGCAGCACGGCCTCGTACACCTCGCGCAGTTCGGCGAGGGTGAAGGTCTCGCCGAGGAAGGCGTGAGCGATCTCGGCGTACTCGACCTTCGTTCGCAGGCGCCAGAGTGCGTACTCGACGATGCGGTTGTGGTCGAAGGCGAGTCTCGGCGGAGTGTCGGCCGGCACCCACCGCACGTTCGGGCCGGCAGTCGCGCGCGCGGCTTCGTCGCTCTGCACGAGCGCCCAGTAGACGACGGAGACGACCCGGATACCGGGGGAGCGATCCACCTCGCCGAAGGTGTAGAGCTGCTCGAGGTATTTGGGGGCGAGGCCTGTCGTGAGCCGGAGGGTGCGCGCGGCGGCGGCCTCGAGCTCTTCGTTCGGGGGCAGCCACCCGCCGGGCAAGGCCCAGAGCCCGAGTTGCGGCTCCCGCGTGCGGCGCACGAGCGGGGTCCAGAGCACCGGCCGACCGGCGTGATCCGGGCGCAACGCGAAGATCACCGTCGAGACGGCGAGGCGCGTCGGCGCCTCCCGTGTCATTTCGGGAGCCTGCGGCATACGTACTTCCAGTCTTCGGGTCAGGATGACTCGAACTCCATTGAGGGCGAGCTTACAGTCAATTCGACTCGAACACCACTCCTGCGGCGCCGGCCGTGCGCCGCGGCGCGCGGCCGGCACTCGCCGCCGTGCGGCCGGCCCCGCTGCTAGGATCGGAGCACAATCTCATACCGGGCCATCGACGCGTCGCGGGAGAGCCGGTGAGCGCTGAAGAACAGCGCCCGACCGGCACCGAAGGAGCAAGCCTCCCCGCCAATCTCTCAGGTCACTACACCGCGATGACGAGGCCGCTCTGAAAAGTGCTCCGTGCGGAGCGCGGAGCAGATCGAGCAGCGACGCCGAAGGCGACGCGACTCGAGATCTTCGCGCAAACACGGGGCCGCCCACGGTGAAAGCGCTTCGACCCGCGTGAAACTCTCAGGCTCATGACAGAGGGGGAGTTCCCACACGGCAAGCTTCCGCGACCGTGACAACGCCGGCGAGAGCCGGCACGTCTGGAGAACTCTCGTGACCAACGACCCCGGTACCGCCAGCACTGAGCAGTCCAGCACTGAGCAGTCCAGCACTGAGCAGTCCAGCGCCGAGCGGCGCAGCCCGCTCGACGCCGTGCACCGCGCGGCGGGCGCGAGCTTCACCGACTTCGCCGGCTGGCAGATGCCCGTGCGCTACTCGAGCGACCTCGCCGAGCACCACGCGGTGCGGCACCACTCGGGCCTCTTCGACCTCTCCCACATGGGCGAGATCGTGCTCATCGGCCCCGAGGCTGCGGCTGCGCTCGACCACGCGCTCGCAGGCAAGCTCTCGGCGATCGAGATCGGCCAGGCGAAGTACTCGCTACTGCTCGACGACGGCGGCGGCATCATCGACGACCTCGTCGTCTACCGCACGGGCGTCGACCGCTACATGGTCGTCGCGAACGCCTCGAACGCGGACATCGTCGCCGAGGAGCTCCGCACCCGCGCCGCGGGCTTCGACACGATCGTCGAAAACGAGAGCGACGACATCGCCCTCATCGCGATCCAGGGGCCCGATGCGCGCGCCGTGCTGCTCGAGACGCCGGGCTTCGGCGTCGACGGGCCGGGTAACGACGAAGAGGACTTCGACGCGAAGCTCGACGCCCTCAAGTACTACCGCGCCTTCCCGGCCACGTTCGAGGGCGAGCCCGTGCTCGTCGCCCGCACCGGCTACACGGGTGAAGACGGTTTCGAGCTCTACCTCGCCCCCGATCGTGCCGCTCGACTGTGGGAGGCGCTCGCCGAGACCGGCGGCCCGCGGGTGACGCCGTGCGGCCTCGCGAGCCGCGACACGCTGCGCCTCGAGGCGGGCATGCCGCTCTACGGGCACGAACTCAGCCGCGGCATCCTGCCGGTGCAGGCCGGCCTCGGCCGCGTCGTCGCACTCGCCAAGCCCGACGACTTCGTCGGCCGCGCCGCCATCGAGCAAGGCCCCGCAGCGGATGCCCCGGTGCTCGTCGGTCTCGCCGCCGAGGGCCGTCGCGCGGCCCGTGCCGACTACGAGGTCTTCGACGGCGATGACGAGTCCGCGACTCGGGTCGGCATCGTCACGAGCGGAGCGCTCTCGCCGACGCTCGGCCACCCCATCGCCATGGCCTTCGTCGCCCCCGTCGCCGCCGAGCCCGGTCGCGAACTCTTCGTCGACGTGCGGGGCACGCGCATCGCGGCATCCGTCGTCGCCCTGCCCTTCTACAAGCGCACCGCCTGATCCAGCACGACCGCACACCGCAACGTCAGCACACCGCACGAGTCCTCGAGGAGCACCCCATGACCGACCAGACCGCACTGCACTACACCGAAGAACACGAGTGGATCGCCGTCGACGGAGACGTCGCCACGATCGGCATCACCGACTACGCCGCCGACAAGCTCGGCGATGTCGTCTTCGTCGAGCTGCCCGCGGCGGGCACGACCGTGACCAAAGGCACCGTCATCGGCGAGATCGAGTCGACGAAGTCGGTCGGCGAGCTCTTCGCTCCCGTCAACGGCGAGGTCGTCGAGGCGAACCAGGCCGCCGTCGACTCGCCCGAACTCGTCAACAGCGACCCCTTCGGCGAGGGCTGGCTCATCAAGGTCAACACCTCGAGCCTGCCGAAGTTCCTCACGCACGACGAGTACCGCGCACTGGTCGGAGAGTAACGAACCACATGAGCACCACCACCACCGCCTCCTCAGCATTCGACCTCGACGCGTTCGGTCGCCGCCACATCGGCACGAGCCCGAGCGACCACGGGCTCATGCTCGCCGAACTCGGCTACGACTCCCTCGACGCCCTCATGGCGGCCGCGGTGCCCACGTCGATCCGCATGGGCGAGGTGCTGAACTCGGCGATCCCGACCGCGGCGACCGAGCGCGAGGCGCTCGCCGAACTCGCCGCGCTCGCCGAGCAGAACACCGTGCGCACGTCGATGATCGGCCTCGGCTACTTCGGCACGATCACGCCCTCGGTGATTCAGCGGAACGTGCTCGAGAACCCCAGCTGGTACACGGCGTACACGCCCTACCAGCCAGAGATCTCCCAGGGCCGGCTCGAGGCGCTCATCAACTTCCAGACGATGGTCACCGACCTCACGGGCCTCGACACTGCGAACGCGTCGATGCTCGACGAGGGCACCGCGGTCGTCGAGGGGATGCTCCTCGCCCGCCGTGCCTCGAAGTCGACGTCGAATCGATTCATCGTCGACGCCGACACGCTGCCCCAGACGCACGCGCTCCTCGAATCCCGCGCGAAGGCGGTCGGCATCGACCTCGTCGTCGCACCGCTCGCCGACCTCGCCCGCCTCGGCGACGACGGCCCGAGCCTCGAGAGCCTCGGCGAGCACTTCGGCCTCTTCGTGCAATACCCGGGCGCGTCGGGCCGTGTGTGGAACCCGGCATCCGTCATCGCGACCTCGAAGGCGCAGGGCGGCCTCGTCGTCCTCGCCGCCGATCTGCTCGCGCTCGCCCTCATCACGAGCCCGGGCGAGCTCGGCGCCGACGTCGCCGTCGGCACCACGCAGCGCTTCGGCGTGCCCATGGGCTTCGGCGGACCGCACGCGGGCTACATGGCTGTGCGCAAGGGCCTCGAACGCCAACTGCCCGGCCGCCTCGTCGGCGTCTCGAAAGACGCCGTCGGCGCGCCCGCGTACCGCCTCACCCTGCAGGCGCGCGAGCAGCACATCCGCCGCGAGAAGGCGACCTCGAACATCTGCACCGCCCAGGTGCTGCTCGCTGTCATGGCGTCGATGTACGCCGTGTACCACGGGCCCCGGGGCATCCGTCATATCGCGGTCTCGACCGCGGCGAAGGCGACCGCGCTCGCCGAGGTGCTCACCGGCTACGGCCTGACCCTCGCGAACGACGACTACTTCGACACGATCCGGGTGCATGTGCCCGGGCTCGCCCGCAACGTCGTCGAACGCGCCCGGAAGCTCGGCGTGAACGTGTGGGAGGCCGATGAGGCGACCGTGCACGTCGCCGTCGATGAGACGACCACCGAAGCCGAGCTCTCCCTCGTCGCGGAGGCGTTCGGGCTGCCCGAGCGCACCGAGGTCGCGATCGCCACCGCAATCGCGCCGGCCATCGCGAGCGGCGAGCTGCGGCGCACGAGCGGCTACCTCGAGCACCCGGTGTTCAACACGCACCACTCCGAGACGCAGATGATGCGCTATCTGAAGACCCTCGCCGACCGCGACTACGCGCTCGACCGGGGCATGATCCCCCTCGGCTCGTGCACCATGAAGCTCAACGCCGCCACCGAGATGCAGTCGGTGACCTGGCCCGAGTTCGCGAACCTGCACCCCTTCGCACCCGAGGCCGACGTCGTCGGCACGCTCGGCCTCATCGAGCAGCTCGAGACTTGGCTCGCCGAGGTCACCGGCTACGACACGGTGTCGCTGCAGCCGAACGCGGGCAGCCAGGGCGAGCTCGCCGGCCTCCTCGCGATCCGCGGCTACCACCACGCCAACGGCGAGACCGAGCGCACGGTGTGCCTCATCCCGTCGAGCGCGCACGGCACCAACGCGGCATCCGCCGTGCTCGCCGGCATGAGGGTCGTCGTCGTGGCGACCGACGAACTCGGCAATGTCGACCTCGACGACCTGCGCGCGAAGATCGCCGAACACGCCGAGAGCCTCGCCGCCCTCATGATCACGTACCCGTCGACGCACGGCGTCTACGAGCACGAGGTGAAGGACATCACGCAGGCCGTGCACGACGCGGGCGGCCAGGTCTACGTCGACGGCGCGAACCTCAACGCGCTGCTCGGGTACTCGCGCTTCGGCGACTTCGGCGGCGACGTCTCGCACCTGAACCTGCACAAGACGTTCTGCATCCCGCACGGCGGCGGCGGCCCGGGCGTCGGCCCGGTCGCGGCGAAGGCGCACCTCGCGCCGTACCTGCCCGGGCACCCGATGGCGCAACGCGCCGACCACTCGGGCGGGGTCACCCACGACGGCGGACCGGTCTCGGCGGCGCCGTACGGCAGCCCGTCGATCCTGCCGATCTCGTGGGCGTACGTGCGCATGATGGGCTCAGAGGGCCTGAAGCAGGCGACCGCGTCGGCGGTGCTCGCAGCGAACTTCGTGGCGTCGCGCCTGCGCGAGCACTTCCCGGTGCTCTACACGGGCGACAACGGGCTCGTCGCGCACGAGTGCATCCTCGACCTGCGCCCCCTCACGGCGGCGACGGGTGTGACGGTCGATGACGTGGCCAAGCGCCTCGTCGACTACGGCTTCCACGCGCCGACGATGTCGTTCCCCGTCGCGGGCACACTCATGGTCGAGCCGACCGAGTCGGAAGACCTGGCCGAGCTCGAGCGCTTCATCGAGGCGATGGTCGCCATCAAGGCCGAGGCCGACGCGGTCGCGGCGGGCGAGTGGCCGGCCGACGACAACCCGCTCGTGAACGCCCCGCACACGGCGGAGTCGGTCATTGCGGGGGAGTGGACCCACCCGTACACGCGCGAGCAGGCGGTGTACCCAGTGCACTCGCTGGTGCGCGGCAAGTACTGGGTGCCGGTGCGCCGCATCGACCAGGCCTACGGCGACCGCAACCTCGTGTGCGCCTGCCCGCCGGTCGAGGCGTTCGCGTAGCGGTTTCCTCGACCGGCGGATCAACCGAGGAGCCCGCCCCACACGGCGCGGGCTCCGGAGTCACCGATGAACACGAGCACGACGAGCGTGCCGACACCGACGACGACGGATGCCACGGTGAGGCCGATCGCCGCAGCGCGCGCCGCGATCGGCGATGCGCGCTGCACCCGCGCGTCGCCGTACCGGAACCACGCCCATTGCGCCGCAGCGACGACGAAGAGCGCGATCGACCATGGCAGCAGCATCTCCCCGAACTGTTGGTGACGCCGTATCGCTGGGATCGGGCCGATCATCTCGGAGAGCGACTGCCCGGCCGCGACGGTGATCGGCACGAGCACGAGCACGATGAGCGCGCCGAGCGGCGTCGCGATCCCGAGGCGCCGGCGGGCTGCCGGCCAGAACGAGCCCAGGAGCAGCGCGAGTACCGTGAGCGGCGTGAGCACCACCACCGCGTGCACGATGAGCGGGTGGAGGGGGAGTCCTCCGAGCTGCAGCACGTCGTCTGCGGCCGAGACGTCGATCAACGAAACATCCATGGTGAGGAAACGATGCGGTCGTCCGACTGGTTCACGGGCGCCGGGTTCGCGTGAACCGAATGCCCCGCGACTTCGTTGTGAGTGCAGGAGGTGACCGATGCCATCCGAGGACGACCGTCGTCTTGTCGCGCTGTACGACGCCCACGGGCCATCGATCTGGCGTTACGTCGTGCACCTCACGGGCGACCCGACGGGCGCCGAAGATATCGTGCAGGAGACCCTGCTTCGCGCCTGGCGGAGTCCGCGCATCCTCGCGCAGGAACCCGCGTCGACACGCTCCTGGATGTTCACGGTCGCGCGGAATCTCGTGATCGACGAGGTGCGGAGCGCTCGTCGGCGGCACGAGATCGGCGTCGCGGAGACGCCCGACCGGGGGCGGGACGACGGCACCGACGCCCTGTTCGAGAGCCTGCTGATCGAGGAGGCGCTCGCTTCACTCGACCTCGAGCACCGGTCCGTCATCGTGCACGCGTACTACGGCGGATGCAGCATCGCCGAGGTCGCCCGTCGTCTCGCGATCCCCGAGGGCACGGTCAAGTCCCGCCTTCACTACGGGCTCCGGGCCCTCCGCCTCGCACTGCAGGAGAAAGGAGTGACGCGATGACTCCCGATCACGCGTACTTCGCCGAATGGGATGCGGCCTACGTGCTCGGTGCGCTCTCGCCCGCGGAGCGCCGCGCATTCGAAGAGCACATCGCGACGTGCGACGAGTGTCGGCGATCCGTCGCGGAGCTCGCCCCGATGCCGGGCCTGCTCGCGCGATTGTCGGAGGAACGCGCCGGTGACCTCCTCGACGACACCGAGGTCGCCGCGGCTCCTCGAGCCGACATCCTGGCTGCGGTGCGCCGGGAGGACGGGCGGCGGAGGGCGCGCCGGCGCCGCATCCGCATCTCCGGCGCGGTCGCCGCTGCCGTTGCCGCCGTCGCGGTCGTGCTCGCGGCGATCGTGGTGCCGCTCGCGATCGACCGGTCGACATCCGACGTGCAGTCCGTCGCGCTCGAGACCATCACGGACGTACCGCTCAGTGCGACGGTGACGCTCACCCCGGCGCCATGGGGGACGAGCATCGATCTCGATTGCCGGTACGAGGGTGACGACTCATCCGATGCGCCGGAAGGCGGCCGGCCGTACGCGTTGTTCGTCGTCGACCGTGACGGCGAGGGCCGTGAAGTCTCGAGCTGGCGCGCCAGTCCGGGAACGACGGCCACGCTCGCCGCGGGAACGGCCGTCGATCTCGACGACATCGCTTCACTCGAGATTCGCGCGATCGGCAGCGGGCGGGTGCTCATGCGCGGAGAGCCGGACTGAGTCCTCCGTCGCAGTGAACCTTTCGAGGGCGGGCGACGTGTTCCCGGTGACCGCGCACGCGGTCCGAGCACGAGAGAGAAGGGTTCGCCATGAAGCTGCGCATCGCAACCGGATTGGCCGTCGTGACGCTCGCCGTGGCGTTGGCCGGCTGTTCGTCCCCTGCCGGGGAGGCGCCCGCCGGCGACGGCTACGGCGCCTCGACCGACACCGAGGCACCGTCAGGCGGCTCGATGGAGACGGACGCGCTCCTCGCGACCGCCGACTCAGACCTCGGCGAGATCGTCGTCGACGGGTCGGGGATGACCGTCTACATGTTCGACAACGACACCCAGGGCGGTGGCGCCAGTACGTGCGAGGGGGACTGCGCGACCAACTGGCCCGCAGTGACGACCGAATCGGACGCACTTGACGTCGAGGGAGTCACCGGCGAGATCGGCACCATCACCGGCGTCGACGGTGAGACCCAGGCGACCCTGAACGGCTGGCCGCTCTACTACTTCGCGGGTGACGCCGCCGCCGGCGACACCAATGGGCAGGGCGTCGGGGAGGTGTGGTGGGTGCTCACCCCGGCGGGGGAGAAGGTCGGGGGCTGATCGTCTCCGCCCCCCTGTACCCGAGTGAACCTCAGGTCTACACTGAGGTTCACTCGCACGTTGGGGGTGCTCATGTCATCGATCGATCTCCTCGCCCTCCTGTCCACCGTCGGCTTTGTCGGCGCGTTCGTCGGATGCTCCGTCGCGGCCTCGCGCGTCTTCGGCCTCGAGCAGCGCGCCGGGCTCGTCGAGCGGCGCGACCCCGGCATGGCCGAGGCGCTCCGCCGCGGCGAATCGTTCAGCGACCTCGCACGCGCCGGGCTCTACGGCGGTGAGGGCTTCTCCGCGGTCTGCACGCCGACCAGACGCAGCAGCCTCGACATGGCGCGCGTGCGCGGCACGGACTCCGACTTGCGGGTCGAGCCGGCCGAGGAAGTGCTGCCGCCCATGCCCACGACGGTCATCGCCCTCGCGCGGAGCGAGCACATGCCGCAGGCGCCGCGCCGGCGGCATCCGGCATCGCCCGCTCATGCACCGCTGCCGACCCCGGCGCCGACGACCGGCCGGTCGTCGGATCAGCCGGTCGACGCTGCGAAGAACGCGGGCCACCACGCCACGGCGAGCGGATAACCGACGAACGAGACGACGTCGAGGATCCAGTGCGCGATGACGAGCGGCATCGTGCGGCCCCAACGCACGTAGCACCAGCCGAAGACGATGCCCATCGCCGCGTTGCCGAAGAACGGCCCGATGCCCTGGTAGAGGTGGTAGCTGCCTCGGAGCAGGGCGCTCGAGACGATCGTCGCCCATGGGCCGACGCCGAGCTCCCTGAATCGGGTGAAGAGGTATCCGACGACGATGACCTCTTCGGTGAGCGCCGCCTCCAACGCCCGGAACACGAGGATCGGCACGGTCCACCACAGCCAATCGGCCGGCGACGCCTGCACGGCGACCGTGATGCCGAGGGCGCGGCCGAGAGCGTACAGGGCGAGCCCCGGCACGCCGATCGCGACCACCAGCAGCACTCCGGATGCCGCGTCGCGACCCGGTCTCGTGAGGTCGAGGCCGATACGCCGGAACGGGTTCGTGCCGGGTTGCCACAGGAGATAGAGCACGAGTGCGACGACGAAGAGGCCGAAGAAGACGTCGAGGAACTGGTAGGTGAAATCGAGCCACTCGCGCGGTGCTCGTGACGGGTTCAGGGCGACCGACTGCTCGCCGAGCGGCGTCTCGGCGGTGAGCTTCGCGACGATCGCGACGATCGAGTAGACAGCGGATGCCCCGAGGGACAACCCGAGCACGATGGCGACCTCGAGCCGCAGTCGTCGTGCAGAAGACATGTGGCAATCTTCGCATGACGGGCCGTGACGCAAGAATCGTGCGGGAAGATGACGAATTTCGGCGAGGTGCGGGTCGCTAGGTTGCGCGTCGGTAACGGTTTGCTCATCTGGTTTGCATAGGGGTGACCGGGTTCATAGTCTCGATCTACCAGCGCTCCAGCGCGGCCACGAGCCGTGCTGCCGTCGCACATCTCATCAGGAGGAACATTGAAGATCAAGAGAATCGGCGTAGCCGCCATTGCTCTTGCTGCCGCCGGCGCATTGACGCTGTCGGGCTGCACGAGCGGCGACGCTGACCCGTCGGCACCCGCGGGCGATGCCACTGCGATCATCACGACCAACGGGAACGAGCCCCAGAACCCGCTGCTCCCCACCAACACCAACGAGGTCGGTGGCGGCAAGATCCTCGACGCGACGTTCGCGGGCCTCGTCTACTACGACGCCAAGGGTGCTGCTCACAACGACGTCGCCGACGAGATCACGACCGACGACGCGCAGAACTACACGATCACGCTGAAGGCCGACCAGACCTTCTCCGACGGCTCGCCCGTCACGGCGAGCTCGTTCGTCGACGCGTGGAACTACGGCGCCGACACGGCCAACGAGCAGCTCTCGCAGTACTTCTTCGAGTCGATCGAGGGCTTCAGCTACGACGAGTCCGTGCCCGAGCTCCCGGGCCTCGTGGTCGTCGATGACACGACCTTCACGGTCGCGCTGAGCCAGCCCGAGTCGGACTTCCCGCTGCGTCTTGGTTACTCGGCGTTCTACCCGCTCCCCGAGGGCGCGCTCGACGACCCCGCCGCCTTCGGCGAGAACCCCGTCGGCAACGGCCCGTACATGCTCGACGGCGAAGGCGCCTGGAAGCACAACGAGAAGATCGACCTCGTCGTGAACCCCGACTACGATGGCCCCCGCAAGGCGGTCAACGGTGGTCTGAGCATCATCTTCTACGCCTCGCAGGATGCCGCGTACGCCGACCTCCAGGGCGGCAACCTCGACGTGCTCGACGCGATTCCCGACTCGGCTCTCGAGACCTTCGAAGACGAGTTCGCCGACCGCTCGGTCACCCAGGCCGCTGCGATCTTCCAGTCGTTCACGATCCCGGCGCGCCTGCCGCACTTCTCGGGTGAAGAGGGCAGCCTCCGCCGCCAGGCGATCTCGCACGCGATCAACCGTGAAGAGATCACCGACGTGATCTTCGCCGGCACCCGTACCCCGGCGCACGACTTCACGTCGCCGGTCATCGACGGCTACTCGGAAGACATCCCGGGTGCCGAGGTGCTCGACTACGACCCCGACGAGGCGAAGACACTGTGGGCTCAGGCCGACGCCATCGCCCCCTGGGACGGCACCTTCAAGATCGCCTACAACGCCGACGGCGGCCACCAGGCCTGGGTCGACGCTGTGTCGAACAACCTGAAGAACAACCTCGGCATCGACGCTTCGGGCGACCCGTACCCGACGTTCGCCGAGGCTCGCACGAAGATCACCGACCGCACCATCCAGACGGCTTTCCGTTCGGGATGGCAGGCGGACTACCCGGCGCTCTTCAACTTCCTCGGCCCGCTCTACGGAACGGGTGCCGGCTCCAACGACGGCGACTACTCGAACCCCGAGTTCGACGCGCTGCTGAGCGAGGGCCTCGCGGAGACTGATGTCGCCGCCGCCAACGAGAAGTTCCAGGCCGGTCAGGAGATCCTGTTCCAGGAGCTTCCGGTCATCCCGCTGTGGTACTCCACGGTCAACGGCGCCTGGAGCGAACTCGTCGACAACGTCGAGTTCGGCTGGAACTCGGTGCCGCTGTACAGCCAGATCACCAAGAGCGAGTAATTCTCGATCAAGGACGCCTCGGGGTTAGACTCTGAGACGCCCGCGGGGGGCGGCAGCCGATGAGGCTGCCGCCCCCCCTCCCACGTATCCACGGTATTCGCCTGATCGGCGTAATATCGTGGAGTCGAACTCGCACAATGGTGAGGTTTCTTTCAACATGTCCACATTCGCAGATTGCAGGGCCTGATCCATGGCCGGCTATATCCTGCGCCGATTGCTGCAGGCGATCCCGGTCCTGCTCGGCACCACGTTCCTGATCTATTTCATGGTCTTCGCCATGCCCGGCGACCCGATCGTCGCGCTGTTCGGCGACAAGACTCCGCCCGAGTCGGTCGTCGAAGCCCTTCGCGCGCGGTATCACCTCGACCAGCCGTTCATCATCCAGTACTTCATCTTCCTCGGCAACATCTTCCGCGGTGACCTGGGCGTCTCCTTCTCGGGCCAGCCCGTCTCCGAGATCCTGATGGCCACGTTCCCCGTCACGCTCCGCCTCGCGGCGATGGCCGTGTTCTTCGAGATGGTCGCCGGCATCACCATCGGCCTCGTGTCCGGCCTCCGCAAGGGCGGCATCTTCGACGCGAGCGCGCTCGTCGTGAGCCTCATCCTCATCTCGCTGCCGATCTTCGTGCTCGCGTTCGTGATGCAGTGGTTCTTCGGCATCTATCTGGGGTGGTTCAGAACCACGGTCGGTACAGGCGCGCCAACGCAAGACTTGATATTGCCCGCCATAGTCTTGGCCACCATCAGCTTCGCCCAGATCGTTCGACTGACGAGGGCGTCGGTCATCGATACAGATGGGCAGGACTTCGTTCGCACCGCCGCGAGCAAGGGTCTCTCCCGTCGGCGCATCGTTCCCGTGCACATCCTGCGCAACTCGCTCATCCCTGTGGTGACCTACCTCGCCGTCGACTTCGGCACGCTCATGGTCGGCGCCACAGTCACCGAGGGCATCTTCAACGTGCCGGGAGTGGGCCGCACGCTCTACCAGGCGATCATCCGAGGTGAGGGACCGACCGTCGTCTCCTTCGTGACGATCATGGTGCTGATCTACCTCGTGGTGAACCTGCTGGTAGATCTCCTCTACGCCGTTCTCGACCCGAGGATCCGTTATGCAAAGTAACACCAGACCAGACCAGCAGCACTTCGTCGCTCCGCTCGAGGAGACGCCGCTCGTCGGCATCGACGTGGTCAAGGCCGAGGGCAAGCCCTCGAACCTCTGGACCGATGCCTGGAACGACGTGCGCAAGCGCCCGATGTTCTGGATCTCCTCCGTGCTGATCGTCCTCGTGGTCGTCGTCGCACTCTTCCCCGGCCTGTTCACGCAGACGCCGCCGAACAACGACTGCCTCCTCGCGAACAGCAACGCCGGCCCGGCCGAGGGCCACCCGCTCGGCTTCACGAAGCAGGGCTGCGACATCTATTCGCGAATCATCCACGGTACGTCGACGTCGCTGGCCGTCGGACTCATCGTGACGTTCCTCGTCGCCCTGTTCGGCGTCGTGTTCGGTGCCTTCGCGGGCTTCTACGGTGGATGGCTCGACTCGGTGCTCTCGCGCCTGGGCGACATCTTCTTCTCGATCCCCTACATCCTCGCGGCCGTCGTCATCATGTCGGTGTTCTCGGGCTATCGGAACGTGTGGGTGATCTCACTCGCCATCGGATTGTTCGCCTGGCCCGCTACAGCACGTGTGCTGCGTGCCGAGATCCTGCGCGTGAAGAACGCCGACTTCGTGATGGCGTCGACGGCGCTCGGTGTCTCCCGGTTCCGCATCCTGCTGCGTCACGTGCTGCCGAACTCGATCGCGCCCGTCATCGTCATCACGACGATCTCGCTCGCATCGGCGATCGTTGCCGAAGCGACGCTGTCATTCCTCGGAGTCGGCCTGCCGACCGACATCATGTCGTGGGGCAACGACATCAGCCAGGCGCAGACGTCGTTGCGCACGGCGCCCCAGACGTTGATCCTTCCTTCGATCGCGCTGTCGGTCACCGTGCTGAGCTTCATCATGCTCGGCGAGGTCGTGCGCGACGCGCTCGACCCGAAGGCGAGGGCACAGCGATGAGCGAGACTTCGAACGGATCGAACGTGCAATCAGAACGCGCCGCGGGCGCCGAACGCCCGCTCCTCGAGATCAAAGATCTTCAGGTCGGGTTCAACACCCAAGACGGCATCGTCAAGGCCGTCGACGGCGTGAACATCACCCTCTACCGCGGGCAGAGTCTCGCGATCGTGGGGGAGTCGGGATCCGGCAAGTCGACGACCGCCCACGCGATCATCAACCTGCTCCCCGGCACCGGTCACGTCTCGGGTGGCCAGATCCTCCTCGACGGCCAAGATCTGACGAAGGCCAGCGCGAGAGAGATGGAGGCCGTGCGCGGCCGCAAGATCGGCTTCGTGCCGCAAGACCCGATGTCGAACCTCAACCCCGTGTGGTCGATCGGTTTCCAGGTCGAAGAGGCCATCAAGGCCAATGGCATCGCGACCGGTCGCAAAGAGGTCAAGAAGCGGGCCATCGAGGTGCTGAAAGAGGCCGGTCTCGGAGACGCCGACCGCCGCATGAAGCAGTTCCCGCACCAGTTCTCGGGCGGCATGCGGCAGCGCGTGCTCATCGGCATGGGCCTCGCAGCCGACCCGCAGCTGCTCATCGCCGACGAGCCGACCTCGGCTCTCGACGTCACGGTGCAGAGGGTCATCCTCGACCACCTCGAGTCGCTGACCCGCGAACTCGGCACGACCCTGCTGTTCATCACGCACGACCTCGGCCTTGCAGCCGAGCGCGCCGAACAGCTCGTGGTCATGTACAAAGGAAAGGTCGTCGAGTCCGGTCCGTCGGCCGATATCCTGCAGAACCCGCAGCACCCGTACACGCAGCGTCTCGTCGCCGCGGCACCGAGCCTCGCCTCGCGTCGCATCCAGGCTTCGGGATCGATCGCGGCGGCCGAGTCCGCCATGATCGAGGGCGCAGCGGATGCCGCGGGCGACACGATCGACCTCATCGCCACTGCCGAGGCTCGCGCCGAGGCACTCGCGGCTGCCCCCGCGGCGCCGCCGGCGATCGTGGTCGAAGATCTCACCAAGGTCTTCAAGATCCGCGGCTCGGGCGAGTTCACCGCGGTCGACAAGGTGTCGTTCCAGATCGCCAAGGGCACCACCACGGCGCTCGTCGGCGAGTCCGGTTCCGGCAAGTCGACTGTCGCGAAGATGCTGTTGAAGCTCGAAGACACCACGAGCGGCAAGATCGTCGTCGGCGGCCACGACCTCGCCAGCGTCACCGGCAAGGAGCTCTTCGATCTGCGCAGCCGCATGCAGCCGGTCTTCCAGGACCCGTACGGTTCGCTGAACCCGCTGCGCAACATCGGCAACACCATCGCCGAGCCGTTGTTCACGCACAAGGTCGGTTCGAAGGCCTCTCGGCGCGAACGGGTGTACGAGCTGCTCGACCAGGTGTCGCTGCCGCGCACGCTCATCAGCCGCTACCCGAACGAGCTCTCGGGCGGTCAGCGTCAGCGCATCGCGATCGCACGTGCGCTCGCGTTGAAGCCCGAGATCGTCGTACTCGACGAAGCAGTCTCGGCGCTCGACGTGCTCGTGCAGGCTCAGATCCTGCGCCTGCTCGCCGACCTGCAGGCCGAGCTCGGGCTGACGTACCTCTTCATCACCCACGACCTCGCGGTCGTGCGGGTCATCGCCGACAACGTCTGCGTGATGCAGAAGGGCAAGATCGTCGAGGCAGCGACCACCGACGAGGTGTTCGACCACCCGCAGGAGCAGTACACGAAGGATCTCCTCGCGGCGATCCCGGGTGCGAGCATCGAGCTCGGCGCGTAGACACTTCCGGCCCACGCACTCGCGAGCGCCCGGCATCCGTACCCACTGATGCCGGGCGTTCGCGCGTTCCCAGACTCGGGGTCCTCCGGCAGGGTAGGCTAGTGGGGCGCACACCGTCACTGCGGCATCTGCGCTCCCCACAGACCTACATCACAGCGCTTCCACGCTGTCGCCGTGCCATGCGCAAGCCTGGCGGGCGGCGGCTCGGCAGCCGGCACCCTCGAGGACCAACTATGGCGAACGCCACCCGGAACGATCTGCGCAACGTCGCGATCGTCGCACACGTCGACCACGGCAAGACGACCCTCGTCGACGCCATGCTCCGACAGACCGACTCGTTCGCCGCGCACGCGCACCTCGAAGAGCGTGCCATGGACTCGAACGAGCTCGAGCGTGAGAAGGGCATCACGATCCTCGCCAAGAACACGGCGATCTCGTACAAGGGCACGCACGCCACGAACGGCCCCATCACGATCAACGTGATCGACACCCCCGGCCACGCCGACTTCGGCGGTGAGGTCGAGCGCGGCCTGTCGATGGTCGACGGTGTCGTGCTGCTCGTCGACGCGAGCGAAGGCCCGCTGCCGCAGACCCGCTTCGTGTTGCGCAAGGCACTCGAGGCCCGCATGCCCGTCATCCTGCTCGTCAACAAGACCGACCGCCCCGACGCGCGCATCGATGAGGTCGTCGCCGAGAGCCAAGATCTGCTGCTCGGCCTCGCCTCCGATCTCGCCGACGACGTGCCCGACCTCGACCTCGACGCGATCCTCGACGTGCCCGTCGTCTACGCGTCGGGTCGCAACGGCGCCGCGAGCCATCACAAGCCCGCCAACGGCGAGCTTCCCGACAACGACGATCTCGAGCCGCTCTTCGAAGCGATCCTCGAGCACATTCCTGCGCCCGTCTACGACGACGAGCACCCGCTGCAGGCGCACGTCACCAACCTCGACGCGTCGCCGTTCCTCGGCCGGCTCGCGCTCCTCCGCGTCTTCCACGGCACCATCAAGAAGGGCCAGACGGTGGCCTGGGTGAAGCATGACGGTTCCGTCGAGAACGTGCGCGTCACCGAGTTGTTCCTCACGAAGGCGCTCGACCGTTACCCGGCCGAGAGCGCCGGCCCCGGCGACATCGCCGTTGTCGCGGGCTTCCCGGACATCATGATCGGCGATACCCTCGCCGACCCCGAAGACGTGCGCCCCCTGCCGATCATCGCGGTCGACGAGCCGGCCATCTCGATGACGATCGGCACGAACACCTCGCCGCTCGTCGGCAAGGTGAAGGGTCATAAGCTCACCGCGCGCATGGTGAAAGACCGCCTCGACCGCGAACTCGTCGGCAATGTCTCGCTCAAGATCGTCGACGTCGGTCGCCCCGACGCGTGGGAGGTACAGGGCCGTGGTGAACTGGCCCTCGCCATCCTCGTCGAGCAGATGCGCCGCGAGGGCTTCGAACTCACCGTCGGCAAGCCGCAGGTGGTCACGAAGCAGGTCGACGGCAAGGTGCACGAACCCTACGAGCACCTCACGATCGACGCCCCAGAGGAGTATCTCGGCGCGATCACGCAGCTGCTCGCCGCCCGCAAGGGCCGCATGGACAACATGGCGAACCACGGCACGGGCTGGGTGCGCATGGAGTTCATCGTGCCGAGCCGCGGCCTCATCGGCTTCCGCACGGAGTTCCTCACGACGACTCGCGGCACCGGCATCGCGAACGCGATCTCACACGGCTACGAGGCGTGGGCCGGCTCGATCGTCACGCGCAACAACGGCTCGATCGTCGCCGACCGTTCCGGCGTCGTCACGCCGTTCGCCATCATCGCTCTGCAAGAGCGCATGACCTTCTTCGTGAACCCCACCGAAGAGGTGTATGAGGGCATGGTCATCGGCGAGAACTCGCGCAGCGACGACATGGACGTGAACATCACCAAAGAGAAGAAGCTGACGAACATGCGTCAGTCGACCTCCGACACGTTCGAGTCGATGACCCCGTCGCGTCAACTCTCGCTCGAGCAGTGCCTCGAGTTCGCGCGTGAAGACGAGTGCGTCGAGGTGACCCCGGCGATCGTGCGCATCCGCAAGGTCGAACTCGATGCCACCGCACGCGCTCGCGCAACCTCGCGCCTGAAGAAGCAAGGCTGAGCAGCGCGCAGCAGCACTGAGTGAAGCGAGCGGATGTCGCGGGCCACACGGGCCCGCGGCATCCGCTTCGTCGTTCCCCGGCGGGCCGCCGTGAGACCGCTCTCAGCGGCACTCAGGGAAACCGCATACTCCGCGAAGATTCCTCCCAGAGTCGCTGCGTACGGTAGCTGAGATTGTCTCGAACCCGGACTCTCTCGAACCCGATTCCCCCGATACGCAACGCCCCCCAATCTATGACTTCCCCCATGCACGGCCGCTGCGCGGCCACACCCGCTCCTGCCCGCCCCACGCCTACCGCAGCCGTCTCCGACAGTCCGCGTACGCCTCGCGGAGCCCGCGCCTCATACCGGCCGATCTTCTCCGTCGTGGCGATGTCGTTCGTCGCCGCGATGATGGTCGCCACGAGCGTTCCCGCCCTGGCCATCACGGCGACCGACGCAGAGCCGCGTGCCTCGGTCTACGCTCCGAGCGAAGACACGGTGCACTACGAACCGCAGACCATCGAGGTCGGTGGCGACGGTGTCATGTCGACGCTCGCGGCCGAGCACTACAACGTCGAGGCAGCGCCACCGCCGATCACCTCGCAGGTCGCGAGCCTCGGCAGCGTCTCGCTCATCGACACCGGGGCGGTCGTCTGGCCTGTGCTGACTCCCGACCGGCGGAGTTCGGGTTTCGGCCCGCGTTCCGCGCCGTGCGCCGGCTGCTCGACGAACCATGACGGGGTCGACTTCAACCCCGGCAACGGAACCCCGGTGATGTCGCTCGCCGACGGCGTGGTCGTGCTCGCGACCGAGAGCGGCGGCGGCCTCGGAGTCAACGTCGAGGTGCAGCACAACATCGGCGGTGAACTCATCACGAGCTCGTACGCACACATGCAACTCGGGTCGCTCGCCGTCTCGGCGGGCCAGCGCGTCATCGCCGGGCAGCAGGTCGGCCTCGTGGGGACGACCGGCCAGTCGACCGGCCCGCACATGCACCTCGAGATGTTCGGCATCGACGGTATACGGTTCGACGGGTTCGCCTGGCTCGGCGCCCACATCGCCTGACGCGCTGATCCGCTGACGCGCTGACCTGCCTCGTCGGCCCCGGAACTCAGGCGCCGGAGAAGTGCGGGTCGCGCTTTTCGATGAAGGCGGCCACGCCTTCGCGCATGTCATCGGTGCGGAACGCGTCGCCGAACCCGGCGATCTCGAGTTCGCTCGCGCTCTCGGTGCGCCGGCCGGCCGCAGCGACGAGCACTCGCTTGGCGAGGCCGACCGCCGGCGCGGCGTTCTCGCCGATCTCGGCGAGCGTCGCCCGGGCGCCTTCGAACAGCGACTCGCGATCGGTGAAGGTGCGATTGACGAGACCCAGTGATGCCGCCTCGGCCGCATCGATGCGCCGGCCGGTGTAGATGAGTTCCTTCGCCCAGGCGAGGCCCACCGCGCGGGGCAAGCGCACCGTGCCGCCGAAGCCGGGGATGAGACCGAGGTGAGCTTCGGGCTGGCCGAAGCTCGAGACATCCGTCGCGTAGATGAAATCGCAAGCGAGGGCGAGCTCGAGCCCGCCGCCGAGCGCGAATCCGTCGACGCAGGCGATGACCGGAGCGGGCAGGCGTTCGATGGCGTCCGCGACACGGTGACCGAGCCGCGCCGTCTCCTCACCCTGCTCGGGAGTGAAGTCGGCCATGGCACGGATGTCGGCGCCGGCGACGAATGCCCGGTCGCCGGCGCCCGTGAGGATCACGCCGCGCACGGCGGCGCCGTCGGCGGCGAGGCCTTCGAACGCCCCGACGAGCGCCGTCAGCACGGCGGGCGAGAGGGCGTTCAGCGCTTTGGGTCGATCGATCGTGACGATCGCGAGGGCGTCGTCGCGTTCCACGCGGACTTCGGGTGCGGATGCCTCGGTACCGGTCTCGGCCATCGTCATCGATCCTTCCCGCACGGCCCGTTCCGTGTCCCGATCCACGGTACGCCATCGCCCGGGCCCCGGCGGGCGGGTAGAATTCGATCGAGGGTGCGGATGCTTGCGTTCCGCCGTTCCCCGAACTCTTCACCTGATCGCCTGCACCAAGGAGCCACTCATGCGACTCTCCAGTACGCGCCGTCGCGTGAGCACCGCTGCGGCGATCGCGGCCGTGACCGTGGCGCTCCTGTCGGGCTGCTTCCCGAACCCGGGCGAGCTCGTGAACAAGGGCCTCGAAGACGCCGTCGAAGACGCGACAGGCGGCGAGGTGAGTCTCGACGGCGAGTTGCCCGCCGACTTCCCAGAGTCCGTGCCCCTGATCGACGGCGAGATCGCATTCGGCGCCGGTGCCGGCGGCAGCGAGGGCTGGATCGTCATGATCACTTCGACGGCCGCCGATCCGGTCGCCGACGCCACCAGCACCCTCGAGGCTGCAGGGTTCACGAAAGACACGAGCGTGTCAGGCGAGGGTGCCGACGCCGTGGTCTTCTCCAACGGCGAGTACTTCGTGCTCGTGGCCGGTGACGGCGAAACCGTCTCGTACACCGTGACGCAGCAGCCGGAATGACGAGCCCGACGAACCGCATCGCCGCCGTCGTCATCTCGTTCTTGATCGGACTCGTCTACGGTGCCCTCGCGACGGTCGGCCACCGCATGACCCTGCAGATCGCAGACCTCACAATTCCACTGGGGCTCGTCGCCGCGCTCGTCGGTGTCGCGGCGCTGCTCCTCGGCATGCGCCTGGTCGCGGGCGGCCGGATCGCCGCCGCGGCCGCCGCTGCGGGCATCATCGTCGCGGTCGCCCTGCTCACGCTGCCAGGCCCCGGCGGGTCCGTGATCATCGTCGGAGATGTCACGGGCACCGTGTGGACGATCGCACCCGCACTCATCGCGGTGCTCGTGGTCGCATGGCCGAAGCTGCCCTCGACCGAGCCGCGTGACGCCTAGACTGAAGCTCCAGCCTTCCGAAGGGACAGCGAACCACCGTGACCTATGTCATCGCCCTTCCATGTGTCGACGTGAAAGACCGTGCGTGCATCGACGAGTGCCCTGTCGACTGCATCTACGAGGGTGAGCGTTCGCTCTACATCCACCCCGACGAGTGCGTCGATTGCGGTGCCTGCGAGCCGGTCTGCCCGGTCGAGGCCATCTACTACGAAGACGACCTGCCCGAGATCTGGGCCGACTACTACAAGGCCAACGTCGAGTTCTTCGACGACATCGGTTCGCCCGGCGGCGCGGCGAAGATCGGTGTCATCCCGAAAGATCACCCCGTGATCGCGGTGCTTCCTCCCCAGGCTCACTGAGCATGGCGCGCGGCGAGCTGCCCGACTACCCGTGGGACCTCATGGCCCCCTATCGCGAGCGCGCCGCGGCGCACCCCGATGGGGTCGTCGACCTGTCCATCGGTTCGCCGGTCGACCCCACCCCCGATTTCGTGCGCGAGGCGCTCGCGACGGCGAGTGACGCGCACGCCTACCCCCAGACAACGGGTACCGGCGAACTGCGCGGCGCCATCGTCGACTGGTTCGCGCGTCGCCGCGGCGTGACCGGGCTCACCGAGGCGAACGTGCTGCCGACAGTGGGCTCCAAAGAGCTCGTGGCGCTACTGCCGTTCCTGCTCGGCCTCGGCGAGGGCGACGTCGTCGTGCACCCACGCGCCGCGTACCCGAGCTACGAGATGGGCGCCGTGCTCGTCGGTGCGACGGCGATGGCCTCCGATGACCCGGCCGAATGGCCGGCCGCCACCAGGCTCGTCTGGCTGAACAGCCCGGGCAACCCCGACGGCCGCGTGCTCACGATCGACGAGCTGCGCGCTGCGCGTGAGCGGGCGCTCGAACTGGGCGCGGTCATCGTGGGCGACGAATGCTACGCCGAGCTGGGTTGGGAGGGCGAGTGGGCGGATGCCCCGGTGCCGAGCCTGCTCGACCCGCGGGTGATCGGCGAGAGCCGCCGCAACACGCTCGTCGCGTACTCGCTGTCGAAGCAGTCGAACATGGCCGGCTACCGCACCGCCTTCGTCGCCGGCTGCAGCACGGTCATCGGGCGGCTCACGACAGTGCGCAAGCACGCGGGACTCATGGTTCCACAGCCGTCGCAGGCGGCGATGGTCGCCGCACTCCGCGACGACGAGCACGTCGCCGCGCAGAAAGAGCGCTACCGATCCCGTCGCGCACTGCTGAAGCCTGCTCTCGAGGTGGCGGGGTTCCGCATCGACCGCAGCGAAGCGGGGCTCTACCTCTGGGCGACCGAGGGCCGCGATGCGTGGGACTCGATCGGGCGCCTCGCCGACCTCGGCATCGTGGCTGGTCCGGGCCATTTCTACGGCGTGCACCATCCCGAGCATGTCCGCCTCTCGCTGACCGCGAGCGACGCGCACATCGGACTCGCCGCCGAACGACTTGGGGCCGCCGCCGCGGCGTGACATCCGCTCGCTCGTCGCCGGCTTTCGTTTCGTCATTGTGGCCACCACCAACGGAAGCCGTGATCTGTTAGCGGATGTAACAGTGTGCTCAGAGCCCGTCTAGGCTGTAATCGGGCCGCGGACCCGCCCCTAACGGTCACGCCCGGAAAGCAGGTGACCGCGCAAGTGACGATCACAGGAGGCGCCGTGAGCGACGTCGTGAACAATGCGGCAGGGGAGACCCCCCAGACCGCAACCCTCAGCTTCGGCGACACGACCGCCGAGTTCCCCGTCCGCGCCGCCGTGCAGGGCAACTCGAGCATCGATGTGTCGACGCTGACCCGCCAGACCGGGCTCACCGCGCTCGACTACGGGTTCGTGAACACCGCCTCGACGCGATCGGCGATCACCTACATCGACGGCGAGCAGGGCATCCTCCGCTATCGCGGGTACCCGATCGAAGAGGTCGCTGCGAACTCGACGTTCCTCGAGGTCGCGTGGCTGCTCATCTACGGCGAGCTGCCGACGGCCGATCAGCTCGGCGAGTTCGATGAGAAGATCCGCCACCACACGCTGCTGCACGAAGACCTCAAGCGATTCTTCTCGTCGCTGCCGCACACGGCGCACCCGATGTCGGTGCTCTCGAGTGCCGTGTCGGCGCTCTCGACGTACTACGAGGACTCGACGGACTCGAACGACCCCGAGCAGGTCGAGCTGACCATGGTGCGCCTCCTCGCGAAGCTGCCGGTCATCGCTGCGTACGCCCACAAGAAGTCGCTCGGGCAGGCGTTCCTCTACCCCGACAACTCGCTGTCGTTCGTCGACAACTTCCTGAAGCTCAACTTCGGCAACATGGCCGAGCCGTTCCAGGTCGACCCGGTGCTCTCCACCGCGCTCGACCGGCTCCTGATCCTGCACGAAGACCACGAGCAGAACGCCTCGACGTCGACCGTGCGGCTCGTCGGCTCGACCGGCGCGAACCTCTATGCCTCGATCTCCGCCGGTATCCAGGCCCTGTCGGGCCCGCTTCACGGCGGCGCGAACGAAGCGGTGCTGCAGATGCTCGCACGCATCCGCGACTCCGGCGAAGGCGTCGAGAAGTTCGTCGAGCGCGTGAAGAACAAAGAAGACGGCGTGAAGCTCATGGGCTTCGGGCACCGCGTCTACAAGAACTACGACCCGCGTGCGACGATCGTCAAGCAGTCGGCCGATGAGGTGCTCGCGGGGCTCGGCGTGGCCGACCCGCTGCTCGACATCGCGAAGGAGCTCGAGCAGTTCGCCCTGCAAGACGACTACTTCAAGGAACGCCGGCTCTACCCGAACGTCGACTTCTACACGGGCGTCATCTACAAGGCGATGGGTTTCCCGACGCGGATGTTCACCGTGCTCTTCGCGATCGGCCGACTGCCAGGCTGGATGGCGCACTGGCGTGAGATGAACCTCGATCCGCAGACGAAGATCGGCCGCCCGCAGCAGCTCTACATCGGTGAGGCCGAGCGGCACTACCCCTCGGTCTGAACCGTCGCGCGTCGAAACGCCGGTGCTGCCTTCGGGCGGTACCGGCGTTTCGTCGTAGTGGCCGGCCACGCTCGCGCCAGATCGCCGTTGTCGTCTCGCGCGTTGCGCCAGCGACGGTGACTGTCGGCTCGATCGGCCGAGGTCAGCCGGCCGGGGTCAGGTACAGCGTCTCGTTCGCGGCCGCTTCCACGGCCTCGGCGGTGAACGCCCAGTCGCGAAGCTCGCCATGCTGCCAGAGGGGCGCCTGATCGGCGTAGTGCGGATGGAACGCGTGACCTGACGCACCCGTGAGGTTGATCCAGCGGGAGGCATCGCGATCGTCGAGGTCGACGACCATGCGCATCGACGGCACCCAGTCCACGCCGTAGCCGACCCTCGTATCCCACCCGATGGCGTTGACGATCGAGGAGCCGCCGCCGAGTTCGAAGGGTCCGCGGTTGAAGAGCCACTCGATCGGGGCGATGCCCGACTCGCCGAAACTCTGGTTGGTCAGCGTCAGGGTGTGCAGGCGGCCCCAGCGCCAGGAATCGGCGTCGCCGCCCATGCGGTCTTCAGCCTCGCTCCATGCCGCTTCGAGGGCGTGCGCGATCATCGCATCGCGGCCGACGACTCCTTCGTCGTCGTTGGTCCACCACGATGCATCGGGTTCGCCGAGGAGGGTGCCGACGACGTTGAACCAACGGTCGCCGCCCTGCGGCCGCGTCGATTCGGGCAGCTCGGCGAACATGCCGTCGAGGAGCGTGCGCCAGAAGACCGCGAAGTAGGCGGCCTGCGCGCTGTCGACATCGGCGTCGCCGTTCCAACCGTCGAGGAGGGCCGCACCGCGCGCGGCATCGCCCGTGAGATCGAGCGCGGCGATCTGCGGAAGCAAGGCGTTCGCATTCGCGTCGCTCGTGTCGAGCTGGATCTCCGCGAGCGAGTCCACGGTGAGCTTCTCACCCGCGTCGAGCTGTGCGTGAAGCATCCGGTCGATGGCCGAAGCACGATAGCCGTAGTCCCAATCTTCCGTGAGCATCGGGCCGTCGGGCCCGGCCGCCGGGTTGTTGGCCGTCACGATGTAGCCGGCGGCGGGATTCAGCATGGACGGCAGCTGATCGAACGGGATCGTGCCCTCCCAGCCGTTGGCGCTCGTCCAACCGGGCAGGGGCATCGTGCCGTCGCCCGACTTGCGCACCGGGATGCGACCCGGGGCCTGATAGCCGATGTTGCCCGCGACGTCGGCGTAGACGAGGTTCTGCGCCGGCACGTCGAAGAGCGCCGCGGCGGCGCGGAACGCGTTCCAGTCGCGCGCGCGGTCGAGCGCGAAGATCGCACGGGCCGAGTTGCCGGCTGTCAGCGCGGTCCACTGCAACGAGACCGCGTACTGCCCATCTGTCTGGCCGGATGCTGCGGGGAACTCGCTCGCGACCGCGCTGAAGTCCTCGCCGATATCGGTGACGATCGGTCCGCGTGCGGTGGATCGCACGGTGATCGTGACGGGATCGCCGCCCGCGACGTCGATCGTCTCCTCACGAAGGGTGAGCGGTACAAGGGCGCCGTCGAGCTCGTATGCGTCGCCGTCGATGCGCTCGAGGTAGAGGTCGGCGACATCGGGTCCGAGGTTGGTGAACCCCCAGGCGATGCTGTCGTTCTGCCCGATGATGATGCCGGGCAGGCCCGAAAAGGAGTACCCCGCGACGTCGAAACCGCACGCGTCGCTGATCGTGACGCAGTGCAGGCCCATCTGCGTCCAGATGGAGGGCATGGCCGGGCCGAGGTGCGGATCGTTGGCGAGAAGGGGGAGCCCGGATTCGGTCAGAGCGCCGGAGACGACCCACGAGTTCGAACCGAGGTCGCCGCCCTCGGGCCCGAGCATCTCGGGCACTCCGTCGATCGTCGCACTGAGGCTCGTGAGTGCAGCGGCGTAGTCGGAGCCGAGTCCGGATGCCGCGGCATCCGCTTCGCTCGAATCGCCCTCGCCTGTCGGGTCGTCATCGGTCGCGGCCAGCGGCGCGACCGAGAGCGCTGCCGGCGCCGCAGCGGGCGGCGGGCCCATGATCGTCGGCATCTGCCCCCAGGCGAAATCGGGGTGGAGCCGCGCGACCTCTTCGGGCGGGAGCACGGTCGACAGGAGTGCTCGATCGATCTCATCGCCGAGGTTCGAGCGCAGGTCCCACGCCATCGCCTTCAGCCATGCGATCGAGTCGACGCCCGACCATGGTTCGGGGGAGTAGCCGGGGCGCTGCAGACCGAGCACGGCGTACTCGAGGGAGAGGTCGGCGCCGCTGCGCTCGGCGAGGTAGGCGTTCACGCCCTCGGCGTAGGCGTCGTAGTACGCCTTCGACACCCCGTCGAGCTGGCCGTACTCCTGCTCGGCGATGCCTCGCCAACCGAGAGTGCGGATGAACGCATCGGTGCCCACCTGCGACTCGCCGAACAGCTCGGCGAGACGGCCGGCGGTGACATGGCGGCGGAAGTCCATCTCCCAGAACCGGTCTTGGGCGTGCACGTATCCCTGGGCGAAGAAGAGGTCGTGGTCGGTCTCGGCATAGAGCTGCGGGATGCCGGCGTCGTCACGGTAGACGGTGGCGGTCGCGGTGAGGCCCGGAACCTCGATGCGACCACTCGTCGTCGGGAACGACCGCTGCACGGTCCACCAGCCGACGCCGGACGCCACGACGGCGAGCACGAGCACGGTGACGAGCAGACCGATGAGGAAGCTCACTCCCCGATGCCGGCGGGTTCTCGGTGCGTCGGTACCCACGCCACTCCTTCGTGATGCGCAAGACGAGACCGCCCCGCGGCGGCCTGGGTCACAACTGTAGTCGAGAAGGTCGACGGCTCGGCATCGGCAACCGAAGCCCAGCCCTGCAGCTCAGGCGTGCAGTGATGCGTTCAGCAGGATGCCCTCGCCGGTGCGGGAGATGGCCTCGACTTGACCGTTCAGCGAGTTGCGACGGAACAGGAGGTTGGGCACCCCCGAGAGCACGACGGCCTTCACGGTGCTGGGGCGTGCACCCGCCCCGCCGAGCAGCACGACCTTGGTGCCCGCGGTCACGTAGAGGCCGGCCTCGACGACGCTGTCGTCGCCGATCGAGATGCCGATGCCGGAGTTCGCGCCGAGCAGCGCGCGTTCGCCGATCGTGACACGCTGGGTGCCGCCGCCCGAGAGAGTGCCCATGATCGACGCGCCGCCACCGATGTCGGAGCCGTCGCCCACGACCACGCCTTGGGAGATGCGGCCCTCGACCATCGAGGTGCCGAGCGTGCCGGCGTTGAAGTTCACGAAGCCCTCGTGCATGACGGTGGTACCGGGAGCGAGGTGCGCGCCGAGGCGCACCCGAGCGGCATCCGCGATGCGTACGCGGTCGGGAGTGACGTAATCGAGCAGCCGCGGGAATTTGTCGAGGCTCGTCGCCTGGATGCCGGCGCGCTGCAGGGCGGGCCGCGAACGGTCGAAGTCCTTCGGATGCACCGGTCCCGCGTTCGTCCAGACGACCGCGGGTAAGTGGGCGAAGATGCCGTCGAGGTTCACGGTGTTCGGCGCTGCGAGCAGGTGCGAGAGTACATGCAGCCGGAGATAGGCGTCGGCGGTGCCGGCGGGCGGTGCGTCGAGGTCGATCGTGACGTCGACGGCCTCGACGCGCACGTTGCGGCGTGCATCGTCGCCCGCGAGCGCCGCATGCTCAGCTGCGAGAGGGGACGCCTCGGTCCCGAGCCTCGGCGCGGGGAACCACGCGTCGAGCACCGTGCCGTCGCCGGCGATCGTCGCGAGCCCGGTGGCGGAGGCCGTGCGGGGAGGAGTGATGGCGTCGTCGTTCGCGGGCATGCCTCAAGAGTAGCGATGCGCTGCGCGTGTGACGTGGGGTGTCCGGCCCGGCTCTTGACCGAGGAGCGATGGATGCGATGGATGGAGTGCAGGACACGGCCGAGCAGTGGCTGCTAAACTTCACCGCATGACAGCGCTGTCCTATCCGGATCCGCCCCAGGTGAACAACGCACCGTCGATCCGCGCCGCCCGTTCACGACTCGCCGCTCTGCCCATCGCACTCGCGCTGCTCGTGTCGGCCGTCCTACCGCTGGCAGGGCCGGCGAATGCGGCACAGGCCTCGACACACTCGACGGACTACAGCCAGTACGTCAATCCGTTCATCGGCACCGAGGGCGACCACGGCCAGGACGGCCCCGGGGCGTTCGCTCCGTATGGGCTGGCGACCGTCACCCCGACGACAACGCCCGGCAACCACGTGGGGTACGAGTACACGGCTCGCACGCTCCTGGGATTCACGAACCTCGCACTCGACGGGGTCGGGGGTGGGGGAGGGGCGGGCGATGTGCTCGTCGTGCCCACCTACCAGAGCTACACGTCCCGGCCTTCGACGAGCAGCTACGGCAAGGCGATCCGGACGACCGACGGCGTCAAGGACGAGACAGCGACGGCCGGCTTCTACCGGGTCGGCCTCGACGAGTCGGGCAAGGGCATCGACGCCCAGGTGACCGCCGCTACTCGCACGGGCGTTCACGACTACGCTTTCGGCACCGGCGGCCACGCCTCCCTCGTGGTCGACCTCAAGCACACCGGTAATGGTCGCAAAGCCACCGACCTCACGATCGGGGCGAGCACGCACGGCAACACGACGATCTCCGGTTCCTTCACCGGCTTCTTCTACAACTCGTCGTACAAGCTCTACTACTACGCGGAGACCACGGTTCCGACGTCTTCCGTCCAGACGTGGGGCGGCGCTGGGCTCAGCTCCACCGCGACCACCCAGAACGGCACCGACATCGGGGCCGTTCTCAACTTCGACGCCGCTGCGGGCGAGCACGTGGGCCTGCGGGTCACGCTCTCCGCGGTGAGCGCAGAGCAAGCGGAACGCGACGCGGCCGTCGAGGTCGGCGGGAAGACGTTCGACGAGGTCCGCGCCGCGACGAAGAACGAGTGGAACGATCGCCTCGGCAAGGTCGACGTCGATGCCACCGCGACGAATGACCCCACGGGCGATCTGAAGGCACAGTTCTACACGCACCTCTACCGGCTCGCCGGCACCCCGATGAACGCGACATCGACGGATGGGACGTACCGGGGTGCTGACGGTGTCATCTACCAGGCATCGGGGTACACGCACTACGACTCGTGGTCGTTGTGGGATGACTTCCACAAGTACGCGGCCGTGGCCTCGGTCTTCCCCGACGTCTATCGCGACGTCGTCCAGTCGCTCGTCGACCTCTACGCCGGCGTCGCAACGAGCGGGAAGGGCTCGGTCGGGGGTCTGCTGCAGTCCGTGCCGACGGTGCGCTGGGAGCGCGCCCCGGTCGTCGTGGCGGATGCGATCTCGAAGGGCGTCCAGCTGCAGGGGCTCGAACAGGCGTACCCAGCGCTCGTCGCGCAGACCGGAAGCTCCGCGAGCCTGACGAACCTCGATTCCGTCGGCGGCGGTCTCCTCGGGTACTCCTACGACGCCTATGGTCTTTCGGTCATCGCCGACGCGATCGGCGAGACGACCGACGCCGAGCACTACCGCGTCGAGGGCGCGCGCTGGGCGAAGGCGTTCGATACCGACGCACTGACGAAGGACGGCAACGCGACCAAGGCGACCGGCGTCGCGGCAGGTGTCGACGAGGTCGGCCTCATCATGCCGCGATCGAGCAACGACGATTCGGCGGGCTTCACAGTGAAGAACCCGGAGAGCTGGAGCAGCGGTCTCTACCAGGGCACGCTGTGGCAGTACAACTGGTACGACGCCCAGGACCTCGGCGGCATGGTCGATCTCATGGGCGGCAAGTCGGAGGCGGCGAAGGCCGTGAACTTCTTCTTCGGCAACCAGGCGCCCGACGACTGCTCGCGCAATCTCCACCTGTTCGCCAACGAGATCTCGGTTCACGCGCCATTCCTCTTCAACTACGTCGGACAGCCCGCACAGACGCAGGACTGGACGTACCGAGCGGTCACCGAGCCGGTGTGCGTCCGTTACACCGCCGACGGCAGCAGTACGACGCCGTCGAAGCGCATGGTGTTCCAGAACGATCCCAAGGGCCTGCTCCAGACGATGGACAACGACGCCGGAACGATGTCGGGGTACTTCGTGTCGAGCGCGATCGGGCTGTATCCCGTGATGGCCGGAGGCGACTCGTTCCAGATCACGACGCCGATCTTCGACCGCACGACGATCGAGTACCCCGGGGGCAAGGACTTCGTCGTCGAGGCGCCCGGCGTCAGCCCGACGAATCACTACATCCAGAGCGCGACGCTCAACGGCCAGCCGCTGAACCGCACCTGGCTCACCGCCGCGGAGATGAACGCGGGTGGCATCCTGCACTTCACGATGGGCTCGAGCCCATCGTCATGGGGAGCCGACGGCGTCGCGGCGGACTCGCTCAACGACCATGTCAGCAGCGCTCTGTACCATCCGGCGGACGCCGTCTCCACGACGGCGCAGGTATTCGAGGAGTCCGGTGCGAACGACGGCTCGATCGACGACGCGATCGCCGTGCAGGTGAGTGGGGCGACGTTCACCGGCGAGATCGGTTCAGACCTGACTTCGCACGTCGAGGCCACCGGCGTGCCGACCGGCCTCACGCTCGTCGCGACGAAGTCGGGGACGAATACGCTCGACCTGACCTTGGCGGGCAAGGCGGCCCGCCACCTCGTCGATGATTCGACCGACGCGCTCGCCGTCGCCTTCGCGCCCGACGCATTCTCCGGCACAGCGCCCAGCACTGCCGAGCGGGAACTCGCCCTCAAGGTCCGGTTCGCCGGTCACCTCCTGACGCCGAGCACCACCACCCTCACTGCGGGCGCGCACGGCGCCGTGCGGAGCACGATCGACATCACCCTCAGTGGCGGCGCGACGTTCGCCGGCAAGAACCGCCCTGCGCTCTCGAAGGGAGCCGTCACGTTCCCCGGTCTCGACCCGGGCGTCCACGCCACCGTCAGGCGGATGAGCGACACCACGGTCCAGGTCACGTTCAAGGGAAAGCCGGAGAGCACGACGAGCACGCACTTCACAGCGCTGTTCGCAGACTCGGCACTCGAGGGTGCCACAGCGGCCCAGGTGACCGGTGCCGGGACGACGGCGCTCGTCCCGTTCACCGTGTCACCCTCCTCGAGCACGCGCTCCGAGCTGCAGTCCTTGTACGACGATGCGCACCTCGTGACGGTCGACGGCTATTCCGCGGCAACGTACGCGACGCTCGACGCTGCTGTCGCCAGGGCGAAGGCGGCGCTGGACGACGGGGCCTCGTCGGAGCGCACGCTTTCCACGGCCCTCGCCCTCTTGCGGGCCGCGGCCGATGGCCTCGCGATCAGTGGCGACAGCTACCGGGCGCTGCAGGCCGAGAGCTACGACCAGTGGTCCGGTGGTTCGCTCAAGACCGAGGCCGGCGGCAGTGGGACCAACGTCGGCGGGGTCTCGCCGGGGGCGTGGCTCGCGTTCCGCGGGCTCGACTTCTCCGAGTCCCCGCTCGCGTCGGTTGTGATCGACTACGCTCACAACCCCGGCTCGGCATCGGCGAGCTCTGCGGTCGAGATTCGCACCGGCTCAGCGACCGGTCCACTCGTGACCACGGTCCCGCTGCCCACCACGAACGGCTGGGCGAACTACACGGCGCTCGCGCACACGTTCACCGCGGATGAGATCGCGAAGCTCGCCGGTGTCAACGACGTGTACTTCGCGTTCACGGGTGCCCTCGCTTCGGGCCAGAGCTGGGTCGCGAACGTCGACTGGTTCCAGTTCCAGTCTGCGGCGGATACCGTCGAGACGTCGAAGACGGTCCAGTTCGAATCGCTCCGCACGGGCTACGGCATGCTGAACGCCGACGATTCGGGGCTCGTGGAAGGGACCGACTTCTCGGGTCCAGACCTCAAGACCGAGGCCGGATCGGTGGGTGGCCAGCTCGCCGGCACGAAGGACGGCGCGTGGATCCGCTACCGCGATGTCGACCTCGGTACTCGCAGCGCATCCACGCTCAGCGTGCGCTACGACGCGCCGACGAGCAAGGTGGTCGACGGTCGACTCGCCGTCTACGTGGACGAGATGTCCGGCGAGCCGCTCGTCATCGTCCCGCTCCAGCCCACAGGCTCGAGCTGGGGCACCTACGCCACCGCGAGGGTCGCGCTCCCGTCCGAGATCACCGGCAACCACACGTTCTACTTCGCGCTCCAGAGCACGCCGACGGCCACCCAGACCTACGTCGGCAATCTCGACTGGGTCTCGCTCGAGTACGACGTCGACAAGACGGCGTTGCACACGGCGATCACGAAGTACTCGCCTCTCGCCGCCGACGCGGGCTGGTATCTCGTGACCGACTTCGCGGTCTTCACTCGAGCGATCGACGCCGCGAAGGCCGTCGACGCGGACGAGGCCGCGACGACAGGCGGAGTCGCAGAGGCGCTGCGCGTGTTGAACGTCGCCGCCGGCCACCTGCAGTGGAAGGTCGTCAAACAGGTCGCCGACTGGCGTGCGAAGGCCGAGGCAGTCCAGGCCGACGAGGTCACGCCGGTGTCCTATCGCAAGCTCCAGAACGCGATCGCCTCGGCTGACGTGCTCGACGCGGCGACGAGCACCTACGACGAGTATGTGGCGGCGCTGTCCCGTCTCGTCAGGGCATACGAACGCCTGGTCGACGCCAAGCCGCATCGATGATCGCGACCGGGGCCTCCCGGTCATCCTGGCAGAGCTCTCCTTTGAAGCATCGATGACCGGCGCGGCATACGCCACCGACACGGCACTACTCGGCGCGCAGGGTCTCTGATTCGGGATCGTGTCTCTCCGTCGACCGGCGGGGAGTGAGACGCATCGGGAGCACAACGTGTTCGACAGGACGAGTGCGATCGGCGAGTCGTGAGATGGCCAAGCGGGCGGCGTGGTGTCCGACCTCTTCGATGTCTCCCGCCACGGTGGTGATCCCCATGACGCGTGCCCATTCGGGTTCGTCGATGCCGATGACGGCGGGCACGTCGCCCATGCCGATCGCCGACATCTCCTCGAGGACTCCGAGGAGGATCCGGTTGTTTCCCGCGACGATCGCCGTGGGCGGCTTCGGGAGCGCCAATAGCTCGCGGGTTCGTGCGCGGGATGAAGCGACATCGTGGGCATCATCCCGCAGAAGATCCCGCCATGACGATGACGCCGATCCGTCGAGGACTGCGGCCATGCCCTCGAGTCGTTTTCGATAGGTGGGAAGCCACGGGTAATCGCCGACGAACGCGATTCGGGTATGGCCGGTGTCGAGGAGGTGCTGGGCGGCGAGGCGACCGCCCATCCGATTGTCGAACACGACGGAATCAGCATCGAGATCGATCGCTGGGCGATCGACGAAGACGACCGGAACTCCGCGCGCCTGTACGTGCGCGTAGTCGGCATGATCCGACATGGCCGAGACGACGACGAGCGCTTTGGCCTGACGGCTGGCGAGGTCGTCGACGATGCGCCGCTCCTGCTCCGCAGACTCCCCTGACGTGGCGACGGTCAAGTGCATCCCCTGCTGGCGGATATCGTTCTCCACGCTCTGTGCAAGCGCGGAGTAGAACGGATTGGTGAAGTCGCCGGCGATGAGCCCGATCGACTCGGCGAGGTGTCCGCTTGCCAGCATGCTCGCCGCCGCATTGCGTCGATAGCCGAGGGCCGCCGCTGCGGCAAGGACTTTCGTGAGGGTCTCCTGGCTCACGTACCTTTCTCCGCCGAGCGCCCGTGATGCCGTCTTCAGACTCACCCCGGCGCGAACGGCGACCTGGGCGAGTGTGACCCCCTGTGCGTGCGCGTGTGCGTCCCGCATGACCCTCCTCGACGTGCGTCGGAGCAACGAAACGATATCTCCTGAGGCCATGGTCCCGACTGAGGCCCGCGGGGGCCGTCGAGTTCTCGGTGCATCCGAGTCGGTCGCTGCCGGCGACTGCCCGTTCACACCGCAGCGCTGCCGCGCCGGTCCGACCACCGCGCATAGACTCGGGGAATGCCCGCCGCATCACCACTCGCGCTCGATCTGAGCGCAGATTCTGTCGCCATCACGCAGTCGATCTGCGATGTGCCGAGCGTGTCGGGCGATGAGTCGCTGCTCGCCGACCTCGTCGAGCAGGCGTTCGCGGGGGCATCCCATCTCGAGGTCATCCGTTCAGGCAACACCGTCGTCGCGCGCACGAACCTCGGCCGCGAACGGCGGGTCGCGATCGCCGGGCACCTCGACACCGTGCCGATCAACGAGAATCTGCCGACCCGGTTCGAGACGGAAGACGGCGTGGAGTACCTCTGGGGGCGCGGCACGGTCGACATGAAGGCGGGTGTCGCGGTGCAGCTGAAGCTCGCGCTCGAGCTCACCGACCCGATCGTCGACGTGACCTGGCTCTGGTACGACAACGAAGAGGTCGCGGCCGACCTCAACGGGCTCGGGATGCTGGCCGGCACCCGCCCCGATCTGCTCGAGGCCGACTTCGCCATCCTCGGCGAACCCTCCAACGGGCAGGTCGAGGGCGGCTGCAACGGCACCCTCCGCGCGGAGGTGCGCACCACCGGGCTGCGGGCGCACTCGGCGCGCAGCTGGGTCGGCGAGAACGCGATCCACAAGCTCGCTCCGGTGCTCACCCGCCTCGCCGAGTACCGGGCCGAGACGGTCGAGGTCGACGGCCTCGCCTATCGTGAAGGGCTGAACGCCGTGCTCATCTCGGGCGGCATTGCGGGCAACGTGATCCCCGACGACGCCGTGCTCACCGTCAACTACCGCTTCGCGCCGAGCCGCAGCGTCGCCGAGGCGTCCGAATTCGTGCGCGAGTTCTTCTCCGGCGCCGAGGTGACCATCGTCGACAGCGCCGAGGGCGCGCGGCCCGGACTCGACGACCCGCTCGCGCAGCAGTTCGTGCGTGCCGTCGGAGCCGAGGCGCGCCCCAAATACGGCTGGACGGATGTCGCGCGCTTCAGCGCCCTCGGTATTCCGGCGGTGAATTTCGGCCCCGGTGACCCGCTCAAGGCGCACGCCGACGACGAGCGGGTCGAGGTGTCGCAGATCCGGCACGTCGAGGTCGCGCTCCGAGCCTGGCTGACCGGTGCCACCGCCTGAGCGCGGCGATCCGAACGAGGCACGCATGAGCACGTCGTCGGACGCCCTCCGCGAATCCGACCCGTTCCGCGTGACGCGCTGGTCGCCTCGCGTGCGTTGGCGGATCGCGCCCTGGTGGGCGAAGGTCGCGCTCATCTACCTGGGCGCGCGCGTGATCACGACGGTGATGGTGCTCGTCATGGCGAGCGCGCAGGGCGCGAACCCGTGGACCGGAGCGAAGCCCGGCTACTTCGAGTACGCGAACCTCTGGGACGCCAGGTGGTACCAGATCATCTGGCTCGGCGGCTATCCACACGAGCTGCCGCTCACCGGGACGGGGCACGTCGCCGAGAACGCGTGGGCATTCCTGCCCGTCTACCCGGTGCTCGTCGGAGTCGTGACCTGGTTCGGGGTGCCGTGGAATGCGGCATCCGCGGTCATCGCCTTGCTCGCCGGACTCGGTGCCGCCCTCGTCGTGCACCGGCTGATGTCGCGCTTCATGGAGCCCGACCGGGCGCTCTTCGCCGTCGTGCTCTTCTCGGTGGCACCGGCGTCGCCGATCATGCAGTTCGGATACGCCGAATCCCTCGGCCTCCTGTGGCTCGCCCTCGCGCTGCTCCTCCTCGTCGATCGACGCTACGGATGGCTCGTGCCCGTGATCACCGTGTGGGCGTTCACGCGCCCCGGTGCGCTCGCATTCGCGCTCACCCTCGGCTTGCACTGGCTGTGGCGGTGGTTCTCGCGGAAGCACGACCCGTTTTCGATGCGGGAACGCGTGCTCGCGGCATCCGTGACCGTGTTCGCCGGCCTCGTCGGCCTCGCGTGGCCGGCCATCGTGTGGGCCGTGACCGGCGAGCTGCACGGGTACACCGCCACAGAGCTCGCCTGGCGTTCGGCCTACATCGGCTACCGGGAGCTCGTGCCGTTCACGGCCTGGTTCCAGTCGGGCGACTGGTGGCTGGGCCAGCCGTTCGGAACGATCGCGGTGGCTGCGCTCATCATCGGGTTCGCGCTCGTGCTGTTCCTGCCTGCGGTGCGCCGGCTCGGCATCGACCTCCGCCTCTGGTTGGCGAGCTACGCGCTGTACCTCCTCGCGGTGTTCTTTCCGCAGTCGAGCACCTTCCGCATCCTGGCTCCGATGTTCCCCATTTTGGGTGCGTTGGCGCAGCCGCGGGCCGGATGGTACCGCTGGGGCGTGGTAGCGCTTTCCCTCTTGTTGCAGCTGGGCTGGTTGCTCATCGCATGGGGGATCGACGGCCGTGACTGGACGCCGCCCTGATCGGAGCACGAATCCGCTGCCTCGACCTTTCGCTCAAGCTGTCGAATCGGTTCAACCGGGTTGCCCACAAACTCGCGGCGATTTCCCAGCGCCGCCTGTGATGGCCGATAATAGAAGCTCAGCCACGAAAGGGGAGCTCAATGGCGGCCATGAAGCCACGCACCGGAGACGGGCCAATGGAGGCTGTGAAGGAGGGTCGGCTCATCATCGTTCGAGTTCCGCTCGAAGGTGGAGGGCGCCTCGTCGTCTCGGTGAACGACGCTGAGGCCAAGGAGCTGCACGACGTCCTCGGTGGCGTTGTGAAGCCCGCCTGAGTCAACGTCACTCCTCGAATCGAGCCCCGAGTCGCCTCGGGGCTCGAGTCGTGTCACGGGGTATGTCACGTGCCGTCAGACGAGTACGACTTTGCCGGTGGTCCGCCGCTCCTCCAGCTCGCGGTGCGCTCGCGCGGCCTCGGCGAGCGGCACCCGGTGGGTCAGCACCTGCCACGTGCCCGCGGCCGCGAGTGCGAGCGCACGCTCCTGATACGGTCGCATGTCGCCCGGCCGGGGCGCGCCCGGCCCGACGGCCGGACGAATCTCGATGCCGGCGGTGGCTGCGCGGTCGGCCTCGGCGAACGGGTTCGCCGCTCCGGATGCCCAGCCGTAGACGACGAGCCGACCGCCTGAGGTGAGCAACGATGCGGCCGCGGATCCCAGTTCGCCGCCGACACCGTCGAAGACGATGGTGGCTCCGACGTTGGTGGCTCCGACGTCGGCGGCTCCGAGTGCGGTTCCGGTCGTCGGGAGCCAATCGGCGAGCCGGTGGTCGACGACGGTCAGGCGTGCCCCTGCATCGGGCGCGAGCGACTCGACGACCCGCACCTTCGCCTCACCGCCGACGAGTGCCACAACGCGCGCGCCCGCGGCGAGGGCTGTCTGTACGAACAGCGATCCGAGGCCACCTGCCGCGGCCGTCACGACCACGATGTCACCGCGGCGGAGCGTGGCGATCTCGAGTGTGTATGCCGCCATGCGGCCGGTTCCGATCATCGCGACCGCCTCCGCCTCGTCGAGGCCGGTGGGAATCGGATGCAGCGCCTCGGCCGGGGCGACGGCCAGGCGCGCGTACCCGCCGCCATCGGGCGTCGCACCGAGATGTGCGGCGACGCGACGCCCCATCCACGCAGGGTCGACCCCTTCGCCGACCTCGACCACCGTGCCGCCGACCTCGCGGCCGGGAATCGTCGGCAGCGTCGGGAGCCCGAGCGGGCCGCTGGTCTCGCCGCGACGCAGCGTGGTGTCGAGCAGGTGTACGCCGTGCGCGCGCACCGAGATCAGGACTCGGCCGGGGCCGGGTGCGGGGTCGGGAACATGCTCGAGGACGAGGTTCTCGGGCGGGCCGAACGAGTGCAGGCGAATCGCTTCCATTCGGCGAGTCTCCAACTTCAACCTCTGTTGAGGTCAAGTCGGCGCGCGCGTCAGGCGCCGAGCTTCACGATCTGCAGCAGTCCGTCGCCTGCCGGCGAGATGGCCGTTGCGACCGCGGTCGAGGTCGCGAGCTCGGCGACGAGCGTGCGATAGGCGCTCGCCGACTCGTCGCGACGCGCCGGGTCGGCGACTCGACCTTTCCAGAGGGCGCGAGCCACGAGCACGATGCCGCCGGGCTTGGCGAGGCGCAGTCCGTGCTCGGCGTACTCGATGACCGACGGCGCGTCGGCGTCGATGAAGACGATGTCGTACGAGCTCTCGTTCATGCGGGGCAGAACCTCGCTCGCGCGCCCCGCGATCAGGCGCACGCGTGCGGCCGCGATGCCGGCATCGGCGAAGTGCTGGCGGGCATGCTGCTGGTACTCGGTCTCGGTGTCAATCGAGGTCAGCAGCGCCCGGCGTGCAGTCTGGAGCATCCAGAGCCCTGAGACGCCGACGCCGGTGCCGACCTCGATGATCGACTCGGCGCGTGAAGCGGCGGCGAGCACGGCGAGCTGCGCGCCGACAGCGGGCGAGACCGGTTCGATGCCGAGCTCGAGTGACTGCTGGCGCGCCTTGGCGATCGACTCGGTCACGGCGACCGAGTCGTCGACGTACTTCCAGTTCAGGTCGTGATCGGACACGTGGCGGCTCCCCGGGATGACTCTTCCAGCCCCTAAGCCTAGAGCGCGGGCGGCATGGTCTCTGCACGCCTCGCCGCCGACTATCCTGTAGGGGTGTTCGGTCTGACGTTCGAGAAGCTCCTCATCATCGGGGTGATCGCCGTCTTCCTCCTCGGGCCAGAGCGGCTGCCGCACTATGCGGCGCAACTCGGCCGACTCGTGCGATCGCTGCGCGACATGGCCAACGGTGCGAAAGACCGCATGCGTGACGAGATGGGCTCCGATTTCGACGATGTCGACTGGAAGAAGCTCGACCCGCGCCAGTACGATCCACGTCGCATCATTCGTGAAGCACTGACCGACGCCGACCCGTTCGCCGACGAGAAAGCGGCGCCCGTCGTGGCGCGCGCCTCGGTCAACGAGAACTCCGCCTACCTGCAGCGCGAGCGCAAGCGGGAACCACTCGGCGCCGACGAGACGGCACCGTTCGACTCCGAAGCGACCTGATCGGCACCGTCTCGGGGTCGGCACCGTCTCGGAGTCGGCAGTGTTCCGCCTCAGCGCATCCGCAGCGTCTTCATGGCCTGCGCCAGCAGGAGGAGGAGCGGCACCTGCTGTTTGTACTCGCCCGCCGAGCGGGGCAGTTGCAGGAGTCCGGTCGTCGACGAGATCGTAACCGGCTCCACGAAGCGGAGCAGGCCCATCTCGCCGTTTCGCCGGCCGAGGCCGGACTGCTTGACCCCGCCCATCGGCGCGGCCACCGAGGCGAACGACCCGCGATAGCCCTCATTGATGTTGACGCTGCCGGCCTGGAGGGCGTCGGCGACACGTCGGGCCCGTCGGGCCGAAGTGGTGAAGACGGCCGCGTTCAGGCCGTAGTCGCTCGTGTTCGCCGCGAGCACCGCCTCCTCGTCGCTGCCGACGAGGTAGAGCGAGGCGATCGCACCGAAGGTCTCCTCGGCGTAGACGTGCATCTCGGGGGTGACGCCGCTGAGCACAGTCGGTTCGAAGAACCACGGTCCGATGTCGGGTCGGTGGTTGCCGCCGACGAGCACGGTCGCGCCCTTCGCGACGGCGTCGTCGAGGTGGGCTCGCACTCGAGCGAGCTGTGCGGCGCTCGCGAGCGATCCGAAGTCGGCGTCGAAGTCCAGGCCGGAGCCGAGCTTCGCGCGGCGGAGCCAGTCGACGAGCGCGCGCTGGAACGCACCGGCGACCTTCTGGTGCACGTAGATGCGCTCGACCGATACGCAGACCTGGCCCATCGCTGAGAATGCGGCGTGTGCGGCATTCGCCGCGGCCGTCACCGGGTCGACGTCGTCGAGCACGAGGAGGGCGTTCTTGCCGCCGAGCTCGAGCGAAGCGCCGACGAGTCGCCGGCCGGCCTTCTCTGCGATGGTGCGGCCGGTCGCGGTCGAGCCGGTGAAGCAGATGTAGTCCGCGACATCCGTCAGTGCTTCGCCCACCTCGGCCGCGGGGCCGGTGACGACCGCCCACAGCGCTGCAGGCACGCCCGCGTCGATGAACGCGCGGCGCAGCGCGAGAATCGAGAGCGCACCCTGGTCGTCGGCCTTCTGCACGACACCGCAGCCGGCCGCGAGAGCGGGCACGACGTCCATGGCGGCGAGGCTGAGCGCGAAGTTCCACGGGGTGATGACGCCGACGACGCCCTTGGGAGCGAATCTCACACGGGTGGTCGCGACGGTCGGGAGCCCTGAGCGCACCCGTCGGCCGCCGAGCACTCGGTGTGCGGCGAGCGCGTTGTACCGGGTGACCGAGACGGCGGCGAAGATCTCTTCGAACGCCTGACCGCGGGTCTTGCCGCTCTCGAGCTGGATGAGGTCGACAAGCATCTCCCGACGCTCGAGGATGAGGTCGTGTGCGCGCAGCAGCACGCGTCGGCGTTCGGCGAAACCGGCTCGGGCCCAGGCGAGCTGCGCGAGACGGGCGCGAGCGACGGAGTCGAGCACGTCGTCGGCGCTCGATCGCGGCAGTTCGTGCAGCGTCTCGCCAGTCGAGGGGGTCGGCACGGGGATGGTCTCGGAGCCGGAGGCGACGACATCGTCGGTGAGGCTCTCGAACAGTTCAAGGGAGGCCGTGGGGGCGCGCATGGGCACAGTCTAGGACAATTGACCCACTTCGCCGCCGGATGAGTACACTGCCTCCATGGCCGCAATGGAGCGAAGTATTTCCCGCGGTGTCGTGACCCGCTACGCGATCGGTTCCATCGGCACCGGTGGCTTCGCGACGCTGCCCGGGCTCGTGCTCGTGTACTACCTGACCGACACGCTCGGCGTGACCGCGCTCATCGCCGGTCTCGTCGTCACCGCCGCGAAGGTGTGGGACGTCGTGATCGACCCGTGGATCGGCGAACGCAGCGACCGTGCGCTCGCCCGCACAGGTACCCGGCGCACTTGGATGGTGGTCGGCGCTCTCGCTCTTCCCATCGGGTTCGTCGCGACCTTCGCGGTTCCGGCGGGGCTCGCGCCCGCGGCATCCGGCATCTGGGTCTTCGTCGCCTTCCTCGCGACGGCCACGGCGTTCAGCCTCTTCCAGGTGCCCTACATCGCGCTGCCCGCCGAGCTCACCGCCGACTACGACGCACGCACGCGGCTGCTGACGTGGCGAGTCGTCGTGTTGACGATCGCGATCCTGCTCTTCGGCGCGGGCGGACCCGAACTCCGGGCCGCGTTCGCTGACGAGCACACCGGCTACCTCGTGATGGCCCTCGTCGCCGGTCTCGTGATCGGGGCGGGCATGTTCGTCGCGACATCGACGGCGGCCAAGGGCATCGCTTCCACGGATGCCCCGCCGGGGCGCGACCTCCGCGCCGGCTACGCCGAGGGCCTCGCCGCACTGCGTCGAAGTGCGGCGTTCCGCACCCTGCTCGCCGCGTTCGTACTTCAAGGGCTCGCGACGGGACTCATGCTCGCAGGAGCCCAGTTCGTGGCGACCTGGGTGCTCCGCGACGAGCGCGCCGTGACGCTGCTCTTCGTCGCACTCATCGCGCCCGCCGTGTTGTGCGCCCCGCTCTGGCAGGCGATCGCGGCGCGCGTCGGCAAAGAGCGCGGGTTCGCGTTCGCGAGCACGCTCTTCGGCATTGCGGCGCTGAGCCTCGTCGGCATGATCTGGGCACCGGGCGCTTGGGTGTACCTCCCGGTCGCGCTCGCGGGTGCCGGCTATGCGGGCATGCAGTCGTTGCCGATGGCCATGCTGCCTGACGTCATCTCGCACGATGCCCGTCTGCACGGCGTCGGGCGCGCCGGCAGCTTCGGAGGCGTCTGGACCGCCGGGGAGACGGCAGGCATGGCGCTCGGCGCGACGGTGCTCACGATCGTGCTCGCGATCACGGGGTACGTCGAGTCGACCGGTTCGCAGGTGGTCACGCAGTCGCCGGCGGCCGTCGTCGGCATCGCGATCAGCTTCAGCGTGATCCCCGCACTGCTCGTCGGGGCGAGCCTCGTCGCGCTTCGTCGATATCCGCTCAGACGCGGCGACATCCAGGCGGATGCCGCAGCGGCGAACGAAACGGTGGTGGCATGATGCTCGGCTTCCGACGCGAGGCATCCGATATCCTCGTCGAACTCGAAGCGCTGCGCGCCGCCGATGCGCCGACTCACGGGGGCCGCGTGCTCTCGTACGTCTACGACTCGGGATTGCCGGAGCTCGACGAGCTCGCGGCCCGCGCCGCTCGTCTCGTGCAACCCGTCAACGGCCTCGACCCGACGACGTTCACCTCGGTCGCCGTGATGGAGTCGGGTCTCGTCGGCTTCGCCCGGCGAGTGCTGGGCGGGGCGGGTGACGACGACATCGTCGGTTCGGTCACCTCGGGCGGCACCGAGAGCTGCCTGCTCGCGGTGAAGTCCGCCCGTGACGTGTGGCGAGAAGCCCGCGCGGGCTCCCCGCGGGTGCCGCGCATCGTGGCGCCGGTCACCGTGCACGCGGCCTTCCACAAGGCCGCTGAGTACTTCGGCCTCGAGCTCGACCTGGTGCCCGTCGACCCCGACACGGGTGCGGTCTCCGTGGCCGCGCTCGAGGAACGCCTGGGCGACGACGTCGCGCTCGTCGTGGTGAGCGCGCCCTCCTATCCGTTCGCCGGTCTCGATCCGGTCGTCGACGTTGCGGCGATCACGGCACGGCGAGGCATCGCCCTGCACGTCGATGCGTGCATCGGCGGGTTCGCGCTCGCCTTCTGGCCGAAGTCGCTGCCCGAGTGGGACCTGCGGGTGCCGGGAGTCACGAGTCTCTCGGCCGACCTGCACAAGTACGGTTACGCCCCGAAGGGCGTCTCGGTGCTGCTCACGCGGGGTCGCGACCGCCAGCGCCACCAGTACTTCGCGACCACGGCCTGGCCCGGGTACCCCGTCGTCAACCCGACGCTCACGGGCTCGAAACCTGCCGGACCGCTCGCAGCGGCGTGGGCGATCACCGAGGCGCTCGGCGAAGACGGCTTCACCTCGCTCATCGCGCGCACCGCGCGCGCGACCGATGCGCTCCGCGCAGTCGTCGACGGCATCGAAGGCTTGCGGGTGGTCGGCGCGCCGACCGGGCCGCTCTTCGCCGTCGCCACCGACGAGAGCGTGCCGGCGCCGCGCCGGGTCGATCCGCATCACTGGGCGGATGCCGCGCGTGCCGAGGGCTGGCACCTGCAGCTGCAGCCCGGTCTCACTCAGGCCGACGGCATTCGCCTGCCGCATACGACGCACCTCACGGTGACGCCGGTGACCGAGGCGGTGCTTCCCGAACTCTCTGCCGCTCTCGTCGCCGCAGCAGACGCCGTGCGCGGCGAGCCGCCCGTTGACGGCAACGCGCTCGTGGCACATCTCGCGCCGACGCTGCCAGGCGGTGCTGCGTCGCTCGCAGCGGCATCCGCGGGGCTCGATTCCGACGGCGCGGCACGGCTGCTCCGTGCGTTCGGGCTGCTCGGCGGAGAAAATGCGACTGGTGCGCTGCCCGATCGTCTTGCCCCCGTGCTCGCGCTCGTCGAGGCGTTGCCCGGCCCGCTCACCGAACGGTTGCTCGTCGAACTGCTTGCACGCGTGGTGGAGCCGCCGAGCGACGCGGCCGCTACGCCGGAGGGCTGACGGCGGCACCGCTCCGGAGCGGTGCACGCGGTCCCTGAAGCACGTTCAGCTCGTGCGGACCCTGCCGGCGGCGTCGACCGTGATGATCACCGTCTCGGTCTTGCGGTTGAGAGCGCGATAGATCACGTAGATCAGCCAGAGGCCGCCGGTGAGCAGCACGAGGATCAGGTTCCAGAACCAGCCGATGCGCTTGTTCCGCGACATCACGGCCTGGCCGGCGGCCAACGACTGCACCTGCCAACCGCGTTGCGCATACCGCGCGATTTCGGCGTTGAGCACCTGGGCACGTGAATCGTCTGTCGTGTTCGCATTGCTCATCTTCGAACTGTACCCAGCCCCGCACCGGCACGCCACTGGCGGACATCATCGTGCGCACCTCACTGCAACGCGCAGCGCTCGCCGTAGTAGGCGTAGAGCTCGGCCTTCAGGGTGTCGCCCGACGAACGGTCCAGTCGCCCCGCGTGTCCATCGCTCGCGCGGATCTCGATCGGCAGGATCGTGCCGCGCTTGTCGTCGGCGATGGCATGCGCGTCGCATCGAGCCGGACGCACCGGCAACGAGATCGTGAAGGGTTCGCCGCCGGTCGTCACTTCGGCGCCGACGGGCCAGTCGACGCCGGCCTCGGCGTTCAGCAGGGTCGTGCCGTACACGCGGTCGATGACGAACGATCCGGCGCCGCCGTCGTCTTGAGCCTGAACGGATGCCGCGGGCGCGACGAGCACGTCGATGAACGCGCGCCGCTCGGTGCCGCTGCCCGTCGAACGGAGATGCTCGGGCATCTCGATCGCCGCGACGAGGTCGACGGACTCGGCGAGGCAGTCGGCGCCGTTCACCCTGGTGAGCGTGCCGAAGGGGTCGTCGGCGGTGAGCCCGCCCGATGAACGGCCCGATTCCGTCGAGACGTCGAGCTGTACGTCGACGACCGGCTCCGCATCGGTCGTCGCCCCGGCGTCGACCTCGCAGTCGCTCGTGGTGAGATCCATGCGAACCTGCAGCGCGTCGCCTGCGGCCACGGTGAACGGCTCGTCGCGCACCATTCCGGGCGCGAGCGTCGGCGAGGTGACCTCGAGGTGCTCGACCGTGACGGGCGCGTCGCCATCGTTCGCCACGCGAACGACGAGCTGGTGCGCCTCGATGTCGAGGCGGCCTTGCTGGATGCTGACCGAGAGCCCGTCGGGCAGGGGCGACGGCGACTCCGGCTGCGGGGTGCACCCCGAGAGTCCGACCGTGACCGAGCCGACGGTCGCGATGGCGAGGAGGATCGCGGGCCGGAGGTTCAGGCGGGCGCGCGGCATCCAGTCACCGGACCGTGACGTCGAGTCGGCGGCCGCCGAGCGAGCGGGGGAGGGCGGCGAGCTGCGCGGCGACCTGTTCGATCGCGCGCGCGGCTGGGTCGTCGGGCTCGGCGAGCACTACCGGCAGCCCGTCGTCGCCGCCGCGCCGCAGCGCCACGCTGAGCGGCACGCTCGCGAGGAGCGGCACCGGGGCGGGCTGGCCCGCCGAGAGGCGTTCGGCGACGATCGCGCCGCCACCGGCGCCGAAGAGGTCGAACACCTCGCCGTCGGGCTGCGCGAAGCCGGCCATGTTCTCGACGACGCCGACGATCTTCTGACCGGTCTGACGCGCGACGACGCCCGAACGCTCGGCGACGTCGGCCGCGGCGGGCTGCGGCGTGGTGACGACGATGACCTCGGCGTTCGGCAGAAGCTGCCCGAGCGAGATCGCCACATCGCCGGTGCCGGGCGGCAGATCGACGAGCAGCACGTCGAGATCGCCGAAGTACACGTCGGTGAGGAACTGGGAGAGGGTTCGGTGCAGCATCGGTCCCCGCCAGGCGACGGCGACGGATGACGCCCGCCCGCCCTCTTCGGAGGGTTCGACGAACATGCCGATCGAGATGACCTTCACGCCGTGCGCGACGGGCGGCAGGATCATCTCGTCGACACGGGTCGGCCGGGCCGCGAGCCCCGACTCGTCGACGAGCCCCAGCAGCCCGGGAATCGAGAAGCCGTGCACGTCGGCGTCGACGAGGCCGACCGAGAGCCCGCGCGCCGCGAGGGCGACGGCGAGGTTCGCGGTGATCGTGGACTTGCCGACGCCGCCCTTGCCGCTCGTGACCGCGATCACGCGGGTGAGGCTGCCGGGGCCGAAGGGATTGCCGCGGGCGGCACGCCCGCCGCGGAGGCGCTCGGTGAGGGCGGCGCGCTGCTCGGGTGTCATCACCGAGAGCACGACGTCGGCATTGCCGGCGCCGGCGACCGTCTCGGCCGCCTGCCGCACGTCGCGTTCGATGCGGTCGGATGCGGGGCATCCGACGATCGTCAGTCTGATGCCGACCTCGACGCGCCCATCGTCGCCGACGACGACCCGATCGACCATGTCGAGCTCGGTGACGGGCTTGCGGATCTCGGGGTCGATCACGCCCGTGAGCGCGGCGCGCACCGCGGCCTCGACCGTCGCCGCGTCGGGCGATCCGGGGACCCGGGGCGCTCCGGCATCAGCGTGCTGCATGCTCCGCGTCCTCCTCGTCGCGCCGGTCGAGCTCCTCGAGGATCGCACGGAGCTCGGCGCGGATGAACTCCTTCGACGCGAGGTCTTTCACGGCCAGACGGAGCGCGACGACCTCTCGGGCGAGGTACTCGGTGTCGGCGAGGTTGCGCTCAGCACGCTGCCGGTCTTGCTCGATCTGCACGCGGTCGCGATCGTCTTGACGGTTCTGCGCGAGCAGGATGAGCGGCGCGGCATACGAAGCCTGCAGCGAGAGCACGAGCGTGAGGGCCGTGAAGCCGATCGCGATGGAGTCGAAGCGCAGGTCTTCGGGGGCGAAGGTGTTCCACACCATCCAGCCGATCGCGAACACCGACAGCCCGAGCAGGAACCCCGGGGTTCCCATGCCGCGGGCGACGAGTTCGGTGAAGCGACCGAACCGGTCGCTGTCGCCCGAACCACGGAAGGATGGGGAACGGCGGATGCCCTTCGGGGTGTCGAATCGCCGCTCGTCAGCGTCAGCGCGTGCCATCTCCTGCCCTCCTTCCGTGTGGGATGGGGATACTCCCCGTCGTCAGCTGGGCTCGCGCTGCTGCGCGGCGCCCTACCTCGGCTTCTTCGGGATGGCTTCGCCAGTCATCGGGCAGGAGGTAGTCGAGCACGTCGTCGATCGTCACCACCCCGACGAGCCGATGCTTCTCATCGACAACCGGCACCGAGACGAGGTCGTAACTCGCGAGGATGCGACTGACCTCGGCGGCTGAGGTGTCGGCGCGAACGGGCTCGAGACCTTGGTCGATCAGGGTGCCGAGGCGTTCGTGGGGCGGGTAGCGGAGCATCCGCTGGAAGTGCACGAGCCCGAGGAATCGCCCCGTCGGCGCCTCGTACGGCGGCAGGGTGACGCAGACCGCTGCGCCGAGCGCGGGCGGCAGGTCGTGACGGCGGATGAGCGCGAGCCCCTCGGCGACGGTGGCATCGGCCGAGACGATGATCGGCTCGGTCGTCATGAGACCGCCCGCGGTGTCGGGCCCGTAAGAGAGGAGGAAGCGCACGTCTTCGGCCTCTTCGGGCTCCATGAGCTCGAGGAGGTGCTCCCCGCGCTCTTCGGGGAGCTGCGCGATGAGGTCGGCCGCGTCGTCGGGCTGCATGTGGTCGAGCACGTCGGCGGCCCGATCGTCGCCGAGGCCCGCGAGGATCACGACCTGGTCGGACTCGGGCATCTCTTCGAGCACGTCGGCGAGCCGGTCGTCGGAGAGCTCTTCGGCGACCTCTTGACGTCGTAGCGCAGGCAGATCGAGCAGGGTGTTCGCGAGGTCGGCCGGCTTCAGTTCGGAGTAGCTCGCGATGAGGTGCTCGGCCGACTGCGCCTCACCCGGAGGGTTGATCTCGCGCACCTCGCGCCACGTGACGTACGCCGACTGCCCCTTCGAGAACGGCGAAGCCCCCTTCGGACGGCGCACGAAGAGCTGGTCGACCTCCCACTCACCGGGTTCCTGCTCCTCGATGGCGACATCCTCGACCGTCGCCTCGCCCGAGCCGTCGACGAAGGCGACCTTGCGGCCGAGCATCTCGGCGATGACGCGCACCTCGCCGCCGCGCTGCTCGAAGCGACGCAGATTGATGAGCCCGGTCGTGATGATCTGGCCGCCGCCGATTGAGGTGACCCGCCCGATCGAGACGAAGACGCGGCGTTTGCCGGGAATCTCGACGATGAGGCCGACGACCCGCGGAGGGTCGTTCTTGCGGTACACGACGAGGACGTCGCGCACCTTGCCGACCCGATCGCCGGCGGGGTCGAAGACGGCACACCCGGCGAGTCGGGCGACGAAGACTCTCGTGGCGCTCACACCTACCAACTTAGTGCCGGATGCCGCGTGCGGTCCGTTTCCCGGCCTGTGGCGCAGGTGGCCGTGGGAGAATGACCGGGTGAGTAATCAATCGCCGTTCGGCGGACGTGTGGGCCGAGCATTCCCGACCCTGCCCAAGGGGGAGACGGTCGCGAGCTTCGAGACCTACGCCGAGGCGCAGGCTGCCGTCGATGCGCTCTCCAAGGCGGAGTTCCCCGTGAAGGAGCTTGCGATCGTCGGCACCGACCTGACGAGCGTCGAACGCATCACCGGCAAGCTCTCCTGGGGGCGGGCCGCAGGCGCCGGCGCGTTGTCGGGGGCGTGGTTCGGCACGTTCCTCGGTCTGCTGTTCTTCATCTTCGCGCCGACCGGCGCCTCGGTCGGCATCCTCATCTCGGCGGTGCTCATCGGCGCCGGGTTCGGCATGATCTTCAGCGTCGTCTCCTATTCGCTGAATCGGCGTCGACGCGATTTCACGTCGGTCATGCAGGTGCTCGCGAGCCGGTATGCGATCATCGCCGAGACGGCCCATGTCGAGCGTGCCCGCAGTGTGCTCGGCGTCGACGCGCCGGCACCCGAGCGATCGGCGTCGCAGCCGCAGCCACCCACGTCGCAGCCGAAGAGCTACGGCGAGGCGACGGATGCCGCGCGGCGGGCCGAAGCCGATGCGGCTCGTGCCGCGCAGGCGCCCGCCCGACCGCGCTACGGGGAGCTGGCGCCGACGGCGGAGAGCGGCGATGAGGCATCCGCTGCGCCCGAGGCTGACACCGACGCTGCCGCATCGGAACCGCCCGCTTCGGAGCGCTGAGCCGCCGCGCGACTCTGCTGCGCCCGGCAGCTCTTTCCCAGACTCGCGATATATCGTGACCGCATGGTGACGCAGGCAGAGCTCGACCGCGAGATCGCCGAGGGCGAGCGGAGCGACCGACCGATCAGGCGGATGCTCCGGGGCATCCGTCGCGGCATCGAACGCCGACCCGCATTGCGCCGGGCGTATCGCGTGATCGTCGGCGTGTTCGGCGGGTTGATCGCCCTCCTCGGGCTTGCGCTCGTGCCGCTGCCCGGGCCGGGCTGGCTCGTCGTCTTCCTGGGTCTTGCGATCCTCGGTACCGAGTTCGCGTGGGCGAAGCGCCTCGCGGCGTTCACGAAGCGCCAGCTCGCCGCTTCTGGGCGTGGTGGCAGGCACGTCGCGCCGCTCGCACGACGGCCTGAACGAGCGTGCAAGTCTCCGCCCGGCCACGGGTGAGATGTGCACGTTCGATGCTCGGTGCGCGGGCGGCGTTCTCGCGTACGACTGCGGTGCGCAGTCGTACGCGTTACTCAGACGAGCGTGCCGCGCACCCAAGCTTCGACCTCGTCGGCCGTGCGGGGGATCGCCGATGAGAGGTTCTCGGCGCCGCCCACTGTGACGAGGATGTCGTCTTCGATGCGCACGCCGATGCCGCGGAACTCCGCGGGCACGGTGAGGTCATCGGGTTGGAAGTAGAGACCCGGCTCGATCGTGAACACCATGCCGGGCTCGAGCACGCCGTCCAGGTACATGTTGCGCCGTGCCTGCGCGCAATCGTGCACGTCGAGACCGAGGTGGTGGCTCGTGCCGTGCACCATGTACCGGCGGTGGAACTGATTCTCGGGCTCGAGCGACTCTTCAGCCGACACCGGCAAGAACCCCCATTCGGCGGTCTTCCGGGCGATGACCTGCATCGCGGCGGCGTGCACCTCGCGGAAGATCCCGCCCGGCTTCACGACCGCGAACGCCGCGTCAGCAGCCTCGCGCACCGCTTCGTAGACCTGACGCTGCACCGTCGAGAAGGTGCCGTTCACGGGGAAGGTGCGGGTGATGTCGGCGGTGTAGTAGCTGTCCATCTCGACGCCGGCGTCGAGCAGCACGAGGTCACCGGGCACCACCGGGCCGTCGTTGCGGGTCCAGTGCAGCACCGTCGCGTGCGGGCCGGCCGCGGCGATCGAGCCATAGCCGACGTCATTGCCGTCGAGTCGGGCGCGGGTGGCGAACACGCCTTCGATGACGCGCTCGCCGCGCACCTCGGCGGTGATGCGGGGCAGCTCTTCGAGCACCTCGGTGAAGCCGCGCTGCGTCGCATCGATCGCGGCGCGCATCTCGGCGATCTCGAACTCGTCTTTCACGAGCCGCAGCTCTGAGAGCACCTGAGCGAGCTCGCCATCTGGCTCGTGTTTGCCGCCCACCTCGAGCGAGAACGGGGCGTCGGACGCGTTCGTCGACAGCGCCTGCTCGGCGGCGAACCGGATGCGGGCATGGTCGACGCGCTCGGTGACGGATGCGTCGGCCTCGCGCAGCACGAGCGTCGCCGTGTCGACGGCGTCGATCACCCGGTCGAACTCCTCGAGGCCGCGCGTCGCGATCGCCAGGTCGGCGGCGACGTGCGCGAGCGACGGACGCGCGCCGATCCAGAACTCGCCGATCGCGGGGTTCGCATAGAACTCCTCGGAGTCGCGGCCCGCGCGCTCACGGAAGTAGACGGTCGCCTCGTGTCCGTCGGTCGTCGGCTCGAAGACGAGCACCGCGCCGGGCTCCGAGTCGGAACCCCAACCCGTGAGGTGAGCGAACGCCGAGTGCGCCCGGAACGGGTAGTCGGTGTCGTTCGCCCGCTGCTTCATGTCACCTGCGGGAACGATCAGGCGCTGTCCGGTGAATGCCGTCGAGACCTTCGCGCGGCGAACTGCGGCGAAGGCGGCCTGCTCACGGGCAGTGGGCAGCGTCTCATCACGCTCGGCCCAGCCGCTGCCGATGAAGTTCTTGAAGCCCTCGGAACCGGGCGTCGTCGAGCGGTTCGCATCGCGGCCGCCCTTTTCGCTCTCGGTCGCGGCCGGAGCCGTCGTCTCGGTCGTGGACGTGTCGCTGGTGTTGGCCATGACGACCATTCTCCCACTTCGCGAACTCGGTTCCCTGAGCATGTCGACGGGCTCAGCGAGCGAGGAGCTCAGTCGGCGGCGACGAGCGTCGCGACGACCGGCCGGTGATCGCTGCCCGCGTCGTCGTACCCGTCGAGCACCTCGAACGCCTCGACTCTCCAGTTCGGGGTCGCCATCACGTGGTCGATCGGGCTGCCGAAGAACGGCGGTACAGCGGTGGGCCAGGTGCCGATGCCCGCGGCACCGGCCTCGACCGCGGCATCCGAGCACCGGCCCATGTCGCCGCCGTCGATACCGTGACCGGCGAAGTGATCGACTGTGGCGTTGAAGTCGCCCGCCATGATGACATTCTCGCCGGCGCACTGCTCGGCGAGCCAGTCGAGGTCGCTGCGCCAGTTGCGCAGTTCCCATCGGATCGGTGCGACGGCGTGAACGGCGACGATGCGGGGTCCGTCGCCGCTCACCGGGTCGGCGACGACGCTCGGCAGGGTGTTCGTGTTGCCGGGCGGGCCGGGAACATCGGCCGAGACGACGTCGTAGTCGCCGAGGTCGGGGCTGATCAGGATGGTCGTCGAGCGCGCCTTCGCGACGTCGTCGTACGCGAGCGTGTGCACCCACATCGGGCTGCCGCCCTCGCGCATCTCGATCGCCACCTCTTCGCCGAGCGGGTCGGTCGTCTCGGGCAGCACGACGATATCGGCGCCGCGCTCGATCGCGAGATCGGCGATCGTCGACGCCTCGAGCACCTCGCCGAGCGTGTTCCACGAAAGCACCGTCACCGTGTCGGGGCCGGACTCGGTGCTCGAACCGCCGAAGCCGCGCGAGGTCAGCACTGCGACGTTGCCCGCGGCGAAGAGCGCGAACACCGCGGCCATGGCGAATGCGAAGACGCGCAACGGCCGTGCGAGCGCGAGCAACAGGAACACGACCAGTGCGACGACGCCACCAGCGGCAGCCGTGCCGCGAAGTGCGACGACGTGTGTCGCCACCCACTGGTTCTGCAGACCGAAGCCCTGCGGCCAGAGGAGGATGAGCGCCACGACGGCGGTGCCGAGCACGATGGCCCAGCCGAGGATGCGGGGGAGCATTCCATCCACCCTAGGCGAGCGCGCATGCTCGGCGCCGGGCAACGCGCTGCCGATCGGCTGGGAGTCCCCGGTGAGACCGGTCACCGACGGGCCACGGATAGCATGGCAGGATGCCAGAACCCACCGTCGTCGTCGCGGGCGAAGCCGACCTGCACACGCACTCGACGGTCTCCGACGGCACCGAAGCCCCCGCCGAGCTCATGCGGCAGGCGGCTCGCGCCGGCCTCTGGGGCATCGCACTGACCGACCACGATTCGTCCAGCGGCTGGGCAGAAGCGGCGGCCGCCGTGCCCGAGACGGGCGTCGCGCTCATCCCCGGCATGGAGCTCTCGACCCGCGAGGGCTACACGAGCGTGCACATGCTCGCCTACCTCATCGATCCGTTCGACGAGGCGCTGCTCGCCGAGACAGCTCGCATCCGGGAGTCGCGCATGACGCGCGCCGAAGCGATCGTACGCAGCATCGGGCGTGACTACGCCCTCACCTGGGACGACGTGCTCGCCCAGACCGCCGCAGGCACGACGATCGGCCGCCCGCACATCGCCGACGCACTCGTGGCCCGAGGTCACGTCGCCACCCGCTCCGCGGCGTTCGACGGCATCCTGCATCCGCGCGCGGGCTACGCCCAGCCGCACTACGCACCCGATCCGCTGACTGGGGTGCGCCTCATCCGCGCCGCCGGCGGCGTGCCCGTGCTCGCACACCCCGGCACGCGCGGCGCTGAGCGGGTGATCCCGCCCGCGCGGCTCGAGCAGCTCGTCGAGGCCGGTCTCTTCGGGCTCGAGATCGACCACCCCGAGAATCGCGACGACGCGAAGCCCCGGCTGCGCGAACTCGCCGCGCGGTTCGGGCTCCGGGTGACGGGCTCCAGCGACTATCACGGCACCGGCAAGCCCAACCGGCTCGGCGAGTGCCGTACGGCCCCCGACGTCGTCGAGGCGATCATCGCCGAGGCTCGCGGTTCGGCCCCCGTGCTGCCGTAGCGCAGTGCCGTGACCACCACCGCGGCCGATCACCTCTGTCGGGCCAGGTCCGCCCGGCGCGTGTGGCGAAAGCGTGGTGCGCCTCAGAGCACGAAGAGCGGATGCCTCGTGGCATCCGCTCTTCGGGTCGTCTTGAATTCGAGTCGGGCCCGGTGACGCGGCCGAAGACAGGTTGCTGCGCGATCAGGCCTGCGGAGCAGTGCCACCCGTGCGAGGCGCGCGACGACGGCGACGACGCTGCGGAGCCGCGTTGCCGTCGTGGTGCTCGTGACCCTTGCCGTCGTGCGTGCCCGTGCCGGGCTCCTTGACGGCGACTTCGGCCGAGGATGCCTCGGGCGCTGCGGCTGCGGACTCGGTCGGCGCCGCGGTTTCGCCGGCGGGCTTACCGCCGCGGGTGCGACTGCGGGTGCGGTTCCGGGGTGCGCGCTCCGCTGCGGCATCCGACCGCTCTGAGCGGCCTTCTGCGCGCCCCTCAGAACGGCTTTCAGAACGACCCTCGCTGCGACCGGCCGTCGCAGAGCGGGTCGGTGCGGCAACCGCGGAGGCGGGCTTCAATCGACCCTTGGTGCCGGCCGGGATGTCGAGGTCGTGGAACAGGTGCGGGCTCGACGAGTACGTCTCGGTGGGCTCGGGCTGGCCGAACTCGAGGGCGCGGTTGATGAGCGCCCACTTGTGCAGGTCGTCCCAGTCGACGAAGGTCACGGCGATGCCGGTCTTGCCCGCGCGGCCGGTGCGGCCCACGCGGTGCAGGTACGCCTTGTCGTCGTCGGGGATGGTGTGGTTGATGACGTGCGTCACGTCATCGACGTCGATGCCTCGAGCCGCGACATCCGTGGCGATGAGTACGTCTTTCTTGCCGGCCTTGAACGCGGCCATCGCACGCTCGCGCTGGTCTTGGTTCAGGTCGCCGTGCACGGCAGCGGCGTTGAAGCCGCGGTCGTTCAACTCTTCGACGAGCTTGGCTGCTGCGCGCTTCGTGCGTGTGAAGATGATCGTCTTGCCGCGGCCCTCGGACTGGAGGATGCGGGCGATCACCTCGTCTTTGTCGAGCGAGTGCGCCCGGTAGACGAGGTGCTTGATGTTCGCCTGGGTGAGGCCCTCATCGGGATCGGTCGCCCGGATGTGGATCGGGCGGGTCATGAACCGGCGCGCGAGCGCGACGATCGGGCCGGGCATCGTGGCCGAGAACAACATCGTGTGCCGGGTCGGCGGCGTCTGGGCGACGAGCTTCTCGATGTCGGCGAGGAAGCCGAGGTCGAGCATCTTGTCGGCCTCGTCGAGCACGAGTTCGCTGACGTTCTTGAGCGAGAGCAGGCGCTGCGAGGCGAGGTCGAGCAGACGCCCGGGGGTGCCCACGACGATCTGCGCGCCGGCTTTGAGCTGTTCGATCTGACCTTCGTACGCCTTGCCGCCGTAGATCGACACGATCTTCGTCGGGCGGTTGGATGTCGCGAGCTCGAGGTCTTCGGTGACCTGCACGCACAGCTCGCGAGTCGGCACGACGACGAGCGCTTGAACGCCGCCCTCGGGGTCGTCGCCGAGGCGCTGGATGATCGGCAGGCCGAACCCGAAGGTCTTTCCCGTGCCGGTCTTGGCCTGGCCGATGATGTCTTGACCGGCGAGGGCGAGAGGGATGGTCTGTTCCTGGATGGGGAAGGCATCGATGATGCCCTTCCCGGCGAGGGCGTCGACGATATCGGACGCGACGCCGAGGTCGGTGAAAGTGGTCAAAAGTCTGCCTGTTCGTGTTGCTCGAGGTGGCGGTCGGAGATGCGCCCTGTTCTCAACCCCAGGCGCACGGCTGCGGATCCATCGCCCGCATGCACCTTCTACCCTATCCGAGACTGTCTGAGTGCCTCGGATGGGTTGTGAGCGCGGGCTGTCTGCGTGGTCTTCTGGATCCGAGACTGTCTGAGTGCCTCGGATAGGCTGTCTGCGTGGTCCTCTGGTCGAAGCGGCGCATCCCGCGCCCCGAACTGCCGCGGCTGCGCCCGCGGGTCGCGCCGACCGATCTCGCACGAGTCGATTTCACCGAACTCGTGCCCGAGCCCGTGCCGTTCCTCGGCCAGGCCGCATACATTCAGCTCGAGTTCTTCGAGTCTCTCGCGAGGTCGGTGGCCACGGCGCCGACCTTGCCGTCGAAAGAGGGACTCAGTCGCGCGGCGGGCATCGCGTTGCGCAAGCATCACGCGCTCATCGCCGAGATCCGTCGACTCGACGTGGAGCCCGACGACGTGATGGCGCCGTTCGCGCCCGCGGCCGACCGGTTCCGCCAGGCGAGCGCAGGGGCCGACTGGTACGAGCTGCTGCTCGGCATCCACGTCACCTCGGGAATGCTCGACGACTACTTCTCGCGACTGGCCGAGGGGCTTCCGGCAGACCTCGCTTCGCGAGCGCGCGCGATCCTCGCCGAGGAGGTTTCGGGTGCAGTGCTGCACGAAGAGCTTCGCGCAGCGATCGAGGCCGAACCCGGGTTGGCCGACCGCCTGGCGCTCTGGGGTCGGAGCCTCGTCGGCGACACCCTGCTGATCGCCCGCTCCGCGCTTCGCGCAACGGACTCGGCGGCTCGCGGTTCCGACGTCGAACCGGTCTTCACCGAACTGATCGCTGCGCATACGCGTCGCATGGACGCGCTCGGTCTGACGGCCTGAGCTCGACTGCGCGTCAGGCGCGCACGACGCCCGGGCGGGAGAGGCGCTCGAAGAGCGCGGCATCCGCTCGCTCACGTCGCGGGGAGATGAGGTACAGGAACGCTGCAGGCACGAGGGCGGCCGCGACGAGCGAGACGACCCAGATCCAGCCGCCGTCCCACGCCCAGCCCAGCCAAGTCAGGGCCACCCACACGACCGCAGCGACCGCCGCTCCGATCGCGGGGCCCACTGCGACGCCGCGGAGGTGCCGCAGCGGGAGCACGAACTGTGCAGCCAGACCGAGGATGGCACCGCCCACGACGACGAAGATGAGTTCCATGTCAGGCGACGAACCCGACGCGACGCGACTCCTCGGAACCGATCTCGACATATGCGAGTGCGGCTGCGGGCACGACGTAGAGCGTGCCCTTGTCGTCGGTCAGCTTCAACAGCGCCGACTGACCCGCGAGAGCGGCGGCGACCGCCTGCTCGACCTCGGCCGATGATTGCGAGGTCTCGAAACCGAGTTCACGGGGGGAGTTCTGAATACCGATGCGAACGTCCACTGTGCGCCTTTCTCCTGTTGCTCAAACACTACGACACCGGCTGGCCGGGCCCGTGCCCGTTCACTGTCGGCGGAACCCGTTACCGTTGCCCACATGCAGGCCACCGCGACATCCGCAGCACCACTCCCGAGCATCGTCGATGGCGAGCACGCAGCGGTGTTCGGGGCTCCCGGCAGCGGCAAGACGACGTTCGCGATCGAGCTCGTCGCCGACCGTGTCGAGCGGCTCGGGTACGCCACCGACGAGGTGCTCGTGATCTCGGCGACACGTGTCGCCGCGACCTCGCTGCGCGATCGGCTCGCGGTGCGCCTCGGCATCACGACGAGAGGTCCGCTCGCCCGCACGGCGAACTCCATCGCGTTCCAGCTGGTGCGTGCGTTCACCGGTACATCCGTCACGCTCCTCACGGGCGGCGAGCACGACCAGATCATCGGGGAGCTCATCGACGGCGGCATCCGCGACGGCTTCGGGCCCGAGTGGCCCGACCCGCTGACCCCAGAGGTGCGAGTGCTCCGGGGATTCCGTTCCGAGTTGCGCGACGTGCTCATGCGGGCGGTCGAACACGGTGTCGACGCCGCGGCACTCGCAACGCTCGGCGAGCGTGCCGGCCGGCCCGAGTGGGTCGCCGCCGCTGGCTTCCTCGACGAGTACGACGAGGTGAAGGCGCAGCTGCGGCCGACCCAGTACGACTCCTCAGAGCTCGGTGCGTTCGCGGCGGCGATCGTGAGGCGCAGCATGACGGATGCCTCCGCTGCCGCGGCCCTTGGGGCGCTCGAGCGGGTACGCCTCGTCGTGGTCGACGACGCGCAGGAGGCGACCGAGACGACCGCAGCGCTGCTCGGCGCGTTCGCGGCCCGCGGCGTCGGCGTGGTGGCGCTCGGAGACCCTGACGTGGCATCCAACGGATTCCGCGGCGGGCGGGCCGAGCTGCTCGGCTCACTCGGCTCGGTGCTCGGCGGCGAGTCCGTGCGCCGCGTCGAGTTGCCCGTCGTGCACCGGGGCCGACCCGAGCTGCGTGCGATCGTCCAGTCGGTGAGCCAGCACATCGGAACGGCCCTCGGCGGCACGCATCGCACGGCCGAGCGTCACGCGGCGATCGAGCCCGACCCGCTCGCCGCGGTGCTCGGCATCGAGGTGCCGTCGCACGCTGCCGAGTGCCAGGCCGTTGCGGCCGTGTTGCGAGAGCGTCATCTGCTCGACGGCGTGCCGTGGTCGTCGATGGCAGTGGTGCTGCGCTCCGGCGGCGATGTGCCGGCGTTCGAGCGCGGGCTCGCGCTCGCGGATGTTCCCACCGCCGGCAGCGCCGTGCGAACGGCCCTCCGCGACGCGCCAGCGGCTGCCGCGTTGCTTGCCGCGACGTCTCTGGTGCTCGACCGCGAACCGCTCACGCCCGAACTCGCGGTCACCGTGCTCACGGGGCCGCTCGGCCGGCTCGACAGCGTCGGCCTCCGCCGGCTCCGGCTCGCACTGCGGCATGAAGAGCTCGCGGTCGACGGCTCCCGCACGGCCGACGAACTCCTCGTCGAGGCACTCGAGGCACCCGGCGGCTTCGAGACGATCGACGCGGCCCCGGCACGACGGGCGGCACGCCTGGCCAAGCTCCTCTCGACCGCTCGCGGCGTCGCGCAGCGCGGCGGCACGATCGAAGAGGTGCTGTGGTCGCTCTGGGAGGGCAGCGGCCTGCCCACCGAGTGGGGCGCCCAGGCGGCCGGCACGGGCGTGCTGGCAGAAGAGGCCAACCGTTCGCTCGACGCGGCCGTCGCCCTGTTCGCCGCCGCCCAGCGCTTCGTGGAACGCGAGCCGGATGCTCCGGCCGTGCGCTTCGTCGATGAGGTGCTCGCGAGCGAACTGCCCGAAGACTCGCTCGCGCCGCAACGCTCGGCGGAGACCGTGCTCGTGACCACTCCGCCGGCCGTCATCGGCCGGGAGTTCGACGTCGTCGTCATCGCGGGGCTGCAAGACGGAGTGTGGCCGAACCTGCGCCCTCGGGGCACGCTCCTCCATGCGGCGCTCGTGCCGCGGGTGGTCGCTGCTGCGCGCGCCGGCGCTCCGCTCCCGACACCCGAGACGGTCGCCGAGGCGCGCGCCTCGGTGCGCGGCGACGAACTGCGGTTGTTCGTGCTCGCCGCTTCGCGAGCGAACCGGCAACTCGTGCTGAGCTGCACCGCCAACGACGATGAGCAGCCGTCGATGCTCATGGGGTACGCGACCGAACGCATCAAGGCCGCCCGGCGGCGCCCCCTGCACTTGCGCGGACTCGTCGGCGCGCTGCGCGAAGAGGCGACGAGCGCAGTGCCGGGCGCGGCAACGGGCGAGGTGTCGGCGGCGCTCGCGCTCCTCGCCGAGCAGGGGGTACCCGGCGCGCACCCCGACGAGTGGTACGGACTCGCCGAGCCCTCGACGACGGCGCCACTCGTCGATCTCGACGGCGATCCCGAGGCGCTCGTCGCCGTCTCGCCGTCGCAGATCGACCGCGCTGAAGAGTCGCCGCTCGGCTGGTTCATCGACCATGTCGCCTCCCCGCCATCGGGGCTCGCCGCCTCGATCGGCACGATCGTGCATGCCGTCGTCGAAGAGGCGGGTGCCCGTGACGACGGCGACACGAGCGTCGAGACGCTCTGGGCGGCCGTCGAGGAGCGCTGGCGCGAGTTGCGGTTCGAGGCCGGCTGGGTGGCCGAGCGCGAACGTCGCGGCGCGCGACGCATGGCCGAAGGAGCATCCGATTACCTCGGCAACTTCACCGACGACGGCAAGGTGCTGCTGGGCGCCGAGGGCCGATTCACGCTCATCGTCGATCGCGTGCGCATTTCGGGCACCATCGACCGGGTCGAGGCGTCACCCGACGGCACCACGGTGATCGTCGACCTGAAGACCGGCCGCACGCCGCCCTCGGCGGCGGAGACCGCAGCCCACCCGCAGCTCGCCGCGTACCAGCTGGCCGCTCGGGCCGGGGAGCTGCCCGGCGCCGGCACTCACGGCGGTGCGAAACTCGTCTACCTCGCGAAGCCGACCCGCGGCATGGCCTTCACCGAACGAGCGCAGCAACCGTTCGACGACGATGCAGAGGCGGAGTTCCGAGACCGGCTCGGGGCCGTAGCGCGCACGATGGCGGGCAGCGAGTTCGAGGGACCGGCCGAACTGGGCTACCGCTCGCGCTTCGGCGGCTGGCAGTACCGGGTGCACCTCGTGCCGGCGGTCTCGGCGTGATCGACGCCGCCGATATCGCCGCACGTCTCGGCCTGCACGCGTCCACCGCCGAGCAGCGCGCGGTCATCGAAGCCGATCCGCAGGGGCAGAGCATCGTTGTTGCCGGCGCGGGCAGCGGCAAGACCGAGACGATGGCGAACCGCGTGGTCTGGCTCCTCGCCAATTCCCACGTCGCCGTACCCGAGGTGCTCGGCCTCACTTTTACACGCAAGGCGGCAGGGGAGCTCGCCGAGCGCATCCGGGAGCGCATCGCGCAACTCGTCTCGCTGGGCATTGCAGAGGTGTCTCTCGATCCGCTCGAGTCCGCCTCGGTGGGCACGTACAACGCCTTCGCGAGCGCCATCTACCGCGAGCACGCCATGCTCATCGGTCGAGAACCCGACGCCGCCGTGCTCGGCGAGGCATCCGCGTGGCAGCTCGCGCGCTCGGTGGTCGCGGCGTCGGCCGACCCGCGACTCGTCGAACTCGACGCCTCGCTCGACAAAGTCACGGCGGCGGTGCTCGCACTCAGCCGGGCGCTCGCCGAGAACGTCGTCGACAGCCGCGATGTTCGCGCAATGACCCGCGATTTCCTCGCAATGCAGGGGCTGCCCATCGAGGCTCCGCGCAAGCGCACCGACTTCACCTCGTTCGTCGACGCGCTCGGCGTCGTCGGCGCACTGCCGCCGCTGCTCGAACTCGCCGACGCGTACTCGGCGGCGAAGCAGCAGAAGGGCTTCGTCGAATTCTCCGACCAGGTGGCGCTCGCCCTCGCGATCTGCGAGGGGCACCCAGAGGTGGTCGCCGAGCATCGCGAGCGGTACCGCACCGTGCTCCTCGACGAGTACCAAGACACGAGTGTCGTTCAGACCCGGCTGCTCGCCACGCTGTTCGGCGGGCACGCCGTGATGGCGGTGGGCGACCCCGACCAGTCGATCTACGGATGGCGCGGGGCGAGCGCCGCGAACCTCGCACGCTTCGGGCCCGACTTCGCGGTCGCCGGTGACGCCGCCGTGTACGACCTCTCCACGAGCTGGCGCAATCCGCGGGTCGTGCTCGACGCGGCGAACACGCTCATCCAGCCGCTCGATGCCGGCATCCCGAAGGCGCCGCTGGGTGCGTCGCCGTTCGCACAGCCGGGGCGACTGGATGCCGCGTGGGCGGAGACCATCGAGCACGAGGCCGAACTCGTGGCGACGTGGTTCCACGAGCGACTCGGGCGCGGCCCGAACGGCGGCCCGCGTGAGGGAGCTCGGAGTGGGGCGCTGCTCTGTCGCACCTTCGCCAACGTCGGCGTCTTCACGGCGGCGCTGCGGGCGAAAGGGGTTCCGGTGCACGTGCTCGGCATGGCGGGCCTCCTCGACCAGCCCGTGATCGCCGACCTCGTCTGCGTGCTCCGGGTGCTCAACGACCCGACGGCGGGCTCAGAGCTCGTGCGAGTACTCGGTGGTGCCCGCTGGCGCATCGGATCCGCCGATCTCGCTGCGCTGCACGGGCTTGCGAAGTGGCTCGCCGACCGCGACCTCGCCACCCGACGGCTCGGCGACGAGGTGCGAGCGGGGCTTCGCGCCTCAATCGCGCCCGACGAGTCGCCGTCGATCGTCGACGCTCTCGACTTCCTGCTCGTGGCACCCGACTCGCACTCCGCGCTCGCCCCGTTCAGCGACGTGGGGCTTGCGCGCATGCGTCGGGCCGGTGCGCAGCTCCAGTCGCTGAGACGGCGCGCAGGGCTCGGCCTCATCGACTTCGTCAGCCTCGTGCAGCAGGAAATGCTGCTCGACATCGAGGTCGCGGCCAATGCCGCGCAGCCCCTCGGTGCACCGAGCCTCGAGGCGTTCGACGAACTGCTCGCCGGATTCGCGGAGGTCTCGGAGCACCCCACACTCGGCGCGTTCCTGGGCTGGCTCACCGAAGCCGAGCAGCGCGACCGGCTCGCGCCCCGGCAAGACGAACCCGAGCCGGGCGCCGTGCAGGTGCTCTCGATCCACGGATCGAAGGGCCTCGAGTGGGACGTCGTGGCGATACCGCGCATGGTCGACGACGAGTTGCCGTCCAAGCCTCGATCTTCGAAAGGATGGCTCGCCTTCGGCGAGTTGCCCAACGAGTTCAAGGGCGACGCCGATGAGCTGCCCGAGCTGGCGTGGCGAGGCTCGCAGAGCCAGGCGGACTTCGACCGTGCGGTCACCGCGTTCGCAGCAGAGAATCGCGAGCGTCATGCCGAAGAGGAGCGGCGCCTCGCCTACGTCGCGCTCACTCGCACGCGCAGCGACCTCCTCGTGTCGGGCTCGTGGTGGGCGGGCCAGAAGGCGCCGCGAAAGCCCAGCCCCTTCCTTCGCGAACTCGTGACCGCCGGCGTGCTCGAGGCGAGCGTGTTTCCCGTGGCACCCGAGTCCGATGAGAATCCGCGGTCAGGCTCGACCGAGCGCGTGCGCTGGCCGCTCGACCCGCTGGGTACTCGTCGGCACGCCGTCACCGCGGCGGCGACCGCGGTGCGCGCCGCGGCCGAACGCCCGAGCGGCGAGGGCATCGGCCCGGTTCTGGCCGATCGCATCCGGATGCTCCTCGAAGAGCGCCGCCTCCGCGCCGAGGGACTCGCGAACGCCGAGGTGCCCGTGCGCGTGCCGGCATCCCGGTTCAAGGACTACGTCGACGACCCTGTTGCCGTCGCCGCGCAGCTGCGCAGGCCGATGCCGCAGCGCCCGTTCCGGGCCACCCGCATCGGCACCCTGTTCCACCAGTGGGTCGAGCAGCGGTCGACGGGCGAGTTCGAGACTGCGGCGATCGATGCGCTCGACGGTCTCGATGCCTTCGCCGAGCTCGACGCGACCCGTGACCGTGGCGTCACCGACGCCACACCCGAGCGGCTGCGCACACTGCAGACGACCTTCGAGGCGTCCGAGTGGGGCGGCCGCAAGCCGTCCGCCGTCGAGATCGAGCTGCATCTGCCGATCGGTGACAACGTCTTCGTCTGCAAGCTCGACGCGGTCTACGAGGTGGCGCCCTCGAGCGAACTCGGGCGTCGCGGCATCCGCTACCAGGTCGTCGACTGGAAGACGGGCAAGGCACCGCGTGACGCGCACGACCTCGAGCTGAAGCAGACGCAGCTCGCGCTCTACCGACTCGCGTACGCCAACTGGGCCGGCATCGAGCCCGGGCAGATCGACGCCGTGTTCTACTTCGTCGAAGACGACCGGGTCATCCGGCCCGATGCGATCTACGACGAAGCGGCGTTGCGACGCGCGTGGGCGTCGGTCGCGGCATCCGGAGCGGCTCCGACGTCGGTGGCGGCCTCGCCGTCTCGCTGAGGTGCCGCGCCACCTTCACTCTCGGGCGTTGCGTCACCCCAGTCCGAGAGATCGAGCGGAATCGGGGCGGTGGCGTCGAACGGTGCGGTATCGCGTTCGCCCGCCTCGCGACGTTCGAGTTCTGAGAAGTCGTAGCTGTCGGTCAGGAGGCTCGCCCCGCCTTCGCGCGGCAGAGTCTCCCGCGGCGTTTCGTCGAGGAGTCGCTCGACGTCGCCGACCGTGAGGATCGGACCGGTCTCGGGCGAGAGGGGCTCGCTCGAGCGATCGTGCACGCTCTCGACGAGCCCGTCGAGCAGCGCGACGGCGTCGGTGATGATGGCATCGTCGCGCACTTCGACACCGTGCAGCAGCCACCTCGCGAGCTCCAGCTCGCCGTAGAGCAGCGCGCGCTGCGGCAGGTGCGCGTCGGCGCCGCCATCGCGCGCGCCGAAGTAGCCGTCGAGGGCGCGCTCGGCTGCGGTCCCTCGCGAGGTGAGCAGCCAGTGCATATCGCGTGCCGGGTCGCCCTGGGCGAGCGCCGACCACCCGATGAGGCCGGTCACCGTCTCGCCGTCGACGAGCAGCGAGTCGGCGGCGAGTGCCCCGTTGATGACGGTAGGGCGGAAGCGCCAGAGCGAGGCGTCGTCGGTCGCTTCCTCCCAGCGTCGCAGCAGGGCGGCGGGCAGGTGGCCGGTGTCAGCGGCGCGATCGATGACGTCGACGACGGCGTCATGCGCTTCGTCGGCGGTCTGCCGCGGCAGGCCGGCGTCGGCGATGAACGCGCTCGGCAGGTTGTGCACCGCGGCGAGGGCGAGGCCGACCGAGGTGGCGATGCCGTCGTGCTCGGTGAGCTCGTCAGCAGTTCGAGCAGCTCCGGGCACGTAGCTCGTGACGACCGCACGGGTGCCGTCGATCGGTGCTTGGCCGACCACTTCGGGAACGCCGAACGGCATGAGCGAGCGGATGCCGTGGGTGAGCGCACGGAGCGCGACGAGATCGGCCGACTGCTCGGATTCGGCGGCTTGCGATCGTGGAATCCGCAGCACCAGCAGACGAGCGTCGGTGCTCCGGAGGAGTACGGCGTCGAACGCGCCGTGACTCTTCCGAGTGTGCGAACGAACCGCTCGCACCTCGAGACCGGGCACCGCCGCCGTGGCCAACGCGGCTAGAGTGAGTGGAGATCTGGCCATGGCACACAGCTTAAGCAGGCAATCGCGGCTGTGGGCGACCGCCACGCCTTCCGGCCGACTCCGACTCCGAACCGGGCATCGAGAGGTGGCATGTGACCGAACCGACATCGCCGGTGTTCGCGCGTTCGACGATCGACCGGGATGCCGCGTCGCGGGCCGATCCAGGGCTCGAGGCGTCGCTCGATGCCGACCCCGAGACCCGCGTCATCGCCGTGCACCGAGGCCGCGCCCTCATCGCCGAGCGGGTCGAAGGTTCGGCGCCGGCGCTGCAGCTGGCAGGCCCCACGGGCTTACCGTCGCCCCTGCTGCGCTGTTATCTCGGCCGCGAGGCAGGCGTCAGGTTCGAGCTGCGCGTCTTCGACGAAGATGCCGCGGGCATCATCGAACCCGAAGGTGCACGCTGGCAGGGCCTGCGTGACGCGGCGCCGGTGATCGGCGAACGGGATGCGAGCCTCTTCGTCGAGGCGCTGGCGCTCGCCAACTGGCATGAGCGGCACGTGCGGTGTCCCCGATGCGGGGCGGAGACCGAGAGCGTGCAGGCGGGCTGGTCCAGGCGCTGCATCGCCGAAGGCAGTCAGCACTTCCCGCGTACCGATCCGGCCGTGATCGTGCTCGTGACCGACGACGACGACCGGGTGCTGCTCGGCTCGAACGCGCTCTGGGCGCAGCACAGGTTCTCGCTGCTCGCGGGCTTCGTCGAGCCCGGCGAGACGCTCGAGGCCGCCGTCATCCGTGAGATCCAGGAGGAAGCCGGCATCGAGGTCGATCGGGTCGAGTACGTCGCATCTCAGCCGTGGCCGTTCCCCGCGAGCCTCATGCTCGGCTTCAGCGCGCGGGTGGCGCCGTCGGTCGCCCCGTCGTCGGCGGTGCCCGATGGCGAGGAGATCCTCGAGCTGCGCTGGTTCACGCGCGGCGAACTCGCTGCCGCACGTGCCGACATCGGCCTGCCGGGCGAGACCTCGATCGCACGATGGTTGCTCGAGCGCTGGTACGGCGGCCCCCTCGACCCCGAGGGGATCGGGCCCGCATGGTCGACATCGTGACCACGGCATCCGACCCGCTGCTCGATGCGCTCGACGACGAGCAGCGCGTCGCGGCCGAGGCCCTGCTCGGCCCGGTGTGCGTGCTCGCGGGCGCCGGCACGGGCAAGACGCGGGCGATCACGCACCGCATCGCCTACGGGGTGGCGTCGGGCGCCTACGACCCCGCGCGCGTGATGGCGCTCACCTTCACGTCGCGAGCTGCCGCCGAGCTGCGGGCGCGGCTTCGGGCGCTCGGTGCAGGCGGGGTGCAGGCGCGCACGTTCCACGCGGCCGCGCTGGCGCAGTTGAACCACTTCTGGCCCATCGTCGTCGGCGGGGGTGCGCCGCGGGTGCTCGAGTACAAGGGCCGATTGCTCGGCCAGGCCGCCGAACGCGCACGAGTCCGAGTCGACGCGGCGACGCTGCGCGATGTCGCGGCTGAGATCGAGTGGCGCAAGGTCGCCTGCGTCGGACCCGACGCGTACACGGCGCGGCTCGCCGCCCGTGGAGCTCCCGGCGATCTCACGTCGGAGCAGTTCCTCGCCGTCGTCGACGCCTATGAGTCGCTGAAAGACGAGCGGCGCATGCTCGACTTCGAAGACGTGCTGCTCGCGACGGCGGGCATGATCGAGTCCGAGGCATCCGTCGCCATGCATGTGCGCGAGAGCTATCGGCACTTCATCGTCGACGAGTATCAAGACGTCTCGCCTGCCCAGCAGCAGTTGCTCGACCTCTGGCTCGGAGGCCGCCGCGATCTGTGCGTCGTGGGCGACGCGAGCCAGACGATCTACTCGTTCGCCGGTGCGAGCGCCGACTACCTGCTCGACTTCGAGCGGCGGTTCGAGGGCGCGACGGTCGTGCGCCTCGAGCGCAATTACCGGTCGACGGCGGCGATCATCGACGTCGCGAACCGGCTCATGCGCGGTCGTGCCGGTGCCCTCCGGCTCGAGGCGGTCACCGGCGAAGCGGATGCGCCGGCCCCGGCCCTGGCGCCGGCGGCGACCGCCGAACCGACGATCGTCGAGTACGCCGACGACCTCGCCGAGGCGCGTGGCGTGGCGACTCGCATTCGGGCACGTATCGATGCGGCCATCCGGCCCGAGTCGATCGCGGTGCTCATGCGCGTGAACTCTCAGTCGGCGATCCTCGAGCGCGCGCTCGAGGAGGTCGGCGTCGGGTCGCGGGTGCGCGGCGCCGCGCGGTTCTTCGACCAGCCCGAGGTGCGCGAGGCGGTGCACGCATTGCGCGCGGCGGCACTCACGATCGCGGGCGAGCCGCTGTTCAAGTCCGTCAGCGATGTGTTGCGCGCGCTCGGCTGGACCGCACAGGCTCCCGACGGGCCCGGCGCGGTGCGCGCCCGCTGGGAGTCGCTGAACGCGATCGCCCGGCTCGTCGACGACGCGCCTGCGGGCACCACGTTCCGCACCTTCGCCGACGAGCTGCGCGCCCGCGCCGAGGCGCAGCACGAGCCGACGGTCGCCGCCGTGACGCTCGCGACCCTGCACTCAGCCAAGGGCCTGGAGTGGAACGAGGTGTACATCGTCGGCCTCACCGAAGGCATGCTCCCGATCGCATATGCGAAGGGGCTCGAGGCGATCGACGAGGAGCGGCGGTTGCTGTACGTCGGCATCACGCGGGCACGGCAGCGCCTCGAGCTGAGCTGGCCGCGGCAGGGCGGCGGATATCGAGGCGAACGGGAGCCGTCACGGTTCCTGCAGGAGCTCGGCACCCGCACTCGGGATGCGCCGGGTGGTGCGTCTGCTGCACGCGGGCGCCGGGCTGCGCGAGCCTGAGCGAGGCGTCGCGCAGTCGCTCGAGCCCGTGCGAGAGTCGATCATCGACGAGGGATGCGGCCAGTGCGGCGGCATCGTGCGCCGCCCGCGGCGTGGAGCTCGCCGCCGGTCGACCCGCGAGTTGGGCTGCGACCACCGGCCACGCCGTGTCTTGGTCGCGCCGTGCGAGGTCGAGGCAGCGCAGGCACGGGCCGCGGCCGGGCTCGACGAGCGGACCGACGCGCGTGCCCGCATCGTCGAAGACGACGGCGAGGTGGGGCACGTCGCCGCGCAGCCAGGGCAGGTGCCTGGCGGGGGAGATCACCCACGGGGCGACGATGACGGCGAGTGCGATGGGGGCGGGGTCGGCTGCGGCAGCGGCCTCGTCGGCGGGCAGCGTCTCGTAGCCGAGGGCGGCGAGGTTCGCCGCGAGCAGGCGCGAGATGGCCGGTGGCGCGTCGAGGGCGACCAGGCGCGACGAGCGAGCGGATGCCGCGGCATCCGCTCGTTCCGGCGCGGGAGCCGATGCGGTGTCTGCGGTCGTCTCGTGCGCGGTCTCGGGTGCTGCCTCGAACGCCGGCGCGAGCACGTCGAGCAGCGTCCGCACGTCGTGCGGCGAACCTCCGAGCCCCCCACCGATCGTCTGCAGCGTGCGCACCGAGACGCCGTGCCGCAACGCCGTGATCAGTCCGATCTCGAACTCACCCGGCTCGCTCAGCACCACGCGGGGCGTGGCTCCGAGCTGCAGCTCGGTCGGCGTGCGCCACACGAGGGGGAGGTTCGGATCGATGCGCGGTGACATGCCGAGAGCTTGCCCGAATCGCGCGAGCCACCGCGGAATTCCTCCACAGGCTGGGCCCGAAGCGGCCGGCCGCTGCCACTCAGGCGGTCGGCTCCTCGCCGTCTTCGCCCGGCGCCGCCGGCGTCTCACCGCGGAGGAGTTGCTCGAGCGCCTGATCGAACTCGTCGTCGGCTTCGGCCTCGGCCGTGTCGGTGCCGGTGAGGCGCGCGACGAGGCGAGCCGGGTCGTCGAGGTCTTCCGAGGTCGGCAGGAGGTCGGGGTGGGCCCAGAGCGCGTCTCGCGCCTCGACGCCGACGGCATCCGTGACGGCCCGCCACATGGCGGTCGCGTCGCGAAGGCGGCGGGGGCGCAGCTCGAGGCCGACGAGCGTCGCGAACGCGGACTCAGCCGGACCGCCTGAGGCGCGACGACGACGGATCGACTCCGCGATCGCGTCGGACTTCGGCAGTCGCCCGGTCGCATCGGCCGTGGCCGCGTCGACCCAGCCCTCGACGAGGGCGAGCATCGTCTCGAGCCGCGCGAGCGCGGCCTGCTGCGGTTCGCTCTTCGCCCGGATGAGGGCGCCGTTGACGACGGCGTTGCGGAGTTCTTCGGTGTTCGAGGGGTCGAACCCCTCGGCGAGCTCTTCGAGCCGCTCGGTGTCGATGTCGATGCCGCGGGCGAAGGCCGTGATCGCGGTGATCAGGTGGAGGCGCAACCACCGTGCGTGCCGGAAGAGCCGCGCGTGCGCGAGTTCGCGTACGGCGAGGTAGAGCTCGACCTGGTCGGTCGGAATGTCGAGGTCTTCGCCGAAGGCCGCCGCGTTCTGCGGCAGGATCGCTGCACGTCCGTCGTCGAGGAGCGGAATGCCGATGTCGCCGCCTGAGACGACCTCGGTTGCGAGCTGGCCGACGACCTGCCCGAGCTGCATGGCGAAGAGCGCACCGCCGATGCCGCGCATCATGCGACTCGCGCCCTCGATCATCTGCCGCATCTCTTCGGGCGCCTGCTCGCTCATGACGCGGGTCAGCGCATCGGAGATGGAGAGCGCGACGGGCTCGGCCAGTTGCGACCAGATGGGCATCGTGGCGGTGACCCATGCACGTCGGGTGAGCAGCTCGGGGGTGCCGGGCAGTGCGCCGAAATCGACTGCCTCATCGAGCCAGAGGGATGCCACTTGGAATGCCTGGTCGAGTCGGGCGCGCTCTTCGTCGCCGATCTGACGCTGGCCGGTTGCGGCGCGCTCTTCACCCTGGCGAATGGCGACGCTCCAGTCGATGCCGTCGTCGGCGCGGTTCATCGCTTGCTGCAACTGGCCGAACAGCGCCGCGAGGCTCGCCGGGTCGTTGGGCAGACCTGCGGCGCCCGCGAGGCTCGACGGATCGATGCCGCCGGCACCCGAGAGCAGCTCACTGAGCATCTCTCGGAACTCGTCTTCGGGGCTCCGGTCGTCGGGCTCATCATGCCGATCGGCCACTCTCGCCACCTCCCAGTCGCGTCACATCAACCGTAACGCCGCGGCACGGCCGCATGTCTGGGAAATGGCCTAGGCTGGGCGTTCCGGGTGTCCGCCCTTCGCGAACAGCGTCGACCCCGGCGCGTGCAACAGCGACGACCCGTCGCCCCGGAAGGATGATCGGATGGCCCTCTTCTCCGACGAGCCGTCGGCGTCGTCTTCGCCGTCGGCACGCCCCGGCCGCCGTTCGCGCGCCGAACGCATCGGCTGGAGCGCCCTCGCGATCGCGATCGTGATCGGCATCGTCTTCGCGCTGATGCCGTCGCCGTACGTGATCGAGCAGCCCGGCCCCGTCTACGACACCCTCGGCGTGGCCGAGAACGGTGACGACGAAGAAGTTCCGCTCATCGAGATCCCCGATGAGACCACCTATCCCACCGACGGCGAGCTCAATCTGCTCACCGTCTCGATCGTGGGTCGGCCCGGTCAGACGCCGAACTGGCTCGAGGTCATCGCCGCCTGGCTAGACCGCACGCGTTCGGTCGTGCCGGTCGAGGCGATCTTCCCTCCGGGCGTCAGCAACGAAGACCGCGATGCCCAGAACTCGGCCGCGATGGTCGATTCGCAACAAGACGCGATCGCGGCCGCGCTCGTCGAGCTCGGCTACGACTTCCCACGCGAGGTGACGGTCGCCGGTCTCCTCGAGGGCTCGCCGGCCGAGGGCATCATCGAGGAGGGCGACATCATCGTCTCCCTCGACGGCACACCGGTCAACTCGATCAGCGAGCTCCAGGCGGCGGTGGGCGAGCACGGCTCGGATGCTCCTGCGCAGATCGAGCTCGTCCGTGACGGCAGCCCGCTCGCCGTCGAGGTGGTCCCCGTCTCCCGAGACGGCGTCGCAGTGCTCGGCGTGGGTGTGCGCATGCACTACGAGTTCCCGATCGATGTCGAATTGCAACTCGACAACGTGGGCGGACCGAGCGCGGGCATGATGTTCGCTCTCGGCATCGTCGACAAACTGACGCCCGATGCGATGACGGGCGGCGAGATCGTCGCGGGCACGGGAACGATCGACTCGTCGGGCGACGTGGGCGCCATCGGCGGCATCCGTCAGAAGCTCTGGGGTGCTGAAAGAGCCGGTGCCGACTGGTTCCTCGCTCCCGAGGCGAACTGCGACGAAGTCGCCGGGCACGTTCCCGATGGACTCACCGTGTTCGCGGTGACGACCCTCGACGAGGCCCGCCAGATCGTCGAAGACCTCGCCGACGGAGAGGTCACGGGCTCGTACCGATCCTGCCCGGCCGCCTGAACAGCCGATTCCAAGGAACGCGACTCTAGGATGGAGTCTCGATCCCAACCCGACCGAACACGAGGCCGAGAGTGTCAGCACAACCGCACGAACCGAGGACTCAGCGCCGTCGCGCGCCGATCGCCATCACGATCGGTGTGGTGGCAGTTCTCGTCATCGCGTTCTTCGCCTTCGCCGGGGTCTACGCCGACGTGCTCTGGTACGACCAGCTCGGCTTCCTCTCGGTGCTCACCACCGAGTGGGTCGCCCGCATCGTGCTCTTCGCGATCGGCTTCTTCGCCATGGCGCTGCCGGTGTGGGGGTCCATTCAGATCGCGTATCGTTCGCGTCCGGTGTACGCGAAGCTGAATTCACAGCTCGACCGCTACCAAGAGGTCTTCGAGCCCCTGCGCCGGCTCGCGATGTACGGCATCCCCGTGGTGCTCGGCATCTTCGCGGGCGTCTCGGCGTCCAGTCGCTGGGAACTCACCCTCGCGTGGCTGAACCGCACGCCGTTCGGCACGACCGATCCGCAATTCGGCTTCGACGTGGGCTTCTTCGTCTTCGAACTCCCCTTCTTCCGCGCGATCGTGGGCTTCGCCTCGGCCGTCGTGTTGCTCTCGGTGCTGCTCGTCATCGCAACGAACTACCTCTACGGTGCGCTGCGGGTCAGCGGCCGCGAGGTCGTCATCTCGAAGTCCGCCCGCATCCAGATCGCGGTCACCGCGGGCCTCTACCTGCTGCTCCAGGCCGTCAGCATCTGGCTCGACCAGTACGCGACCGTCACCGAGACCGGTTCGCTCTTTACGGGTGCCTCGTATACCGATGTCAATGCGACGATCCCCGGCCGAGGCATCCTCGCAGCCATCGCGGCCGTCGTCGCCATCCTGTTCTTCATCACGGCCATCATCGGCCGTTGGCGACTGCCACTCGTCGGCACCGCACTGCTGATCGTTTCCAGCCTCCTCATCGGCTCGCTCTACCCGTGGGTCGTGCAGCGGTTCCAGGTCGACCCGAGCGCTCGCTCGCTCGAAGAGCCGTACATCCAGCGCAATATCGACCTCACTCGCGATGCCTACGGCGTCGCCGACGTCGAAGAGATTCCGTTCGAGGCGAAGACCGATGCCGAGTCCGGCGCGCTGCGTGCGGATGCCGCAACGACGGCGAGCATCCGCCTCATGGATCCGCTCGTGATCTCGCCGGCCTTCCAGCAGCTCGAACAGTTCCGCCAGTACTACCAGTTCCCCGAACAGCTCGACGTCGACCGCTACGAGATCGATGGCGCGACGCAAGACACGGTCGTCGCCGTGCGCGACGTGAAGATCTCGGGCCTCGGTGACGCAGAGACCTGGTTCAACTCGCACCTCGTCTACACGCACGGGTACGGGCTCGTGGCTGCTGCAGGCAACCAGCGCTCAGTCGACGGGCAACCCGTGTTCCTGCAGTCCGGCATCCCGTCATCGGGCGTGCTCGGCGACTTCCAGCCGCGCGTGTACTTCGGAGAGGGCTCGCCGCCCTATTCGATCGTCGGTGCGCCGACGGATGCCAAGCCGATCGAGCTCGACTACCCGTCGGGCACCGAGGGCGCCGATCAGACCCAGACGACGTTCGATGGCAACGGCGGTCCGAAGCTCGACAACGCGTTCACGAAACTCGTCTACGCGCTGAAGTTCCAGTCAGAGCAGATCTTCCTCTCCGACCAGGTCTCGACCGACTCGCAGATCCTCTACGACCGCGAGCCGCTCAAGCGGGTGCAGAAGGTCGCGCCGTACCTGACGCTCGATTCCGACGTCTACCCCTCGGTCGTCGATGGGCGCATCGTGTGGATCGTCGACGGATACACGCTCTCCGACCAGTACCCGTACTCCAACAAGGTCAGCATGAGCGACGCGATCGCCGACAGCGAGGGGCTCGCCCCCACTCTGGCGTTCGACGAGATCAACTACATCCGCAACTCCGTCAAGGCGACGGTCGACGCCTATGACGGCACCGTCAAGCTCTACGCGTGGGACGACGAGGACCCGATCCTCCAGACCTGGCAGAAGGTCTTCCCGACGACGATCGAGCCGATGAGCGAGATGTCGGGCGACCTCATCAGCCACGTGCGCTACCCGTCCGACCTGTTCAAGGTGCAGCGCTCGGTGCTCGGCCGCTACCACGTGACCGAGGCGATCCCGTTCTACTCGCGTGAAGACGCCTGGACGACGCCGAAGGACCCGACCGCCGAGACCGGCAGCACGTTGCTGCAGCCGCCGTACTACTTGACCATGCAGATGCCGGGTCAAGACGCTCCGAGCTACTCGCTGTACTCGACGTTCATCCCTGAGGCGCGCGGCGACCAGAGTCGGAACGTGCTTCGCGGCTACCTTGCGGTGGATGCCGATGCCGGCGACGCCGACGGAAAGCGCGCAGAGGGGTACGGCGACCTGAGACTCCTGACCCTGCCTGAAGACGACAACGTGCCCGGCCCAGGCCAGGTGCAGGCGAAGTTCAACTCCGACCCCACGGTCTCCCAGTCGCTGAACCTGCTGAAGCAGGGGCAATCGAACGTGATCAACGGCAACCTGCTGACGGTGCCGGTGGGCGGCGGCCTGCTGTACGTGCAGCCCGTGTTCGTCGAGTCGACCGGAAACACCAGCTATCCGCTGTTGCAGAAGGTGCTCGTCGCCTTCGGCGACCAGATCGCGTTCCAAGACACGCTCGACCTCGCGCTCGACGTGCTCTTCGGCGGCGATTCCGGCGCAGACGCGGGCGACAACGAGGTGGATCCCGGCGCAGAGCCGACTCCGCCGGCCGAGGGCGATGAGCCCGCCACGCCTGTGACGCCGACCGACGAAGTGCAGGCACTGCTCAACCAGGCGTCGCAGGCGCTGAAGAACAAGCAGGCCGCGCTCGCCGAGGGTGACTGGACGGCGTACGGCGCCGCCGACGCCCAACTTGCCGAGATCATCGCGCAGTTGCTCGTGCTGACCTCGGAGGAGTGACATGGGGGTCGACCTGCGGGGCGGCGAATGGCTCGACGACAACCTCGCGAACTGGGATGAACGCGTCGGCGTGCACGTCGCGTCGGAGTTCTACGACCAGGAGCCGCTGCGCAACGGCGGGGGAGTACTCGACCCGATCACGCGAGCGGCGATCGAGCGCCTCTACCCCGACGGGCTCGAGGGCGTGCGGGTGCTGCATCTGCAGTGCCATTTCGGCTCCGACACGCTCTCGCTCGCAAACCTCGGTGCCACCGTCGTCGGCATAGATTTCTCGCCTTCGGCGATCACGGAGGCCCGCCGAATGGCCGAAGAGCTCGGCCTCTCGGAACGTGCGCGGTTCATCGAGGCGAACGTCTACGACGCGCGTCACATGCTGCCCGAACCTGAGTCGTTCGACCTCGTGTTCGCGACCTGGGGCACCATCGGCTGGCTTCCGGATGTCGCGGAGTGGGCGCGCATCGTGTCGTGGTTCCTGAAGCCGGGCGGCCGGTTCTACTTCGCCGAGGGCCATCCCGCAGCATTGGTGTTCGACGGTGAAGGCGGGCGCGACGGTCTGCCGACCTTCGCATACCCGTACACGAACGACGCACCCGACGTGCTCGAAGACCCGAGCGACTACGCCGACCCCGAAGCCACGCTCGTCAATGTGCGCACGTGGGAGTGGACGCATCCGCTCAGTGAGGTCTTCGCCGCCTTGCGCGATGCCTACCTCGCCATCGACTCCTTCCAGGAGCACTATCGGGTGCCCTGGCGCATGTTCCCGGCCACGGTCGACCTTGGCGAGGGCATGTACGGCTGGCCGGCCGAGCGGTGGCTGCCGCTCTCGTACGAACTCGTGGCGGCGCCGCAGACGCCGACGGCCGCGACCGGCAGCTGAGTGCTGCCCGTCGCGGCCACCGCGTCGCGAGCTCAGTCGAGCGGGCCCTCGTCTGCGTCGCGGAGTGCGTCGCCCAGCGCGTCGCCGAGCTCATTGCGGTAGTCGCCCGAGAGATCCCACCACATGGCGCCGCCGAAGCCCTGGCTCGCGATCCATTCGGCCTTCGCGGTGACGGACTTCGGGTCGTCGAGGCTCCACCACTCGCCGGTGGCCGCATCGAATCGCCATGAAGCGCCGAGGGCGGGGTCGAAGTAGCCCTCGCCGACGTCGCGGATCTCGTAGTACGGCCTCGTGCCGAGGGAACCTGTGGTCGCCTGCCACGCCGAGTCGCCGACGGTGACCCCGGTCCAGCCTTGGCCGTAGGCGGCCAGGCCCACATTCAGCTGGTCGGGTCGGGCGCCGGCGGCCGTGTACAGGCCGACGGCGTTGTCGATCGCGAGACCCCAGTTGTGGTCGCCGTCGGGGTGCAGATTGCCCTGATGGCCGGTCGTGCCGGTCCAGCCGCCCGCGTAGTCGTAGCCCTGCACGTTCAGCCAGTCGATGACGGCGAAGAGCCGGGGGTCGGTCCAGCCGCCGGCGTTCGTGTTCCAGCCGCCGGCCGGGGCGAAGGCGGTCAGCAGGTACTCCTCGCCGGTCTCTGCGCCGTAGGCGTCGAGCTGTGCGCGGAATTCCTCCATGAGGGCCAGGAAGTTCTCCCGGTCTTCGGGCTTGGCGTTCGCGGTCTCGCCGCCGTTGACCGGCCATTCCCAGTCGACGTCGATGCCGTCGAAGATCCCCGCCGCGGCGCCGGGGCCGCCGAGCGAGCCGACCCGCGGGAGGTTTCCCTTGAGGTACACGTCGATGCACGAGGAGACGAGTTCGGCCCGGCCCGCGGGTGTCGAGGCTGCGGCCGAGAAGTTGTCGGACCAGGTCCAGCCGCCCAGCGAGATGAGCACCTTGGTGTCGGGGCTCTCCTCCTTGAGCTTCCGCAGCTGGTTGAAGTTGCCTGCCAGGCGCTGGTGCTTGTTCGACTTGTCCTTCTTGCCGTCGACCGAGTCGTCGGCCGAGACGAGTCGCAGGTAGTCGTTCTGCGCGTCGCCTTCGCCGGGAACACCGGTGATCTCGCACGTGAGGTTCGCCGTCACGTTGCCGAAGGCGTAGTTGATGTGGGTGACGTCCTCGATGGCTCCCGTGCGCAGGAGGTCTTCGATCTGGTAGTCGCGAGTGACCGGAGTGTCCGACATGAGGTAGCCGACCGAGCGGTACCCGTTGACGTCGGTGGGGCCGGCGGAGTTGGAATGGCCATGGCCGTGGCCGTGGCCGTTGCCATTTCCATGGGCGAGGGCGGGGGAGACCGCAGAAGCGGCGAGGAGGGCGGTGGCGGCGGCGGTGATAGCCGCTCCACGGAACAGATGGCGTGGTGACATGTGAATCCTCATCGATCGTTGTCGGGCCATGCCGATCCCGATGGCCGGGACGGCTGAATGCGAACTGTTGCGGTGACAGTACCAACGCCCGGCGCATTTGGAAAGAGTCCTAACAAAGAAAGTGCGAACGAGTTTCTGCGCGCCGAGCAGCAATCGTCACGGTCGGGAATCGGATGCGCCGGAGGCATTCGGGGTCGGGTACGCCCTCGATTGGACGGCTCCTCTGCGCCGTGCTAGAGTCAATTCTTGTGCCGCGGGGTGGAGCAGTTCGGTAGCTCGCTGGGCTCATAACCCAGAGGTCGTAGGTTCAAATCCTGCCCCCGCAACCAACAAGTCCCGGTCAGATTCGATTTCTTGATCCCTACAAAGGGAATGAAGAATGACTGACTCGGCACAAATCCGGCGCAGCGCCAAGCTGCGCCGGATTTTTTTGTGAAGTCACGACGGGCCCGGGGTGGATCAGTTCCTCGAGCGGCAGTCGCTCGCCTCGTACGCTCACGCTCGGATGCGACGCCGGCCGGACCGTGAATCGATCATCCGCACTTCTTCACGAACACCCTTGCTGCTCGCATTGGTCGGCTACAGTATCGCCGTGCACACCACGGCCCCCTCGAGTGGCGTGATTGTCAGGCTGGGATCCGGCGAGTGAGATGAGTTCCGAATGGCCACACCGGGGCGAGGTAGGCGTATCGCGAATCGGGTGGCGGCTGCGGTGAGCGCCGCGTTGGTGGTGCTCGTCGTCGGTGTCGCCTTGGTCGCACCTCACGAGACCGGGAGCGCACGTTTCACCGCGGCCCAGGTGTATGTGTGGGCGACAAATGATGCTGACGGCGCGATCGGGCGCGTGAATACGTTGACAAGTGAGTTCGATGCGGCGGTTCTGTTGGACGCTGCGAAGATCGACGTCGCGCAATCACCGACTTCTGTGCTGGTGATTGATCGTGAGATCGGGTCGATCATGCCGCTCGACCCGGCGACACTCGAGTTCGGCGATGCCGTTTGGCTGCCATCGACGGCGGCGGAAGTGGCACTGATCCCAGCTCCGGAAGGTGACCACGGCGCCGACGCGGAGAGGATCGCCCTGCTCGCGCCGAGTACGGGACGGTTGTGGCTCACGCCAGCTGACGGGCTGTCGTCGTTTGATCGATCGTCACCGCCTTCGTTCGAGTTCGGCGCGGGTGCTGCGATGGTGGTCGATGCCGCGGGCGACCTGATTGTCGCCTCGCCTCGAGATGGGTCGGTGTACCGGGTCGGTGCAGTTCGTTCCGAACGGGTCGGCGGGTTTGGTCCATTTCGAGGATCTGGCTCCGTGCCGGTGCAGGTGTCCGCGACATCCGCTGGCTGGGCTGTGCTCGACCCTGGGACCAGGCGACTCATTCTGCCGGATAGGGTCGTCGATCTCAGTCGAGTGGTCAGTTCCGATGCCGAAGTCGTGCTTCAGCAGGTGGCGGTCGGGAGTGATGCCGGTGCCGCAAGCGCCGGACATGTTCTCGTCGCTACCTCCTCACAGCTCCTCGAGATCGCCGAGACGGGTGACGTTCGGGTGCTCGCCCGAGGAAGCGGTGATCCCGCGGAACCACTGCTGGTCGATGGGTGCGGTTTCGCCGCATGGAGTGACGGGAACGAATGGCGGCGGTGCGCGGAGGCCGGCGTTGGACTGCGTGGCGAGGCCAGATCGGGTACCACCGTTGCGGCGGTTTCGAGACGCGCTACTGGCGAGAACGCGGGTGACGGTGGTCCAGGCGGTGTGGCACCGGTGTTTCGCTCGAACGGAGGAGCCTTCCTGCTCAACGACCCAGCATCCGGCGAGGTGTGGAACGTCACCGAAGACGGAGTCGTGCCGGTGACGTGGCGCGGCATACTCGGCGTTAGCAACCATGATGCGCTTGCGGTGGAGCCGGGCGTGCCAAGCGCAGGTGAGCCCGACGATCCACCGCTGCGGCAGGCGCCTCCACGGGTGACGACTCCGCCCGATGCGCAGGCTCCGCTTGTGGGCGATGCTCCGGTGCCGGGGTCGCTGCCTACGAGCGCGCTCCCCTCGGGACCGAAGAGCGAACCGCTGCAGCCGAGTGACGTCCGAGTCGTGCCGGATCCGGCGTCTGGAACGATCTCACTCGACTGGTCGGCCTTCGGCGGAGGCGCGCCCGTGCTCGGCTACTTTGCGCAGCGGCTGGCTCCCGGTGAGGAGCCGGCCGTGTGCTACGTCGCCTCGACGGGTGCGGTCACGCCGCCCGGCGGCGAAGTGCTCGATGTCGGCCGCGCTCAGACGGCCATTTTCGGGGGAGCGCCGCCGCCGGAGGGAGGCTACCGTATTGTCGTCTGGGGATACACGGCGACCGCCTGCGCCAGGAGCGAGGCGGTGACGGTGCAGCCTGATCCGGTGCCGTCGGCCGTGAGCGATGCCGGCGGCACCATGGCGTGGGTTGGCACCCGTAACGAGTACCGTATCGAGCCTGCTGGCGGCGCTGCCCGATACGAGCTGCAACAGCTTGATGCGGAGCGCGAGTCAGTTGGTGAGCCCGTGGCATTCAGCGGTGCCGCGGTGCCACGCGAGCTCACCGGAGGACCGTTCGGTGTGCCGGTGCGGTTGCGGCTCCGTGCGTGCACGGTGTGGGGTACCGATGCAGTTTGCGGGCCATGGACGGAGCATTCCGCACCCGGACCTTCGCTCGATTTCACCCTCCACGGACTCGCGTACTTAGAGGAGCGCGGCGAGTGGACGTGGGACACCCTTCCTGACAACGGTGGTCAGTCTGCGCGGGTGTTCTGTCTTGGCAAATCAGGGGCGGCCGGTCAGGTGGAGACTGCAGATGGGTACTGCCGAACACGCGAGGCCTTTGCGTCGGGCGAGGCCATCCTCAGGGTGCGAATCGCTGGGGTAGTGCTCGATATCGCCGGCTCTGACCACGAAGAGTGAGATCGCTGAGCTCAGCATCCAGATCGTCGTTGCGCCTGGGGCGTTGACTCACTCGATGTACATCGATCGTGCCTGGTATTCGAATGTGCCGAGGTCGGTGCTCGAGGACACGGGGCCGTACTCGAGCCCCAACGTGCCGAAGTCGTCGTACAGCCAAGTGACGCAGCCGTTGTAGGACTGCAGCGATGCGATGCGGTCGTTCCAGCTGAGCAGGTCCGCGAATCCGTGAGCGACACCGGCGCAGATGTTCGCGTTCGAGGTGTAATAGCTCATGCTCTGGCCGGCGTAGCTTGTGGTGTCCCACACGGTCACGAGCAGGTATACCTCGGCGATGGTCGAAGGCTCTTCGCTCAGTCGCCCGGCGTCTGGCTCGGTGGGAACTGCAACGAGCTGTGCTCCGGTCGCGAGCTCGATCTGCTCGTGCGGGTCGAGAGAGGCGTCGAAGCAGCCGATTTCGCCGGTGTCAACGTTGTACCAGCACGACTCGCTGGACTCAGTTGCCGCAGCTGCTGTCGTCGGAAGCAACGTCAAGGTGCCTGACGCGACGATGGCGAGCGCGGCAAGTTGACCGATTTCGAAGCGGGTGATCTTCACGGCGACAGTCAACCGCCCGCCGCGTCGGCGTGACAACATCTGGCGAACGACGCTTCGGCGAAGAAACGGTAGCGAATATGACCTCTTTCGGGCCATCTCGTGCCGGGGTAAGGAATCCGTATCGAGGCACAAAAGGGCGATGTCGTGATGTCACTCGGAGTGTCTGCAGGAGTCGTCGCAGACACTACACTCGGCGCTTGATGAGCGAGCAGGGTGATCGAAGTGACGGCGAGTTGCTCCTGCGGGCGTCTCGAGGCGACGACCGCGCCTTCGCGGTCTTCTACCACCGGCATGCAGAGCGTGTCTTCGCCGCCGCGCTCGATGAATTCACCGATCAAGACGAGGCCCAGCAGATCGCGCAGCAAGTGTTCGCCACCGCGTGGGACAAGGCGGCGCGAGTGCGTCTCGTCTCCGGTTCGGCGGAAGCCTGGCTGTTGGTGACGTGCCGCAACCTGGTCGCGAATCGGCGGCGGGCGCTGCGCCGGCGGCCGGTCGCGGAAAGCCTCGATGAGCACGGGGCTAGCATTCTCGAAACACGATCGCTGCAGCGCGCCGCCGATCGTGAGCTGCTGATGAAAGTGGAGGATGAGATCGCCGAGATGCCGTTCCTCGATCAGCAGGTCTACCATGGCCTGATCGTCGAGGGTCGAAGCTACGACGAGGTTGCCGCGCAACTCGAACTCTCGGTCGCTTCAGTCGGCAAACGCCTCAACCGTGTTCGCAAGCGCCTGCGAGTCCTTTTCGGGGGAACACGATGACCGGTGAACCCCGCCTGAGCCCGGGGCGTCGGGCCGATATGGAGCAATGGCTGACCGGACACATCCGTGCCCGCCGCCGCCGCCGCCGCCGCCGAACCCAGGCGATCGCGGCAGTGGCCGGTGCCGGCGTCATCTCGCTCGGGCTGGTCGCCTGGATCGTGCTCGCTCCCGGCGAGGTGCAGGAGCGCTGGGTCGACTGCTACGCCGAGGCCGACCTCGACTCCGCGCACGCCGGAGCTGCTCGCTCGAACAGTGACCCGCTCGAGCATCGCGAAGCGATCGCTCTCGCGATGTGCGAAGACATGTGGGAGCGCGGCCTCGTCGACGGCGCTCCGCATGAGCAGGCACCCGAGCTCGTGCTCTGCATGCGCCCAGACCGATCGCTCGCGGCGTTCCCTCGAAGCACTCCAGGCATCGCCGAGACCGATGGCGACCTCTGCGCCGCCATCGGATTGCGCCCCCCGACACCCGTAGCGGAGTGATCGGCGGGCGTGGCCGTGCCCGCCATGTTCGAGAAATCGCAGACCTTACCCCTCGCCGAAGAGTTCACTGAACGCTCCACTGAGTGACCTTGACTGTTCCGGCTTCAGCAGTTCATCGAGCCGCACCGGATCGACAGACTCGAACATGCACGCACGGGGCCTGCAAACTTCGCCGGGGATCACCGGAGACTTCGGCCCTTCGACGCTCGGAACGAAAGCTGCGATATCACGATGACGCTCACCGACCAGCCCCGACCGCTCAAGGCGGTACGCGGACTCTCGGACAACCTGTTCCGGGTGACCGCGCACGGGGGCGGCGTACTGGTTCTCGCCATCATGACCCTCGTCGGGCTGTTCCTTCTGATCCGAGGCGCCGAGGCGATCGGGTCAGCCGGTACGTCATTCCTGACGACGGAGGCGTGGGAACCGAACTCCGGGCGCTTCGGCATCGCCGCCGTGTTGTTCGGCACGGTGACGATCGCCCTCACAGCGATCACAGTCGCGCTGCCGCTCGCGGTAGCCTCCGCCACGTACATCTCCGAGTACGCGCCCGGCGCACTGAAGCGGCTCCTCACCGGCATCGTCGACCTGATGGCCGCAATCCCCTCGGTCGTGTACGGCCTCTGGGGCATGTTCTGGCTGGAAGGTGCAATCCTCCCCGTCGCAGAGTGGATCTCGACGTACTTCGGATGGATCCCGATCTTCGCCGTCACCGGCTTCGACCCCAGCGACCCGCTCGCCACACCCACGGTCTTCACCGCGAGTGCATTCCTTGCCGGCCTCGTCGTGGCGATGATGGTCGCCCCGATCGCAGGATCGATCATGCGCGAGGTGTTTGCGCAGGCGCCCGCCGGCGAGCGAGAAGGCGCCCTCGCGCTCGGCTCCACAAAATGGGGGATGATCCGCTCGGTCGTCTACCCATTCGGGCTCGGCGGCATGATCGGCGGCACGATGCTCGGCCTCGGGCGCGCACTCGGCGAGACGATCGCGGTGTACCTCGTGATCTCGCCGGTGTTCGTCATCCAGCCGCACATCCTCCAGACCGGCACCAACTCGATCTCCTCGCTCATCGCCCTTCGCTACGGCGAGGCGAGTCCGTTCGAACTCTCCGCGCTGATGGCAGCCGGGCTCGTGCTCTTCATCATCACGATGATCGTGAACTTCATCGCCGGCATCATCATCGCCCGGTCCCGCTCGGGCGCATCAAGCTGACGCCGCATCAAGGACGAGGAACATGACACTCACCGACCCCACCACCAGGCCGCGCGTCACGGGTGCGGAGCGCCGCACGCAGCTACCCGTGCGCGAACGGCAGACGCACCAGACGAGGTCCGAGTCGCGCCGCGACCTCTCGCGCATCCATCGCACCGACATCCTCCGCGTCGTGGGTGCCGCCGTCGCCGGCGTCGCTACTACAGCTTGGCTGTTCACGCAGATCGCGCCGTTCGAAGGGCCGCTGGCGTTCGTGCTGATCAGCTACCTGCTGTTCGTCGGGTACTTCGTGGTGCTCATCAGCTTCGACGACAACCGGGTCACGATCGTGGACCGGGTCATGTCGGTGCTCGTGCACTCCCTCGCCGTTGTGCTGCTGCTCGCGCTGGCCGTCGTTGTTGCGTTCACCCTCGCCCGCGGCTCCGAGGCGTTCCTCAATTGGAACTTCTGGGTGCAGGACCTCTCGCTCGCCGGCCCACTCGACCCGCTGACGGTCGGCGGCATGCTGCACGCCGCCGTCGGCACGCTCATCATGATCGCGTTCGCGCTCGCGATCTCGATTCCGCTTGGCCTGCTCTGCGCGGTGTTCCTCGCCGAGTTCCCTGGCCCGTTCAGCCGAGTTGTGCGCACCGTCGTCGAGGCGATGACCGCGCTGCCTTCGATCGTCTGCGGCTTGTTCATCTACGCCACCTACGTGTTGATGTTCGGCCTCGACAAGTCGGGTTTCGCGGCCTCACTCGCGATCACGATCATGATCCTGCCGATCATCATCCGCAGCGCCGACGTCGTGCTGCGCCTCGTGCCCGGCACCCTGAAAGAGGCGTCGCTCGCGATGGGCACGAGCCAGTGGCGCACCATCTGGCACGTCATCCTGCCGACGAGCAAATCGGGGTTGATGACCGCGATCATCCTCGGCACCGCGCGAGGCATCGGCGAGACCAGCCCGATCCTGCTCACAGCCGGTTACACCACCTACTTCAACTTCAACCCCTTCTCGGGGCCGATGGTGAGCCTGCCGTTCGCGACGTTCACGCTCGTGAAGTCACCTGAAGACACCCAGATCGCTCGCGGGTTCGGTGCGGCTGCGGTGCTCATGGTGCTCGTGTTCGTGTTGTTCCTCCTCGCTCGGATCCTCGGCGGCCGTGGCGCCGGTGTGCTGTCATCGCGTGGGCTCGCCCGAGCGAAGGTGGCGTCGAAGCGGGATGCCGCGCGGTTCGCGGCGCGCGATGCCGCCTCGACGATCGAGACGGCCGGTTACGGCGGCATGGGCTTCCGACGGTCGAGCGATTCGAGACCAGCGGATGCCGCCGGCGGCGCCGTGATCGACGGGGGCGCCCGATGAGCCGCCGCTGGAATGTCGCCCGCACAGTCGTCGCGGTGCTCGGCGTGGTGCTCGTCACGACCGGCAGCCTCACGATCGGGGCAACCCCGAGGGCCGAAGCCGTGGGCACTGTGCACGCGCCCGTCGTCGGGAGCGGTTCGACCTGGTCGGCCAACGCCCTTCAACAATGGATACGCAATGTCTGGTCGAACTACCAGTGGAAGATCGACTACTCAGAGTCGGGCTCCACCCAGGGCCGCAACGACTTCGCCAACGGCACCGCCGACTTCGGTGTCAGCGAGATCCCATACCAGATCGCGAACAGCAACGAAGCCGATATCCGCCCGACCCGCCAGTTCGCGTACATGCCGATCGTCGCCGGCGGAACCGCATTCATGTACAACCTGGAGATCGGCGGACGACGGGTCACCAACCTGCGCCTCTCGGGTGACACGGTCGCGAAGATCTTCACCGGGGTCATCACCCGATGGGACGACGCGCAGATCAAAGCCGACAACCCTGCGCTCGCGCTCCCATCGATCCCCATCGTTCCCGTGGTGCGTTCAGACGGTTCCGGCGCGACAGCGCAGGTCTCGATCTGGCTTCGAGAGCAGCACACGGCGGTGTGGGACGCGTACTGCCCGGCTGTGGGTCGTCCGCTCGTCAACGGGCATTGCGGCGTCACGAGCAACTACCCAGTGGTGCCTGGCAGCGGCTTCGTCGCGAAGGCGGGCTCGAACGGCGTCGCCGGATATGTCGCCCTGCCGCACGCGGTCGGCGCGATCACGTTCGTGGAGTACTCCTATGCGCTGAACGCCGGCTACCCCGTCGCGAAAGTCCTCAACAATGCTGGCTACTACAGCGAACCCACTGCCCAGAATGTCGCCGTCGGACTCCTGAGCGCCCGCATCAACGAAGACACCGCATCCCCCGACTACCTCACCCAAAACCTCAGCGGGGTCTACACCTCCGGTGACCCGCGAACGTACCCGCTGTCGAGCTACAGCTACATCATCCTGCCGACCGCGCTCGAGTCGCAGTTCACCGAGAACAAGGGTCTGACCCTCGCGGACTTCGGGTCGTACTTCCTCTGCGAGGGACAGCAGCAAGCGGAAACCCTCGGGTATTCGCCGCTGCCGATCAACCTCGTGCAGGCCGGGCAGACGCAGATTCAGAAGATCCCCGGCGGCAACCCCGCGATCAAGGGCATCACCGACTGCAACAACCCGACGTTCTCGCCCGACGGATCGAACAAACTCGCGAACGAAGCACCGTACCCACAGGACTGCGACCGTCAAGGCCCCACGCAGTGCGCAACCGGAACCGGTGGTGCGAAGGACACCCCCACCGAGTCTGGAACTTCAGCGAACGAAACAGTGGGCACGGACGGACCGCAATCGGGGGCGGACGGTGAGACCGCCGCGGAGACCGGCAACGGGGACGGTTCGACCATCGACGCGGATGCCTCACCGATCTTGGTGAATGCGACACCGCAATCGCTACCGGTTGGCGCCACCGGATGGCTGCCGGCCGCCTCAATGCTCGGAGCCGGAGCCGGGATGCTCGCACTCGCCACCATCCCACCGATCCTCGGCAAACGCCGACGTCGAACGATCCTCCCCATCCCCACCCGCGGCCCGCCTACGAGCCCGACGAACTGACAGGCACAACCACGATGACGAACCGCGCCACGCTCCCGCGACGGACACGCCGCGCCGGCACGATCCTCGCACTCTTCTTGACGATCACCATCGGTGGCGGCGGTGCGCTCGCGACGGCATCAGAGGCCGCCGCGGCGCCGGATGACTCCTCGCTCACCGTGAAATGGCGCGCCGACGACAGCCGCGCCGCGCAGTACCAACCGAGCCGCGACGGTCTCGCCGACGCGTTCGTCGAGGACTTCCGCGACTTCACTGTCACCGTTTCACAGACCGAGAACCTGCAGGACCAGGCTGTCGAGGTCTCGTTCACGGGGCTGAAGCAAACGGTGATGCCGTTCCAACTCGGGGCGCGGAACTTCGTACAGCTCATGCAGTGCTGGGGTGCGGACCCGGCAGCAGCTGACTTCGCGGAGACCTGCCAATTCGGAGTGAACTCGCCCTATTCAGGGTTCGTCAGCGCGGCAGAACGGTGGGCCACCGTCGGGGCGGGCTTCGATGTCGCCACGCGAGGCGCGACGAACGCGAGCGGGTTCCGGCAGTTTCGGAGCGTGTGGGGCGAAGTGACCCAACCGGTGGAGATACCGACGCCCGGCGGGAACACCGAAACGCGAGATGGTCTGGCCACGTTCTTCACCCCGTCGTCGACCAACGAACTGCCGATCGTGCGGGCCGACGCACGCGGCGCCGGCAGTGCAGCGTTCGAGGTCCAGTCCGCAGCCTCGTCACCGCACCTCGGGTGCGGTGACCCGAGCTCGGCTGCCGGTGACCGTTGCTGGCTCGTCGTCGTCCCGCGAGGAGAGCACTTCGGCGGCCGGGCCGGCGAACAGTGCCATCCCTGGGCGGACGCGCTGCCTGGCTCCTTCCAAGATGTCCAGGCCGGGTCGCCGATCTCGCCCGAATGCTCATACTGGGATCACCGGGTGGTCGTGCCGCTGGACTTCGCTCCGGCCTACGTCGAGTGCGCGTCCGGCGCGCCCGAGCGAAGGGTCGTGGGTTCCGAACTCACCGCCGGAGCCCTCAGCTCCTGGCAATCGGCGCTCTGCACCGGCGAGAGCCCGGCGCGATACAACCTCACGACCGGCTCCGGCAGCTTGACCCGCTCCCAACTCGTCACAGGTCAGGCGGGCATGGCTCTGAGCGCGCTGCCGGTCACCGAGCAGACCGTCGGAGCCGAAGCGGTCGCAGCTCTCTCGCAGGCGGACCTGGCCTACGCACCGATGCTGAACTCCGGGCTCGTCATCGCGTACAACGCCTCGGTCCTGACCGATGACTCAGGAGCGGTGGCTCGGTACACCGACGGTGTGAGACTGTCTCCGCGCCTCATGGCGAAGATCCTGACCCAGCAGTATCGACAGCACATCCCCCATGCCGGCAACCACTGGCCCGATATCGACTACGTCAACCGGGCGCCTTTCAGCATCGCGAACGACCCGGAATGGCAGGCCCTCGGAAACCCGGCGCGTTTCGACTTGATGAGCGGTTACTTGAGTGACAGCGGGCTCATCGTAATGGGTCCGACCGGGGACGACGGAATCCGTCAGCTGTGGCAGTGGATCCAAGCCGACGACGAGGCACGCCGCTGGCTGCAAGGAGAGCCAGACCCGTGGGGGCAGACCATCAACCCCTACTACCTTCCATCGACTGACGCGCGAGCCCTCGGCGGCGGTCTTCCCTACGACCTCGCGAAAGACCCGATCGACATCGTCCCCCGCGCCGACCAGAACCTCTCGCCCGATGCCGAGACTGCGGCGAATCTGTACGACGGCAAGCAAGTCGACTCGCTGACCCTCCTGCCGTACGCCCAGAGCCTGAGTGAAGTCGCGAAACGAGTGTTCCGGGTCGAGTCGAAACAGACCTTCGACTGGGATCCACACAAAGTCACTGGAGGAAAGCCCGGCGCGTTCGCCCCGAACCCCCCGGTACCGGAGGGTATCCCTCGCCTCGCCCTCGGCCCGGTCGACGCCGCCAGCGCGGCCCGCATGGGGCTGGGTACCGCGGCACTGCAGTTGCCCAATCGGCCGGAAGTGTTCGTGAACCCGACCACCGCCGCCATGGAATCCGCGCTCACCTCCGGGCTGACGCCCGGAGTAGACGGAGTCACCGCTATGCAATTCGACAAGCTCGCAACTGACGCCTACCCACTCACCAGCACTATCTACGCCGCGGTCGACCTGAACGCCCTCGGCCCCGACCGGGAAGCACGCACCGAATATGCGAATCTGCTGCGCTACGCCGCAGACAACGGGCAGGTCGCGGGCTCGAGTCGAGGTCTCCTGCCCGCTGGATATGCGCCCCTGACCGCGGAGCAACGCGCGTCGGCATCCGCCCTCGCCGACCGGCTCCTCGTCGACCCGGCGAGCTCACCCACCGTGACCACCACCGTCCCGAGCCAGTCCGGCGCTGCGAACGGTGCACCGAAGGCAGCAGGCGCCGCTGAGAACGGCGCGACGCAGACTGCCGTCAACGCCGACGCCGGACGCGTCGCCGCGACCACCGCCACGGCGATCACGCCGCTGCAGGGAGCGCTCGGCACAACCCTGCTCGCCGGCCTCGGCGGCCTCGCCGCTTCCCCGTTCTTCCTGCGACGAAAACCGACCGACTGAGCCCGGGCAAAGACCACCTGTGCGGTCGCCGTCTCCAGACCGCAAAGGGAAGCCCCCCATCACAGGTAAGAGCGCGATGAGGGGCCGGAGTCCACAAGGACAACCAAGCGGAGACGATAGCAGAAAGCAAAGCTGAAATGAAACTGAACCGCAACTGGTCGCTCGCCGCGATCACCGCACTCACCGTTGGGGCTGTCGCCTTCACCGGCACCGCCGCGAACGCCGACCCGGCTTCCGGGTTCGGCGTGATCTCGGGCTCCGGGTCCGACACCACACAAGACGTCAACAACGGCATCGCCGCGGCCATCGGAGGCGGCACCGTCGCCTCATATGACGCAACGATCCCGTCGGGTGCAGGGAACTTCATCCAGACCTCCGCGACCGGCGTCGAGATTCCCCGCCCGAACGGCTCCACCGAGGGCAACAAGGCACTCTTCGCGGCGAAGAACGCACAGGTTCTCACGAGCCCACGCGGAACGTCGTCTGCCGCCCTGACCGATGCAGACCTCCAGTTCTCGCGCTCCTCGAGCCGGCCCGGCGTGCTCGACAACACTGGCGACTACGCGTGGATCCCGCTCGGCATCGACGGCGTCAGCTACGGCTACAACGAGAATGGCGCCGTCCCGACCGACATCCCGCTCACCGCTCCCGCCGGCCAGCTGAGCCTCCAGGCGATCTACCGGGCGAACGCGCCGGTCACCCTCACCCACGGTGGCTTGTCGTACCTGGTCGGCACGGCCACCACCCCGGGCGTGCAGATCGTCCCGTTCAAGCCGCAGGCGGGTTCGGGCACGCTGTCGTTCTGGCAGACCAAGGTGCTCGGCGGCCTCGCGTACGGATCGATCGTGAGCGACTCGTTCGTACAGGGTGGATCGACCGTCGGCGTGCAGGAGCACGACGGAGCCGCCCTGGCTGCGAACGACAAGGCGATCGTCCCGTTCTCGATCGCGCAGTACATTGCGCAGTCGAAGGCCGGAACGCTCGGTGCCGCGTACGGCGTGACGGTGAGCAACCGACTCCATGGTGTGACCGCGCTCGGCTCGATCGGCGGAAAGTCGCCGTTCGCCGCCGGCGGCGGCGAGCTCAAGCTCAACACCACGGACTTCCCTGTGATCCGCCCCGTGTTCACCGTGGTCAAGTACGCCGAACTGGCGACCAACACCACACTGAGCAACGTGTTCCAGGGCGTCTCGGCCACCGCATACACGGTTGACCGTCCCGGCGCGAGCACCCAGCTCGTGATCGAGGACTTCGGCTTCGGTTCGCTGACCACCGCGAAGACCATCGACGGTGTCTCGTACCAGGCCGGCCAGACCACGAACCTCCGTGGCAGCATCACCTTCCCCTAACCGCACCATCGCTCGTTCCCAATGAGCGGCGTGGGCGGGACCGCACTCACTCGCGGCCCGCCCACGCACCCGACCTCAGCCACCTGAAGAGAGAGCCGATCCTCATGCACGTCGTTCCCCAAGCCCCTGCATCCCTCCAACGGCCCAGATTGAGCATCCGCTTCATCGCTGCCGCGCTCGCCTCGGTCACCCTCGCGAGCATCCTCACCGTCGGCGGCGGAACGGCGGCCCACGCCGCCGATCTGATCCCCGGCAATCAGATCCTGAACGACGGCGTACCGGTCGAGCCGATCTTCACTCCTTCCGAGGGAACGTTCGAAACGCCCCCCACACAGCTGAACGTGGCGCAAGTCTGCCCAGAGTTCTACTACGCCACTTCAAGAACATTCATCATCAAGGATGCAAGCACCCATCTCCATGCGGCAGGACGCCGCGAGAACGGCTTCCCTCAGGCGACGGGGCTGAACCCGGAGACGACCGGGCCCACGATCGCTCTCACTGGGGTTTATGCGTTCCACAGCGAAGCCGCCGCGATCGGGCTCTTCAACGCCGCCGGCACCGGTACCTTCCCGCTCGTCGTCACCTGTGACCGCATGCGCCTCGCGAACGGTGTCGGCGTGAACGATCAGTCGATGTACTTCAAGACGATGATCACCGTGGACGCCGCGACAGAGACGTGGAAGATCCAGGCCCAGACGGAGCCCGTCGAGAAGGTCGACACCACGACCGCGCTCACCCCGACCGCTGGCAATGACGGCTCCGTCACCCTCACCGCGACTGTTTCGTCGGCCGCAGCGACCGGGTCGGTGTCGTTCGTGAACACTGCCACGGGCGCCGAAGTCGGCACCGGCGCCATCACCGGCGGGTCGGCTTCGACGACCGTGACCGGCCTCACAGCCGGTACGACGTACAGCTATAAGGCGGTCTACGCCGGCGACAACGCCCACAACGGCTCCGAGTCGGGCGTGGCGACCGTCAACACCGTCGCCGAGCCGCAGCCGCCGCAGGACACCGACATCACGGTCACGATCCCCGCGTCGGCAACCGGGCTGAAGTTCACGATCACCCCCGGAGCGGTCGCGCTCAGCGCGGCGACTCTCGAAGGCACGTCGTACGTGGCAACGGGCACGCTCGAGCAAGCAAAGGTGTCCGACAACCGTGAAGTTCGCACCGAGTGGGCACTGAACGGTTCGGTGAGCGAGTTCGTGAACACCGCCGACGACACGAAGAAGATCGCCGCCTCCAGCCTCGGCTGGAAACCCGAGCTCATCGGCGCTGCCGCGGCGAACGGCGGCACGGCAGGCGCCGAGGTCGTTGCGGGCACGAACGGGGGCCTCTCGTCGCAGAAGTCGCTCGCGCAGGCGGTTGCCGGCGCGACCGTCGCCGACACCACGGTCAAGGCCGGAATCACCCTGAAGGCCCCGGCCGACTCCGCCGCCGGCAACTACACGTCAACGCTCACGATCACCCTGATCTGAGCCGGCACCGGCAGAGCCGGGGTTCCACTGGATCCACCGCGGAACCCCGGCCTACCGTCACGATCCATTCGCAACACTCACGGAAGACACGAAGTTGACCGCTCGCACCGCCGCCTTCCCACCAGGCCGGCTCACGATGATCGCCGCGCTCTCGTTGGCGACCCTCGCCATGGCTTTCACCCCCGCCCCTGCACACGCCGAAGAAGGGAGCGAGGTCACCTGGAGTGTGCAACCCTCCTCACCCGACGGCCCCGACGGGCGCACAGAATTCGACTTTCACGTCGCGCCAGGCACCACGATCAGCGACTGGGTGTCGGTGTCGAACTTCTCGACCCAACCGGCGACGTTCCGCGTGCAAGGTGCGGATGCCGCGACCGACTACGAAACCGGAGCGTTCACACTGATCGGTGCCGACGAGGCATCCGTCGACGCCGGAGCTTGGGCGAGCATCGACTCAGGCGCATCGGTCTGCGCCGACACCGACGACGACGCCGAAGCGGCATGTACTGCGGCGCTCGGCACCGACATCACGTTGGAGCCCGGCAGCCGGGTGGACCTGCCGTTCACGATCACCGTTCCCCACGACGCTACGCCGGGCGACCACGCCGGCGGCATCGTCGCATCATTCCGCTCCACCGCCGTCGATGGCGCTGGCTCGACTGTGAATGTGTCGCAACGCGTCGGCACGCGCATCTACCTCCGCGTCGACGGGCCGCTGACGCCCGCGCTCGACATCAGGGGCACGGTGTCGGGCTACGACGGAGCCTGGAACCCGATCGGCGCTGGCACCGGCCGTATCGGGTTCGACCTCGCCAACTCCGGCAACATGCGCCTCTCCGCCACGCCCAGCGCACGCCTGACCGGGCCGTTCGGCATCGATCTCGGCACCGTCACCCTGCCGCCAATCAAGAACCTCGTCCCCGGCGGCACCACCCACGTCACCGCCGAGTTCCCCGGCGTGCCGCCCATCTTCCTCCTCTTCGCCGACCTCACGGTGATCCCCGCGGCCGCTGACGGCGTTGCGGCTACCGATGTCGCACCCGCACCGGTGACCGCCTCGACTCTCGCATGGGCGATCCCGTGGTCGCTGCTCGGGCTGCTCACAGTCATTGCGGGCGCGGTCTGGGCGAGCGTCTGGTGGCGCCGTCGGTCGCGGCACCGGCTCGTGGCCGAGCTGGCCGTCTACGCCGAGCAGGTCCGCGCCGATACCCTCGCCGCGGAGAACCACCACGCCAAGGAAAGCGAGCCAGTGCGATGAGCATGCGATCACGAACAGCAGGGGCCATCCGCTGCCTCATCGCGGCCGTCGTGGTCGCAACCGTCGCATCGGCCGGCACGGCACCCGCGTCAGCCGAGGAAATCCCCGACCAGGAGACGGGATTCACGGTGACGATCCCGAGCCACCCCCCGACACAGCCCACTCCGCCTACCACCCAGACACCGGGCGCGAACTCCGGGAGCGCAAACAACGGATCCTCCGGCCGACCGGCCGCGAACACGCAAGGCGGTGCACCCACAGCCACCACCTCCGCCAACTGCACGCCAACCGAGCCCGCCGTTCCAACGAAGGCGGCAACCACTGGCGAGAAGGCGACGACCGACAAGAGCCTGTACCTTCCTGGCCAGCAGGTCACGGCGACGGCGACCGGGTACGGCGCAGGTGAGCAGGTGCAGTTGGTGTTGTTCGCCGAACCGGCGCTGATCGGCACATTCATCGCTGACGCGAACGGCCAGGTGCAAGCAGTGTTCCCGGTCGCCGAGAAGACCACTGCGGGCACCCATACAGTGCAGTTCACCGGATGGTGTAACGCGATCGCGATCGCCGACATCCTCGTCGGAACGACCGCGGGTGCCGCGAGCAGCACCGGCGAGAACGTTCCGCCGTGGGCGTGGTGGGTGCTCGGCGCCGTCGTGCTCGCAGGGCTCGTGTTCTTCGGCTGGCGGGTCATCCGCGTCATGCGCGAACCTGAACCTGCGCGGCTCGCAGGCGCACGCTGATGAGCACAGACGTGACCACCGAAACCCGGCCCCCTGAAACCGACGAGGCGCTCGCCCCTCCGGGACGGCCAGACGAGATGCGCCCTGGCCACCGACCGCGCCGCAACCCGGGATTCTCAACGACCGCGGTCACTGAAGTGCTCCGACGCATCCCGCGGCCCGTGAAGCGGGCTTCACCACCAGCTGGCACCAGACCCCCAGGCGGCACACCGACACGTGGTCGGTTGCCGGCGGCAGCGCCGCGGCAACTCGCACCACGTGACATGCGCTGGTGGGTGGGCGCCGTCATCTTGACGCTGTCGCTGCTGTTCCTCGGCTTTGTCGGACACGTCGCTGTGTTCTCGACGTTCCAGCACCACAAGGCGCAGGAAGTCGGCTACCAAGTGCTCCGCACGTCGCTCGCAAAGGCGGAAACCCCGGTCGGGCAGCTCAACGTCGATGAGCAGATGGTCCCGCTCGGCACCCCGGTTGCGCTGATGCAGATCCCCGCGATCGGGATCAGCGAGGTCATCACCGAGGGCACGACCGCGGAGATGCTGCGCTCGGGCGCCGGGCACCGCCGAGACTCGGTGATGCCCGGACAGGCCGGGACCAGCGTGATCATGGGCCGTCAGGCGACATACGGCGGACCATTCGGATCACTCAATCAACTCGAGCCAGGCGATGAGATTTCCGTCACGACCGGGCAGGGCACGAACACCTATCAAGTGTTCGGGCTTCGCCGCGCCGGCGACCCGATGCCAGAGCCACTCCGGCCGAAACAAGGGCGGCTCGAGCTGATCACCGCCGATGGGCTCGCCCTGTTTCCATCGGGGGCGCTGCACGTCGACGCGCAACTCACCTCCACCATCCAGTCGACACCATCGAAAGTGATGGCATACCAGGCGTTGCCGACCCCGGAACGAGCGATGGGACAAGACGGAACCGCGTGGTTCATCGCATTCTTCTCGCTCGTCTTCTTCGCCGCAGCAGGCATCACCCTGTGGTGGCTGTGGAAGACGTGGGGGCGCTGGCAGACCTGGCTCGTCGGCGTGCCGCTCATGCTGGCACTCGGCGTGACCACTGCCGACATCGTGATGAACGCCCTACCCAACCTGCTCTGAACCCACCCCGAGGACACCATGACCCAGCACACCGACCCCCAGTCAGCGCCCGAAATCGACGACATCACCACCGTGCACCTTGCTCTCGGCAAGGCGGATTTCGAGTTGGGTGACATCACGACCGTGCACACGCCTGTCTCTGCCGCGTCCGCACCCGACGTGACGAGCGTGCTGCAGACGCCGAAGCGCCGCATGTTCGGCGGACGCGGTGCAGACAACGCCACCGCGTCGCCGAAGTCGCCGGAGAGATCCTTCGAGACGGTCGATCGCCGAACGGCGTCTGCCGGAACCGCGCCTACGCTGTCAAACCTCGAAGCCCGTGACGTGTCTGCCTGGTTCGGCGACCACAAAGTGCTCGACAGGGTCTCACTCTCCATGCCCGCCGGGCAGGTGACCGCACTCATCGGGCCGTCAGGATGCGGGAAGTCCACGTTCTTGCGCATCCTGAACCGAATGCACGAACTCATCCCCATCGCATCCCTCGCCGGCGAGGTGCTCCTCGACGGCGACGACATCTACGACCGCGGCCGCAAGCTCACCGACGCCCGACGCCACATCGGCATGGTGTTCCAGAAGCCCAACCCGTTCCCGGCGATGTCGATCTACGACAACACCATCGCCGGTCTCAAGCTCACCGGCATCAAAGCCTCCCGCGACGAGAAGGACGAACTCGTCGAACGCAGCCTCATCTCGGCTGGACTCTGGAAAGAGGTGAAGGATCGGCTTCGCCAGCCGGGCGGTGGCCTCTCCGGTGGCCAGCAGCAGCGCTTGTGCATCGCGAGATCACTCGCGGTCACCCCGAAGGTGCTGCTCATGGATGAGCCCTGTTCGGCGCTCGACCCCACCTCGACGCGCGTGATCGAAGAGACCATGACGGAGCTGCAGAAGGAGGTGACGATCGTGATCGTCACCCACAACATGCAACAGGCGCAGCGGGTATCGCAGCAATGCGCGTTCTTCCTCGCATCGCAGGGCACACCAGGCGTGATCGTCGAGCACGGCGACACCGACGCGATGTTCTCCGAACCTCAGGACGAGCGAACCTTCGACTACGTCAACGGGCGGTTTGGCTGAACGATGAGCGACACGTCAACCCCTGGATACCCCGGGGAGCTGCTCGGCGGTCGATACCGGCTCGGCGAGCTGCTCGGTGTCGGCGGCTCAGCCTCGGTGTTCGAGGCCGAAGACCTGACGCCGAGCGGCTCAGCGTCGGCGTCGGTCGCCGTGAAGATCCTTCATCCGCACCTGTCGGTCGACGACCGTACTCGGGGAGCATTCTTCCGCGAGGCCCAAGCGGCGCAATCACTCGCCCACCCGAACATCGTCTCCGTGCGGGACCATGGCCTGCACGATGCCGGCGGGGTGACAATGGGTTGGATCGCGTTCGATCTCGTGCGCGGGCTGAGCGCGGCCGAGTGGGTCGCGACGCGTGGTCCGATGCATCCGCTCGTCGCGGTCACCGTAATCTCAGGAGTCCTCGCCGCCCTGGCCGCCGCACACGCGGATGGTCTCGTGCATCGGGATGTGTCGCCGGCGAACGTGCTGCTCGAGGCCAACAAGGGCGACGACAACGTGACAGTGTCGCAGGTTCGTCTCGTTGACTTCGGCCTCGCCGACGTCACCGGGCGACCGACGCTCGGCAGTGACGTCCTCCTCGGCGCCGACGAGACCGACGAAGCGGGCGTCATCGGCAACGCGCAATACATGTCGCCCGAGCAAGCTCTCGGCAAGCCGGTTCGGGTAGCGGGGGACATCTACCAGACCGGCGCGGTGCTGTACTTCCTCCTCACCGGGCGGCCACCATACCCGCGCACGACGACGCGTCAAGTGCTCCAAGCCCAGGCGAGCGCCCCACCACCGGTGCCGTCGGCGATCGCCGACGTGCCCCGTGCGCTGGACCGGGTCGTGACCACCGCGATGAACAAAACGCCAGTGCGACGGTACCGGAATGCCGAGGAGTTCCGCGTCGCCCTCATTGAGGCAGCGGCGAGCATACCCAGCGATCCGAGGGTGCCGGACGAGCCGCAGACGGTCACTGGCGCGACACTGTTGCTGCCGCGCGGCGGCACGACACCCACCGACTACTTGGATGTCCCGCAAATGGGCCCCACTGGTGCCGCGATACCGATTCGCACGTCCGGTGTCGGACTCCTCGTGGCCATCGCGACGATGGTGTTGATCGGCGGCTCAGTCGCATGGGGCGTCGTGACCCGGAGCTCGGCCGGCGACAACGACCGACCGCCTGCGCCGGCAGCAACGGCACTACCCAGCGAGACATCCGCTCCCGAGCCGACCTCAACGCCCTCGCCGGCGCCAGTGGTCGCTCCGATCGTCGACCTGCCGGTGCCGACACTGTTCGGATCACTGGTCGAGGCGGAGCGCGCGCTGCGCGAAGCTGGGCTCACGCTCGGCCCGGTTACCCGCATCGATTCCGCAGAGGCGGCCGACAGAGTGCTGTCGCAACACCCCGGCGCCGGGTCGACCATCCCGCCCGGCTCCGGCGTGGCCGTCACCGTCGCCAACGGGACCAACACAGTGCCGCACGTCGCCGGGCTCGATGCCGCGACCGCCACCGCGCTCCTCGAATCCGCAGGCTTCACCGTCGTCTCGCCTGCAGCGACGCCGGCCGCCGCCGTTGTGACGGGCAGCCGGCCCGCGTCCGGTGCCGTGCTGAGAGTCGGCATCGCAGTCAGCCTCACTCTCGCCGAACCGCCCCCGACAGCGGTACCGACTCCGACACCGACCTCGGACGCGTCAGGAGCTGCGAGCGATGACCGATGAACCGACGAGGGTTCGCACAGCGCGGTGGGCTCGGGAAGGTCCTTCGTCCATACGGAGGCGGCACGGGACGGATTCAGGGCCGAGGGGAAGGGGGAAGAACACGGTCAACTCCAGTAACCAACGAGTCGGCTGGTCCCCGTCTGGCGGCTACTGTTTTTGCGCCCGCTGGGAGTCGATCTGCTCCTGACTGATGATCGCCAGCGATGCGGTGCTCAGTGCCGCGGCGCTCGCTCCGTCGATCTCCAGGCTGCCTGACATCACGTCGCCATGGTCCAACGTCGTTTTCAGTGGGTCCTCGCGGAGGAACGAAACAATGATGGCCGCGACGAGCATCAGTGGAACCATGGCGAAGAACACGGGTGTGAGGGCGTCGCTGTACGCACCGACGATGATGTCGCGGATCGACGCAGGCAACTCTTTTACCGACTCAGGTGTGAATGCGTTGCTCGAGCCGGCGGCTGCTGATTCGTCTGATGGCAATCGTTCCGCCAGAAGGGTCGCGAGCCGTGACGTGAACACGGTGCCGACAATGGCAGCGCCCAGCGACGAACCGATCTGACGGAAGTAGTTGTTGGTCGCTGTCGCCGTACCGACAACGGCGTTCGGGAACGTGTTCTGGACGACGAGTATCAGGTTCTGCATGCACATGCCCAAGCCCAAGCCCATGACACTCAGATATGCGCAGGTCACCCATACCTCCGTCGTCGACGACATCGTCGAAAGCAGATACAGGCCCACAGCAGTCACGAGCGTCCCGGCTATCGGCGCCCACTTGTAGCGGCCGGTTCTGCTCACGATCTGTCCGGAAGCGACCGAGGAGACGAGCAACGAAGCCATCATCGGGACCATCAGTAGTCCCGCCTGTGTTGCGCTGGCGCCAGTCACCATCTGCAGGTAGGTCGGCGTGTATGCGAGGGTGCCGAACATGGCGACGCCGATCAAGAGACCTGCGCTGGTGCTCAGATTGAAGTTGCGCCTCCGGAACAGTTCGAGAGGCATGATCGGTTCCGCAGTGCGTCGTTCGACGAGGACGAAGGCACCCGCGGCGAGAACTGTTCCGATGATCAGACCGATGATAATGAGGGAGTCCCAATCGTAGGTTGTCCCACCCCACGTGCTGATCAGCACGAGTCCGGTCGAGGCGAGCGCGAGGAGCGCCACTCCGAATACGTCAAGCCGCAACCCGGTGGTGCTGTGCTTCGGCAGGTGAAGGAAGGCCACGGCTGCGATGATCGCGAGGATGCCCAGGGGGATGTTGATCCAGAGGCACCACCGCCAGCCGATGACGTCGGTGAACCAGCCGCCCAGCAATGGACCCGCTACCGAGGACACCGCGAAGACGCCGCCCATGATTCCCATATACCGGCCGCGTTCTCTGGCGGGCACCACGTCGGCGATGATCGCTTGAGACAGAATCATCAACCCGCCGCCACCGAGGCCCTGCACACCGCGACCAATGATCAACCAGGTCATGTCGGGAGCGAATCCGCCGATGGTCGAGCCGATGACGAAGATCGAAATCGCGGTGATGAAGATGCCTTTGCGACCGACAAGATCACCGAGTTTTCCGTAAATCGGGAGCACGATCGTCGAGGTGAGCAGGTAGATCGTGATGATCCAGCCCATCTCGTCGGCAGCGTCCAGATCACCGACGATGGTCGGCAACGCGGTGCTGAAGATGGTTTGATCGAGGGACGCGAGCAGCATCGTCAGCATCAGTCCCGCGAAAACCAACAAGATGCTCTTCTTGTGGTCGGCGGCAGCGGCAGTCGGCGTTGCCGAAGCGGGCAAATCACTCATGTGACCTTCTCCAGTACTCGTCACTCAAGGACACGGATCGTCTCACCGAGACCCCAGAAGCCTCCTCGAAGAACCGGAGGTCCCTCATCCTTCTCGCCGAAGGTGACCGACGCTTCTCGCTGAAGGTGACGGACGTCCATCACGGAGAGCGGCGACGCCGTTCACAAGTGCGATCAGGCCCGTCGCTGATGCCTCTCGCTGACGCCTCTCCCCAGGGCGACACCGGGCTTCTGTATTGACGCTGCCCTTGTGCTTGCTGCACTTCTGGATTATCGCATCGCTGCAGATTCTGCACAACGGCGGCCGGCATCGCGGGTGACGTGGCGACAGAGCAGAAGCGATGATGGTCGAAGCGGACTCGAGCGATGACGTAAACTCAAGGGAACATCGCAATCAGGCCGATTGAGAAACACGATCTGACCAGCGCTGATACGAGGATGATCGCCGCAAGGCGGTCGGTGCCGCGGGGTGGAGCAGTTCGGTAGCTCGCTGGGCTCATAACCCAGAGGTCGTAGGTTCAAATCCTGCCCCCGCAACCAAGGCGGTATTGGAGAATCGGATTCCGGTTCTCATGAGATCGCTCAGAAGAGGCCGGGACTGAAGGAATTCAGTCCCGGCCTCTTCCGCTTCTTCGGTGCTGCTTGTCGCTACCCGAAGATCGCCGCGATGATGTCGTGCGTGTACCCGTCAGGGCCGGTGTTCATCCACTTCGTTGCGATCCACACCCCTTCACGGAAGAAGTGGGACTCGCCGGTCTGGCCGTCGTTGCTTTTCGGCGATTCGGTCACGCAGCGGACGCCGTCCAACTCTTCGTAGCAGGAGTGCCCGACCTCAGCGAACCGTGCCTGCATCTCCGTCGACTGCTCGGCGGTGACCGCTGACACGTTCGTGATGAGGCTCCGGTCGCTTCCGCCGACAGGGTTCCCCCAATGGCATGAGAGCTGCGACACGTCGCTGAGCAGTGCGATGGCTTCCTCGTCGTTCGACCCGTACATTTTCGGGGTGGCGTCAACGGCCCAGTCTGGGTTCAGCACCAGCCCGCCGAAGTCCGGGGTCAGGTCGCGTGTGTAGATCGCGGCGCAATCGGCGGGCAGCGTCACCGTGGCAGGGTCGGCCGGCGGTGTCGGTTCGCTCGCCGGGGGCGTCGATGGTGGCGCGGTGCTCTCAGGCGCCGACGATGCAGGCGGCGCAGCAGTGACGTCCGTCACAGCCTTGGTCAGCACGAACACGAGGGATGCGACGACGGCGATGACGGCCACCACGGACACGCTGATCCAGAACACCGGACGTCGAAAGAAGGAGTTGCCGGGGTCGGGCGGCGTCTGCGTCACAGTCTGGGTTCTCCTCGTCGGGTTCGGGGACGGCCGGCTGCGGCCTGAGAACATCATGCCGGGTCGGTCGGTGTGGTCTCACCGGACATTCGCGGCTTCGGCGCCAGCCGGGTCTGGTCTGAGCCGCTTCAATCACCGACGCTGAAAGTGCCCAGCACACACAAGGCGTTCCGGATTTCCCGATTGCGCAACGAGGATGGCCCGGAACCGCAGGGTTCCGGGCCATCCTCATGCCTGCTGTCAGTCGCCTACGGCGACGGTCACGGCCGTGTCGACCTCGACCTCGACTTCGGACGTCCGCGGGCGGATCAACACGATCGCGAGCACGGCGCCCACGAGCATCGCGACGCCCGCGGCGACGAAGGCGGCCGAGTAGCCGCTCACGAACGCCTCGAGCTGGCTCGCCGAGCTGGTGACCGCGACGCCTCCGGCTGCTGCGGCGTACGCCGTCGTGAAGATCGACAGACCGAGCGAACCGCCGATCTGCATCGCGGCGTTCGCCGTGGCGCTCGCAGCGCCGGCGTCGTGCGGGGCCACGCCGGCGAGGGCGAGGTTCTGCATCGGCACGAAGAGCATCGCCATGCCGATGCCGAGCAGCACGAGCGCGGGCAGCACCTGCACGAAGTAGTTGCCGTCGACGGTGATGAAGCTCAGGTAGAACAGGCCGACTGCGGCGAACAGCGGGCCGCCGATCATGAGCGGCCGGGCACCGTACCGCGACAGGAACTTGGTGGCGAGCGGAGCGACGAGCGAGATCACGATCGCCAGCGGCAGGCTCGCGAGGCCGGCCCACAGCGGCGAGAACCCGAGCACGATCTGCAGGTGGAACGTGAGATAGACGGTCGCGCCGATCATGGCGCTACCCGCGATCGCCTGCAGCAGGAACGCACCTCCCCGCACCTTGTCGCGCACGATGCGGAGCGGAAGCAGTGGCTGGGCGACGCGAGATTCGATCCAGACGAAGAGGGCGAGCAGCACCACGCCGGCGGCGATGAATCCGATCGTTCCGACCGAGACCCAGCTCTCTTCGGCGAGCGTGAAGCCGTAGACGAGGGAGCCGAGGCCGAGGGCGACGGTGATGACGCCGAGCCAGTCGTAACGGTTCTTGCCCTCGGCCTTGCTCTCGGTCACGAGGAGTGCACCCGCCACGAAGACGACGATCACGATGGGCACGTTGACGAGCAGGCACCACCGCCAGTCGACGAACTCGGTCAGGATGCCGCCGAGCAAGAGACCGACGCCCGCGCCCGCGCCGGCCACCGCGCCGAAGACGGCGAATGCCGTGTTGCGCTCACGGCCCCCGGGGAACGTGACCGTCAGGAGTGCCAGCGCCGCGGGCGCCATGAGGGCGGCGAAGACGCCCTGGAGGCCGCGGGCGAGGATCAGTTCGCCTCCGGTCTGGGCGATTCCGCCGATGACGGATGCCACGCCGAAGCCGACCATGCCGACGAGGAACGTGCGCTTGCGCCCCCAGTAGTCGGCGATGCGTCCGCCGAACAGGAGGAGTGCCCCGAATGCCAGAGCGTAGGCGGTGACGACCCACTGGCGCTCGACGTCGCTGAGCCCGAGTGCGATCTGGGCTTGGGGGAGCGCGATGTTGACGATGGTGCCGTCGAGCACGACGATGAGTTGCGTCAGCGCGAGGATCACGAGGACCCACCAGCGCCGGGAGGAGGATTTGGACATGGGCGTAGCCCGCCTTTCGAATGAGAACGCGTGAATGCCGGGGTTTCCAGCCCGGATCGTTGCGCCCTCCGGCGGCTCGACCACGCCAACATCGGAGTTGGCCAGACGATCATTCTAGCGAGCGAGGCTGAGGAATCAGGAAAAGGCGTGGGATGTCCGCGGCTCCGGGCGTGCCGCCTCGAGCAAATAGGCTGAGCACATGCAGAGCACGACCGAGGGATTCGGCGTCGCGGTCGCCCAGTTCGCGCCGAACGACGACGTCGCCCGCAATCGCACCGAGATCGCGCGCCTCACCGAGCTCGCGGTCGCGCGTGGCGCCCGACTCATCGTCTTTCCCGAGTACTCGAGCTACTTCACGCCCGAGCCCGGTGACGACTGGCGGGTGGCGGCAGAGCCCCTCGGCGGCGACTTCACGGCACATCTCAGCGCCATTGCCGACCGTCTCGGCGTGCACCTCGTGGCCGGCATGATCGAGCGGCTCGAGAGCGAGAGCGAGAGCGAGAGCGAGAACCGCGACCGCCGCGTCTCCAACACGGTCATCGCTCTCGCTCCCGGCGCCGGCATCGTCGCCCGCTACCGCAAGCTCCACCTCTACGACGCCTTCGGGCAGCAGGAGTCGGCCTCGGTGGCCCCGGGCGCGATCGAACCGCCCGAGATCTTCGAGGCCGGCGGCATCCGCTTCGGCCTGCAGACCTGCTACGACGCGAGGTTCCCCGAGGTCACCCGGCGCATCGTCGACGCCGGTGCCGATGTCGTCTGCATGCCCGCCGAATGGGTGCGCGGTCCGTTGAAAGAGGCGCACTGGCGCGTGCTCACCACGGCGCGCGCGCTCGAGAACACGATCTACGTCGCAGCGGCCGACCATGCGCCGCCGTTGGGCGCCGGAAACAGCATGATCGTCGACCCGATGGGCGTCGAGCTCGCCACGATCGGCGAGACGACGGATGTCGCGGTCGCCTGGATCTCGAAGGAGCGCATCGATGCCGTGCGCCGGGTGAACCCCGCCCTCGCACTGCGTCGCTTCGACGTCACCCCGCGTTGAGCGCGGCGAGCCGGGTGCTCGCCTCTTCGAGCACGTCACGCCGCTTGCAGAACGCGAATCGCACGAGGCTCGCGTACGCGGGCCGGCGATCGGCGTGCACGAATGCCGTGACCGGCACGCCCACGACTCCGGCACGCTCCGGCAACTCGCGGCTGAACGCCGCGGCATCCGATGCACCGAGCGGCGCAGCATCCGCGACGATGAAGTACCCCGCCTGGGGGAGCGACACCATGAACCCGGCGGCGGCGAGACCGGCGGCGAGCAGGTCGCGCTTGGCCGAGAGGGTCGCCGCGGCATCCGTGAAGAATGCGTCTGGCAGGCCGAGGCCGGTCGCGATCGCCGGCTGGAACGGGGCGCCGTTGACGTACGTGAGGTACTGCTTGACGGCGAGCACGGCCGTCACGAGGGGCGCCGGCGCGGTCAGCCAGCCGATCTTCCAGCCGGTCGTCGAGAACGTCTTGCCGCCCGAGGAGATCGAGATCGTGCGTTCACGAGCCCCCGGCAGTGTCGCGATCGGCGTGTGTGCGACGCCGAACGTGAGGTGTTCGTAGACCTCGTCGGTGACGATGAGCGCATCGTGCCGTTCGGCGAGCTCGACGATGAGCGCGAGTGTCGCTGCGTCGAGCACCGCACCGGTCGGGTTGTGCGGCGAGTTCACGAGGATGATGCGCGTGCGATCGGTGACCGATGCGCGAAGTTCGTCGGGGTCCGCGTGCCAACCGGGGAACCTGAGCGGCACCGTGCGGTGCACGCCACCGGCGCGGGCGATCATGGCGGCGTACGCGTCGTAGTACGGCTCGAAGGTCACGACCTCGTCGCCGGCGTCGACGAACGCGAGCAGCGTGGCCGCGAGCGCTTCGGTCGCTCCGGCCGTCACGAGCACTTCGGATGCCGCGTCGAGCTCGAGACCGTGGAACCGATGCTGATGGGCTGCGACCGCCTCGCGCAACACCGGCATGCCCATTCCCGGCGGGTACTGGTTGACGCCGTCGGCGATCGCCTGGCGAGCGGCCTCGAGCACCTCGGCGGGTCCGTCTTCGTCGGGGAACCCCTGTCCGAGGTTGATCGCGCCGGTTCGGGTCGCCAACGCACTCATCTCGGCGAAGATCGTCGCGGCGATCGTGCCCTCGGGCGAGAGGAGGCCGGCGCCGGCCGCGGTGCGTTGCCAGGGCGCGAGGCCTCGTGCGGGGGAGAAGTCGCTCACGTTCTCACCGTACGCGAGGGTACGGCCGGTACGCTGGCGCAGGCAGCGACGCTCCCGGACCGGATTCGGACGAATCCCGGCTCGGGGATAGCAGAGTCATAGACTGCGCCGATCGGGTACACAGCTTGCGGCGGGATGCTGGCATCGCTTGGAAGGAGCACACCATGACCGACACCACTGACGGCGCCGCGGGGGAGCCCCGCGAGGCCGACGTCACCCCGACGCCCGCAGACACTGCCACGACCGCAGACGCTGCGAGCGCCACCCCTGCAGTGCCCACCACTTCCGCTGCATCGCCAGCGCCCGAAGCTCCGGCCGCCGCAGAAGCGGCAGCTGTCGCCCCGGCGGCCCCGGCGAGCCCGTCAACGCCTGAGGCTCCGATCGCAGCCCAGGCCACGGCGACTCCCGCTCCGGCCGCGACGGGCACCGTGTACGAGCCCGGGCAGCAGCCCCAGCCATACACCGCCCCGCAGTACACGAAGCAGCCGGCTCAGCCCGCTGCCGCGGCATCCGCTGCCCCGCAGCCTGCTCAGGCATCAGCCCAGCCCGGCCAGGTTCCCCCTGCCTTCGGCGGACCGACCGCCGCCCAGCAGCACGAGACCCAGCCGACCGTGCCCCTCGCGGGCCTGCCGACCCAAGGCGGCGACGCCGGCGCAACCGCCGCTCCGAAGCCGCGTCGGGTCGGCCTCGGCGTCGCCGCGGCGATCGTGGCTGCCGCCCTCATCGGCGGCGCGTCGGGCGCGGGCATCAACGCGCTCATCACGAACAACAACGGCACGCCGGTGAGCGAGAGCGCGGGCACCGCGCAGAACATCGTCGTGAACGACGCCGACTCGGTCAACCAGATCACGGCCGCCACAGCCAAGGCGAGCCCGAGCGTCGTCACGATCTCGGTGTCGGGCGGCGAGTCCGGCGGCACCGGTTCGGGCATCATCCTCTCCGACGACGGCTACGTGCTGACGAACACCCACGTCGTGACCCTCGACGGGGCGACCGGCGAGCCGACGATCCAGGTCAAGACGAACGACGGCCACCTCTACGAGGCCGAACTCGTCGGCACCGACCCGCTCTCCGACCTCGCGGTCATCAAGCTCGTCGATGCATCTGACCTCACCCCGCTCGAGTTCGCCGACTCCGACAAGCTCAACGTCGGCGACACGGCGATCGCGATCGGTGCCCCGCTCGGTCTCTCCGGCACCGTGACCAACGGCATCGTGAGCGCACTGAACCGCTCGATCGACGTGGCATCCTCGGCAGCACCGACGACGCCCGACGACTCGCAGGGCGGCAGCGGCGACCAGGGTGAGCAGGGCGACGACGGATCGGGCAGCCCGTTCGACTTCTTCTTCGACCTGCCCGACCCCGACAGCGGCGAGGCCCAGCAGCCGAGCGCATCCACCGGCCAGGTCGCGCTCCCGGTCATCCAGACGGATGCCGCGATCAACCCGGGCAACTCGGGCGGCGCGCTCGTCGACTCCGAGGGCAAGCTCATCGGCGTGAACGTCGCGATCCTCTCGACGGGCGGCGCGGCATCGGGCGAGACGGCCGGCAACATCGGCGTCGGCTTCGCGGTGCCGTCGAACCTCGCGAAGCGTATCGCCGCTGGCATCATCGAAGACGGTACGGCCAGCCACGGCCTGCTCGGCGCGACGGTCACCTCGGCCGAGGCCGAGGGATCGAGTGACACCGTCGGTGCGCTCATCTCCGATGTGCCGGCAGACGGTGCGGCCGCGAAGGCGGGCCTGCAGGCCGGCGACGTCGTCACCGAGTTCAACGGGGTGCCGATCACCGACCAGACCGACCTCACCGCGCAGGTGCGCGCCCTCCCCGGTGGCGCCGAGGCCGACCTCACCTACACGCGTGACGGTTCGTCCAAGACGGTCACCGTCACCCTCGGTACGTTCGAGGGCTGATCGCACGACACCACCCGCGGCGGGTCCGGATCCGAAGGGATCCGGCCCGCCGTCGGCGTCTGCCATCCCGCGTTCTCGCAGACACCGGCTGCTAGGCTCGATCGACCCGAGCGCGAGTGAGGAACATGCCCGAGCAACACCCTGAAGCGATGCCTGCGTCGCTCCTCGGCGTCTCCTACGTCATGCCGGTGCTGAACGACGCAACGCATGTTCGAGCCGCCGTCGAGTCGATCCTCGCGCAAGACTATTCCGGCCCCGTCGAGGTGCTCATCGCTCTCGGCCCCTCGATTGACGGCACCAACGAGCTCGTCGCCGACCTCGCCGCGCGCGATGCGCGCGTGCGCGTGCTCGATAACGAGGTCGGCTCGACGCCCGCCGGGCTGAACATCGGCATCAGGGCCGCGCAATACCCCGTGATCGTGCGAGTCGACTCGCACTCGATGCTGCCGACCGACTATGCCCGCATCGCGGTCGAAGAGCTCGAGCGCACCGGCGCCGACAACGTCGGCGGCATCATGGATGCGCAGGGCGAGACACCGTTCGAGCGCGCCGTCGCTCTCGCCTACACCACCAAAGTCGGTCTCGGCGGCTCGGCGTTCCACGTCGGCGGCACGGCGGGCCCCGCCGAAACGGTCTACCTCGGCGTCTTCCGCCGCTCCGCGCTGCTGAGGGTGGGGCTCTTCGACGAAACCATCAAGCGCGGGCAAGACTGGGAGCTGAACCGGCGCCTCCGCGAAACCGGTGGCAGCGTGTGGTTCACCCCGCGCCTCGCCGTGACGTACCGGCCACGCTCCTCGCTCGACCGGCTCGCGAGGCAGATGTTCTCGACCGGGCTCTGGCGCGGCGAACTCGCACGTCGCTTCCCGTCGGCGAACGGCATCCGCTACTTCGTACCGCCCGTCATGGTGCTCGGGGTCGCGATCGGCCTCATCGCCGGTATCGGCGGCCTGGTGCAGGCGGCACTCGACGTCGCGCCGTGGCTGCTCCTCGGTTTCGCTGTGCCGATCGTGTACCTGCTGTTCGTGGTAGCGGCGATGCTCGTGTACGCCCGGGGGCGCGGCGCGAGCACGGCGGCCTGGTTTCTCGTAGTGTTGCCCTGCATACACGTCTCGTGGGGAGTGGGCTTCGTGCTCGGATACCTGTCGTTGACGAGCAACATCGCAAGGCACACGGGAAGGTGACGCCGATGTCACAAGCCGGTCCGGTCACCACGAGACCCTCGAGCATCGCCGAGTTGCGCGAGGTGACCCAGCCGCCCGAGGTGAGAGGTCGACGCAACGCCGAGCACTGGACGGCGTCGCTCTACCTCCGCAAGCTCTCGCCGTACCTCACGTGGATGCTGCTGAAGACCTCGATCTCGGCGAACGGCGTGACGGGGCTCATGATCCTCGTCGGCTGGTCGACGGCCGCGGCCCTGCTCATCCCCGGCATCTGGGGTGCGCTGCTCGCCGTCGTGTTCGGGCAGTTGCAGATGCTCGTCGACTGCTGCGACGGCGAGGTCGCGCGTTGGCGGCGCACGTCGTCGCCCGCGGGTGTCTTCCTCGACAAGGTGGGGCATTACACGACCGAGGCACTCATCCCGCTCGCGCTCGGAATCCGTGCCGCGGCGTACCCGCTCGAGTTCCCGGCCGACTTCCTGTGGACCACGATCGCCGCACTCCTCGCCCTCGTGATCGTGCTCAACAAAGCACTGAACGACATGGTGCACGTCGCTCGTGCCAACGCCGGTCTCGCGAAGCTCGCCGACACGCATGGCGAGACGGCGCCCCGCGGCGGACTCGTCGCCAAGCTCCGCAAGGCGGCGCGGTTCCTGCCGTTCCATCGCGTGTACCACTCGGTCGAGCTGACCCTCATCGTGTTCGCGGCGGCGGTGGTCGGGCTCTTCGCCGGCCAGCCCCTCGTCGACCGCGTCGTGCTCTTGGCTCTGCTGCCGCTCGCTCTGCTTTCGGTCGTGGGGCACTTCACCGCGATCATGGCGTCTCGCCGTGTCCGTTCCTGAACTCCCTGAGCCCGTCGAAGGGAACTCACCGGCTTCGACAGGCTCAGCGAGCGAGCTGCCCCGCGTCGGCGTCGTGGTGCTCACGATGGGCACCCGACCCGACGACCTCGCCCGCGGCATCCGGAGCATTCTCGCCCAGCAGGAGGTGGTGACCGACGTCGTCTGCGTCGGCAACGGCTGGGACCCGGCGACCGCGTCGCCGGCGCTGCCTGCGGGCGTGAAGACGCTGCACCTGCCCGAGAACCTCGGCATTCCGGCCGGGCGCAACCGCGGGGTGCCGCTCGTGAGCGGCGAGGCGATCTTCTTCCTCGACGACGACGCGTTCCTGCCGAGCGAGAGCTTTCTGGCCGACGGATGCCGCGTGCTCGTCGACCGGCCAGAGATCGGGCTGCTTCAGCCACGCGTCGTCGATCCGACGGGCCAGGTCTCACCGCGCCGCTGGATCCCGCGCATCCGCAAGGGCGACCCCGCTCACTCGAGCAACGTCTTCTCGTGCTGGGAGGGCGCGGTGCTCATGCCCCGCTCGGTGTTCGACGCGACCGGCGGCTGGGCCGATCCGTTCTTCTACGCGCACGAGGGCATCGAGCTCGCGTGGCGGGTATGGGACACCGGGCACGTCGCGTGGTACGCCGGAGACCTCGAGGCGGCTCATCCGGTCATCGACCCGGCTCGGCATGCGTACTACTACCGTCTCAACGCACGGAACCGGGTCTGGCTCGCCCGCCGCAACCTGCCCGCCGTGCTCGTGCCTCTCTACGTCGGCTCGTGGACCGCGATCCAGGTGCTGCGCTGGGCGCGCAACCCGTCGGCCCTCCGCGCCTGGTTCGGCGGCTGGCGCGCAGGCTGGCGTGAATACCCGGGGGAGCGTCGGCCGATGCGGTGGCGCACGGTCTGGCGCATGACCCTCGCCGGGCGCCCGCCGGTCGTGTGACCGCAGTCGTCGGTCGAGTAGCGACGCAGCGACCCCGTCGGTTGAGTAGCGAGCGCAGCGAGCGTATCGAGACCCCGCGGGGGTAACGATCGGCTCTCAGTGCGCCCGCCGCGCCCGCCACGAGGCATCCGCTCTGCCAGGCCTCGCTACCCTTGGAAAGTGGGATTGAGGAAAGACGCGCGTCGAGCGGTCAAGCTGGCCAAGGACATCATGTGGTCCAGACGTGCGCAGCGCTCGCTCGGTGTGAAACTCGCCGAGCAGCAGCCGCTGCCGCCCCACCGCTTCCGCATCGGGGTGTACTTCGCCGACGGCAAGGTCAATCTCTACCAGCTGCGGCAGTGGTACGCGCCGCTCGCCGAGCTCGCCGAACGCCACCCCGTGCTGGTGCTGAGCCGTGCATCGGGCGCGGCGCTCGCCCTGCTCGACGAGTCGCCGCTGCCGGTCGCCTATGTGCGCCGGGTGGCCGACCTCGAACGGGTCATCGAGGAGCAAGACCTCCACGTCATCCTCTACGTGAACCAGAACGCCAAGAACTTCCAGATGATGCGCTACGGGCGTCGCTGGCATGTGTTCATCAACCACGGCGAGTCCGACAAGATGTACATGACCACCAACCAGTTCAAGGCGTACGACTACGCCCTGATCGCGGGCGATGCGGCGAAGGCGCGGCTCGAGAAGGTGCTCTGGGACTACGACTTCGACAAGCGGGCGATCCCGATCGGCCGTCCGCAGGCCGACCACTACCTCGACGACACGTCGCTGCCGTACCCGCAAGACGACCGTGAGGTCGTGTTGTACGCGCCCACTTGGGAGGGCGACCGCGATGCCGCCGCTTACGGCTCGATCGCCTCGCACGGCGTCTCGCTCGTGCAGGGCCTGCTCGCCACCGGGCGGCACCGGGTGATCTACCGTCCGCATCCGCGGTCGGGTGTCGTCGACCCCGCGTACGGCGCGGCGAACCGCGCGATCATCGCCGCGATCTCGACCGCGAATGCCGCCGACCCGAGCGCACAGCACGTCTACGACAGCGGGCCGAAGCTCGGTTGGCAGCTCGCGGCGGCCGACATCGCGATCGTCGACATCTCCGCGATGGTCTACGACCGGCTCGCCGCCGGCAAGCCCTTGCTCATCACCCGGCCTGCGAACCCCGAGGCCCAGATCGACACCTCGGGTTACCTCCAGGCGTGCGAATGGCTCGAGGTGACGGATGCCGCGGCGATGGTCGCCCGTGTCGATGAGGTCGCCCACGATGACGCCGCCCTCGAGCGGCTCGGTGTGTGGGTCGAGCGATACTTCGGAGACACCACGCCGGGAGTCACCACTGCGCGATTCCACGCGGCCATCGATCACCTGATGAGCGAATGGGAGCGGTTCGCCGCCCTGCACGCGGCCGACGGCGAGATCGATGAGCGCGACGTGCGTGCCCGCGAGCAAGACGACGAGGAGATCGAGGCGTAGTCGGGGCGCTCGTCGCGGCTATGAACATGGTCGCGCTCAGCCGGTCTCGTTGCGGCGATGCCGGTGCAGCATCTCGTCGCCGGCGTCGACGTAGCCCTCGAAGAGTCCGGTGACGGCGCGGAGACGTTCGGTCGCTCGCGCGTCGTCGGTGAGCGCCTCACCGGAGCGCAGCGTGCGGATGAAGATTCGGGTGCGCTCGTGGCTCGCGGCGAGCAACTGCTCGATTCCGCCGACCGCCTCGACGCGGAGACGCCGGCTCCCGGGCTGGGGGATCGTTCGGGCGAGCCCCCACGACACGAGTTCGCGAACCGCCGTGCTGACGCTGCCGGTACTGAGGCCCAGCTCGGCGCCGATGGTGTCGAGCGTGGTCGGTTCGCTGCTGAGCAGCAGGTAGCCGTAGAGCCGGCCGGTCGCGCGGGAGAGTCGCCAGCCGGCGAGCGCGTCGCCGACGGACTCGATGAACTCCGCCCGTTCGTCGTGCTCAGGCATGAGATGCCGATGCGAGGATGTCGAACAGCGCCGCCGTGGCCGCTTCCGGTGCATCGAGGGTGACCACGTGACCGGCACCCGCGATCATCCGCTCATCGACACCCTCGGCCTTCGCCCAGGCCGGCATCGCGGACGCGATGTTGCCGGTGCGGTCGAGCTCGCCGCGGATGAGTCCGAGTGGAACGGGCACCCGGTAGTCGGCGTCGGGCTCGACGAAGGTGACGGTCGCACGCCAGACATCGAGGAACACCCGCTTCGGCATGCGCGCGAAGACCGCCTCGGCTGCAGCGATGGCCCCTGGAGTCACGGCCGAGGCGCGAGCGAGCATGCCGGGCAGTCGGGAAGCGGGAATGAGCGACAACGTCGGAGCACCGAGCCGCAGGGCGAGGCGTTCACCGCGCGAGAGCGGGCCTGTGTTCCAGGTCGAGTCGACGACGATGAGCGCACCGATTCGACCCGGTGCGCGCCGAACGAGGGCCTGCGCGACGTTGCCGCCGAGCGAGTGACCGATGAGCACCGGGCGCTCGAGATCGAGGTGGTCGAGGAGTGCCGCGAGGTCGTCGAGTGCGGCATCGGCGGTGAATCGGATGCCGGGTGCGAGCCGCGATTCGCCGTGCCCTCGTTGATCGAAGCTCACCACCCGGTGACCGGACTCGTGCAGGGCGAGCGCTTGCGCGGTGAACATGGAATGGTCCATGCCTGCGCCGTGCACGAAGACGATCGACGGTGCGTGACCGTCGAGCAGCGTGTAGCGAAGTGTCGCACCCGGGCGGTGGAGCGTCCGATCTAAATTCAGCATCTTCTGAATATAGCGAACCTCAGCTCGGGTCGTGGTGCTCTTCTGCTGCGTCCGACGTGTCTGAGGCGGGGTCGGCGCGGTCGCCCGTGGCGCAGCCGGTGGTGGCGCGGTCGTCGGCGTCGGCGTCGGCGTCGGTCCCGGCGCCGTCGTCGCCGGATCGCCGGGTGATCGCACCCCGGGCGACCCGCCCTGCGGCGCGCCCGGCCGACTGGATGCCGCGGCCCGCCGAGAGTGCAGCGCCACCGACGAGGGCACCGGCACGCGACATCCGTGCACCGGTCGCTCGGAGCATCGAGTCGCGGTCGCCGGGTTCGAGTTCAAGTGGCAGCAGCACGGGTGGCTGCCCGAAGGCCAGACGCGAGTGCTTCAACACTCGTCGCCCGAGCACGTGGTTGCCGGCGCCGCCGATCGCCGCACCGATGCCGAACGGAATCGCCTTGCCGATGATGCCGGCGCCCCCGCGCACCGCGAACTGCTTGATGAACACGCTGCGAAGACGCTCGACGACGGTGCCCATGACGGCTTTCGGCAGGCTGTTCGTGATGAGTTCGCCCCAATAGGCGTTGCGGGCGACGCCGGTGCCCGAGGCTTGCCCGGCGAGCTGGCGCACGAGATCGATGCCCTCGTTGCCGAGCATCAGGGTCATCACGAGCGCGCGGGCGCGATCGGGGTTGTCGACGACGATGCCGTGCACTTCGGCGACCGACTGGGCGAAGAGCGCAGTGGCCTCGAGGAACCCGGCCGTCTCGACACCCGACAGTGCGAGGGTCACGCCGGTGCCGACGCCCGGGATCACGGCGGTCGCGCCGACGGCCGCGCCGCCGGTCGTGACCGCTGCGAGATACCGGCGTTCGAGGATGCGCACGATCTGCTCGGGCGTGGCATCGGGTGAACGGCGACGGATGCCGCGGAGATGGGCGACGACGATCGGTCGCTGGATCGCGAGCACCCGGTCGATACCGCGTTCCATGCGGTGCGCGCGGGGCTCCGGTGCGCCGCTCTGCGCACCGGGAACCGAATGCTCCTCTTGGGGGGCATCCGTCTTCATCGAGGTGATCTTGTGTACTCGGTCGGACATGTGGCGATGATACGTGAGCAGGCTGGGTGAACTCGAGGCAACCGACTCGTCCTCCACAGGCGACGTGATCGTCGATCTCTCCACAGGATTAAGCGGGTTGACCGGCTGTTTTCAGTCGCGAAGAATGTCGCTCTCGATTCCACGCGGTCGCTCGACTCGGCGGCTCTCCGCGGCCTCTCGATGCGCTACGACCCGCCGTGCTCCTCGTTGTAGCGGTCGAGCACGTCGTCGATCGGGCCGTCGAGCACGAGAGCGCCTTTGTCGAGGTAGAGCCCACGCGTGCAGAACCGGCGCAGGTCGCGTTCGTTGTGCGAGACGAAGAACAATGTGCGGCCGCCGGCGAGCAGCTCGTCGATGCGTCGATAGCACTTCTCGCGGAACACCTTGTCGCCCACCGCCAGCACCTCGTCGACCAGCATGATCGGCTCTTCGAGCTGCGAGATCACAGCGAATGCGATGCGCACCTTCATGCCGCTCGAGAGGTGCTTGTACGGGGTGTCGAGAAAGTCACCGATGTCGGCGAACCCGATGATCTCGTCGAACTTCGCGTCGATCTGCGCGTTCGTCATGCCGTGCAGGCCGGCTGTGAGGTAGACGTTGTCGCGCACCGTGAGGTCGTCGACGAAGCCGCCCGTGATCTCGATCAACGGGGCGACGCCGCCCGTGACCTCGACCGTTCCCTCGTCGGCGATCATGACGCCGGCCACGAGCTTCAACAGTGTCGACTTGCCCTGCCCGTTGCGACCGACCACGCCGATCGCCTCGCCGGGGCGCACCTCGATCGAGACGTCGCGAAGCGCCCAGAACTCACCGGGTCGGGTGCGGCGACGGCGGCCGGCCAAGAGGTCTTTGAACGAGCGGCGCCCGCGGCGGTTGCGGCGGAAACGGATTCCGAGCCCCTCGGTGCGAATCGCGTAGGTGTCCGCGGCGACGGCGGTCGTGGCATCCACGTCAGATCTCCTTCAGCACCTGGCGCTCGGACGACCGGAACACCCAGAGCCCGATGACGAGGAATCCCACCGACATCACCGCGGCGACCGCCACGTTGAACCAGTCGAGCTCGTCGGGGTAGAAGCCCGCACGGTAGAGCCCGAAGATTCCCGAGAGCGGGTTGAACGCCGCCCAGAAGTGCAGCTCGGGGGGCAGGTCGGTGACCCCGTAGATTATGGGAGAGGCGTAGAACAGAAACCGCAGCACGAGTTTCACGGCGCGCTCGAGGTCGCGGAAGAACACCACGAGCGGCGCCACGATGAGCGCGACGCCGGCGGTGAGGATCGCCTGCAGCAGGATCGCGACCGGGAACAAGGCGAGCTCCCAGTGCAGCGATTGCCCGAGATCGATGACGAAGAACACGATGACGAACAGCGCGAGCACCGGAAGCGCCAGCAGGAACTCGATGCCCTTCGACAACACGATGCGGTTCACCCAGATGGTGCGCGGGATCTTCGTCGATCGGATGAGCTTGGCCTCTTTGAGGAACGCCCGCGTCGAGTCCGACACCGAGCCGTTGAACCACATCCACGGCAGTAGCGCCGAGAGCAGGAAGACGATGTACGGCTCGGTGCCCACCGGCCGGTGGAAGACCTGGGTGAAGACGAACCAGTAGATGCCCGCCATCACGAGCGGATCGAGCACCGACCAGACGTAGCCGAGGGCCGAGGTCGAGTAGCGCACCTTCAAGTCGCGCGTCGTGAGCAGCCACAGCGAATGCCGGTACCGGGCCCACGCCGTCCGCTGCAGCGGATGCGCGTCGCCGTACGCAGCGGATACGGTGCTCATCACGCCTCTCATCGTAGATGCCACCCTCCATCGGACATGTATCGGCGAGGTAGATTTGAATGCAGACGGGTGGCAAGTGCCGAGCCCAGTCGGAAGGAGTCTCGTGCACCGCACCAGCACCCGCGTCATCCTCAGTTGCGCCGCGATCGGCGTCGCGGGTGGGCTCTTCGCCGCCGGAGCGGGCTACCTCGCCGGGCTCGTCGCCGCCATTGCACCGATGCTCTACGGCATCACCATCGGCTCGCACTTCCTGCCGAGCGCCGTCGCCCTCGCGCTGCTGAAGCGTCCGGGCGTGGGTCTGCTCACCGGGTTCATCGCAGGCCTGGTCGGCGCGGCGTTCGCGCCGCAATGGATCCTCCGGTTCCTCGGCACGGGGCTGCTCGTCGGCGCGCTGCTCGAGTTGCCGTTCTTCATCACCCGGTACAAGAACTGGTCGCCATGGCTGTACTACGTCGCGGCCGGGGCGTCCGGCCTGCTGCTCGCCGCGGGCACCTTCATCGTGCTCGGCCCCGAGCACTACGCCCCGTGGTTCTGGGTGCTCTACCTCTTGCTCTTCACCCTCAGCCCGATCATCTTCACCTGGCTCGGTCGTGTGATCGCGGCATCGCTGGCTCGCGCTGGGGTCGCGCGTACCCTCACCACCTGAAGGCGGTGAGACAGCGAAGACGCAGAGACGGAGAAGGCAAAAGACAGAGAAGGCACAGACAGAGAAGAGCGGATGCCTCGAGGCATCCGCTCTTCTGTTCTGCTGCTGTGTTCTTCGCAGTGCCGTGTTACCGGTGCTGCTGTACTACCGGTGCTGTGGTGCAGGTCACACGAAGTGGTTGGCCCGCTCGAGGTCTTCGGCGAAGTCGATCTCGACCGCGTAGAGGTCGGAGATGTCCATCGGCTCGACGAGGAGGCCGTTCTTCTCGATCGCGAGCTCGAGGCCGCGCTCGAAGTAGTCTTGGTCGCCCACGCGCTGCAGGTGCGCGAGGAAGGTCGCCTTGTCGCGGCTCGAGATGTAGTTGATGCCGACGGCTTCGCCGAGACCGCCCTTGACGGTCTTCGAGAGCTCTTTGATGTAGCCTTCGGCGCTCGTCGTGTACTTCACCTCTTCGTCGGAGACCTTCGAGGTGTTGACCGTGACCATCGACTGGTCGCGCGCGATGAACGGCAGCGCGCGGTCGAGGATGCGCGGGTCGAACACGACGTCACCGTTCATCCAGAGCACGCCGCCCGACTGCGAGGCAGCGAGGGCGCGCATGAGGCTCTTCGAGGTGTTCGTCTGGTCGTACTCCTCGTTGTAGACGAAGGACGCCTGCGGGAATGCCTCGATGATGTGCTCGAGCTTGTAGCCGACGACGATCGTGACGTTGGCGTTGGCGCCGAACGCGTGCTGGATGTTGTCGAACTGCTGGCCCATGATGGTGCGGCCGTCGCCGAGTTCGGTGAGGGGCTTGGGGAGGGATCGCCCGAGCCGGCTCCCCATGCCGGCCGCGAGAATCACGATCTGGGTGGTCACTGCATCTCCTTCGGTGGTCGGATGCCTCGGGCGTTCGCTCTCGTCGCCGAGAGTTCGCCCGATTTTCATCCGGAAGTTCACATATGGACACGCCGTTATGCCGGTCTTCAGGATATCGAGGGGTGCCTGTGGCCCACCAACTGGGGGCAAGGTCGTAGCGCGATCGTGATGTTGTGTTCAGGTGACACCCAGCATTGCCAATGCGGATCCGCTCGTCGCAAGGCTCGATTTGGCAGCGCTCATTGATAGGTTATCTGGGTGACTTCCGTTTCGCGCTCAGAACACGACGACGAAACTGCCGAAGGCACCGGCACGGGGGCCTCCGACAAGCAGGCATCTCAGTCGGCTCCATCGGCAGGCGCGTCGACGCGCCCTGCACGCAGCACTCGCGCGTCGGCTGCGAAAGCGACTGCGGCGCCAACTGAATCTGCCGCGGCCGAAGATGTCGACAGCAGTGCTGCGACCACTGCGGAGCCGGCACCCCGGCGGCGGTCGACTGCGGCCTCGACCGCCGCGAAGAGCAGCGCTGCAGCGAAGACTGCCGCGGCGAAGAGCGCCGGGGCGAAGACGACCGCCGCGAAGACGACTGCGGCGAAGAGCGTCGGAGCGAAGACGACTGCGGCGAAGAGCACTGCGGCGAAGACGAGCGCGGCGAAGACGAAGGATGCTTCGGGGAACGTTGCCGACAGCGATGATGTGACGAGTCCGGCGCCGTCGAAGCGAACCGCCGCATCGCGCTCGGCGTCGACGAAGGCCGCCGCTGCGCGCGGAGACGCTGCCAAGACGGTTCGAACCCCCCGCGCCTCGGCGGCGAAGAGCCAGGCCGGTACAGCGAGCAGCCGGAGCACCGCGGCCTCTGCGGCGTCGCAGCGTCAGGCTCAGCGGGTCGCAGCCGCACTGACGACCGAGACCACCGCGGCCGAGCGCAGCACCCGCAAGGCCGCCGCTGAAGACCCGCCCGCCGCCGTCGTCGAAGCGCCCGTCATCGAGGAGCCTTCGGCTACGGCCGAGTCGGGCGACCCGCGATCGGAGATCGACGAGGAGACCGTGGAGCGGGTGCCCAAGCGCGCACCGGTTCGAACCGCCGCGGCGGTTCAAGCCACCGCGCCGGACCCGGTCGCACCGCCGGCGGCGGAAACTCCGGCCGCGCCGGTCGTCGCCGTCCCTGAGGCGTCCGTCAGCCCCGCGGCATCCGTCGTGCCTGAGGCACCCGCGGTCGTGGAGGCATCCGCGGTTGTTGCGGGGGCGACGATCGCGGCATCCGGAACTGCTGAACAGGCCGTCGCCGTCATCGCGGCGCCCAAGAAGTCCGCTGCACGCAAGAAGCGCATGCTGCGGCCGGCGCGGCCCGCTCCGGCTCCGAACGCACCGAAGGTGCTCGCGATCGAGGGGCTCGTGAAGCGGTTCGGCGAGAACACCGCCGTCGACGGCATCACGCTCGACGTGCGCGCCGGGTCGTTCTTCGGCATCGTCGGCCCGAACGGCGCCGGCAAGACCACGACCCTCTCGATGGTCACCGGCCTGCTCCGCCCCGACGGCGGCACGGTGCGCATCCACGACATCGACGCATGGGCGAACCCGCAAGCGGCCAAACGCGCCACCGGCGTGCTGCCCGACCGGCTCCGGCTCTTCGACCGGCTGACCGGCTCGCAACTCCTGTACTACTCGGGCATCCTCCGCGGCCTCGACGGCCGCACGGTGCGCGAACGCAGCGCCGACCTCATCACGGCGTTCGGCCTCGACGACGCCGTCGACCGTCTCGTCGCCGATTACTCGGCCGGCATGACGAAGAAGATCGCCCTCGCGTGCGCGATGATCCACTCGCCGCGACTGCTCGTGCTCGACGAGCCGTTCGAATCGGTCGACCCGGTGTCGGCGGCGAACCTCACCGAGATCCTCGAGCGTTACGTCGCCGGCGGCGGCACGGTCGTGCTCTCCAGCCACGGCATGGACCTCATCGAACGCGTCTGCGACTCGGCCGCGATCATCGTCGCCGGGCGCGTGCTCGCGGCGGGAACGCTCGACGAAGTGCGAGCCGGTCAGACCCTCGAAGACCGATTCGTCGAACTCGCCGGCGGACGCAAGGCTGCGGAAGGCATGGAATGGTTGCACAGTTTCTCCGACTGAAACTGCGCTTGCTCGGGAACATCTTCCGGCGGAGTCCATGGCAGGTCGTCGGCATCGTCATCGGGTTGATCTACGGACTGGGACTCGCGTCGCTGCTCTTCGTGACGCTCGTGGGCCTGCGATTCGTCGGTGACGTCGAGCTGATTCGCGACGGCTTCGTCGTGGCCGGAGCGGTCACCGTGCTCGGCTTCATCATCGTGCCGCTGATCTTCGGCGTCGACGACACCATGGACCCGCGGCGGTTCGCCCTCTTCGGACTGCCCGATCGAACCCTCGCCGTCGGCCTCGCCGTCGCCGCGGTCATCGGCATCCCCGCGCTCGTGCTCGCGCTCGTGCTCCTCGGCACGGTGGTCACGTGGTCGCGCGGAGTCGGGGAGACGCTCGCGGCGATCATCGCCGCGGCCCTGGCATTCGCGACGTGCCTCCTGCTCGCCCGTGTGTCGACGGGGCTCGCATCCCTGCTCCTGTCCACCCGACGCGCCCGCGAACTGAGCGGCGTACTGGGCCTCCTGCTGGTCGTCATGGTCTCGCCGCTCATCGTGGTGCTGGTCACCGTCGACTGGGCGAACACGGGGCTCCGAGTGCTGGAGGCGCTGGCGAGCGTACTCGCCTGGACCCCGCTCGGCGCGGTCTTCGCGATTCCCGGCGACGCGGCATCCGGTGACTGGGGCACTGCGTTCTTGAAGCTCCTCATCGCGGTCGCGACCCTCGTCGTGATCTGGTTCGCCTGGCAGTCGCTCGTGGCGAAGATGCTCGCGACACCCGGCCGCGAAGCATCCGCCAAGAGCTATCGCGGCCTCGGCTGGTTCGACCGGATGCCGCAGGGCGCGATCGGTGCCGTCGCCGCACGCAGCTTCACCTACTGGTTCCGCGACGCGCGCTACTGGGCCTCGCTCGTGATCGTGCCGATCGCGCCACTGCTCGTGGTCGTGCCGCTCAGCCTCGCGGGCATCCCGTACCTGTACCTCGGCCTCATCCCGGTGCCGCTCATGTGCCTGCTGCTCGGCTGGAGCATGCACAACGACACCGCGTACGACTCGACCGCGATCTGGTTGCACGTGGTGTCGGGCGTGCGCGGCGTCGCCGATCGTGCCGGTCGTCTCGTTCCCGTGCTCATCACCGGGGTGCTCGTGATCGGGCTCGGCAGCGCCGTGACGGTGTTCGTGCTGAACGACTGGCGCCTGCTGCCGTCACTCCTCGGCGTGAGCACCGCCCTCCTGCTCGCCGGCCTCGGTGTCGGATCGATCACCTCGGCCCGCTTCCCGTACCCGGCCGTGAAGCCCGGCGACAGCCCGTTCCAGCAGCCGCAGTCCACGGGCGGCATCACCACGCTCGTGCAGTCGATCACAATGCTGGGCTCACTGCTCATCGCGTTGCCCGCTGTGGTGTTCGCCGGGCTCGGCCTGCTCGTGGATCCGTCGTGGCACGCGGCATCCTTCGCCTCGGGCGTCGGTCTCGGCATCCTCGTGCTCGTGCTGGGCGTGCTCGTCGGCGGCCGGGTGTTCGATCGACGCGGTCCTGAGATCCTCGCTGCTGCGATCCGCGCGTAGAATCGAACGCATGACGTCATCCGTGCGCGTGAGCATCGCCGACCCCGATTCGCCGGGTGGCGGCACCTCCGTTCTCGACCATGAGCTCGAGAAGCTCCTTCAAGACGAGGCCATCGAACCCGGTGACCACGAGCGCTTCTCCCACTACGTGAAGAAAGAGAAGATCCTCGAATCGGCGATGACGGGCAAGCCCGTGAAAGCGCTCTGCGGCAAGAAGTGGACTCCGGGGCGCGACCCCGAGAAGTTCCCCGTGTGCCCGAGCTGCAAAGAGATCTACGAGCGGATGAAGTCGGCGTAAAGGGCTCAGCGGTGGGGCTCGGGGTCTCGATACGCTCGCTGGCGCTCGCTACTCGACCGACGTGAGGTTTCCGGGGCTCGATACGCTCGCTGGCGCTCGCTACTCGACCGACGTGAGGTTCCGGGGCTCGATGCGCTCGCTACTCGACCGATGCGGGCCTCAGCGGTAGGTCGTCGGAATCACCGGCTCGCCGCGGCCGAGCCGGAACGCCTCGATCGGCAGTTCCTGCATGACCTCGGCGCGATGTGCTCGCGCGGCTTCCGTGCCGGCTTGTCCGAGGAAGGCCGGGTCGGCCCGGCCGCCCGACATGAGCTGCACCATGAGCGGGCGCAACCGGCTGCCCGCTTCGAACTCGGCCTCACCGTCGGGGCCGTCACCGACGAAGACCAGCTCTTCACGCGCCGTGAGCGTGGAGTCGAGGCGTCGTGCGGCGTTCTTCCGGCCGCCGACGCTCGCCTTCTGCGTCGACGCCTTCGCGACCGCGACCCACTCGCCCGCATCGTCGCGACGCGCGACGATCTTGAACACCATGCCGGCGGCGGGAAAGCCCGAACCGGTGACGACCGCGGTACCGACCCCGTACGCGTCGACGGGGGCGCCCGAGAGCCCGGCGATCGTGAACTCGTCGAGGTCGCTCGTGACGGTGATGCGGGTGTCGACGGCGCCGAGCGTGTCGAGTTGCTCGCGCACGGAGGCCACGACGGTCGGCAGGTCGCCCGAGTCGATGCGCACGGCGCCGAGTTCGGTACCGGCGACCTTCACTGCGAGCTCGACGCCGTGCGCGATGTCGTAGGTGTCGACGAGCAGCGTCGTCTTCGAGCCGAATGCATCGACCTGCGCGCGGAACGCCTGCTCTTCGGTGTCGTGCAACAGCGTGAACGCGTGTGCGGCGGTGCCCATGGTCGGAATGCCCCAGGTGCGGCCCGCTTCGAGGTTCGACGTCGCATCGAAGCCGGCGATGTAGGCGGCACGGGCCGCGGCGACTGCCGCGCCCTCGCTCGTGCGCCGTGAACCCATCTCGGCGATCGGCCGGCCGAGCGCGACCGAGACCATGCGAGCTGCGGCGCTCGCGACCGAGGAGTCGTAGTTGAGCGTCGAGAGCACGACCGTCTCGAGCATGACCGCCTCGGCGAAGCTCGCCTTGATGGTCAGGAGAGGCGAGCCCGGGAAATACGCCTCGCCCTCGCGGTACCCCCAGATGTCGCCGGTGAACCGGTAGTCGGCGAGCCAATCGAGCGTCGCAGGCCGAACCACGTCGTGCTCGCGCAGCCATTCGAGCTCGGACTCTTCGAAGCGGAAGCGCTGGATGAGTTCCAGCAGGCGCCCCGTGCCGGCGACGACGCCGTATCGGCGTCCGTCGGGCAGGCGCCTGGCGAAGGCCTCGAAGAGGCTCTCGCGATGGGCGGTGCCGTCGAGTAACGCGGCATCCACCATCGTCAGCTCGTATCGATCGGTGAAGAGCGAAGCAGACCCGGGCACAGAGCAAGCCTATCGAGGAGGGTGCGCCCAGCGGGGAGCGCTACGCTTGCATGTCGTGACGGATGCACCGATCGGGATCTTCGACTCCGGGGTCGGCGGGCTCACCGTCGCCCGGGCCGTGAAAGACCAGTTGCCCAATGAGTCGATCCTCTACATCGGCGATCTCGAGCACTCGCCCTATGGTCCGAAGAAGATCGCCGACGTGCGCGGGTACGCGCTCGCCGTGCTCGACGACCTCGTGGCGCAGGGTGTGAAGATGCTCGTGATCGCCTGCAACACGGCATCGGCAGCGATGCTCCGCGACGCACGCGAGCGCTACGAGGTGCCCGTCGTCGAGGTGATCCAGCCGGCGGTGCGTCGTGCCGTCGCCGCGACGAAGACCGGGCGGGTCGGAGTGATCGGCACGGCCGGCACCATCTCCTCTCGCGCCTACGACGACGCGTTCGCGGCGGCGCCGCACCTCGAATTGTTCTCGCAGGCATGCCCACGTTTCGTCGAGTTCGTCGAGGCCGGGGTGACGACCGGCGATGAACTGCTCGCCGTCGCCGAGGAATATCTGGCCCCGCTGAAGCGTGCCCGTGTCGACACCCTCGTGCTCGGCTGCACGCACTATCCCTTCCTCAAAGGCGCGATCTCCTACGTCATGGGCGAAGCGGTCTCGCTCGTTTCCAGCGACGTCGAGACGGCGAACGACGTCTACCGCGTGCTCGTCAGTACCGGACTCGAGCGCCGCGCAGCGACCCCGCCGAGTTACCGTTACGAGGCGACGGGGCACTCGACGAGTGCCTTCCTCGACCTCGCCCACAGGCTCATCGGCCCCGAGATCCCGAGCGTCGAGCTCGTCGAGACCGGTGCCGTCACCATCCCAGACCACCGATCTGCCAGCAACCGCAGCCGGCTTCGACAGGAGAACGCATGACCGAGGCATCCGAGCCCACCGCAGTGATTCGCGCCGACGGGCGCACCGTCGACCAGTTGCGCGAGGTGACCATCGAGCGCGGCTGGAGCGAGCACGCCGAGGGCAGCGCGCTGATCTCGTTCGGCCGCACCAAGGTGCTGTGCACCGCGTCGTTCACGAACGGCGTGCCGCGCTGGATGAACGGGAAGGGCAAGGGCTGGGTGACGGCCGAGTACGCGATGCTGCCCCGGGCGACGAACAGCCGCAACGACCGCGAGTCCGTGAAGGGCCGCATCGGTGGTCGCACGCACGAGATCAGCCGCCTCATCGGCCGCAGCCTGCGCGCCGTCGTTGACATGAAAGGTCTCGGCGAGAACACGATCCAGATCGACTGCGACGTGCTGCAGGCCGACGGCGGCACCCGTACGGCCGCGATCACCGGCGCCTACGTCGCGCTCGCCGATGCGATCGAGTGGGCGCGTGACAAGAAGTTCATCGGCCAGCGCGCGAAGCCGCTCATCGACACGGTCTCGGCGGTCTCGGTCGGCATCATCGACGGCACGCCCATGCTCGACCTCGCCTACGTCGAAGACGTGCGCGCCGAGACCGACATGAACGTCGTGGCGACCGGCCGCGGCCTCTTCGTCGAGGTGCAGGGCACCGCCGAGGGCGCGCCATTCGACCGCCGAGAGCTCGACTCGCTGCTCGACCTCGCGCTCGCCGGCACGACCGAGCTCACGCTCATCCAGCAGCTCGTGCTCGCCGAGGCGTCCGCCGCAGCGGGGGAGTGACGCCGTGCCGCTCGAGATCGTGCTCGCCACCCACAACCAGCACAAGGTCGACGAGTTCCAGAAGATCTTGGGCGAGCGGATGCCGGGACTCACGGTGCTCGCGTACGACGGCCCCGAACCCGTCGAAGACGGCACCTCCTTCGCCGAGAACGCATTCATCAAGGCGCGAGCCGCCGCCCGCCACACGGGGCGCATCGCGCTCGCCGACGACTCCGGCATCGCCGTCGACGTCATGGGCGGCTCACCCGGCATCTTCTCGGCACGCTGGGCCGGGCCCGGCAAGGGAGCGCAGGCGAATCTCGACCTGCTGCTCGCCCAGCTCGGCGACATCCGCGACCCGCATCGGGGGGCCCGGTTCCACTGCACGATCGCGCTCGTCGCGCCAGAGGCTGCCGGCGCGGCCGGCAGCGCGTTCGAGTTCGCGGCGGTCGGCGAGTGGCCTGGTCGCATCGCAACGGATGCCGCGGGCGTGCACGGGTTCGGCTACGACCCGATCTTCGTGCCCGAGGGCTTCGACGTCTCGGCCGCCGAGCTCGCACCCGAGGCGAAGAATGCGCACAGCCATCGGGCGCGTGCGTTCGGCGCGTTGCTGCCCCGACTCGAACGCATCGCCGCCGAGCGCGGCGCCTGAGCGCGGCGCTACGCCTCCGCGTCGTTCGAACTCATGAGGGCGGTGAGGTCGCCAACCCTCCCGAGGTGACCGAGCTTCTCTGGATTCAGCTGGTTGGCGACCGTGTGCACGGAGCCGCCCTCGACGTGCACCATGAGCACGCTGAGGATCGCGCCGTCGGGCCCCGTGATGCACAACGCCGGCGCTCCGTTGACGTTCGTGCGTTCGAGCCGTATGCCCAGGCTCTCGCCGCGGCGGGCGAGTCCGGCCAGGAACCGTGCGACGGCGACGGCGCCGTGCAGCGGTTGGCGGATCGCCGGGGCCCGGCCGCCGCCGTCGCCGTAGAACACGACGTCGTCGGCGAGCGCACCGACGAGTCGGTCGACGTCACCCGCCTCGAGTGCGGCGAAGAACGCGTCGGTCAGTGCGGCGTCGCGTTCGCTCGCGCCGTCGAATCGAGGCCGCCCGTCGGCGATGCGTGCTTTCGCCCGGTGGAAGATCTGGCGGCACGCAGCCTCATCGCGCTCGACGATGCGGGCGACGGCCGGATAGTCGTAGGCGAACACCTCGCGCAGCAGGAACACGGCGCGCTCGACCGGTCCGAGCCGCTCGAGCACCGCGAGGAACGCGAACGAGAGTGTCTCGTCGCGTTCGACCCGGTGCGCGGGGTCGGCATCGTCATCCGGCAGCGGCTCGGGTATCCAGGGGCCGACGTAGACCTCACGGGTGCGCCGGGCCGAGCGCAGCGCGTCGATCGCGAGACGTGTGGCAACCGTCGCAGCGAAGGCGTCGGGATTGTCGATCGTCTTCCCCGCCGCCTGGCGTTCCTGCAATCGCACGTACGCGTCTTGCACGACGTCTTCGGCTTCCACCACGCTGCCGAGCATTCGGTAGGCGATGGAGAACATGAGCGGGCGCAGTGCGTTCTGCGCGTCGCGGGTGACCGCCATGGTTCGAGGATGGCACAGATCCCGGCTGTCACAGATGCGGGTACTCGATCGTCGGAGGGGGTGAGAGAGAAGGAGATCGACATGCGAGTGTTCATCGCCGGCGCCACGGGCGCCATCGGATCGAGACTGGTACCGCTGCTCGTCGCTGAGGGGCACGAGGTCATCGGTACATCGAGGAGGCCCGACCGGCTCTCGGCGATCGAGGCAGCCGGCGCACGCGCCGTCGTGATGGACGGCCTCGACGAGGCATCCGTGCGTACCGCCGTGGTCGATGCGCGGCCCGACGTGATCGTCCACCAGCTGACCGCCCTCAGCGGGCAGGTCGGCGACATGAAGCACTTCGATCAGGGCTTCGCGGCGACGAACGCCCTGCGCACGCGGGGCACCGACCACCTGCTCGCAGCCGCAGCAGAGGCGGGTGTCGAGCGCTTCATCGCGCAGAGCTACGCGGGCTGGCCGAACGAGCGCACAGGCGGGCCGGTGAAGACCGAGGAGGACCCGCTCGACTCGAACCCGACGAAGGCGTCGCGCGAGACGCTCGCCGGGATCCGGTACGTCGAGCAGCGCACGACGGATGCCGGGGGTCTCGCGCTCCGCTACGGCACCCTGTACGGCCCGGGGAACGCCATCGGTCGTGGCGGCTCGATCGTCGAGATGGTCAAGGCACGCAAGCTGCCCGTCGTGGGCGGCGGCACGGGGATCTGGTCGTTCTGCCACATCGACGACGCGGCATCCGCGGCGGCTGCGGCCGTCACACGGGGCGCACCGGGCGTCTACAACATCGTCGACGACGAACCTGCGCCTGTATCGGTGTGGCTGCCGGAGTTCGCACGCGCGGTCGGTGCGAAGCCGCCGATGCACGTGCCCTCGTGGGTGGCCAGGGCGCTCATCGGCGAACACGGCGTGTCGATGATGACGAAGGTGCGCGGCTCGTCGAACGCGAAGGCGAAGCGAGAGCTCGGGTGGACTCCGGCATGGCCGAGCTGGCGGGAGGGATTCCGCAGCGGACTCGGCTGACGGCATCGCCTGCGGGCCTGAGAACGCGACTCATTCCTATCTGGGCCCGGTCCCCGGTTCCCGGCTTACGCTGGAATGACATGGCACACGATCACGACCACGCGGGCACCGCGAATCGCACCCGGCTCTGGGTGGCGATCGCGATCATCGGCGCGTTCCTCGTCGTGCAGGTGATCGGTGCGCTCATCAGCGGCTCGCTCGCACTCCTCGCCGATGCGGGCCACATGACGAGTGACCTCATCGGTCTCGTCGTCGCGCTCGTGGCCGCCGTGGTCGCGGCCCGTCCGGCGACCGATCGGCAGACCTACGGATACCGTCGGGCCGAGGTGTTCGGCGCGCTCGTGAATGGCGTGATCCTCGTCGTCGTGGCGGTCTCGGTGGCGATCGGAGCGATCGGTCGTCTGGTGACCGGCGCTGAGGGCGAGGTGCACGAGGTGCAGGGTGTGCCGATGCTCGTCGTCGCGGTCATCGGCCTCGCCGCGAACGTCGCCGCGATGCTCGTGCTCCGCGGCGGTTCGAAGGCCTCGATCAACCTTCGCGGCGCATATCTCGAGGTGCTCGGCGACATGATCGGCTCGGTCATGGTCATCGCGGCCGCGCTCGTGATCGTGTTCACGGGATTCGACGCGGCCGACCCGATCGCGTCGCTGGCCATCGCGGCGCTCATTGTGCCGCGGGCCCTCTCACTGCTGCGCGACGTGGCGCGCGTGCTCTTCGAATCCGCCCCCGCCGACACCGACGTCGCCGAGATCCGGGCGCACATCCTGCGCACGAAGGGCGTCGTCGCGGTGCACGACGTGCACGTCTGGGCGATCACCTCGGGCTCGCACGTGTTCAGTGCGCACGTCGAGGTGGAGCCCGAGGTGTTCGCCTCGGGCCGCGCGGGCGAAATGCTCGATGAGCTCGGCGGATGTCTCAGCGATCACTTCGACGTCGCGCACTCGACGTTCCAGCTCGAGCCGGCGGGTCGTGCCGAGCGGGAGCAGCCGCAGCATCCGTGAGCAGTGCGTGGCTGCTGCACGACGCCGAGTTCCGTCGCGAACGCTCTCTGGTGGCTACCGCTCTTCGGGGCCGCGCTCGAAGACCTCGGGGTCGAGCACGAGGTGCTCGGCCTCGTCGTGGTCGGTGACGACGTCGGCGCCCGCTGCAGCGGCCTTTCGCGCCTTGCTCGCGGAAGAGAAGTAGTGCCAGAGCGTGGGGATGAGGGTGAGCACGACCGCACCGAGGAGGATGACGTCGATGTACTCCTGCACGAAGTCGGAGAGTGGCTCGATGTAGCCGATGAGAAAGCCGAAGTACGTGAGCCCGGCACCCCAGATGAGTGCGCCGATGAGGTTGTACAGCGAGTACTTCTTGTAGTTCATGTGACCGACGCCCGCGGCGACGGGAGCGAACGTGCGCACGATCGGCACGAATCGGGCGAGGATGATCGCGAGCGCGCCGAAGCGCTCGAAGAACGCGTTCGTGCGTTCGACGTTCTTCACACTGAACAGGCCCGACTCTTTGCGTTCGAACACGCTCGGGCCGAATCTATGGCCGATGAGATAGCCAACCTCGCCGCCCAGGAATGCGGCGACACCGATCGCAAGGCAGACCCACCAGATGTCGACGCCGAAGACGAGCGAGGTGTGCGTAAGCACGCCCGAGATCACGAGCAGCGTGTCACCGGGCAGCAGGAACCCGAAGAGCAAGCCCGTCTCGGCGAACACGATCGCGCAGACCACGACGAGTGCCCACGGGCCCGCGCCGGAGATGATCGCCGCTGGATCGAGCCAGGGGATGAGCGCGGTGTGGATCACGGGAGGGATCTCCTGTCGTCGTCGGGCACGGCGCAGCGTCGACGATGGTGGCGTCTGAGCAGGCGGCGTGGTGTCGTTGCAGTCTACCGAGGGCAGATGCGGGCGGCATCCGACTGGAGGATGACGTCGCTCAGGCGGCGAGCGCCTCGAAGATCGCGCCGTTGAACCGGAACGACTCGCGAACCTCGGCGATCAGCACGTCGACCTGCTCGGGCGAGAGGGCGAGGTCGTTCATCGCCTCTCGGTACCCGCGCTTGTAGCGGACGACCCCTTCTTCGGCGATCTCGAACCGGTAGAAACCGAGCTGCTCGGGGGTCGCGCCGTAGTGTCGTGCGACGAGCCGTGCGATGGCCTGGCCACCCGAGAGATCGCCGAGATAGCGGGTGTAATGGTGGGCGAGGAAGCGAACATCGTCGTCGGCGATGGCGCGGAGGTGGGCGGCGTACTCGGCCGTTGCGGGCAGCGGCGGATGCGTGCTGCGCCAGTCGGCAGCGCCGAGGGCGGCGAGGTCGGCCTCGATCGCGGCCGAGCGGGCGAGCTCGGGGTCGAAGACCGCGGGGTCGCCGTCGCGACTGCCGCGCTCCTCGAGCGCTTGGTACACCCAGCCGAACTGTGCGAGATAGCGCGTGTACTCCGCAAGCGAGAGTTCGCCGCCCATGAGTTGCACGATGTATCCGCGTGATTCGGCGGCACGGTGGTCGTCGGCGGATGCCGCGCGCACGAGTGCAGCGACGTCGACGGGTTCGGTGCCGGGGCGTGGCGCAGTCGGGGGAGCGATCGGCATGACGACCCTTCGGGTGAGGCGAGTTAGGTAAGGGTTACCTCACCAGCCTACGGGGCGAACGGCTCGGTGGGAAGCTTCAGCGACCGCGGAGCGACTCGATCTCTCGCGGCCACGAGATCTTCTGGAGCGAGCCGTTGTCAGGGGTCGGCGGTAGCGTCGCCCCCATGAAGCACGGGTTCATCTTCACCGGTACCGATCCGAACCTCGCGGTCGAGCTCGCGCCGCTCGCCGAAGCAGCCGGATGGCACGGGTTCTTCGTGTGGGAGGGCATCTGGGCCACCGACCCCTGGGCCACGCTCGCGGCGGCGGCGATGGTCACCGAGCGCATCCGCCTCGGCACGATGCTCACGCCGGTGCCGCGCCGCCGCCCGTGGGAGCTCGCCGGGCAGACCATGACCGTCGACCGGCTCTCGGGCGGCCGCGTCATCCTCTCAGCCGGGCTCGGCGTCTCCGAGGCCGAGCCCCGATTCTGGACCTTCGAAGACGACCCCGGCCGCAAGCATCGCGCCGAGCTGCTCGACGAGTCGCTCGAGCTCATGCAGCAGTTGTGGCGCGCCGAGCCGTTCGAATACGAGGGGCAGCATTATCGGGCTGCGCGCACCGATTCGATGCTGCCGCCGGCGATCGTGCAGCAGCCCCGCATTCCGACGTGGGTCGTCGGGCTCTGGCCGCGCATGAAGTCGATGCGCCGTGTCGCGGCGTACGACGGGTGGATTCCGAACTACGCGCCGCCTGGGGCGTCGCCTGCGAGCCCCGAAGAGCAGACGCGGCTCTTCGCTCCCGAGATCGCGGCCGAAGCGATCGCGTGGATACATGCCGAGCGTGAAGCGCTGGGTCTCGCAGATCGGCCGTTCGACGTGATCCAAGAGGGCACGACGAGCGGTACGGATGCCGCGGCCGACGCTGCCCTCGTGCAGCCGTGGGCCGACGCGGGCGCCACCTGGTGGCTCGAGTCCGATTGGTCAGTGCCCGCCGAGCGCATCGAAGCGTACGCTCGCGAACGCATCGCCGCCGGGCCGCCGAGAGACTGAACTCAGTCGGAGGAGTCGTCCTTCGCTATCTCGTTGCCGTCGGCGTCGTACTCGATCCAGTCGTCATCGATCTCGGGCGACTGTGACTGCGGGCGATTGGGATCGCGGTCGAGACCGAGCGGCTCTTCAAGGGGATCGACGAAATCAGTCATGGCCAGCTTCCTCTCGTCTGACGCCGTCGGAATAACGGCCCTGAGACGAACGTAGCGCGACAACGCGAGCTGCGACATCCGTGTAACTGTCGGCTCGCATGATCTCTCGTGCGGAAGGTGGGACTCGAACCCACACGCCCGAAGGCACAGGAACCTAAATCCTGCGTGTCTACCGATTTCACCACTCCCGCGAGTGCCCGATCAGTCTAGGCGTTTCGCCGGCGCCGCCCTCGGAGCGACCACAGTGCCGTGCTTCTCTCGAGGCTGCGCCGAGCGGCATGATCTGCCCCACCCATGTCGTGCCCGGGAACCACGGCATCGCCTCGAGCGGGCGCGAGGCGATGATCGCCCCATCGCGGTGCGCCTGTGGATAACTTCGGGGCGAGGCATCCGACACACCGCATGATGGATGCCATGACCGACGCCGTGCGCACCATCGCCGACCGGGTGCGCACACGGGTGCTCCGTGACGGGGTCGATCTCACGCGTGACGAGTCCGCCGCGGCGCGCTACGCGCATGAAGAGGTGCGGCGGTACAGCGAGCGTGCGCTCGCCGGCGCGCATGCCCAGCTGGGCGACGAGCACGGCACGGCTCGCGACGTGGTCGCCTCGATCACCGGCTACGGGCAGTTGCAGCCCTACTTCGACGATCCCGAGGTCGAAGAGATCTGGATCAACGCGCCCACCAAGGTGTTCATCGCCCGCCACGGCGTGTCAGAGCTGACGACCGTCGTGCTCTCCGATCGCGAGGTGCGAGAGCTCGTCGAACGGATGCTGCAGCACTCGGGTCGCCGCGTCGACCTCTCGTCGCCCTTCGTCGATGCCTCGCTGCCCGACGGCTCGCGGCTGCACGTCGCCATCCCCGATGTCGCGAGGGCGCACTGGGCCGTCAACATCCGCAAGTTCCAGCGCCGCATCCGCTCGCTCGCACAGCTCATCGAGCTCGGTTCCGTCACGCCGCACGCCTCCGAGTTCCTCCGTATGAGCGTGCTCGCCGGTGCGAACATGCTCGTGTCGGGTGCGACGCACACGGGCAAGACCACCATGCTCAACGCCCTCATGTCCGGAGCGCGCGCGAGCGACCGGGTCGTCACCGTTGAAGAGACGTTCGAGCTCGATCTCGACGTGCGCGACCTCGTGGCGTTGCAGTGCCGTCAACCGAGCCTCGAGGGCACCGGCGAGATCACGCTGCGCCGGCTCATCAAAGAAGCGCTGCGCATGCGGCCCGATCGGCTCATCGTCGGCGAAGTGCGCGAGGCCGAGAGTCTCGACCTGCTCATCGCGCTGAACTCGGGCCTGCCGGGCATGTGCACCATCCACGCCAACTCCGCGCGCGACGCGCTCGCGAAGCTCTGCACGCTGCCGCTCCTCGCCGGCCGCAACATCGACTCCTCGTTCGTCGTGCCGACCGTTGCCAGCTGCATCGACCTCGTCGTGCACCTCGCGATCGACCGAGACGGTCACCGTCGGGTCTCCGAGATCATCGCGCCGACCGGCGGATGCACCGGGGCATCCGTCGACGCCGATGCTGTGTTCGTCTCGCGCGACGGTGAACTCATCGCCACGGGTGCGACGCCGGCGCGACTCGAGAAGTATCATGCCGTCGGGCTCGACCCCGACATCGTGCTCGCGGCGGCCCGCCGATGAGCCTCGTGCTCGGGGCGCTGTTGGGTCTCGGCGTGTTGTTGGCCTTCTCTCCGCTCATGTGGCCGGCCAAGGTCGCGCGAACGAAGGGCCTCGGCGACGGCGGGAGGATCCGCGACGAGCTCGCCCTCGCCGGGCTCGGCGGCGTGCCGGTCGCCGTCATCGTGGTCGTCGCTGCCGTGCTCGCAGTCGTAGGCGGCGCGATCGCGCAGGCGGTCTTCATGGTGCCCGTGCTCACTATGGTCGCGACGCTGCTGGGCGCGGCCATCGTCCCGCTGCTCGTGCGCGCACGAGCCGCACGCCGGCGGGCGACCAATCGCGCGGTGTGGCCCGATGTCGTCGACCACCTCGTGGCGTCGGTGCGAGCCGGCATGTCGTTGCCCGACAGTCTTGGGGCACTCGCCGACCTCGGCCCGGCACCCACCCGTGCGGCGTTCGCGGCCTTCGATGACGAATACCGACGTACGGGCAACTTCGGAGCGTGCCTCGACCGCCTGAAGGCTTCGCTGGCCGACCCCGTCGCCGACCGCATCTTCGAAACCCTCCGGATGGCCCGTGAGGTCGGCGGCAGTGACGTGACGGCCGTGCTCCGCGGACTCGCAGGGTACCTCCGCGAAGACGCGGCGCTTCGCGGCGAGGTCGTCGCCAGGCAGTCCTGGATCCGCAACGCGGCCCGCCTCGGCGTCGCAGCGCCGTGGTTGCTGCTCCTGGTGCTCGCCTCGCGACCCGAGACGATCGTCGCCTACGACTCCGCCGCGGGCACCGCCCTGATCATCGCCGGAGTGGTCGTGACCATCGTGGCCTACCAAGCGATGGTCGCCCTCGGCCGACTGCCAGAGGAGCGCAGATGGTTCCACTGAACGGCGCCTCTGCGCTCGCGCTCGTCTTCGGCGCAGTGCTCGGCCTCGGGCTCTGGCTCGTCGTCTCGGCGGTGCCGCGTGTCGGCCGCCCGAAGCTGGTCGATCGTGTCGCTCCGTATGTCGCCGACATCTCGGCCGAGGCGCGGGCATTGCTCGCGAGACGGCCGGCCGACCCGACGCCGGTGCTGGGGTTCCTCATAAGCCCCGCCGCTCGCGCGCTGCGCACTCTCGTCTCGGAGTGGCTCGGCGGAGCCGACACGATCGCGCGACGCCTCCGGCAGGCGGGGTCGACGGCGACGGTCGAGCGGTTCCGGGGCGAGCAACTGGCGTGGAGTGCCGGCGCATTCGCCCTGGCCTCCGCGCTCGCCCTCCTCTCGCCGGCGTTCGGATCGCTTCCCGCGGTCGTTCGCATCGCCATGCCGTTCCTCGCGGCGGCGCTCGGTGCGATCGCACGCGACTGGGTGCTGCAGCGCGCCGCCCGCCGGCGCCTCGCCCGAATCTCGGCCGAGCTGCCGACGGTGCTCGAGTTCCTGACCCTCAGCCTCACCGCGGGCGAAGGCATGCTCGATGCGATCCGTCGTCTCGCGAGCGTCGGCTCTCGGTCGGGTGAACTGCCACGAGAGTTCGCCGGAGTCGTGGCATCCGTCGGCACCGGGGTGCCGCTCGGCCAGGCGCTGACGCAACTTCGTGACGACCTGGAGCATCCGGCGCTCTCACGCGCCCTCGACCAGGTGCTCGGTGCGCTCGATCGAGGCGCCCCGCTCGCGGCCGTGCTCCGATCGCAAGCCGGCGATGCCCGTGAGGAAGCCAAACGCACGATCATCGAGCTCGCGGGGCGTAAAGAGGTCGCGATGCTCGTGCCCCTGATCTTCTTGATTCTGCCCGTCACAGTCGCGTACGCGCTGTTCCCGGGCTACCTCGTGCTGCAGACGGGATTCTGATGAACCGCAGCATCGATGACGACGACCGTTCAACCCCGTGCGCAGAAGTCAGGTGCACCGACGAAAGGAAACCCCATGCGCAGGTGGATCGAGCAACGGATCCGCGACGAACGCGGCGACGTGCCCGGCTGGGTGCTCATCACGCTCATGACGGCCGGGCTGGTCATCGTCATCTGGGGGCTCGCCGGGCCGGCGCTGTCGGGCGTCTTCGACCAGGCGATCAGCCGGGTGCTCGGCGTCTGATCAACCGGGCGCTTCCCGCCCGGCTCCGGAGGTTCGCGCGGCGACTCGCGAGGCAGGAGCGTGGCTCAGCCGTCGCCGAGTTCACGCTCGTGGGCATTCTGCTCACGGTGCTCGCGCTCGCCGTGGTGCAGCTGGCGCTGGCCCTGCACGTGCGGAACACCGTGCTCGACGCCGCCGCCGAGGGAGCCAGATATGCCGCGCTCGCCGGGTCGAGCGAGGGTGCCGGCATCGCCCGCACGCGCGAACTGATCGGTGCGGCCGTCTCGACCGACTACGCGAACGACATCGAGGCGGGCATCACGACCGCCGGCGGCGTTGCCATCGTGTCGGTGACGGTGCGCGCCCCGCTGCCCGTCGTGGGACTACTCGGCGTCGACCGAGCGCTGGAGGTGACGGGGCATGCTGCGCTCGAAGTTCTCGAATGAGTCTGGTTCGGCGTCGCTCGAGTTCCTCACGGTCGGCATCATCCTGCTCGTGCCGCTCGTCTACCTCGTGCTCGCCGTCGCGGCGATTCAGGGCGGTGCGCTCGCTGTCGAGGGCGCGGCGAGGCAGGCGGCGCGCGTCGCCGTGCAAGCGATCGATGCAGGGGCAGCGGATGCCGCGGTGGAACGCGCCGTGCGGGTGACGCTCGACGACTACGGGGTCGATGCCGACGCGGCATCCGTCACCGTCTCATGTTCGCCCTCGGGCGATTGCCTCGCCCCGGGCGAGCGAGTCCGGGTCTCCGTCACGGCCACCGTCGCGCTGCCGCTCGTGCCCGCGTTCCTGTCGCTCGACCGAGCGACGAGCGTGCCCCTCGAGGCGAGCGCAACTCAGACCGTGTCGCGCTTCGCGGCGGCCACGACGACAGGCGGTACCGGCCCATGATGCGGTGGGTGCGGGCGCGTCTCGATCGGGGCGAACAGGGATCGACCCTGCTGCTCACGATCTTCTACTGCTTCCTCGGCCTCTCGCTCGTGCTCGTCGTCGTCTCGGCGACCTCGCTCTACCTCGAGCGAAAACGCCTGTTCACCCTCGCCGACGGTGCGGCGCTCTCCGCAGCCGAGGCGTGGAGCCTCGACACCGTGCACGTCGAGGGCGACCACCTCTCGCTCAGCCTCGACGATGTCGAGGTGCAGCAGGTCGCCGACGGCTACCTCGCCGACGCGGTGCACGGCTTGCACGACGTCGAACTCGTGCGCGCGGCATCCGACGACGGGCAGAGCGCGACGATCACGATGCGGGCCGTCTGGTACGCGCCCATCCACACAGAACTGGTGCCGCTGTCGGTGCCGATCGAAGTGACGGCGACGGCACGTTCCGTGTTCCATTGACGGAGCATTCAACTCACGGCTCGTTCCATTGACGGCTCACCGTGCGATTGACTGGGAACATGACCCTTGAGATCTCAGACCACTTCACTCGCATCCTCACCGCGCCGGTGTTCGCCCACCTCGGCACCGTGCGCCCCAATGGCGAAGTGCAGATCAACCCCATGTGGTTCGAGTTCGACGCCGAAACGCAGACGATCCGGTTCACGCACACGACGAAGCGCGCGAAGTTCCGCAACCTGCAGGCGAACCCCCGCATGACCCTCGAGATGACCGACCCCGAGAATCCGCAGAAGTACGTCGAGCTGCGCGGCACCCTCGCCGAGGTCATCCCCGACCCGGAAGGCGCGTTCTACGTTCACCTCGGCCAGCGTTACGGCAACGCCGAGCAGCAGGCACCCGCCGACAAGGCCGACCGGGTCATCCTCGTGATGCAGATCGAGAAGGTCAACGGACGCTGAGCCATGAGCGACGGCAATTCGGATCGGGGCCCGACAGCGCGAGCTGACGGGCGACGCTACGCGTGGACGGCGATCGCCGCCGTCGCGATCGTCGTGGCCGCGCTCTTCACGCCCGCGATCGCCTCGCTGCCGCTGTCGGGGCTCGCCGTCGTGCTCGGGCTGCGTGCGCGGCGTGAGGTGAAGAGCGATCCGACACTCGTCGCCGGATGGCTCTGGATCGGCGCCGTCGCCGTCGGAGGCTTCGTGTTCGTCTCGCAGGTCATTCTCGTCGTGCTGTCACTCACGACGACGGGCTGAAACCAGCTCGAACGCTGCGTCAGCGCCGTCGCCGGTGGGGCACGTACCGGGGAATCCAGCGCCAGAGCAGCGCGGCGCCGACGAGGCCGAGCGCCCCGACCACGACGTTCGCGGCCATGATCGAGCCGAGAGAGGTCACTGCCGCGATCATGAGCGGAGCCCCGGCCCCGCCGGTGTCGCCGATCATTCGGAACGCGCCGAGGAACGGCGCCGGGTTCTGCTTCGGCGCGAGGTCGGCGCCGAGCGTCATGATGATGCCGCTCGTGACCCCGTTCGCGAGGCCGAGCCAGGCGGCGATGATCGCGAACCACAGGACGTTGTCGGGCAGGTCGTGCGTGAACGCGAGCGCGATGTGGCCGACGGCCATGCCGAGCAGGCCGGGGATCGCGCTCCAGAGCCGGCCGAAACGGTCCATGATCTGGCCGCTCACGTAGAACAATGCGAAGTCGATGGTGCCCGAGATGCCGATCACGAGCGCGGCCTGCTCGGCCGGCATGCCGATCGAGACCGACCACAAGGGGAGCACCACCGTGCGGCTCGCGCGGATCGCGGAGAGCAGGCCCACGCCCGTGCCGATGCGCGCGAGCACGCCTCGGTTCTCGCGGATCGCGCGGAACACGCTCGGCGAAGACTCTGCCGCAGCCTCGGCCTCACCGGCCGTGCGCGGCCGGCCCGCGGCATCCGTCGCGGTCTCGAGCACGTCAGCGGATGCCGCACGTGCGAGCCTCGCCGCACCGAAGACCCGCTCCGGGTCGGGCAGCAGCACGAGCACACCGATCACCGCGAAACATGCGGCGACGAGCACCCAGAAGACGGTCTCGCTCGAGCCCGTCGCCGCGATGATGGCCGCCGCGACGAACGGGCCGACCGCCCAGCCTGCGCGGAACACTCCGCCGAGCGTCGAGAGCGCACGCGCGCGGATGCGCACCGGCACGTAGCTCGTGAGGAACGCATGTCGGGCGAGCCCGAACACCGAGGTCGCAAGCCCCAGCAGGAACACGCCGATGCCGAGCGCCGCGACGGTCGGGGAGACGAGCGCGATGAGCACCCCGATGACGGCCAGCAGCGCCGCACCGATCATCGCGTTGCGCTCGCCGATGCGCGCCACGAGCCAGCCGGCGGGCAGATCGCCGGCCAGCTCGCCGACCATGAGCATCGCCGCGATGAGGCCCGCGAGCGCGAGGGTCGCGCCACGTTCGGTCGCCACGAGCGGGATGATCGGGATCATCGCGCCCTCGCCGAGCGAGAAGACGAGCGTCGGCAGGTAAACCGGGAGGATGATCGAGCGCCACGAGAATCGGGGCGTGGAATCGGTCATCGATTCGACGCTACACCCGTGCCGCCACCGCCCGGTGCCGTCGCCTTCGGGGAGGGGGCGGATGCCGCGTCAGTCGCGGGAAGGGCGACTCGCGTAGGCTGGGAGGCCATGTTGGATCTTGACCTCACACAGGAGATCGCCGCGCTGCGATCCACCTTCCGCGACATCCGTTCCGTCGTCGACGTCGACGGCCTCGAGTCGGAGATCGAGCGGCTCTCTGAGCAGGCCGGCGCTCCCGATCTCTGGGACGACACCGAGAACGCCCAGAAGGTGACGAGTGAGCTCAGCCACCGTCAGACCGAGCTCGCCCGGGTGAAGAGCATCGATTCACGGCTCGACGACCTCGAGGTGCTCGTCGAGTTGGCCAACGAGATGGGCGACGAAGAGAGCGCTGCAGAGGCGCGCGCCGAACTCGAGTCGCTGCAGAAGGCCATCGGCGACCTCGAGGTGCAGACTCTGCTCGACGGCGAGTGGGACGACCGCCCCGCGGTCATCACCATCCGTGCCGGCGCCGGCGGCGTCGATGCCGCCGACTTCGCCGAGATGCTCATGCGCATGTACCTGCGCTGGGCCGAGCAGCACGGCTACAAGGCCACCGTGATGGACACGAGCTACGCAGAAGAGGCCGGCATCAAGTCGGCGACCTTCGAGATCGACGCGCCCTACGCGTTCGGCACCCTGAGTGTCGAGGCCGGCACCCACCGCCTCGTGCGCATGAGCCCGTTCGGTGCAGCAGGCAAACGCCAGACGTCATTCGCCGCCGTCGAGGTCATCCCGCTCATGGAAGAGGCGCAGGCGGTCGAGATCCCCGAGAACGACATCCGCGTCGACGTGTTCCGCTCGAGCGGGCCTGGTGGCCAGTCGGTCAACACGACCGACTCCGCGGTGCGCATCACCCACCTGCCGACCGGCACGGTCGTGTCGATGCAGAACGAGAAGTCGCAGATCCAGAACCGCGCCGCCGCCATGCGGGTGCTGCAGTCGCGACTGCTCCTGCTGCAGAAAGAGCAGGAGGCCGCGCAGAAGAAAGAACTTGCGGGCAACATCACCGCGAGCTGGGGCGACCAGATGCGTTCGTACGTGCTCGCGCCGTACCAGATGGTCAAAGACCTGCGCACCGACTACGAGGTCGGCAACCCGAGCCACGTCTTCGACGGCGACCTCGACGGCTTCATCGCGGCCGGTATCAAGTGGCGCAAGCGCCCCGCCGAGTAAACACCCGCTGAACGTGCGAGTCGTTGCGCCGATTCACCCCGTCCCTGCTTAGGCTCGATGGCGATGATCCGCTTCGATTCCGTCACCAAGACCTACTCCGGCCAGGCGAGGCCCGCCCTGAACGACATCGGGGTTGAGATCCTCCGCGGTGAGTTCGTCTTCCTCGTCGGCGCCTCGGGCTCCGGCAAGTCGAGTTTCCTCCGGCTGATCCTGAAAGAGGAGAAGCCCTCGAAGGGCGCGATCCATGTGCTCGGGCAAGACCTGGGCTCGATCTCGAGCCGCAAGGTGCCCTACTTCCGGCGTGATCTCGGCGTCGTCTTCCAGGACTTCCGGCTGTTGCCGAACAAGTCGGTCTACGAGAACGTCGCGTTCACCCTTCGGGTCATCGGCAAGTCGCGCGGCTTCGTGCAGTCGGCCGTGCCCGAGACGCTGAAGCTCGTCGGCCTCGACGGCAAGGGCAAGCGCATGCCCCACGAGCTCTCCGGCGGTGAGCAGCAGCGGGTCGCCATCGCTCGCGCCATCGTGAACAACCCGCAGATCCTGTTGGCCGACGAGCCGACCGGAAACCTCGACCCCGTGACGAGCGCCGGCATCATGACTTTGCTCGAACGCATCAACTCGAGTGGCACGACCGTCGTCATGGCCACGCATGAGGCCGGCATCGTCGACCAGATGCAGCGCCGGGTGATCGAGCTCTCCGCCGGCGACATCGTGCGCGACGAGCGCAGCGCCGGCTACGGAGCGTCGCTCCGCGAGTCCGGCGCGGATGCCGGCGACGGCACCGGTCCCGTTGCCCAGCCGACCGGCGAGCCGATCACGAGTGCAGCACCGAAAGTCACGACCGAGGTGATGCGCGAAGCGCAGCCGCTCTACGTCGAGCCCGAAGAGCGCGACGAGGTGACGGATGCCGCGGCGGCGATCACCGCCGCAGCGACTGCCGCCGTGCCCGTGGCCGGCGAGGGGGCCGGCTCGAGTGACGCAGCGAAGGCGAAGAGGGCCGGAAGCGCGGCATCCGAACATCTGACTCTCGCTGAGCGGCTGGGACTGCGCGCCCCGGGAGGCCCCCGGGAAGGCGACGACGACCAGGAAGTGGGGCCGACGAAATGAGGATCGGTCTCGTGCTCTCCGAGGCGGCGAACGGCCTTCGCCGGAACGCCTCGATGGTGGTCTCCGTCGTGCTCGTGACGTTCATCTCGCTGACCTTCGTCGGCACCGCGGCGCTGCTGCAGCTGCAGATCGGCCAGATGAAGAACTACTGGTACGACCGAGCCCAGGTCGCCGTGTACCTCTGCACGGGCGTGTCGACCACAGCCGGCTGCACCGACGGCGAAGCGACTGAAGAGCAGAAGGCCGCGATCGAGGAGCAACTGGGTTCCGACACGCTGATGCCTTTCATCGACGAGTTCTACTTCGAAGATCACGAGCAGGCCTTCGAGAACTTCCAGGAGCAGTTCAAGGGCACCCCGGCGGCCGACTACGTGACGCCCGAGGTGCTGAACGAGACGTTCTGGGTGAACCTCGTCGATCCATCGCAGGCTGCCGTGCTCGTCGAGAGTCTTGCGGGCATGGCCGGCGTCGAGGGGGTGGTCGACCAGCGCCGGTATCTCGATCAGATCTTCGACGTCTTGAACGCCGCGAGCTACACGGCGATCGCGATCGCGGCGATCATGCTCGTCGCTGCGGCCCTGCTCATCGCCACGACCATCCGGCTCTCGGCGTTCTCGCGCCGGCGAGAGCTCGGCATCATGAGGCTGGTGGGTGCGTCGAATCGGTTCATCCAGACCCCGTTCATACTCGAGGGCGTGTTCGCGGGGCTCATCGGCTCCGTGCTCGCGGGTGGGGCGGTGGTCGCGATCGTGTACTTCTTCGTGCAGGGCTACCTCGCCGACAACCTGTCGTTCACCTTCGTCGACCTCGGCGATGCGCTCATCGTGGTGCCGTTGCTCATCCTCGTGGGGGTGCTGCTCGCGGCCGCGTCGGCTGGCATCGCGATCACGAGGTATCTGAAGGTCTAGTTCGCAGCTACTGAGTTCGCAGCTTCCGAGTCCGGCGAAACGGATGCCGCGGCATCCGTTAGACTGAACGGCTGCTCCGGATGCCCCGGGGCATCCGTTTCGAGGCAAGGAGCCGCTCGTGCCCAGGGAGACCGGTCAGAAGGTCGTGGCGACCAACCGCAAGGCGCGCCACGACTATACGATCGAGGACACCTACGAGGCCGGCATCGTGCTGACCGGCACCGAGGTGAAGTCGCTGCGCGAGGGTCGGGCGTCGCTCGTCGACGGCTACGCGTTCCTCGAAGGCGGCGAGATGTGGCTCGACGCGGTGCACATTCCCGAGTACACCGAGGGCACCTGGAACAACCACGCTCCGCGGCGCAAGCGCAAGCTGCTGCTGCACAAGCAGGAGATCGTGAAGATCAGCCACCGCACGAGCCAAGGCGGCTACACGCTGGTGCCGTTGCGGATCTACTTCTCGAACGGTCGCGCGAAAGTCGAGATCGCGGTTGCGAAGGGCAAGCGGGAGTTCGACAAGCGGCAGGCACTGCGCGAGCGTCAAGACAAGCGCGAGGCCGACCGGGCCATGGCGAGCCGGCGCAACCTCGGCGACTGATCGTTCCCTGAGCCTGTCGAAGCGACGTGCGATGTAGGCTCGTCGCGATGGAGACCTCGACCCGCATCCCTGTGCCCGGAACGTACAACTTCCGTGACGTCGGCGGGCTGCCGGCACTGACCGGAACGGTACGCGCGGGCGTGCTCTACCGCTCCGACGGCCTGCACAGATTGGGGGAGGCAGGGCAAGCGAAGTTCCGCGACCTCGGGGTCGGTATCGTCATCGACCTGCGCGACGAGAACGAGTCCCGGGTCATGCCCGACGATCTGGGCGACCTCGACGTCGAGGTGCTGCGGCTGCCGGTGTTCGAGGGGTCCGGTGCGTCACAGGGTGCCGCGGGCATCTCGCTCGACGCACTGTACGAGCGCATCGTCACCCAGCACGCGTCGGTCGTCGTCGCCGCACTGCGCGAGATCTCGACGGCCGGTGACCGCGCCGTGGTGGTGCACTGCACGGCGGGCAAAGACCGCACCGGCGTCGTCATCGCCCTCGCGCTGCTCGCGGTCGGTGTCGATCGTGAGTCCGTCGTCGCCGATTACGCCTCGACCGAGGCGAACCTCGCGGGGGAGTGGCTCGAAGAGATGGTGGGCCTCGTCGTGCGTTACGGCGTGCCCGACAGCCCCGAGCTGCGCACGCTCATGGGCGGCAGCCCGCGTGACGCGATCGACGGCGTCATCGAGACCATCGAACGTGAACACGGCTCCGTGCGCGAGTACCTGCTCGCCGCCGGGCTGGCGCTTTCCGAACTCTCCGCGCTCGAGACGCTGCTGATCGACCCGAGCTGAGCTCGGCGGGCTTCTCGACGTCAGCCGATCCGGCTCGCCTCAGGCGGGCGCGGCCGCGAACCTGGCGTCGACGGATGCCGCGATCACGAGTTGCGCCGGCGTGAACTGCGATGGGCCGCCGCCCGACGAGTCGACCGTTGCATCGTGCATCACGTACATCCGCTCAGCGCCTGCAGCAGGCACGACCGGCTGTGCGGTGAGCAAGCCCGTGTCGGCGAGTTCGACGGGTGCGGGAACGCCGAGTCCGAGCGCAGCGGCATAGACGGTCGCTTTCGCGACGGCGTCGGCGACGGCGCCGCGCTGTGCGAGCTCCTGGGTGCGCTTGCGGGTGGCATCCGTCAGTCGCCACTCGATACCGCCAACGGAGACCCGGCCGTTGACGGAGACGGCGCTGACCCATTCGCCGAGCTTGTCGAGATCGGTGAAGACGACCTCGACCTCGGCGCTCGCCTGATGCACGACCGGCAGTTGCTTGCCCTCACTGTTCCACGGACGGTGTGACGAGATCCGCAGTTGCCCCGCCGACCACGTGTCGAGGGCGCCGGATGCCTCGAGCCCGCGCACCGCGGCGATGAGTGCTTCGCGTGCCTCGGCGGTGCGCGCCAATGTGGAGTCGCGCTCGGCGCCCGACGCGCCGACCGTCAGCGACACCGCGCCGAGCTCGGGTGCGACGCGCTCTTCGGCGTTGCCGCGCACGGCGATGACGGTAGCCACATGGACCTCCAGAATCATCCGCTCGGGAATGGCGGAGCGGCCGCGCCTGTTCTAGACTGTAAGGCCGGGCACTCACCGATTCAAAGATCGGCGCCCGGGTTGGGCTCTGCCCATTGAAAATTCCACAGTGTGCGACAACGGCCCGCCAGACTGCAGTCTCAGTTCCGACTGAGCGAGCAGTCACGGCGATTCATGGGGATGATCGGTTTCGACATCGTCTGCGAACCCACGAGAAGCGGGCCGAGGATCCAGGGTTATCTCGTAAACGATCTCTGGAAAACAATAAGTGCCAATTCAAAGCGCACTGACTTCGCCCTCGCTGCTTAAGCGAGCTCGATAGTCCGTCAGCCCGCGGGTCTGTTCCCGCCCCGGTAGCTGGCGTCATCAAGGGAACTTGCTGCGTGTGGTCGCCTGAGCGACACGCGGGACTTTACTCAGGCTGGGCTCGTCGACCTAGGCGCCTGTGGCAAAGGTCGGGGCCGAGCAGAACGCTTGCACAGGCTGCGCCCGGAGAAGGCGTGGAATCACAGCGATGGACGGGGGTTCAATTCCCCCCATCTCCACCATCGGCCGTTGTCGCACATTGTCGGAGCAGTTCAGCGCTGCATCATGCATCCGTGTCTCAGGTGCGTGCTGCCTCGCGCAGCAGCGCCGTGATGCGCAGAACCGCGGGGTGCGTTCGCATCGAGCGCTTCACTCGCAACATGATGCGCCGCTGCACGTCGACATCGTCGACTGGCAGCACGGTGACGCCGTCGGGTAGGTCGAGCACGCCGAGGCGAGGCAGCACGGTGACGCCGACGTTGTGGGCGACGTAGTCGAAGGCGGTCGCATAGTCGGGGGCCTGGATGCGGAACTGCGGTGCGAACCCGCGGGCGGCGCAGGCCGACAGCGCGATCTCACGGCATGGTCCGTGAGCGTGGTCATTGTCGATCCAAGGTTCGTCGGCGAGCTCGCGCAGCGTCGCCGAGTGCTGCTTCGTGAGCGGATGCCCGTTCGGCACGACGACGACGTAGCCCTCGGTGCGAAGCTCTTCGATCTCGTAGCCGTCTGCTGTGCCATCTGCGACCGCCGGGTCGCGGTCGCCGCGAACCGATTCGGCGACGTACAACTCGATGTCGGGCTCACCGGCGTGTTGTCCGCGCAGTTCGACGAGGCTGAGCTCGAGCCGCAGTGTCGGGAATTCGCTCAAGAGTGTGGCGGCGATCGCCGGCATCCAGGCGCGGTTCGACGACATGAAGCAACTGATGCGCAGCGTTCCGCTGCGGCCGGAGCGCAGATCGTCGGCCATGGAGTCGAAATCGGCGAGTTGGTCGAGCACTCGAGCGGCACGGTCGGCGACGGCGATGCCGGCCGACGTCGGCACGATGCCGCGCCCGCGCTTCTCGATGAGCGTCAGCCCGGTCTCGCGCTGCAGCGTGCTCACGTGCTGGCTGACCGCCGAAGGGGTGTAACCGAGTCGCGTCGCAGCCTGATTGATCGAGCCGGTCTGCACGACTGCCCGGAACACGCGGAGTCGATGTGGGTCTACCATGCCGCGATCGTACAGTGTCACTGAACGAATAGGAAGAATCGTTCGCTTGTACTGAGGTGATTCGCACGTCAGGCTGGACGGATGCGACTCCCCTCAGCGACCGCGCCCGACGCGCCGCAATCACCGGTGCCACCAGCCACGATCGGCTGGAAGGTGCTGACCGCGATGCTCATCGTGCTGGTGCTCTGGGCCTCGGCATTCATCGCCATCCGAGGGGTCGGGGATGCGATCTCGCCCGGACCGCTCGCGCTCGGCCGACAGCTCGTCGGTGCCACCGTGCTCGTCGCGATCGCCATCTGGCGCCGCCCGCCGCTGCCTCGCCCCCGCGCACTGGTGCTCATCGCGGTCTACGGTCTGCTCTGGTTCGCGGGCTACACCCTCGTGCTCAATCTCGCCGAGCGCCACCTCGACGCGGGCACCGCCGCGATGCTCGTGAACATCGCGCCGCTCCTCGTGGCGCTCGCCGCCGGCGCACTGCTGAAGGAGGGGTTCCCGCGCCCGCTCATGATCGGAATCGGCATCGCGTTCACCGGTGTCGTGATCATCGCGACGGGCGGCATCGGTGCGCACAGCGATCCGCTCGGCATCGTGCTCGGTATCCTCGCCGCAGTGCTCTATGCCGCCGGGGTACTCGTGCAGAAGGTCGCCCTGCGAGAGGCCGACGCGCTGAGCGCGACCTGGATCGGTTGCGTGGTCGGCGCCGTGGCGCTGCTGCCATTCCTCCCGCAGACCATCGGCGAGCTCTCCGACGCGCCGACGCCGGCCGTGCTGGCGGTCGTGTACCTCGGGGTCTTCCCGACAGCCGTCGCGTTCCTGCTCTGGGCGTACGTGCTCAAGCGCAGCTCCGCCGGTGCGACCGCCTCGGCCACCCTTGCCGTGCCCGCGATCGTCGTCGTGCTCTCGTGGCTGCTGCTCGGTGAGCTGCCGACCCTGCTCGGGATGATCGGCGGCGTGCTGTGCCTCGCCGGCGTCGCGTGGAGCCGCCGCAAGCCCCGGCCGGCATGAGACCCGGCAGGCATGAGAAATGCCGCGTGGCGCACCCGAAGGCGCACCACGCGGCATCCGTGGCTCAGCTGATCAGCGTGCGGTGCCCGCGAGGGTTCCCGTGACCTGGCCGGCCGGGTCGTAGATCACGCACGAGACGACGCGGTCGTCGAGGCTCTCCCAGCTCTCTTGCGACGGGCGGTACGCGTACATGTCGAGCGTCGAGGTGTCGTAGCCGAGGCCGACGAAGGGCTCGAACTGCGCGAGGCAGGCCTCGTCGGACTGCGTCTCCACGACGTCGTCGCCGGGGTACTCCTCGCCCTCGAGGGTGAGGTCGAAGTACACCTCTTCGTCGTGCGGCTGGTCGCACGGAACGACGGGCACCTCGGAGACGAGCTCTTCGGTCACTTCGTTCATGCAGTCGCCGACCTGAAGGGCGAAGACGTCGGCGTCGCCTTCTTCAACGATCTCTTGCGTGGTCTCGTCGCGTTCGGGTTGCGGTGCAGAGCCGCCGACGAGGTCGCGAACGATGCTGCATCCGGACAGCGGGATCGCGACCGCGACGGCGGCGAGGGAGACGAGTGCGCGCGTCAGCGTGCGGCGCGTGGCAGAGTTCACGGGGTAGAGCCTCTCGGTTGGGTGGGGTTCGATGATCGCGAGAGGGCCATCAGATACCGGCGCCCCGCCTCATCCGGTTGATTCGCTGTCAGCATAGCGGGACTCGGGAACGCGTCGCTTGCCGATTCAGCGCACGTGCGGCGCCACCTCTGCGGCGATGAGCTCGAGGTGTTCGAGGTCGCGCATGTCGACGAGCTGCAGGTACACCCGGTCGGCGCCGAGGTCGCGCAGTCGCAGCAATTTCTCCACGGCCGCGGACGGGGAGCCCGCGATGTTGACCTCCGCGAAGTCGTCGGGGTCGGCACCGATGGCGGCGAGGCGGCGCAGGTACTCGGCATCGGATGTCGCGACCACGGCGGGCAGCGCGACACTGGTGCGAATCGAACCCGGGTCGCGGCCGATCTCTTCGCACGCTCGCCGCACCCCGTCGAACGTCTCGGCGATCATGCGCTCGTCGCGGAACCCGATGTTGAACTCGCTCGCGAAGCGTGCGGCGATGGCCGGCGTGCGCCGCGGCCCGGCGCCGCCGACGATGATCGGCAGCGGCGTCTGGGCGGGTTTCGGCAGCGCGGGCGAGTGAGCGAGGCGGTAGTGCTCGCCCGCGAAGTCGTAGTGCTCGCCGACCGGCGTCGACCAGAGTCCCGTCACGACCTCGAGCTGCTCTTCGAGGATGCCGAAGCGCTTCGGCGGGAACGGGATGCCGTAGGCCTCGTGCTCCTCGGCGAACCATCCCGTGCCGAGTCCGAGCTCGACCCGGCCGCCCGACATGGCGTCGACCTGTGCGACCTGGATCGCCAGCACCGACGGATGCCGGAAGGTCGCCGAAGAGACGAGCGTGCCGAGCCGGATGCGGCTGGTCTCACGCGCCAGGCCGGCGAGGGTGACCCAGGCGTCGGTGGGGCCGGGCAGGGGATCGCCCTCGCCCATCGCGAGGTAGTGGTCGGAGCGGAACCAGCCGTCGAAGCCGAGTCGCTCGGCCGCACTGGCTTGCGCGAGCTGGTCGTCGTAGCTCGCGCCCTGCTGCGGCTCGGTGAAGATGCAGAGTTTCATGGCTACGCCTGTCCGTCGATCGCTGCGAGCACCGTGTCGTGCAGCACGCCGTTGGTTGCCAGGGCGCTGCCGTGCCACGGTCCGGGTTCGCCCGTGATCGAGGTGAACCGCCCTCCCGCCTCCTCGACGATCGGAATGAGCGCGGCGAGGTCGTACGGCTTCACGTCGAACTCTCCTGTGATGTCGATGAGGCCTTCGGCGAGCAGCATGTACGACCAGAGGTCGCCGTAGGCCCGGTCGCGCCAGACGCGTTCGGCGAGCGAGAGGAGCCGGTCGAGGTAGCCCGCGTTGCGCCACTGCGCGATGCTCTGGAAGCTCAAGACGGCGTCGGAGAGCGTCTCGACACCGGAGACCCGAAGGCGCCTGGCACCGGGGAAGGGGCCGGACGCGGCATCCGTGCCGTGCTCGCTCGCACCGGCCTCGGCGGCCGAACCCGTCGTCCATGCGCCCAGACCCGTCGCGGCCCACCAGCGGCGGCCCATGGCGGGCGAGGAGGCGACGCCGACGACCGGTACGCCATCGACGGCCAGCGCGATGAGCGTGCCCCATACCGGCACGCCGCGCAGGAAATTGGCGGTGCCGTCGATCGGGTCGATGATCCACTGCCGGGTGCTCTCGCCCTCAGTGCCGAACTCCTCGCCGAGGATGCCATCGCCAGGGCGGGCCTCGGAGATGCGATCGCGAATCGCGCGTTCGACGGCGAGGTCGGCCTCGGTGACGGGGGAGCGGTCGGGCTTCGTCTGCACGTCGAGGTCGATCGCGCGGAATCCCGCGAGAGAGACGGCATCGGCCAGTTCGGCGAGTTCGAGGGCGAATGCAAGGTCGGTGGTGAGGTCGTTGGCGTCGGCATCTGTCACGTCGTTCAGGCTACCGGCTTGCCATGCCGAGACTGCGGCGCGCCGATTCCGGCCCCGATTGGCGCAACCGCGGGTTCTCCTGATAACGTGATTCCTCGGTTCGAGTTACTGAAAAGTCCGAACTACGAATGCGAAAGCATGCACCTCTAGCTCAATCGGCAGAGCAACTGACTCTTAATCAGTGGGTTCTGGGTTCAAGTCCCAGGGGGTGCACGATCAAGCCTCGAACCTCTCGCCGGGTTCGGGGCTTTTTCACTTTCAAGCGGCGCATGGTTTCACTTTCAGGCGACGCAGAGTCAGTCGTCGAAGCCGCGGGCGACGAGGGCCTCGCCCATCGCATCGGCGGTCTGCAGCGCCCGTACGACGACCGGCACCGCAACGGCGCGGAGCGATCCCTCGGCGCCGCGCGCCTTGCGAGCCTCGAGCACCGCGCGCACTATCTCGGCCATGAGCGGCACCGCCCTGATCGTCATCGCGAGCACGATGCCGACGCGGTCGGCGTCGACGCGCGACTCGAAGGGGCGGAGCCCACGCTGTACGGCGTCGAGGATCGCCGAGACCTTCGTCGTCAGCGTCACGAGCGCCGCAAGGGCGACGCACGCCGCGAGTCGCATCGACATGACGAGCGCCGACTCCCAGCCGGAGAAGAGCGCGTTCAGCGGCGCGGCGATCGCGAGGATCCAGAGCACTGGCACGAGCTGGCGCACGGCGAGCCGCACCGGGACGCGTGCGACGGCGAAGCCGGCAACGACCAGGAGGAGAGCGGCGAGGAGCATCCACGACGCCGGGAGCAGGGCCACCACGATGACGGATGCCGCGAGCCCCACGAGTTTTGCACCCGCCGGCGTGCGATGCAGCAGCGAGTCGCCCGCGAAGTACGCGCCGATCATGAGATGAGCGCCCGATACGCGTCGAGGGCGACCGCAGGCACGTCGTCGGCGACGATGCGGCCGTGCTCGATGACGAGCACCCGGTCGAACTCGGCGACCGCCTCGAGGCGGTGGGTGACGACGATGAGCTGTTCATCGAGCTCGGCGAAGTGACGTTCGACGAGCGCTGCGTTCCGTGCATCGAGGAGCGTCGTCGGCTCGTCGGCCACGACGAGCGCCGGTCGCATCACGAGCACTGCGGCGAGGGCGAGCAATTGCTTCTGCCCGCCCGAGAGGCGGTGCGCCGGGCGGTCGGCGAGCTCGGTCAGTCCGAACCGTTCGAGCGCACCGTCGACGCGGGCCGCGGCATCCGCTGCGCTCAACCGAAGCCGCCGCAGTGAGAACGCGACGTCTTCGCGCACCGTGGGCATGACGATCTGGTTGTCGGGGTTCGTGAACACGAAGCCCACCCTGCGCCGCACCTCGCGACCGTTGCGTGCGACATCGAGTCCGTCGACGCTCACCCGACCGGCGCTCGGCGTGACGAGTCCGTTCACCAGGCGGGCGAGCGTCGACTTGCCCGAGCCGTTCGCCCCGACCACGCCGATGCGCCGCTCGGTGACGCGGAGCGAGACGTCGCTCAACACCGCCTCGCCGTCGTAGCGGTGCGTGACGTGGTCGAAGACGATCTCGCTCATGCGGTGGGCGACTCGGGTGCGGCCTCGGCCTCGGCAACGGATGCCACGGTGTCGGATGCCGCGGGGTCGGAAGCCGCGACACGGCGGGCCCACGGCCACCGCCGCGCGGTGATCAGGCCGGGCCAGGCGCGGTGCACGCCGGCCGCGACGATCGCCGTGACCACGGCCTTCGCGACGTCGCCGATCAGGAACGGGGACATCGCCGCGATCGCGCCGCCCACCGGCATGCCGGTGACGACCGCGAACCACGGGATGCCGACGAGGTAGACCACGAGCACGCCGCCGACGAGGCTCGCGACGAGCAGCGACCAGAACGGGAGCTTCGGCGCGAAGCGCTCGACGAGCCAGCCGATGACGAACGCGCCGGGGATGAAGCCGATCAGGAACCCGCCGGTCGGGCCGGCGAGGGTGCCGAGGCCGGCGGCACCGCCGGCGAGGATCGGCAGGCCGGCGAGGCCGAGCACGACGTAGACGGTGACGGCGAGGGTACCGTTGCGGGCGCCGAGTATCGCGCCGGCGAGCATTACGCCGAGGGTCTGGAGGGTGATCGGCACACCGAAGCCGAGGGGGATCGCGCCCGGCAGTGTGAGGGCGGCGATGAGCGCGGCGAACACCGCGATCTGCGCGAGGTCGCGTGCAGTGCTGCGGCGCGGGCGCGGGGCGGGCGCGCCCGCATCGTTCGTGGCGGTGTCGCTCGGGGTGGTGCTGTGGGCGGAGGTCATCGGGTTCCCCTCTCGTGACGTGCGGGCGGTTGCCCGGGAATCACGTTACGAGGGAGGTGATGACGTTCGTCGACTCAGCCGTACAAGAATCACGGGTCGATCTTGGACGGCGAAGGCCGAGGCGACTCAGGCGGCGCGGGCCTCGAGTGCCGTGGCGGCGCCGATGGTCGGCAGGGCGGCGGCTTCGACGTCTGCAGTTTCGAAGTCGGCGGATGCCTCGGCGACAAGCTCATCGGAGGGTGCCGACGTCTCGACGGGCTCAGCCCAGACGATGAGCGGAGCGGGCTCCCAGCCGAGCGCGAGGGTCTCTTCGCCGGCAGGCACGACGACGGCGACGGAATCGCGCTCGTCGAGGATGGCGCGGGTCAGTTCCGCCGCGATCTGGTGCGTGAGCATCGCGTGGAAGATGCGATCGGTGTCGCCATCGGACTTGCGCACGAGCGACCACCCGCCGCCCGGACCGATGAACTCGGACAACTTCGTGTTCAGGAGTTCGAAGATGTGCTCACCACGAAGATCGGCCGCGGAAGGGTGCGGCGTCTGGGCGGCAACATGGGCGGAGGCCTGAGCGGCAAGCCGTGCACGGCGCCAACGGCGGAACATCGTGCCCCTCTCGGTGGGATCGTTTCGGGTCGTTCGTCCCAGTTTCAGGCACGGCGTTGCGGATCGCGAGTGACACGCCGCGCAAGGCGCGGGCGACGAAACTATTCGCCGAGCTCGCCCTGTTTCGTCTCTTCGGCGACCGTGCCGATCGCGATCGCGAGGCTCGCCGCCCACGACACCCACATGAGCAGCAGGCGCCAGTCGCGGGGGCCCGACGCGGTCGCCCGCACCACGCCGATGCCGCTGAATATGGCGCCTATCACGGCTCCGCTGAAGAGGTACTTGCGCATGCCGCAACGCTACCGCTGGTTTCGCCGGGCTGGGAGACATCCGTGAATCTGACCGATCGTGCAGAAGCTGACCGATCGGTCAAATATCGTGAGTTCATGCCCACCGAAGCATCCATACCGTCCCGCGTGCGCGCCAGCGATGAGCTGCGCCAGGTCGCCCTCGAACAGTTCGCCACCGTCGGCTTCGCCGCGAGCTCACTGCAGCAGATCGCCGACCATGCCGGGTACTCGAAGTCGAGCGTCCTCTATCACTACACGTCGAAAGAGGCGCTGCTCGAGGCCGCCATCGGCCCGGCCATCGACCTGCTCGAGACCCTCCTCCGCGACTTCGTCGCCGGCGGCCGAACTGCGGCGGCCCACGCGACCTTCATCGAGGACTTCGTCGACTTCCTGCTCGGCAACCGGCTCGCCGTGCACACCTTCGTCAACCAGGGGCAGTCGCTGCGCGGCCTGCCCGTGATCGAACGCGCCAACGTCGCCATTCGCGGACTCGCCAACTCGATCTGCGACGACGACGCCCCGATCGCCGAGCGGATGCGCTTCGGCGTCGCGCTCGCCGGGGCCACCTACACGCTCGTGGCCGGTGCGACCTTCCTCGATGCAGACCAGCAGATCGCCGACGAAGACGTACGCGATGCCCTCATCACCGTGCTCTCCGAACTCTTGCTGACGGCCGACGGCCGCCCGATCCGATAGGCCCGCCCATGGCACTCCTCCTGCACCGCATCGGCCGTTTCGCCTTCCGCCGCGCCTGGTACGTCATCGCGGCCTGGGTGCTCGCCCTCGGCGCGCTCCTCGGCGCGGGCATCGGGCTCGGCGGTCAACTGCAGGACTCCTTCGCCATTCCCGGCACCGAGTCCCAGACCGCGATCGACCAGCTCGCCGCCGTCTTCCCGCAGACGGCGGGTGCGTCGGCGAAGACCGTCGTCGAAGCGCCCGACGGGGCATCCGTCGAGTCCGACTCGTTCCGCGCTGCGATCGAGGCGATGGAGGCCGAGATCGAGCAGGTCGACGGGGTCGCGAGCGTGCTCGGTCCGTTCGACGAGTATGCGGGCGACCAGATCTCCGGCGACGGCCGCACCGCCTACATCCAGCTGCAGTTCGACGGACCGGTCACGGATGTCACGGCGGAATCGCTCGACGAGGTGACAGCGACGGGCGAGCTCGGCCGCGACGCCGGGCTCACGGTCGCCTTCGGCGGCGACGTCTTCCAGGAGACCAGCTTCGGGCTCACGCTCACCGAGGTGTTCGGCGTGCTGTTCGCCGCCGTGGTGCTCATCATCACCTTCGGCTCGCTGCTCGCAGCCGGCATGCCGCTGCTGACCGCACTCGTCGGCGTCGGTGCCGCGTTCGGCGGCATCTCGATCGTCGCGGCGTTCGCGACGGTGTCATCGACGGCGCCGATGCTCGCCGTCATGATCGGCCTCGCCGTGGGCATCGACTACGCGCTGTTCATCTTGTCGCGCCATCGAAACCAGCTCGCGCGCGGGGAGGATCCCGAAGAGAGTGCCGCCGAGGCGGTCGCGACCGCGGGCGGGGCCGTCGTGTTCGCCGGCCTCACCGTGATCATCGCGCTGCTCGGACTGCTCGTCGTCGGCATCCCGTTCCTCAGCGTGATGGGGGTCGGCGCCGCATTCGCCGTGCTCATCGCGGTCGCGGGCGCCGTCACGCTCCTGCCCGCGCTGCTCGGCGTGCTCGGGCGCCGCCTCGTCCCGAAGCCCGGCGGCCGCGCACATCGCCGGGCGAATGCCGACGACGACAGCGGCAAGCGCACCATGGGTCGCCGCTGGGTCGACCTCGTGCTGAAGGCGCCCGTCGTGTTCGTGGTGCTCGTGGTCGGACTGCTGGGCGCTGCCGCGATCCCGGCGGCGAGCCTCGACCTGAACCTTCCGAACGGATCGGGAACCGAGGGATCCAGCCAGCGCGAAGCCTACGAGATGATCGAGAACGGCTTCGGCCCGGGCTACAACGGGCCGCTCATCGTGACCGTCGACATCACCCAGACGACCGACATCTTCGGCGACCTCGACGCCATCGGCGCGCGCATCGACGAACTCGACGACGTCGCCTACGTCGGCGACGGCCTGCCCAACGAGACAGTCGACACCGCGATCATCCAGGTGATCCCCGAGAGTGCTCCGGATGCACCGGAGACCAAGGTGCTCGTCGAGAACATCCGCGATCTCGAACCCTCGATCACCGCCGACCTCGCCACCCCCATCGCGGTGACGGGCTATACGGCCGTGGCGATCGACATCTCGAACCGGCTCGCCGACGCGCTCATCCCGTTCGCCCTCATCGTGGTCGGCCTCTCGATCGTGCTGCTGCTCATGGTGTTCCGATCGGTGTTCGTACCCATCAAGGCCGCCCTCGGATTCCTGCTCTCGGCGTTCGGTGCCATCGGGGTCACCGTGGCGATCTTCCAGTGGGGGTGGTTCGCCGACCTCCTGCACGTCGAGCCTGGTCCGATCCTCAGCTTCCTGCCGATCCTGCTCATGGCCGTGTTGTTCGGCCTCGCGATGGATTACGAGGTGTTCCTCGTGTCGGGCATGCGTGAAGCGTTCGTGAAGAACCGGGACGCCCGCAAGGCCGTCGTGCACGGCTTCCAGCACGCCGCCCGGGTCGTCACCGCGGCCGCGCTCATCATGTTCTTCGTCTTCTTCGCCTTCGTGCCAGAAGGCTCGGGGGTGATCAAGGGCATCGCGTTCGCGCTCGCCGTCGGTGTCGCGTTCGACGCCTTCCTCGTGCGAATGACGCTCGTGCCCGCCGCGATGGCCCTCGCGGGCAAAGCCGCGTGGTGGTTGCCGAAGTGGCTCGCGAAGGCGCTGCCGAACGTCGACATCGAAGGCGAGGGCCTGCGCGCACACCTCGATCAGGAGGCATGGGCCGCCTCACGGCCCGCCGCGGTCAACGCCGACGCTGCCGTGTTCGGCCTGCCCGAACGGCGCATCGGCCCGCTCTCCATCGAGGTTCCCGTCGGCGGCGTGCTCGTCGTGCGCGGAGACACGGTCGATCGGCGCGTCGTCGCCGCGACGCTCGCGGGGCGTCTCGACCCCGTCGCCGGTCGCCTCGCCGTGCTCGGTTCGCCTCTGCCCTCAGACGCCGGCACCGTCATGCGCGGCGTCGCGATCGCAGAGGTTGCAGCGGGTGCCTCGCCAGGCGGTACTGTCGGCGAACTCATCGCCCGCCGCCTCGACGCCACTCGGCCCTGGTACCGGCTCGCTCCATCGAACGCCCTCGTGCAGTCGTGGGTGGCCAGGGCGGCCGACGCCGCCGGCCACGGTCTCGACGGTCCGCGCTTCACCGCCGACACCCCGCTCGCCGGGCTCGGTGTGGAGGCACGAACCCTCGTGGCGGTCGCCGCCGCGCTCGCTGAGCGCCCGAAGGCCCTCGTGATCGACCTCGACGACGATCCCGGATCGGCCAGCGGTGAGCTGTGGCGCGCCCTCGCCGAGCTCGTGCCCTCGCAGGTCACGACGATCGTGGGTCTCGGCCCTTCGGCCGTGTCGCCTGCGATCTCGCCGGAACTCGCCGCACGCGGCATCCGTACCCTCGAACCCGTCTTGACCCAGGAGGCACTCCGATGAGTACTCGACTCTCCCGACTCTTCGGCTCGACGCCCGCGGCGCGCCGGGTGCGCTACGGCGTGCTGGTGGCCGCGGTCATCGCGGTGCCGCTCGCCGTCTCCGGGCTGGTCTCCGGCGCGCTCGGCGGTGCCGGCGACAACCTCGAGCAGATCCCCGCCGTCGTCGTGAACAACGACGAGATGGTCACGATGACCCTGCCCGACGGCACCGATCAGCCCGTGCTCGCCGGGCGTCAGCTCGTGACCGAGCTGACCGACCCCGACACCGCCGGGTTCCAGTGGAAGATCTCCAACGACGAAGAGGCGGCCGACCTCCTCGCTTCAGGCGACGCCTACGCGGTGCTGACGATTCCCGCGGACTTCTCCGAGTCGGTGACCTCCCTCTCGGGTCAGAAGCCGACGAAGGCGAACCTCGACATCCGCACCGACGATGCGCACGGCTACCTCGCCGGATCCGTCGCCCAGTCGGTCGGCGACGCCATGTCGACGACGTTCGGCCGAGCGCTCACCGCGCAGTACCTCGAGGGCTTCTACACGAACCTCGCGGAGATGGGTGGCTCGCTCGGCGATGCAGCAGATGGCGCGACCCAGCTCTCGACGGGGGCAGGCGCCCTCGCCGGCGGGCTCGGCACGCTCTCGAACGGCGTCGCATCGGCGGCTTCCGGGGCGACGGATGCCGCGAATGGCGCGTACGCGTACGCCGACGGCGTCGCGCAATACGCCGAGGGCGTCGACGGCATCGCGAGTGGGCTTTCGCAACTCGACGGACAGGCGGCGCAGCTCGACGGGCTCTCCGCCGGCTGGGACCAGTACGTCGGCGGCATCGCCGCGGGAGTCGCCCAGGTGGAGACGGGCACGACGCCGCTGATCGCCCAGCTCACCCAGTTGGCGATCGATCAGCCCGAGCTCAAGCCCCGGGTCGACGAAGCCATTGGGCGCATCCAAGGCACGCTCGGCGGTCTGACGACCATGGCGACGTCCGGTCAGCAGCTCGCAGCCGGAACCCGCAGCGGCATCGACGGTGTTCAGGGCGGCATCTCCCAACTCTCCGGCGGCGCCGCGGCGCTCTCCGGCGGCTCGAGTGGCATCAGCGACGGGGCGAACGGTCTGGCGACCGGCGTCGACCAACTCGCGGTCGGCCTCGGGCAACTCTCGACCGGTGCAGCGGATGCGGCGACCGGAGCGACCGACCTCGCGGGAGGCGCGAACACTCTCGCAACCGGCCTCACCACGGGTGCCGAGAGCGCGAAGGCCCTTACCGACATCGACAGCGCGACCACCGCCGATGTCGTCGCAGAACCCGTGACGGTCGACGCCACCCGCGACCACGAGATCGCGGGCATCGGAGAGGTGATCGGCATGCTGTTCGTGCCGGTCGGGCTCTGGCTCGGCGCGATGGCGCTGTTCCTCGTGTTCCGCCCGTTCGGGCGCGAGGCGCTGCGCAGCACGGCGTCGACCGGCGGCCTCGTCTGGCGCACGCTCGCTCGCGCCGGGCTCCTCGCGCTCGTCCAGGCCGTCACCGTCGTGCTGCTCCTGCACGGTGCCATGGGTGTCGCCTGGAGTCTGCTGCCGCAGACCCTCGCGTTCGCGGCCCTGCTCGCGCTCGCGTTCACCTCGCTGCACGCGTTCCTCACGGTGTGGCTCGGACGCGCGGGCCTGCTCGTCTCCCTCGTGCTCGTCGCGCTGCAGCTCACCGCATCCGGCGGCCTCTATCCGATCGAGGTGTTGAGCGGGCCGTTCCAGGCGATCAGCCCGTTCCTGCCGCTGACCTGGGCGGTGCAGGGCATGCAGCTCATCGTCTCCGGTGCAGCCGGGGGAGCGGTGGCGATGGCCGCGGGCATGCTCGCGCTCTTCGGTGCCGTCGGCGTGATCGGCACCGCCATCGTGGTGGGGCGGCGCCGCGGCATCCGCTCGATCGGCTTCGCGGCCGCCGCGCTCGGCTGATCTGCAGGCCGGGCGCCGCCGCGCCCGGCCCCAGCCCTCGATCGCCGCCTGAGCGCGAGACGGGCGACTGTTAGCCTGAGTGAAGCGCCAGGAGGGACACCCGCCATGCACGCCCCTGAACTCACAGGCGACGAGCTCTACGTCGACGCCGCCTACGACATGATCGTCGTATCGAACCGATTGCCGGTCGACTACGAACGCGGACCCGATGGTGAGACCGGGTGGAAGAGCTCACCGGGCGGTCTCGTCACCGCGCTCGAACCGATCATGCGCGCCGCCGACGGAGCGTGGATCGGCTGGGCCGGCGTCGCCGATCAAGAGTTCGACCCGTTCGAGTACGACGGCATCAACATCATCCCGGTGCCGCTCTCGGAGTCGGAGCTCGAGGACTACTACGAGGGCTTCTCGAACGACACCCTGTGGCCGCTGTACCACGACGTGATCGCACCGCCATCGTTCCACCGCGAGTGGTGGGACGCCTATGTGCGGGTCAATCGTCGCTTCGCCGAGGCCGCCGCGCGCGCGGCATCCGACGGGGCAGTCGTCTGGGTGCACGACTACCAACTGCAATTGGTGCCGCGGATGCTTCGTGAGAAGCGCCCCGACCTCGTCATCGGATTCTTCAATCACATCCCGTTTCCGGCATATGGCATCTACTCGCAGCTGCCTTGGCGACGCCAGGTCATCGACGGATTGCTCGGCGCCGACGTCATCGGCTTCCAGCGTGCCGCCGACGCGGGCAACTTCACCCGTGCGGTGCGCCGGTTGTTCGGCTACGCCACCCGTGGCAGCGTCATCGACGTGCCCGGTCCCGACGGCGATGTGCGTCACGTCGTCGCCCGTCAGTTCCCGATCTCGATCGATGCGGCCGGCTTCGAAGAGATCGCACGCCGACCCGAGGTGCAGGCGCGCGCCCACGAGATCCGCGAGAGCCTCGGCAACCCCGAGACGATCATGCTGGGTGTCGACCGGCTCGACTACACGAAGGGCATCCGGCACCGGCTGAAAGCATTCGGCGAGCTCCTGCGCGATGGTCGCCTCTCGGTCGAAGACGTCACGCTCGTGCAGGTCGCGAGCCCGTCGCGCGAACGCGTCGAGACGTACCGGCAGTTGCGCGACGAGATCGAGCTCATGGTCGGCCGCCTCAACGGCGACTACTCGACGCTCGGCCACCAGGCCATCGCCTACCTGCACCACGGCTACCCGCGCGAAGAGATGGTCGCTCTCTACCTCGCCGCCGACGTCATGCTCGTGACCGCGCTCCGCGACGGCATGAACCTCGTCGCGAAAGAGTTCGTCGCCTGCAGCTTCGACGATGACGGTGTGCTCGTGCTGAGCGAGTTCACCGGGGCATCCGACGAGCTGCGGCAAGCCGTGCTCGTGAACCCGCACGACATCGAAGGCCTGAAAGACGCGATGGTCGAGGCGGCCCGGATGCCTCGAAAGGAACGCGCCCGCCGCATGCGGGCACTCCGCAAGCGCGTACGGGAGAACGACGTCGCGAAATGGTCGGCGACATTCCTGAAGACGCTGACCGGCGCGGGCATCATCGCGTCGGGTGTTCCCGAGAGCCTCGACGCCGCGATCATGCGCATCGCCACCACCGATCGCCTGCTCGTCGCGCTCGACTTCGACGGCACGCTCGCCCCGCTCGTTGATCGACCCGAAGACGCGCGAGCGACCAATCGTGCTCGCGCCGCGATCGAACGGCTCGCCGCCATCGACGACACCAGGGTCGCGATCGTCTCGGGTCGCGCACTCGAGAGCCTTCGCGAGGTCGCGGATCCGCCGCAGGGCGCCCTGCTCAGCGGCTCGCACGGTGTCGAACTGCAACTCGACACCGGTGGAGTGACGATCGACCTGCGCGATGCCGAACTCGCGGCGCTCGAGCATCTCACGCGCGTCCTCGAAGAGGTCGCTTCAGGTGCGGAGGGCGCCTGGGTGGAGTGGAAGCCGGCCGGCCTCGCACTGCACACCCGCAAGGTCGCCCCGGCGACTGCCGCCGAACTGCAGCACGCCGCGCGCGAGCGGGTGGAGTCGGAGATCCCCGAACTGACAGTGCGCAGCGGCAAAGGGGTGCTGGAATTCTCGGTGCGACCGAGCGACAAGGGAGAGGCGCTCACCCGACTCCGTCAGCACTCGGGCGCCAGCGCCGTGGTCTACGTCGGCGACGACATCACCGACGAAGACGCGTTCGCCGTTCTCGAATCCGACGACCTCGGCGTGAAAGTGGGTCAGGGAAGATCGCTCGCCACCCATCGCGTGCGCAGTCCCGAAGACGTCGCCGACCTGCTCGAGCACCTCGCCGACGCCCGTGACACGGCGCGCGGAGGCCCTTCGCGCTGGCCATAGACTCGATGCATGTCGGAGTTCGATCCCAAACCGCGTAGCCGCACCGTCACCGACGGCATCGAAGCCATGACCAGCCGGGGCATGCTCCGCGCGGTCGGCATGGGAGATGCCGATTGGGACAAGCCCCAGATCGGCATCGCGTCGTCGTGGAACGAGATCACCCCCTGCAACCTCTCGCTCGGCCGCCTCGCGCAGGCCGCGAAAGAGGGAGTGCACGGCGGCGGCGGGTACCCGCTGCAGTTCGGCACGGTCTCCGTCTCCGATGGCATCTCGATGGGCCACGAAGGCATGCACTTCTCGCTCGTCTCGCGCGAGGTCATCGCCGATTCGGTCGAGGTCGTCATGCAGGCCGAGCGCCTCGACGGCTCGGTGCTGCTCGCCGGCTGCGACAAGTCGATCCCCGGAATGCTCATGGCGGCCGCCCGCCTCGACCTCGCCTCGGTCTTCCTCTACGCCGGCTCCATCGCGCCGGGCTGGGTGCGTCTCTCAGACGGCACCGAGAAAGACATCACGATCATCGACTCGTTCGAAGCGGTCGGCGCGGTCAAGGCCGGCACGATGAGCGAGGCCGACGCGAAGCGCATCGAGTGCGCCTTCGCCCCGGGCGAGGGCGCCTGCGGCGGCATGTACACGGCGAACACCATGGCCTCGGTCGCCGAGGCGCTCGGGCTGTCACTGCCGGGCTCGGCCTCACCGGCATCCGCCGACCGCCGTCGCGACTACTACGCGCACCGCTCAGGCGAAGCCGTCGTCAACCTGCTGAAGCATGGCATCACCGCCCGCCAGATCCTCACCAAGAAGGCGTTCGAGAATGCCATCGCCGTCGGTATGGCCCTCGGCGGCTCGACCAACATCGTGCTGCACCTGCTCGCCATCGCGCACGAGGCAGAGGTCGACCTCACGCTCGACGACTTCAACCGCATCGGCGCGAAGGTGCCGCACATCGGTGACCTCAAGCCCTTCGGCAAGTACGTCATGAACGACGTCGACCGCCGCGGCGGGCTCCCCGTGCTCATGAAGGCGCTGCTCGACGCGGGCCTCATGCACGGCGACGCGCTCACCGTCACGGGCAAGACACTCGCCGAGAACCTCGCCGAGATGGACATCGAGCCGCTCGACGGCGAGGTGCTGCGCACCCTCGACAACCCGATCCACGAGACCGGCGGTCTCACGATCCTGCACGGTTCCCTCGCCCCCGAGGGCGCGGTCGTCAAGACCGCCGGCTTCGATGCGGCGACGTTCGAGGGACCGGCGCGCGTGTTCGAGCGCGAACGCGATGCGATGGATGCGCTCACCGAGGGTGCGATCAATCACGGCGACGTCGTCGTGATCCGCTACGAAGGACCCAAGGGTGGGCCCGGCATGCGCGAGATGCTCGCCATCACCGCTGCCATCAAGGGCGCGGGCCTCGGAAAAGATGTACTACTCTTGACGGACGGTCGATTCTCCGGCGGCACAACCGGCCTCTGCATCGGCCATCTGGCACCCGAAGCGGTGGACGCAGGTCCCATCGCCTTCGTGCGCGATGGTGATCTCATACGGGTCGATATCGCAGCTCGTTCCATCGACCTACTTGTCGACGATGCCGAGCTGGCTGCCCGCCGTGAAGGCTGGGCTCCGCTTCCCCCGCGCTATACCCGTGGCGTCCTCGCGAAGTACTCGAAGCTCGTGCGTTCCGCCGCCGAAGGCGCCACGACAGGCTGAGTGCTGCGCTTCCCGCACACACCGTCCACCAGAACAGGAACCGAATGACCACGGAATCCACCCCCGTGCCATCGCCCGCTGCAGTGCCGTCCTCCGGCGCCCCCGAACAGCTCACCGGTGCGCAGGCCGTCGTGCGCTCGCTCGAGATGCTCGGCATCACCGACGTGTTCGGGCTGCCCGGCGGCGCGATCCTCCCCGTCTACGACCCATTGCTCGACAGCAAGAAGCTCCGCCACATCCTCGTGCGCCACGAACAGGGTGCCGGGCACGCGGCCGAGGGCTATGCCTCGTCGTCGGGCAAGCTCGGGGTCACCATCGCGACGTCCGGTCCTGGGGCGACGAACCTCGTCACCGCCATCGCCGACGCGCACATGGACTCCGTGCCGCTGCTCGCGATCACCGGACAGGTGTTCTCGACCCTCATGGGCACGGACGCATTCCAAGAGGCCGACATCGTGGGCATCACGATGCCCATCACGAAGCACTCGTTCCTCGTGAAGGACCCCGCCGAGATTCCGGCGACCATCGCGGCGGCGGCGCACATCGCCTCGACAGGCCGGCCCGGCCCGGTCCTCGTCGACATCACGAAGGATGCGCAACAGGCGACCGCACCGTTCCGCTGGCCGCCCAAGCTCGACCTTCCCGGCTATCGCCCGATCATGAAGGCGCACGGCAAGCAGGTCGCCGCGGCAGCCCAACTGCTCGCCGAGGCGAAGCGACCGGTGCTCTACGTCGGCGGCGGCGTCATCCGTTCCGGCGCCTCTGCAGAACTGCTCGCGTTCGCCGAGGCGACGAACGCCCCGGTCGTCACCACGCTGATGGCGAGGGGTGCCTTCCCCGACTCCCACCGGCAGCAGCTCGGTATGCCCGGCATGCACGGCACGGTGCCCGCGGTGATCGCCCTGCAAGAAGCCGACCTCCTCATCGCGCTCGGCGCGCGCTTCGACGACCGCGTCACGGGCAAGGCCGCGCTCTTCGCGCCCAACGCGAAGGTCGTGCACGTCGATATCGATCCTGCCGAGATCTCGAAGATCCGGGTCGCCGACGTGCCGATCGTGGGCGATGCGAAAGACGTGCTCGTCGACCTCAATACCGCCTACGCCGAGATCACCGGAGGCGTCGCCACCGACCTCGGAGAATGGTGGACCACGCTCGACGGCCTGCGGGCGGAGTTTCCGCTCGGGTACTCGACCCCGTCCGACGGATTGCTCGCGCCCCAGCAGGTCATCCAGCGCATCGGCGAGCTCACCGGGCCCGAGGCGGTCTACGCCGCGGGCGTCGGCCAGCACCAGATGTGGGCGGCGCAGTTCATCAAGTACGAGCGACCGAACTCCTGGCTGAACTCCGGCGGCGCCGGCACGATGGGCTACGCGGTTCCAGCCGCGATGGGTGCGAAGGTGGCTGAGCCCGACCGGGTGGTCTGGGCGATCGACGGCGACGGATGCTTCCAGATGACGAATCAGGAGCTCGCGACCTGCACCTTGAACAACATTCCCATCAAGGTCGCGATCATCAACAACTCCTCGCTCGGCATGGTGCGCCAGTGGCAGACGCTGTTCTACGACGGCCGGTACTCCAACACCGACCTGAACACCGGCCACGACACTGTGCGCATCCCCGACTTCGTGGCACTCGCCGAGGCGTACGGTGCACTCGGCATCCGGGTCACGAAAGAAGACGAGATCGACGACGCGATCAAGCTGGCCCTCGAGACCAACGACCGCCCCGTCGTCATCGACTTCGTCGTGTCGGCCGACGCGATGGTCTGGCCAATGGTGCCGCAGGGCGTCTCGAACAGCTACGTCCAGTACGCGCGTGATCACTCGCCGGCATTCTCCGAGGAGGACTAAGACATGTCGACCCACGTTCTCTCCCTCCTCGTGGAGGACAAGCCGGGCCTGCTCACCCGGGTGGCGGGTCTCTTCGCCCGGCGCGGCTTCAACATCGAGAGCCTCGCCGTCGGCCACTCCGAGATCGACGGGCTCAGTCGCATCACGGTCGTCGTCGACGTCGAGGAACTGCCGCTCGAGCAGGTCACCAAGCAACTCAACAAGCTCATCAACGTCATCAAGATCGTCGAGCTCGACCCGAACCAGTCGGTGCACCGCGAACATCTGCTGATCAAGGTGCGCGTCGACAACACCACCCGCTCGCAGGTGCTCGAAGCCGTGAACCTCTTCCGTGCTCGCGTCGTCGACGTCTCGACCGACGCGGTCGTGATCGAGGTCACGGGCGACTCCGGCAAGACCACCGCGTTCCTCAAGGTGCTCGAGCCCTATGGCATCAAAGAGATCGCCCAGTCGGGCCTCCTCGCGATCGGCCGCGGCGGCAAGTCCATCACCGAACGCGTCTTCAAGAACTGACCACGTTCCCGAACTGCACCAGACCCACCATCAAGGAGAAAGAACAGCAAATGGCTGAGATCTACTACGACAAGGATGCCGACCTCGCGCTCATCCAGAGCAAGAAGGTCGCCGTCATCGGCTACGGTTCGCAGGGCCACGCGCACGCGCAGAACCTTCGCGACTCGGGCGTCGAGGTCGTCATCGGACTCAAGGAGGGTTCGAAGTCGAAGCCGAAGGCCGAAGAGGCCGGCTTCGAGGTGCTGAGCGTCGCCGATGCCGCGGCAGCCGCCGACGTCGTCGTCATCCTCGCGCCCGACCAGTACCAGCGCCACATCTACGCGGAGTCCATCAAGGACAACCTCGCCGAGGGCAAGAGCCTCGTCTTCGGCCACGGCTTCAACATCCGCTTCGGCTACATCGAGGCCCCCGAGGGCGTCGACGTGATCATGGTCGCACCGAAGGGCCCCGGTCACACGGTGCGTCGCGAGTACGAGGCCGGTCGCGGTGTTCCCGTGATCGTCGCCGTCGAGAAGGATGCATCGGGCAACGCGTGGCCCCTCGTGCTCTCGTACGCCAAGGCGATCGGCGGCCTGCGTGCCGGCGGCATCAAGACGACCTTCACCGAAGAGACCGAGACCGACCTGTTCGGCGAGCAGGCCGTGCTCTGCGGCGGCGTCTCCCAGCTCGTGCAGTACGGCTTCGAGACCCTCACCGAAGCCGGCTACCAGCCGCAGGTCGCATACTTCGAGGTGCTGCACGAGCTGAAGCTCATCGTCGACCTCATGTGGGAGGGCGGCATCGCCAAGCAGCGCTGGTCGGTCTCCGACACGGCCGAGTACGGCGACTACGTCTCGGGTCCGCGCGTCATCGACCCCCACGTCAAAGAGAACATGCAGGCCGTGCTCGCCGACATCCAGTCGGGCGCGTTCGCCGAGCGGTTCATCGCCGATCAGGATGCCGGTGCCCCCGAGTTCCTCGCGCTCCGCGCGAAGGGCGAGGCGCACCCGATCGAAGCAACCGGCCGCGAGCTGCGCAAGCTCTTCGCGTGGAACGCGTCGAACGACGACGACTACGTCGACGGCGAGGTCGCTCGCTGACGCGAGCGCAGCTGCTCTGTCTTCATCCCGCACGGCGGGGTCGGCTTCGGTCGGCCCCGCCGTTTCGCGTCGGCGCTCATTCCGGTCAGCCGAGTCCGCACGTGCTTCGTGGCTCGCCGAGTCCGTCGAGGTAGCTGCGCCACTCGTTCGCCGTGAGGTCGCGACCTGCGATGCGGCAGACCGCCTCGAACTGGTGCTCGGGGTCGAGGTCCCAGATCATGACGCCGGCGGCGTCCGAGATCGCGAGCTCGAGGCCGTCGGGTCGCAGGTAGCCGCTGACGTAGTCGGGGGAACTCGCGAAGAAGGGCTCGGCCAACCGGATGCCCGTGGCCGTGTCGTGGAGCAGGAGCGTGTCGTCGCCAGCCGACATGAGCATCGTCGCCCCATCGTCGCTCGTCTCGGGGACGCCGAGCCCGCCGGCCGTGCCGGGCAGGGAGCCCACCTGCTGATACGTGTCCGTGTCGAATCGCATCATCCGGTTGTCCGCGGAGCCGATCAAGGTGCCGTCGTCGAGCAGCACGGGAGGGCCCGTCTCGAGCTCTCCGCTGCGAGTGATCTTCCCGCTCGCCACCCTGACCATGGTCAGGAGTGCGCTGTCCAACTCGGTGACCGAGAGGATCGCGAGACGCCGGCCGTCGGGCGACTCGGAAACCGAGATGACGCTCCCGTCGACGGCGATCGGCTCGCCGGTCCGCTCGCCGGTCGCCGGGTCGATCCGGACGACCCCATCCTCCTCGGTCGACACGTACAACCGCGTGCCCGCGTGGGCTTCCCACACCATGCCGCGACTGCTGGGCACGGGCAGCGGAGACCCGATGTCCTCCCCACTTGCCGTGTCGACGAGCCGCAGCGCCTCGTCGTCGGGGAACCAGCCCACGATCGTGTCTGATCCCACCCAGATCGGCACGTAGACCGGGGCTGAGAACACCTCGAGCACCTCACCGCTGACGACGTCGCGGATCGCGACCCCGTGGTGCACACTTGCCCAACCGGTGTCGCCCTGCCCGTCCGCGGTGAGCAGCGCGTGCCCGTCCTGCGAGTAGCCGCCGGCCAGGAACGATCCGGGTGCGATCAGCCGTTTGATGAGGCCGCCCCCGTCGAGTTGCCAGCGCGAGATCGCCGGCAGCCCTTGGCCGAGTGCGACCAGCACGGTTCCCTCCGAAACGACCGCGACCGGACCGACCGTACTGAGCAGCGCGTCGAATCCGGAATCCACCGGCCCGCCGTCGTCGAGATCGTACTGCTCCATGAGCCCGAACCAACCCGCGCAGTACACGCGTCCAACTACCTCGGAGGCCGTGATCCAATTGCAACCGGAAGGACCGAACCCGGTCAGGGGACGAACCCATCGGACATCGCCGGTCTCGCCGTCGACCGCGATGACCGCACGATCCCCGCTCGCGACCACGAGTCCGGAATCGAGCACCTCCATCGCCACGTGAGCGGATTCCTCGGGGACCGGATAGCGTGCCGCCACCGCCGCCGCCACCGGATCGATCACCTCGATCGCGCCCGCCACCCGGCCGGCGAAAAGGCGCCCGTCCTCCGTGAACGCGAGCGCTGCGGCAACGCTCTCCGCCAAATGAAGCGGCGCGGTGGCCTGCCCGGTGACCGGCGTCACCGACCCGGTCCTCACGTCCACGAGCGAGACGGCACCGTCCCGTGCAGCCGCGATCGCGATTCTGGAGCCGTCGCCCGCCACGGCGAGTGCACCGAGACCGATCTCCAGACGCAGCGGCCCGAGCAGTCGTTCCCCCGACGAGAGATCGACGACGACGAGGTTCGAGTTCATCGTGGTGCCGGGGATCACGAAGAAGGAGTCCGGCGTCGCGCCGGGTACTTCCGGTGGGACGTCCGCGGGCCACAGGATCGCTCCGGTCGTGCTGTCGGAACTGACTTCGACGAGTGGGAACGTCTCGAAGTACGCCTGGCCATCGAGACCGGTGTCGATGTGCACGATCGACTCCGCCGTCGCGAGGTCTCGGATCGCTGCCGCTCCAGAGACATCCACCATCAACGCCCGGTCAGTGCCCGGCACGACCGCACCCATCGTGCTCTGCGCGCCGTCGACGAACGCATTGCCGAGGAACCCGCCGGCAGCCCTGAGCACGCCCATCATCCCGGCCCGCGTACGCGGGTCTTCGGGCCAGCGCCGGTACGCCTCAGCGGCGAGCAGGGCTGCGACGTCTCGCTCCGAGGTTCTCAATGCGAGCGCTGCGCTGACGAGTGCCTCGACCTTCGCATCCGCACGGCTCAGTGCCGCCTGATCCGCCGAAACCACCGCGATGCCGCCGGCTCCCACGAGGGCCAGGATCAGAACCGCCGCGCCCACGAGGAGACCGCGGAGCTTCCGGTTCTGCGTCCGTTCGTGGCGGGCCTGAGCGACGAGCGCCTCCTGCTCGGAGGTCTCGCGGGCCGATGACGCTGCGAGGAAGGCTGTCTCGTGCTCGGTCAGATCCCGGTCGCCGCCGCGCTGCCACTCGAGCGCCGACTGCAACCGCGCGCCCCGATACAGGTCCTCGTCGCCGCGCCCGCCCCCGTCCCACGCCTCCGCAGCGACGGTGAGCGCGTGCATCGTCCGCAGGTCGTCGGCGTCGTGCTCGAGCCAATTCCTCAACCGTGGCCAGGCCTCGGCGAGCGCCTCGTGCGAGACCTCCACGCTCGTCTCGTCGGTGCTGATGAGCCGCGCGGCCGCGAGCATCGCAAGCACGCGATCGCGTGCGCCGTCGTCGTGCAACCCCTTGACCGACATGGCCTGGCGCACCGGTGTGCCATCGGGTGCGAGGGCGACGAGGCGCAACATCGTCGAACGGCAGATGACCCGCTCGGCGGGGGACATCCGCAGGTAGAGCCGATCGGCGGACTGTGCGATGGCAGCGGCGAGCCCGCCGGATGCCTCGTACCCGTGCACGGTGAGCGTCGCCCCCTCGCGACGCGCCCAGGTCTCGACGAGGGCATGTGAGACGTGGGGGAGCACACCGGGGCGCCCGGTGGCATCCCGCAGGATGAGCTCGGTGAGGCCTGGTTCGAGGCGCAGCCCAGCGACTCGCGCCGGTCCCTCGATCGCCGCCCTGAGCCCTTCCGGCCCCATCGCCGGCACCAGCTGGACGCCGTCGGTGAACAGCGCACCGAGCCGGGGCAGACGAGCGCACGCGTCGAGGAAGTCGCTGCGCACGGTCACGAGCACGGTGCCGCCAGACTCGAGGACGTTCTCGACGGCGCCGGCCGCCCCGTCGGTCGCTTCGGTGTCCGGCCCGGTGAAGAGCTCCTCGAACTGGTCGACGACGAGGACGTCTCGATCGTGGTGCGTTCCGGCTACGAAGGCAAGCAGGCCGCGGCGCGGGCTCGTGACGTCCACGGACCGCCCGTCCCGGCGCAGTGCCGGAACGATTCCCGCGAGCACGAGTGAGGACTTGCCACATCCCGACTGCCCGGTGAAGGCCACGAACCGTCCGCGTTCCACCCGAGCGAGCCCAGCGCGGATGTCGGCACCCCGACCGAAGAACTCCTCCTCGTCTTCTTCGCCGAACGCGGCGAGGCCGCGGTACGGACACGGGACGTCAGGCCTGGCGATAGGGCTCGGGGCATCGAGATCGGGGTCATGGCGCAGGATCGCCGTCTCAAGCTCGGTGAGCTCGGCGGACGGGTCGATGCCGAGTTCTTCGTCGAGCCGCCGGCGGGCATCGCGGAGGGTGGCGAGCGCGTCGGCCTGGCGTCCGGAGCGGTAGAGCGCGCGGGCCAGCAGCGCCCACCGGTGCTCGCGGAGCGGGCGTTCGCGCACGAGACGCTCGGCGTCGGAGACGACGCTCGCGGCATGTCCCAGCCCGAGGCGAGCGGCGAGCAGATCCTCCTCTGCGGACGCGCGCAGGTCGAGCAGTCGTGCGGCTTCCGCGCGGGCAGGCTCCCAATCGGGAAGGTCCGCGTACGGCTCGCCACGCCAGGGGTGGAGCGCCGCCTCGAACACCGCGGTCGCCCGGTCGGGCGCGCCATCCGCCAAGTGCTGGCGACCGTTCGCGACCAGACGCTCGAACCGTCGCGCGTCGATGGCGTCGGCTGCCAGGTCGAGCCGGTAGCCCTCCGGCGTCGTCGTGATGGGTGGCGTGCCAGGGTGTCGGCGGAGCCGGGCGATGGCGATCTGAACCTGCTTCGCCCAGGTCGCCGGTACCTTCTCGCCCCAGATCGCATCGGCGATTTGCTGCGCCGGGAGAGGCCGCCCCACCTCGAGTGCGAGGGCGGCGAGCACCGCACGCTCGCGCGGGCTGACCGGGCCCCCGTCGATGACGAGTGTCCCGAGGACGTCGACACCCATGGTCGTCATTGTCCTCGCGCGCCATCGAAGGCGTCAACGATGACTTGGGCGGACGGATACCGCACGGATACCGCAGCTGAGACTGACGGATACCGCGGCGCGACACGCTCGGCACATGGACACCACGCACACCACCCGAATCGCCCGTTCCGCGGCGGCAGCGGCACTCGTCGCGGCCGCCCTCGCCGGATGCGCCGCCCAGGCGAGCGCACCCGTTGAGCCCGTCGAAGAGCCCCGCGCTGCCATCGAGCCCAGGCGGCTGGTTCCGAACGACATCGACCCACGCGGCCTGCACGGCCCACTGCCGGATGCCACGCAGCCACGGGCTCACCTGCGGATGCCGGTGATCGCCGACGCCGACCCGCGAGGCCTGCACGGCGTCCCGAAGGCGGGCGCTGCGCTCTCGGCTGCTGAGGCGAGGACCCCGCCACCGAAGAATCTCTCTCCCGTCAACGACATCGATCCGCGCGGGCTGCACGGCCTGCCGTCGGGCCCGCGATGACGGCGGTGTGAGACAACGAAGGCTCGTCCGGAGATCAGGGCGGACCTTCGTCAGGTCGCTGCGAGTCGTCTGTGGTCTCTGCCGGCACGCCGGCTGCGACATCCGCCGGGCACGACCATGTTGACCGGCCCCTGATGGAGCACCCGGAGATGCTCTGCCTGCGCTCGTCAGGCAGTGTCCCGATGCGGACGGCGACCCGGTAGCGTATCGGGAATGTCAGGATTCCTCCCCGTCGAGATCGCCGTCCAGGATGTCGCCGGGGTGCGCATCGCCCTGACGGCGGGTGCCACCCGTGTCGAGCTCTGCCAGGCGCTCGGGCTCGGTGGGTTGACCCCGTCCGCGGGGCTGATCGAGGCCGCAGCGGCCGCGTCGCTCGACGCCTCGGTGCCCGGATTCGTGCACGTCCTCGTGCGTCCGCGCGGCGGCGGCTTCGCGTACGACTCCGAAGAACTCGACACGATCGAGCGGGACATCCGTGCGGCCTTCGCTCACGGTGCCGACGGGGTCGTCGTGGGTGCGCTCACCGACACCGGTCACCTCGACCTGCCGGCCATTCGGCGATTCGTCGATGCGGCATCCGGCGGCGACGTGACGGTGCACCGCGCCGTCGACGCGAGCTCCGATCCCCGAGGCTCGGTGACGGCGCTCGCAGCGCTCGGCGTGCGCCGAGTGCTCACCTCTGGCGGAGCATCCGACTGCCGAACGGGTCTCGCAGCGTTGCGACTGATGGCCGCCGAATCCGGCGCGCTCGAGATCATGGCGGGCGGCGGGGTGCGCATCGCCGACATCGCCGAGATCGCGGCCGCGGGCGTCGACGCCGTGCATCTCTCGGCGCGTGGCACGACGACCCGAGGCGGCGTGAGCGGGCCAGGCGGGGGCGTCGACGGATTCGACGTGACCGATCCGGGTCTCGTGCGCGCTGCAGTCGCGGCCGCGACCGTGGCGATGCGATGACCGTCGCGCCGCCGCCGATACCGGTACGGCTGCCGCCCGACCGCAGCGCCGACGGCATCCTTCGTGCCGCCGCACAGCTCGTGGCACGCAGTGTCTTGATCGGGGGCGTCTCCGCGGCCGCCGCGTTCGTGCTCGGGTTGGCGATCCAGCAGCTCTTCCTGATCGGGCCGATGTGGATGGCGCTGCCGCCGGCCGCTGCAGCAGCAGGCGTCGGCGCCGCGGCAGTGCTGGCGACATGTCGAGCCCTGCGATGGCCACCGCTTCTCGAGGCGTTCGTCGTACCGCTCGGCGGGCTCGTGCTCTCGTTGCCGCCCCTGGCCGCGATCGGGTTCGTCTTCGGGCCGGCAGCGGTCTTGGCGGTGTGGCTGTGGGTGCCGACCGCGCTCATCGTGCCGGTGATCGCGCACCGGTGGGAGCTCGTACGCCCGCTCGATCCCTGGCGGCCGGTGCTCGTGCGATTGCTGCTCTCGGTGGGGTTCGCGCTCGGCACGCTCGCACTCCTGCTCGTCACGTACGCGGATTTCTGGTCGTCATTCGCTCGCCGCGCCAGCGCACCGGTGTCGTGGCCGGCCGTGGTGCTCGTGGTTGCCGCAGGCGTATTCGGTCTCGGCGGACTGCTCGTGTCACTCGGGCCGTTCCGCACCAGAGGCGCAGCGTCGGCGGTGTGGGTCGGCGCGTATGTGCTGACGGCATGCCTCGGCGGGGTGTTCATCGTCGCGGCCGTGCTCACGGCAGCGCCGACGCCGTCGGTCGCCGAGCCGGCCGCTCCGGGTGGCGTTCCCGAGATCGGTGCGGCAGATGCCGGCGAATCCCCGCCGCCGGATCGCCCGCTCCCGTCGCTCGACGAGGCTCGACGGCAGTTCGCAGTGCTCGCCGATGCCGCGGTTGCTGCCGCCGGCCCTTCCGCGACCTGGTCGGCTGCGTCACCGCTCGCCGTCGTCGAGGCGGCGTGCGACGGTGGCATCCAGCTGAGCCTGAACGGCGAGTTCACGACGGGAGTGATCACGGACACGACGAGCGACGAACACGACCGCGAGGTCACCGAGCGCAATGTCGCGGCCGCCGATCGCATCGTCGCAGCCTGGCAGGCGGCGGGCCTCGGAACCATCGAACGGCTCCACGACGAACCGTTGGTGGGCGGCGGTTCGCTGGGCGCCGTCGACTCGGCGAGGATCGACTTCGAGTTCGGCATCGTGCTGCCGAGCGTCGACGGGAAATGCGTGCCCGTCCCCTGAGTCGTCGGTCGCTAGGGTGGTGAGCAGCCTCCCACAACTGTCGGAAAGGTGGGCCGGTGGACCCTGCCCGGTCACCCACGAGAATGGTGAGCGAGGCCCCGGCCCGCAACCCCCTCACCAAGAAACGGGTCACTGCATATCTAGCCGGCCGGCTCGGCTTGCCCAGCTGCCCCGAAGCCGCACGTCGATCGGTAGGGACCGAGGTCGGAGAGATAGGCGATCCACTCGTCGCGCGTGAGGTCGCGACCGGCCATCTCGCAGGCCGCATCCGCGTGCGCTGACGGCCGTAGGTCCCACACCGCGATGCCGGCCGGGACGTTGACCGCGAGTTCTGCTCCATCGGCGCGGAGCACTCCCGAGTACACCAGTCCCTGGGTGTAATTCCACTCGCCCATCACGGGGATGGGGTCGCCGAGCTGTACGCCGCCCACGAGATCGTAGACGGTCACCGTGTTGTTCAAGGAATACGTGCTGAGGAGGCGGCCGTCGGCGCTCACGTTCACGGTGTCGAGGCCGCCGGAGGCGCCTGGGAGGGCGCCGATCCGCTCGAAGGTGTCGGCGTCGTAGCGGACGATGGATTGGTAGTCGAATGCACCGGCGACCTCGCCCCGCGCCGTCAGAGCCGCCAAGCCGACTCCTACGAGCCCGGCTCGGACCCGCTCGCCCGTCTCTCCGTCGAAGAGGATCGAATCGGGGATGAACTTCATGTTCCAGCTCGTCACGAGCACGCGGCTGCCATCGGGACTCGTCGTGATGAGCACCGGATCGCCGCCGTCCGTCTGCATCGTCGGTGCGACGCGGCGGCCGGTCGTCGGGTCGATCGTCCAGATCTCGCTGTCTTGCCGGCCGACGTACATCCGGTCGCCACCGGCGTTCATCCAGACGCCCACCGTGTCGTCGGGGAGCGGGTCTCCCGCAAAGGTCTCAGCGGTGCGGGTGTCGAGGAAGCCCGTTCGGTGCGGCCCGACGCCGCCGAAATCGCCAACCAGGGTTGTCTTGCCCGCCCACATGACACCATACGAGGGCGTGGGAACGCGGAGGAGCAGCTCCTCCGTTCGCGTGTCGAGCACTGCGAATTCGCGGTAGTCCTCCCAGGTCTCCACCCCATCGATGCGGCGGGCGACGACGAGGCTCGAGCCGGTTTGCGAGTACGCGTCACGAAGCACCCACCCCGGAGCGAGGACCCGGGTGACTGCACCAGACCCGTCGAGCTTCCAGCGCGTGATCGCCGTGCCGCGGCCGACGACCACGAGCTCCTGACGGTCCTCCACGACGGACATGAGGCCGACGAACCCGAGCTGTGGGTCGAATGAGCGCTCGGTCGGCGCTCCGGTGTCGAGGCTCCGCTCGTCGATGTGACCGAACAGGTCACCGCAATACACCGTCCGGAGTTCGACGGATGCCGTCACCCACGGGCACGGGTCGTCGGTAGTGGTCACCAACTGCTGCGACCAGTCGACCCGGCCCGCGGCGATATCCACGGACGAGATCCATTGGTCGCCCGTCGTGATGACGCGTGTGTCGGAGACGACTGTCATGGAGACGTTGGTCGACTCCGCGGGCATCGGCAACGTGGTGACCACGGCAGCCGTGTCCGGGTCCACCACGTGCAGTGGCCCCTCTACGGTGCCGTACGCGAGGAGTCCGTCGGGCGTGAAGCGCACGGCCCCGGCGCGATCCGTCATCTCCTGCGCCGCGTGGGATGAGGTGCCGGCGACCAGCCGTATGAGGCCCGAATCCGCGTCGATGAGCCGCAGTGTACCGATCTCGTCGATCGCGGCGATCAAGACGCCCTCGTGGTTCATCGCGATGGAACTGAGCGGGAAGTCGAGTTCGATCGTCGGCCGGATCAGTGCGCCGGTTGAAAGGTCGGCGATGGACAACCGAATCCCCACGGGTGTATCGGTGTCATCGAGGATCCGCTCAGCATTCGCGACCCGCGCTCCATTTCCGCTGACCGCCGGCCCGTATCGACTGTTGAAGTCGCGACTCTCAGAGGGCAGATCGACGGTGTACAAGCGCGCACCGGAGTCGATGTCGAACACCGCGGTGCCGTCGGCGGTCACCGCGACCGCGCGCCGCGTTCCGGGGATGAGTGTGCCCGACATGCCGTCAACGCCCTCGAGATGCGTCGTCGCGAGCAGGCCGTGGGAACTCGTCATCGCGCCCATGAGCGCGGAGCGCGTGCGAGAGTCGTCGGGCCACCGTCGGTGGGCTTCTGCGGCGAGCAGGGCGGCAACATCCCGGTCCGTTCCCCGAAGCGACAGCGCCGTGCTCGTGAGCGCTTCGATCTGGGCCGTCTCCCGCTGGTGCGCGGTCTCGTTCGAGCCGGCTGCGACGAAGCCGCCCGCGGTGACGGCGACGGCGAACAGCGTGACGGCAGCGGCCAGCAGCACGCGCAGCCGACGGTTCTGCCTGCGGTCGTGCTTGGCACGGTGCTCGATCTCGTCCACGGCAGCACGCTCCTGCGCTGCGGATGCCTCGAGGAAGGCGACTTCCGATTCGGTGAGTTCGGGGTCTGCGGTATCGCGCCATGCGAGGACGGCGTTGAGGCGGGCTCCGCGGTACAGATCCTCATCGGGCCGACCATCCGCCTCCCACGTGTTCGCCGCACTCGCGAGCGCACCCATCGCGCGGAGGCCCTCGGCGTCGTCCTCGAGCCAGCCTCGGAGGCGCGGCCACGCCGTCGCGAGCGACTCGTGCGCAACGATGAGCGAGTCCTCCTCGGTGCTCACCAGCCGGGCGCGGGCGAGACTTGTGAGCACTCGGTCGTGTGCGGCGTCCTGACGCATCGGAGTGATCGGGATGCGTCGACGTGTTGGCGCCCCGTCTGCACTGACCTCGACCAGTCGCAGGAACGTGGCGCGACAGGTTGCCCGCGCATCGGGATCGAGCGACAGGTAGAGCTGGTCGGCCGACTTGGCGATCGCGCCCGAAATGCCGCCCGAGTCCTCGTAGCCGGCGACCGTCAGCGTGGCGCCCTCACGGCGCAGCCACGTCTCAACGAGGGCGTGCGAGACATGGGGGAGCACGCCCGGCGCGCCTGCGGCATCTCGCAGGATCAGCTCGACGAGTCCCGGCTCGATCCGGAGGCCGGCGAGGCGCGCCGGTTCCTCGATGGCCTTGCGGAGCCCGTCGGGACCGAGCGGCCCGACGAGGTGGACACCCGCGGCGAACAGCGGCCCGATGCTCGGCTCGGCTGCGCATGCGCTGAGGAAGTCGGCGCGTACGGCGACGATCACTCGTTGTCCCGCAGCGACGGCTCCCGCGATCAGCGCGGAGAACTCCGCCACGTGCGCGTCCGGGAGGCCGGAGTGGAACAGCTCCTCGAACTGATCGATGACGACGACGTCGGCGTGGCCTCGACCGGAGATCGCGTCTCGGAGCCGGGCGATCGGCGTGGTCCCCGAGCCGAGGGCGACTACGGTGTCACCGCGAGCCCGGAGCGCGGGGACGAGACCGGCCAGCACCAGCGAGGACTTCCCACAGCCGGATGCCCCGGAGACCGCGAGGAACGGAGACCCGGAGAGCCGGGCCAGTGCAGCCTGAATATCGGCGTCACGCCCGAAGAACTCCTCGGCATCATCCGTGCCGAACGGCTGCAGGCCGCGATAGGGGCACTCCGCACTCGCCAGCTGGAGCTCCGGTGGTGCGTCGAGCGAGGCATCCTGGTGCAGGATCGCTGATTCGAGCGCAACGAGTTCCGTGCCGGGTTCGATGCCGAGCTCGTCCGCCAGCCGATCCCGCGCGCTCCGCAGCGTGGCGAGGGCATCGGCCTGCCGACCGCTCCGATACAGCGCTGTGGCGAGGATCGCCCAACGGCGTTCGCGAAGCGGCTCGGCCCGCACCAGGCGTTCTGCGTCGGGGACGACGACACGGTGCTCGCCGAACTCCAGCCGCGCTGCCAGCAGGTCCTCCGCTGCGGACTTGCCGATCTCGCCGAGGCGCTCCGCCTCCGCAACTGCAGGCGGCCACTCGCCGAGATCGGAGTAGGGCATCCCGCTCCAGAGCAATGCTGCACGCTCGATCATGTCGACGGCACGGGCAGCATCGCCGCTGGCGCGGTGCACGCGGGCACTTTCGAGGAGCCGTTCGTAGCGGACGGCGTCGATCGAGTCGGGGTCGACCCGGAGTCGGTAGCCGGCACGTGTCGTGGCGATGGAGGTCGCGCCCAATGCACGTCGGATCTGGACGACGAAGGCCTGAACCTGTTTCGGCCAGGTCGTCGGCAGATCGTCGCCCCACACCGCATCGGCCAATTCATGGGGTGTGACGACATTGCCGGCCCGGAGGACAAGGGCGGCGAGCAGGGAACGCTCTTTCGGACTGAGTCGCCCGCCGTCGATCGTGAGGTCACCGAGCACTCGGATCTCCACACCTGCAGTGTGGGCGCGGCGATGACCGTTGTCAACGAATTGTGGGTTGCGCCCATACCGAGTCCATACCGCTCTCTCCACGGACCAATACCGGCAGGCGGGACGCTCTCGTCATGAACACGACACAGAAGACCCGAAGCATCATCCTCGCGGCCGTGCTCGCCGCATCGCTCGGCGTCGGACTGGGTGGATGCGCCGGCCAGGTGGAGTCCGATGGAGCCGCGCACGGCCAGGCGAGTATCCCTGACGCTCCCGCGTATCGGGACCAGTCCGAGCGTCGGCTCGACCTCGCTCCCGAACGCGATCTCCAGACGCCCGCCCCTGACGCTTCCGCGTATCGGGACCAGTCCGAGCGCAGAGCTGGACTCGCACCCGATTCAGGGTCGGACACCCATGCCCCCGACCAGGTCGAACGCCGCTACCTCCTGCATCGCTGACGTCTCGGCGAGTCCGGCTGCTCGACACGGGATCGCCGTCGACGGATCGCTAGTCTGGAGCCATGGCCCGGGACTCCGACGATGATGCGCTGCGCTGGGAGGGCGACGACGACCCGACCCTCGCGCCCGGCTGGAAGGCCGTCGGTGGCCCGGCGGCCGTCGAGTCCGGTGCTGACGACGACTCTGACGCGAACGGCGGCGAGGCAGACGAGCAGCACGAGGCGCCGGATGCCGCAGGGCAGACCGGCTCGGTCGAGCTCGTCGTGCTCGGGGTGCTGGGCGGGGTCTACCTGCTCTACACGATCGGGTGGATCATCACCGCGTTGCGTACGAGCACGCCGGGCACCAGTGTCGTCGGCGATTTCATGTACGCGCTGGGGCTGTGGCTCGCGGTGCTCGCCGCTCCGTGCTGGTTCCTGCTCGCGCTGCGGGCCACGACGGGCATACGCTCTCGTCTCGTCTGGCTCATCGTGGGTGTCGTCGCGCTCGCGCCCGTACCGTTCATCCTGGGGGTAGCCGTATGAGCGCGGAGTACACCGAGCCCGAAGCATCCGTCGTCACCGAGGCTTCTGGCACTTCGAAGCTGCCGATGTGGCTCACCGTCACCCTCGCGGTCGTGTTCGGCCTGTTCTACGCCTATGACGTGTGGGAGGTCGTCGAGAGCGTCGTGCAGTTGCTCGGCATCGGCCTCTCGTTCACCGCGGCCGGCTGGGCGGTCGTCGCGGTCGCGTTCCTCGCGCCGTTGGGCTGCTTCGCGGCCGCGTTCGTGCTCGGCCGATCTCGCCGCCTGCTCGTGGGCATCGCCCTGTACTTCACGGGGCTCTGCGTCTCGGCCGCCCTCTTCCTCAGCCTGTCGGTGCTGCTCGGCCGACTCGGCGGAGTCGTCGTGTGAGGTCACACGGCACGAGGCGACGGCCCTGCTCCATTAGGGTTGACGGGATAACGGCGCCCCCACTGGCGTAGGCGCTCCCCTCAGCGTGACCCGTCGCGCGTCGCCCCCGAAGGAATCGTTCGTGTCAAAGCCGATCGTGCTGATCGCCGAAGAACTCTCGCCCGCCACTGTCGAGGCCCTCGGCCCCGACTTCGATGTCAGGTCCGTCGACGGAACCGATCGTCCCGCGTTGCTCGCGGCGCTGTCGGATGCCGACGCGATCCTCGTGCGGTCGGCGACGAAGGTCGATGCAGAGGCGATCGCGGCGGCCCCGAAGCTGAAGGTCATCGCCCGTGCCGGCGTCGGCCTCGACAACGTCGACGTCAAGGCGGCGACCGCCGCAGGCGTCATGGTGGTGAACGCGCCCACATCGAACATCATCTCCGCCGCCGAGCTGACCGTCGGCCACATCCTGAGCCTCGCCCGTCACATTCCCGCGGCGCGCGCGTCGCTCGGGGCGGGGGAGTGGAAGCGCTCGAAGTACACGGGCGTCGAGCTCTACGAGAAGACGGTCGGCATCATCGGCCTCGGCCGAATCGGCGCCCTCATCGCGGCTCGCCTGCAGGCCTTCGGCACCAACGTCATCGCGTACGACCCGTACATCACCGCCGCTCGCGCCCAGCAGCTGGGCGTGCAGACCGTGACCCTCGACGACCTCATCGAGCAGTCCGACTTCATCACGATCCACATGCCGCGTACCCCCGAGACGCTCGGCATGATCGGCGTCGAGCAGTTGCGGCGCATGAAGCCGACGGCCTTCGTCGTGAACGTCGCGCGCGGCGGGCTCATCGACGAAGACGCGCTCTTCGACGCGCTGTCGACCGGCGAGATCGCCGGTGCGGCGCTCGACGTCTTCGTCACCGAGCCGCCCACCGAGTCGCGGTTGCTGCAGCTCGACAACATCATCGTCACGCCGCACCTCGGCGGCTCGACCGACGAGGCGCAAGAGAAGGCGGGCGTCTCGGTCGCGAAGTCGGTGCGGCTCGCGCTCGCCGGCGAGCTCGTGCCCGACGCAGTCAACGTCGCAGGCGGGGTCATCGATCCCTACGTTCGCCCGGGCATCCCGCTCGTCGAGAAGCTCGGCCAACTGTTCGCCGGCATCGCGAACGGCCCCCTCACGAGTCTCGATGTCGAGGTGCGTGGCGAGCTCGCCGACTTCGATGTGAGCGCCTTGAAGCTCGCGGCCTTGAAGGGCGTTTTCACGAACGTCGTCAGCGAGACCGTGTCGTACGTGAACGCCCCGCTCCTCGCCGAGCAGCGCGGTCTCGACGTGCGCCTCATCACGGCGCCCGAATCGCCCGAGTACCGCAACGTCATCACCCTCACGGGTGCGCTCGCCGACGGCCGCCAGGTGTCGGTGTCGGGCACGCTCACCGGGCCGAAGCAGATCGAGAAGCTCGTCGGCGTCAACGGCTACGAACTCGAGGTGCCGATCGCGACGACCCACATCGTCATGGAGTACGCCGATCGCCCCGGCATCGTCGCCGTCTACGGACAGGAATTCGGCGAGGCGGGCATCAACATCGCCGGCATGCAGATCGCACGCCGCGAAGCCGGCGGCCACGCGCTCAGCGTGCTGACCGTCGACTCGCCGGTGCCGGCCGAGGTGCTCGAGCGAGTGCGGTCGGCGATCGACGCGAGCCTGTTCGTCGAGGTCGACATCACGGAGTAACGACTGTCACAGGGATGCCCCGGCGTGACGCTGCCCTGCAGCGCGTGCCGGGGCATCCGCTGTGCCGGTCGCTACTCGGCCGGCGTCTGGGCGATGCGTTCGACCAGTGCGACGAGCCCGTCCATCTCGGCGGGGCCGATGTCGGCGGCGTCGTCGTCGTCGGGGCCACTCGCGTCGACCCCGGCGCGAAGCGCCGAATGGTAGTAGAGCCCGTCGCCGATGAGCGTGATCGCGAGGGCGAGCGAGGGGTCGTCGACGTGCCGGCCGATCACCTCGAGCCAGCGCGACCGCACGGCGTCGATCGCCTGCGCCGCCTGCCGGTCGCCGCCCTGTGCGAGCCGCACGGTGGCGACGAAGCTGTGGTCGAGCGGTGACGCGAGGTCGACCGACGAGCGCACGAAGTAGGAGATCGCGCCCTCGGGGGCGGCGTGGATGCGGGCGACGTCGTCGTCGACGAGTCGGTGCAGCCGTTCGATGAGCCCGGCGATCAGCGCATGCCGTGAGCCGAAGTGGTAGAGCAGTCCGCCTTTGGAAACGCCGGCGCCACGAGCGGTGGCGTCGAGGGTCGCGGTGCGCTCGCCGTCGGCGATGATGATGCGCTCGAAGGCGTCGAGCACCGCCACGCGGGCGGCGGGCGGGCGGCTCATGAGGCCGGCGCGGTCGAGGAGCTGATGAGTGACGAGGGTCGTGGCATATCTGTTACTATACCAGCTGGACGGTATAGAAATCGTCTCAGACGAACGAGCCAGAGATGACTGACACGAACGACACCGCCCAGATCCCAACGAGCACGCACGTCACGACCCGCACGCCTCGCCGCGCCTGGGCGGCACTCGCCGTGCTCATGCTCCCCGTGCTGCTCGTCTCGGTCGACAACACCGTGTTGAGCTTCGCGCTGCCTGCGATCTCGCGCGATCTCGAACCGAGCGCGGCCGGGCAACTCTGGATCATCGACGCGTATCCGCTCGTGCTCGCGGGCCTCCTCGTCGCCATGGGCAGCGCTGGCGACCGCTTCGGGCGTCGCCGTATGCTGCTCATCGGATCCGTCGGCTTCGCCGTGGTCTCGATCGTCGCCGCGTTCGCACCGACCGCCGAAGCACTCATCGCCGCTCGCGCGGCGCTCGGCTTCTTCGGCGCGATGCTCATGCCGTCGACCCTGTCGCTTCTCCGCACGGTCTTCGTCGATCGCGAACAACGCAGGCTCGCGATCGCCATCTGGGCGTCGGGTTTCGCCGCAGGCAGCGCCCTCGGTCCGCTCGTCGGCGGCATCCTGCTGGAGCACTTCCACTGGGGCGCTGTGTTCCTGCTCGCGGTGCCCGTGCTCGTGCCGATGCTGGTTCTCGTGCCGCTCCTCATTCCCGAGAGCCGCGACCCCGCGCCCGGGCGCATCGACGCGCCGAGCACGCTGCTCTCGCTCGCCACGATGGTGCCCGTCGTCTTCGGCATCAAGTCCATCGCCACCGAGGGGGTCTCGGGCTTCGGCATCCAGGCGATCATCCTCGGTTTCGTCTGCGGTGTCTGGTTCGTGCGACGGCAACTGAAGGCGAGCTCTCCGATGCTCGACGTGCGACTGTTCCGGCAGGGATCGTTCGGCGGCGCCGTGCTCGTGAACCTCTTCAGCGTCATCGCCCTCGTCGGGTTCCTGTACTTCGTGTCGCAGCACCTGCAACTCATCGCGGGCCTCACTCCGGTCGCTGCGGGCCTCGCCCTGCTGCCGGGGCTCGTCGCGATGATCATCGCCGGCCTCGTCGTCGTGCCGATCGCACGCCGGGTGCGACCCCGGGTGCTCGTGCCCGTGGCGCTCCTGCTCTCGGCGTCGGGGTACGCGGTCATCGCGTTCACCGCAACCGCCGAGTCGATCGCCCCCGTCGTGATCGCGTTCGTGCTGCTCGGCGTCGGCATCGGCGCCGCCGAGACGGTCTCCAACGAGCTCATCCTCTCGAGTGCGCCGCCTGAGAAGGTCGGCGCAGCATCGGCGGTGTCGGAGACGGCCTACGAACTCGGCGCGGTGCTCGGAACTGCGGTGCTCGGTTCCATCCTCGCCGCCCACTTCCGGGCTGCGATCGAGCTGCCCGCCGTGCTCAGCACCGAACAGGCCTCCACCGCGCAAGAGACGCTCGCCGGCGCGGTCACCGTCGCCGAGCAGCTGCCAGCCTCGATCGGCGATCAGCTCGCGGCATCCGCCGCGCTCGCTTTCGACGAGGGGGTCGTGGTGACCTCGCTCATCGGCGTCGCACTCATGGTCGCCGCCGCGCTCGTCGCTGCGGTCGCGCTGCGCAACCCCGCCCCAGTCGCCGTCGACAGACCCGATCGCCGTGACGCGCCGGGTGTCACCGGGCGGTGCGGCCAGTACGCTGGGAGGGCTGGCGCACGAAGGAGCATTCATGGTGGACACGGTCAAACTCGCGGTGATTCCCGGTGACGGGATCGGGCCCGAAGTCGTCGGCGAGGCGCTGAAAGCGCTCGCCGCCGCAACCGAGGGCACGGGTGTCTCGTTCGAGCAGACTGAGTTCTCACTGGGCGCCGCCCGCTATCTCGAGTCCGGCGACGTGCTGACCGACGACGACCTCGAGTCGATCAAGAGCCACGACGCGATCCTCCTGGGCGCCGTCGGCGGGCTCCCCGGCGACCCGCGACTCGCGGGCGCGAACATCGAGCGCGGCCTGCTGCTGAAGCTCCGCTTCGAACTCGACCACTACGTGAACCTGCGCCCGTCGGTGCTCTACCCGGGGGTCGCGAGCCCGCTCGCCGATCCCGGCGAGGTCGATTTCGTCGTCGTGCGCGAAGGCACAGAAGGTCCGTACGTCGGCAACGGCGGCGCGATCCGTGCGGGCACACCGCATGAGGTCGCGAACGAGGTCTCCGTCAACACCGCCTACGGGGTCGAGCGGGTCGTGCGCTACGCGTTCGCCGCGGCATCCGCTCGCTCGCGCAAGAAGCTCACCCTCGTGCACAAGACGAATGTGCTTGTCTTCGCCGGCTCGTTGTGGCAGCGCACCGTCGACGCGGTCGCCGCCGAATTCCCCGACGTCGCCGTCGACTACCTGCACGTCGATGCGGCGACGATCTTCCTCGTCACCGACCCCGCGCGGTTCGACGTCTTGGTCACCGACAACCTCTTCGGCGACATCCTCACCGACCTGGCCGGCGCGATCAGCGGCGGCATCGGGCTCGCGGCTTCGGGCAACATCAACCCCGACGGCCGATTCCCCAGCATGTTCGAGCCGGTCCATGGCTCAGCACCCGACATCGCCGGCAAAAGCATCGCCGACCCCACCGCCGCGATCCTCTCCGTTGCACTGCTGCTCAGCCACCTCGGCAGGGCGGATGCCGCGGCGAAGGTGCAGCGGGCCGTCGTCGCCGATGTGGCCGAACGCGGTGACCGCCGGCGCACGACCTCCGAGGTCGGCGACGCCATCGCCGACCGTATCGGCGCACTCGACTGATCCAGCGCATCGAAGGACACACATCATGACGATCAACCTCCCGCTCCAGGCCCCGTCCGCAGCCGGACTCATCTGGCAGGTCACCCGCAACGAGCAGGCGAAGACGCCCGCCGAACGCGAGTCGATCCTCGCCGACCCCGGTTTCGGCGCCCACTTCACCGACCACATGGTCGACATCTGCTGGTCGGAGAAGGGCGGCTGGCACCGCCCGCGCGTCTCGCCCTACGGCCCGATCGCGCTCGACCCCGCTGCCGCCGTGCTGCACTATGCCCAAGAGATCTTCGAGGGCATGAAGGCGTACCGGCACGCCGACGGGTCGATCCACACCTTCCGGCCCTACGAGAACGCGGCTCGCATGCAACGCTCGGCCCATCGCATGGCGCTGCCCGAACTGCCGAGCGAGTACTTCATCGAATCGCTGAAGCAGATCATCGCCGTCGACGCCGACTGGGTGCCGAGCGCCGCCGAGACGAGCCTGTACCTGCGGCCGTTCATGTTCGCGAAAGAGGCGTTCCTCGGTGTGCGCCCGGCAAAGAAGGTCAACTACTACGTCATCGCGAGCCCCGCGGGTGCCTACTTCCCGGGCGGGGTGGAGCCCGTGAGCATCTGGCTCTCGACCCAGTACTCGCGGGCCGGCAAGGGCGGCACGGGCGCTGCGAAGACCGGCGGCAACTACGCGTCGAGCCTGTTGCCTCAGGCGGAGGCATATGAGAAGGGATGCCAGCAGGTCGCGTTCCTCGACAGCGAAGGCAACCTCGAAGAGCTCGGCGGCATGAACATCGTGCTCGTGCGGCGCGACGGCACCCTGGTCACGCCGGAGTCGGAGTCGATCCTCGAGGGCATCACGCGCGACTCCGTCCTGCAGCTTGCGACAGATCGAGGCCACGTGGTCGAGCGACGCACCGTCTCGCTCGACGAGTGGCGTGCCGGCGCGGCATCCGGTGACATCGTCGGGGCCTTCGCGTGCGGCACCGCTGCGGTCGTCGTGCCCATCGGGCGCCTGCTCGGCGAAGACTTCGAGATCGTGCACGCCGGCGCCGAGGCATCCGCCCTCGCCCTCGCGCTGCGTCAGGAGCTCACCGACATCCAGTACGGTCGCGTCGAAGACCGCCACGGCTGGTTGACGCGCCTCGACGCATGACGACGATCGCGGCGCCGGCGGCACCCGTCGGCGATGCCGAGGTGCGCATCCGTCCCTTCGAGATCGCCGACACGGAGTCGGTCGTCGCGCTCTGGCGATCGACCGGCCTCGTCGTGCCATGGAACGACCCGTACCTCGACATCGAGCGCAAGCTCACGGTGCAGCCCGACCTCTTCCTCGTGGGGGCGTCGGGCCTCGTGGGCGAGTCGGGCGCCACGGTCATCGCCACGGCGATGGTCGGGTACGACGGGCATCGCGGTTGGGTGAACTACCTCGCCGTCGACGAGTCGCGACGCCGCGAAGGGCTCGGTGTGCGGCTGATGGCCGAGGCTGAACGGCTCCTCGCCGAGCGGGGCTGCCCGAAACTGAATCTGCAGGTACGTTCGACGAACACCGAGGTGATCGAGTTCTACCGCCACCTCGGCTACGGCGTCGACGAGGCGGTGAGCCTCGGCAAGCGGCTCATCCCCGATGCCCCGGCTGCTCCTGATCGCGAACACGCCGCCGGTAGGCTGAAGGCATGAAGATTGCGCGTTTCAGCCACGACGACACCATCTCGTTCGGCATCGTCGACGAAGAGGAGCACGAGCTCGTCGTACTGAAGGCCGACCCCATGTTCGCGGGCTTCGAGCCGACCGGCGAGCGCATCAAGTTCACCGAGGCCAAGCTGCTCGCGCCCGTGATCCCACGGTCGAAGGTCGTCGCGGTCGGCAAGAACTACCGCGACCATGCCGCCGAGATGGGCGGCGAAGCGCCGGCCGAGCCGCTGCTGTTCCTGAAGCCGAACACCTCGGTCATCGGCCCCGACGACACGATCGTGCTGCCGAAGCAGAGCGAGCGCGTCGAGCACGAGGGCGAACTCGCCGTCGTGATCGGCCGCATCGCGAAGAACGTCGCCGAAGCCGATGCCGACGAGTACATCTTCGGGTACACGATCGCCAACGACGTCACGGCCCGCGACCTGCAGCAGCGCGACGGGCAGTGGGCGCGGGCGAAGGGCTTCGATTCGTTCTGCCCTCTGGGCCCCGTCATCGACACCGAAGTGGACTTCGAGAACGGCACGATCGAGACGAGCGTCAACGGGGTGCGCAAGCAGCAGGGCCGGCTCGCCGACCTCGTGCACTCGGTGCCCGCGATCATCGCCTACGCATCGAGCGTGTTCACCCTGCTGCCGGGCGACGTCATCCTCACCGGCACTCCGGCGGGTGTCGGCCCGATCATCGACGGCGACACCGTCGAAGTCACCATTTCAGGCCTCGGCACCCTGTCGAACCCGGTGCGTTCCGCCTGAGCCGGCGGGGGAGTCGAGGCGTGGCGGCGCGGCGAGGCATTCGAACGCGCCCGGTCAGCCCACCGAACGGAGGTGGGTGAGCACGAGCCCGACCGGCACTCCGACAAGCACGACGATGAGCGCGAGCGCCGTGACAGCACGCCGAGCAGGCCCCGATCCGCCGGGAGTCCGCAATGCCAGGACGAGGGGCACCGCGATCAGCAGACCGCCGGAGTCGGCGATGAGCGGCACCCGTGCGAGCGCCCCGACGACGACGAGCAGGTTGCCGAGGTTCCAAGCGGCGAAGGTGAACCAGCCGCCACGGCCGGTGGCCCACGGGGCGTGTTCGAGCACGCGGGCGATGAGGCACTGGGTGGCGCCGCCCACGAGCACGAGATAGGCCGCGAGCCAACTGCCCCGTTCCAGCTGCAGCGGCCCGGTCAGTGCGGCAACGAGTCCGCCGATGACGATGAACGCGATGCCGAGGGCGTTGCCGACGGTGGTCGGTCCGATCCTCGGAGCCGGCCCCGCGTCGCGGAGGTGTCCGTCTGCGGCGACGATCTGATAGCCCGAACCCATTTCGATCCCTTCGACGTCGATTCGCCCGGACACTCGCCTGGGCGGAGACCGTCGAATTGAACGTAACAGATTGCGGTTTATTTGGCAGGACGGGTACCGTGGGCGCATGGCCGATCACCCGCGAGAGCTCCGCGACATCCGTGACCGTGTCGACGTGAGGCGGCTCGTCGACTCCTTCTACCGTCGCGCCTTCGCCGATCCGCTCATCGGACCGATCTTCACCGATGTCGCGCACATGAATCTCGATCACCACCTGCCGATCATGTGCGATTTCTGGGAGACGGTACTCTTCCGCACCGGCAGCTACCGTCGAAACGCGCTCGCCATGCACGTCGCACTTCACGCGAAGTCCCCGCTCGGCGCGGCGCACTTCAACCGATGGCTCGAACTCTGGGTCGCGAACGTCGACGCGCAGTTCGCCGGCGAGTCGGCCGAGCGCGCGAAGATCCAGGCGCGCCGCATCGCCGGATCGATCGGCCTTCGGCTGTCGGGCGGTTCGGGCAGCGCGTTCGAGACAATCTCGACGCGCGCTCGGCTCGAGGCGGAAGGGGCGATCGATGCAATCGGCGGAAGCTGAGTCCGGCACCGACCGCTGGGCACTCGCACTCGCGTCACCGGCCAGGCGGCGGGTGCTCGACGCGTTGCATCTGGCCGGAGAGCCCGTCGAGGCCGCGGAGCTCGCCGAATCGATCGGTGTGCACATCACAACCGCGCGTTTCCACCTCGACCAGCTCGTCGGGGCTGGCGTCGTCGCCACGACGGCCCAGCGTCGCTCGCGTCGAGGGCGACCGCGCCTGCGCTACGCGCTCGTCGACACCGTTGCGACACGCGCACGAGACGAACACTCCCGCGAACGGCTGATCGAGTTGCTCGCGGCCGCACTCGAGGGGCAGGGAGTCGAGACGCGGGCGATGCTCGCTCGTGAAGCGGGCCGAAGCTGGGCCTCGAGCCTGTCGATCCCGCCCGACGAGGGCGTTTCGCCCGTCGAACCCTCGCCAGACGAGATCGCGTCGACCCGGGCATCGTCGACCGAACGACTCGTCCGGGTGCTCGACGAGCTCGGCTTCGCTCCCGAACCGGCGCCCGAAGGGCTCTCGCTCCATGCCTGCCCGTTCCGCGATGCGGCGCGACGTCACCGCGATGTCATCTGCGCCGTGCATGAGAGTCTCATCCGCGAAGTGCTCTCAGGCGAGGCATCGGAATCGGCTGTCGAAGCCCGGCTGCTGCCGTTCGCCGCGCCCGACCGGTGCCTCGTCGCGCTCAGCGCCGTGCGCTGAGCGGCGATCGGGTGCGGCCGATGTCGAGGGCGCTGGCCCGTTGCGGTCAGCGCCGTGCGCTGAGCGGCGATCGGGTGCGGCCGATGTCGAGGGCGCTGGCCCGTTGCGGTCAGCGCCGTGCGCTGAGCGGCGATCGGGTGCGGCCGATGTCGAGGGCGCTGGCGGCGAGCTCGACGTCCTCGTCGTCGTTCCAGAGATGGAACGCCACCCTGGCCCGGCCGGCCCGCCCCGACGCCGTGATGCCCGCAGCGGCGAGCGCGGCGAGCGAGGCGCCGTCGGCGTCGGGCCAGGCCACGATCGCACTGTCGGATGCCGCGAGCCCGAGACGCTCGCGGAACGCGTTCGCGAGGCCGACGTCGTGGTCGCGCACACCCGTCATGTCGAGCGAGGCGGCGAATTCGAGCGCCGCCTCAGCGCCGGCCCAGGCGTGCCAGGCGGGGGAGACGTCGAATCGCCGCGCGTCGTCGGCGAGGTGCAGGCCCGGCCCGTAGCACGAGGCCCACGGGTCCGCGCCCGAGTACCAACCGGCGGCGTGCGGGGTGATCTCCTCGACGGCGCGCGGCGAGAACGCGGCGAATGCGGCACCGCGCGGTGCCGACAGCCATTTGTACGCATGGCAGACGACGACGTCGGCCTCGAGCGCGTCGGTGGCCATCCACCCGGTCGCCTGTGTGGTGTCGACGAGGCTGAGTGCGCCGGCCTCGCGGACCGCGCGGGTGACGGATGCCGCGTCGGCGAGCTCACCGGTGGCCGATTGCACGAGCGAGTACGAGACGAGCCACGTCGACGGGCTGACGGCGTCGGCGAGCTCGGCGAGCGGAACGTGCCGCACCCGGAGGTCACCGCGGGCGAGGAACGGTGCGACGACCGAAGAGAAGTCGCCGTCGACGCAGATCACCTCGGCGCCGGCAGGCGCGGATGCCGCGACCATGCCGGTGAACACGGAGACCTGCGACCCGGTGGCGATGTCGGCGGCTGTGCGGCCGAGCAGGGTAGCGGCATGGCCGCGCGCGCGTTCGTGCACCGCCGTGTAGTCGGCACCGTTCGCAGTGCCCGACGACCAGGACGCGAGGTCGCGTCGCACCGCGTCGCGAGTGACGTCGGCGGGCAGGCCGAGGGTGCAGGCGGCGAGATAGCCGCGTCCGGCGGCGAAGCGATCACGAGTCGGGTGCGTGCGGTGCATACGGTCCAGTCTCGACCGCACGAATTCATTCGACAAGATCAAGCGAGCGATCATATACATGCCATTCGGTTATGATTCGAGCATGCCGGATGCCGCGATCGATGCTCTTGCCGCTGCACTCGACCTGCAGACCGTGCGGGTCGTGCAGCAGATCGCCGCGCGTGGTTCGCTCACGGCCGCCGCCGAGTCCCTCGGCTACAGTCAGCCCGCGGTGAGCCAGCAGTTGCGCCGCTTCGAAGAGCGCACGGGCATCGCACTCGTGGAGCGCGTGGGCCGTGGCATCCGCCTGACCGAATCGGGTCGAGTACTCGCCCGGCATGCGCACGGGGTCGCGACGGTGCTCGAGACCGCGGCCGGCGAACTCGCCGAGATCAGAGGGCTCAGAGCCGGCCGGGTGCGTCTCGTCGCCTTCCCTTCGGCGTCGGCGACCCTCGTGCCGCGCGTGATCGCGGCGCTCGCCGCCGCGCACCCCGGCATCGACGTCACCTACGTCGAGGCGGAGCCGCCCGAAGCCGTTCAGGCGGTGCGTGTCGACGGCGCCGACCTCGCGATCACGTTCAGCTACCCGGGCGACCGCGACGACCCGCACCGGGCGAGCGCGCGCGGGCTCGAGGTGCGCTGCTTCGGCGATGAGCCGATGCGGCTCGTGCTCCCGGCCGGCCATCCCGCAGCGGCATCCGACGTCGTCGCGCTCGAGACGCTGCGCGACGAGCCCTGGATCGCCGGCTGCCCTCGGTGCCGCGGCCACCTGCTCGAGCTCACCGGCGCCGCCGGGTTCACGCCACGCATCGCGTTCGAAACCGACAACTTCGTCGCGGTCGAGGGCATGGTCGCGCAACGCCTCGGGGTGGCACTGCTGCCGGCGCTCGCGCTCGCCGCAGCGCCGCGACATGCCGACGTCGTCGCCAGGCCCACGGCTCGGGCCGATGTGCGTTCGCTCCATCTCGTCACGGCGCGCGGCGCCGAACGCGTGCCGGCCGTGGCCGCGACACTCGCCGTACTCGCGACCCTCGCGCCTCGATAGCATTGAGGGGTATGTCTGAGACAGCTCACCCCACGACCCAGGCCACCGGCAGCGACATCCGTGTGCGCTTCTGCCCTTCGCCGACCGGCACGCCGCACGTCGGCCTCGTACGCACCGCCCTCTTCAACTGGGCGTACGCGCGCCACACCGGCGGCACGTTCGTGTTCCGCATCGAAGACACCGATGCCGCGCGCGACAGCGAAGAGAGCTACGAGCAGATCCTCGATGCGCTCACCTGGCTCGGCCTCGACTGGGATGAAGGCGTCGGCGTCGGCGGCCCGCATGAGCCTTACCGGCAGTCGCAGCGCGCCGGCATCTACGCCGATGTCATTGAAAGGCTGAAGGCCTCGGGCCACGTCTACGAGAGCTTCTCGAACGCTGAAGAGATCGACGCCCGCAACGAGGCGGCCGGTCGCCCGAAACAGCTCGGCTACGACAACTTCGATCGCGATCTCACCGACGAGCAGCGTACGGAGTTCCGCGCCGAAGGTCGCGAGCCGGCGCTGCGACTGCGGGTGCCCGAGGTCGACCTCGGCTTCGACGACCTCGTGCGCGGCGAGATCACCTTCCCGGCCGGAAACACGACCGACTTCGTCGTCGTTCGCCCGAACGGCGCACCGCTGTACACGCTCGTGAACCCCGTCGACGACGCGCTCATGGGCATCACGCACGTGCTGCGCGGCGAAGACCTGCTGTCGTCGACGCCTCGTCAGATCGCGCTGTACCACGCGCTCATCGACATCGGCGTGACCGCGTTCGTGCCGCGCTTCGGCCATCTGCCCTACGTCATGGGCGAGGGGAACAAGAAGCTCTCCAAGCGCGACCCCGAGTCGAACCTGTTCCACCATCGCGACCGCGGCTTCATTCCCGAAGGGCTCCTGAACTATCTGGCGCTCCTCGGCTGGGGCTACTCCGCCGACCGCGACGTGTTCAGCCGCGACGAGCTCGTCGCGGCCTTCGATGTCGAGAACGTGAACCCGAACCCTGCCCGCTTCGACCTGAAGAAGGCCGAGTCGATCAACGGCGACCACATCCGCCAGCTCGACGTCGCCGACTTCGCCGCCCGCACGGTGCCGTACCTGCAGGCGGCCGGTGCGGTTTCGACACCGATCACCCCCGGCGAAGAGGCCGTGCTCGCCGAGGGCGCGCCGCTCGTGCAGGAGCGCATCTCCCTGCTGGGCGAGGCTCCCGGCATGCTGGGATTCCTCTTCACGGATGCCGCAGAGCTCGAGTTCGAGGAGTCAGCCGTCGCCGCGCTCACGGCTGATGCAGCCACCGTGCTCGCGGCTGCCCGCGAGGCGCTCGACCGATTGCCGGCCGAAGAGTGGACGCACGTGCAGATCGAAGAGGCACTACGCGCCGCCCTCGTCGACGGCCTCGCCCTGAAGCCCCGAGTGGCCTTCGGTGCCGTCCGCACCGCAATCTCCGGTCGACGGGTCTCGCCGCCGCTCTTCGAGTCGATGCAGATCCTCGGCAAGGTCGACTCGCTCGAGCGCATCGACCGGCTCACGGCGCTCATCGCCTGAGCAGCCGAGAGGCTCCCGCTGAGCGCAGCTCGGTTTGGCGGGGGTGTGCTCGTAGGCTAGAGTTACATGTCGGCCGGGGACTTCGGTTTCGGCCATTGGGGTATGGTGTAATTGGCAACACGGCGGTTTCTGGTACCGTTGTTCTTGGTTCGAGTCCAGGTACCCCAGCCAATATTTTGTGAAAAAGCCCCGGTCACGCGGGCCTTTTTCTTTTCCCGAATACCGAGCCGTGAAGTGGTCGTCGTGTGGGCTGGACTTCGGCGGCGCGCTGCGATTGCATTGAGTGTCGGCGCCGTTCGAGCCTCCCTACAGGCTCCCTGGTGAATCGAGAGACGTCGACAGGGGATTGGTGGGCCATGGTTTCTCGGAACATGCGGAGTCGTGACTTCCAAGAGACGCGGACGACCCTCGGGGTGATCGGCGGCTTCATCGGATTGATCGCGGCGAGCGTCGGCGCCGCCCTGCTCGTCGTCGCCGGAGTCACGCCCGCACTCGCGACCGTCGGCATCGCGGCATCCGGAACCATCGGAATGTTCGACAAGCTCCCCGGTTATCTCGAGATCGACGAGCTCTCCGAGAAGAGCAACATCTACGCGCTTGCCAATGATGGCAGCCCGGTGCTGCTCGCCTCGTTCTACGACCAGAACCGGGTCGAGGTCGGTTGGGACGCCGTCAGTCAGTACGTGAAGGATGCCGCGATCGCCGGTGAGGATCCGCGGTTCTACGAACACGGGGGCGTCGACCTGCAGGGCACGCTCCGGGCCGCGGTGACGACCGCTACCGGCGGGGAGACCCAGGGCGGGTCGTCGATCGCGCAGCAGTACGTGAAGAACGTGCGGGTGCAGGAGTGCGAGGGCGAGGCGAACGTGACGGCGTTCGAGGGCATGTCGGAGGAAGAGGCAGAGGCCCTCGGCATCGACGGACGCCGTGCCCTCATCGACGAGCAGAAGGCGGAGTGCTACGACTCCGCGACGGAATCCACCGGCAACGCCGGCATCGAACGCAAGCTGAAAGAGATGCGCCTCGCGATCGGCGTCGAGAAGCGGTATTCCAAGAACGACATACTGCTCAGCTACCTGAACATCGCGGGCTTCGGCGGCACCGTGTACGGTGTCGAGGCGGCAGCGAACTACTACTACAGCACCTCCGCGGCGAACCTCACGCTCGCTCAGGCGGCCTCGCTGATGGCGATCGTCAACAACCCCGTGGAGTTCCAGCTCGACAGGCCTGAGAACGAGGAGAACGGCGCAGCGAACGGGTACGCGAGAAACCAGGCTCGCCGCGACTACATCCTCTTCCACATGCTCGACGAGAAGAAGATCACCCGAGAGGAGTACGACGCGGCGGTGGCCACCCCGGTGCAGCCCGCCATCAAGGAGCCGAGCACCGGGTGCCAGACCGCGAACGGGTCGGCGTACTTCTGCGACTACGTGAAGAACATCCTGCAGACCGATCCGACCTTCGGGGATGACGCGGAGACGCGCATGCGGAACTTCCGGCGCGGCGGCTACGACGTCTACACGACGCTCGACCTCGACCTGCAGGTGGCAGCAGAGAACGCGATCGCCCAGAACGTGCCGCAGACCTACCCCGGTTGGGACGTCGGGAGCGTGATCTCGAGTGTGCAGGTCGGCACCGGGCGTGTGCTGGCCATGGCGCAGAACAAGCAGTACAGCCAAGACCCCAAGGTGCTCGAGACGGGCCCGCAGTACACGAGCATCAACTACAACACCGACTACACGCAGGGCGGCTCGAGCGGGTTCCAGCCCGGGTCGACCTACAAGGTCTTCACCCTCGCGCAGTGGCTCAACGAGGGCCACTCGCTTTCCGAGCGCGTCGATTCCAAGCCGAAGTCGAACTGGGGCACCTTCCGAGACAGTTGTTTCGGCCCGCAGAATGCCGGGCCGTGGAATCCGAGGAACGATGCGAACGAGGCCGGCGCCAACTACACGGCTCTCGAGTCGACGGTCAACTCGATCAACACCGGGTTCATCGGCATGGCGAAGAGGCTCGACCTCTGCGGCATCCGCAAGACCGCGGAGGCGTTCGGGATGCACCGCGCCGATGGCGATCCGCTGCAACAGGGTCCGTCGAGCGTGATCGGCACGAACGAGGTGGCTCCGCTCAGCCTCGCCATCGCCTTCGCCGGTATCGCGAACAACGGTGTGGCCTGCACTCCGATCGCGATCGATCGCATCACCGACCGCGATGGCAACGAGGTTGCCGTGCCGGCGTCGAGTTGTACTCCCGCCGTGTCACCTGAGGTCGCCGCAGCCATGCACTATGCGATGCAGCTCGTGATGACGAGCGGTACCGCCACCGTGTCGAACGGTGGCGTGCAACCCCACGTGCCGATGATCGGCAAGACGGGCACGACCGACGGCAGCAAAGACACTTGGATGGCGGGGGCGAGTTCGAAGGTCGCGACGGTCGCCGGTGTGGTGAGCCTCACGGGTGATGCCAACCAGCGTGCGATCTCATTCGACAGCGGCCAAGCGGCCACTGCCCGGCACCGGATGTGGCCGATGGTCATGTCGGTTGCGGCGGCGAAGTACGGCGGCGATGCCTTCACGGTGGCGGCGCCCGGGCCGGCTGCGCCGCAGAAGAGCGCTCCGGCCGAGAGCGACGGGCCGGCACCTGCGGTCGAGCCGCCGAACGACGGGCCCGGTGACGATGGTGACGGCGGCCCGGGCCGCGGTGATCGCGACGACGGTGATCGCGGCGGCGACCGCGGTCGCGGCTGACAGCCGGTGCGCTCCCGGCGCCATTCGCCGGTTCGTGTGAAACCGACTTGTACGCTGGGGGAGGCCCCGCGTCGGCGGGACGATCACGAGGGAGCAACATGCGCGTCGCCGCCGACACCGTGCGGGCCATCGAGTCCGTCTTCGCCGAGCGGCTCGCGGACGGCACCGCGCCAGGTTCGAGCTGGGCCGTGTTCGATCGTGATGGCCTGATCGAAGCCGGGGCTTCGGGCTCCGCGGAGCTCGCCGGGGGGACGAAGGCATCCGGCCCAGACACGCTCTTCCGCATCGCGAGTTGCACCAAGAGCTTCACCGCTGCCGGACTGCTGCTGCTCCGCGATCGGGGGCTCCTCGACCTCGACACGCCGGCGAACGCATTCGTACCCGAGTTCTCGCCCCGGAATCCGGGTGGTCTCGACGTCGCGCCGACCGTCCGCATGCTCATGACGATGTCGGGCGGGCTGCCGACCGATGACCCGTGGGCCGACCGCGAGGAGTCGATGACGCCCGAGGAGTTCCGTGCGACGCTCGCCGCGGGCATCCGCTGCGTCACGATCCCCGGCACGGCGCTCGAATACTCGAACCTGGGCTACGCGGTGCTCGGTCAGGTCGTCGAGCGGGTCTCGGGGGTCGCGTTCACCGAGTTCGTCGCACGCGAACTCATCGACCCGCTCGGGCTCGACGTGCGATTCGAGCGGCCCGAGAGTGCGGAGCCGTCGGTCGCGATCGGCTACCGGAAGGTCGAGGGCGAGGGGTGGCGCGCGCTCCCGTTCACCGGGCCGGGCGTCTTCTCGGCCATCGGCGGACTCTTCGCCTCGGCCAGGAGCCTCGCGGCGTGGGCGGCCTGGCTCGCGTCGGCCTGGGAAGGCGATGAACGCGGCCCGCTCAGCGCGGCCAGCCGGCGCGAGATGCAGCAGCTCACGCGAGTCGCCGCGAAACGTCACGGCCCTCCGGCGATGCCGGGCACGCAGGTCGCGCCGACGCCGACGGTGTACGGCTACGGTTTCGGGCTCTTCGTCGAGCTCGATGAGCGGTTCGGCGCGATCGTGTCGCATTCGGGCGGCTATCCGGGATTCAGTGCGCACATGCGCTGGCACGCCGCATCCGGCCTGGGGGTCGTCGCATTCGAGAACGCGACGTACGCCAGGGTCTCCCAGGGCGCCGAGGTCGCGCTTGCGATCGTGCTCGAGGCGGCCGAGCGCAGCGGCCCCGTGTCGGCGGCCCCCGTTCCGTGGCCCGAGACCCACGAGGCATCCGTCGCGCTGAGCCGGCTCGTGAACGAGTGGTCGGATGCCGCGGCCTCGGCCGTGCTCGCGGTGAACGTGGGGCTCGACGTGCCCTACGACGAGCGCCGCGCCGCGATCGAAGCTGCTTGGGCCGCTGTCGGCGGGCGCACCGAGGCGAGCACGACGCCCGTCGATGCGACGTGCGACTCGCCCGATCACCTCGTGTGGTTCCTACCCGGCGCGACCGGGCGGCTCAGGGTCGAGGCGCGGATGACCCCGCTCGCCGCGCCCAGGGCGCAGACATTCATCGTTCGGGTTGAAGACCCCGAGGCATCCGTCGCCTGATCAGAAGTCGAGCGTGTCGCCCGGCTCGAGCGGTAGGTACTCGCCGCCGCCCTGCTGGGTCGCCCAGGCCAGTCGTGCGTTCGAGAGCGCCTTGCCGGCGCGCGAGAGCACCATCTCGTGGGTCGGGAACGCCCGCCGCGGCGCGATCTCGACGACGTAGTCCATCGCCTCGCCGATCTTCATCCATGGAGCGCCGGCCGGCGCGGCGAGCACCTCGACGGGCACGCCGGGCACGGTGAACGAATCGCCGCCGTAGTAGAGGGCGTCGTTCACGAGCACACCGAGGTTGTCGACGAGCGGGATCGACGCATGGATGAGCGCGTGCCGCCCGCCGAAGAACCGCAGCCGGAACGGCCCGACCTCGATCGTGTCGCCCGCAGCGACGACCTCGATCGGAAAGTCGGCGGCCACCGCGGCGACGCCCGCAGGGCCGAAGATGCGCACCTCGGGATCGGCCTCGATGATGCGCGTGAGTTGCTCGGGCGTCCAGTGATCGTCGTGCTGGTGCGTGATCACGACCGCGACGGTGCCGGCCGACTCGGTGATCGGCGTCGTGAACTTGCCCGGGTCGACGTAGAGCTTGTCGCCGGAGTCTTCGATGACGAGCGCGGCATGTTCGAGTTTCGTGAGACGCATGTTCCGAGCCAACACCGCGCGCGGTCTGCGCGCAAGCCGTGCGCCTGCCAGAATCTCTCCATGCCCAGCGCTCCCAAGCGACTCATCGTCGCGATCAATCCAGCAGCCTCGTTCGGTCGCAATCGCGCCGTCGGGCCCGCGGTCGCGCAGCGGCTGATTCGCGAGGGGTACGAGGTCTCCGAGCTCCGCGAGGCCAACTTCGAACTGCTTCGCCGCGAGGTCGAGTCGGCATTCGCGCTCGGCACCGACGGCGTGATCGTGGTCGGCGGCGACGGCATGGTGTCGCTCGGCGTGAACCTCATCGCGGGCACCGGCGTGCCCCTCGGCATCGTCGCCGCCGGCACGGGCAATGACCTGGCACGCGGGCTCGGACTCGCAGTCGACGACCCGGCCGCGGCGACCGAGGCGCTCGTTGCCGCCCTCGGCCGGGAACCCCGGGCGATCGACGCCGGCGTCATCCGCCACGGCGAGTTGACCACCTGGTTCGTCAGCGTGGTCTCGGCCGGCTTCGACGCCGTCGTCAACGAGCGGGCGAACGGGATGGTCCGGCCCAGGGGCCCGAGCCGGTACACGCTCGCGATGGTGCGCGAACTCGTGACGTTCCGCCCTCGCAGCTATGCGATCACGGTCGACGGAGTGCGCCGCGAGCAACGCGCGATGCTCGTCTCCGTCGCGAACAACTCCTCGATCGGCGGGGGCATGCGCATCGTGCCGCACGCCGACCTCACCGACGGACTGCTCGACGTGTTCATCGTGCATCCGCTGTCGCGGGCGGGGCTCGTCGCCGTCTTCCCGAAGGTGTTCGCGGGCCGGCACACCGATCATCCGGCGGTCGAGTTCCTCACCGCCCGCGCCGTGCGCATCGAGGCCGACGACATCGTCGCCTACGCCGACGGCGAGCGCATCGGGCCGTTGCCGATCGACATCGAGATCGTGCCCGGCGCGGTCTCCGTCTTCGCCTGAGAGAGCCGCGAACAACCCCCTCGAGCGCGCGGATGTCGCCGCTGCCGCGATTTTGCGGCGGCCCTGAAGCTGTGTCATACTCTTCAAGTTGTCGATTCGGCCCCATCGTTTAGCGGCCTAGGACACCGCCCTCTCACGGCGGCAGCGCGGGTTCAAATCCCGCTGGGGTCACGCATGTGACAAGCGACAACCACTCGAATGCCTTCGCTTCCGCGAGGGCATTCGGCGTTTCCGGCGTCGTTCCGCTGCGCGGGGTCGTCTGCGCGGGCACGGACACGCGAACGGCGCTGCGGTGCGACATCCGTTCGATGCCGCACCGCAGCGGCTGCTCAGTGGCGGATGCCGCTGCCGACGAGCTCGGGCGCCGCGTCGTCGTCGAGCCCGAGACGGGCGTCGGGCTCGGGGGCTGGCTCGGGAACAGCGACGCCGTCGTGCACCTCGTGCAGGCGGACCTGGTGGTATGACATCCGGTCGATGAGTGCGAGGGCGAGCGCCGACAGGATGAAGACGCAGTGGATGATGACCTGCCACATGACGCCCGTGGGCGTGTACTTCTCGCCGTCTTCGGTCGTTCCGCTGGCGGTCATGCCGCCGACCTCGATGAAGGTCTTCAGCAGGTGGATCGACGAGATGCCGACGATGGCCATTGCGAGCTTGACCTTGAGCACGTTCGCGTTGACGTGACTCAGCCACTCGGGCTGGTCGGGGTGTCCGTCGACCTTGATACGTGAGACGAACGTCTCGTAGCCGCCGATAATGACCATGATGAGCAGGTTCGCGATCATGACGACATCGATGAGTCCGAGCACGAGCAGCATGATCTGGGCCTCGGTCAGCGGATGCGGGTCGAAGAAGACCCCTTCGACGAGGTGCCACAGCTCTTTGAGGAAGACCACGACGTAGATGGCCTGTGCGACCATGAGGCCGAGATAGAGCGGGGCTTGCAGCCATCTGCTCGTGAAGATGAGCAGGCCGACGGCTCTCGACCACGGGGCGATGCGGTATTCGGACCGGGCGGGCGGTGGCGTCTTCGTGGCGCTCAAGGTCTCTCCTCGGATCGGGGGTTCGAGTCTACGGCGCACTCGTGTCGGCTAGACTCGCCGAAGCGAAGGGGAGTATCCCGCGAGGCCCGGCCTCGACCCACGATCGTCAGTACGAGCGCCGTCGTCGCCGCTCCGGGCGTGGGACCTGCGAGAGCAGCAGTGGGAGAGACTTTCGGATTCCGCTGTCCCCGCATTCCGAAAGGCACAACGTGCTCGATCTTCCCATCTGGTTCGAAGTCGGTTCCCTGGTCGTCTTGACGCTGATCCTCGTCGGCGACCTGTTGCTCGTGCTGAAGCGACCCCACGTGCCCTCGGTCAAGGAGTCGTCGCTCTGGGTCGCGTTCTACGTCGCGCTGGCGCTCGTCTTCGCCGGGCTCATGTTCGTGCTCGGCGACGCAGAGCACGGTGGCCAGTTCCTCGCCGGCTGGCTGACGGAGTACAGCCTCTCGATCGACAACCTCTTCGTCTTCGTCATCATCATGGCGAAGTTCTCGGTGCCGAGAAAACTGCAGCAAGAGGTGCTCATGGTGGGCATCATCATCGCCCTCGTGCTGCGCGGCATCTTCATCCTCCTCGGTGCCTCGCTCATCGAGAACTTCTCGTGGATCTTCTACATCTTCGGCGCGTGGCTCGTCTGGACCGCGATCCAGCAGGTGCGCGACAGCCACGAAGACGACGACAGCGACACCTTCATCGTGCGCATCCTGCGCAGGCGGGTCGCGATCACCGACGAGTACGACGGCGTCAAGCTCCGCACGGTCATCGACGGCAAGCGGTTCTTCACGCCGATGCTCATCGTCTTCGTCGCGATCGGCACGACCGACCTGCTCTTCGCGCTCGACTCGATCCCCGCGATCTTCGGCATCACCCAGAGCCCGTTCATCGTATTCACGGCGAACGTGTTCGCGCTCATGGGCCTGCGTCAGCTGTACTTCCTGCTTGGCGGTCTGCTCGAGCGCCTCGAGTACCTCAAGTACGGCATCGCGTTCATCCTCGCCTTCATCGGCGTCAAGCTCGTGCTGCACGCGATGCACGTCAACGAGTTGCCGTTCATCAACGGCGGTGAGCACATCGAGTGGGCACCCGAGATCTCCACCTGGATGTCGCTCGGCGTGATCCTCGCCGCGATGGCGGTCGCGACGGTCGCGAGCCTCATCAAGGCCCGCGTCGATGCGAAGTCGCGGGGCCACAAGCTCATGGACGAGGTGCCGCACTTCACCGAGGATTCGCACCCCGACGGTCACTGAGACGATCGCCCCGGGCCGCAGCCGGGCGAGCGGTATCCACAGGCGTCGTCACGATGGCGCGGGAGTTGCTAGCGTTGAGAGTCGGCGTCCGGATGCTTCGTCGCGGCCGCCGCCCGCTTTCCCACTCGATCGAGGAGAACCGTGCCAGGTGATGGCGAGGGCGTCGTCGCCCTGACGCGCGGCGCTGCGCTCATCGCGCATAGCGCGCGCACAGATGTCGGGCGCGTGCGCAGTGTCAACGAGGATTCGTTCCTCGCCGAAGCGCCCGTCTACCTCGTGGCCGACGGCATGGGCGGCCACGCCCGCGGTGACGCGGCGAGTCGTGCGGTGATCGACACCTTCTCGCGTCATCTCGAGTTCGGTGTGCCGTCGTCGCCCGAGCAGGTGCTCGATGCCATCCACAGTTCCAATGACGCGGTTCGCGCGTTGAGCGAGGCCGGCGAAGAGGGCACCGCGGTCGCGGGCACGACACTTTCGGGCATTGCGTTGGTCGACGCCGGTGACGGTGCGGGGTTCCACTGGATGGTCTTCAATATCGGCGACTCGCGGGTCTACGCGTGGGACGGCCGCACCCTCGAGCAGCTGAGCGTCGACCATTCGGCGGTGCAAGAGCTCGTCGATGCCGGTCTCATCAAAGCTGAAGACGCTGAACGCCACCCCGAACGCAATGTCATCACGCGCGCGCTCGGAGCCGACGAGTTCGTCGACCCCGACGTGTGGTTGATCCCGGCGGCGGGCCGGCAGGTCTTCCTCGTGTGCAGCGACGGCCTCTCCAAAGAAGTCGACGACCAGTCGATCGCCCACATCCTCGCGGGCGACACGGGCCACGCGGCGGGCCTCGCAGGCGAACTCGTCGACGCGGCCCTCGCCCACGGCGGTCGTGACAACGTGACGGCGATCGTCGTCGAGTCCGTGCTCGGATCCGACGACGACGATGACGAGACGACGCGCGACCGGCGCGGCAGACTTTCGAGGGCGGCCGAAGACACGCGGCCGCGCACCGGGGGAGGCGGAGATGGCGACGTACCGGCATGATCCAGCGGGCAAGTGGTTCGCTGCAGTTCGTGGCGGCGTGATCCTCGTCGTTCCCGCCGATGCCGCGGGGCAGCTCGCCGAGCTCTGGCCCGGGTTCGGTACGGGCGACCCGACACCACTCGTGCTCGATCGCCTCACCGCGAAGGGACTCGCGGCGACCCCGTCGTTCGCACTGGTGGTGCGAGACGAATCGACCGGCTCGGCACGCGTCGTCGTGCGCGGACCGATCACCGTGCGCTCGGCCTCGGGCGAGATCCACGATGCGGGAGTGTCCACCTGGGTCGAGCGCGTTCTCGACGGGGCATCCGAGATCTCGATCGTCGTCGAGGGCGGCACGGATGCCTCGTCGGAGCCGCTGCCCGTCATCGAGGCCGTGGTGCCTGTGCGATCGGTGGTGTCCGACGGCATCGAGCCGGTCGCCCCCGAGCAGCCGAGCGTCTCTCCGGCGGCGGCATCCGGAGCCGGCCCTGTTCCCGGCCCCGCCACGAGTGCTGCGCCGAAAGTGCAACCCGACCTCCCGCTGCCTGCCCCGGCTGTTTCGGGAGCACCCGCACGTGTGACCGCGCCCGTCGAGCTCACAATGGTGCCCGACGAAGAGACCGTCGCCGGTGCGTCGTCCTCGTTCGCGCAGGGCCTGCCCGCCGGCCCGCGCCCTGCAGGCCTGCCGCCTGTGCCGGCCGCGATGACGCCGGCCCCGGTGATGTCGGCCGCGATGACGCCGGTCCCGGTGATGCCGGCCCCGGTGATGCCGGTCGCCGAGGTCGACGGCGACCACGACGGCATGACGGTGGCGAGCATCGACATCCGCCGTCTCCGCGAGGCGCGTGCGGGCCGTGAGGCGGTCGCGACTCCCGCTGGAGGTGCCCCCGCCGCATCGTCAGCACAGGCAGAGGCGAGCATCAGGATGCCGGACGGAACGCTCGAATCGATCGGCCACGAGGTCGTGCTCGGGCGTGCGCCGAGTGTCAGCAAGGTGTCGGGTGGCCGCATCCCGCGCCTCATCACCATCGGCCTCGGCGACCCCGACATCTCACGCAGCCATGTGCGACTCGCCCTCGAAGGCGACACCGTGGTGATCACCGACCTGCACTCGCGCAACGGTACCCATGTCGTGGCGCCGGGCAAGCCGCCCGTGAAGCTGCGCTCGGGCGAACCGACCCCGGTACTCACCGGCACCGTCGTCGACCTGGGCGGCGGCTGGACCATCCAGATCGTGGGCGGCTGATGCGGCGAGCCCCATCGACGCCGCCCGAGTTGCCGGGCTACGCCCCGCTCGGCCTGCTCGGATCAGGCGGCTTCGCCGACGTCTTCCTCTTCGAACAGAAGCTGCCGAGGCGCAAGGTCGCCGTCAAGGTGCTGCTCGCCGAGGGCCTCGGTCGCGACACCAAGGCGCAGTTCGTCGCCGAGGCGAACCTGATGGCCCAGCTGTCGGCGCATCCGTTCATCGTCACCATCTTCCATGCCGACGTCTCGGGCGACGGCCGCCCGTACTTCGTCATGGAGTACTGCTCTGGGCCGAGCCTCGCCGAACGATACAAGCGCCAGCCGCTCTCGATCGAAGACGCCCTGCGCACGGGCGTGCGTCTGGCCGGCGCGATCGCCACTGCGCACGCGGCGGGCATCCTGCACCGCGACATCAAGCCGGCGAACGTGCTCACCAACGACTACGGCTGGCCTGCGCTGACCGACTTCGGCATCTCCTCGAACCTCGAGGGCGAGCTGCCCGTGCACACGATGACGTTTCCGTCCGAGTCGTCGTCGACCGCCTCCGGCCAGTCGGCCGTGGGCATGAGCGTGCCGTGGTCGCCACCCGAGATGTTCGAAGACGACCCGAGGCCCGACACTCGCAGCGATGTGTTCTCGCTCGCGGCCACGGTGCACACGCTCGTCGCAGGTCGCACGCCCTTCGAGATCCCCGGACGCTCGAACGGATCACTCGATCTCATCGGCCGCATCGAACGTGGTGCGATCACGCCGATGGACCGCTCGGACGTGCCGCGCAGTCTCGCCGCGGTGCTCGCCAAGGGCATGTCCACACGCCGTGACGACCGCTACCCGAGCGCCGTCGAGTTCGCTCGCGCGCTGCAGCGGGTCGAGCTCGAACTCGGGTACGCCGCCACGACGATCGAGGTGCCGAACCTCGCGAGCGCTCCGAGCGAGGCGGAACCCGACGATGACGATGCGACGCGGGCGCGCTCGGTGCGCACGGTCGACGCGCAGGCGTCGCGGTCGGCGACGCCGGTCAGTCCCGCTCCGGTTCGCGGCGCGCCGGCCGTCGCCGCCGACGACGACGATGCGACCCGCGCTCGTTCGCCGCAGCGGATCAACGCCCAGGCGCCGTCGGGCGGCGCCGCGATGAGTACGGCCGGCGACGTGGCCGATGAGGGAACCGTGGTGCGCGGCGTCGTGCGCGATGTCGTTCCCGACTCGACGATCGTGCGACCGACCGGTGCCCTGGGCTCGACTGCGAGTCGTCAACTGAGCGGTGCGGAGTCGACGATCGTGCGGCCGCCCGATGCAATGACCGGTGCCGCGCGCGAGCCTGCCGCCACGGCGGTGACCCGCCGGAATCGACTGGGGATCATCGTGGGAATCGCCGCCGCCGTCGTGATCGCGGCGGTCATCGGCATCGCGATCGCGCTGTCGGGCACGGTGAACACTCCGCCGGTCGTCGAGTCGTCGAATCCGGGTGGCGGCAATGCGCTGATTCCGGGGGCCGTACCAGCCGCGGTCGTCTCGACCGGTGTCGCGAGTGCAGACGGCACGAGCGTGACCTTCCAGGTCTCCCACAGCGGATCGGTCGATGGCGACAGGTACCGCTGGACCCTGTCCGACGGGTCCGGGGATCCGCAGGTCGCCGATGGTCCGTCCATCGTCGTCGAAGACGTCGTGGCCGGCGCACGCACATGCATCGACGTGCAGGTGCAGCGCGGCAGCAAGACCTCCGACCCCACGAGGGGCTGCACCCCATGAGGCCGCTTCGCGTCGAGTACTGCGGGGAGTCGTACACCGTCGAGGTGGGCGCCCCCTTCACGATCGGGCGCGAATCCGACCTCACGATCGACGACAATCCGTACCTGCATCGAACCTTTCTCACGCTCTCCTCGGAGTTCGGCCTCTGGTGGCTCTCGAACGTCGGCCAGATCCTCTCGGCGACGATCTCGGACGCGACGGGCAGCGTGCAGGCGTGGCTCGCCCCGGGCGCGAAGCTGCCGCTCGTCTTCCAGACGGTTCACGTGATGTTCAGCGCCGGCGCGACGACGTACGACTTCACGGTGCATGCCGAAGAGGACTTCTACAACACCTCGCTCACCGCTGCAGCGGCCGACGGCGGCACGACGATCCTGCCCGTGACCCTCACCTCGAGTCAGCGGCTGCTCGTCGTCGCGCTCGCCGAGAACGTGCTGGCCCAGCCCGCCGGCGGGCGTGCGCTCGTGCCGAGCTCGGCTGCAGCCGCCGCGAGACTCGGCTGGAGCATGACGACGTTCAACCGCAAACTCGACAACGTCTGCGAGAAGCTCGACCGCATCGGTGTCGACGGCCTGCGCGGTGGGCGGGGCAAGCTCGCTACCAACCGTCGCGCGCGACTCGTCGAGTATGCGGTCGCGACGCGGCTCGTGACCACCGACGACCTCCCTCTTCTCGATGCTGCTCGACGCGATGCCGAGCAGCAGACCGGCGAGTGACGCCACCGGTCTTCGCCTGAGGACGCCACGTCTTCGCCCGACGCCACGGAGCGTCACGGGGAGTTCTCCCCATGTGTCGTCGCAGGTCGATCGTGTTACCGTGTACCCCGGTGTGGGGTCAGGCTCGGCGCCAGTCATGAGTCGACCAGAATCAGGGGAGTGGCGGTTTGGGTACCTTCACATCGTGGGTGCGCACGCGCAAGGCCGCCGCATCCATTGTCGCCATCACTCTGCTCGCCGGCATTCCGCTCACCTTCGCGGTGCTGCATCAGGGGTTTCCGGTCACCGATGTCGATCTCGACGCTCGTGAAGTGTGGGTCACCAACGGCAAAGAGCTGCTCGCGGGTCGACTGAACCGGCAGATCGAAGAGTTGAACGCTGCGGTGAACACCGCCTCGAACTCGTTCGACGTGTTGCAAGATGGCGATGACGTCTTCCTCTACGACGAGAGCCTCGGGTCGATCGAGCGCATCGATCCGGCATTCACGACGCTCGGTCAGGGCATTGCAGTGCCGCCCGGTTCAGAGGTGGCGTACGGCGGTGACACGCTCGCGATCCTGTCGCCGAAGGGTGAGCTCTGGGTCACGGGCGCCGCCGGCGAACTGCAGTTGAACCCGGCAGATACCAAGCCCTCGGCGAAGCTCGGTGAGGGTTCGCACGTCGCGGTGTCGAAAGACGGCGTCGTGTACGCGAGTTCGATGAAAGAGGATCAGCTCGCGCGCATCGCGTCGCCCGGTGCGAAACCCGAGCTGAGCGACCTCCCTTCGATCGACGAGCACCAACTCTCGGTCGTCGGCGACGAACCCGTCGTGCTCGATCTCGACCAGAACCGGCTGATCGTCGACGGTTCGCCGCGAGAACTCACCGAGAACGCGCTGAGACTCCAGCAGGTCGGCGCCGAGAACGACTCCGTCTTGCTCGCCACGGGTGCCGGGCTGTTGCAGGTGCCATTCGCTGGCGGCGACCCTGAGTTCATCCCGGCCGACATCGACGTGCCCATCAGTTCCCCTGATGAGGTGTCGAGTCCCGTCTGGCTCGACGGATGCGCCCACGGCGCGTGGGCAGGGGCGGGCCAGTACGTGAACGCGTGCGACGACGGCGAGCCATCGGCCCAGTCGATCGAGCAAGCCACCAAGGGTTCGCATCTCGAGTTCCGGGTGAACCGCAACGTGATCGCCCTGAACAACCTGTCGAACGGCAACGTCTGGCTCGTCGACTCGAACATGCGTCTCGTCGACAATTGGGACGAGGTGACTCCGCCCGATGAGACCGAGACCGAAGAGGGCGAAGAGAAGGCCTCGCAGCAGACCTTCGAAGACACGCTCGCCGAACGCAGCGAGACCAATCGTCCGCCGACGGCGCGCGATGACACCTTCGGAGTGCGGCCCGGTCGCACCACCCTGCTCGAGGTGCTCGAGAACGACACCGACCCCGACGGTGACGTGCTGACCGTGACGAACGTGAGTGAGATCGGTGAGCAGTCGGGCCGACTCGAGGTCATCGACGGTGGCCGTGCACTGCAGTTCACCCCGGCGCCGGATGCTGCGGGCACGGTGTCGTTCCAGTACACGGCCGACGACGGCCGTCTCGGCGTCGCGCAGGCACATGTCGACGTCACGATCCGGCCGACCGCCGAGAACAATGCCCCGGTTGCGCTGCGTGCGGGTGCGATCAGTGTCGAGCAGGGCAAGTCGATGGGCTACAACGTGCTCAGCGACTGGCTCGACCCCGACGGCGACGACGTGTACCTCGTCAGTGCGTCACCGACGAGCGGCGACTCGGTGCGCTTCGCGCCCGACGGCTTCGTCACCTTCGAGCACAAGACCGGCGAACTCGGCACGAAAGAGGTGCAGTTCGTCGTCTCGGACGGCATAGTGACGTCTGCCGGGGTACTGACGGTCGATGTCAAAGAGACGGGTGCGTTGAACCCGGTCGGCACACCGGACTTCGCCGAGGTGTTCGCCGGTGAGGCGGTGATGATCGAGCCGCTCGTCAACGACCTCAGCCCTTCCGGCGAACCATTGGCGCTGCTCGGCATCGAGCAGACGCCGACGGGGGCATCGGTCACGCCGAACCTCGAGCGCGGTGCCATCGCCTTCTCCTCCGACCAGGTCGGGAGCCACATCTTCATCTACAACCTGGGTGCCGGGGCCGCGACGAGCGTCGGTCTCGTACGGGTCGACGTGAAAGAGGTGCCGCAGGAATCGCCGCCGCCGATCGCCGTGAAAGACACCGCGTACCTTCGCCCGGGCGAGCCGACGACGCTCGCGATGCTGACCAACGACGTGTCGCCGAGCGGGCGAGTGCTCGCCGTGCAAACAGTCGACACCGAGGCATCCGGTGACCTGCTCTCGGTCGAGGTGCTCAACAACTCGGTCGCCCGCATCACGGCGTCAGAGGCGCTCACCGAGCAGCTCCAGTTCGGGTACACCGTCTCCGACGGCATCGCGAGTTCGACGACGACCGTGACGGTCGTGCCCGTGCCGCCGCTCGTCAAGCACCAACCGCCCGTCGCCACCGAAGACGCGGTCACGGTGCGCGCCGGTGACATCGTGACCGTGCCGGTTCTCGACAACGACTACCACCCCGACGCCGCTCCGCTCACCCTCGATCCCGAGCTCGTCGAGGTCAGCGGCGCCGGTGGCCTCGCCTTCACCGCCGATGACACGGTGCGCTACCAGGCGCCCGACGAACCCGGCGTGTACTCCGTCTCCTACCGCGTCACCGATGACTACGAGCAGTCGGCGACTGCCGCGGTGCGCTTCACGGTCGTGGCTCCCGACGCGAAGAACAACCGCGCGCCTCTCCCGCTCCCGCTGACCTCGCGCACCTTCGAGGGCGCAGCGGTGAAGATCGACATCCCGCTCGACGGACTCGACCCCGACGGCGATTCCGTCTCGCTCGTCGGCATCACGACGCCCCCGTCGCTCGGCAAGATCGTCGACATCGGCAGCACCCACATCAGCTACGAGGCGTATGCCGGTTCGGCGGGCACCGAGTCGTTCACATACGAGGTCGCCGACACGGGCGGCAAATCGGCGACGGGTACGATCCGCATCGGCGTGATCCCGCGACCGACGGAGACGCTTCCGCCCAACGCCGTCGATGATGTCGTCGAGCTTCGTCCGGGTCGGCGAGCGGCGATCGACGTGCTCGCGAACGACTCCGATCCGAGCGGCTACCCGATCAAGGTGCAGAAGAAGCTGCCCGAGGTCGGTGCGGGCCTCACCGCGAGCGTGAAGAACAACCGAGTGCTGGTCGAGGCACCCGACGCCGAGGGCGGCAACTCGGTGCGCTACGAGATCACGAACGGCCACGGCGGTGCCGATGGTGCGTTCATCCAGGTGCTCGTGACCGAAGATGCGAAGATCGAACCGCCGACCGCGCGCGATCAGGTCGTCGAGCCGAAACAGGTCGTCGACAAGGCCACCGTGACCGTCGACCCCTTGGGCGACGCGCAGAACCCCGGCGGGCTCGTCGAAGATCTCGTGGTGAGCCTCGAGGGGCCGAATGCCGGGAATGCCGAGGTCAAGACCGACGGCACCGTCAAGGTCACGCCGACCTCGAAGCGCCAGGCGATCGCCTACCGTCTCACGAACGAAATCGACGAACTCTCGGCGATGGCCTTCATCATCGTTCCCCCGAGCACCGACCCCGACGACGACGAGAAGGCCGAGGAGGAGGCCTTCCCGCCGCCCTACCTCGCCGAGCTCGGCCCGCAGATCGTGCGCATGAACGGCACGATCTCGTGGAGCGTGGGCGACATCGTGATCGTGCCGTCTGGCAAGCCCGCCCGCATCCTCTCGGCGACCTCGACCAACGGCGACGGGTCGTCCCCGATGACGGATGCTTCGACGCTGACGTATACCCCGGCGAAGGACTTCCGCGGACAATCCGCAGTGACGTTCGAGGTCACCGACGGAGAGAACGCCAACGACCCGAAGGGCAGGAAGGCGTTCCTGACGATTCCGGTCACGGTCGGCGATCCGAACTTCGAAGACGTGCCGCCGACCTTCACTCCGCGCACGGTGAAGGTCGAGGCCGGCGAGGCCGCGCAAGAGATCGATCTGCGTCAATCGAGCGGCCACCCGAGCGACAAGGTGCTGCAGGAGCTCTCGTACAACGGGCTGCAGGGGCAGAGCGCCGACTTCAACGCCGGTATCGGCGGTTCGACGTTGACGGTGGGTTCGCCGCTCGGCGTGCAACCCGGTACGAAGACGACCCTGACGTTCACGGTGGACTACAAGGAGTTCTCGGTGCCCGGTTCGATCGACGTCGAGGTCGTGAGCTCGTCGCGGCCGAAGGCGCAGGCTCGCGCCGACGGTCCGTTCGAGATGGAGCCCGTGAAGTCGAAGCTGATCGATGTGCTCGCCAACGACATCAACCCGTTCGAGGCCGAGGGCACGCCGTTGCGGGTCATCGACGCGCAGATCGACCAAGAGTCGGTGGGTTCGACGGCGAATGTGACCTTCACGTCGACGGGCATCACCGTGAAGACCGGCCCGAGCTTCACGGGCGAGTTGAGCGTCGTCTACCGTGTGCAAGACGGAACGAAAGACCCGTTGCGCGAGGTGACGGGCAGGGTCACGGTGATCGTTCGCGACCGGCCCGACGCGCCGAGCATCACGAGCATCTCGAGCGGCGACGGCTCCGTGAGATTGGCGTGGAAGGCCAACGCCACGAACAACTCACCGATCACCGGGTACATCGTGTCGGCTTCGCCGGCGGCAGGCGGACCGTGGAACTTCGGTGAAGGTGCCGCGGGCACCGCTCAGACCATCGATGGGCTCACGAACGGCACCGCGTACAGCTTCACGGTGCGAGCAGTGAACGAGAAGGGCACATCCGATGCGTCGAGCTCGAAGAGCGAGACGCCGTATGGCAAACCGACCGCGCCGCGCAGCGTCGGTCACGGTTCGATCGGCTATGCGCCGGCCGACGTCAGCGTCACTTGGAATGCGCCGTCCGACACGGGCGGTGGCGCGGTGGTGTACCGGACCAATCTCGACGGTGGCGGCTGGTCGGGCTACCAGAGCGGTGAATCGAAGACCTTCAGCAGTCTCGCTGCAGGCAATCACACCGTCGAAGTGCAGGCGAAGAACAACGGCAGCGGCAACACGGGCCCAGTTGCAAGTACGACGTTCGGTGTTGAGAGCAAGCCACCGCCGCAGTTCTCGGCGGACGTGTTCAAGGCCGGCTCGGCGCCGTACTGCTCCGGGTGCCACTACGTCGGCGTCGACTTCTCGAATCTGACCGCGGGCACCTACGACGTCGTCACCGAGGTGAACGGCAGCGACGGCAGCTTCTACATCGGCCGCTACAACCTCGGCAGCTCGGGCTCGCTCGTGCTCGAGAACGGGCTCGGCCAACGCAACAGCGATTCGATCCGCGTCCGATTCAGCCCTGTCGGCGGCGGCGCGACGAAGTACTCCGACAGCACGAGCAACTGGGACGGGCTTCCCGTTCGCGGCGGCAACCCCTGATACCCCTATACAGAGAGATGACCCGATGGCAGTGACACAGGAACAGGCAGACTGGTTCTCCGACGCCTTCGCGAAGCTCGTCGACAACGTCGACCAGGCGATCCTCGGCAAGCGCGAGGTCATCCGGCTCGTCGTGATGGCACTCCTCAGCGACGGCCACGTGCTGCTCGAGGATGTGCCGGGCACCGGAAAGACCGTGCTCGCCAAGGCACTCGCGAACACGCTCGACGGCACGAACTCGCGCATCCAGTTCACCCCCGACCTGCTGCCCTCCGATGTCACGGGTGTGACGATCTACGACCAGGGCAAGGGCGTCTTCGAGTTCCACAAGGGACCGATCTTCGCTTCCATCGTGCTCGCCGACGAGATCAACCGGGCGAGCCCGAAGACGCAGTCGGCGCTCCTCGAAGTCATGGAGGAGGCTCGAGTGACCGTCGACGGCGTGAGCCACGAGGTCGGCCGCCCCTTCATGGTCATCGCGACGCAGAACCCCGTCGAGCAGGCCGGCACGTACACGCTGCCCGAAGCCCAGCTCGACCGCTTCCTGATCAAGACCTCGCTCGGCTATCCCGATCACAACACCGCCGTCGCCCTGCTCCTCGACTCCTCGAACCGCGCCCGCGCGTCGAAGGTGTCGCCGATCATCGCGCCCGGTTCAGTGGCGGCGATGGCGCAACTCGCCTCCGAGGTGTTCGTCGATGCATCCGTGCTCGACTACCTGAACCACATCGTGACCGCGACGCGGAGCCATAAAGACTCCACCCTCGGCGTCAGCATGCGAGGTGCCCTCGCCCTCGCACGTGCAGTGAAGACCTGGGCGCTCTCGCAGGGGCGCACCTACGTGACTCCCGACGACGTACGCGAGCTCGCGGTGCCCGTGCTCTCGCACCGCATCATCGTCGATCCCGAGTCCGACTTCGCCGGGGTGACCGCCGAAGACATCGTGAGCCGCGTGCTCGTCGACATCGAGCCCCCGGCGTACCGCGCGGCATGAGCCGTACGACCGCCGCCGAACGCCCGGACGCCACTCCGCGCACGCCCTCGCAGACCGCCATCGCGGTGCGAGGTCTGTGGCGCGCCGTCATCGGGGGAACGCGCAACGCCCTTCGCCTCGCGGGGCAGGCGCTTACGCGCGTCTTCGGGTTCGCCGCGCCCGTCACCCGGGTGGTCTCACCGACCGGCTGGCTGGTGTTCGCGGGCGCGGTGGTGGCATTCGCTCTCAGCCGCATCTTCGGTTGGGTCGAGTTCGGCTACGTCGGCGCGACGCTCATCGCCGCGCTCCTCGTGGCGGTCGTCTTCGTCTTCGGCCGCACCAACTTCGGGGTGCGCATCGAGCTGAACCCGCACCGCGTGGTCGCGGGGGAGCGGGCACTCGGCCGAATGGTCGTGACCAATGTGGCCGCGAAACCGTCCATCCCCTCGCGCATGGAACTGCCGGTCGGCGGCGCGACCGCCGAGTTCGTCATCCCGGTGCTCGCCCCGAACGCCGAGCACGACGAGCTCTTCGCCGTGCCGACGCACCGGCGCGCCGTCATCGTCGCCGGACCGGCGATCACCGTTCGCGGCGACCAGCTCGGGCTGCTGCGCCGAACCGTGCGCTGGACCGATGAAGTCGAGCTCTTCGTTCACCCCGTGACCGCGCGCCTCGCCCCCAGCGCGTCGGGCCTCGTGCGCGACCTCGAAGGTGAGATCACGAAGACCATCACGAATGACGACATCTCCTTCCACGCGCTGCGCTCCTACGAGCCCGGAGACGCGTTGCGCAACGTGCACTGGCGCACCTCGGCGCGCACCGGCCAACTCATGGTGCGTCAGTTCGAAGAGACGCGCCGCTCGCAGCTCACGATCGTGCACACGACCGATCGCGCGGCGTACGCCTCCGAAGACGAATTCGAGCTCGCCATCTCGATCACCGCGTCGATCGGCGTGCAGGTGGTGCGCGACGGCACGAACATGAGCATCGTGAGCGAACGGATGCCTCTCTCCACCGCCACCCCGATGGCACTGCTCGACGACTCGTCACGACTGACCGAGACATCCGGCGACCACCCGAACCTCCGCGACTTCGCGCGCGACTCGACGAAGCGACTGCCTGCGCCGAGCGTCGTGATGATCGTGGGGGGCTCTGCGGTGCCGCTGGCCGATTTCCGCGCGGCGGAGACCGTCTTCGGACTCGACACGCAGACCATCGGGTTCCGTGCCGAGTTCGGCGCACCGTCGCGCATCGCGAAGGTGTCGGGGCTCACGGTCGTCACGATCGGACAGATCGGCGATCTGCCTCGGGTGCTGCGGAGGGTACGGCCGTGACCGAGACCCTCACCCCGCCGTCGCCCGCACCCGTCGCACCCTCGCCGGCGCCCTCGACCGAGCAGGCGACCCGTGCGTTCCCGGTGCGTGCCTGGCCGGACGTCGCGATCCTCTCGATCCTCTCGCTCCTCGGTGTCATCGGCTACGAGACGTCGTTCGGCGACCACAACTTCCTCGTCGCAGGCATCGGCGGACTCGTCGTCGGCACCGCGTTCGGCGTGCTCGGCTACATGCTGCGACTCGGAGTCGTCACGAACGTACTCGCGGCGCTGCTCGGCTACTTCCTGTTCGGCAGTGTGCTCACGATGCCTGGCCAATCGATCATCGGCTTCGTACCGAGCGTCGAGAGCCTCGCGGGTCTCGCGCTCGGCGCGGTCTGGGGCTGGGCCGACATCGTCACCCTGCAGACACCGGTCGAGGCGCCCTATTACATTCCGGTCGTGCCCTACTTCGCGACCTGGCTCGTCGCGCTGGTCGGCACGATGCTCGCGAGCCGCTGGCTCGTCGTGCGGCGCACGCCGCTTCGGGCGAGCGTGCTGCTCATCGGCCCGGCGCTGCTCTTCCTGTCGGGCATCCTGCTCGGCACCGACGAGGCGTACTTCGCGGGCGTTCGCGGTGTCGCGTTCGCGGTGATCGCACTCATCTGGCTCGGATGGCGGCGGCAGGCCGCACCTTCGGCGAGCGAAGAGGGTGCCGCCCGGCTTCGCCGGCGCAAGGTCATGGGAACGGGAATCCTCGTCACGGGCGCCGTGCTCGTCGGAGCACTCGCCGGCACGGCGCTCGCGCCGACGCAGCCTGACCGCTTCGTGCTCAGGGAGGAGATCACGCCCCCGTTCGACCCGCTGGCCTTCCCGAGCCCGCTCGCGGGCTTCCGTGCGTACACGAAGGACCTCGCCGACACGCCGCTCTTCACGGTGACCGGTCTCGAACCCGGTGATGTCATCCGACTCGCGAGCATGGACTCTTACGACGGCAAGCTCTGGAACGTCGCCGGACCCGACGACATGGCCGCGAGCGATGGTGGATTCTCGCTCGTCGGCGAGAGCATCCCGTTGCCGGGGCTCATGCGGGCGGGTGGCGAACGTCGGGCAGAAGTCGAGGTCAGCTCCTACGACGACGTCTGGCTGCCGGGGGTCGGGTACCCGACCCGACTGGTCTTCGACGATCGCACGAGTTCCGACCGGGCCGGCGACCTCCGGTACAACCCGGCCACGGGAACGGCGGTGCTCACGAGCGGGGTCACCGAGGGCTATCGGTATTCGATCGACGCGACCGTGCAGCGGAGCATCGACGATGAAGACCTGATCGACACGCCACCCGCGCAGATCGACCTCCCGCCCATCGAGAACACGCCCGACGTCGTCGTCGCGAAGGCCCAGGAGTTCGCCGGCACGGCCGAGACGCCGATCGAGCAGCTCCGTGCCATCGAGACCGCCCTGAAGACGCAGGGATTCCTCAGCCACGGCCTCGCATCGGACTCGGTGCCGTCGCGCGCCGGCCATGGCGCCGACCGCATGATCGAACTCTTCACCCGATCGCAGATGGTCGGCGACGAAGAGCAGTACGCCTCGGCGATGGCGCTCATGGCGCGGTATCTCGGATACCCGTCGCGCGTGGTGATGGGGTTCGCCCCCGAGGTCGGCGAAGACGCCGAATCGGTCGAGGTCGTCGGCGACGACGTCACCGCCTGGGTCGAGGTCGCCTTCGATGAGACCGGCTGGGTGGCATTCCACCCGACGCCCGATGAGACCGACATTCCGCAGGATCAGACGCCCAAGCCGAAGTCCGAGCCGCAGCCGCAGGTGCGCCAGCCCCCGCGCAGCGACAACGAGGATGAAGACCTGCTGACGGCCGTGGAGATCGACGACAGCGACGACGAGAAGAAGGACCAGGGCTTCGTGATCCCGGCGTGGGCGTGGGTCACCGCCGGCGCCGTCGGCATCCCGCTCCTTCTCTTCTTCGGAACGATGTTCGTCATCGCGGCGATCAAAGCACGCCGTCGTCGCCGTCGTCGCACTCGCGGGCCGGGTGACCGGCGCGCCGCGGGTGCGTGGGACGAACTGACCGATGAGTTCGCCGAGCTCGGTTTCGAGGTGCCGCGCATCGGCAGTCGCCGGCAGGTCGCTGCTTCGATCGAACTGCAATTGCGAGAGCAGGGCCTCGGCGATGCGCGTGCAGCACACACGGACACGGGTCCGGTGCGTGTGGTGCGGGCGGATTCACCGGCGAGCAGCATCCGGGTCACGCCGTTGGCCGACGCCACCGATCGCGCCGTCTTCGGCGGTCAGGTCGTCGACGAGGCCGTCGTGGAGCAGAGCTGGAACGAGGCGCTCGAATCGGTCGGACTCGCGCGCGCGGCATCCGGCCGGTTGCGCCGGTTCTTCAGCCGGTTCCGCATCCGCTCGAAGCGAGACTGGTCCAAAGTCGACATCTCTGGCGCGAAGCCCGCGGACGGTGCGAGGGCGGCGAAACCCGCGACGCCACCGCCCGCTGCGCCCGCAACAGGCTGAAATGCTCGCCGGGAGGCTTGACACGCTCGCTTAGAGTGGTGTCGTGGAACACGAGGGGTTCATCGTTCCGCCTCCCGGTCTGATACCCGCCCCGGTCGAGGTTGCGCCCGATCCTGCCCAGACCGTGCGGTCGGCGAAGTTCCCCGTGTTCGTCCCGGCCGGCGCCCCGGCAGCGCGTCCCGACCCGGTCGTGCCCGCCGCCGAGGCGACTCCGCACGGGCCGTGGGTGCTCAGCCTCGCCGACGGGCAACGGTTCCAGGTCGGTGGATCGCTCGTCTTGGGCCGTGACCCGTCGCCCGTCGCGGTGCGGCCGCACGCTGCGCTCGTGCCCGTCGTCGATCCCGCGAAGTCGGTTTCCAAGACGCACGCGATCGTCGACCTCGAGGGTGCCGAACTCTCGATCACCGACCTGCACTCGACGAACGGCGTACTCGTCACCGACCCGCATGGTGTCGAACACGACCTCGCTCCCGGCGAACGCGTCGTGCTGGCGCCGGGTGCCCGCGTCGATCTCGGGTCGTTCGCGGTGGTGGTCGACCGGGCATGACCGGGGTGATGCGTGGCGAGCCCGCCGATTCCGAAGTGTTAGCCTGAAGTGGTGCGCGCACGACGACTTCTTCTCCTTCGGTGCCGCGACGGGGCCTCGTTCTAAGGCCTTCCCCGTCGCGGAGTTCGTCGTCGGCTGACCTTTGAACTGAGGAAGAAGATCGCATGAATGCAGCACGCTCGAACAGTGCCGTCGCGACGGGCGAGCGCCCGCGCACCCTGGCCGAGAAGGTCTGGAACGCCCACCTCGTCAAGCAGGGCGAAGACGGCACTCCCGATCTCATCTACATCGACCTGCACCTCGTGCACGAGGTCACGAGTCCCCAGGCCTTCGACGGCCTGCGCGTTGCCGGTCGCCCGGTGCGCCGGCCCGATCTCACGATCGCGACAGAAGACCACAACACGCCCACCCTCGAGATCGACAAGCCGATCGCCGACCTCACGAGCCGTACGCAGATCGAGACCCTGCGACGCAACGCGGCCGAGTTCGGCATCCGGCTGCACTCGCTCGGCGACAAGGAGCAGGGCATCGTCCACGTCGTGGGGCCGCAGCTCGGTCTCACGCAGCCCGGCATCACGGTCGTGTGCGGCGATTCCCACACCTCGACGCACGGCGCATTCGGCGCGATGGCGTTCGGCATCGGCACGAGCGAGGTCGAGCATGTGCTCGCCACCCAGACCCTCCCCTTGAAGCCGTTCAAGACGATGGCCATCAACGTCGAGGGCACGCTGCGCCCGGGCGTCACCGCGAAAGACATCATTCTCGCGGTCATCGCGAAGATCGGCACCGGCGGCGGGCAGGGGTACGTGCTCGAGTATCGGGGACGCGCGATCCGCGCCCTCTCGATGGACGGGCGCATGACGATCTGCAACATGTCGATCGAGGCGGGCGCACGCGCCGGCATGGTCGCACCCGATGCCACGACCTACGAGTACCTCGAGGGCCGCGCTCACGCGCCCGAGGGTGCGGATTGGCACGAGGCCGTCGAGTACTGGGAGACCCTCGCGACCGACGAGGGTGCGCAGTTCGACGCCGAGGTCTTCATCGACGCCGACGCGCTGGAGCCGTTCGTCACGTGGGGCACGAACCCCGGCCAGGGCGTCTCGCTCTCAGAAGCGGTTCCCGACCCCGCGGCGATCGCCGACCAGCACGAACGTGCCGCAGCCGAGCGTGCGCTCGAGTACATGGCGCTCGCGCCGGGCACGCCGCTCAAAGAAATCAAGGTCGACGCGGTCTTCATGGGTTCGTGCACCAACAGCCGTATCGAAGACCTGCGTGCGTTCGCCTCGATCATCCAGGGCAAGCAGAAGGCCGACGGCGTGCGCGTCATGGTCGTGCCGGGTTCGGCCCGCGTTCGCCTCGAGGCCGAGGCAGAGGGCCTCGACAAGATCATCACCGAGTTCGGGGCGGAATGGCGCTTCGCGGGCTGTTCGATGTGCCTCGGCATGAATCCCGACCAGCTCGCTCCCGGCGAGCGTTGCGCATCGACCTCGAATCGCAACTTCGAGGGCCGCCAGGGCAAGGGCGGTCGCACCCACCTCGTGTCACCGCTCGTCGCCGCGGCCACGGCGATCCGGGGAACACTCTCGAGTCCATGGGATCTGCAGACCGCAGGGGAGGAGCGCTGACCATGGAGAAGATCACCACCGTCACGGGCACTGCAGCCCCGCTGCGCCGTTCGAACGTCGACACCGACCAGATCATCCCCGCGGTGTTCCTGAAGCGCGTCACGAAGACCGGCTTCGAAGACGCGCTCTTCCACGCCTGGCGTCAAGACCCCGAGTTCGTGCTGAACCGCCCCGAGTTCCAGGGAGCGAGGGTGCTCATCGCGGGCCCCGACTTCGGCACGGGCTCGAGCCGCGAGCACGCCGTGTGGGCGCTGCGCGACTTCGGCTTCGACGTCGTCATCAGCTCGCGATTCGGCGACATCTTCCGTGGCAACTCGGGCAAGCAGGGCCTCCTCGCAGCGCAAGTCGCCTACGAAGACGTCGAACGGCTCTGGGAGGTCGTCGAGGCCGATCCGGGAATAGCCGTGACGGTCGATCTCGTTGAGCGAACTGTGGCCGTAGGGTCGCTCAGAGTGCCGTTCGACCTCGACGACTACACTCGGTGGAGGCTGCTCGAGGGGCTCGATGACATCGGGCTCACCCTCAGAGATGAACCAGCAATCGCCGAATTCGAGTCTCATCGAGAATCGTGGCGGCCGAAAACGCTCCCCATCCGGGAGCCGGCGGAATCAGGGAGTCTGTGAACACGATCGGGCAGGATGCAAAGAACCATGGAACGGCAGTCGGGTTGAACGTCGACAAGATCACGATCAACGGAGGCAAACCGCTTCGCGGACGCATCGAGTTGAAGGGCGCGAAGAACCTCGTCACCAAGGCGATGGTCGCAGCGATCCTCGGCGACACCCCCAGCGTGTTGAAAGACGTTCCGAACATCAGTGATGTGCGCATCGTACGAGGCCTCCTCGAGGTGCACGGCGTGACCGTCACCGACGGCCCCGTCGAAGGCGAGCTCATCCTCGACCCGTCGGCGGTCGAGACGGCGCACATGGCCGACATCGACGCGCACGCGGGTTCATCGCGCATCCCGATCCTGTTCTGCGGCCCGCTGCTGCACCGGCTCGGTGAGGCGTTCATCCCCGACCTCGGAGGCTGCCGCATCGGCGACCGTCCGATCGACTTCCACCTCGAGGTGCTGCGCAACTTCGGCGCCATCGTCGAGAAGCTGCCGAGCGGCATCCGCATGTCCGCCCCCGGCGGACTGCACGGGGCGAAGGTGTCGCTGCCGTACCCGAGCGTCGGTGCGACCGAGCAGGTGCTGCTCACTGCGGTGCTCGCCGACGGCATCACCGAACTCTCGGGCGCGGCCATCGAGCCCGAGATCATGGATCTCATCAACATCCTGCAGAAGATGGGTGCGATCATCACGGTCGACACCGACCGCGTCATCCGCATCGAGGGAGTCGAGAAGCTCGACGGCTACACGCACCGCGCGCTCTTCGACCGCAACGAGGCCGCGAGCTGGGCCGCTGCAGCCCTCGCGACCGACGGCGACATCTTCGTCGGCGGTGCGCGCCAGGCCGAGATGCTCACCTTCCTGAACGTCTTCCGCAAGGTCGGAGGCGACTTCGAAATCCAAGACGACGGCATCCGCTTCTTCCACCCCGGCGGCGAGCTCTCGCCCGTCATCATCGAGACCGACGTGCACCCCGGGTTCATGACCGACTGGCAGCAGCCGCTCGTGATCGCCCTCACGAAGGCGAAGGGCGTCTCGATCGTGCACGAGACGGTCTACGAGCAGCGCTTCGGCTTCGTCGACGCGCTCGTCGAGATGGGCGCATCGATCGAGGTGCACAAAGAGTGCCTCGGCGGTCGCCCGTGCCGATTCGGTCAGCGCAACTTCAAGCACTCCGCAGTCATCTCGGGCCCGACGAAGCTCACCGGAGCTGACATCGAGGTGCCCGACCTGCGCGGCGGCTTCAGCCACCTCATCGCGGCGCTCACCGCCGAAGGCCGGTCGACCGTGTCGAACGTCGGAATCATCGCGCGCGGCTACGAGGACTTCATCACGAAGCTCGAGTTGCTCGGGGCGGATTTCGAACTCGAAGGATAATGGGGGAGTGCTACACGACGACCCGTCTTCGAACACCTCGGTGAAGGCACGTTCGGAGACCCGCCGCCCCTCGTTCTTCTGGCTCCTCGCCGGTATCGCGCTGCCGCCGCTGAACCTCGCGACCCGCTTCCGGTTCCATCACCCCGAGCGGATGCCGCAGTCCGGCGCCTTCGTGCTGGCGCCCAACCACTACAGCGAGATCGACCCGCTCGTGATGGGTGCCGCGGCATGGAAGCTCGGCCGCGCGCCGCGCTTCCTCGCGAAGGCGTCGCTGTTCAAGAACCCGGTGCTCGGCTGGCTGCTGCGCACCTCAGGGCAGATCCCCGTGGAGCGCGCGGGCAGCAAGAGCCACACGGCGCTGCGCGCGGCCGAAGAGCTCGTCGAGAAGGGGCGGCTGGTCGTCGTCTACCCTGAGGGTTCGCTGACTCGCGACCCCGAGCTGTGGCCGATGCGGGGCAAGACCGGCGCGGTGCGTATCGCACTCGAACGCGACATCCCGATCATCCCCGCGGCGCACTGGGGCACTCAGCGGCTCATGCCGCGGTACAGCAAGAAGATCAGCGTCTTCCCCCGCAAGACCATCGACGTCATCATCGGCGAACCGCTCGACCTCAGTGCGTACCGCGGCAAGCCGCTCGATCAGCGCACGCTGCTCGCGGCGACCGAGCAGCTGATGAACGCCATTGCGATGCTCCTCTCGGAGGTGCGTGATGAACCCGCTCCCGCGCAGCGCTGGGACCCGACGGCACACGGCCAGAAGGAGACGGGTCGCATTGAAGACTAGAACTCCCGCCGGGAAGACCGCAGGCAAGCGCGTCGCCGTACTCGGCGCGGGCAGTTGGGGCACCACCTTCGCGAAGATCCTCGCCGATGGCGGCGCCGACGTCGTCATCTGGGCCCGGCGCCCGGAACTCGCGCGGGAGATCCAAGAGGCTAAGCGCAACAGCGACTACCTCCCGGGGGTGAACCTGCCGCTCGGCCTGCGGGCGACGAGCCGTCTCGACCTCGCACTCGCCGGTGCCGAGCAGGTCTACATCTCGGTGCCGAGCCAGTCGCTGCGCGAGAACCTCACCACGATGGAGCCGCACTTGCACGCGGCATCCACGGTCGTTTCGCTCATGAAGGGCGTCGAGAAGTCGACGGGCAAGCGCATGAGCGAGGTCATCGCCGAGGTGCTGCGCATCGAACCCTCGCAGATCGCCGTGATCTCGGGGCCGAACCTCGCACTCGAGATCGCGAAGGAGCAGCCGACGGCGGCGGTCGTCTCATCGAGCAGCCTCGAGACGGCGCAGGCCGTGGCATCCGTCGCGACGAACCGCTACTTCCGCTCGTTCGTGAACACCGACGTGATCGGCACCGAGTTCGGCGGGGTGCTGAAGAACCTCATCGCCGTCGCGATCGGCATCGTCGACGGCGTCGGCTACGGCGAGAACACGAAGGCGTCGATCATCACTCGAGGTCTCGTCGAGATGACCGACTTCGCGGTCGCGTACGGCGCCCACCCCGAGACGCTGTCGGGGCTCGCGGGGCTCGGCGACCTCATCGCGACGAGCCAGTCGCCGCTCTCGCGAAACAACACGGCGGGCCGTCTGCTCGGCCAGGGCTATCACCTGAACGACGTCGTCAATCAGATGCAGCAGACCACAGAGGGGCTCGCATCCGTCGGGCCGATCCTCGAACTGGCGCGAGCGATGGGCGTCGACATGCCCATCGTCGAACAGGTGCGACAGGTGCTCGCGGGCACCCTCGACCCGAAGGACATCGCGCCCCACCTCACGACCGATGACGAGCCGCAAGGCGAAAGGACGATCGATGGACAAGCTCAGGGTGGTTCTCCTGTTCGGCGGGCGTTCCAGCGAGCACTCGATCAGCTGCGCCACGGCGGGCGGAGTGCTTCGGGCGATCGACCGTAGTCGCTACGAGGTGATCCCGGTCGGCATCACCCGTGACGGGGCGTTCGTACTGGAGTCCGACGACCCCGATCGCTTCGCGCTCGACCCGGCGCACTTGCCAGAGGTCGCCGACAACGGCAGCCGCGTGCACTGGCCCGAGAGCGCATCGTCGAGGGAGTTGCGGGTGACGGACACTTCGACGGGACTCAGTGGAGCCGCCTCTTCACGCGAACGCTCTCTCGGCGACGTCGACGTGGTCTTCCCCATCCTGCACGGGCGGTTCGGCGAAGACGGCACGATCCAGGGGCTGCTCGAGCTGCTCGGTCTGCCCTATGTCGGCAACGGCGTGCTCGCCTCGGCGATCGGCATGGACAAGCACTTCACGAAGACCGTACTCGAGGGCGCAGGCATCGCCGTGGCCCCGTGGGTCACGCTGACCCGGCCGGCATGGAACGAGGACCGTGAGCTCTGGGAGCGTCGCACCAAGGCGCTCGGCCTGCCCGTGTTCGTCAAGCCCGCCCGTGCGGGCTCATCCGTCGGCGTCACCAAGGTGAGCGACTGGGCGGGCCTCGACGACGCGCTCGAGGTCGCCTTCGCCGAAGACGGCACCGTGCTCGTCGAGGCTGCCGTGGTCGGCCGCGAGATCGAGTGCGGTGTGCTCGGCGGCGCCGGCGGAGCATCCGTTCGTGTGAGCGTCGCCGGCGAGGTCGTCGTCAGCGGCCGCGAGTTCTACGACTTCGACGCGAAGTACCTCGACGCCCCGGGCGTCGAGCTGATCTGCCCGGCAGATCTCGGCGACGGCGAGCTCTTCGAATTGCAGCGCATCGCGCGGCGGGCGTTCGAGGCGATCGGCGCCGAGGGACTCGCACGTGTCGACGTCTTCCTCACGGGTGAGGGGTACGTGGTCAACGAGATCAATACGATGCCGGGCTTCACTCCGATCTCGATGTTCCCGACGTGCTGGCAGCAGTCGGGACTCAGCTACACCGATCTGATCGCCGAACTGATCGATGGGGGCCACGCTCGCGGAAGCCGGTAACCCGCAGACCTCAGTTTCGGCAGGCTCAACCCGCAGACGTCAGTCGACGGGATCGTCGAGGGTCGTGCACGCACCATCGGCCGGGATCACGGAGACCGCTGCGGCGAGCTCGGTGATCACCGTCGTGCCCGAGACGACGTCGTTGTCGACGAGCACTTCGACGGCGGGCGTACGCCCGTAGGTCGTGAACAGGTACTGCGGGGCCTCCGACTCGTCGATGACCCAGTCGACGCCGTCGACACTGACGCAGCGGTCGGTGGTCGGGCCCGGTGCCTCCGCCCCGCAGCGCAGCACCACCGAAGCGGGCGTGCCCCAGGCTCCGGTGCCCTGGGCGTTCGTCTCGCGCTGCACCTGCTCGGCATCCGTGCCCTCGGCGAGCGAGTCGGGCAGTCGAACCACGACGGCGGCGCAGTCGGCATCACTCGCCTCGGGTGCGGTCTCGACCGGTACTGTCTGGCTGCACGCGGCGAGCACGAGCACCGAGGCCGCGGTGAGGGCCGCCGAAGCGAGTACTCGGAGCCGCAGGTGCGGTCGGGCGGACTGGGCTGACAGAGACATCCTGCTCAGGATATCGCGACTGAGCCGGCCGGAAACCGGGTGCCGCCCAGCTCCAGACAGACGCGGAAGATGCGTTTCGGGCGATCGAATGTCATGATGCTTACCAGCACGCCGCGATGCCCCACCCCGTTGGACCCCCTGAACGATCGCGGTGATCCCGAGCGCGGTGACCGAAACTACTCACCGACGAGCAATGGAGCACGAGTGAGTCGTCGAAGCGAGCGAGAGCAGAATAGGAAGCGGCGGCGACGCACGAACACCGTCATCGTCGCGGCGGTCGCGACCATCGCACTCGTCGGCGGCGTCGGGGCCGTCGGCACCGCGTGGGCCACCGGCGGACTCGGTGCCTGGCTCGATCCGGTCGTCGAGTGCACCGAGCCGGCCGAACTGACCGTCGTGGCCGACCCGGCGATCGCGGCAACGGTGCAAGCCGTCGCGGCCGAGTACGACGCGAGTGAGGCGGCGTGCTCGCACACCGAGGTGCAGGCGCAGGCGTCGGCCGACACTGCTGCCGTGCTCGCCTCCGGCAACGCGTCCGCGGTCGACGCGTGGATTCCGGACTCGCCGGTCTGGCTCGTGCGCATGTCGAGCATGGCGCGCTCCCTCGGTCGCCCCGTGCCCGACATCGCGCTCGAACGCTCGATCGCGACGAGCCCGGTGATCTTCGCCGCTCCCGTGAGCCGCGCCGAGGAGTTCACCGGCGTCGACCTCAGCTGGAAAGGGCTGCTGATCGACCAGTTCGACGCATTGCTGCCCGATCCCGAGGCATCGTCGGCCAGCCTGAACGCGCTGCAGTCGCTTCAGGGCGAGGTGGACATCACTCAGCCGCGGCAGTTCCAGGACGCGATGTTCAGGCTCAACGGGGAAGTTCCCGCGAACGCCGACGCGGCGTTCGCCGCGCTCACTGTGAGCAAGCCCGGCACCGTGGCGATCGCCAGCGAGCAGCAAGTGGCCCTGCACAACCGCAAGGAGGGCGCCGACCCGCTCGTCGCGCTGTACCCGAGCGATGGAAGCCTCGCACTCAGCTACCCGTTCCTTCGGCTCCTCGACGAGAGCGAGCTCGCCAAGAACCTGCCCGCCGAGGGTGAGGCACGCGCCGAACCCGATGCCGACAGCCTCGCGCTCGAGCTCCGTGCCCGCGAGCTCGGTGCACTGAAGATCGCCCTCTGGGAGGCGAGCACGCAATTCGCGACCGACGGCTTCCGCGACGGCAGCGGCGGCGGAAAACTCGAGCAGGACGGCGTGATCGAGACGCCGATCGAGGTGAGCTCGGCCGCGGCATCCGCTCAGGTCGCGATTCTGCGCACCTGGGGCGTCGTGAGCGTGCGGTCGCGCATCCTCGCCGTCGTCGACCTCTCGGGGTCGATGGAGGAGCCGACCGTGTCCGGTCAGCGTCGCATCGATGTGCTCCAGCAGGCAGCAGCGACCACCATCGACCAATTCTCGGAGCAGGTCGACCTCGGCATGTGGGGGTTCTCCACACTTCGAGTCGGCGAGCAGGACTGGGAAGAGCTCGCGCCGATCGATCGCCTCTCCAACGACGCCCACAAGCAGCACATGAACGAGGTCATCGCCTCACTGCCGGCACGATTGGGCGGCGCGACGGGGCTCTACGACACCACGCTCGCGGCGGTGAAGAGCGTGCTCGAGACGTACGACCCCGCGAAGGTCAATTCGGTGCTGCTGCTCACCGACGGGCGCAACGAAGACGAGGTCGGCATCACGGGCGAACAGCTGCTCGCCGAACTCGCAGCCCTGAACGACCCTGACAAGCCGGTGCCCGTGGTGCTCATCGGCATCGGCCCCGATACCGATATCGATGCGATGCGCAGGATCGCCGAGGCCACCGGCGGTGCCGCGTACTCCGCCGCCCGCCCCGAAGACCTGAGCGTGGTGCTCACCGACGCGCTCTCGCAGCGGGCCTGCCGACCCAACTGCTGACGGCGCGCACGCTACCGTGAGGAGCATGCACGAGCCTCAGCCATCGGACGCCGCGGCGCACCCTCGAACCGTCGGCGCGCTCGGCGAAGACGCGGTGCTCGGGTTGATCCTGCCGCGACTGCGGGCGGGCGACGCCGCACTCCTCGGCGCCGGCGATGACGCAGCGGTCGTCGCTGCGGCCGACGGGCGGTTCGTCGTGACCACCGACCTCATGGTGCACGGGCCCGACTTCCGTCTCGCGTGGTCGACCCCGTTCGAGCTCGGGTGGAAGGCGGCGGCCACGAACCTCACGGATGTCGCGGCGATGGGTGCCCGACCGACCGCGCTCGTCGTGGCGATCGCCGCTCCGCCGTCGACGGAGGCGTCGGTGCTCGAGGGCATCGCGGATGGCCTCCGCGAGGCGCTCGCGGTGCTCGCGCCGGGTGCGGGCGTCGTCGGCGGCGACCTGTCGGCCTCGGCGGTGCTGACGATCGCGGTGACCGCTTTCGGCGACCTCGAGGGTCGTGCACCCGTGACCCGCAGCGGCGCCCGCCCCGGCGACGTCGTGGCGCACGCAGGCGCGCGCGGCGACGCCGCCCGCGGGCTCGCGCTGCTCTTCGCCGAGGCGACGGATGCCGCGGGCGCGCCCGATGCCGAGCTGGCCGAGTCGCTCCGCGCCCGGTATCCAGAGCTCATCGGCGCGCAGCTCGCGCCCTCCCCGCCGGTCGCGGCCGGGATCGTCGCAGCCGAGGCGGGGGCCACGGCGATGCTCGACGTCTCCGACGGGCTCGCTCGCGATGCCCGGCGCATCGCCGTGGCGAGCGGCGTCGGGTTCGACTTCTCGGCGGCCGCCCTCGGGCCGGACGTGCGGCTCGCGCTCGCGGGCGGGGAAGACCACGGGCTCCTCGCGACGTTCTCGCCCGACGCGGCGCTGCCCGAGCCGTTCGAGCGCATCGGCCGGGTCACAGCTGCCGCCGGGGAACTCTTCGTCGACGGAGTCGCGATCGACGCAGCCGGGTGGGATCCCTATTCCGGCTGGGATGGCCGATCGGGCTGACCGGCACCTGCTCCGTTCGCCGGGTCAGCCGGGTCAGCCGGGTCAGCCGGGTCAGCCGTGCTCGCCCACCAGAGGGTGGTCTCGCCGTAGTCGCGTCGGCGTTCAGGGGCGACGCCCGTCGGCCACCGAGGCTCGGGCGAGCGGGAGCTGCGCTCGACCATCACGATCGCGTCCGGGGCGAGCAGGGGCGCGAGCAGCTCGAGATCTCGAGCGAGCGCGGCTTCGTCGAGCTCGTAGGGCGGGTCGATGAACGCGATGTCGACGCCCGCCGGCGCGCCGTCGAGATAGGCGGCCACCGCGCGCATGACGACCCGGATGTGCGGGGCGTGGTGGCCGCGCGTCGCCTTCAGGAGTGCTTCGGCGTTGGCGCGGCAGACGTCGGCGGCGGGTTTGGCGCGTTCGACGAGCACGACGTCTGTTGCGCCACGGCTCGCCGACTCGAGCCCGAGCGCACCGGATCCGGCGTACAGGTCGAGCACTCGTGCGCCCTCGAGGGCGTCTCGTGCCTCGAGGGCGGAGAAGATCGCCTCGCGCACCCGGTCGCTCGTCGGACGGGTGCCGGAACGCGGCACCCGGAGGGTCAGGGAGCCGGCGAATCCGGCGATGATGCGGGTCATGCTCTCGGCAGCATAACGGGCGCCCCATTGCGCTGCCATGATGGGAGGGTGGATGACTCGACCGACCAGGTGCCCGCCGAACCGTCCCGACACCGGGGCGCCGAACAGCAGATGATCGACCGACTCTGGGATTTCAGCGACCCAGTGGCCAGTGAAGAGCGGTTCCGGGAGGCCGCCGACGACGACGAGGGGAATTCCGCGCACGTGCGCGCCGTGATGACGACCCAGCTTGCGCGGGCGCTCGGCATCCAAGGGCGGCTCGCCGAGGCGCTCGCCGTGCTCGACACGGTCGCGTCCGGTCTCCCCTCCGACGATGCCGAGGCGGATGCCGCGGAGTTGCGGGCGCGGGTGGCCATCGAGCGAGGCCGGCTCGCGGCATCCGATGCCCGCCCTGCCGACGCTGTGCCCGAGCTCACCCGTGGCGTTCGCGAGGCCGCGCTCGCGGGCTCGCCGTTCCTCGTGCTCGACGCGCTGCACATGCTCGCCCTCAACGATGTCGGGCACGAGGAGGAGTGGGCAGCCGAGGGATTCGACGTGCTCGCCGGTGTGCGGGACGCCCGAGTGCGCCGTTGGGGGGTCGCACTGCACAACAACCTCGGCTGGACCCTGCACGACGGCGGACGCGCCGAGGCGGCGCTCTCGCACTTCGAGCAGGCCGTCGAGGCGGCGGATCGCTACGGCACGGCCGAGCAGCGCCATGTCGCCCGTTGGTCGGTCGCGCGGTGCCTGCGCAGCGTCGGTCGCACCGACGAAGCACTCGCGATGCAGCGCGAACTCGGGGCGGCCCGCCCCGCCGACCCGTACGTGCAGGCCGAGCTCGCCGCGCTGACGGAGGCGGAGCCTACGATCGAGGCATGACCGATGGTGCAGCTGTGACCGGGGGCGGCGAGGCCGCCCCGGGCGCGTTCACCCTCGACTCCAAGCTCTCGGGAGCGCTCGGCGGTCGCACGGCGCAGGCGTTCGAGCGCGGCTTCGGCCACCGCACGGTCGGCGACCTCCTCGCCCACTACCCGCGTCGGTATGCGATGCGCGGCGAGCTGACCGCGCTCGAGTCGCTGCCGCTCGACGAGAACATCACGATCATCGCCGAGGTGATCGAGGTCGGCGAGCGTTCGATGCGCGCACGGCGCGGTTCGATCGTCGAGGCGAAGATCACCGACGGCACGGGTGTGTTGACCCTCACGTTCTTCAACCAGCGCTGGCGGGCCGCCGACCTGCGCCCCGGGCGGCGGGGCATCTTCGCCGGCAAGGTGAGCGACTACAAGGGCCAGCGTCAGCTCGCGCACCCCGACTACGAGTTGTTCGACGACGCCACGCCGGTCGAAGCGGGCGACGCCGCGGCCAAGCGATGGGCTGAGGCGCCGATCCCGATCTACCCTGCGACGGGCACCATCGCCAGCTGGCAGATCGCGAAGGCCGTCGCGCTCGTGCTCGACGGACTCGCACCGCTCGACGACCCGCTCCCGTCGAGCGTGCGGCAGGCGAAGTCGCTGCTCGGTCATCGTGACGCACTCGAATCGGTGCATCGACCCGAACGCGACGGCGACTGGAAGAACGCACGGCGCACCCTGCGCTTCACCGAGGCGTTCGTCTTGCAGACGGCGCTGCTCGAGCGGCGTGCAGAGCTCCGGACGCACACGACGGCAGCCCGGCATCCGGTGCCCGGCGGGCTGCTCGAGCGCTTCGACGCCGCGCTGCCGTTCACTCTCACCGGCGACCAGAACGAGGTCGGCGCCGAGATCGCGCACGACCTCGGCGAACCGGTGCCGATGAACCGGTTGGTGCAGGGCGAGGTGGGCTCGGGCAAGACCGTCGTCGCCCTGCGGGCGATGCTCGCCGTCGCCGATTCCGGTGGGCAGTCGGCTCTGCTCGCACCGACCGAGGTGCTCGCCGGCCAGCACTTGCGTTCGATCGCGAAGATGCTCGGCCCAGACCTCGCCGCCGAACTCGTGCCGACCCTGCTCACCGGCCAACTGCCGGTCGCGGAGCGCAAGAAGGCCATGCTCCGCGCCGCGGCAGGGCAGTCGCGCGTCGTCGTGGGCACGCACGCCCTGCTCGGAGACAACGTCTCGTTCGCCGATCTCGGCCTCGTGGTGGTCGACGAGCAGCACCGTTTCGGCGTCGAGCAGCGTGAGGCGTTGCGCCTGAAGGGCCGAAACCCGCCGCACGTGCTCGTGCTCACGGCGACGCCGATTCCGCGCACCGTCGCGATGACGGTGTTCGGCGACCTCGACGTGTCGACGATCCGCGAGCTGCCGGCCGGGCGCGCAGGCATCACCTCGCAGGTCGTGCCGCTCGCGATCCGGCCGACCTGGCGCCCGCGCATCTGGGAACGGCTCGCCGAAGAGATCGGGCAGGGGCGCCAGGCCTTCGTCGTGTGCCCCGCGATCGAGGCGAAGGTCGTCGAAGAGGCGGGCGCCGGTGCCGAGGGGCAGGGCGACGAGGGCTCTGCGGATGCCGCGGGGCCCGTCGCATCCGTCACCGCGGTGCTCGCAGAACTGCGCGCCGACCCCCGGTTCGCCGACGTTCGCATCGCACCCCTGCACGGTCGCATGTCGGCCGAGGAGAAAGACACCACGATGCGTGCATTCGCAGCGGGCGAGCTCGACGTGCTCGTCGCGACGACGGTCATCGAGGTCGGCGTCGACGTGCCGAACGCGAGCGCGATGGTGGTGGTCGACGCCGACCGCTTCGGCGTCTCGCAGTTGCACCAGCTGCGCGGCCGGGTCGGCCGTGGCAGCGTGCCCGGGCTGTGCCTGCTCGTGACGTCGGCCGTGCCGGGGTCGCTCGCACTGCAGCGTGTCGAGGCGGTCGCGGCGACCCTCGACGGTTTCGAGCTCGCCCAGGCAGACCTCGAACTGCGGCAGGAGGGCGACGTGCTGGGTGCCACGCAATCGGGCGGCCGTTCGTCGCTGAAGCTGCTCAGGGTCGCCCGCGACGGCGACCTCATCGCCGAGGCGCGAGAACTCGCGCAGGAGCTGCTGGCGAGCAGCGACGGACTCGCTGACCATCCTGCGCTCGCCGCCGCCGTTCGCCGACGTCTCGACGAGGAGGCGAGCGGCTACCTGAGCAAGGGCTGAGACTCTCCACAGCCCCTCACGCAGTGGCATCCGGGCAGTACGCTGTTGCGTATGCAGCGGATCGCCGTCGTCCCAGGATCGTTCGACCCCGTCACGCTCGGCCATCTCGACGTCATCGGGCGAGCGGCTGGGCTCTACGACGAGTTGCACGTCGTCGTCGTGCACAACCCCGACAAGACGGCGCTGCTGCCGATCGCGCAGAGGGTCGCGCTCATCGAGAGCTCGATCACCGAGGCCGGCATCGAGGGCCGCATCGTCGTGGCGTCGTGGAGCATGGGCCTCCTCGTCGACTACTGCACCGACGTGGGCGCATCGGTGCTCGTGAAGGGCGTGCGATCGCAACTCGACGTCGGGTACGAGACGCCCATGGCGATCGTCAACCGGCATCTCGCCGGGGTCGAGACGGTCTTCCTCCTGCCCGACCCCGCGAACGCGCACGTGTCGAGTTCGCTCGTGCGACAGGTGTCGGCCCTCGGCGGCGACGTCGCACCCTATGTGCCGGCCGTCGTCGCCGACTACCTGCAGGCGGCGACGACACCATGACCGAAACCACCGCCGTCGCGGCGAAGATGGGCATCGACGAGGTCGGCGCGCGCGCCGCCACGATCGTGCAGAACGTCGAGACGGTCATCGCCGGCAAGCGCGACGCCGTGACCAGTTCGCTGACCGTGCTGCTCGCCGAGGGGCATCTGCTCATCGAAGACGTTCCGGGTGTCGGCAAGACGATGCTTGCGAAGACCCTCGCCCGCTCGGTCGACGCGACCGTCAGCCGCATCCAATTCACCCCCGATCTGCTGCCGAGCGATGTCACCGGCGTCTCGGTGTTCGATCAGGCGAGCCGGCGGTTCGAGTTCAAGCACGGGCCCGTGTTCGCCAACATCGTGATCGGCGACGAGATCAACCGGGCGAGTCCGAAGACGCAGTCTGCACTTCTCGAGTGCATGGAGGAGCGCCAGGTCACCGCCGACGGCACGACCTACCTTCTCGAACCGCCGTTCACCGTCGTCGCGACGCAGAACCCCGTCGAGATGGAGGGCACCTATCCGCTGCCCGAGGCCCAGCGCGACCGGTTCATGGCCCGGATCTCCATGGGGTATCCGTCGTCGGCCGATGAACTCGCCATGCTCTCGACCCGCGAGACGTCGAGTCCGCTCGACGACCTCGAGCCGGTCGTGACGCTCGTAGAGCTCCGCGGCATGATCGAGGCAGTGCAGCACGTGTTCACCTCGCAGCCGGTCAAGGAATACGCCGTCGATCTCGCGCGAGCCACGCGCGACGACCGTCAGCTGAGGCTCGGCGCGAGCCCGCGGGCCACGTTGCAACTCATCCGCGCCGCGAAGGCGCACGCCGCGATGCACGGTCGCGACTTCGTGTTGCCCGACGACGTCGACGCGCTCGCGGTGCCCGTGCTCGCCCACCGTCTCGTGCCGACGAGCCGCGCGATCGGGGCGCACGACCGTGACAGCGGGCCGCTCATCGACGCCATCGTGCGCCGCATCGTGGGGGAGACGCCGGTTCCGGTCGGCAGCGCGCGAAGGAACTGACATGTGGCGCCCCCGCTCCGTTCGAGTCGCGACCTGGCCGCGACTCACTCCGCGGGGCGCCACGCTCGTGATCGTCGGGGTGCTGCTGCTCGCCGTGTCCCTGTGGTTCGACCTGCGCGACATCCTCGTGCTCGCCTTCGTCGGCATCGCGATGCCGGTCGTCGCGGCCCTCTTCGTCACGATGCGAAAGCCCCGACTCGCCGTCACCCGGCGATTCACGCCGCCAGTCGTGGCCGCAGGGGGGTCGACGCTGGTGTCGCTCGTCGTGAAGAACCGCTCGCGCCGCACGTTCGACGGTGCCCACTGGCGCGACGGTGTGCCCGCGATGCTGACCGCACCGGCCGAGGCGATCCTCCCGGCGATCGGGCCGCATGAGTCTATGCTGCCGGCCGGGGACGACACGGTTCGTCTCGAATACCGGCTCCGGATGCCGCGGCGGGGCGTGTACCAGATCGGCCCGTTGCGGGTCGTCATCGCCGACCCGTTCGGCCTCGCGCGCATCGACCGAGACGTGGGCAACGGTCACGAGGTGGCCGTGACGCCGCGGGTCACCCCGCTCGACGCCGCGCTCGGTTCGGCGGCGAGCGTCGACGGCGTGCTCAACGGCCTGCAGCGACGCACTCACCCCAACTCCGACGAGCTCATCGCCCGCGAGTACCGGTACGGCGATCCGCTTCGCCGGGTGAACTGGGCTGCGACCGCACGCCGCGGCGAGCTCATGGTGCGCGAAGAGGAGCAGCGCGGTGATCCCGAAGCGCGCATCATCCTCGATACGACGCTCGCCGGGCGGCCGAAGACGTCGGTACTCCGGCGCGACGGCGACGTCGGCCCGCACTTCGGATTCGAGCTCGGCGTCGAGATCGCCGCCTCGATCGGGATGCATCTGTTCGAGCGCGGGTTCCGGGTGCGCTGCGATCGCGTCGACGACCCCGAGCGCAGCCTGCTCTCCGAGGAATCCGGGGCCGGGTACCGGATGCCGGGCGGCGATCGCATGCTGCTCGAAGACTTGGCGCGTCTCGACGGTCCGCCCAGGCATACGAACGCACGCGAGGCGGCGCAGTCGTCGTCGTCGGAGTCGGGGCCGCGGGGCCGTGACGCGCGCATGCCGGGCTTCGCGGTGCTCGTCGACCCCGACGAGCATGATGCGCGTACCCTCGTGGCACTCCGAACGACATTCGAGCCGGCCGTCGTGTTCGTCACCGAGGGTGTCGGCGCCGGCATCACCGATGCGTTGGAGAAGGCCGACTGGCGCGTTGTACGGGTGCGACGGGCCGCCGACATCGGTGCAGCATGGTCGGGCACGACGCTCCCGGCGCGGTCCGGCCCGAGCCGATCGGCAAGCGGCGCGACGGTGAAGGGTTGGGGGTGAACGATGCGCCCTGACCCCGTTCCCCTGTCGCGGGCGCAGCGGCTCGCGCTGACCGCAGCATCGTTCCTGCTGCTCGCGATCGCCGCGATGGCGCTCGGTCCGCTGATCGCCGGCAGCGGCTGGTGGTGGCTCTGCGCGTTCATCGCGGCGGGCACGCTCTTCTCCGGCACCGCGCTCCGCGCAGTGCGCACCCCTGCCTCGCTCGTGCCGGTACTCGAGCTCGTGGTGCTCCTGCTGCTGCTCACGCTCGTCTTCGGCGGATCCACGAGCATCGCGCTCATCGTTCCGACGCAGGGCACCTTCGAGACCTTCGGAGGGCTCCTGTCAGGCGCGCAGCGAACCATCGAACAGCAGTCGGTGCCCGCCGTTCCCGTGCCCCCGCTGCTCTTCGCACTGGCGCTCGGCGTCGGAGGGTTGGCGGTACTCACCGACGTGCTCGTGCAGACACTCCGCATGCCGGCGCTCGCCGCGGCGCCCGTGCTCGTACCGATCCTCGTTCCGGGCTTCATCATCGAGGCGGGCGCCGAGGCACCGACGCTCGTGCTCACGGCGGCCGCATACCTGTTCCTCCTCCGCGTCGATGTGCGGGTGCGGCGCCGGGCTCGATTGATGACGGTCGACGATGGCGAGAACGTCGCAACGATCGTGCCGCCGAAGCGCGTGCCGATCGTCTCGACGTTCGGTGTCTCCCTCGGACTCGCGGCCGTCGGCCTGCTCGCCGCCTCGGTGCTGGCCGCGTCGACCCCGAGTGTGTCGACGAGCCTGCTGCTCGGCTCGCCGAGCCAGGGCACCCTCTTCGCCCGCGGGGTGAGCCCGTTCATCGACCTCGGGCGAGACCTCCGGCGCCCAGAGTCGCGGCCGGCGTTCCACTACTTCGCACGCGACGCAGACCGCCCGTACTTCACCCTTCTCACCCTCGATCGCTTCGAGGGCGAGGTATGGGGCGCGACCGATGCGGCCGTCGACGGCGACAACACCGTCGACGCGATGCCGCGCCCAGACGGTCTCTCCGATGACGTGGCGACCTCGGAGCATCCGATCGAGGTGGTCGTCGACGAGGTGCGCACCACGTGGTTGCCGGTGCCGTATCCTTCAGCTCGCATCGAGGGATTGAGCGGCTCGTGGTTCTGGGACGCCGACAGCCTCGCTGTACGCAGCGTCGACGCGAACACCGGCGGCCAGCGCTACCGGGTCACGAGACTCGAGGTCGACCCCACGGTCGATCAGCTGCGCAATGCGGAGCGGGAGCTGCCGCCCGAGATCGACCGGTATCTCGAGCTGCCCGATGAGATTCCGTCGGTGATCGCCGAGACCGCGGCCGTGGTCGCGTCGAACGCGGCCTCGCCCTATGACGCGGCAGTGGCGATCCAGGCCTACCTGCGGTCGAGCCAGTTCGACTATTCGACCGAGGCGCCGGTGGCCGACGGGTACGACGGCGGCGGGTTCGCCGTCATCGCCGAATTCCTCGAGACGAAGGCGGGCTACTGCGTGCACTTCGCCTCGACCATGGCGGTGCTTGCTCGCGAGGTCGGCATCCCCTCGCGCATCTCCCTCGGTTACACCCAGGGCACGCCCATGCAGGAGCGGGTCGACGGTGTGCAGCGAGTCGAAGTCGACTCCCACGACCTGCATTCCTGGCCCGAACTGTACTTCGAGGGTGTCGGTTGGGTGCCCTTCGAGCCGACGCCAGGGCGAGGCAGCGTGCCTGAGTACTCGCGGCCGGGCGCGGGTGAAGAATCGGGCGCGACGGCGCCGAGTGTCGCACCGTCCACCCCGGGCGCGAGCGGTCGTCCCGAACTCGACCCCGACCGCGATCTGGCCGGGCAGGGTGGCGACGCGCTCGCTGCGAACTCATGGTGGCAGCGCGGCGCGCCGGTCGCGCTCGTCGTGGCGCTCGTGCTGCTCCTGCCCGCGGCGCTGAGGCTCGGCCAGCGCTGGAGCCGACGCCGTCGCGTGGCCAATGGTGAGCGACCGGCGGATGCCGCGTGGGACGAGGTGATCGCCACCGCGCGTGATCTCCGCGTCGGAGGTGACACCGCCGAGACGCCACGAGCCTTCACGGCGGCGCTCGCCGAGCGTGACGGGTTCGCCGATCCCCGATCCGCGGCCGCACTCGTCGCGCTGCGCGACGCGGTCGAACGCGAGCGATACGGGCCTGGCGGCGAGACCGCGGCATCCGGCAGCACGCTGCTCGACGACCTCTTGCTCGTTCGCGCGGCACTCGTGACCGACTCGACACCGGGCGCGCGTGTGCGGGCTGTGCTCGCACCGAGGTCGCTCTTCGAGGGGGCGCGGCGCGCGTTCGGCGAACGCCCATCCGCCGACGCGTAGAATCGTCGATCGTGGCCATCAAGTATTCCCCCTATCGCGTCAACGTGCGCGACCTCGTCAACCGTCCCGGCGAGATGCGCGAGCACCCCTTCATCGTCGCTGTCGACGAGCAGATGGGCGAGGGACTCGTGGCGGTACGCCCCGGCTCGGAGCTCGATCTCGAGGTGCGCCTCGAGTCGGTGCACGAGGGCATCCTCGTCTCAGCCGAGATCGACGCCGTCGCCGAGGGGGAGTGCGGTCGATGCCTCATCGACATCGCCCTTCCGGTCGAAGTCGAGTTCCAGGAGCTCTTCGGGTATCATTCTGGGGAAGCCATCGAGTATGAGGTTCAAGACGACCACGTGGATCTTGAACCACTCATCCGCGATGCGGTAGTGCTGGCACTGCCGTTCCAGCCGGTGTGCCGACCGGATTGCCCGGGTCTCGACCCCGAGACAGGGCTCCGACTGGCCGATCATCCGGAACTCGTCACCCCTGAGCACAGCGACCTACGTTGGGCCGCGCTCTCGGGGTTCGAGGCTTCCGAAGACAACGGCTCGGATGCCGCATCCGGCGCCGACCAGCAGAGAGAAGAGAGATAGTCATGGCTGTTCCCAAGCGGAAGAAGTCACGCGCCCGAACCCACATGCGCCGTGCGCAGTGGAAGGCCGAGGTCCCCACGCTCGTCAAGACCGTCGAGAACGGCAAGGTCACCTACAGCCTTCCGCACCGCGCGAAGGTCGTCGAGGATGCTGCGGGCACCCCGCTGTTCCTCGAGTACAAGGGCCGCAAGGTCGCCGACGTCTAGTCGGCCCCAGACTCCCGAACGACCGGTCGTGACGCGAACGGAGCTCACCGGGGCAGAGGATCGAACACTCGAGGCGCTGCAGCAGCGATTGCAGATCTCGATCGATCCGGCCCTGCTCGGCCTCGCGCTCACGCACCGGTCTTTCGCGTACGAGAACGGCGGAATCCCGACCAATGAGCGCCTGGAATTCCTGGGCGACTCGATTCTCGGGCAGGCCGTGACGGTCAAGCTCTTCCGCGACCACCCCGACCTCGATGAGGGCGAGCTCGCCAAACGGCGTGCGAGCCTCGTTTCGAGCGTCGCGCTGGCCGAGGTCGGCCGTGCGATCGGCATCGGGCCGTACGTGCGATTGGGCCGCGGCGAGACGATGACCGGCGGTGCCGACAAGCCCTCGATCCTCGCCGACACCGTTGAGGCGATCATCGGTGCCGTTTACCTCGATGCCGGCGGCGACGCCGCAACCGAGCTCGTGCTGCAGTTCGTCGCTCCGCTCATGCAAGACCCCACCCGCTTCGGCGCGGCCATGGATCCGAAGACGAGCCTGCAGGAGATCGCAGCCCGGCGGGGTGCCGCTGCCCCGGTGTACCGGGTCGCCGAGAGCGGTCCCGATCACAACAAGCACTTCATCGCGACCGTCGTCGTCGGCGACCTCGTCGAGGCGAAGGGCGAGGGGTCGAGCAAGAAGCAGGCCGAGATGGCCGCCGCGCTCGAGGCGTGGACCCGCCTGAACACGCGCTGACCCCGGCGAGCCGCTCCTGCTCGACCAGGCGCTGCCCGAACGCCGAACGGCATACTGGTGGCAGAGACGGCTCGAGGGGGTATGCATGCGACGAGGCACGAACGTCCATGCGCTCGGAGGGTTCAACCAGATCGTGATCCTCGACACGATCCGGCGCACTCGCGACGGATTGAGCCGAGTGGAGATCGCCGAGCAGACTGGGCTGAGTGCGCAGACCGTGTCGAACGTCTCGCGCCGCCTGCTCGATGAGGGCATCATCCGCGAGGCTGGGCAGCGCATCCTCGGTGTCGGCAAGCCGCGCATCATCCTCGAGCTGGATCCCGCGGGGGGCTACGCGATCGGCGTCCACCTCGACCCGGCCGTGATCACCTATGTCGTGCTCGACCTGGACGGCCGGGTGGTCGCCCACTCCGCGACGAGAACACCGTCCGACGTGGCGCCCGATCGGGTGATCGCCGGCATGCACGACTCGATCGAGGCGATCATCGCTGAGGCCGGCGTCGATCGTGCTCGCATTCTCGGCGTCGGCATCGCAGCCCCGGGGCCGCTCGACCTCGAACGCGGGGTGGTCCTCGACCCACCGCTGCTCGAAGGGTGGCACGGGGTCGCGCTCCGGGACGCCCTCGCGGAGTCGACGGGGTTGACGGTGCTGCTCGAGAAGGACGTGACCGCGGCGACGGTGGCCGAACTCTGGATGAGTTCAGCGCAGGAGCGCGATGACTTCATGTTCTTCTACTACGGCACCGGGGTCGGTGTCGGCCTCGCAATCGCGCACGAAGCAGTGCGGGGTGCGACGAACAACGCGGGCGACGCCGGCCACATCATCGTCGATCCCGACGGTCCGCTCTGCAGCTGCGGGCGTCGCGGATGCCTCGGCGACGCGATCATGCCGCGAGCTGTCGTCGGCTCGGCCATCGCGTCCGGCCTGATCGTCGCGCCCGGTGACCGCCTGGGTGGTCGGGAGGTCGATGCCGGTCTCGCGCAGATCGCGGCACTTGCGGGTGGCGGCGACGCAGCGGCATCCGAATTGCTCGAGGTGATGGCCGACCGCATCGCCGTCGCCGTCGTGACGGTCGCGAACCTGCTCGACCTCGACACCGTGGTGTTCGGGGGGCCGTACTGGAATCGTGTCTCGCCGTTGCTGCTGCTGCGAGTCTCCGAGCTCGTCAATTCGTCGAGCGCGCTCGTCACGACGCATCCGATCGCGATGACCGTCTCGAAGACGGGCGATGACGTCGCGGCCGTCGGCGCCGCATGCCTCGTGCTGGACGACGTGCTGTCGCCCCGCCCGTCGGCGCTGCTGATCTCGGGCTGAGGCGGTCACCCCGCGGGGCCGAAGCGCCGGCGCTCGTCGAAGCTCCGTGACCCCCGAACGGTTGACAAGAATTAGTCCATGCTTTTTAGTTATACGAGATGGGCTCCCTCGGCATCGACGCCGCAGTGGGAGAAACTTGGAATCAAAGGAGATCCATGAAGAGCACACTTGCTGCAGCGCTCGCCGTCGCGGCGACGTCGGCACTCCTGCTTTCGGCATCCGCGCCCGCCCTGGCGGCCACGTCCGAACCCCCCGGCCACTCCGATGAGCGGCACCACCCGGCCACCCGTCACCAGAATTCCGCACGTGCGCACTCATCGTTCCTGGCGCTGCAGGAGCACTTCGCCGTCGACGACGGCAGCGGCCTCTTCCGCGAGCAGTACCCGGTGGAAGACGGCGATCGCCCCTCTGCGTTCGAGTGGCCGTTCTCCCAGGCGCACATCGCCATCGCAGACCTCGCCAACCAGCACGGATCGAACGGCCGTCGGTACGACGAAGCCCTGGCGAGCGCTGCCGCCGCGCAAGAGCACTACTGGGACGCCGATGGCGGAACGACGGGGCTTCCCGGCTACGCCTCGTACCCGGTCGGGGAGTACGGCGAAGGCGGCGACTACTTCTACGACGACAACGAATGGGTCGGCCTCCTCGACGTGCAGCGTTACCTGACCGACGGTGACGAGGCGGCGCTCGAACGCGCAGAGCAGATCTTCGACCTCGTCGTCTCGGGGTGGGACACCGATCAGAGCCATCCGAACCCCGGCGGCGTCTTCTGGACGCAAGCGCCGTGGAGCAGCGACCGGAACACCGTCTCGAACATGCCCGGAGCCCAACTGGGGCTGCGGCTGCACCAGATCACCGGAGAGCAGGCGTACCTCGACTGGGCGGTGCGCATGTACGAGTGGACCAACGAGAACCTGCAGCGACCCGACGGCCTGTACTCCGACCACGTGGACCTCGCCGGCACCATCGAGCCGACGGTCTGGTCGTACAACCAGGGCGTGCCGGTCGGCGTGAACGTACTCCTCTATCAGGAGACGCACGATCGTCGCTACCTCGCTGAGGCGAAGCGGATCGCCGACGCCGCCTACCGGTACTACGTCACCGAAGGAAGACTGGCCGACCAGCCCGCCTTCTTCAACTCGATCTTCTTCAAGAACCTGCTCCTCCTCGAGTCGGAGACCCGTGGTTCGAAGTATCGCGACGCGATGCAGGACTACGCCGACCAGGTCTGGGCCGACAACCGAGACGCCGAAACCGGGCTGTTCGTCTTCAACGGGCACACCCAGCTGCTCGAGCAGGCCGCAATGACGCAGATCTTCGCGGTGCTCAGCTGGACGCCGAGCCAGTGGAGCGACCTGTACTAGGGCAGCGGATGCCACCGGCATCCGTTCGACCATTCAGTTCGACTGTTCGGGAGCGCGCCGCGGCACCGAAGCCGCGGCGAGCCCAGAGGAAATCACAAGGAGATTCGATGAAGCACACATTCACAGCAGCCGTCGCGCTCGCCGCGGCGGGCTTACTGGCGTTCTCAGGATGCTCGGCCGACGACGGCGGATCGTCCGACACGATCAAGGTGGCGTACCAGAAGTTCGGCACCTTCACCCAGCTCGACGACCACATGAAGGCGGTCAAGGCCGCATTCGAGGCGGAGAACGAGGGTCTGACGGTCGAGCTCGTGCCGATCGAGGCGCAGCAGAACGACTACTTCACCAAGCTCGCGCTCATGAACCAGTCGGCATCGACGGCGCCCGACGTGATGTACGAAGACACGTTCATGGTGGAATCCGACGCCGACGCCGGGTATCTCGCCCCGCTCGACGAGTACACCGAGTCGTGGGAGGACTGGGATGCGTTCTACGACAACGCGAAGAGCGCCGGTCTCGGCGGCGACGGCAAGACCTACGGCATCCCCATGGGCACCGACACCCGGGCGCTCTGGTACAACACCGAGGTGTTCGAGCAGGCGGGCATCCCCGTGCCGTGGGAGCCGACGACCTGGGCAGACGTGCTCGATGCGGCTGCGACCGTCAAGGCTGAGCTGCCCGACGTGGTGCCGCTGAACGTCTACTCGGGCAAGGCCCAGGGCGAAGCAGCCGCGATGCAGGGGTTCGAGATGCTGCTCTACGGCACCGGCGACACCCTCTACGACACCGACGAGAAGAAGTGGGTGACGGGCTCGCAGGGCTTCGAAGACTCGCTGACCTTCATCGAGGACCTCTACCAGGGCGGCCTCGGCCCGACTCCCGAACAGGCACTCGACAAGAATGTCAGCAACCTCGTCGCGGCCGAGTGGTTCCCGCAGGGCACCCTCGCGATCGGCCTCGACGGCTCGTGGCTGAGCGGCACCTGGCTCGAGACCGGCACCGCGCCGTGGCCTGAGTGGAGCGACGTCATGGCGCAGGCGCCGATGCCGACGCAGAACGGTGACGAGCCCGGCGCGACGAGCATGTCGGGCGGTTGGACCCTCGCCATGGGCTCGAAGTCGCAGAACAAGGATGCCGCGTGGGAGTTCATCGCGCTCGCCCTCGACAAGGACAACTCGCAGTCCTACGACATCGCCGCCAGCCAGATCGCGGTGCGCGGCGACGTGTCGGAAGACGCCGACTACCAGGCCGCGAATCCGAGCTTCGGCTTCTTCTCGGAGATCGTATCCGTCACCAACTTCCGTCCGGCCACGAGCGACTACGGCCAGATCTCGAGCGAGATCACGATCGCGATGGAGGCGGTCATGACCGGACAGCAGAGTCCGGCCGACGCCGCGGCCGCCTATGACGAGGCGGTCGTCGCCATCGTGGGCGAAGAGAACACGACGAGCGCGAAGTAGCCGATGGCCACGCTCGCCCAAGTGCGACCGGACGCCCCGCCGGGCCGGGGACCTGCTCCCCGGCCCGGCCGGTCGAAGGTCGGCGCCCGCAGGTCGTTGGTGCGCAGCATCCCACTGGTGCCCGCGATCGTGCTCCTCGCGATCTTCCTGCTGGGGCCGGTGATCAGTTCGTTCTACGGATCGTTCACCGATGCATCCCTCACGGGGTCGGCCGCTCGGGGTTCGTCCTTCGTCGGCTTCGACAACTACGTGGCGTTGTTCGCCGACCCGGACTTCCCGAAATCGGTGATGCTGACGCTGCTGTTCCTGGTCGCGTCGGCCATCGTGGGCCAGAACGTCATCGGCCTCGGTCTTGCGATCCTGATGCGATCGTCCAACGGGTTCGCCCGAGGAGTCGTCGGTACCTTCGTGGTCAGTGCGTGGGTGCTTCCCGAGATCGTGGCCGCGTTCGCCGCGTACGCCTTCTTCAACGACACCGGTACCTTGAACACCCTGCTCGCCTCCATCGGGCTCGAGGGCACGAACTGGCTGTATGCGACGCCGATGCTCGCGGTGATCCTGGCGAACATCTGGCGGGGCACGGCCTTCTCGATGCTCGTCTACTCGGCGGCACTGCAGGATGTGCCGCCCGAGATCACGGAATCGGCCGAGGTCGACGGGGCACGCGGATGGCAGCGGCTCGCGTTCATCACCGTGCCGATGATCCGGCGCAGCATTTCGACCAACCTCATGCTGACGACCCTGCAGACGCTTTCGGTGTTCACGCTGATCTTCGTCATGACCGGCGGCGGACCCGGCACCGACAGCTCGACGCTGCCCGTGCTGGCATACCAGGAGGCGTTCCAGTTCGGCAAACTCGGGTTCGGCACGGCGATCGCCACGATCCTGCTGCTCGTCGGGGCGTTGTTCTCGATCGTGTACCTGCGCGCACTCAAGCCGGAGGTGGACTGAGATGGGCCTGACCTCTCCCAGCCGGCGCAGCCTCCGCACGGTGTCCAACGGCGTGCTGCTGCTCGTCGGCATCGCGTTCGCCCTGCCGCTCGTCTGGCTCGTGCTCGCGTCGGTCGACGAACGTGCGACCCTGTCGATCAAGCTGCCCGACGCACTCTCGCTGCAGAACTTCGTCGACGTGATGACGCCCGAGAAAGCCTTCATCCCGCTCCTGAACAGCCTGATCCTCTCTGCCGGCTGCGCGATCATCACCGTCGTGGTCGCAGTGCTCGCGGCGTACCCGTTGTCGCGGTACCGCATGCGCATCAACAAGCCGTTCCTCTACGGGGTGCTCTTCGGCACCTGCCTGCCGATCACCGCGATGATGGTGCCCGTCTACAGCCTCTTCGTCGCGTTCAACCTGATCGACTCGATGGGCGGCACCATCCTCTTCCTCGCCGCGACGAGTCTGCCGATGGCGATCTACATGACGAAGAGCTTCATGGACAGCGTGCCCGTCACGCTCGAGGAGGCGGCCTGGATGGACGGCGCCTCGATGATGACGACACTCACCCGCATCGTCGTGCCGCTCATGCGGCCCGGCCTCGCGGTGGTGTTCATCTTCGTGTTCATCGGAGCGTGGGGCAACTTCTTCGTGCCGTTCGTGCTGCTGCTCTCGCCCGACAAGCTGCCCGCCGCAGTGAGCATCTTCGCGTTCTTCGGCCAGTACGGGTCGGTCGCCTATGGCCAGCTCGCCGCGTTCTCTCTGCTCTATTCCGTTCCCGTGATCACCCTGTACGTGCTCGTCTCTCGAGTGCTGGGCGGCTCGTCCGCACTCGCGGGCGCCGTCAAGGGCTGACCGCACCGATTCGATAGGAAACACGCTCCATGCACGACAACTCCACCCTCGTCCGCGCCAGGATCACCCGGTTCGTGGAAGAACGTGTGAAGCCCGCCATCCACGCCGCGAGCACTCCACTCACGCTCACCGCATGGGAGGTGCCCGACGAGCCGGTGCCGTTCGCGGAGGCCGTGGCGCAGACCTTCGAACCGTTCGACGTCGGCTCGCCGTGGGGCAAGCCGTGGGGCACGACCTGGTTCCACGTCACGGGTGAGGTTCCCGTCGAGTGGGCCGGGCGCGCCGGCGCCATCGAACTCGTCGTCGATCTCGGCTTCCTCTCGGGCCAGGCCGGATTCCAGGCAGAGGGGCTCGTGTTCGATCCCGCGGGGCACATCGTCAAGGCGATCGAGCCGCTCAACGATCACGTGCCGGTCGAGGCCCAGCCGGGCGGTCGCATCGACGTCTACATCGAGGCGGCGTCGAATCCGGATGTCGGTAGTGACTGGAGCTTCCGGCCGACCCCGGTCGGCGACAAGGCCACGGCAGGCATCGAGCCGATCTATCGGCTTCGACGGGTTGATGTCGCCCTGCGCGACACGGAGGTGTGGGAACTCCAGATGGACATCTGGACGCTGACGGGCCTCATGAATGAGCTCAGCAGCGACCTGCCGCGCACCGCCGACATCTTGCGGGCGCTCGAGTCGGTCGTCGACCGGATGGACCCCGACGACGTGGCGGGAACCGCACCGCTCGGCCGGGCTCTTCTCGCCCCGGTGCTCGCGCAACCCGCGTACGCGAGTGCGCACCGGGTGGTCGCGGTCGGTCACGCCCACATCGACTCGGCGTGGCTGTGGCCCGTGCGGGAGACCATCCGCAAGTGCGCCCGCACCTTCTCGAACGTGCTCGACCTGATGGATCGGGACCCGGGCTTCGTCTTCGCCGCCTCCTCGGCCCAGCAGTACGCGTGGATGAAGGCGTTCTACCCCGACCTGTTCGAACGAATCCGGGTGCGCGCAGTCGAAGGCCGGTTCGTGCCCGTCGGCGGCATGTGGGTCGAGTCGGACACGAACATGCCGGGCGGTGAAGCGCTCGTGCGACAGTTCCTCGCGGGCAAGGCGTTCTTCATGCGCGAGTTCGGCATCGAGCCGCTCGAGGTCTGGCTGCCCGATTCATTCGGCTACTCTGCCGCTTTGCCGCAGATCGCGGCCGCCGCAGGCTCCCGTTATTTCCTCACCCAGAAGACGAGTTGGAACGAGACCAACACGATGCCGCATCACACGTTCTCGTGGGAGGGCATCGACGGTTCGCGCATCTTCACTCACTTCCCGCCGGTCGACACGTACAACTCGTTGCTCTCGGGGGAGGAGTTGGCCAGGGCGCAACGGCAGTACGCGGAGAAGGGCGCATCGAACGTGTCGCTCGTGCCGTTCGGCTTCGGCGACGGCGGTGGCGGGCCGACGCGCGAGATGCTCGCGGCCGCTGCGCGGACCGCATCGCTCGAGGGCTCGCCCACGGTGCGCGTCGCCTCGCCGCTCGCGTTCTTCGAGGAAGCCGAGCGGGACTATCCGAACCCGCCGGTCTGGTCGGGCGAGCTCTACCTCGAGTTCCACCGCGGCACCTACACCTCGCAGGCCAGGACGAAGTCGGGCAATCGGCGCAGCGAGCATCTGCTGCGCGAGGCCGAACTCTGGTCGGCGACCGCGGCGGTGCGTACGGGGGCCGAGTATCCGTACGAGCGACTCACCGAGCTCTGGCACACGGTGCTGCTGCTGCAGTTCCACGACATCCTGCCCGGCAGTTCGATCGCCTGGGTGCATCGTGAGGCAGAGGCGAGCTACGCGCGCGTCGCGGCCGAGCTCGAAGAGATCATCGGCGCAGCGATCGCGGCGCTCGGCGGCGATGATGCCAGCGCCGAGTCCGTCGACGGCGGCAGGGTTGCATTCAACGCCTCGCCGTTCGCCGTATCCGGCATCGCGGCATTGTCTGCCGGGCCGGTCGACTCGTCGCAGGCGGTGCGTGCCGAGCGGACACTCGACGGCTTCGTGCTCGAGAACGCTCGCGTACGCGTCGTCATCGACGCCGATGGTCTGCTCACCTCGCTCGTCGACGTCGCGACGGGCCGCGACGCGATCCCGGCCGGGCAGCCCGGCAACCTCCTGCAGTTGTTCCGGGACACTCCGACCCAGTGGGACGCTTGGGACATCGACGAGCACTACCAGCGATCCGGCACCGAGTTGCGTGAAGCGGAGTCGGTCGAACTGGTGACGGATGCCCCGGAGCGGGCGGCCGTGCGAGTCGAGCGTCGCTTCGGTGCCTCGACGGTGTCGCAACTGCTCACGCTGACCGGAGACGCCACGGCGCTCGAGATCGAGACGACGGTCGATTGGCACGAGAAGCAGAAACTGCTGAAACTCGCGTTCCCGCTCGATGTGCACGCCGAACGCGCGGCGTCGGAGGTGCAGTTCGGTCACGTGCACCGGCCGACTCATGTCAACACCTCCTGGGATGCGGCCCGTTTCGAGACGTGCGCGCATCGCTGGGTGCACGTCGCCGAGCCGGGCTTCGGCGTGACGGTCGCCAACGACTCCACCTACGGTCACGACATCACGCGCATCGTCGGGCCGCGTGGCGGCACGACGACCCTCGTTCGCCAGTCGCTGTTGCGCGCCCCGCTCTTCCCCGACCCTCAGAGCGACCAGGGGCGCCACCGGCTGCGCACTTCGGTTGCGATCGGCACGGATGTGCTCGACGCGGCGGAGGAGGGGTATCGGCTGAACCTTCCGCTCCGAACCATCGACGGCGCGCACGCGGTGCCCGCGCTCGTGCGCAGCGATTCGCCGAGCATCGTCATCGAATCGGTCAAGCTGGCTGAAGATCGTTCAGGCGACCTCATCGTGCGACTCTACGAGGCGCGTGGCGCTCGAGCACAGGGAATGGTGACGGCCGAGTGCGCCGTCGAAGGCATCGTGGAGGCCGACCTGCTCGAGCGGGCGATCGCCGAGCCGTCGGCGCTGGCCGAGGCCCGCGGCGCGAGCGCCGAGCTCCGACTCCGCCCCTTCCAGCTCGTGACGCTCCGGTTCGCGCGCGGCTGATCACGGCGGCCGGAGGAGCTGGCCGCAGTAGTCTCGAGGGATGCCTGAACTGCCCGAAGTCGAGGTCGTGCGGGCCGGACTCGCTCCGGCCGTGACCGGCGCCGTCGTCTCGGCGATCGAGGTGCTCGAGCCTCGATCGCTGAGACGGCACGACGCGGCATCCGGCGATTTCGAAGCGCTCGTCACCGGAGCTCGCATCGAGGCGGCCGTGCGCCGGGGCAAGTTCCTCTGGCTGCCGCTCGCCGGCGATGGTCTACGTGACGGACGCGCCATCGTCGGGCACCTCGGCATGAGCGGGCAGATGCTGCTGCGCACGCCAGACCACCCCGGCGACGACGCCCACGCCCGAGTGCGTTTGCATCTCGAGCATCCCGAGCTCGGCGAGCTGCGGGTCGATTTCGTCGACCAGCGCATCTTCGGCTCGCTCGCCGTCGATCGGCTCGTACCGACCATCGACGGCGAGGTCGGCGGGTTCTCCGACGGAGTGTCGGGGGAGTGGGCGCGGCAGGTGCCCGCCCAGGTCGCTCACATTGCGCGCGACCCGATCGACCCTGCGTTCTCCGAGCGCGCCTTCTTCGCGGCACTCGCGAAACGCGACACAGCCATCAAGCGCGTGCTGCTCGACCAGGGCGTCGTCAGTGGAATCGGCAACATCTATGCCGACGAATCACTCTGGGCCGTGCGCCTGCACGGCGAGCAACCGGCGTCGTCGCTCAGCCGGCCGCGCGCCCGCGAACTCCTCGGCGCGGTGCGAGAGGTGCTCGGCAAGGCGCTCGCCGAGGGCGGCACGAGCTTCGACGCCCAGTACGTCAACGTCAACGGGGCCTCCGGCTACTTCGAGCACTCGTTGAACGCGTACGGGCGCGCCGGACTGCCGTGCCCGCGGTGCGGTACCCCCATGGTGCGCGAGCAGTTCATGAACCGGGGGTCGCATTTCTGCCCGCGGTGCCAGCGGCGGCGGTGAGGTCGGGGCCACCTGCCCGTCGGCGAGGGCCTGTGGCTCTGGAGTGAGGATCTGGAAATGACGCGTCGCAGGCTCCGTCAACTTACGGTTGGTGAAACCGTCTATTTCTGGACCTTCAGGCACCGATATGACGAAGGGCGCAGCGACGGCGGCCCAAGCGAAGTGGCCGTGCGACGTTCCGACCGTGCAGCGAGGTTGCGGATGGTCTTCTCGCCGGCGAACGATCGAGTCGTTTCTGATGGTGTCTACGAGTCCGGTGCCGTGATCCGGTTGCCGGATCGCGCCTATCTCAACCTTCACGAGCCCGGAGTGGTGCGATCGCTCCTCGATCAGGCGCTGCTCCGCGAAATGTTCCCGGCCGAGGGAGAGCGCGAAGTCGATGGATGGAGCCTCTTCGACGCCGTCGAGCCCGAGGAAGACGACCGATCATCCCCTTGAGATTGTCGAACTCGCAGGCCGCGGACGCTTCTGCCCGAAGCGCCGACGAACTGTCACCGATGTCCTGAGACATAACAGCAGCGCGCGGACGATGCCGGTGATAGGGACTTGCTGAATAGCTTCGGTGCCCAGCCGGGCAGGGTGGGCGAGCAGTTCATGAACCGGGGGTCGCATTTCTGCCCGAAGTGCCAGCGGGTGGGGCGGGCTCACCGGGCGCGGTAGCCCGCATAGATCAGTCCGTTGTCGAACACCCGCTCCGCGACCAGCTCAAGATCGAGACGCACGCCGTCGGGGAAGAATCGGGTGCCGCCGCCGACCACGCTCGTGGTGATGAAGAGGTGATACTCGTCGACGAGCCCGGCGGCGATCGCCTGGGCCGCGAGGTTCGGGCCGTCGACGCTGAGGTCGTGGTCGGATTCGGCTTTGAGCCTGCGAATCGCGTCGGGGTCGAACGTGCGCTCGATTCTGGTCTTCGCGCTCGACACCGCCTCGAGCGTCGTGGAGTACACGACCTTCTCCGCGGCCTTCCATTCCTCGGCGTACTGCAGAATGTACGGCGGCACGTCGGGCAATGCGTCGGCGGTCTCCCAGAAGACCATCGTCTCGTACATGCGCCGGCCGTAGAGGAAGGTGCCGACGTTGCGAAAGGTCTCCCCGATGAAGGTGTGCACCGCTTCGTCTTCGGCTCCCTTGCCGAGGTCGCCCTCGGCCGCCTTGGCGTACCCGTCGAGCGAGGTGATCATCGAGTAGATGAGCTTGCCCATTTCAGCTCCTTTGCTTGAGGTGAGTCAAGCGGCTCACCACTAGCAAAGTAATCCAAACCAAGTCATGAGTCAAGCGACTCACCTCTCTGGCATACTGGGCGCATGCCCCGCGAACTCTCCGCGTATCACCGCCGGATCGCCGCAGCGAACCGTGCGGCCATCGTCGACGCGGCCACAGGCCTGTTCCTCGAGCACGGCTACGACCGCACCTCGCTCACGCGCGTGGCCGAGCGCGCCGGGGTCTCCAAGGCGACCCTGTTCAAGCAGTTCCCGACGAAGGCCGAGCTCTTCGAGGCGATGGTGCTCGCGGCCGGCGATGCACCTGCCGGAGAGGTCGTCGACCCGCCGACCGGGGACTTCAGCGCGGGCCTGACCGCCTTGGGCAGCGCGTACGTGGAGCTGCTGAACCGCCCCCGCATGGAGCAGTTGATCCGCACCCTGATCGGCGAGTCCCAGAGGTTCCCCGAGCTGCGCGAGCGCACGTTCGATTTCGGCACATTGCCCGTGTTCGCGGCACTGGGGCGGTACCTCCGCGCGGAGGACGCCACTGGATCCGCACACATCGATGATCCGGATGCCGCGGCAGCGCAGTTTCTCGGCATGATCTCCACCATCGTCTTCTGGCCTCGCCTCATCCATGGCGGTTGGTCGCTCAGCGAGGACGAGACGCGCAACGTGGTGGACGAAGCCGTGCAGACGATCGTCGCACGGTACGGCGTGGCCTGACGCCCTATCGGAGCTCGCGCTGCCAGATCGCCTCGAGGCCGCACCGCTGGAAACCGAGGGCGATGTTGATCGCGAGCATGTGCTCGTTCTCGTCGGCGTTCCACGTGTAGACGACGGTGCGCTCGGGTGCGGTCTCGGCGAGCCGCACCAGGTTCGCGAGCTTCACGAGCATGCCGAGCCCGTTGCCGCGATGTGCACCGACGACGAGGGTGTCGTACTGGTAGGCGAACTCGCGCCCGATCGGGAGTTCGAGCTCCGTGTAGCCCGCGACGTCGCCGTCGCCGGTCACGGCCGCCGCCACGAGCAGGCTCGTGCCGCCGCCCAGCGACTCGGTCTCGCGATCGCGCACTCGAGCCGCATCCCATCGCTCCTCATCGATGATGACGCCGCCCGCGGGCACGTCGAGCACCATGCGCTCTCGAGCGGCCGCGTAGGCGTCGACGAGCTCGGCCGGGGTGCGATCGGTCCAGCACGCGACCCGGTAGCCGCGGGCAATCGCACGAGCCGCACGCGACTCGAGCTCACGATGGAACTCGTCGGCGCGGCCGGCCACGGTGAGGCTGCTCACCCGTTCGAGTTGTTCGAGCGAGTAGCCGTGGGCCGAGGCGAACCCGGCGGCAGGGGTGGATGCCGAGAGCCCGGCGTCTCCGTCGGGGGCGTGCAGCATCCGCTCGTCGGCGGGAGGTGCCGGCGCATCCGGATGGTCGGAGTACGCGACCACCGTGGAGCGTCCGAGGTCGCGAGCCGCGTCCTCGGCAGTGGCGAGGAGCCGCGACCCGATGCGTCGTCGGCGGTGCGAGGGGAGCACGCCGAGGCTGAGCTCGATCGTCGCCGCTCGTGCATGCCGCTCCCAACCGAGACCCGCCCTGCCCACCATCGTCTCGCCGTCCCAGGCGCCGAAGAGCGCATGTCCGCGATGAGCATCGTTCCGGTGCTGCCCGAGCAGCATCGACGCGGTCTCCGCGAAATGATCGTGACCCCAGTTCGCCCGCTCGAGTCGGAAGCCGAGCTCGGCGTACGCCTCGAACTCGACCGATTCGACCGTGCCGAGCGCACTCGGCACGAGCACCGGGCGGATGTCCACGGCCATCATCCTGCTCCTCGCTCAGCCGTTCTGCCACACCGAATCGACCGCGTCCGGCTCGAATCCGAGGGCGATGTTGATCGCGAGCATGTGCGCGTTCTCGTCGGCGTTCCAGGTGATCACGCGCTCACGCTCGGGGGCGGCATCACCGAGCTCGATCAGGTTCGCGAGTTTCATGCGCATGCCGAGCCCGTGGCCGCGGTGGTCGGCGAGCACGAGCGTGTCGTCCTGGTAGGCGACGTGCTTCCGCGGTGCGAGCACGAACTGCGTGTAGCCCGCCACTGCGCCGTCATCGGTGAGCGCGGCCGTGAAGATCGTGCGTCGTCCGGCGTCGAGCGTGCGCTGCTCCTCGGATCGGACCCGGTCGGCGTCCCAGGTCTCCTGCTCGTAGTCGATCTCGCCGCTCGGTGCGTCGACCGACATCCGTTCGCGCGCGTGGGCCATGGCCTCGACGAGTTCTTCGGGAGTGCGATCGTGCCAGCTCACGAGCCGGTAGTCGGGAGACGACGTCTCGTGGCGTGCCAGCCGCTCGCGGAACTCCGTTGCTCTCCCGGTCACCGGCATCGCGCTCATCCGGTCGAGTTGGCCGAGCTCGTAGCCGTGAGCGAGCGCGAAGCGAGCGGCCGGCTCGTCTGCCGCGATACTCGTATCGCCTTGCGGTGCACGCAGCCGTTCGCCCTCGTGCTCATCGCCGAAGCGATGGGTCGCGCGCAGCACGAGCGTGGGCCGGCCTGCATCGCGAGCAGTCTGCTCGAGTTCGGCGAGCAACCGGCTGCCGAGACCACTGCGGCGCTGCTCCGGCGAGACCCCGAGCACCGTCGAGAATGCAGTGGTCGCGTCGGGATCCACTTCCCACATCACGTTCGCCGCACCGATCAGACGGTCGCCGTCCCACGCGCCGAACGCGCGCCGTCGGGTGTACTGTCCGTCGCTGGAGAACACGAGCAACTCATCGGCGCCGTAGCTGAGGTCATCGGTGTCGTGCACCTCGACCACCAACGTCTCGGCGAACGCTGCGAATGCCTCGAAGTCGGCTGATTCAGGGGTCCCGAGGGCCTCGGGCACGGGGATCTGACGGATCTCGACGTTCATCTGAAGAACTGCACTTTCCGGCCCGCATCCGCGCGGGCAGCCGATCAGGCTATCGGTGCGCTGTTTCGGCCGCAACCGCGATCGCCCATCGGCGGCGAGGGCGACACGGCGCGGGGCATCCGCTCGGGTACGCTTTCCGAGGTATCCGCACCATTGAGCCGCACGGGGGGCCATGTACCTGAAGAGCCTGACGCTCAAGGGCTTCAAGTCCTTCGCGCAGCCGACGACGTTCGCGTTCGAGCCCGGCGTGACCTGCATCGTCGGTCCCAACGGCTCCGGCAAGTCCAACGTCGTCGACGCGCTCGCCTGGGTGATGGGCGAGCAGGGGGCGAAGACGCTTCGCGGCGGCAAGATGGAAGACGTCATCTTCGCGGGAACCTCGACGCGAGGTCCGCTCGGCCGTGCAGAGGTCAGTCTCACGATCGACAACAGCGACGGCGCACTGCCGATCGAGTACAGCGAGGTCACGATCTCGCGCACGCTCTTCCGCAACGGCGCGAGCGAATACGCGATCAACGGTGAGAACTGCCGGCTGCTCGACGTGCAGGAGCTCCTCAGCGACTCGGGGCTCGGCCGTGAGATGCACGTCATCGTCGGGCAGGGCCAGCTCGACCAGGTGCTGCGCGCGACCCCCGAAGATCGGCGCGGCTTCATCGAGGAGGCCGCCGGCATCCTGAAGCACCGTCGGCGCAAAGAGAAGACGCTGCGCAAGCTCGATGCCATGCAGGCGAACCTCACGCGCCTCTCCGACCTCGCGGGCGAGATCCGTCGACAGCTGAAACCGCTCGGTCGTCAGGCCGAGGTCGCGCGCGAGGCCGCGACCATCGCTGCCGTCGTACGCGATGCGAAGGCGAGACTTCTCGCCGACGAGGTCGTCGGCCTCCGCAGGGCGCTCGACGAGCACGGCAAGAGCGAGCACGAGCGCCACGCCGAGCGTCTCGTGCTGCAAGACCAGCTCGAACAGCACCAGGCGAAGATGACCCGGCTCGAGCAGGCGCAGATCGGCGACGCCGTCGACCGGGCCAGGTCGACGACCTTCGCCCTCGAGCAGGCCCAGAGCGGCCTTCGCTCCCTCGATTCGCTCGCCAGCCAGCGCATCGCCCTGCTCGGCAGTGCAGCAGAGCAGACGGATGCCTCGCCGAGCGTGACCCGCGCGATGATCGACGAGGCCGTGGCCGAGCTCACTGGCATTCGCGACGGCGTCGGCGCCGCGGCATCCGCACTCGACGACGCTCACGAGACCACGATGCGACGGCGGACCGAGCTCGACACCGTCGACGAGGGCATCGCGCGCCAGAGCGCGTTGGTCTCCGCGTACGACCTCGAGCTCTCCAAGCTCACCGGCCAGGCCGACACCGCCGCGTCGAAGCTCGCAGGCGCGCGCGGCGAGGTGCTGCGCCATGCGAATGCGCTCGAGGCATCGGCTGAACGCCGTGCTGCCGCCGCCACCGCGCTCGCGTCGGCCGAAGCCGACGCCGACAGCGGCGAGACCGCGGAGACCGACCTCGACGAGGCGTACGAGCTTGCTCAGGCGGCGGTGTTCGAGGCCGAGGCCGAGATCGAGCGCATCCGTGAAGAGCTGCACGGACGCGAACGCGAACACGGCGCACTCGGCGCCCGCACCCAGGCGCTCTCGCTCGCACTCGACCAGAAGGACGGCTCGGCGGCACTCGTCGCCGCTGGCGTGCGCGGCGTGCGCGGTCTCCTCGCCGAGGCCCTCCAGGTCGAGCCCGGCTACGAGCCGGCCATCGCCGCCGCCCTCGGCTCGCTGAGCGACGCGGTGCTCGTCGACGACCGCGACGCGGCGTTCCGCGCCCTCGAGCATGCCGAGCGCGGCGAACTCGGCCGGGTCGCGCTCACGCTCGCCGACGCCGGTGTCACGCCCCCGGCCTCATCGTCGATCGCGGGGCTCACCGCGGCATCCGACATCGTCACCGCACCCGCCGGCGTGCTCGGCTTGCTCGCCGACGTGCTGATCGCCGACGACCTCGACGCCGTGCGCGCCGCCGAATCCGCCCTCGCGAAGCGGGCGACACCGGCCACCGTCATCACGAAAGACGGCACCGTCGTCGGCCGATTCGTGCTGCGTGGGGGCTCCGGCCGCAAGCAGAGCCGCATCGAACTCATCGCCGAACGCGATCGGGCTGCTGCTCGACTCGACGAGGTGCGCGCCGAGATCGAGCGGGCGCGGTTCGAGCTCACCGAGCAGCGGCAGATCGTCGAGCAGTCCAAAGACCAGGCGAAGCGTGCGCTCGCCGCGCTGCGCGAGTTCGACGCCCAGCTCGCCCAGCGCACCGAGCGCTTGAATCGTGCACGCGTGCAGGCCGAAGCCGCCGACGCAGAGAGCGAACGCTTGCGGCAGGCCGCAGCGAACGCCGAAGAGCGCGTGGTCGAGGCCGAGCAGTTCGCCGCCGCGGCGAAGACGGCGCTCGAGGCAGCACGTGCCGAGGCGCGGCCGGTGCTCGAGACGAGCGCGCGCGATGGGGCGCTCGCCGCGCTCGAGTCGGCACGCGAAGCCGAGGTCGAGGCGAAGCTGCGCCTCGAGACGGCGAAAGAGCGTGTGCGTGCCGAAGAGGCCCGCATCCGCGCCATGGAAGCGCAGTTCGAAGCAGAACGGCAGGCTGCAGCGGATGCCGCGCGGCGGGCCGTGATCCGTCGTGCCCAGCTCGAGGCGGCCACCAGGGTCGCCGACGTGCTGCCCGCGGCACTCGCCTCGGTCGACGCCTCGGTCGCCGAGGCGCGTGTCGCACTCGGACGTGCCGAAGCCGAGCGGGCGAGCCGCAACGAAGAGCTGCAGGCGGTGCGCCGCGACGAGGCCGCCGTGCGTGAGCGCCTGCACTCGGTCACCGAAGACGTGCACGGGCTCGAACTGCGCATCTACGAGAAGAAGCTTCACGTCGGCGGGCTCGTCGAGCGCGCCGAGTCCGAGCTCGGCCTGACCGAAGAGGTGCTCGTCGACGAGTACGGCCCCGACCAGGAGATCCCCGCTGAAGACGAAGACGGCGAGCCCCGCCCGTACCGGCGCGAGGAGCAGCAGCGTCGGCTCGCGCAAGCCGAACGCAAGATCGCCCAGCTCGGCCGGGTGAATCCGCTCGCGCTCGAGGAGTTCGCGGCGCTCGAGCAGCGCCACCAGTTCCTCACCGAGCAGCTGACCGATCTCGCGAACACACGGAAAGACCTGCTGACGATCATCGAAGAGATCGACGGCAAGATGGAGTCCATCTTCCGCAGCGCCTTCGAAGACACCAAGGCGGCGTTCGCCGAGGTCTTCCCGGTGCTCTTCCCGGGTGGCGCAGGAAACATCACGCTCACCGACCCCGAGAACATGCTCACCACGGGCATCGAGGTGAGCGTGAAGCCCGCGGGCAAGAAGATCGAGCGCCTCTCGCTGCTCTCGGGCGGTGAGCGTTCACTCGCAGCAGTCGCGCTGCTGATCGCGATCTTCAAGGCCCGGCCCAGCCCGTTCTACATCATGGACGAGGTCGAGGCGGCGCTCGATGACGCGAACCTCGGTCGACTGCTCACGACGCTCGAGTCGCTGCGCGAAGACTCGCAGCTCATCGTCATCACGCACCAGAAACGCACCATGGAGATCGCCGACGCGCTCTACGGCGTCTCGATGCGGCAAGACGGCGTCTCAGCGGTCGTCGGACAGCGCGTGCGCGAGGAGCGTGAGGCGAAGGCGAGCTGACGGATGCCGCGGCATCCGCTCGTCGTCGGCGCCGTGTCGTTCAGGTGAGCCGGCGATCGTCGGACTCGACGATGCGGAACCAACGGTAGCCGTACGCGTCGAGGTGCACGTCGATGCGCCCGCGCTCGTCGAGGTCGAACCTGTCGGGCGCGAACAGGTCGGAGAGCACCGAGTCGGCTGCGACAGCGCCGAGTTCGAGCGAGACGACCGTCGGGGTGGGGGCGAAGTTGTGCACCGCGACGAACCGGCCGACATCCGCGGTGATGCGGTGTGCGAGCACGGCGTCCTGCCCGCTCGACAGCACCTCGTGGCGGCCCCAGCCGATCTCGGGCGAGCTGCGGTAGCGCACCGCGAAGCTTCGGATGACACTGAGCAGCGAATCGGGGTCGTGCATCTGCGCCTCGACGTTGACATGTTCAGGCGCGTAGCCGTCGCCGGGCGGTGCCGCGGGAAGCCGGCCCGCGGCGGCGCGCGAGAAGCCGCCGTTCTTTCCACCGGTCCACTGCATGGGGGTGCGAACGGTCATCCGGCCGCCCTCATCGCGGTTCTCACCCATGCCGATCTCCTCGCCGTAGAAGAGCACTGGGGTTCCCGGCAGCGAGAAGAGCAGGCTGTACACCATTCGGATTCGGCGCGGGTCGCCGTCGAGCATGGTCGGCAGCCGCCGCGCGATGCCGCGATCGTAGACGCGCATCCACTCCTCGGGGGCGAAGGCGTCGAAGACCTCTTCGCGTTCGGCGTCGCTCAGCTTGTCGAGCGTGAGCTCGTCGTGGTTGCGCACGAAGTTCGCCCACTGGGCCTCGGGTTCGAGCTGGGGCCGTTTCGCGAGAGACGCGGCGAAGGGCCGGGCGTCCTCCCTCGCAAGTGAGAGGTAGAGCGCCTGCATGCCGAGGAAGTCGAACTGCATCGTGAGCTCGGGCGGATTGCCGGGCCGGCCGAAGAACTCGACCTGCTGGTCGTACGGCAGGTTCACCTCGCCGAGCAGCACGGCTTCGCTCGAGCGGCGCTGCAGGAAGCGGCGGATGTCTCGGAGGAACTCGTGCGGGTCGCCGATGTCGACCCCTTCCGGCGGCTCGATCAGGAACGGCACCGCGTCGACCCGGAACCCCGAGATGCCGAGCTCGAGCCAGTAGCCGACGGTCTTCGCGATCTCGTCGCGCACGGCCGGGTTGGCGATGTTGAGGTCGGGCTGGTGGCGGTAGAAGCTGTGCAGGTAGTACTGGCCGCTGCGCTCGTCGAGCTCCCAGACGCTGTCCTCCTCGCCGGGGAAGACCGTCTTCGCCTGCTTCTTCGGCGGCTCGTCACGCCAGACGTAGTAGTCGCGGTACGGCGAGTTGCGGCTCCGGCGCGCAGCCGTGAACCAAGGGTGCCGGTCGGAGGTGTGGTTCATGACGAAGTCGATGATCACCCGCATGCCGCGATCGCGGGCGGTGCGGGTGAACTCAGCCACGTCGCCGAGCGAGCCGAGCCGGGAATCGACGCCGGTGAAGTCGGTGATGTCGTACCCGTCGTCGCGGTCGGGGGTCGGCTGGAAGGGCATGAGCCAGATGCACGTCACGCCGAGCTCGGCGAGGTGATCGAGCCGGTGCGCGAGGCCCTCGAAGTCGCCCAAGCCGTCATCGTTCCAGTCCATGTACGTCTCGACGTCGAGGCAGTAGACGACGGCGGTCTTCCACCAGAGATCGCTGCGGTCGGTGATCCTCATCTGCCCACCTCCTTCAGGGCCGGCAGCACGTGCTCGCCGAATGTGTCGATGAAGGCGTCCTGTTCTGTGCCGACGTGGTGGAGGTAGATGCGATCGACACCGAGCTCGGCGATGGCGGCGAGGTGCGCGAGGTGGCGGGCGAGGTCGGCGGAGCACAGCAGGGTCTCGGACACCTGTCCCGGTGTGACGTCGGCGGTCCGTTCGTCGAAGTCTTGCGGTCGGTCGAGCTCCCACGCGACATTCGCCGGCACGAGGCTCTGGCGCCACTGGTCGTGCGCGATCGCGAGGGCCTCCGCATCCGTCGTTGCCCAGCTCAGATGGACCTGCACGGCGACCGGCCCGCGACCACCGGCATCGCGGTAGGCGTCGATGAACTCGCGGAGCGCGTCGTCGGGTCGATCGATCGTGATCACGCCGTCGGCCCACGTCGCGACCTCGTGTGCCGTCTCGGTGCTCACGGCGGCGGCGAACAGCGGCGGGGGAGTGGCTGGAAGACTCCACACGCGCGCCCGGTCGACTCGGATCAGTCCATCGGTCGAGACCTCGTCGCCATCGAGCAGCCGACGGATGACGTCGACGGTCGCAGCGAGCCGTGCGTCTCGTTCGTCCTTCTCGGGCCACGGGTCTCCGGTCACGTGCTCGTTGATCGCTTCGCCGCTGCCGATCGCCGCCCAGAATCGCCGCGGGTACATCTCGGCGAGGGTCGCGATCTTCTGTGCGGCGATCGCCGGGTGGTAGCGCTGACCTGGCGCCGTGACGACACCGAGCGAGAACCGGGTGGCCTCGAGCGCGGCGGCGAGCCAGCTCCATGCGTATCCCGAATGGCCCTGGCGCACGCTCCACGGCTCGAAGTGGTCGCTGCACATCGCGGCGTCGAAGCCGGCCCGCTCCGCATGCTTGACCGCCTCGAGCAGGCGGCTCGGTGGGAGTTGTTCGTGCGAGGCGTGGAATCCCACGATCGTCATCTGTGCTCCTTCCAACTCTTCGACCGTGCCCCGGAGCTGGCTCGGCGGCAACCCCTTGCAGGCGCGCGCAGATCGGTTGTACTCGCGCGCCGTAGGCTGGATGCATGGCAGAACGTGCATCGTGGTCCCTCGGCGCGGCCCTTCGCGGGGTCTTCGGCGCGAAGACGATCGACGACGACACATGGGACGATCTCGAGTCGGCGCTCATCCGTGCGGACTTCGGCCCCTCGGTGACCGAGGAGATCGTCGCGCAGATCAGGGCGCAGGTCGAGCGGTACAAGACCACCGACCCGAAAGACGTGCAGCGGATGCTCCGTGAGATCGTCGAGGAGCGGCTCGCGAAGTACGACCCGACCCTGAAGCTCACCGAGCGCCCCGCGGTCGTGCTCGTCGTCGGGGTGAACGGCGTCGGCAAGACCACGACGATCGGCAAGTTCGCGAGATTTCTGCGCAGCTACGACCGCAGCGTCGTCGTCGGCGCAGCCGACACGTTCCGCGCGGCAGCCGTCGACCAACTCGCGACATGGGCCGAACGCGCGGGCGTGGGCATCGTGCGGCCCGAGCGCGAGGGGCAAGACCCTGCCTCCGTCGCGTTCCAGACGGTCGAGCAGGCCAAGCGCGACGGCACCGAGATCGTCATCATCGACACGGCCGGGCGCCTGCACACCAAAGGCGGGCTCATGGACGAGCTCGGCAAGATCAAGCGTGTCGTCGAGAAACTCGCACCGATCAGCGAGGTGCTGCTCGTGCTCGACGCGACGACCGGTCAGAACGGGCTCGCGCAGGCTGAGGCGTTCATCGAGCACGGCGGGGTGACCGGCCTCGTGCTCACGAAGCTCGACGGCAGTGCCAAGGGCGGTTTCGTGCTCGCCGTGCAGGAGAAGACCGGGCTGCCCATCAAACTCATCGGCCAAGGCGAGGCCATTGGCGACCTCACAGGATTCACGCCGCACGTCTTCGCGCAGAAGCTCGTCGGCTGAGAAGGAGAACGACATGGCGATCGAACACGACTACTTCGGACTCATCGGCGACTACTGGGCCGAGCGAAAGGAATACGGCGACCAAGATGTCGAGGTCGTGCTCGATGCCGACGCCGACGAGGTCTCCACCCCGTCGCTCGACGCGGCGGCGACGATGGTCGGCGAGCTCGAGCTCATCGACGATGAGATCCGCGGCGTCTTCGTCGGCCAGCTCGATTCGGGCAGCAGCGTCGTCTCGCAGTTCCTCGTCGCGGTGCTCGATGGTGACGATGCAGAGGCCGCGAGCGAGGCGATCACTCGCGACTCGGGCGACCGGCACATCGATGCGCTCCGCTCACTGAGCCTCGTGCGCGTCGACTTGAGGCCCGACGCCGACGGCGACGGCGAGACGTTCGCCGAGTTCGAATACGGGCTCGCACCCGAAGACATCGACACGCGGCTCGTCGCGTCCATCGACATCGGCCGCGACGTCGTCGACCTCCGCTTCGACGCCTGAGCACTCCGCACGGAGCCGGGCAGGGCCTTCCGATCGTTGAGGGGATCGGGCGTGGAATGTGCCCGAAGTCGTATCGATTCGTGGTCGAGTTCGGGGTACCGTCCAGAGGTGCGCGATCCCGCGCGTCACGTGCAGCCGATCGAGTGAGCCGCCGAGGCGCTCTGAGAGCGCTGCATCTCGAAGGCCGATGCAGGAGAACGGCAAGTGGGGAACCGATATGCGCAGTGAAGGGTCCGCGGTGGCCGGCGCGGTGGTCGGCGAGCTGCACGCGCGGCTGGTGCAGCGCGGCAGTGCGTTGGCGACCGCCGAAGCGCTCGACGGTGGATTGGAGATCCAGGCCCGGTCCATCCTCGCCGAGACCATCTCGCAATTGGGCGGTGATACCTTCGCTTCGCGACTCGTCGAGGTCGAATATGGCGACCCCGAGATGCTGATGGCGCACGGGCAGCGTGCCGCAGCGATGGACATCGATCCATCGGAACCGCTGATGGCGGCAGAGGTGCTGTTCGACGTGGCGTTGCCGATCGTTGCCGATGCGGTCGCCGAGGCAGGGGATCGACGGCGGGATCTTGACGTCGCACGGGCGTTGCATCATGCGATCTGGCGGCGATTCCCGCCCGGCGCCTTGGCCTATGTGGCGGTGCTCCGGGATCAGCTCCGGTCGTCCGACCGTGAGGTGCGGCTGGGGCTCGCACGTGAGCTGCACGATCGGATCGCGCACGGCATCGCTGCCAGCGTCCAGCGGTTGGAGGCGGCCCAGATTCGTCGACCGGATGAGGAGGTCGCCAGGGCGATCGCGATTCTGCGTGATTCGCTCCGCGATACGCAAGACATCGCCGTTGACCTCAGGGCACAGGTCGGGGACAGCGAACTGGCAGAAGCCCTCGAGGAGTACGCCTACGCGACGGGTGGACGAGACACGCTCCCCGTCCATGTCGTGCAGGTCGGGGCGGTGAGGCCCTTGAGCGACCTCGCCCGGGAGGAGCTGTTCACGATCGTCACCGAAGCGACCAGGAACGCACGCACCCATGCACGGCATCCGACCTCGGTGGAAGTGCGGCTGGAGTGGTCGCTGACCGAGTTGCAGGTCACAGTCACCGACGACGGACAGGGCTACGACGACGCCGAGCGAGGTCTGACCTCGCTCGGGCTGAGAGGCATTGCGGAGCGAGCCGGGGTAATCCGAGCAACCGTGGAGTTCCTCAGGACCCCTGGTGCCGTCGGTATCCGGGTGACGCTGCCGTTCATCGGCGGGCCATGACATGACGATCGCGACATCCGTCACCGTCGTCATCGCGGACGACCACGAGCTCTTCAGGGACGGTCTGCGGGCAATGCTCATCGCCTCCGGGCGGGTGCGGGTGGTCGGCGAGGCCGCGACGCACGACGAGGCGTACGAGCAGGCGATCGCGACGAGACCAGATGTACTGCTGCTCGATGTCGAAATGCCTGGGATTCCAATATTGTCGACGATCAGCCGGGTCCGAGCTGAGGCCCCGAACACGCGGATCCTCGTCGTCACGATGCACCGCGACCGGATTCTCGCGAATCACCTGCTGGCGGCCGGCGCCGCCGGGTTCGTGTCGAAGTCGGCTCCGGCGAGCGAGCTCGTCGAAGCGATCCATTCAGCGATCGGGGCGCACGACGGTCGTGGCCGACCGGAGCTCGTCGCATCGATCCTGTCGCTGCGCGAGAAGGAGGTGATGGCGTTGATCGCCGAGGGTCTGTCCAACGATGAGATCGGTCGGGCGCTGTCGATCTCGGTCGGCACAGTCAAACGCCACAACACCAACATCTTCGCCAAGCTCGGAGCGACGTCGCGCACCGGCGCCGTGCGGAACGCGACACGGCTCGGCGAGATCGAAGCGCCGCGCGCATGAGCGAGCGGCCTGGAGGGGTCGCGCGCGGAGGGCCACCGGGGCGTGTTCGCGGCGGAATCCGCCAGCACAGCAGTGAGACGCACGAGAATGCCCCGAAGGTCGTATCGCCACCCACACCGGCTGCGACATACGTTGCCTGTACTCCCTTCTGGCACCTGATCTGAGATGAGGCGACGTGAACCATCACGACCCCCGAGTTCCCGACGAGGATCGGCCGCGCGTGGACCCGGCGGACATCTCTGTGCCGCTCACGTCGATCGACATCACCGCGTACCTGCCATCGGCGGAAAGCGAACCGACCGCGTGAGCGTGGCGAGCGAGGCAGAACCTGACGGATGGAGGCATCCCGTCTGGGCGAGTGTTGCGACGCTCGTACTCTCGGTGCTCGCGTTACCGGCCTTCGGGCTCGCCGCCTTCATGTTGAGCACCAGCCTGAGGAACTACGATTCGAGCGGCCAGGGCGGGCCGTTCCGTTCCTGCGGTCCAGAATCCACCGAGTGCACCGGCGGGAACCCACTGGGCGCGCTGCTCTCGGGACTGGTGATCGCGGCCCTGCTGGTGGGAATCGCCTTCGCCGGTCAGGCGATCGGTCGCCACTCGTCCAAGTCGTTCGGTCGCATCGCGATGGGCGGACTGGGTGCCGTGACCGTCGTGGTCGCATTCATCGTCACCTGGACGATCGTGGTCGGCCCGGTCGGCCCGGTCGGCCCGGTCGGGTGACAACGAGTCTCTGCTCCAGAGATCTCCTGCACCGGCCGACGACGTTCACGGTCATCGCGACCGCTGTAGCGTTCGCAAGCGCGCGGGCCGAGGCATCCGGCATCGCTTAGAATCGAAGGCACCATGGCTACCTTCGGAAACCTGTCTGACCGCCTCGCCGAGACCTTCAAGAGTCTCCGCACCAAGGGCAAGCTTTCGGCGTCCGACGTCGACGGCACCGTTCGTGAGATCCGTCGCGCGCTGCTCGACGCCGACGTCGCCCTCGACGTCGTCAAGCAGTTCACCGCGCATGTGCGCGAGCGCGCGCTGGGCGACGAGGTCAACAAGGCGCTGAACCCGGCGCAGCAGGTCGTGCAGATCGTCAACGACGAGCTCATCGCGATCCTCGGCGGCGAGCAGCGGCGCCTGCAGTTCGCGAAGAACCCGCCGACGGTCATCATGCTGGCCGGCCTCCAGGGCGCCGGTAAGACGACGCTCGCCGGCAAGCTCGCGAAGTGGCTCGTGAAAGACGGGCACACCCCGCTCCTCGTCGCGGCCGACCTCCAGCGCCCGAACGCCGTGAACCAGCTGCAGGTCGTCGGTGCGCAGGCCGGTGTGCCGGTCTACGCCCCCGAGCCGGGCAACGGCACCGGCGACCCGGTCAAGGTCGCGAGAGACGCCGTGAAGCAAGCCGAGCGAGCCCAGCACGACGTCGTCATCATCGACACCGCCGGCCGGCTCGGCGTCGACGCCGAGCTCATGAAGCAGGCGTCGAACATCCGCAACGCGACGAACCCCGACGAGGTGCTCTTCGTCATCGACGCCATGATCGGCCAAGACGCGGTCACGACCGCGAAGGCCTTCCAAGAGGGCGTCGACTTCACGGGCGTCGTGCTCACCAAGCTCGACGGCGACGCGCGAGGCGGCGCGGCGCTCAGCGTGGCATCCATCACCGGTCGCCCCATCATCTTCGCCTCCACGGGTGAAGGGCTCGACGACTTCGAGCCCTTCCACCCCGACCGCATGGCGAGCCGCATCCTCGACCTCGGTGACATCCTCACCCTCATCGAGCAGGCGCAGTCGGCCTTCGACGAAGACGAGGCGATGAAGGTCGCCGAGAAGTTCGCGACCGACCAGTTCACCCTCAACGACTTCCTCGGGCAGATGCAGCAGCTGCGCGGCGCCGGCTCGATCAAGAAGATGCTCGGCATGCTGCCGGGTGCGGGCGGCATGAAGCAGCAGCTCGAGAACTTCGACGAGCGCGAGATCGTGCGCACCGAGGCGATCATCCAGTCGATGACGCCCGCCGAGCGAACGAACACGAAGCTCCTGAACGGATCGCGGCGGGTCCGCATCGCGAAGGGCTCCGGCATGACCGTCACCGACGTGAATCAACTCGTCTCCCGCTTCGAACAGGCGGCGAAGATGATGAAGACGGTGGCTCGTGGCGGAATGCCGCAGATCCCCGGCATGGGGCCGATCCCCGGTGGCGGCGGCCACGGCGGCGGCAAGCGACAGGCGGGCAAGGGCAAGAAGTCCACTTCGTCGCGCTCGGGCAACCCGGCCAAGCGCGCTGCAGAGAACGCGGCGATCGCGTCAGGGGCGACGCCGAGCGAGTCGACCGCACCTGCGGGCTCGGGCTTCGGCCTGGGCGGTGGCGGGGCGAAGGCCGCACCGAGCGAGGAAGAGCTCGCGGCCCTGCAGAAGATGCTGCGCCGCTAGCGTCGGCTCGCCCGTCAGATCCTGGATGGGGCTGGTCGATCTCGTCCTCCGCCGATTCCTTCCGGGTGTCCTAACCGAACCGACGTGGGGCGAGAACCCGTCGCCGTCGAGCGGGTGCTGTCCGACGATGGGCCGGCCGCACCGGTAGGTCCCATGCCCGGCGGCGAGATCCAAGGAGGGCCATGGTCCAGGAGAAGCTCTTCCCCGAGCGGCAGCGCTGCAGGAAGTGCGCGCAGAAGCTCGGCGGACCCGGGGTTCCGGTCTACCAGGGGCTGTACTGCACGCCTCGGTGCGCAGGAATGGCAGAGCTGGTGCTCGATGCTGCGAACGCGCCCCGCGAGTGCAAGACCGAGCGGGGCGGACGGTGGGAGTTCAAGCGCCGGTATCGGAGCGAGATCGAGATTCCGGGCAAGCTCCGTGAGGACCCGTCGACGAGTTGGTACACCTGCCAGCACTGCGGCCACCTCCACATCGGCCACAGTCGCATCGACCTCGCGACCGAGACGCATCGCGTCCTCGGCGACCGGGCGGCGCTCGCGGACTTCCTCGTCAAGAGCCGCGGTAATGCGACGCACAAGCAGGTCGCCGAGGTCGCGAAGATCCGTCCGATCCGGCTCAAGGAGCTCGAGGATCCCAACTCCGAGAAGGTCGACCTGAGCGCGTTCTTCGCAGTGCTCGCGGTCTACCGGATCAAGCTCGCAGCCGTGCTCCGCGAGGATCGGTCGACGCGCTCACCCGGCTGATGGCTGCTAGCTGCTACTCTCCGGGTTCCTACCGAGCGTCGTGACGCACCGTTCCCGAGAGCTCTTCGAGGGCTGGCCCGTCGACGACCGTCGCGCCGGTCGCGACCGAGAGCGGGTCGGTCGAGAGCCACTGCGCGACCGATTCCGGGTCGAGCGGATGCCGCGACGCCACGATGATCGTGTTGCCGGGCGCCACCCGCCTGAGCACGGCCTCGGAGCCGATCACGAGTACGTCGGGCAGGAGTTCGAGCACCGCGGCGAGGGTGTCGCCCGTCACCTGCGGCTCGGCGCCGTTCAGGCAGTTGACGATGAGCACGCCGCCCGGTGACAGGAGCGAGACGAGCTCGGTGAAGAACTCGATCGTCGTGACGTGGCGCGGCACGGCGCCACCTGAGAAGACGTCGACGAGCACGAGGTCCCACTGGTCGTCGCCGTCGCCCGTGAGTCGCTGCACCTCGGCGCGGGCATCGCCGATCGCGAGTTCGATCGGTGCGTCGGGGGGCAGCGGCACGTGCTGCGTGACGAACTCGAGCAGCTCGGGATACAGCTCGACGACGCGCTGACGGCTCGACGGGTGCAGGGCGTGCACGTAGCGGGGGAGCGTGAGGGCTCCCGCGCCGAGGTGCAGCACCGACGGCGACTCGCCCGGAAGCGTCGCGAGCACGGCGGCGATGCGGCGCACGTACGGAAGTTGCAGGTCGCGGGGGTCGTCGGGGTTCACGTGCGATTGCGTGACGTCGTCGATGACGAGCGAGTAGCCGCCGTTCGAGCCGCGGTCGGGCTGGAGCTCGGCCCTGAACGCGGCGGTCTCGAGTGTCGGCGACGTGTCCATCCCTCGACCCTAGGCGATCCGGTCGCGCAGACCCGCGGGTCGCTCACCGAGCGGTCAGTGAACGGTTCGGCGACCGCGATACAGTGATTCGGCGGCAAACGCGCGAGACGACTTGGAGCACTGAAGATGACGATCGGCACCCCCGACTACCGCGACGGCGGCCTCGAATTCGGTGATGACTTCCTCTTCGGTTCGGCCACTGCCTCGTACCAGATCGAGGGTGCGGTGCACGAAGACGGCCGAGGCCCGTCGATCTGGGACACCTTCAGCCACACCCCGGGCAAGGTGTGGAACGGCGACACCGGCGACACCGCGTGCGATCACTACCACCGCCTCGACGAAGACCTCGACCTCATGGCCCGGCTTGGTCTCGAGGCGTACCGGTTCTCGATCGCCTGGCCGCGCATCCAGCCGACCGGGCGGGGCGCAGCCAACGAGGCCGGGCTCGCGTTCTACGAGCGTCTCGTCGACGGGCTCATCGCCCGCGGCATCCGGCCCATTGCGACGCTCTACCACTGGGATCTGCCGCAGGCGCTCGAAGACGAGGGCGGCTGGACGAACCGCGAGACGGCGTTCGCCTTCGCCGACTACGCGCGCCTCGTCGGCGAGCGGCTCGGCGACCGCGTCGCAGTGTGGACGACGCTCAACGAGCCGTGGTGCAGCGCGTACCTCGGCTACGGCTCCGGCGCTCACGCCCCAGGGCTCATGGACGGCGCGAAGGCGCTCGCCGCGGTGCACCACCTGAATCTCGCGCACGGGCTTGCGGTCGCCGCCCTGCGCGAGGTCGTGACCAACGACCCGGGCTACTCGATCACCCTGAATCTGCACGTGATCAGACCCTCTGGCGAGGGCGGTGCCGAAGCGGCTCGGCGCATCGACGGGCTCGCGAACCGCGTCTTCCTCGGGCCGTTGCTCGGCGATGGCTACCCGGCCGACGTGATCGCCGATACGGCGGCCGTCACCGACTGGTCGTTCCTGCTGCCGGGCGACACCGAGCTGATCGCCCAGCCGATCGACCTGCTCGGCGTGAACTACTACTCGACCGTGACCGTCGACATGTGGGACGGCGTCTCGTCACGCTCCAACGCCGACGGCCACAAAGACATGGGCGGCACGCCGTGGCCGGGTTCCGAGCATGTCGAGTTCCTCGAGCAGCCGGGGCCGTACACGGCGATGGGGTGGAACATCGACCCCTCGGGCCTCGAAGACCTGCTCGTCTCGCTGAGCGAGCGCTACCCCGATCTCCCGCTCATGGTCACCGAGAACGGGGCAGCGTTCGACGACGTGCTCGTGCAGGAGCCCGACGGCCCCGCCGTGCACGACGTCGACCGCATCGACTACTTGCGCCGCCACTTCACGGCCGCGCACCGGGCGATCGAGCGCGGCGTCGACCTGCGCGGCTATCAGGTGTGGTCGCTCATGGACAACTTCGAGTGGGGCTACGGCTACTCCAAGCGATTCGGCATCGTGCGGGTCGACTACGACTCGTTCGAGCGCGTGCTGAAAGACAGTGCGCTCTGGTACGCCGAGCTGATCCGCACGAGGCGCATCCCGGGGTAGCGGGTGGTGGGTCGCGCAACCGGCAGGTTCAGGGCCCAGCGGATGCCGCAGGCAGCCCGCTCTCGATACCGTCGCGCAATTCGCGGGCGAGGTGTGCCACCACAGCCCTGAGGTCGCCGCCGGCGGCCTCGGCGACACGCAGCTGGCGGGCGTAGCTCGCTCCTGAGTCGAGCATGCCGCGCACACCCTGCAGCTCGACAGCGCAGCCGAGGCGCTCCGCGATCGGCACGAGCGTCGTGATGAGTGCACGAAGGTCGTCGGCGACGGGGCGCTCGGTGCCCGCGACATCCGTGATCACCTCGGCCGCGAGCCCGTATCGCGCCGCCCGCCACTTGTTCTCGCGCACGTACCAGGGCTGCAGCACCGTCAGTGTGCCGCCCTCGTCGAGCGTCGTGCTCATCCACTCGACGAGGCACTGCACGAGCGCACCGATCGCGGCGATCTCGGCTGCCGTCGAGAGGCCGTCGCAGACCCGCACCTCGACCGTGCCCCATTTCGGCGAGGGGCGGATGTCCCAGCGCACCTCGCTGTGATCCTCGATGACGCCCGTGCGAACGAGGTCGTCGACGTAGCGCTCGTAAGCCGGCCAATCGGCGAGGGGATAGGGGAGTCCTGCCGTCGGGAGCTGCTGGAACATGAGGGCACGGTTCGAGGCGTACCCGGTATCGACGCCGGCCCAGAACGGGCTCGACGCCGAGAGCGCCTGCAGGTGGGGGAGGTAGGCGAGCAGGCCGTCGAGGATCGGCAGCGCCTTGTCGCGCTCCTCGATGCCGACGTGCACGTGCACGCCCCAGATCATCATGTTGCGGCCCCACCAACGGGTGCGTTCGATGAGCTTGTGGTACCTCGGCTTGTCGGTGAGGTGCTGGTCGTACCACTGGCTGAACGGATGGGAGCCCGCGCAGACCAGCTCGTAGTCGCCGAGGCCGTCGATGACGCCGCGCACCTCGTCGAGCTGGGTCTCGAGGTCGGCGACGGCGTCGGCGACCCGCGCGTGCGGGCCGCTCACGAGCTCGACGGTGTTCGTGAGGAGCTCCGAGGTGATGAACGGATGTGCCGGGCCCTCGCTCGACGAGTCGAGCACCTCGAGCACCCGGTCGGCGACCGAGGCGAGTTCACCGGTGACCCGATCGACGATCGCGATCTCCCACTCGAGGCCCACGCTCGACCGCGGCGAGTCCGCGAATGCGATGTCCATGTGAGCGCCCCCGTTCCTGCGGCGCGTGCGCCGGCGTGGAGACATCATGACATGATGGCCGCGGTCGGTGAGGTCGCCGCGTCATCCGATGTCGCAGGCGATGGTGCAATCGATGACGCCGACATCCGGGCGATTACCGTTGCGACGTGAGATCTGCAAGAATGGTCAGTCGAGTTCTGTATCGTCCGACCCTCTATCCGACGCGCAGAACCTATTGAGCTTCCGCCGAGTGTGCACCCCACGCTCACGGCTGTCAGTTCGCCAACTCACAACATTTCAGGAGAATTGTGGCTGTCAAGATCCGTCTCAAGCGCCTCGGCAAGATCCGTGCGCCGTACTACCGCATCGTCGTCGCCGACTCGCGCACCAAGCGCGATGGTCGTGTGATCGAGGAGATCGGCAAGTACCACCCCACCCAGAACCCCTCGTTCATCGAGGTCGACTCGGACCGCGCGCAGTACTGGCTCTCCGTCGGCGCCCAGCCGACCGAGCAGGTCGCCGCGATCCTCAAGCTCACGGGCGACTGGGGCAAGTTCAAGGGCGACAAGAATGCCGTCTCGACCGTTCAGGTCGCCGAGCCGAAGGCCGCCTTCGTCGCCGACGAGAAGAAGAAGCCGGTGCTGAAGCCCAAGGCCGACAAGCCCGCGCCGAAGGTCGAAGAGGCTCCCGCCGAAACCGCGACGGACGAGGCGTAAACCTTGCTCCAGTCCGCGCTCGAACACCTCGTCAAAGGGATCGTCGATCACCCTGACGAGGTCAAGGTCGTTTCCGCGTCGAGCGCACGCGGCGAGGTCCTCGAGGTTCATGTGAACCCCGAGGACCTCGGTCGCGTGATCGGTCGCGCCGGCCGCACCGCGAAGGCGCTGCGCACCCTCGTCACCGCGCTCGCCGATGGTCGACGCGTTCGCGTCGACGTCGTCGACACCGACGACTGACGTGGCCGACACCGCAGGCACGCAGCTTCGGGTCGGTCGCCTGCTGAAGGCGCACGGCCTCAAAGGCGCCATCAAGGTCGAGCTCTACACCGACGACCCCGACCGGCGCTTCGTGCCGGGGGCGGAGTTCTCGCTGCAGGTGCCCGACACGTCGCCGTGGCACGGCAAGAACCTCACGCTCCGTGAACTCCGCTGGTACAACGGGCATGCGGTCGGGTTCTTCGACGGCGTCGACGACCGCACCGCAGCCGAGGGCCTCGCTAAGGCGATCCTCTGGGTCACGCACGTCGAAGAAGAGGCGCCCGAAGACGACGCCTGGTACGACCACCAGCTCATCGGCCTCGCGGTGATCCGTGACGGCGAACATGTCGGCGAGGTCGCACATGTCGACCACTTCCCCGCGCAAGACCTGCTCATCGTCAAGACGCCGGGCGGCGAGGTCATGGTGCCGTTCGTGTCCGCGATCGTGCCCGAAGTCGACCTCGCGTCCGGCACACTGACGGTGACGCCGCCTCCCGGACTCTTCGAGGAGGTGGCTGAGGTCGAGGTGGCCGAGGTCGAGGTGGCCGAGGTCGAGGTGGCCGAGACGGCCGAGGTCGCATCCGAGTCGCCGGTCGAAGCTGCCGAAGCGGATGCCGCGGCACCCGCCGAGGCCGACCGCGACGAGTAATCGGCCGATGCGCGTCGACATCGTCACGATCTTCCCCGAGTTCTTCTCGGTGCTCGATCTGTCACTCCTCGGCAAGGCCCGCCAGTCCGGACTCCTCGAGGTGACGGCGCACGACCTCCGCGACGCCACGCACGACCGGCACCGCACGGTGGACGACACCCCCTACGGCGGCGGGGCGGGCATGGTCATGAAGCCCGAGCCATGGGGTGAAGCGCTCGACGGCATCGTGGGCACCGGGACATCCGATGCCCTGCTCATCGTGCCGTCGCCCGCAGGCGAGCCCTTCACCCAGCAGATCGCCCGTGAGCTCGCCGCTGAAGAGCACCTCGTGTTCGCCTGCGGTCGCTACGAGGGCATCGACCAGCGCGTGGTCGACCACTACGAGACGCGTATGCGTGTACGACTCATCAGCCTCGGCGACTACGTGCTGAACGGCGGCGAGGTCGCCGTCATGGCCATGATCGAGGCCGCCGCACGCCTCGTGCCCGGGGTCGTCGGCAACCCCGAGAGCCTCGTCGAAGAGTCCCACGAAGACGGCCTGCTCGAGTATCCGAGCTACACCAAGCCCGCCGCGTGGCGCGGACTCGAGGTGCCGCCGGTGCTGCTTTCGGGCAACCACGGGGCGATCGCCGCGTGGCGCCGTGAGCAGCAGCTGGAGCGCACCCGGCGCGTTCGACCCGAACTGCTCGGCGAGTAGCCGGCCCGCGCCGCACCCAGATCTCGGGGCGTGAGCCGTTCTTCACCTGCCGGAAACACGCGGGTGCGGTGCGCGAAACACGCTCTGCCTAGCGTCGAACCGGCGGGTGAGACCGGATTCCGCCGGAAAGCGCGGGTCTGCAGATGGTCGGGTCCAGAGGTGCCGGCACCTCGGCGGAAGACATCGTGGCGCATCCGCTCCGCCTCGTCGCAGTCACGCACGGAGCGCCGTCGAGCGCGAACCGCGAGGCGGTGATCCGCCTCGTCGACGGTGTGGCTTCGGCCCGGCCCGACCTCGACGTGACGATCAGCTTCGTCGATGCGAGTCGGTCGGAGGTTACGGCCGCACTCGCTTCGGATGCCGAAGAGGATGCGATCATCGTGCCGCTCGTGCTCTCCGCCGGGTTCCACGTGCGCACCGGTCTCTCGCTCGGGCTGGAACATCTCGGCGGAGGCGCACGCCTGGCAGCGGAGCTCGGACCCGACGATCGGATCGTCGACGTGCTCGCGACGCGGCTCGACCCGCTGCTGGCCGAAGGCGATGCGGTACTGCTCGCCGCGGCCGGATCCAACGATCCGCGGGCCGTGAGGGAGTGCTTCGAGACCGCCCGTCGGCTCGGGCAACGCCTCGGCCGATCGGTGACGGTCGGATTCATCGCCGCTGGGATCCCGCGCCTGCCCGACGCGATCGAGATGGTGCGCGAGGTGCATCCCGGAGCGCGGGTCGTCGTCGGCACGTACCTTCTTGCGCCCGGAGCGTTCTACGACGCAGCGGCCGCGGCCGGCGCGGATGCCATCGCCGAGCCGCTGCTGCTTCCCGACGAAGCCGCGCCCGGTACCCTCGTCGAACTCGTGCTCGAGCGATACGGCGATGTCGACGTGGCTCGCCTGGAGCGGGCGTGACGGCCGTGACGCGTGCATCGGGCGTGACGCGTGCATCGGCCGTGACGAGTGCTGTACCGGTCGTCGCGCACGATGCGATCGTGCTTGCGGGTGGCCGCGGCTCGCGGCTCGGCGGCGTCGACAAGACGACGCTCACGATCGACGGGGTGAGCCTCGCCTCGCTCACGATTCGGGCTGCGGCTGGCGCCCGCGCGGTCGCCTACGTCTCGCATGCGGCCGCTCCGCGATGGGTCGACGCAGATCGGCGCATCCGGGTCGCCGCCGAAGAGCCGCGCTGGAGCGGTCCGGTCGCGGCGATCGCCGCCGGTCTCGATGGCCTCGCCGACGACCCGCAGCCGTTCACCGTCGTGCTCGCCGGTGATCTTGTCAATGCGGCGCCGGCCGTCGCCGCGCTGCTCGCCCGAGTGACGGACGCCCACGACGGCCTCGTCGGGGTCGACCCCGACGGCGTCAACCAACCACTGCTCGCCGTCTACCGCACATCCTCGCTCACGAGCGCCGTCAATGCCGCGATCGAGGCTGCGCGACGTGAGCCGCGCGGACGAGGGGCGTCGATGCGCGCGGTACTCGAACGGCTCGACGTGCGCGGGCTGGCGCTTCGCCGGACCTGGTGCGCCGACGTCGACACCCCGGCCGATGCCGCCCGACACGGCATCGTGTTGCCGATCGGGGAGGTGCGCCGTGTCCGCGTCGCGTGACGTCGAGAGTTGGTCTCGCGAGCTCGCTGCAGCGCTCGGTCTTGATTTCGAGCCCGACGTGGCCGCAGTGCTCGACCTGGCACGCATCGCCGCGCATGGCGTCGCGCGCCCGGCGGCTCCGTTGACGACCTTCATCGCGGGGTACGCGGTCGCTCGAGGCATCCCGCTCGCTGACATCGTCGCCGACGTCGAACGCCGCCTCGCCGGGGACGACGGGTGAGCGCAACCCGCTGGGACGAAGCGCGCCGTGTCGCCTGGATGGCCGGTGCCGCCCGGCCGCTCGCTGTCGAGGCGGTTCGCGTCGAACATGCCGACGGACGCCGGCTCGCCGCGGCGGTGCACGCCCTCGTCGACCTGCCGACCGCCGATGTCAGCGCGATGGACGGCTGGGCGGTGGCGGGCAACGGGCCGTGGCGGCTCGACGGCTCCGTCACGATGGGCGCGCCGCCGACTGAGCTCTTGCGTGCCGGCACCGCGCGAGTCATCACGACGGGGGCAGCCGTGCCCCCTGGAACGCTCGGCGTGCTGCGGGCCGAACACGGCGTGCCGCTCCCCGGCGATCCCGAGCTGCTGCGAACCGTCTCGCAACGACCGCTCGACGAGGGCCGGGACATCCGCCGGCGCGGCGAAGAATTGCGCAGGGGGGATCCCCTCGTCCGCGCGGGCGTGCTCCTGACGCCGCCGAAGCTGGCCCTCGCTGCGGCGGCGGGCCACGACACCCTCGAGGTGCTCGCGAAGCCGCGGGTCGACCTCGTCGTGACCGGTGACGAAGTGACGTCGGCCGGACTCCCGGCACCCGGAACCGTCCGCGACGCGTTCGGGCCGTCGTTGCCGGCGCTGTTCGATCGATTGGGGGCGGATGCTGCGACGCGACGCATCCCCGATCAGCTCGGGCCATTCATCGAAGTGCTCGCCGACGGTCGTCCCGATGTCTTCGTCACGACCGGCGGCACGGCCGGAGGCCGCGGCGACCTCCTGCGGCGCGCGATCGTCGCGGAGGGCGGCACCGTCGAGTTCGCCGGCGTCGCGATGCGCCCGGGTCATCCGGTGCTGTTCGCCCGTACGAGCGCGGGGGTGCCGGTGCTCGGCCTACCGGGCAATCCGCTCGCGACATTCACCTGCCTGCTCAGCTTCTTCCCGCCCTGGCTCGATGGGGCGTCGGGCCGCCCCCTGGCCGCGCTCGAGGAGGTCGCGGCTCCCGTGCCCCCGCGTCGCACCCGGGAGCGCCTGCTGACGCCGTTCGAGTGGCACGACGGCGTGCCGGAGCCGAGCCGCTGGCGTGGTTCGGCGATGCTGCGAGGACTCGCCGGCGCCGACGGCCTGCTCGTCTCCCCGATCGGCGAGGGCGCCGCACGGGTACTGCGGTTCCCGTGGTGAGACCCCTCACGTGGTGAGCGTCGGCGTCCCGTCGGCCTCAGCGGCCCGGGCGAGGATCTCGGCGATCCGCCCCTTGCAGCCGCCGCAGCCGGTGCCGGCGCGAGTGTCTCGCCCCACACCCTCGACGGTCGTGATCCCGCACGCGGCCGACTCCTCGATGCGCCCGACGGTCACCCCGTTGCACCAGCACACGGTCGAGCCCGGGGCGAATGCGTCGGCGTCGGCGCTCGGGTCGTAGTCGGGCCCATCGAAGCGCAGCAGTAACGACCGGTCGGCCGGCAGTTCACCGCGTCGCTCGAACAGCAGCGTGAGTTCAGCAGCGGTGCGCGGCATCCCGACGCTGACGAACCCGGTCAACGCGCCGTCTTCGGTCACCATCTTGACGTACCGGAGGTGCTCGGGGTCGGCCCACTGCGACACCCGTCGCCGGGGGTGCACGGCGTCGTCCTCCCACGGATCGGCGGCGATCTCGCCGACCGCCACGACATCGATGTGCTCGGCCTTCAGCATCACGATGGCGTCGCGTTCGGCGGGGGCCGCGGCATCCGTCACCGCACCTTCGGCCTCGGTCGTGAACGCGGCGGCCAGCCAGGACGCCTGACGCCAGCCCGGCCCGACGAGACCAGAAGGGGCGCCCGGCAGCACTCGCTTGCCCGCGAGCTCGTCGGTGCGCTCGACGACCTGGGCGCAGTCGCCGATGGCGTAGACCTGCGGGTCCGTCCAGCTCGCGAGACCCGGGTGCACGACGACGCCGACGGCCGTGCGGAGACCCGCGAGCGTCGCGAGCTCGTTGCGCGGGCTCACCCCGCACGAGAGCACGAGCAGGTCGCCCCGCAGTTGCTTGCCGTCGGCTGTGACGAGCATGTCGAACCGGCGCGTGCCGTCGGCGCCGGTGCGGAACGCGACGGCCTCGGCCCGGCTGTGTGCGATGACCGTGATGCCCGTGCGGCGCAGAGCGGCTCGCAGCACCTGCCCGCCGCCGCGATCGAGATTGCGCGGCATCGGGTGCGGGCCGTGGTGCACGACGCACACCTGGGCGCCTGCATGGGCGGCGGCGAGTGCGAGCTCGAGCCCCAGCACGCCGGCGCCGAGCACGACGATGCGCTTGCGATCGCGAACCGCCCCGAGCACGCGTTCGGCGTCGGCGAGATCGCGGAGCGCGGTGATGCCCTCGGGCAGCTCATCGTCTCTGGCGACGAGCTGCCGCGAGTACTTCTCGAGCGAGGCGAGGTCGCGGCGATTCCGCTCCACGCCGTCGAGGGTCGGCACGTTCGCTCGGGAGCCGGTCGCGAGCACGAGCCGGTCGTACCCGAGTTCCTCGCCGGTGCTGAGGTGCACGAGTCGGGCCGCGCGGTCGATCGAGGTCGCCGCGACGCCGAGGAGCACTCGTGCACCCGCAGCTTCTGCAGCCGCGCGGTCACCGACGATCATCGAGTCGAGCTCGGTGTTGCCGACCGCGTATTCGGCGACGAGCACGCGGTTGTACGCCTCGACGTCTTCACCGGCGATGACGGTCAGCTCGACCGACCCACTCTGCACGGCGGGCAGCAGTTCTTCGACGAAGCGGGCGCCGACCGGTCCGTAGCCGACGAGGACGACCCTGAGCACGTTCATGCGCGCGTTCGGGTCGGCGTTCATGCGAGCGCCCCGGCCTCGACGAGGCGTTCGACGCGCACGATGTTGGTCTTGAACTCGGGCATCGACGAGATGGGGTCGACCGCGCCTCCGGTCAGCAGGTTCGCGGCCTGTTCGTCGCCGTAGTGGAACGGCAGGAACACCGCATCGGGACGGATGTCGGCGGTCAGCCGCGCCCGGCAACGCACCCGGCCCCGCGCGTTCGAGACTTCGACGACATCGCCGTCGGCGACCCCCAGACGATCGGCGGTCGACGGATGCATCGAGGCGAGCGCCTCGGGTTGCGCCTCGTCGAGCTCGGGCACTCGACGAGTCTGCGCGCCGCTCTGGTAGTGCTCGAGGAGCCGGCCCGTGACGAGCGTCAGCTCGCCTGGCTGCGGGTTCGGATGCGCGGACTCCCGCACCGACACGGCCACGAGTCGCGCGAGCCCGTCGGGGTGGGCGAATCGTTCGGCGAAGAGTCTCGGTGTGCCCTCGCTTCCACGCGGGTACGGCCAGAACGCGGCCTCGCCACGGTCGAGCAGGGCGTAGTCGATGCCCGAATAGTCGGCGATGCCGCCTTCGGAGGCGAGCCGCAACTCCTCGAAGACGAGCTCGGGGTCGGTGTCGAACGTCGCGGTGCACTCGAGTCGCCGGGCGAGTTCGGCGAGGATCCAGAGCTCGTCGCGCACGCCGTCGGGCGGGGTGATCGCGCGGCGGCGACGGAGGACGCGGCCCTCGAGCGACGTCATCGTGCCCTCCTCCTCGGCCCATTGCGTGACCGGCAGCACGACGTCGGCGAGTGCCGCCGTCTCGGAGAGGAAGAAGTCGCACACGACGAGCAGGTCGAGCGCGGCCAGTCGCTCGCGCACCGCAGTGACGTTCGGCGAGGAGACGACGAGGTTCGATCCGTGCACGAGCAGTGCGCGCACGCCACCCGGTTCGCCGAGCGACTGGAGCAGTTCGACGGCGGGGATGCCCGGACCGGGGATCTCGGACGGCGAGACACCCCACACGCGGGCGACGTGCGCTCGAGCATCGGGATCGGTGATCTTGCGATAGCCGGGCAGTTGGTCGCACTTCTGGCCGTGCTCGCGGCCGCCCTGGCCGTTCCCCTGCCCCGTGAGCGTGCCGTAGCCGCTGCCGGACCGCCCGGGCAGGCCCAGCAGCAGTGCGAGGTTGATCGCCGCGGTTGCGGTGTCGGTGCCGTCGACGTGCTGCTCGACGCCTCGGCCCGTGAGGATGTAGGTGTTGCCGCCCGAGGCGAGTCGCCGGGCGAGGCGGCGCAGGGTGAGGGCCGCGACGCCCGTGACCGACGCCGCCCGCTCCGGCCACCAGGCTGCGACGCTGCGCCGCACCGACTCGAATCCGACGGTGCGGGTCGCGATGTAGTCGAGGTCGACGAGCCGCTCGGCGATCACGATGTGGATGAGCCCGAGGAGCAGCGCGAGGTCGGTGCCGGGCATCGGCTGCACGTGCAGGCCGCGGCCTTCCTCGGTGAGCCGGGCGGTCGCGGTACGCCGCGGGTCGACGACGACGAGCCCGCCCGCGGCCTGCGCGCCGGTCAGATGACCGATGAACGGCGGCATCGTCTCGGCGACATTCGTGCCGAGCAGGAGGACCGTTGCCGCCTCGTCGAGGTCCTCCAACGGGAACGGGAGGCCGCGATCGAGGCCGAAGGCGCGGTTGCCGGCAGCCGCGGCCGACGACATGCAGTACCGCCCGTTGTAGTCGATTCGGCTGCTGCCGAGCGCGAGCCTCGCGAACTTGCCCAGCAGGTACGCCTTCTCGTTCGTGAGGCCCCCGCCGCCGAACACGCCGACGGCGTCGGCGCCGTGGGTCGAACGGATGCCGCGCAGCGACGTCGCCACGTGATCGAGCGCTTCCTGCCAACTCACCTCGTGCAACGCCCCGTCGGCGCCCCGCAGCAGCGGAGCGCCGAGGCGTGACGGCGCGCGGAGGAGCTCCGCAGACGTCCAGCCCTTCTTGCAGAGCCCGCCGCGATTCGTCGGGAAGTCACGTCCGGTGACGGCCACCGGTGCGGCCGCGGCATCCGGAGCCGGTATCGGGGTGAGGGTCATCGCGCACTGCAGAGCGCAGTACGGGCAATGCGTGGCGGCGGAGCGACTCATCTGGTCTCGATTCAGATCTTGTGTTCGCCGAGACGGCCCGAGCGCACGTCGACGGCATCGGTGAGCATGATTCAGATCTTGTGTTCGCCGAGGCGGCCCGAGCGCACGTACACGACGTAGGTGAGCACGAGGAGGGCGGCGTAACCGCCGACGAAGCCGAGGAATGCGCCCGCGTACCCGCCGGTCGACTGGAACGACAGGTTCAGCACCTGCGGGATGAGGAACCCGCCGTACGCGCCGATCGCCGAGATCAGGCCGAGCGCCGCGGCCGACTTGCGCTGCGTCGAGACGTCGCCGGCCTCGGTTCCGGCACGCACGGCGAAGACGACCGGGACCATGCGGTAGGTCGAACCGTTGCCGATGCCCGCCGCCGCGAACAGCAGCAGGAACAGGCCGAGGAACAGCCAGAAGTTGCCGAGCGGCAGGGTGAACAGCACCCCGAGGGTGATCGCGCCCATCGCGGCGAAGGCGAGCATCGTGATGCGCGCCCCACCGAAGCGGTCGGACAGTCGGCCTCCGTATGGGCGGGCGAGCGAACCCACGAGCGCTCCGAGGAACGCGAGCGAGATCGAGGCGCCGCCGATCGCGATGGCGGAGAACTCGGGGAACTGATCGGCGATGAGCTTCGGGAAGACGCTCGCGAACCCGATGAACGAGCCGAACGTGCCGATGTAGAGCAGCGACAGCACCCAGAGGTGCGGCTCGCGCAGCGCGGCGGCGGAGCCCGCGAAGTCGGCCTTCGCGCTCGAGATGTTGTCCATGTAGCGGAACGCGCCGAACATCGCGAGCAGGATGAACGGAACCCAGATCCAGCCGGCGAGCGGGAGGTTCAACGTGGCGCCGGCCCCGATCGTGATGACGATCGGCACGACGAACTGCGCGACGGATGCCCCGAGGTTGCCGCCGGCGGCATTGAGGCCCAATGCCCAGCCCTTCTCCCGCTGCGGGTAGAAGAACGTGATGTTCGACATGGAGCTGGCGAAGTTGCCGCCGCCGAAGCCCGCGAGCGCCGCGGCGAAGAGCAGCACGCCGAACGGCGTCTCGGGGTTCGAGACGCACACTGCGAGCGTGATCGCAGGGATGAGCAGCAGGCCGGCCGAGATGATCGTCCAGTTGCGGCCGCCGAACTTCGGCACGAGGAAGGAGTACGGGATGCGGAGCGTCGCGCCCACGAGGCTCGGGATCGAGATGAGCCAGAAGACCTCGCCGGTGTCGAGGTCGAAGCCCGCGGCCGGGAGGGTCACGGCGACGATCGACCAGAGCTGCCAGACGATGAAGCCGAGGAATTCGGCGAAGATCGACCACTTCAAATTGCGCCGGGCGATCGCCCGGCCCTCGGTCTCCCACTGGTCGTCGTCTTCGGGGTTCCAGTTTTCGATCCATCGGCCGGGCCTCGTGGCGAGCGGCGGCGCGGCCGAAGTCTCGGTGCCGGCGGGTGCTGCGACGTGCGGGGGAGCGGCGCTCACGGTATCGGTCATCGGTGCCTCCGGGGTGTCGATCACGGGGTCGAGCTGGTCCACCCGACGCTATTCGCGACGTGTTTCCGCGGAACGTGCCGGTCGTAAACCCTGCGTCTCCACCTGCTCACCCGCCGCGGCAGCGCGTGTGAGGTCGCATCAGACATCGATCCGGTACCCGCGCTTGACGACGGTCGCGATGAGACCGGGGACGCCGATCGTCTGGCGCAACCGGCTGAGCGCGACCTCGAGGGCGTGCTCGTCGTTCGTTCCGGGCAGCCCCGCCGCGAGGCGTTCGCGGCCGACGACGGAACCGCGCGCGAGCACGAGCGCGCGAAGGATCATGAGAGCGACGGGGGCGAGCGCGACGCGACGCGCATCGACGTCGACGACGGCGCCTCGAAGTTCGAGCGGGCCGTGCCGGGTATCGAGGCGCAGCACGCGCGTCGATTCGAGGTGCTCGCAGACGAGCCGGATGAGCGCGCCCATGCGGAAGCGTTCGGGCTGGATCGGAGTGATCCCGGCGGCGATCAGGGGAGCAGCGGTCACCGGGCCCACGACCGCGGCCACGACGGGGCCGCACATCGCATCGACGAGGTCGTCGTATCGCCCGCGCACCTCGGCGGCGGCGAAGAGCGCGTGCGCCGCGGGGGCACTCGTGAAGGTGATGGCGTCGAGACCGCCCGTGCAGGCCGCCTCGATGAGCCGGTCGACCCGTTCATCGCCCTCGTCGGGTTCGATCCATCGGTACGGCTCGACCGTGAGCACCCGGTCGTGCGCGTCTCGCAGTCGATCCAGTTGCGAATGGTTCAGGAATCCGTGCAGTTGCACCGCCACCGTGAGGCCGCCGGGCATGCTCCTGAGCACCTCGTCGATGAGCGACTCGGTGGTCTCCTCGGCACTCATGCCGACGTCGTTGAGCCCCGCGGCACGGATGCCTCCGCGTGCCTTCGGCCCGCGAACGAGGATCGCCGTGCCGGAGAGCGCGTCGACGAGGTCTTCACCGAGCCCTGCGGAATCGGCGACCTCGAACCAGCGGCGCACCCCGTATGCCGTCGTGGCGAGCAGCACGTCGGGCCGGGCGGCGATGATCGCGCGGGTGTCGTCGATGACGGGATCGTCGGAGACCGCGTTGGCCATGCGCAGCGTCGGCGCGTGCAGCACCTGCGCGCCGCGACGCGCGAGGGCGTCGATCAGGTCGGCTGAGCGGCGATCACTCGTCACGCCGATGCGGAAGCCCTCGAGCTGATCCGGCCGGAAGCCGGGTGGCAGCTCCGAGGCATCCGTCATCAGCTCACCGCCCCGACGACCGCCGCGCGCGTCATGAGCTCGGCAGCGCTCGCGTCGCCGTCGTGCGCCAGCCGCACCACCTCGCCGACCACGACGACCGCCGGGGAGGTGACGTGTGCGCGGCCTGCGGCGAGCACGATTCCGTCGAGGTCGGCGATCGTCGTGCGCTGCTCGGCGCCGAATCCGCGCTCGATGATCGCGACGGGCATCTGCGCGGACATGCCGTGACGCGCGAGCCCGGCGGTGAGCGAGGGCAGCGAGTTCACGCCCATGAGTACGACGATCGTGCCGCCGAGGCCGGCCAAGTGCACGAGCTCGGCGTCGGTGAGCGGTGCGTGACCCGAAACGACGGTGAAGAGGTGGCTGACACCACGATGAGTGAGGGGGATGCCGGCAGCGCCGGGCACCGCGACCGCGCTCGTGACCCCGGGGATCACCTCGACGTGCACGCCGGCAGCGTGGCAGGCGAGCACTTCTTCGCTGCCGCGCCCGAGCACGTACGGGTCGCCGCCCTTCAGGCGCACGACGTGACGGCCGGCGCGCGCGTGCTCGACGAGGAGCGCCTCGATCTCGGACTGCGGCACGGCGTGGTGGCCCGGCCGTTTGCCGACGTCGACGAGCTCGGCGTTCGGGGCGAGCGCGGGAAGCCCCTCGTGCGGTGCGAGGCGGTCGTAGAGCACGACATCGGCCTCGCCGAGCGCGCGAACAGCCGCGAGGGTCAGGAGGTCTTCGCGGCCCGGCCCGCCACCGACGAGCGTGACGCGGCCGATCATGCGTCGGCTCCGCGCACCGGGATGGTGGGGCCGGAGACGAGCACGGCCTCGCCCCGTTCGCGTTCTTCGGCGGTCGCCGGCCGGAACTGCTCGCGCTCGGGCACCCGGGCGATCGAGGGGTCGGGAACATTCGGTGCGTTCACGAAGGAGCGGAAGCGCCGGAGCCGCTCGGGGTCGGCGAGCGTCGCGGCCCACTCGTCTTCGTAGGTGTCGACGTGCGTGGCCATGGCCTGCTCGAGCTCCTCGGCGAGGCCGAGGGAGTCGTGCACGACGACGTCGCGCACATGGTCGAGGCCGCCCTCGATGTCCTCGATCCAGCGGGCCGTGCGCTGCAGGCGGTCGGCGGTGCGGACGTAGTACATGATGTAGCGGTCGATGTAGCGCAAGAGCGTCTCGTCGTCGAGGTCGCTCGCGAGCAACTGGGCGTGCGCGGGCTGGAAACCGCCGTTGCCGCCGACGTACATGTTCCAGCCCTGCTCGGTGGCGATCACGCCGACGTCCTTCGCGCGCGCCTCTGCGCACTCGCGGGCGCACCCCGAGACGCCGAACTTCAACTTGTGCGGCGAGCGGAGGCCGCGGTAGCGCAGCTCGAGCTGCACGGCCATCGAGACCGAGTCCTGCACCCCGAAGCGGCACCAGGTCGAGCCGACGCAGCTCTTCACGTTGCGAAGGGCCTTGCCGTAGGCCTGTCCGGACTCGAATCCGGCGTCGACCAGTCGCTTCCAGATCTCGGGGAGCTGGTCGAGACGCGCGCCGAACAGGTCGATGCGCTGGCCGCCCGTGATCTTCGTGTAGAGCCCGTAGTCGGTCGCGACCTGCGCGATCACGGCGAGTTTGGCCGGTGTGATCTCGCCCGCGGGGATGCGGGGCACGACCGAGTAGGTGCCGTCCTTCTGCATGTTCGCCATGGCTCGGTCGTTCGTGTCCTGCAGGCCGCCGCGGCCGCCGTCGAGGATGTACGAGCCGTGCTGCGTCGCGAGGATCGAACCGATCACGGGCTTGCACACGTCGCAGCCGCGGCCGGTGCCGAGGCGGGCGATGATCGCGTCGAACGAGGTGAGCTCGAGCACGCGCACCGATTCGAAGAGCTCCTGCCGCGAGAGTTCGAAGTGCTCGCACAACGCCCGCGAGGGGGTGATGCCCGACTTCGTCAGCTCGGCCTCGAGCAGTTTCTTCACGAGCGGCACGCACGAGCCGCATTGGGTGCCGGCGCGGGTGCAGGCCTTCAGCGCGCCGAGCTCGGTGCAGCCCTCTGCATGGTCGGCGTGCCCGCCTGCGACCGCGTCGCGGATCGTGCCGGCGCTGACGTTGTTGCACGCGCAGACGAGTGCGCCGGCCGGCAGCTCGTCACCGGCTGGCGCCTCCATGCCCGAAGCCGAGAGGTATGCGGCGGGCTCGCTCGACAGTTGCGTGCCGAGCAGCGGGCGAAGTGAGGCGTACGGCGAGGCGTCGCCGACGAAGATTCCACCGAGGAGGGTTTTCGCGTCGGAGGTCACGACGAGCTTCTGGTAAAGCCCGCGTGCCGGGTCGGCGTAGACGATCTCGAGCGCCTGCTCGGTTCGGGCGAGTGCGTCGCCGAAGCTCGCGACGTCGACGCCCGAGAGCTTCAGCTTGGTGGCGTCGTCGACGCTCGTGAACTCGGCTGCACCGCCGAGCAGTCGATCGGCCACCACTTCGGCCATGGCGTTGGCCGGGGCGACGAGACCGGTGCAGCGGCCCTCGAAGCTCGCCACCTCGCCGATCGCCCAGATATGGTCGGCGGATGTCGCGCAGCTCGTGCCGATCGCCACGCCGCCGCGCGGTCCGAGCTCGAGTTCGAGCGCCCGTGCGAGCTCGTCGCGAGGGCTGATGCCGATTGCGAAGACGACGAGGTCGGCGTCGATGCGGCGGCCGTTCGCGAGCTCGACGCCCACGACCGCCTCGCGCTCGGTGCGTGTGTCGTGCCCTGTCAGTACCGCGGCGGGGCGAGTACCGAGGTGCAATCCGATGCCCTGCCCCGTGATGATGCGACCGAGGGCGCGTCCTGCGCCCTCGTCGAGCTGCGCCGACATGAGCCAGCCGCCCGAGTGCACGACCGCGGCGTGGGCACCGAGCTTCGCCAGCCCGCCCGCCGCCTCGAGGCCGAGGAGGCCGCCTCCGGCGACGACGACCTGCGCGGGGCGACCGTGCCGTTCGGCGAGTTCACGGGTCTCGGCGACGAGCGCGTCGACATCGTCGATCGTGCGGTAGACACGGCCGTGCTCGCGGCCGGGGATCTCGGGGACGGGCGCGCTCGAACCGGTGGCGAGCACGAGCTCGTCCCAGTGCAGCGCCTGGCCTCCCGAGGTCGTCGCGGTGTGCGCGGCGGGGTCGATGGTGACGACGCGCTCGCCGGTGATGAGGCGGATGTGACCGTCGTCCCACATCGAAGAGGGCTCGAGGGTGAGGTCGGCCGCGGCATCCGCGAGTCTCGTGCTGAGCGCGACGCGATCGTAGGGCTCGTGGATCTCCTCGCCGACGACGGTCACGCGCAGGGTGCGCTCGGCATCGCGAGCGTGCAGGCTGTCGGCAAGTCGGTGCGCTGCCGGCCCTCCGCCGACGATCACGACGTCGCGCACGCCTTCGGCATGAGTGGTCAGGGTCATGGCTGCCTCCGGGACTCGAATGAGGCGAGCGTACGACCGGCCGGTTTCCGCCCTGTTTCGTGCGGGTAACCGCAACCGTCCTCTGCCGCACGATCCGTCTCCTCCGTTGTGAGGACACTTTCACGCTCTCGAAACACGCGGGGGCCAGAGGGGAAACACCCCGAACGTAACTTCGAAGCACTTGAGAGGAGCCGGCATGTCGCTGACGATGGAGCAGACCACGATCTGGGTGCGCACGTGCGAGGTCGCCGAACTCGAACCGGGCTGGGGCGAGGTCGCCCTCATCGGGCAACGCCAGGTCGCGCTCGTTCGGCTCGACGAGGAAGAGGTGTACGCCGTGGACCACCGCGACCCGCATACAGGCGCCCCCGTGATGGCGAGGGGCATCGTCGGCTCGCGCGGCGATCGCCCGACGATCGCCTCGCCCCTGCACAAGGAGGTCTACGACCTCGGCACGGGCGAGTGCTTCACCGACGCCGCCCTCGCGCTGCGCACCTACCGCACCCGCATCGTCGGCGGAATGATCGAGGTCGAGCTCGAGCGCTGACCGAGAAGGGCGCCTCGGCGCTCAGTCGCGCTGCGTCAAGACGATCGGGTCGCCCTCGGTGACCGCGATCGTGTGTTCCGAGTGCGCGCCACGCGAACCGTCGGCGCTGCGCAGGGTCCAGCCGTCGGGATCGGTGAAGATCCGATCGGTCGTCGCGAGGAACCACGGTTCGATCGCGACCACGAGGCCGGGCTTCAACGGCAGTCCACGGCCTGGGCGGCCGTTGTTCGGGATGTGCGGGTCACCGTGCATGGTGCGGCCGACGCCGTGGCCGCCGAAGTCGGTGTTGATCGAGTAGCCCTCGGCCTTCGCGACATCCGCGATGGCTCGTGAGATGTCGCCGATGCGATTGCCGGTGCGCGCAGCAGCGATGCCGGCGTCGAGCGCGCGAGAGGTCGTGTCGATGAGGCGCAGGTCTTCGGCGCGGGGCGTGCCGACGACGATCGAGATGGCGGAATCAGCGACCCATCCGTTCACCGACGCTGCGAAGTCGAGACTCAGCAGGTCGCCGTCGCGGAGTCGGTAGTCGTGGGGGAGTCCGTGCAGCACCGCGTCGTTGACAGAGGTGCAGATGACCTTGCCGAACGGACTCGCGCCGAACGACGGGTGATAGTCGATGTAGCAGCTCTCAGCGCCGGCCGCACGGATCATCTCGTGGGCGAGGGCATCGAGTTCGAGCAGGTTCACACCGACGGCTGCTGCAGCCGAGGTCGCCTCCAGCACACTCGCCACGAAACGGCCGGCGGGCCGCATCTCCTCGATCTCGGCAGGGGTTCGAAGTTCAATCACGCTCATCCTCTCCGCGTCCATTCTGGCGGCTCCGCCCTGAGTGAACACCCGGCGCGCGCGCAGCATCGGCGGATTACGCTGAGAACATGCTCCTGCGGCGCGTGTTCTATCGATGGCAGATGATCGCGTTCGTCGTGCTGCCCGTCTGGCTCGCAGTCGGCTGGGCGATCTTCGGTGGCGGTGGCTGGGGCACGCTCGGGTTGGTCGTCGTCGTCCCCGTCGCATTCGTCGTGCTCGGCATCGTCGCACTCCTCACGAGCGTTCGCCCGACCGTGCGCCAGCAGCAAGCCGTCTCGTGGACCGACTTCGGCGTGCTCACCGCATGGCACCTCGCGATCATCGCGACCGGGTTCTACGGTGCGTCGGCGACGCTCTTCGGCGTCCTCGCCATCTTGCTCGCCATCGCCGCCTTCTGGCTCGCCGTATGGCAGCTGATCACCGACGGCGCCAGCCGGGTGAAGGCCTCGATGGCCGAGTTCGAACGGCTCGCGGCCGAGCAGCAAGGCGGTGCCCAGAGCGGCCCGCCCCGATCGGCCGCACCGGGTGCACGACGTCCGCCCTTCGACGACGGCGGCGACGACGTGATCATCATCCACGAGGTGCACGAGTAACGCAGGCGGCTGCGGGCAGCGTGCCGGCACGGGGCATCCGTCGCCCGCTTTTGCCCACTGCCCACCGGCATGGCACAATAGAGGATTGTGCCGCCGTAGGACTCTGCCTCCGGGGAGCGCGCACGCACGAGTGATCGTGCGAGGCGGCACCAGACACTTCCATTCAATGATCAGCGTTCGACCGGTTGCGGGCGCAGAGAGCGAACCATCATGCACATCCTCGACCATGTCGACGCCGCGAGCCTGAGGTCGGATATCCCCGACTTCCGCCCCGGCGACACCGTCAAGGTGCACGTCAACATCATCGAAGGCACGCGTGCGCGTGTCCAGGTCTTCCAGGGCGTCGTCATCGGCCGCCAGGGCGAAGGCGTGCGCGAGACCTTCACGGTCCGCAAGGTGAGCTTCCAGGTCGGGGTCGAGCGCAAGTTCCCGGTGCACTCGCCCGTGATCGACCACATCGAGGTCGTCACCCGCGGTGACGTGCGTCGCGCGAAGCTGTACTACCTGCGCAAGCTCCGCGGCAAGAAGGCGAAGATCAAGGAGAAGCGCGACGCCTGATCCGCTCTGCGGATCGCGTGCCACGCGAACTCTTCCACGAGCTCCTCACCCCTAGACTGGGTGGGGAGCTCGGGCGGTTAAATGACAGAAGACACAGACACGCGATCAGATCGCGTGGATTCGGCATCGCCGAGCAGAAGACGCAGCGTCCTGCTGTTCCTACGGGATCTGCTCATCATCTTCGTGGTGGCGGTGCTCGTCTCATTCCTCATCAAGACGTTCCTCATCCGATCGTTCTTCATCCCGTCGCAGTCGATGGAGGAGACGCTCGTCAAAGACGACCGCATCATCGTGAACGAGCTGGTTCCCGAGGTCACACCGCTCACCCGCGGCGACGTCGTCGTGTTCAAAGATCCGGGCGGATGGCTGCCGGCTCGCGTCGAGACCGAGCAGCCGCCCCTCGTGGCCGCCGTCGATTGGTTCCTCGCATTCGTCGGGCTCTCGGCGCCCGACTCGAACGACCACCTCGTCAAGCGCCTGATCGGCCTGCCCGGCGATCATGTCGTGTGCTGCAACGCGCTCGGCCAGATGAGCGTCAACGACGTTCCGCTCGACGAACCGTACGTCGCCCTGCCCCCGGGCGAGACGAAGGTCTCACGCGACGACTTCGACGTTGTGGTACCCGATGGCTCGCTGTGGGTCATGGGTGACAATCGCTACAACTCGAAAGACTCGCGCTACAACGGCGACACTCCGCTGAAGGGCTTCGTGCCGATCGACAACGTCGTCGGGCGTGCATTCGTGGTCAGCTGGCCCATCGATCACTGGGCGTGGCTCGACAACTACCCGCAGGTCTTCGACGGCGTCGGCGAAGCGGATCACTGACATGACGCCCGTCGCCGTGCCGACCCTGCGAACCGAACGCGAGTTCCTCGCCGGTGCGCCCATGCTGCTCGCTTGCGACGAGGTCGGTCGCGGTGCGCTCGCCGGCCCGGTCTCCGTCGGCTTGGTGCTGATCGACTCGGGCGTGCGACGCATGCCGGCGGGCCTGCGCGACTCGAAGCTGCTGAGCGAACCGCGCCGCGAGGCGATGGCGCCGAAGGCATCCACCTGGGTGCGGGCATCCGCCGTCGGCGAGGCGAGCGCCGCCGAGATCGACGAGCTCGGCATCATGGCCTGCCTGGGGCTCGCCGGTGCGCGGGCGTTCGCCGAACTGTCGGCGGCCAACGAGCTCGCCGTCGAGGTGCCGCTGCTCCTCGACGGCAACCACGACTGGCTCAGCGTCTCGATCGAGCATCGGGCACGCGTCGTCACCCGAATCAAGGCCGACCGCGACTGCGCCTCGGTGGCCGCGGCATCCGTCATCGCGAAGGTGCATCGCGACCGTGGCATGCGCCGTGCGCACGACGAGCGGCCGCTCTACGCCTGGGACGAGAACAAGGGGTATTCGAGCCGGGCGCACTTCGCGGCGATCGACGAGCACGGGCCGAGCGAGCTGCACCGCACGACCTGGCTGCACGATCGGGTGGCGGCGGCACCGACTCTGTTCGACCTCGGCGTAGGATGAGTGCGATGGATGAGGACGAGTTCGAAGACTACGACCGCGAGGTCGAGCTGGCCCTGTATCGGGAGTACCGCGACATCGTGTCGCAGTTCAAATACGTGGTCGAGACCGAGCGACGGTTCTACCTCGCCAACGAGGTCGAACTCGTGCGCCGCGACACCGAGCACGACTTCTACTTCGAGCTGACGATGAAAGACGTCTGGGTCTGGGATGTCTACCGCGCCGACCGCTTCGTGAAGTCGGTGCGCGTGCTCACCTTCAAAGACGTCAACGTCGAAGAGCTCGCCTCGCGCGAGTTCGAGCTGCCGAAAGAACTCGCACTCGACGAATAGCACTGTTCCTCCACAGCTGCGCTTCTCGATCGACCTTCGTGACTTCGCCGTTCCGGGCCTCCGCAGGTGCGGCCGACCGCCACGCTGGACGCGGAGGTGGTGCGGATGGCGCACAACGCAGAACTCGGCAGGCACGGCGAACAGCTCGCGGTGGAGCATCTCGAGGCACGCGGTATGGAGGTGCTCGAGCGCAACTGGCGCTGCCGCATCGGCGAGATCGACATCGTGGCGCGCGACGGCCGAGACACGGTATTCGTCGAGGTCAAGACACGAACGTCGGGTGACTACGGGCATCCGTTCGAGGCGATCACGCCCCTGAAGCTCGCGCGCATGAGGCGGCTTGCGATCGCTTGGTGCGAGGCGACGGATGCCCCGGTCTCGCGCATTCGCATCGACGCCGTCGCGGTGCTCGCCCCGACCGAGGCGCCCGCGCTCATCGAGCACCTCGAGGGGATCAACTGATGCCCGTCGCTCGCACGCGCTCGGTTGCGCTGCTCGGATTGACGGGCTCGATCGTCGAGGTCGAGGCCGATCTCTCGTCGCAGCTGCCGGCATTCATCATCATCGGGCTGCCCGATGCGGCGCTCGGCGAGGCACGCGATCGGGTGCGCGCCGCTGCCGTCAACGCCGGCTGCCCCCTTCCGCAGCGGCGGCTCACGGTGAACCTGTCGCCGGCGGCGCTGCCGAAGCACGGCTCGGGCTTCGATCTCGCGATCGCGATCGCCTGTCTCGCCGCGTCGGGCGAGATCTCGCCCGAGTCGATCGAGCATGTCGTGCACCTCGGCGAGCTCGGCCTCGACGGTCGGCTCCGCCCGATCGACGGCATCCTGCCCGCCGTTCTCGCCGCGGTGCGGGCCGGGTACGACACGGTCATGGTGCCGGCCGCGAATGCGGGTGAAGCGAGCCTCGTGCCCGGGGTCACGGTCATCGGGGTCGCTTCGCTCATCGATGCGGCGATCTCGCACGGCGGGGCATTCGACGAGCGGGTGTTCGAGCCAGTCCCGGCTCCCGAACGCGCTGAGCAGGCCGACGAGTCGCCCGGCGATCTCGCCGACATCGCAGGCAACGATGGCGCGGTCGACGCTCTCATCGCCGCCGCGGCCGGAGGGCACCACATGTTCCTCCTCGGGCCGCCGGGGGCGGGCAAGACGATGCTCGCCTCGCGGTTGCCGGGCCTCCTCCCCGACCTCGAGGCCGAAGAGGCGCTCGAGGTCGCCTCCCTCAGATCCCTTGCCGGACAACCCCTCAATGCCGGGCTCTCGCTGCGACCGCCATTCGAGGCACCCCACCACACGGCGACGGCGGCGGCGATGGTCGGTGGCGGCAGCCGGCTGATCCGCCCGGGTGCTGCAGCCCGCGCTTCCCACGGGGTGCTCTTCCTCGACGAGGCGCCGGAGTTCCCGTCGGCGGTGCTCGACGTGCTCCGCCAACCGCTCGAGTCCGGCACCATCGCGATCCATCGTGCGAACGCCGTCGCGTCGTTTCCCGGCCGCTTCCAACTCGTGCTGGCGGCCAACCCCTGCCCCTGCGGCAACCACGGCTCCAAGGTCGGCGACTGCATCTGCCCGCCTGCGGCCCGTCGGCGCTACATGGCCCGCGTGTCGGGGCCGCTCCGCGATCGGCTCGACCTGCAGCTCTTCGTACCGCGCATCACGGCCGCCGGGCTGCGAATCGCGGCCGAGCAGCCGGGAGTATCGACGGCCGTGGCGCGTGAGCGGGTTCTCGAAGCCCGGGGGCGGGCCGCCAGGCGATTGCGCAACACACCATGGCGTACCAACGCGCAGATGCCCGGCCCGTGGCTCCGGGGCGCCGGCGGGCTGCACCCAGGCGGCCGCGCGACGGCCGATCTCGACCGCTCGCTCGAGCTCGGCGGAATCACGATGCGCGGCTACGACCGCATCCTCAAGGTCGCGTGGACGCTCGCCGACCTCGACGGCGCGGACTCGCCCGGACTCGAACATGTCGGGCGGGCGCTCTTCCTCCGAAAGGGGCTCCCACAATGAGCATCGTCCGCCGCTCGGCAACCCAGCTGCGCATCGAACTCTCCGCCGTGCGGTCCGTCGCGCCAGACGACGCGACTGCGCTCGACGACGTCTTCGCCAGGGCGTTGCTCGGCACCTTGGCCGAACCCGGCGATGGCGTGCTCGGGCGCGCGATCGAAGTGCTCGGTGCTGCGCCGACGGCCGAGCTGCTGCTCGGCGGGGCAAGCCCAGCTCGCTTCATCGACGAGGTCGCGCAAGCCGGGGGAGCGATCGACGAACGTGAGGCGACCGCCGGGCTCGAGCGTTGGCTGCCCCGCCTCGATCACGACGCGTTCGTGCGATCGCTGGGGCAGGCGGTGCGCGTGGGAGCCCGCCTGGTGCTCCCATCCGACGCGGTCTGGCCGCGAGGCGTCGATGAACTCGGCGTGCACGCGCCGATCGGCCTGTGGGTGCGCGGCCGGGCAGCCGCACTCGCGAGCGCGAGCGCTTCGATCTCGCTCGTGGGTGCGCGAGCAGCGACCGGCTACGGCGAGCACGTGACGATGGAGGCATCGGCGGGGCTCGTCGATCGAGGCTTCGCCGTGGTCTCCGGGGGCGCGTACGGCATCGACGGCATGGCGCACCGGGCCGCGCTTGCGAGCAGCGGCACGACCGTCGCCTTCCTCGCCGGAGGCGTCGACCGGTTCTATCCGATGGGGCACGAGACACTGCTGACCCGAATCGTCGAAACCGGTGCCGTGATCTCCGAGCTTCCTTGCGGCGCTGCGCCGACGAAATGGCGGTTCCTGCAACGCAATCGACTCATCGCCGCCGCGAGCGATGCGACCGTGGTGCTCGAGGCCGGACTTCGCTCGGGGTCCTTGAACACTGCCGGACACGCGGCCACCCTCGGCCGCCCGTTGGGCGCGGTTCCCGGTCCGGTGACGAGCCCGGCGTCGGCCGGCTGCCACCGACTCCTGCGAGAGTTCGACGCGGTGTGCGTCGTGGATGCCGATCAGATGGCCGAGCTCGCCGGTGGTCAGCGGGGGCGCGTCATCGCGACGCAGCACGGTGCACCCGAACAGGGCGGCGCCTCGGCCCGCGCGGCGCACGAGACTCCGGCCCGACGATGGGGAATCGAGTCGACGCCCGAGGCGGTGCGGGTGCTCGACGCGCTCAGCTCCCGTAGCCCTCGAGAGCTCGTCGACGTGGCACGCCGGTGCGGTATGGCGCCGATCGCGGTGATGGGTGTGCTCGGCGGACTCGAGGCCGCCGCACTGGCCGCGAGGCATCCGCAGGGCTGGTTGCGGGCGAAGCGGAAATGAGCACGTCGGGCCGGCCGCGGAGCCGGCCAGGTCTACGGCTAGCTGTACCCGGCCGAAGGCGCTGCGGCCTGAAGCTGCAGGTGAAGGTCGTGAATGCTCTCGGCGAAGAAGGTGAAATCGTCCTCTGCTGTCGGCGCTTCGCCATTCGGTCGGGGAAGGTACGCCGTCCTCATGCCCGCCTCTGCTGCAGCGCGGAGGTCCCAGGCGTGCGCTGCAACCATGATCGGGGTCCCAGAAGAAGAAGGGGCGTTTGCGATGGCCGCCTCGTAGATTCGCGCTGCCGGCTTGTAGCTCTGCACGTCTTCGCCCGAGATCACCTGATGCCACCGCAGTCCCGAGCGCGAGCTGAGCCCGGTCAGCGTGCTCCGACTCGCATTGGAGAGACCCATGACGGTCGCGTCTCGGGCCAATCGGTTCACTCCGTCGATCGTGTCGTGCCATGGGGTCAGCTGCTCGCCGGCGGCGTAGAGGTCGGCGACACTTCGCCCGGGCCTGAATCGCCACTGGCTGGCGAGTTCATCGAGCGCCTCCCGGTCGAGAGCATCGCTCGGAGCGAACGCGCGTCGCCCCGAGACGATCTCCTCCTGCTGCGCCTCGACGTGTGCGAGCCAAGCGGAGAGAGCGAGGTTCGCAGCGTCTTCGTCCGCCACGATCACCGAGTTCAACTGCCCCAACAGACTCCCTCGTTGATCGACCAAGGTGCCGAGAACGTCGAAGACCACGGTTTCTCGAACTGCTGAAGCGTTGGTGCTCATCCGTTCAACAGTACGGGTCGCAGGTAGAGCGCGCAGCAGTGGCAGGCCAGCGCGTCGGCGGCAGCCTCTAGGCTGGCGGCGGAAAGAGGGGTCTATGCATCAACCGCAACTCGGCCGGTATCCGGCCGCCCGGCACGTCATCGCCCACATCAGCGACACGCACCTGCTGCGCGAGGGCGCACCGCTCGGCGGCGTCGCCGACACGGTCGCCGCGCTCTCCCAGGTGATCGCGCAACTCGACCGACTCGGCTCCTCGATCGACGCGATCGTCGTCACCGGCGACGTGGCCGATCTCGGGGAGCCCGACGCCTACCGGCTCGCTCGCGGCTCCCTCGAGCCGCTCGCCGAGCGCACCGGCGCCCGCCTCGTCTGGGTCATGGGAAACCACGACGAACGAGCCGCGTTCCGCGCCGGCCTGCTCGGCGAGCGCGCCGATGATTCTCCCGTGCATCGCATCATCGAGGTCGACGGGTTGCGCATCATCGCCCTCGACTCGACCGTGCCGGGCTTCCACCACGGCGAACTCGATGATGCGTCGCTCGACTGGCTCGATGCCGCGCTCGCCGAACCCTCGGCGAACGGCACCGTCATCGCGATGCACCACGCGCCCATCGCCACGCCGCTCGCGCTGATGGACCTGCTCGAGCTGCGTGGGCAGGAACGGCTCGCCGAGGTCGTCCGCGACCGCGACGTACGACTCATCCTCGGCGGTCACCTGCACTACGCGACCAACGGCAGCTTCGCAGGCATCCCCGTCTCCGTCGCAGGTGCGACCTCGTACACGATGGATCTCTCGGCCCCGCCGCGCGAGCTCGTCGGCATCGACGGGGGCCGCTCGTTCACGCTCGTGCATCTCGCCGACGACGGCCTGGTGACCTCGGTGGTGCCGGTGGGTCCGTTCCCGCCGGTCACGAGCTTCAGCGAGACGTTCCTCGCCGAGATCGAGGCGCTGACGCCCGATGAGCGCCTCGAGCGGTTCTCCCGCAAGCGCCCCGCGGAGTGAGTGCGGCCACGGCGCGCCGCGGGCGCGTCGGACCGCGCGACGGGCACCGGGGGAGCAAGCTGGAGTCGTGAGCCTCGACCTCCTCCTCGACGACTATCTGTCGCACGTCGCCGTCGAGCGCGGATACTCACAGCACACAGTCGCCGCGTACCGGAGCGACCTCCTCGAACTCATCTCATTCGCCGAAGAGCGGGGTCCGGCAGAAGCCGCAGCACTCGACCTGCCGCTGCTGCGCGACTGGCTCTGGGCGGCAACCGAACGAGGCCTCGCCCGAACGAGCATCGCCCGCCGCGCGGCATCCGTTCGCGGGTTCACCGCCTGGCTCACGCGTCGCGGCACCCTCGCGACCGACCCCGGGGCGAGACTCAAGGCGCCACGCGCCCAGCGCACCCTGCCCCGCGTCGTCACCGAGCAGGCGGTCGCCGAGACGCTCGCCGGGCTCGACGCTCGAGCCGCCACCGGTGAACCCGCCGAGATCCGGGATGCCGCGATCATCGAGTTGCTGTACGCCTCGGCCCTGCGGGTCTCCGAGCTCGTCGGGCTCGACCTGGAGGACATCGACCGCCGCCGCCGTCTCGTGCGGGTGCTCGGCAAAGGCGCGAAGGAGCGAATGGTGCCCTACGGAGCGCCGGCAGCACGCGCGATCGACCGATACCTCGATGAGGCGCGGCCCGCGATGGTGGCGGCCGTCGAGACCGCTGCGACAGCCACGGACGCACCCGGTCGAGCGGTCGGCGTGACGTCCGGACGCACGCGCGCCGTGTTCCTGGGCGCCCGCGGCGGTCGCATGGGCGTGCGCAGCGTCTATCGACTCGTCGCAGCGCTGCTCGCGGAGATACCCGGCACCGGGCCGAGCGGCCCGCACGCCTTCCGCCACAGCGCCGCCACGCACCTGCTCGACGGGGGCGCGGACCTGCGTGCAGTGCAGGAGTTTCTCGGGCACGCAAGTCTCGGCACCACTCAGATCTACACGCACGTGTCGACGGAACGGCTGAAGCAGAGCTACCGCACCGCGCACCCTCGCGCGTGAGCTCAGCGATCAGTTCGACGGCAGCAGCACGGCGCGCGGCAGGCCGCCGAGGAAGAGGAACGGTGAGACGTACTCGCCGTCGACTCGCACGCCGAAGTGCACGCAGCCCGACGCACAGTGCCCGCCCGTCGACACGGTGCCGATGGGGTCGCCTGCGGCGACGGAAGCTCCGGTCTCGACGAGCGCGGCAACGGGTTCGATCGCGCTCACGACGCCGCCACCATGGTCGATCGCGACGACGGGCCGCCCGGCGACCATGCCGGCGTAGCTGACCACGCCGGCGGCCGGTGCGACCACGGATGCGCCGACCTCGGTCGCCACATCGATGCCGCGGTGACCGGCCTCGTATGGCGAAGGAGGGGCGCGGAATGGCGAGACGACGCGGATGGGCGCGGCGACGGGCCAGCGCCACTGCTCGGCATACTCGGCGACGGCTCGGTACTCGCGCGATGCCGGACCGCCGTCGCCGATCCCCAGCGCGGAGGCCAAGGGTGCGGTCGTAGCCAGGGCGAGCAGCATCGACGAGGCCAGTGCGGATGCCGCTGCAGCGGGCCAGCGGCGCCCCCGTGGGCATGCGATCGGCGAGGATGCCGGCGGGGGGAGAGCTGCGTTCATGCTTCGATGCTCGGGCGCCACGCGGCATCCGTTCGTCTCGATCGCTCAGATGTGTACGCCGGCGATCCGGACGCGGTTGGGGAGGGGGAGTGCCGATGATAGAGTATCGGGAGCACTCCGGTCTTCCGGGGTGACTACGCGCGCCATTTCGGCCGACGACTCCACTCAGTCCCGCTCCACGCTGTTCCGCAGCCGGAGCAGGCGGAGCCGTGCCGGGCGCCAGGGCTCCAGCCGCCGGCTGGAGCGACAACTGAGAACAAAGGAGTACGGCTCATGGCCGTCGTCACCATCCGCCAGCTGCTCGACAGCGGCGTGCACTTCGGGCACCAGACCCGCCGTTGGAACCCGAAGATGAAGCGCTTCATCCTCACGGAGCGTTCGGGCAGCTACATCATCGACCTGCAGCAGTCGCTCGCCTACATCGACAAGACGTACGACTTCGTGCGCGAGACGGTCGCCCACGGTGGCACCATCCTCTTCGTCGGCACCAAGAAGCAGGCGCAGAACGCGATCGCCGAGCAGGCGACTCGCGTCGGCCAGCCCTACGTGAACCAGCGCTGGCTCGGTGGCCTCCTCACCAACTTCCAGACGGTCTCCAAGCGCCTCGCGCGCATGAAGGAGCTCGAGGAGCTCGACTTCGAGGGCACCACGAGCGGCTTCACCAAGAAAGAGCTGCTCATCAAGAAGCGCGAGCTCGACAAGTTGCACAAGTCGCTCGGCGGCATCCGCAACCTGACGAAGACGCCTTCGGCGCTCTGGGTGGTCGACACCAAGAAAGAGCACCTCGCGATCGACGAGGCCAAGAAGCTCGGCATCCCCGTCATCGGCATCCTCGACACCAACTGCGACCCCGACGAGGTCCAGTACCCGATTCCGGGCAACGACGACGCGATCCGTTCGGTGAGCCTGCTCACCCGCATCGTCGCCGACGCCGCAGCCGAGGGCCTCATCGAGCGCCACCAGAAGCCCGAGGCCGAGGGGAACGTCTCCGCCGTCGAGCCGCTCGCCGAGTGGGAGAAGGAGCTTCTCCAGGCGGGTACGCCCGAGCAGTCCTCGCCCGAGACCGACAAGGTCGACGGCGCAGCGGCCGAGGCCGAAGAGGTTGCCGAGATCGTCGAGGTCGTTTCAGCGGATGCCACCGCGGAAGCCGCGACCGAGTCGGCCGACGACGCTGAAGCAGCAGTCGACGCTGAAGCAGCAGTCGACGCTGAAGCAGTCGTCGAGGCTGAGCCGGTCGTCGAGGCTGAGCCGGTCGTCGAGGCTGAAGCAGCCGTCGAGGCTGAGCCGGTCGTCGAGGCTGAAGCAGTCGTCGAGGCCGAGCCCGCCGCCGAGTCCAAGTAAGACCACGAGTCCAGGAGACTTACAGATATGGCCAACTTCACTCTCGAAGACGTCAAGAACCTGCGCGAGCGCCTCGGCACCGGCATGGTCGACACGAAGAACGCACTCGTGGAGGCCGACGGTGACCTCGAGAAGGCCGTCGAGATCCTCCGCTTGAAGGGTGCGAAGGGTAACGCGAAGCGTGCCGACCGCTCCACAGCTGAGGGCCTCGTCGCCGCCGTCGACAACGGCGACGGCACCGCCACGATCATCGAGCTCGCCTGCGAGACCGACTTCGTCGCCAAGGGCGACAAGTTCGTCGGCCTCGCCGACCGGGTTCTCGCGGCCGTCGCCGCGGCTCGTGCCGAGACCGTCGAGGCCGCCCTGGCCGCGCCGGCCGACGGCAAGACCGTCGCGACCGTGATCGACGAAGAAGCTGCGATCCTCGGCGAGAAGGTCGAGCTTCGTCGCATCCGTCTCGTCAAGGGCGAGCACTTCTCGATCTACCTGCACAAGACGTCGAAGGACCTCCCGCCGCAGGTGGGCGTCGTACTCGGGTACTCCGGTGACGACGCGGAGACCGCTCGCTCGGTGGCCCAGCACATCTCGTTCGCGAACCCGGAGTACCTCGCCCGCGAGGACGTTCCGGCCGACGCGGTCGAGAAGGAGCGCGGCATCGTCGAGCAGATCTCGCGCGAGGAGGGCAAGCCTGAGGCCGCCCTTCCGAAGATCATCGAAGGCCGACTCGGTGCCTTCTTCAAGCAGGTCGCACTGCTCGAGCAGGACTACGCGAAAGACAACAAGCTGTCCGTCGCGAAGGTCCTTTCCGACGCAGGCCTCACGGTGAGCGACTTCGCTCGCTACAAGGTCGGCGCCTAGGTGCACCACGGGAGTCCGGATCGTTCGCGATCCGGACTCCTTTGCTGTGTCCGGAGGGAATTCGGATGCCCGACCCGCCACACTCGTCGAACACGCACGACAATCGACGCTGCGCTGGGGTCGGCGAACCAGTAGTTTTACACCCACAGGGGAAGGATCGGTCGGGATGACGGAACACAAGCGCAGGGTCCTGTTGAAACTCTCGGGTGAGGCGTTCGGGGCGGGGTCGCTCGGCGTGAATCCCGACGTGATCAGTGCACTCGCGCGCGAGATCGCCGATGCGGCACGAACGGTCGAGATCGCCATCGTCGTCGGCGGCGGCAACTTCTTCCGGGGTGCTGAGCTCTCCCAGCGCGGTATGGACCGCGGCCGGGCCGATTACATGGGCATGCTCGGCACCGTGATGAACGCGCTCGCCCTGCAGGACTTCCTCGAGCAGGCCGGCGCCGAGACCCGCGTGCAGTCGGCGATCTCCATGACGCAGGTCGCGGAGCCGTACATCCCTCGCCGTGCGGAGCGTCACCTCGAGAAGGGCCGGGTCGTCATCTTCGGCGCCGGCGCCGGCTTGCCGTACTTCTCGACCGACACCGTCGCCGCGCAGCGGGCGCTCGAGATCGGTGCCGAGGTCGTGCTCGTCGCGAAGAACGGTGTCGACGGCGTCTACTCGGACGATCCGCGTACGAATCCCGATGCGCACAAGATCGACCGCATCAGCTACCAGGAGGCGTTGCAGCGGGGGCTCAAGGTCGTCGACTCGACGGCGTTCAGCCTGTGCATGGACAACGGCATGCCGATGCAGGTGTTCGGCATGACGCCGCACGGCAACGTGACGGCGGCGATCCTCGGCGCCGACCTCGGCACCATCGTCAGCAACGGCGTGCCCGCCACCAGTCGATAGACTGTCCGCAGTAGCGAACCAGAAGGAGCCCCCGTGATCGCGGACGTACTTTCCGATGCCACCGCACGCATGCAGAAGGCCGTAGAGGTCGCCAAAGACGACTTCGCGACCGTTCGCACGGGCCGGGCCAACCCACAGCTCTTCCAGAAGATCCTGGTGAGCTACTACGGCACGCCCACGCCGCTCGCGCAGCTCGCCTCGCTTGCGAACCCCGAGGCCCGCACGCTCGTCGTGACACCCTACGACAAGGGCGCGCTGAAAGACATCGAGCAGGCCATACGCGACACTCCGAACCTCGGTGCGAACCCGTCGAACGACGGCAACATCATCCGGGTGACGCTGCCCGAGCTCACCGAAGAGCGCCGCCGCGAGTTCGTGAAGATCGTTCGTGCCAAGGCGGAAGACGCGCGCGTGTCGGCGCGCAACATCCGTCGCAAGGCGAAAGACGACCTCGACGCCCTCAAGGGCGAGGTGGGTGACGACGAGGTTTCGCGCGCAGAGAAGGAACTCGAGCAGATCACGAAGTCCAACGTGGATGCCATCGACGAGGCCTTGAAGCGCAAGGAAGCCGAACTCCTCGAGGTCTGAGGCAAGAGATGTCGGGCGGCCCAGAAGAGGATCAGTCGGGTGACGGGGGGCCTGAACGAACCTCGCGCGACGAGTTCCGCGCGCAGGTGCACGCACGCAAAGCCGATCTCGAGCGTCAGTTCGAGGTGGGCAGAGCACAGTTCGATCAGACTCAGGAGAAGATCAAAGCCCGCACGGGTCGCAACCTGATCCTCGCGATTCTCATCGGACTCGCATTCGGCGCCGTACTACTGCTCAGCCTCCTGTGGATCAAAGAGTTGTTCCTGCTCTTCGCCGTCTTCATCGCCGCATTCGCGAGTTACGAACTCGCGCAGGCGTTGCGCAAGGCCGACTATCACGTTCCCCGCATCCCGACCGTCGTGGTCGCCGTGGCTGCGGTGCCGCTCTCGTACTACGGCGGTGCCGTCGGACAACTGATCGCCGTGCTCGGCGGCATCCTGATCGTCACGCTCTGGCGGATCGGCGAACAGATGGTGCCATCGCTGCGGCGCTCGTCGGCTCGAGCGCTCACCCGCGATCTCGTCGGGGGTGCCTTCGTGCAGGGATACGTCACCTTCCTCGCGACCTTCGCGGTGGTGCTGACGGCGGCCGAGGGGGGCGAACTCTGGACACTCGCCTTCATCGCCGTCGCCGTTGCGGCCGACACGGGCGCCTACGCCTTCGGGCTCATGTTCGGCAAGCACAAGATGGCGCCGATCATCAGTCCGAAGAAGACCTGGGAAGGGTTCGCCGGGGGAGCGGCCGTGAGCCTTCTGGCAGGTGTGCTGCTCTCGACGCTGATGCTCGGCAACACCTGGTGGTTCGGACTCATCTTCGGCACGGCGATCTTCTTGAGCGCGACTCTCGGCGACCTGGTCGAGTCGTTGATCAAGCGCGACATCGGCATCAAGGACATGAGTTCCTGGTTGCCAGGGCACGGCGGATTCCTCGATCGACTCGACTCGATCCTTCCGTCGGCCGCGGTCGCATTCGTCGCCTTCCGGATCTTCGGGTGAGCCTGCGCGCTGTGCCTCCGCAATAATGGAGCGGTGGATGCCACCTTCCCTCGCGTACGAAAGCCCAAGCTCGGGTACAACACCTCCCAGGTCGAGGAGTTCCTCCAGCTCGCCAGGCGCGCCTACGACGGCACCGTCAGACCCGGTGACGAGCCGCTGACATCCGATCGCATTCGGCTCACCGCCTTCGGCATGCAGAAGGGCGGCTACTCCACGACCCACGTCGATCAGGCGCTGGAACGACTCGAAGACGCGTTCGCGGCGCAGGAGCGACAGGTCGCCGCCCGTCTGCACGGTGGCGAGGCGTGGTTGCGCGAAGCGCGCACGACGGCACAGGTCGTCTCCAACCGGCTCGCGCGGCCGGAGGGCCGGCGGTTCGATCGCGTCAATCCGCTTGTTCGCGGATACAGCACGCGCGACGTCGACCGACTCGCAGACAAGCTCACCCGCTACTTCAGTGACGGTTGGCCGATTTCGATCGACAACGTGCGCACGGTCGTGTTCAAGACTCAGCGCGGCGGATATCGTGAGGCTCAGGTCGACCTCCTGCTCGACGCGGTCGTCGACGTGATGCTGGCGGTGCGGTGAGCGCGCGCGAGTCGCGCTCGCGACGGCGGGCCGACCTCCGATACACTCGTGCCATCGTGGGTAGGCATAGAGACAGTGACGAGACGGACCAGTCCCGTCGATCGACGCCCGACAGCCCACGCATCGCAGTCGCGCCAGCGCGAACCGGTCGGGTCAAGCAGGCCGCCACCGTTGTGTTCGCCTTCGCGGCATCCGTGAGCTTCCTCCTCGTGAACATCGTCGATCCGTTCTCAGGAGCGACCGCCTCCTCGAATTTCGCGAGTGACCGCGACCGCTTCGGTGGCGCCGCCGTGCAGGCGATCGAGATCGACGGTGATTATTCGATCGACGTCGGCCAAGAGAGCTACGTCGTCGAGAAGAAGCCCGAAGAAGTGAAGCTCGCGCCTGCTTCGACGAGCGCCGAAAGCGGTTGGGCTCCGCCCGCGATCACGCCCGATCCGGGTTCAGCGCAGGCGTACGCGGCCGGCGCAGTCGCCGCCCGCGGCTGGCCGTCGAGTGAGTTCGACTGTCTCGTCGCGCTCTGGAGCAAGGAGTCGGGCTGGCGGGTGAACGCGTACAACGCGTCGAGCGGCGCGTACGGCATTCCTCAGGCGCTGCCCGGGTCGAAGATGGCCACGGCCGGTGCCGACTGGGAGACGAACCCGGCGACGCAGGTCGAGTGGGGCCTCGGCTACGTATCCGGTCGTTATGGCACGCCCTGCGGGGCGTGGGCTCATTCACAAGACTCCGGCTGGTACTGAGTCGGCCATCGCCGTGTGAGGCGACCTTGCGGCCTCGCTTAGACTTGAGACATGGCCCGCTCGAACCGATCCCGGAGTCGGGCGGCTCGTGCCCGTGAGGGTCATCCCGAGCTCGACGTCGAGCGCCTCACCTCGGGCTGGAAGCGCAGCGAATCGCGCGGCGGCCGTGAATGGAACGTGCAACCGGTGTCAGAGGCGCAGGCCGTGAAGGCCTACCTCTGCCCCGGATGCGGGCTCGATGTCGCACCCGGCGTGGCGCACCTCGTGGCGTGGCGCGCCGACGGCGTGCTCGGCGACGCCGCGGATCTCGCCTCCCGTCGGCACTGGCACATCCACTGTTGGAGGATCGGCACCCCATGAGCGATGGCCCCATCGAAATCCGCGCGGGCGTCGAATTGCCGGCCAGACGCGAAGAGATCCAGCTGCACACGAGCGACGGGCTGACGCTCGTCGGCGAGCTTGCGACCCCGATCGAGCGAGCACCGGTCGCCACACTCGTCACGCTGCATCCGTTGCCCACCGCCGGTGGGTTCATGGACTCGCACATCATCCGCAAGGCTGCCGCTCGGCTTCCGGCCCTCGCCGATCTCGCAGTGCTGCGCTTCAACACGCGCGGCACTGCTTCACCGCGAGGCACGAGCGAGGGCTCGTTCGGCCACGGTGTCGGCGAGCGAGCGGATGTCGCAGCGGCGATGGCGTTCGTCGAGGAGCGGGCACTGCCGCACCCATGGCTCGTCGGCTGGTCGTTCGGCACGGAGCTCGCGCTGAAGTACGGGCTCGAGCACGGCATCGACGGGGCGATCCTGTTGTCGCCGCCGCTGCATCGCACGAGCGATGATGAGCTCGCCCGGTGGAAGGACGCGTCGCCGGCGCTCGTCGCCCTGATTCCCGAGCACGACGACTATCTGCGACCGACCGAAGCCGCCGAGCGTTTCGCGGGACTGCCGAAGCTCACGCGCATCGATGTCGCGGGCGGCAAGCACTTGTGGGTCGGCGAGGCCCAGACCCGACGTGTGCTCGATGAGATCGTTGCGGTCGTCAACCCGGCGGCCGCGCCGCTACCCACCGTCTGGCCACCGCCTGCGGCGTGAGACGGAGCCGGGCTGCGGGAGCTCACCGCTCGTTCTGGTGGGGGATGACGACTTGCTTGATGATCAAGAGGGTGGCTGCCGCGACCGGGATCGCGACGAGCGCGCCGAGCACCCCGCCGAGTGAGCCGCCGGCGAGTGCCGCGATCACGACGACCGCGCCGGGCACCTTCACCGCACGGTTCATGATGCGGGGGCTGAGCACGTACGCCTCGACCTGCATGTAGACGATGTAGTAGATCGCTGCGACGAGCGCGGTGAGCGGGGAGCCGAGGCCGGGGATCAGGCAGACGAGCACGATCACTACCGAGCCGCTCAGGGTGCCGACGAGCGGCACCAGTGAGAAGAGGAACGCGAGGAATGCGAGGACTGCCGGGAACGGTGCCTGGATGATCGAGAGGAAGATGAAGCTCGCGACGCCGTTGACCGCCGCGAGTGAGACCTGCCCCAGTACGTACCGGCCGACCGACTGCGTGATCTGCTCGGTGAGGTCGGCGAAGCGGGCGCGCTTCGATGCGGGAACCAACTGGTAGGCGGCGCGCTTCATCGTGTTCAGCGACGCAGCGAAGTAGAGCGTGAGGATGAAGACGATGACGACGCCGAAGACGCCGACGCCGATCGCCACGGCGACCTGCAACACGCCGCCGGCGAGTTCGCTGAGCTTGTCGGGATTGGTGAAGAAATCGGTGAGGCCGGTGGTCACCTGGTGGTTGATCTCGTCGACCGGAACCTGGGGGAACTGGTCCTTCAGATTTTCGATCCACTCCTGGGAGTCGATCCGATCGACGATCCGCGGGATCTCCTCGACGAGCTGGCTGACCTGGTCGACGATGATCGGTACGACCGCGAGCACGAGAGCGGCGACGAGGAGCCCGACCCCGGTCATGACGATCAGGATGGCGGCCCAACGCGGAAGCCCTCGGCGCTCGACCCAGCTGATCGCCGGGTCGAGGCCGAGGGCCAGGAAGAGGGCCGCGCCGATGTAGGTGATGATCGTCGAGAGCGTGACGACCGAGGTGAGGATGAGGAGGCCGACACCGACGCCGAGGGTGCCGACCAGCCCGATGCGGAACGCGTTCTGGATCTTCATGGAACGGCCCGCGCCCTCTCTTCGAACCGACTATTTGGTCTTGGCCGCGATCTGTTCGGCCTGTGTGAGCACGCCGCGCAGGCTTTCGAAGTAGCCGGCGACCGCGTCGCGTTCGATCCTGATCTGCGAGAGGCGGTCTTCCGCATCGGCGACGAGGGCACGGGTGCGCTCCTCGGCATCGGCGATGAGCTTGCGTGCCTGCTCGTGCGCGGCCGCGATGCGGTCGCGTGCGTCGTCGTCGGCCTTGTCGCGGACGACCGCGATCTCGGAGCGCACCGCGGTCTCGAGCCGGTCGGCTTCGGCGCGGCTCTCGGAGGTGCGGGAGACGGCTTCGGCGAGTTCGGCGTTGGCATCTTCGAGGAACTTCTGCGTCTGCGAGACCGCCTCTTGGTGGGCGGTGAGCAGCTCCTGCTCGGCCTCGTCGCGCTTGGTGGAGATCTCGGACTCCAGGTCGAGGTGCGCCTTCTCGATCTCGCGTCGCATGCGGTTGACCTCGTGAGTGGTCTTCTTGCGCATCGCCGTGAGCTGGTTGTCGAGGTCGATGCGGCCCTGTTCGGACTCGGCGTCGAAGTCGGCGCGCGCCTGCTCCTGCTCGAGGGCAAGGTCTGCACGCATCTGGTCGAGGTCGGCCGCGTGCTTGGCACGGATGCGCTCGAGTTCGTGCTGCAGCTTCAGGCGGGCGGCCTCGGCCTCACGCTCGAGGTCGGTCTTGGCCTGCTCGCGCTGCTGCAGGAGTTCGGCGCGGATGCCTTCGAGCTCGCGATCGAGGTCGGACCGTGCCTGCTCGAGTTCGTGCACGAGGTCGGCGCGGCGCTCGGCGATCTCCGCATCGATCGCGGCACGCGCTTCGGCGGATTCGCGCTCGAGGTCGAGGCGTGCCTGCTCGGTCTCCGCGGCGAGGTCGATGCGAGCCTGATCGGTCTCACGGGCCAGGTCGGCGCGTGCGCGGTCGAGCTCGATGGCCACTTCGGCGCGGGTCTGCTCGGTCTCCTGGGTGAGGCCGGCAGCGGTCGCACGGGCGTCAGCGGCCTCGGCGTTCGCGGCGACCAGGATCTCGGATGCCTTGCGCTCGGCCGCGGCAGTCATCGCGGCGGACTCGCGTTTCGCACTCGTGCGGATCTCGGCGGTCTCGGTCGCGACGGCGCCACGGATCGCCGCAGCGTCACGGGCGGCGTCTTGCCGGAGCTGCTCACTCGACTCGTGCGAGCGGGAGACCATGTCGTCGGCTTCGGCCCTGGCGTTCTCGAGGATGCGGTTGGCCTGCGCACGCGCCTCGGTGAGGGTGCGCTCGGCGAGCTCGTGCGCGTCGGAGCGCATGAGGTGCGCCTCGTCTTCTGCAGAACGACGGAGCTTCTCTGCGTCGATATCGGCCTGGGCGATGAGGCGGGTCGACTGTTCTTCGGCGACGCGGAGCGTGTTCTCGAGCTTGGTGCCGAGTCCGGAGAAGGTTGGGCTGCCGACCTCTTCGAGTTCAGCGGTGAGTTCTTCAATACGGGCGAGGAGACGCTTGTTCTCCTTGACGCTGTCGGTGCCCTGGTTGTTCGCTGCGATGATGTCGCGGCGAAGTCCATTGATCGCCTTGTCGACCTCGTCTTTGTCGTATCCGCGGAACACTTGCGTGAACTCGGTCTCTTCGACGGCCATTCTTCCTCCGGGCTCGTTCCCGCGTTCGTGGGGGCGCATGCGGGATGTGCGTCCGATTCTACGGGTCGCGGGGTTGACGCGTAGAACACCGCTCGTCCAGCGAGCAGTTAGGAGTCTCCCAGACTCCGCCGATAGTGTGGAATGTCTTTGTCAGATGTCGCCGTTGGTGACAGTGGAGGTCAGTTCGTGCGCTTCGTCTTCGCAATCGTGGCGTTCATCGCCGCGGCCGTGATGATCGGGCTCGGCATCGCACAGCGCACGGTGTTCCTCGAGCCCGACCGCGTCTCGATGTCCGCCCAGCTCTCAGGCGGCGAGGCCGACTTCGTCGTGCTCGGTCCAGAGGCGTTGGCAGCTCATGACGGCAAGCAGACGATCACCGTGTCGGGCTCTCCGAAGGCGTACCTCTCTTACGGGCGAAGCTCTGATGTGGAGGCCTGGCTCGGCGAGACGCAGTACGTGGCCGTGGGGTATGACGCAGCCGCCGGCGAGCTGACCAACGAGATCGTCGTGGCCGACCCCGTCGACGACTCGGAGACGGCCACGCCACCGGCCACCACGACTCCGCCCGAGACGGTCGATGAGACAGCCGTCGTTCCCTCACCTGTCGGCTCCGACCTCTGGCTCGACGAATTCAGCGACAGCATGGTGCTCACCACGACGATCGACGTGCCCGATGGCATCTCGGTGCTGATCACGGCCGGCGGCGGCGACACCCTTCCCTCCCGCGTGAAGATCGACTGGCCGCTCGACAACGCCACGCCGTGGGCGGGTCCGCTCATCGTCGGCGGCGCACTCGTCTTCTTGCTGGGCATCGCGCTGCTGATCTCGGGGTTCGTGAACCACCGCCGTTCGCGAGGTCCTCGCCGCAACCTGTCGAAGGGGTCGCGAGGCAAGCTTCCGAGCGCCCCGAAACCGGGCCGTACCCAGATCGGTGGCGGCGGCGGTCGTCGCGCCATCGGCCGCGCCAGGCGTGTCGCGATCGTGCCGTTCCTCGTGATACCGGCACTCGCACTCAGCGCGTGTTCGTCCGACTACTGGCCGAGCTTCGACCAGGGCGCCGTCGAGACGACGGCTCCAGCCACGGACCTCGCGACCACGCCGGCGGACGAAGGCACGGGCGACGCAGAGGCTGAGGCGCAGCCGGCGGTGACGGTTCCGCAGATGGAGCGCATCATGCGTCGCGTTGCGGTGTTCGCCAACGAAGTCGATGCCTCGGGCGACGCGGCGGCTGCTGCGCAACGATTCACGGGGCCGGCGCTCGCGGCGCGCACCGCCAATTATGCGATCCGTGGCGCTCTGGCCGAGCATCCCGCACCCTCGCCCATCCCGGCGTCGCCGCTCACATTGACGCTGCCGCAGCAGGCCACCGGCTGGCCGCGCACGGTGCTCACCATCGCGAAGAACGCCGATGATCCGACCATCGCACCGACGGCACTCGTGCTCGTGCAGCAGACGCCGCGCGAGAACTACCAGATCCTCTATGCGATGGCGCTCGCGCCCGATGCCGATGTTCCCGAGGTCGCACCGGCGTCCATCGGTGCTCCGCCCATCTCTCCGGAGTTCAAGGGTCTCGTGATGCCGACGGGCCAGGTCGCAGCGGCATACGCCGACATCCTGCTCAAGGGCGACGCCTCCGAGTTCGCGCCGATGTTCGACCCAGAGGGCGATGCGCTCAGGGAGCAACTCGGGGTGACCGGGCAACAGGCGACGAACGACCAGTTGCCCGCAACAGCCGACGCGACCTACTCGAACGCGGTCGGAGGCAGTCCGACGATTGCGCTTGCCACGAACGACGCCGGCGCGCTCGTGACCGTCTCGATCGAGCAGACCGAGAAGGTCGTTCCCAACGACGGCGGCACGATCGGATACGAGCCGGGGCCTGCCGCCGCATTGTCCGGCTTCGCCGACAAGAGCGCGAAGGGTGTGCAGCGCGTCATCGGCATCCAACTGCTCTTCTACGTCCCAGGCGTCGGCAACGACGCCGACGACCAGATCCGACTGCTCGGCTGGTCGGAAAGCCTCATCGGAGCATCGGAGATACCGTGACCAACCCGATTCCGCCCTCAGGCGCAGCGCTTCGCGGCGCGGTCGACCTGTCGGCCCTCGTGCAACGGCAGCCGCCGGCCGGTCAGGGCGAGCAAGGTGCGCACGCGGCATCCGGCCCGACCGATCAGATCGTCTTCGAGACGGATGACGCGGCGTTCGGCGCCACGCTCGAACTCTCGCGCACCGTGCCGGTAGTCGTCGCGCTCTGGGCGACCTGGAGTGAGCCGTCGAAGGCGCTGCTCGCCACGCTCGAACGCCTCGTTCGTGCGCGGGACGGACGCCTGGTGCTCGCTGCGGCCGACGCCGATCGCAGCGCCCAGCTCGTGCAGGCGTTCCAGGCGCAGTCCATCCCGACGGTTGTCGCGGTGGTCGCCGGCCAGCCGGTGCCGCTCTTCGCAGGGGAGCAGCCCGACGAGGTCATCGACCAGGTGTTCGATCAGTTGCTCGAGCTCGCCGGTCAACACGGCGTGACCGGCAGCATCGAGCAGGGCGAGACCCGTGACGCTGCACCCGCTGAGCCGGTCGAAGAACCGTTGCCGCCGTTGCATCAAGAGGCGTACGACGCGATCGAGCGCGGCGACTTCGATGCCGCGGCGTCCGCCTATCGCACGGCGATCGCGCAGGACCCCCGTGACAGCCTGGCCGTGGCGGGGCTCGCTCAGGCGAACCTGCTCGGTCGGTTGCAGGGCAAGACCCTCGACGAGATCCGAAATGCTGCGGCAGCATCACCGGACGATCTCGGTGCCCAGCTCGACGTCGCCGACCTCGATCTGTCGGGCGGGCACATCGACGATGCGTTCGACCGGTTGCTGACGGTGTTCCCGAACCTCGATGCCGACGGCAAGAAGCTCGTGCGCGAGCGGCTCGTCGAGCTGTTCGAGGTCGTCGGCACCGACGACCCGAGAGTCGTCGCCGCGCGGCGACGGTTCACGAACCTCTTGTACTGAGGCGGGCGCGGGCGGGCGGATCTCGATACGTTCGCTTGCGCTCACTACTCGATCAACGATGTGTCGCCCGCCGGCGCTCGCTACTCGATCAATGATGTGTCGCCCGCCGGCGTTCGCTACTCGATCAACGTATGGTCGAGCGTGAACCAGACCGCTCCCAGCGGTGGCAGTGCGAATGACGCCGAGGCCGGTCGCCCCGCCCACGGCGTCGCGGTTGCATCGACCCCGCCGAGGTTGCCCACGCCCGAGCCGCCGAACTCCGCGGCATCCGAGTTCAGGAGTTCGCGCCAGCGGCCGGCAGTCGGCAGTCCCAGCCGGAAACCCTCGTGCGGCACTCCTGCGAAGTTCACGACGCAGAGCAGCGGACGATGCTCGCGGTCGTAGCGGAGAAACGCGATGACATTCTCGGCGGCGGCCCCGCCCTCGACCCACTCGAATCCGGCGTCGTCGTCATCGAGTTGCCACAGCGCCGGGGTCGCGCGATAGCCGCGGTTCAGCGCTCCGACGAACTCGGCGAGCTGTCGGTGGCTCGGCTGGTCGAGGATCCACCAATCGAGGCCACGCTCCTCGCTCCACTCGGAGAGCTGGCCGAACTCCTGCCCCATGAAGAGCAGTTGCTTGCCGGGGTGCGCCCACATGAAGGCGAGGTAGGCGCGCACGTTCGCGAGCTGCTGCCAGTGGTCGCCCGGCATCTTGCGAACGAGCGAGCCCTTGCCGTGCACGACCTCGTCGTGGCTGATCGGCAGCACGAAGTGCTCGCTGAACGCGTAGAGGAACGAGAAGGTGAGGTCGTGGTGGTGATGCGAGCGGTACATCGGGTCGTTCTGGATGTACTGCAGCGAATCGTGCATCCAGCCCATGTTCCACTTGTAGCCGAAGCCGAGCCCACCGGTCGAGGTCGGCGCGGTGACTCCGGGCCAACTCGTCGACTCCTCGGCGATCATGACGATGCCTGGATTGCGCTTGTACGCGGTCGCGGTCGCCTCCTGCAGAAAGGCGATCGCCTCGAGGTGCTCGCGGCCACCGTGGATGTTCGGCAGCCAGCCGCCCTCTTCGCGCGAGTAGTCGAGGTAGAGCATCGAGGCGACGGCGTCGACGCGCAACCCGTCGACATGCATCTCCTCGAACCAGAAGAGGGCGTTCGCGACGAGGAAATTGCGCACCCGCGGGTTGCCGTAGTCGAACACGTAGGTGCCCCAGTCGAGCTGCTCGCCGCGGCGGGGGTCGGCGTGTTCGTAGAGCGGCTCGCCGTCGAAGCGGGCGAGTGCCCACTCGTCTTTCGGGAAGTGCCCGGGCACCCAGTCCATGATGACGCCGACGCCGGCACCGTGCAGTCGGTCGATGAGGTACTTGAGATCGTCGGGGGAGCCGAATCGGCTGGTCACCGCGTAGTATCCGGTCACCTGATAGCCCCACGAACCGCCGAACGGATGCTCCGCGAGGGGCATGAACTCGACGTGCGTGTAACCCAGCCAATCGAGGTACTCGATGAGCTCGTCGGCGACGTCGCGGTATCCCTTGCCGGGGCGCCAGGAGCCGAGGTGCAGTTCGTAGATGCTCATGGGCAGCGAATGGAGGTCGGTGCGGGCGCGCCGCGACATCCAGTCGTCGTCGCCCCAGTCGTGATCGCTCACCGACACCACGGAAGCGGTCGCGGGAGCGACCTCCGCCTCTCGTGCCATCGGGTCGGCCTTCATGACCCAGTCGCCCGAGGCGGTGAGCAGCTCGAACTTGTAGATCGCGCCGGGCTCGACGTCGGGGATGAAGAGTTCCCAGATGCCGGTCGCGCCCATGCTGCGCATGGCATGTCCCGACCCGTCCCAACGGTTGAACACTCCGACGACCCGCGCAGCGCGGGCGCGCGGCGCCCACACGGTGAAGGCGGTGCCATGAACGCTGCCTGCGACGCCCCAATGGTCGCGATGGTGCGCGCCGAGCACATGCCAGAGCTGTTCGTGCCGCCCCTCGTCGATCAGGTGCAGGTCGAGCTCGCCGATGGTGGGCGCGAAGCGGTACGGGTCGTCGCTCGTCCACTCCGCATCTTCCGCGTACCGGGCGTGGATGCGATAGTCGATCGGTCCGAATGCTCCGGCGCCGACCCAGATGCCGTGGCCGACGTGTGCGAGGGTGAGCACCTCGCCGCCGTCGAGCAGGGCTTCGACAGATTCGGCGAGCGGGCGTCGGGTGCGGATCACCGTGAGCGGCCCCTCGAGCTGCGATTCGTCGAATCCATGCTGTCCGAGCACCGAGTGCGGATCGGGGTGCCGCCCCTCGGCGACGGCCGCGAGCACCTCGTCGGCGATGACGGGTGCGGTGAGTGGTTCAGGCATCCGTGCCCCTTCTCACGTACAGAATGTGCGCGGGTCGCGTGAAGGCGTCGAGTCGCACGTAGTTGGATGCGCCCCAGCGCCATCGTTCGCCGGTCACGAGTTCTTCGACCTCGAATGTGCTGCCGGCTTCGAGGCCCAGTGCTTCGAGATCGAGGTGCACGGTGGTCTCCCGCACCGAGTGCGGGTCGACGTTCGCGACGACGATGATCGTGTCATCGGTGCCGTGCCGTGCCCCGCTGCCGGTGAATCGTGCCTCGAGGTGCTTCGAGTAGACGAGCACCGAATCGTCGTCGCTGGCATGGAAGCTGATGTTGCGGAGCTGGCCGAGCGCAGGATGCTCCGCCCGAATGCGGTTGAGGATGCCGAGGTAGAGCGCCAGCGAGCGGCCCTCCCGCTCGGCGGCAGCGAAGTCGCGCGGCTTGTACTCGTACTTCTCGTTGTCGATGGCCTCTTCGGCGCCGGGTCGCGCCACCGACTCGAAATGCTCGAACCCCGCGTAGACGCCCCAGAGCGGCGCGGCGGTTGCGGCGATCGTCGCGCGCACCGTGAATGCGGCCGGACCGCCGAACTGCAGGTACTCGGTGAGGATGTCGGGGGTGTTCACGAAGAGGTTCGGGCGCATGAAGTCGGCGGTCTCCTGCGACACCGAGGCGAGGAACTCCTCGAGTTCGGCCTTCGTGTTGCGCCAGGTGAAGTACGAGTACGACTGCTGGAAGCCGACCATCGCGAGGGCCTGCATCATCGCGGGTCGAGTGAACGCCTCGGCGAGGAAGATCACGCCTGGGTCATCGGCGTTCACTGCGCCGAGCAGCCGCTCCCAGAAGGCGAGCGGCTTCGTGTGCGGGTTGTCGACCCGGAAGATGCGCACGCCCTGTTTCATCCAGTGCCGAACGACGCGCAGCACCTCGTCGAAGAGCCGTGCCGGGTCGTCGTCGAAGTTCACGGGGTAGATGTCCTGGTACTTCTTCGGCGGGTTCTCCGCGTACCGGATCGTGCCGTCGGGCAGCTGCGTGAACCACTCGGGATGCGCGCTCACCCACGGATGGTCGGGTGACACCTGCAGTGCGAGGTCGAGCGCGACCTCGATGCCGAGTGCGGCCGCGCGGCGCACGAAGGCCCGGAAGTCGGCGAGCGTGCCGAGGTCGGGGTGGATCGCGTCGTGGCCGCCCGGGGTGCCGTCGGCCAGCGGCCCGCCGATCGCCCACGGCGAGCCGGGGTCGTGCGGCCCGGCGGCGAGGGTGTTGTTGCGTCCCTTGCGGTTGGTGACGCCGATCGGATGGATCGGCGGCAGGTAGACGACGTCGAAGCCCATCGCGGCGACGCCGTCGAGGCGCTTGGCAGCAGAGCGGAACGTACCCGACTTCCAGCTGCCGTCCTTCAGCTGCTTCGCCCCCTCCGACCTCGGGAAGAACTCGTACCAGGAGCCGACGCCGGCGCGGCGACGCTCGACGAGGATCGTGCGCTCGGGGGAATCGGTCGAGAGCCGCGCGAGCGGGTGGGCGTCGAACTCGTCGAATGCGGGGTCGTCGATGAGGGCTCGACGTTCGGCGACGGATGCCTCGCGGTCGCGCAACCCGGCGGCCAGGGTCGTGAGGCGCCGGCGAGCCGCGAGCGGCCGGGTCTTCTCGGCGACCGCCCGATCGACGAGGCGCGCTCCGATCTCGAACATCAGCTCGGTGTCGACGCCGGCGTCGACCTTGAGCGCGGCATCGTGGCGCCAGGTCGAGATCTCGTCGTCGAATCCCGTGACGCGCCAGCGCCACTCGCCGATCGTGTCGAGGAGGACTTCGGCCTCCCACCGGTCGGTGCCGGCCGCCAGCGGAGACATCCGCTCGCTGTGCGTCTGGCCCGACGGGCTCGTGATGACGAGCATCGCGCCCACCTGGTCGTGCCCCTCGCGAAACACCGTCGCACGGAACGGCACGACTTCGCCCTCGAAGGCGCGCGGTCGCCACCGTTCGTCGGGCACGGCTGGGGTGAGCCGGGTCACTGGGATCCGGCCGGCGAGCACAGGGCTGGACGTCACGGTTCGACCGTAGCGCGTTTGCGCTGATCGAGCCGGTCGAAACGTGCGCCTGCGCGCGTGCCGCCGTTCACACGCTCGACATGCTCTCGACCTAGGGTTGAGCCGTGAAGCCGATTCGCAAGTTCACCGTTCGCGCCGTCGTTCCCGGCTCGCTCTCTTCGCTCGAAGAGCTCGCCGCCAATCTGCGCTGGTCGTGGCACGAGCCCACTCGTCGCCTGTTCCAGCACATCGACCCCGAGCTGTGGCGCACCTCCGAGCGCGATCCGGTCGCGTTTCTCGGCGAGGTCGACCCGGCGCGTCTCGACGAGTTGGCCGTCGACGGCGGTTACGTCGAGTGGGCCGAACGCGAGCGGGCGGGCCTTCGCGAGTACCTCGCGGAGCCGCGATGGTTCCAGTCGCTCGGCGCCGAGGCGCCGCGAACGATCGCGTATCTCTCGCCCGAGTTCGGCATCACCGCGGCGTTGCCCCAGTACTCGGGCGGTCTCGGTATCCTCGCGGGCGACCATCTGAAGGCGGCATCCGACCTCGGCGTGCCCCTCGTCGGCGTCGGGCTCTTCTACAAGGCGGGGTACTTCTCGCAGTCGATCTCGCCCGATGGCTGGCAACAGGAGCGTTACCCGGTGCTCGACCCCGATGGCCTGCCGCTCTCGGTGCTGCGCGGCGCAGACGGCGCACCGGTGCAGGTGACGCTCGCGCTTCCCGACGACCGTTCGCTGTACGCGCGCGTGTGGAAGGCCGACGTCGGCCGCATTCCGCTCCTGCTGCTGGACACCGACATCCCGGCCAATGCCGACGAGCTGCGTTCGGTCACCGATCGGCTCTACGGCGGCGGTGGCGAGCACCGACTGCTGCAGGAGCTGTTGCTCGGCATCGGCGGCGCCCGTGCGGTGCGGGCGTGGACTGAGCTCAGCGGACGCCCCGCTCCCGACGTGTTCCATATGAACGAGGGACATGCTGGGTTCCTGGGGCTCGAGCGCATCGCCACCTACATCGGTGAGGGACTCACATTCGCCGAGGCGCTGCAGCTCGTGCGTGCCGGTACGGTCTTCACGACGCACACGCCCGTGCCCGCCGGCATCGACCGCTTCGACCGGGCGCTCGTCGAACGGTACCTCTCGAGTTCGCTGCTGCCCGGCGTCGACCCCGCCGATGCGCTCGCCCTCGGCATTGAACCCGGTGCCGATCCGGAGACGAGTGCGTTCAACATGGCCGTCATGGGTCTGCGGCTCGCCCAGCATGCGAACGGCGTCTCGAAACTGCACGGCGAGGTGAGCCGGCGCATGTTCGGCGAGCTGTGGCCCGGCTTCGACTCCGACGAGGTGCCGATCACGTCGATCACGAACGGCGTGCATGCGCCGACGTGGACGGACCCTGCACTGCTCGACCTCGCCGAGACGACGCTCGGCACGGGCGACACCGAGCACGCCGACTGGCGAAGCCCCGCGCTCACCGACGGCGAGTTCTGGGCGGTCAAGCGAAGGATGCGTCAACAGCTCGTCGACGATGCGCGCAGGCGTCTCGCGGCGGCGTGGCGGGAACAGCACTCGGGTGCCGAGCCGCCGAAGTGGGTGTTCCAGGTGCTCGACCCTGACACGCTCACGGTCGGGTTCGCGCGCCGAGTGCCGACCTACAAGCGACTCACGCTCATGCTCGCCGACCCCGAGCGACTGAAGTCGATCCTCACGAACCCCGAGCGGCCCGTGCAGTTCGTGATCGCCGGCAAGTCGCACCCGGCCGACGATGAAGGCAAACGGCTCATCCAGCAGCTCGTGCAGTTCGCGCAGCAGCCCGAGTTGCGTGAGCGCATCGTATTCCTGCCCGATTACGACATGGGCATGGCCGAGATCCTCTACCCGGGGTGCGATGTCTGGCTGAACAATCCCTTGCGCCCCCTCGAGGCGTGCGGCACCTCGGGTATGAAGGCGGCCATGAACGGCGCGCTCAACTTGTCGATCCTCGACGGTTGGTGGGCCGAATTCGCGAGCGAGGACTCCGGTTGGGTGATCGCGTCGGCCGATTCCGCGGGCGACGCGGGTGAGCGCGACGCGCTCGAGGCGGCCGCCCTCTACGACCTCCTCGAACACCGGGTCGCGACGAGGTACTACGAGCGCGACGTCGACGCGGTACCGGTCGAGTGGGTGCGCCGGGTGCGCACCACCCTCGCGACCCTCGCTCCCGAGCTCGGCGCCGATCGCATGGTGCGCGAGTACGTCGAGCGTCTGTACCGGCCGGCGGCCGAGCACTTCGCCCACGTCTCCGCCGAGGGCGCACGCGGTGCACGAGAGCTCTCGGCGTGGAGCGCGAGAGTGCGGGCGGCGTGGGCCGGCGTGCAGGTCGCGCACGTCGAGTCGGGCGGTGTCGATGCGCCGCACGTCGGCGACGAGCTGCACTTGCGCGCCTACATCGCACTCGGCGAGCTCTCGCCCGACGACGTCACCGTCGAGGTCGTCTACGGTCGCAGCCGTGCCGACGACACGATCGACGCCGTACAGCGGGCCGCGCTCGATCCGGCGACGGATGCCTCGGCGGCCACGGTCTCGCCGGGCCAGCACCTGTACACGGGCACCGTCGTGCTCGACCGGCCGGGGGCGTTCGGGTACACGGTACGCGTGGTGCCGCGGCATCCACTGCTCTTGTCGACGGCGGAACTCGGCCTCGTGGCCGTCGCGAGCTGAGCCCGGTCGTTGCGAGCTGAAGCTCAGCGAGCGCGGGCGATGGGTGCGGCGCGGCCATGGGTGACGGCGAGCAGGTCGTCGGGGGCGAGTTCGAGGTCGAGGCCGCGCCGCCCGCCCGAGACGTAGATCGTCTCGCAGAGCATCGCCGATTCGTCGAGCACGGTCGCGAGCGCAGTCTTCTGCCCGATGGGGCTGATGCCGCCGACGACGTACCCGGTCTTCCGTTCGGCGAGGGCGGGGTCCGCCATCTCTGCACGCTTGCCGCCGAGCGCAGCGGCGAACGTCTTCAGGTCGAGTTGCATGGCGACGGGAACGATGCCGACGGCCAAGGCGCCATCCACGTTCGCGAGCAAGGTCTTGAACACCCGGTCGGGATCGAGGCCGAGTTTCTCGGCTGCTTCGAGGCCGTAGGCGCCGGCACGGGGATCGTGGTCGTATGCGTGCGCAGTGAAGGTGACGCCTGCCCGGGTGAGAGCGAGTGTGGCGGGCGTGCTCGCCGAGGCATCCGCTCGTTTGGCCATCACTCGCGGCCCTCGGCACGGTAGAGGCGCATCGATTGGGCATCGACGTCGACGCGGCCGCCTGGCGCGACTGTCGGCGTGCCGGCGGCCGGTGGCGCTTCGTCTGCCGAGTCCCAGAGCAGGGCGTAGCCGCTGACGCCCTCGTGCTCGGGCAGCACGACGACGGTGGTCGACTCGTGCGCGTGCACGACGAGGAGGATCTGGTTGAACGCCTCGGTCTCGGGCGTCGAGGCGGCGAGGTACTGCAGGGTGCGCTCGGCGGGGGAGTTCCAGTCTTCGATGTCCATCGACTCGCCGTCGGCGTTGAACCAGTCCATGCGGGTGGCGCTCGGTGTTCGCTCGCCGAGGCGACCGAACCGCACCGGTCGAAGCGCAGGGTTCTCGGCGCGGATCCGGATGAGGTGGCGCGCCGTCGCGAGGAGTTCTGGGCCGAACGGAGCACGCTCGGCCGGGTCCCAGGCGAGCCAGGTGAGCGGCGAGTCGTGACAGTAGGCGTTGTTGTTGCCGCGCTGGCTGCGGCCGAACTCGTCGCCCGCGGTGATCATCGGCACGCCCGCCGAGAGCAGCAGGGTACCGAGCAGGTTCCGGATGCTGCGCCGGCGTGCCGCCCGAATGGCGGGGTCGGCCGCCTCGCCCTCGACCCCGTGGTTGTAGGAGTTGTTCGAGTCGGTGCCGTCGCGGTTGCCCTCGCCGTTGCCCTGATTGTGCTTCGTGTCGTAGGCGGTGAGGTCGGCGAGCGTGAATCCGTCGTGCGAGGTCACGAAATTCAGGCTCGCGAGCGGCCCCCGATCGGCCGAGAAGGTGTTCGACGAGCCCGCGAGCCGCGTCGCGAAGCGGCCGATGCCGCTGCCGGCCGAGCCGGTCTCGCGCTCACGACGCAGGTCGCCCAGCCAGAAGTCGCGCATCCGGTCGCGATAGCGGTCGTTCCATTCGGAGAAGCCCGCCGGGAAGTTTCCGGTCTGCCAGCCGCCGGGTCCGACATCCCACGGCTCGGCGATGAGCTTCGTGCTGCCGAGCACCGGGTCGTCGAGCATCGCGCGCAGCAGCGGGTGCTCGGGTGTGAACGCCTGGTGGTCGTCACGACCGAGCGTCGCGGCGAGGTCGAGCCGGAACCCGTCGACCTGCAACTCCTCGGCGAAGTACCGCATCGAGTCGAGCACGAGTCGCTGCGGTGCATCGGCCCCGAAGTCGAGGCTGTTGCCGCATCCGGTCGTGTCGACGTAGCGCCCGTGGGCGTCGTGCCGGTAGTAGGCGGCGTTGTCGATGCCGCGGAACGAGTAGGTCGGCCCCTCGCGCCCCTCTTCGGCCGTGTGGTTGTAGACGACGTCGAGCACGACTTCGAGGCCGGCCTCGTGCAAGCGCCGAACCATGCCGGCGAACTCCCGCCGCACGGTGACGGCCCCCTCGGCCTGTGCCGCAGCACTCGCATAGGGCGCGTGCGTCGCGAAGAACGCAAGCGTGTTGTAGCCCCAGTAGTTGAGCTTGCCCTGGCGCACGAGCCGTTGTTCGGTGACGAAGGCCTGCGCGGGCAGGAGCTCGACCGTCGTGACGCCGAGCCCCGTGAGGTACTCGAGCGATGCGTCGTGCGCGAGCCCTGCGTAGGTGCCGCGCAGCGCCTCGGGAATCGCCGGGTTGAGCTTGGAGAACCCTCGCACGTGGGCCTCGTAGACGACGGTGCGGTCGAGCGGCACTCGGGGCTTCGCCGAGTCGCCCCACTCGAAACCCGTCGCGGTGAGCGAATCGAGGGCGACGCCTCGCCATGAGCCGTCGTCGGCGCGGGCGAGTCCGCGGGCGTAGGGGTCGAGCAGCGTGTGCACCGGGTTGAACGCGTGATCGATGCCGGCGGGTCCGTCGACGCGGAGCCCGTAGCGCGCTCCGGCTCGAAGGGCGGTCGACTCACCCTGCCAGACGCCGTGCGCGTCGCGCGTGAGCGGAGTCCGTGCGACCGCCCAGTCGAGGTCGTCGGCGTCGAAGACGACGAGATCGACGGATGTCGCGTGCTGCGACCACACTCGGGCGACCCCGCCGTCGGCATCGGCCCGAACACCGAGGTCGTGCAGGGGATCGCGCTCAGGCATGCGTTCTACAGTAGTTCGTGGAGGCGACACGCCTGCAAGCGCAGACAAGCGCGTGTTCGCACGCACTCGGTCATCAAGGCAATCATCAGGGTTGGAGGTCGCATGGTCTATCTCGACCACGCCGCGACGACCCCGATGCTGCCCGAGGCCATCGAGGCGCTGACCGCCGCGCTCGCCGTGGTCGGCAACCCCTCGTCGATCCACAGCGCCGGCCAGCAGGCCAAACGACTCCTCGAGGAGTCGCGCGAACGCGTTGCGGCGACGCTCGGCGCCGACGGCATCGAAGTGGTCTTCACGGGCAACGGCACCGAGGCCGTCAATTTGGCGATCAAGGGCATCTGGTGGCAACGGCGAACGAATGCGGGGGCGGTTGCGGCACGCACGCGCATCCTGGTGCCGGCGGGCGAGCACCACGCCACCGTCGACACGGTGGAATGGCTCGCGACCCACGAAGATGCCGATGTGGTCGAGATCCCGCTCGACGAGGTGGGCAGGGTGCGCCTCGACGTGCTCGCCGCCGAGCTGTCGCGGGGTGCCTCATCCGTGGCACTCGTGACGATGCTCTGGGCCAACAACGAGGTCGGCACCATCCAGCCCGTCGAGGAGGTCGCACGTCTGACCGCGCGAGCCGGCGTGCCACTGCACGTCGACGCGATCTCGGCCTACGGGCAGGTGCCGATCGACTTCCACGACGTCAGGCGGTCGACGGATGCCCCGCGGGGCGCCGGGCTCGTCGCGCTCAGCGTCTCGGCGCACAAGATCGGCGGCCCCGCCGGCATCGGCGCGCTCGTGCTCGACCGCTCCGCGGCCGTCGAGCCGCTCATCCACGGCGGCGGGCAGCAGCGCAAGGTGCGCTCGGGCACGCAAGACGTCGCTGCAGCAGCTTCGTTCGCAGCGGCGGCATCCGTCGTGGCCTCTCATCTCGACGCCGATGCGGCGCGCATGGCCACGCTCCGCGACCGACTGATCGCGAGCACGCTCGAAGCGGTGCCCGAAGCGCGACTCTCCGGGGATGCCGCCGCTCACGGCCGCCTGCCCGGCAATGCGCACTTCTCGTTCCCCGGCTGCGAGGGCGACTCGCTCCTGTTCCTCCTCGATGCGGCCGGGGTCGCCGTCTCGACGGGGTCGGCCTGCCAGGCAGGCGTGCCCGAACCCTCCCACGTGCTGATGGCCATGGGTCGCTCCGAGTCCGACGCGCGCGGGGCCCTCCGCATCACGATCGGCCACGCTTCGACCGACGCCGACGTCGATGCGTTCCTTGCGGCACTGCCGGCCGCGCACGCCCAAGCGGCTCGCGCCGGTCTCGCCGCGCGTGCCACCTCCTTCGACCGCTGACCCATCGAGCGGCCGGGGTGCGAGGCATCCGGTCAGGCAGTCATGCTTAGACTGGAACGCGTGAAGGTACTCGCAGCGATGAGCGGCGGCGTCGACAGCGCCGTTGCCGCTGCGCGCGCCGTCGAGGCCGGCCACGAGGTCGTCGGCGTGCATCTCGCGCTCAGCCGCATGCCCGGCACCCTGCGCACCGGCAGCCGCGGCTGCTGCACGATCGAAGACTCGATGGACGCGCAGCGGGCGGCCAACGTGCTCGGCATCCCGTATTACGTCTGGGACTTCTCCGAGCGGTTCAAGGCCGACGTCGTCGACGACTTCATCGCCGAGTACTCCGCGGGTCGCACCCCGAACCCCTGCATGCGCTGCAACGAGCGCATCAAGTTCGCGGCGCTGCTCGAGAAGGCGCTCGCGCTCGGCTTCGACGCGGTGGCCACCGGCCACTACGCCAAGATCGTGACGGATGCCGCGGGCAACCGTGAGCTCCACCGTGCGAGCGCCGAGGCGAAAGACCAGAGCTATGTGCTCGGGGTGCTCACCGCCGAGCAGCTCGCGCACGCGTATTTCCCGCTCGGCGACACGCCGTCGAAGACGCTCGTGCGCGCCGAAGCCGCCGAACGCGGTCTCTCGGTCGCGCAGAAGCCCGACTCCTACGACATCTGCTTCATCCCCGACGGCGACACGAAGGGCTGGCTCGCCGAGCGCGTCGGCACCGAGACGGGCGACATCGTCGACCGCACCGGCGCCGTGGTGGGGTCGCACGAGGGCGCGCACGCGTTCACCGTCGGCCAGCGCCGCGGCATGCGACTCGGCACCCCGGCCGCCGACGGCAAGCCGCGCTTCGTGCTCGAGGTGCGCCCGAAAGAGAACACCGTCGTGGTCGGACCGAAAGCGGCACTCGCGATCGGGCTCATCGCCGGGTCGCGGTTCTCATGGGCCGGCCTCGCGCCCGCCGACCTGTCGACCCCGTTCGAGTGCGAGGTGCAGATCCGCGCGCACGCCGACCCCGTGCCGGCGGTCGCCGAGCTCGTCGACGGCGAGTTCGTGGTGACGCCGGGGCATCCGCTCGATGGAGTGGCGCCCGGCCAGACCGCGGTGATCTACGTCGGTACGCGGGTGCTCGGCCAGTTCACGATCGACCGCACGGTCAGCGCCGTGCCGGTCGACGCGTAGCCCCGGACAGGCTCGCCTCGACGGCCAGCATCGCGTAGATTCGCGCTGGCGCTACCCCCGGCGCCGCGTCAATGACGAGGAGTCGTTGTGTCCTACCCGCAAAGTCCCGCTGACCCGAACCGCGACCTGGCCGACCCGTTCCGAAACCTCGACCCGGCGCCCACGACGGGCCGTATCGCGATCGTCTCCCCGCCCGCCGACGGATGGGAACCGATCGTGGAGATCGCCCCCATCACCGCCGAGGAGGTCATCGAACGCCAGCGGCAGGTGTTCGGCGGCATGAAGATCGGCTCGGCCCTCTTCGGGTGGCTCACTGCGGCAGGCGTCACGGCCATCCTCACCGGGCTGCTCGTAGCCATCGGCATTGCGCTCGGTCGCGGTGCGGCGCGCGGTGCGGCGTCGTCGACCGGCGACGCGCTGCTCGATGCTGACACCGTCGGATGGGTCGGGGTCAGCGCACTGCTCGTGATCGTATTGGCGGCGTTCTATTGCGGCGGCTACGTCACCGGCCGCATGGCGCGCTTCAGCGGCGTCCTGCAGGGTCTCGCCGTGTGGCTCTGGGCGCTCGTGATCGCGATCCTGGCGGCGGTGCTCAGCGTGGTGCTGGGTCGCCAGGACGACATCCTCGGCTACCTCGACGCGTTCCCGCGCGTCCCCGTGCCCGAGAGCGCCCTGACGATCGCGGTCATCACCGCCGCGGTCGTTGCGGCCCTCGTGAGCATCGGCGGTGCCATCCTCGGCGGCGTCGTCGGGGTGCGCTACCACCGTCGCGTCGATCTCGTCGGGTTCGATCGGTAGCAGACAGGCGCCCCGAACGCCCGGCGGGCGTCGGTGCCGCCTCGTACTATGGGCGTGTGAGCGACATCCCCACCGAGTTCGAAGCAGCCCGTGCCGAAGCCGCGGTGCTCGCCGACCGCATCGAGGATGCGCGGCTCGCCTACTACGGCGATGGCGACTCGCCGTTCTCCGACGCCGAGTACGACGCCGACTTCCACCGGCTCGAGGCGCTCGAGCGGGCGTTCCCCGAGCTCGCGGGCCAAGACAGCCCGACCCAGCAGGTCGGCGCGGCCATCGTCTCGGCGGGTTTCCCCGAGCACGAGCACGCCGAACGCATGCTCAGCCTCGACAACGTCTTCTCGATCGACGAGTTCCGCGACTGGGCGACGAAGACCGCCGCTGCGGCAGGGCGGCCCGTGCGCTGGCTCTCCGAGTTGAAGATCGACGGACTGGCGATCAGCCTGGCCTACCGCGACGGTGTGCTCGAGACCGCGACGACGCGAGGCGACGGCCGCGTCGGTGAAGACATCACCGAGAACGTCGACCTGATCCCCGCCATCCCGCCGCGGCTCGAGGGCGACGGGTACCCCGCGTTCTTCGAGGTGCGCGGCGAGGTGTTCCTGCGCACGAGCGACTTCGAGGCGCTGAACGAGCGACAGCACGAACTGCAGGCCGCTTTCGAGGCCGAGCAGATCGCAAAGGGTCGTGCGATCGAGCAGATCCCCACGAAGTATCCCGAGTTCGCCAACGCACGCAATACTGCGGCAGGCAGCCTGCGCCAGCGCCGCGAGAAGAAGAGCACGTTCGAGCTCTCGCTCATGCGCGAGCGGCTCGGCCGACTCGCCCTGTATCTCCACGGCATCGGCGCTTGGCGCAGTGCCTCACCGGCTGGGCCCGATGTGGCGAACCAGTCCGACATCTACTCGCTCCTCGCCGGGTGGGGTCTGCCGGTCTCGCCGCACTCCCGCGTATTCGACTCGGTCGACGACGTCGCCGGGTACATCGTCGAACGCGGCGAGCATCGCCACGACGTCGAACACGAGATCGACGGCATCGTCGTCAAGGTCGACGAGCTCGCACTGCACGACGAGCTCGGAGCGACCAGTCGCGCGCCGCGTTGGGCGATCGCGTACAAGTACCCGCCCGAAGAAGTGCACACGAAGCTCCTCGACATCGTCGTCGGCGTCGGCCGCACCGGCCGCGCGACGCCCTACGCCGTCATGGAACCCGTGAAGGTCGCCGGCAGCACCGTGCGGCAGGCGACACTGCACAACCAGCAGGTTGTGAAGGCGAAGGGCGTGCTCATCGGCGACACCGTGGTGCTGCGCAAGGCGGGCGAAGTCATCCCCGAGATCCTCGGTGCGGTCGAACAATTGCGCGACGGCAGCGAACGGGAGTGGCACATGCCCGAGCGCTGTCCCGAGTGCGGCACGCCGCTGCGCGCCATGAAAGAGGGCGACATCGATCTGCGTTGCCCCAATGCGAAATCCTGCCCCGCCCAAGTGCGCGGGCGGGTCGAGCACATCGGCTCACGGGGCGGCCTCGACATCGAGGCGCTCGGCGAGGTGACCGCGGCCGCGCTCACCCAGCCGTCCTTCCCGACGCAGCCGCCGCTGCCCACCGAGGCCCGCCTCTTCGATCTCACGATCGACGAGCTCGTGCCGATCGAAGTCGTCGTGCGCGACGCCGAGACGGGCGAACCGAAGGTCGACGACGAGACCGGCGAGCCGGTGAAGCGAGCGCCATTCCAGAAGCTCGGGCCCGCGAGCTATCCGCCAGGCACCGAGACCATGAAGCCGGCCGAACGCCGAGCAGCAGGCGTGAAGAAGAACTTCCGCGAGGTCGGGCCGTCCGAGGCGGCGACGAAACTGCTTTCCGAACTCGGCAAGGCCAAGACGAAACCACTCTCTCGCCTGCTCGTCTCACTCAACATCCGCCACGTCGGGCCGGTCGCGGCGCGAGCGCTCGCCGACCACTTCGGCTCGCTCGAGGCGATCCGCGGTGCATCCAGGGAAGAGCTCGCCGAAGTCGACGGCGTCGGCGGCATCATCGCGGACTCGCTCATCGACTGGTTCGGTGTCGACTGGCATCTCGAGATCATCGACCGGTGGACCGCCGCAGGCGTCCAATGGGCGACGCCGGGGCATCCGGGGCCGGGCGCCGCAGCCGAAGCCGGGGGAGTACTCACGGGGCTCACGATCGTCGCGACCGGATCGCTCGAGGGCTTCACACGTGACGGCGCGCTCGAGGCGATCATCGCCGCGGGCGGCAAAGCCGCGTCGAGCGTCTCGAAGAAGACCGACTTCGTCGCTGCCGGGCCGGGAGCCGGTTCCAAGCTCGCGAAAGCCGAAGAGCTCGGCATCCGCGTGCTCGACGCCGCCCAGTTCGCGGTGCTCGTGAGCGAAGGTCCGGCTGCGTTGCCGGCGATCGAGGCAGCTGAAGGCGACTAGCCGGGAATCAGGGGGAGTATGTCGGCACCAGAGGACGACGCAGCGGCATCGGCGGATGCTTCGTCGAAACAGGCTCCGCGCGGCCCCTCGCGCCGCGAGTTCCTCAGGGTCGGCGGTGCGGCGGCGGCCGGAGTCGTCGTCGGCGGCGCGGCCGGTGGCGCGGTCGGTGCCGCGCTTGCCGGGGGAGCATCGAACGCGACCGCGACCGCGCCATCGCCGAGCGCGATGGCCGTGCCTGAGGGCGCAACGCCGATCGAACACCTCGTCGTGTTGATGGGAGAGAACCGCTCGTTCGACAATCTCCTCGGCCGGCTGTACACGACGGAGTCGTTGCCCGAGGGTGCGAGCTTCGACGGGCTCGACTTCGGCGAGTACTCGAATGTCGCGTCCGATGGCAGCACGGTGTCCGCGCACGTCTACACGGGTGCGACCGACCGGATCATGGAGCAGCCCGATCCTGACCCCGGCGAGGAGTACCCGCACGTCAACACCCAACTGTTCGGCACGATCGACCCCGAGCACAACGAAGGTCGTGAGACTGCGGAGATGACCGCGCCGTACAATGCGCCGAGCGACACCTCGCAGCCCGACATGTCGGGCTTCGTGCGCGACTACGAGTCGAATCTCCGCGCGCTCCGCCGCGGACGCGCGCCCGAGGCCGACGAGGTTCGCCAGATCATGGGCGGGTTCGACCCCGTCATGCTGCCGGTGCTGTCGACGCTGGCTCGCGAGTTCGCGGTCTTCGACCACTGGTATTGCGGTGTGCCGTCGCAGACGTTCTGCAACCGGTCGTTCTTCCACGCCTCCACGTCGCACGGCTTCGTCACGAACGTGCTGAACGGCGGCTACCGCAAATGGCTCGACGCCCCTGATTCGCCGACGATCTTCAACCGCCTCGAAGAGCAGGGCGTGAGCTGGCGCATCTACTTCGACCAGCGCCAGTTGATCTCCTTCACCGGATTCCTGCACGCACCGGTACTCGAACGCTTCTGGCGCACGGAGCACTTCGCCACGATGGAGGATTTCGAGAGTGACGCCGCGGAGGGCACGCTGCCCGCGTACGCGTTCATCGAACCGCGCATGGTCTACGACCACAACGACTTCCACCCGCCGTTCGGCAAGCTCCGCGAAGGAGAGTTCGACGGAGAGCCCATCGTCGACAGCGCCGTTTCCGACGTGCGTGCGGGTGATGCGCTGGTCGGCCGCGTCTATCAGGCCGTGCGCGGGGCGGCATCGGAGTCGGGTTCCAACGCCCTCAACACGATGCTGCTCATCACCTTCGATGAGCACGGCGGCACCTACGACCACGTGCCCCCGCCCTCGGCGAAGCCCCCGAACGACGACGGCGAAGGCGAGATGGGGTTCGGGTTCGATCGTCTCGGATGCCGCGTGCCGGCGATCGCCATCTCGGCCTACACCGGGGCCGGCACGATCATCAGCGACGAGTTCCACCACGCCGCCGTCATCGCAACGCTGGCGAACACGTACGATCTCGACACGTTGACCGATCGCGACGCCGGCGCCCGTGATCTCAGTGCGGCGCTCAACCTCACCGCGCCGAGGCATCCGTCGACCTGGCCGTCGCCGACCCCGCAGTACGTGCCGCCGAACGACGAGGAGCGCCCGCCTGACGAAACGGATAGCGCGTCGACGCGGCCGTTGAGTCCGCCCGGTCAAGGACTGCTCGGCCTGCTGCTCGCGAAGTACGGCAAGCCGGGCGAACCGCAGCCCGAGACGTATGCCGAGGCCTACGAACTGCTGCACCGCTACGGCGACGGGCTGTTCGGCGTGCCCCGATAGAATCGATCCATCCCCATCCCGAGACGACGGAGCAGCATGTCCGAAATCACTGCGGAGCAGGTCGCGCATCTCGCGAACCTCGCCCGCATCGCGCTCACCGATGAAGAGATCGAGCACCTCACGACGGAGCTCGGCCAGATCATGCACGCGGTCGAGCAGGTGAGCGAGGTGGCCACGTCCGACGTGCCGCCGACGAGTCACCCGATCCCGATGCAGAACGTGTACCGAGACGATGTCGTGGGCGACACCGTGATCACGGCAGACGAGGCGCTCGCGGGCGCCCCCGAGTCCGACGACGCGCGGTTCAAGGTCTCCGCGATCCTGGGAGAAGAGCAGTGAGCGACGAACTCATCCGCCTGTCAGCCGCCGCGCTCGGCGAGAAGCTCGCCTCGGGCGAGGTCTCGTCGGTCGAGGCGACCCGCGCGCACCTCGACCGCATCGCGGCCGTCGACGGGGCCGTGCACGCGTTCCTCCACATCGAGGGCGATCGCGCCATCGAGACGGCCGCCGAGGTCGACCGGCAGCGTGCAGCAGGTGCCCCGCTCGGCCCGCTCGCCGGCGTGCCGATCGCGATCAAAGACGTGCTCGTCACCAAGGGCATGCCGTCGACCGCCGGATCGCGCATCCTCGAAGGCTGGGTTCCGCCGTACGACGCGACTCCGGTCACCAAGGTGCGCGAAGCGGGCATGATCCCGCTCGGCAAGACGAACATGGACGAGTTCGCCATGGGCTCGTCGACCGAGCATTCCGCGTACGGCCCCACCCACAACCCGTGGGATCTCGAGCGCATCCCCGGCGGGTCGGGCGGCGGCTCGGCGGCATCCGTCGCCGCCTTCGAGGCGCCCCTGGCGCTCGGCTCCGACACCGGCGGCTCGATCCGCCAGCCGGCGCACGTCACCGGCACCGTCGGTGTGAAGCCGACCTACGGCGCGGTCAGCCGCTACGGCTCGATCGCCCTCGCGTCGTCGCTCGACCAGATCGGCCCGGTCACGCGCACCGTGCTCGACGCGGCGCTGCTGCACGACGTCATCGCCGGGCACGATCCGCTCGATTCGACCTCCATCCCCGAGGCGTGGCCGTCGATGGCCGACGCCGTGCGGCGAGCGGATGTCTCGGGCCTCCGTATCGGCGTCATCAAGGAGCTCGACGGCGAGGGCTTCCAGGCCGGTGTTCGGCAGCGTTTCCACGAGTCGCTCGAACTGCTCGAACAGCAGGGCGCCGAGATCGTGGAGGTCTCAGCACCGCACTTCGAGTACGCGATCGCGGCGTACTACCTGATCCTGCCCGCAGAAGCGTCGTCGAACCTCGCGAAGTTCGACTCTGTGCGATTCGGCCTCCGTGTCACGCCCGAGGGCGGCGGCACGGTCGAGCAGGTCATGGCTGCGACCCGCGAGGCCGGTTTCGGCCCCGAGGTCAAGCGACGCATCATCCTCGGCACCTATGCACTCTCGGCGGGCTACTATGACGCCTATTACGGCAGCGCGCAGAAGGTACGCACGCTCGTACAGCGCGACTTCGGTGCGGCCTTCGCGAACGTCGACGTGCTCGCCTCGCCGACCGCACCGACGACCGCGTTCAAGTTCGGCGAGAAGCTCGCCGACCCCGTGTCGATGTACCTGAACGACATCGCGACGATTCCCGCGAACCTCGCCGGTGTGCCGGGCATCTCGCTGCCGTCGGGGCTCGCCCCCGAAGACGGGCTGCCCGTCGGCATCCAGTTCCTCGCGCCGGCGCGCGAGGACGCACGTCTCTACAACGTCGGCGCTGCGCTCGAGCAGTTGCTCGAGGCACGTTGGGGCGGCCCGCTCCTCGCGCAGGCGCCCGACCTCTCCGCCCATGAGCTCACCGCGACCGAGGAAGGCGCACTCTGATGGCCCGCGCTGAACTGATGGACTTCGACAAGGCCCTCGAACTCTTCGAGCCGGTCATCGGCCTCGAGGTGCACGTCGAGCTGAACACCACGACGAAGATGTTCTCGTCGGCGCCGAACCCCGCGAACTCGCAGTTCCACGGCGCGGAGCCGAACACGCTCATCACGCCCGTCTGCCTCGGCCTGCCCGGTTCGCTGCCCGTCGTCAACGGCGAGGCCGTGAAGTACTCGATCAGTCTGGGGCTCGCGCTCGGCTGCTCGATCGCCCCGTCGAGCCGGTTCGCCCGCAAGAACTACTTCTACCCCGACCTCGCGAAGAACTACCAGATCTCGCAGTACGACGAGCCGATCGCGTTCGACGGCGAGGTCGAGGTCGAGCTCGAGAACGGGCGCACCTTCACGGTGCCGATCGAGCGCGCGCACATGGAGGAAGACGCCGGCAAGCTCACGCACGTCGGCGGTTCGACCGGTCGCATCCAAGGCGCCGAGTACTCGCTCGTCGACTACAACCGTGCCGGTGTGCCGCTCGTCGAGATCGTCACGCGCCCGATCTTCGGCGGCGAAGCCGACACTCCTGCGCTCGCGAAGGCGTACGTGTCGACGATCCGCGACATCGTGCTCTCGCTCGGCATCTCCGAGGCGCGCATGGAGCGCGGCAACCTCCGTTGCGACGCGAACGTCTCGCTCCGCCCCCGCGGGCAGGAGAAGCTCGGCACACGCACCGAGACGAAGAACGTCAACTCGATGCGGTCGGTCGAGCGTGCGGTGCGCTACGAGATCCAGCGTCAGGCCGCAATCCTCGCCGGTGGCGGCACGATCACTCAAGAGACGCGTCACTGGCACGAAGACACGGGTGCGACGAGCGCCGGCCGTCCGAAGTCCGACGCCGACGACTACCGGTACTTCCCCGAGCCCGACCTGCTGCCGGTCGTGCCCTCGGCGGAGCTGATCGAGGAATTGCGCGCCGCGCTGCCCGAGGCGCCCGCCGCGCGCCGCCGGCGTCTGAAGGCCGAGTGGGGCTTCACCGACGACGAGTTCCAGATCGTGGCGAACTCGGGCATGCTCAACGAGCTCGCCGCGACCGTCGCCGCCGGCGCAACCCCGGCTGCCGCGCGCAAGTGGTGGACGGGTGAGATCGCGCGTCTCGCGAACGCCGCCGACCGGGATGCCACGGGCCTCGTGTCGCCCGAGCACGTCGCCGAGCTCGCGCAGCTCGTCGATTCCGGCACGCTCACCGATCGCCTGGCCCGCCAGGTGCTCGAGGGCGTCATCGCCGGCGAGGGCTCGCCGCAACAGGTCATCGACGCGCGCGGTCTCGCCGTCGTCTCCGATGATGGCGCGCTGATCGCGGCGATCGATGCGGCACTCGCCTCGCAGCCCGACGTGCTCGCGAAGATCCGCGATGGCAAGGTGCAGGCGGCCGGTGCGGTGATCGGCGCCGTCATGAAGGCGATGCAGGGCAAGGCCGATGCGGCGCGTGTGCGCGAGCTCGTGCTCGAGCGGGCCGCGACTCCGGTGGCCGAGTAGCGCGTGCAGCGAGCGTTCTCATACCGCCGGTCGAGTAGCGAGCGTTCTCATACCGCTGGTCGAGTAGCGAGCGCAGCGAGCGTATCGAGACCGACTCACAGCCCGCACGATACTGACGGCCGTACAGTGGTCGTCCTTTGAACGATTGAGGAGCACGAAATGGGATTCCTGGACCGACTGTTCGGCACCGTCCCCGACGAACCTGCGGCGCGCCCGGTTCCTTCTGCACGCAGACTGAGTGACGACGAGGTCGCCGTCGAGCGATACCGCTACCTGCTGCGCACGGCGCCGCCCGAGTCGGTCGAGACGGTGCACGCCGAGGCATTCGCCAAGCTCACTCCCGAGCAGAGAGCGGCGGTCTTCGCCTCGCTCTCCGAAGAGGCACCGGCCGGTGAACGACTCGTCTCCGACGAGCCCGGCGCACTGGCTCGGGCGGCGACCCGTGCCGAGCTTCGAGCTCCCGGCAGCGTAGAACGTGCCTTCAACCGGGCGGATGCCTCGGGTGGCCGCGCCCAGCAGGGCGGGCCGTCGTTCGGCGGTATGTTCGCAGGCTCGCTGCTCGGCTCCATCGCGGGTGTGGTGGTCGGTTCGGCGATCGCGCAGGCGTTCCTGCCCGACCCCGCCTCGTTCGAGGCGGGCGCCGACGGCGGGGACACCGGGGGCGACTCGGGCGGCGAGAACGGTGCTGGCACGGGCGCCGATGCCGGTGGCTATGACGCTTCTGGTTCCGACCAGGGCGGCTTCGGAGACTTCGGCGGTGGCGATTTCGGTGGTGGTGGCGACTTCGGTTTCTGATGCTCCATCGCTGGCCCTGAGCTTCCGATGACAGTGGCACGGGCTAGGTTCGGAGCATGAGCAAGCAGGACGGCTCGTCGCGGCAGGTCACCACCGGCCCGGTCGACGATTCGGCGACACCCATCCTGCACGTCGACATGGATGCGTTCTTCGTGTCGGTCGAGTTGTTGAAGCGGCCCGATCTGCGCGGCAAGCCGGTGCTGGTCGGCGGTACCGCCGGGCGTGGGGTTGTTTCTGCGGCGAGCTACGAGGCCCGAAAGTACGGCGTGAACTCGGCGATGCCGATGTCGCTCGCATTGCAGCGCTGCCCGAACGCGATCGTGTTGCGGGGCGATTATGCGAGCTACACCGAGTACTCGCGTCGGGTGATGACCATCTTCGAAGAGGTCACCCCGCTCGTCGAGCAGCTCTCGATCGATGAGGCGTTCCTCGACGTGTCGGGCGCGCGACGCCTGCACGGCAGCCCGGCCGAGATCGCGTGGACCCTGCGGCAGCGGGTGCACCGCGAGACCGGGTTGACCTGCTCGGTCGGCGTGGCGGCGACGAAGTTCGTGGCGAAAGTGGCGTCGAGCAGGGCGAAGCCCGACGGCATGCTCGTGGTGCCGGCCGAGCGCACGCTCGATTTCCTGCACCCGCTGCCGGTCTCGGCGCTCTGGGGGGTCGGGCGAGTCACCGAGGAGTCGCTCACGCGCATCGGGCTGCGCACGGTCGGCGATGTCGCTGCCATGCCGGTCGATGCGCTCGAACGTGCGCTCGGGCCGGCCCTCGCGGCCAAACTCAGCCATCTCGCGATGGGCGTCGACGCGCGCGACGTCGTCACGGGCCGTGAAGAGAAGAGCATCGGCCACGAGGTCACGTTCGGCTACGACCTCACCGATCTCGAGCAGTTGCGGCGCGAGCTCCTCCGGCTCTCCGACGACGTCGCTGTGCGGCTGCGCAAGGCGGGGCTGCTCGGCCGCACGGTCGTGTTGAAGCTCCGCTACGGCGACTTTCGCACGGTCACCAGGTCGCGCACGCTGGGCGAGCCCACGGATGTCGCGCGCCGCATCTACGACGAGGCATCCGCGGCCCTCGGTGAACTCGCCGGCGATGGTGCGCGCATCCGTCTCATCGGTGTTCGAGCCGAACAGCTACGGCCGTCGGGTACCGGTGCGATGTTGTGGGACCCCGACGAGGAGTGGCGCGAGGCCGAGCGCACCATCGATGAGGTGACCGCTCGTTTCGGTCGAGGCGCAGTGCGGCCGGCTTCGCTCGTGCGCCCGGCGGTCGATCGTGTCGAGTCGTCACGACGCAAGGATGCGGGCGGTGAGTGAGTGCGTTGCGATGAACCCGTTCGAGGGCGAATCGTGAGAGGGGTGGCTGAGCGGCGCATCCGCGGGTAGCGTTGCAGGCATGGCTGAACTCGTACTGGAACTGGCTGAGAGCGTCGCCGGCGTCGGCGTGAAGACCTCCTACGGTGACGTCGTCGAGATCGACGGCACCACCCTCGTGCCGGTGGCGCTCGGATACTACGGCTTCGGTGCCGGCAGCGGCTCCGACGAGAAGGGCGACGAGGCGGGCGGCGGTGGCGGCGGTGGCCTCTCCATTCCGCTCGGCGCATACGTCGGTCGCGATGGCGGCGTTCGCTTCGAACCGAACCTCATCGGCCTGCTGCTCGTCGCCACCCCGCTCGTGTGGGTCACCGGCAAGGCGCTGCGCATGGTGATCAGAGCGCTCAAGCGCTGAGACGCCCACCGTCGCGGCGGTCGCGGTCGACCCTCACCGTGCTCGTCGGCGTATACTCGTCAGCGAACACGGGAGTCCGGTGAGCCGGGCTGAGAGGAAGGTTCTCAACCTTCGACCGTCGAACCTGATCTGGGTAATGCCAGCGCAGGGAGGGCAATCACATCTCAATTCCCGTGCCTCTTTCCACGAATCGAAAGGGCACGACAGTGCACACTGCAGCAACTGAAACCAGCACATCCCCGGCCGCTCCGAAGCCGCGCAATCTGCGTTGGCGGGTCGTCGACATCGTCGTCGCCAGCGTGATCGGCGTCGCGACGGGGCTTCTTTTCCTCTTCTGGAACAACATCGGTTACGCATGGTTCAGTGCGGCCGATGCGCTCACGCCGGGCCTCGGCGGTATCGCCGTGGGCATCTGGCTCATCGGCGGCGTGCTCGGCGGACTCATCATCCGCAAGCCGGGTGCGGCCCTCTTCGTCGAGCTGCTCGCCGCGGTCGTGTCAGCCCTGATCGGCAACCAGTGGGGCATCGAGACGATCTACTCGGGCGTGGCGCAGGGGCTCGGCGCCGAACTGGTGTTCGCGATCCTCGCCTACCGCCGGTTCGGTGTGTTGCCCGCCATGCTCGCCGGTGCGGCGGCCGGCGCGGCGGCCTGGAGCCTCGAGCTCTTCACCTCCGGCAATCTGCAGAAGTCCGCCGAGTTCCTGGGACTCTATTTCGCGACGGTGGTCGTGTCGGGCGCGGTCCTGGCCGGGCTGCTCGGCTGGCTCATCGTGCGGGGCCTCGCAACCACCGGGGCGCTCAGCCGTTTCGCCGCGGGTCAAGACGTGACTCAGCGGGTCTGACGTGGGTCACGACTCCGAAGCCATCCGGCCCGCGCGCGTGGAGGCGCGCGGGTGGGGGTGGCGCCACGCCGGCAGGCGCGACGCAGCGCTCGATGGCATCGACCTTCGTATCGAACCGGGGGAGCGGGTGCTGCTGCTCGGGCCATCGGGTTCGGGCAAATCGACGCTCCTTCACGCCCTTGCCGGAGTTCACGGCGGAGCCGAGGAGGGCGAGGAGACCGGTTCGCTGCGCATCGACGGCGAGTGGCCGGCATCGGTGCGGGGCCGCGCGAGCCTCGTGCTGCAGGATCCCGACTCGCAAGTGATCCTCGCTCGCGTCGGTGACGACGTCGCCTTCGGCTGCGAGAACCTCGGAGTGCCGCGAGACGAGATCTGGCCGCGTGTGCGTCGCGCGCTCGACGACGTCGGGCTCGACCTTCCACTCGATCACCCGACCAGCTCGCTCTCCGGCGGGCAGAAGCAGCGCCTCGCGCTTGCCGGTGCCCTCGCGATGCGTCCAGGGCTCTTGCTCCTCGACGAACCGACCGCGAACCTCGACCCCGACGGGGTGAGCGAGGTATGCCTCGCGGTCGACCGCACGCTCGAGCGCACCGGAGCGACCTTCGTCGTGGTCGAGCATCGTGTCGATGTCTGGATCGACCTCGTGGCCCGCGTGGTGGTGCTCGGCAGGAACGGTCGTATCATCGCCGACGGCGACCCCCGACACGTCATCGACACGCAGCGCGAGGCCCTCCTCGCCGCCGGGGTCTGGGTGCCCGGCTCGCCGCCGACGGTGACGTCGGCGCGGCCCGCCGCTGCGGCATCCGTTCTCGATCTCGCCGGTATCGACCTCGCGATCGGCCGCCGGAGCGATGCGGTCGTGCGAGCGGGGCTCGAGTTGTCATTGCCGAGAGCCTCGTCAACGGTGCTCACGGGGCCGAACGGCGCCGGAAAGTCGACCCTCGCCCTCACGATGGGCGGACTTCTGGCACCGATCGCCGGTCACGTGCGCGCGTCAGCGGAACTCGCGAGCGGGCTGCGCAGCGAGCCGATCCGATGGCGCTCGCGCGAGTTGCTCACCCGCATCGGAACCGTGTTTCAAGAGCCGGAGCACCAGTTCGTCGCCTCCACCGTGCAGCGCGAACTCGAGGTCGCCCCGCGGGCGCTGGGTCTCGACGCGGCGACGACCCGTCTGCGCACTCGCGAGGTGCTCGAACGCTTGGGGCTCGACCGGCTCGCCGAGGCGAACCCGTTCACGCTCTCCGGCGGTGAGCAACGTCGGCTCACGGTCGCGTGCGCGCTCGTCGCGCAGCCCCGCGTCATCATCCTCGACGAGCCGACCTTCGGCCAAGACCGTCTCACCTGGATCGAACTCGTCGGCCTGCTCAGGGGGCTGGTCGACGACGGGGTGACCCTGCTCTCGATCAGTCATGATGCGGCATATCTCGCGGCGCTCGGCGATCAGCATCTCGATCTCAGCCGGGAGTCCCTTCGGGTGGAGGCGGCGGCATGATCGCGGCACCTCGACTGCGTCTCGTCGATCGCGTCAACCCCGTCAGCCGCCTCGCCGCGGCGATGCTCCTCACCACACCACTGCTCCTCACCGTCGATTGGGTGAGCGCCGCGGTCGCACTCATCGTGCAGCTCGCACTGTTCGCCATGGCCGGTGTGACCCCGAAAGTGCTCGTGGCCCGCACCTGGCCGATCCTCATCGCGGCACCGATCGCCGGTCTCAGCATGCTGTTGTACGGGCGGCCCGAGGGCACCGAGTACTGGTCGTTCTGGCTGGCGCGGGTCACCGACGGCTCCATCGAACTCGCCATCGCCGTCACCGTGCGCGTACTCGCGATCGGATTGCCGGCGGTGCTGCTGTTCATGAACGTCGACCCGACCGAGCTCGCCGACGGGCTCGCACAGATCGCTCGCCTGCCGAGCAGGTTCGTGCTGGGCGCACTCGCGGGAGCACGCCTCGTCGGCCTGTTCATCGAGGATTGGCGGGCGATGGCGTTGTCGCGCCGCGCGCGCGGCATCGGCGATCATGGGGCCATCCGCCGGTTCGCGACCATGGCCTTCGCGCTGCTCGTGCTCGCCATTCGGCGGGGAAGCAAACTCGCGACCGCGATGGAGGCACGCGGCTTCGGGTCCGACCGACCGCGCACCTGGGCGCGCGTCTCCCGTGTCGGTTGGTCGGACGCGGCGCTCCTCGCACTCTCCGTCGGCATCGCCGCGCTCGCGATCGGCGCGGCCATCTGGGCCGGTACTTTTCACCCGGTGTGGTCGTGACCGATCGCTCGAGTGTCGAGGTCGGCCCCGCGGCATCCGCCGTTCGGGCCGTGCTCACTCGGGTACGCACGGGGCGATCGCAGATCATCGCGATCGACGGACCCAGCGGCTCCGGCAAGAGCACGCTCGCCGACGCGATCCTGCGGGCCTGGCCCGGTCGAACGCCCGACCTCGTTCGTCTCGACGACGCCTACCGCGGCTGGACCGGGCTCGAACGGGCCGGCACCGAGTTGTCGCACACCCTCATCGCCCGCCGGGGGAGAGGCATGGTGGGGCAGTGGCGGCAATGGGACTGGGCGACGGATCGTCCGGGTCCGATCGAGTCGAGCGATCCCGGCAACACGCTGGTCATCGAGGGGTGCGGCGCGTTCGCGGCCGTTGCGCGGGTCGACGCGGTGCATGTCTGGGTGGAGGCCTCTGCACGAGTGCGCAAACGCAGGGCGCTGGCACGAGACGACGGTGCATTCGATCCGTATTGGGAACTCTGGGAACGGCAGTGGCGCCGATACGTCGCGCGTACAGGACCCGCGCGTCGCGCCGATCTCCGGGTTCGCGTCGTCGACGTCTGAGCCGGCGCCCTCGCGCGGCGCCCTGCCCCTTGGTGCGACCGAGCGCTACGGTAGTCACATGAGCACAGACACGACAGGCGCCCAATATGTCGCGGAGTTCCTCGACGGTCCACTCGAGGGCGAGTTCGAGCAGCGCATCCTCGTGGGCGGCAAGCCCGAACAGCGCGTCGGCATGGTCGCCGCCGTCGACGGTCTCGAGTCGCTGTTCTGGTATGACGCGGTCGACGAGCGCGAGGTCAACGGACAGGTGCGAGTGCAGTTCCGCTTCGATGCGGATGACTCCGACCCGGTCGAGTCCGACGACGAGAACGACTGAACGTACCGCACGCGGGAGGCTGCGCGCCCACCCGTTCAGCCTTCGTCTCGGTCCTCGGTTCAGCCCTGCTGATCGGCGAAGAACGCCCCGATGAGCGCAGCCGGATTCATGAGTCGCCAGAGCGGACCCGGATCGCCGATGTCGCTCGTCAACTCGAGCGGCGAGCCGAGATCCCCGCTGGCAGCGGCCACGACCACTCTGCCGACGTCACGGCCCGCCGACGCGGTCGTGAAGGCTTCGACGGCGACGGATGCCTCGCCGCCCGGGTTGCCCCACGAGACATCCGTCTGGCTCACGGTGGCGACGAGCTCGGCTCGGTCTCCCCAGGCCGCTTCGACACTCGCGTAGGGCGTGCCGGCGGTGATGACTTCGACGGGCTGCGCGGTGAGCGCGCTCGATTCAACCGCCGTACGGACGGCTGCGTCGAGCGTCTCGTAGTCGGGCATGAGCGACATCGCTCCGACGAGGCGATGTGGGGGTTCGCTTTCCGCGCCCGGGATCTCGGTTGCGAAGAGGAAGGTCAGGCCCGCCTGGTCGGTGTAGCTGCGGGCGAGGGCGCGCACTCCCGTGTCGCCGAGGTGGGCGACCACGTCTGGCACGTTTCGCGCCCCGGCGACCGCTGGGGACTCCACCGTGTCGTATATCGCCGCGATCGCCGGGTCGGCCAGTGCCAGCGCCGCGAGGCGGGTGAGTTCTTCGGCGGTGCCGACATTGTCGCCCGACAGGCCCGTCGCATCGGCGACCCGGGTCTCGGTGAAGCCTTGCTCGGCGAGCCAGGCATTGGCCGCCTTGACATAGGGGTTGACGCCGCCGAACGCCCAGCGCACGAGCGTGTCGGCGTGGTTGTTGCTCGATGCGAGCAGCACTGCACGCACGACGTCTCGCTCCGTCCAGCTCTCGCCGGGCGAGACCTGCAGGGTGCGCGAGTCCTCCGCGACGTAGCGGAGGTAGTCGGTGTAGTCCTCGGGTCCGATGTTGATGGCCGGGCCGGCACCGCCGTCTGCGGGCAGCGGTAGGGAGTCGAGGGTCGCGAGCACGGCGATGAGTTTTGCGGCGCTGCCGATCGGAACCGCGGCCGTGTCGCCTGCGACGGCGAGCGTCGTCGGCGCGCCGTCGTCAGCGAGGACGGCGATCGCGCTCGCGCCCGCGGTGGGAAGCGAGATCGCGGTGGGCGAGCCCACAGCGGATGCCGCTGCAGTGGTGTCATCGACCGTGACACTCACGGCCGGGAGCGGACCGAGGAGCATCGCCGGACCGTAGACCCCGATGCCGAGGATCGCGATCGCGCCGACGGCGATGCCCACGATGCGGCCGGGGGTGATGCTCATGGAATCAGCGTAACCCGGCCGCGTTCATGCCCAGGACGACCCGACTACTCGGTGCGGCGCTGCGTACGTCGACCACGAAACACGGCGAGTGCGCCGAGCACGGTGAGGAACATCACCAGGACGACGCCGATGCCTGGATCGACGCCGGTGGCGGCGAGCCCGCCCGCGGAGTTGGGATCGTTCGACGCGCCGCCGCCGCCACCCTCCGTGTCGCCGGGCGGGTTTCCTCCTCCGTTGCCGCCGGTGGCCGCCGGTGAGACTTCGATCGTGACCGATGCCGACACCGCACCCACGGTCGCGGTGATCGTGTGCGCGCTCGCATGGGTGAATGTCACTCGGTTGCCCGAGATGACGTCGCCTGGTTGATCACTCGTCAAGATCACCTCGGATGTCACATCGTCGTGATTCCCGAACGCGTCCTCACCCGAGACGGTGATCTCCACGGAGTCGCCCACCGTGGCCGAGAGTGAGACCGCTGAGAGGGTGATCTCGGTGATCGGACCCGGAGTGATCTCGAACGTGAGCGCTCGGCTGCTCGAGCCCGTCGCGGAATCCATCCGAACCGTGAAGGTTGCCGTGGTGGCGACCTCGGATTCGCCCGCGAGCTCGCCGCTCGTGGCGTCGAGCACGAACCCCGCTGGGAGAGAGCCCTCCGTCACCGTGTATCGCGCGGATTCGGAGCCGGTGGCGCCGAGTCGAACCGAGTGCTCGACCCCGGCCACCGCATTCGGAATCGACGTCACGAGCTCGGGCGCAGCTTTCCCGACCGCGACCGGGAGTCGGTCGAACGCCAGCAGCCCGACATCGTTCGAGGTGCGAATCATCGGGCCGGCGCCGTAGTGCGACAGATAGCTCACCGTCGCATTCGCGCCGATGGCACCGGTCAGTGTCACGAGCAGCTTTCCTCCCTCGTGGTAGCTCACGTTCGTCACCTTGGCCGATGACCCGTTCACCACGAAGTCACCTGTCGAGGTGATGTTCGCGTCGATGGTCAACGGATCGGTGGCGGAGTCGAGCTGGATGGTGAACTCCGTGCTCGACGCTGCCGTTGCTGCTGCGGCGATCGGGTTCGGTGCGGCAACGCCGGCGCTCGGCCCGCCGTAGAGGTCGCGGAGGAGCACGGCCGCCGCCTGATCGCCGAACATCTGGTAGCCACCTTCGTATCCGAAGTGGCAACCGTCATGGACGGGTGCCCCCGTCGTGGAGAGCACGGTCACGCCATGCGTCCGCGAAAGGTTCCGTTGCGCTTCGCGCAGGGCGATATCGTCGCCGCGGGCCGCGTTTCCCGCGCCGTTGCACGATGTTCGGAGCTGGTAGGCGTAGTAGTGCGCGCCGCCGCGGATGTTGGAGCCGAACTCGCTTCGCCAGTCTTCGAGCAGATTCGTGAAGCCGTCGATATGACGAGCCGTATCGCCGTTGTCCGACTCGCCCTGGTACCAGAGCACCGCCTTGACGTCATCGAGGACCCCAGCTGATTCCAGGCGCTGCCGTAAACGGCCGTAGTTCGTTCCGATGTCATCCGGGTCGGAATCGTTGCGCTGGAACACGTGGATCGGCTGCCCGCCGTGTGCGCCATTGATGATCGCAACCGGAACCTGAAGCTCTTGCGAGAGCAGGCCACCCATGCGCATGCCCCACTGGCCGACCATGCCGACATTGGTGACCTGGTTCTTGTTCGCGGAGGTCATGTCACCGTAGGCGTATTGCCATGCACGGCTGCCTCGTGAGGTGTCGGGGTGCCATGACGTCGTGCCGTAAGTCCGCACCCATGGCGACTGATTGCCGGTGCTCGAATCCGATCCGTCCTGCCACGCGGCGGACTCCGAGTTGGATTGTCCTTGAATCACGAAGACGTCGCCGGCGACGACATGGGTCCACCGGCCGCTGGTGCGCCAGATGCCGTCGATCTGGGTCTCCAAGTGGAATTCGTAATCGTGGAGGCCCGCCGTGATGCGCGTGTCGAACGAGAACGACGAGTCCGAACTCGCCTGCGTCGTCGTCTCTCCGGCACTCGTGACCGAGAGACGGACGTTCTCGACCACGGCATCCGAGGTACCGGCGACGATCACGTTCGCACCGTTGTCGGCATCGCGCGGGAAGAGCTGCCGATCTTGCGGAGCGTTGCTCAGCTCGACGACCGCAGAGCGTGTGTAGACCGTGAGCGTTCGGCTCGTGAACGAATCCGCATTGCGGGCGAAGGTCCAATCCGACTCCGCCGTGCCGCCTCGGGGTGCGTCTCCGAACCCGATGTCCAGCGTTCCCGGCGAGGTGAACCCGTTGAGCGCCATCACGGTGCTCGGGGTCTGGGCATCGCCCGGTTCGGTGTTCACTCGGTGGATCTGGAACGAGCCGTACCACCCGACGGTCGGCTGGTCGTCGGCGTCGTACGCGCCGTTCGTCGCGCCCTGTACTTGCCCGCTGCGGTAACGCTCGTAGGTGTTCGGCCAGTGTTCGATCCACCCCGTCATACCTTCACCCGTCGCGACGCCGGCGACGTTCGAGGCGACATCCAAGTCGTTCACGCGCTGCTGCGTCATCTGGCCCGGGATCGTATGAAGGCCGAGCAGCGAAGGATCTGCGGTGAAGGCGTCCATACCGGACCAGGCCCACTGCGTGCCTGTGCCGCTCGTCGTCTCGAGGCAATACCCCACGCGGTCGAAGCCGTGTTCGGCGGATTGAAGTGCATTGAACGTGTAGTCGGGCACGGCGCCCGGCCATGAAGCGTTGGCAGGGAGTTCGAGTTGCAGTACCGGCGCCTGGCCGTCGGCCGTGGCGGCCGCGTCGCACGAAGTGGGTGCGGTCGTCTCGGCGGCCGGCGCGGGAGCGGTGGGGGTGAGGACGAGTGCCCCGGTCAGGGTTGCGAGAGTGAGGAGGCGGACGGGCGTGCGTGCCGAAAGCGCGTTGATCAATGCGGGCCAATCATCTTTGATGTGCTCAACGTGTGGAGTGAATCTGGTGATGAAACGATTCAGAAGTGATCAGTCGATACAGTAGCGGCCAGTCGAGCGGCGCGTCAATGCCCCGGGTGGCCCGTCAGCGCCCTGAGCGCCGCTTCGATGCCCCCGAGCGGCCGGGGCGGCCGGTGGAGCGACGCGTCGGACTCAGGCCCAGCCGAGTTCGTGCAGGCGAGCGTCGTCGATGCCGTAGAAGTGGGCGATCTCGTGTACGAGCGTGACGTGGATCTCTTCACGGAGTTCATCTTCGTCGTCTGAGATCGAAAGCAACGGCTCGCGGTAGAGGATGATGCGGTCGGGCATCTCACCGAATCCGTACCGGTCGCGTTCGGTCAGCGCCCACCCGTCGTAGAGGCCGAGCAGGTCGAGCGAGCCGTCTTCGGGGCGGTCTTCGACGACGAAGACGACGTTCTCGAGGCCGTCGACCATGTCGTCGGGCAATTGGTCGAGCTCATCGACGACGAGAGCTTCGAACGCCTCGGCATCGAGTTCCACGAGCAACTCCGTTCGGAGCGGGTGAAGGCTCCTGGCATCTCATGACTACCAGGAGCACATGGGGTGAGTAACGGGGCTTGAACCCGCGACCTCCTGGACCACAACCAGGCGCTCTGCCAACTGAGCTATACCCACCATGTGTCGACCGCCGAAGCGATCTGGCAACTCAAAGAGACTACTACACCTTGGCGTCGAACTCGTCCACGACGGTCGCCGCAAGGGTCTGGAGTTCTTGGGTCGATGGGCCGGGTTCGGCGACGAAGACCGCGCGCCGGTAGTAATGCAGTTCGCGGATCGATTCGAGGATGTCGGCGAGCGCCCGGTGTCCGCCGTGTTTCTGTGGTGAGTTGAAGTACGCGCGGGGGAACCAGCGCTTGGCGAGTTCCTTGATCGAGGAGACGTCGACACTGCGGTAGTGCAGGTGCGCATCGAGGCGAGGCATGAACTTCAGAAGGAAAGCGCGGTCGGTGCCGATCGAGTTGCCCGCGAGGGGTGCTTTCTGTTCTTCGGGTACATGCTTCAGCACGTACTCGAGTACTTCGTACTCCGCCTCTGCGACGCTCACGCCGTTCGGGATCTCTTCGATGAGTCCGGATTGAGTGTGCATGGTTCGGACGAACTCGCCCATCAACTCGAGCGCGCTCGGATCGGGCTTGATGACGATGCTGAGCCCCGCATCGACGGGGTTCAGTTCGTAATCGGTGATGACGACGGCGATTTCGACGAGTTCGTCGACCTCGAGGTCGAGTCCGGTCATTTCACAGTCGATCCAGACCAATCGGTCACTCGAGGAAGCCATGCGGTGAGTCTACCGGGGCGCTCCGACGCTGACGGTCAGCGCCTCTGGCGGCGACGGAAGCCGAGATGGACGACCCGTCGACGCAGTTACGACTCCAGGGCCCGGATTCAGTGCCCCCGGCAGGAATTGAACCTGCGACCAAGAGATTAGAAGGCTCCTGCTCTATCCGCTGAGCTACGGGGGCGACGGTGTCAAGCATACCGGGGCAGGCCGGGTCACCCCTCGACGGGCAAGTACGGATCGTCGTCCGGCTGCTTCGCGGCGGCATCAGTCCGGCCCTTGCGAATCGTGAGTGCGATGAGCGGGAACAGCAGCACCGACGCCATCCCCGCCCCCACGAGGGCCGCGGCGGTACCGCTCGGCAGGTCGCCGTTGTCGACTCCGATGGCCGTGACCGCGACGATGATCGGCAGACCGGTGGCGCCGAAGAGTGCGGTCGCCGCGAGGTCGCGCCGACTCGAGCCCTTCGGTGCGGCGAGAAGCGAGGGCAGTCCGCGCACGATCAGCATCAGCACCAGGAAGATGGGGAGAAGTGCCGTCGTGCGGACGTCGGCGAAGAGCGCCTCGAGGTCGAACGTCACGCCCGTGTTGATGAAGAACACGGGCACGAGGAAGCCGTAGCCGACGGCTTCGAGCTTCGTCTCGACGATCTCTGCGTCGCGCTCGGGCGCGCCGGTCATGAGCAAGCGGTAGATCACGCCGGCGGTGAATGCGCCGAGGAGCATGTCGAGGTCGAGCACGATGCTGAGCGCCACGAGCGCGAGCAACACGAAGATGACGAGCCGCACCGCGAACTGCCCGCTCGTGTGGAGCGTCGCGGTGATCACCCGATGCATCCGCTTGCCCACACCCTTCGCGGCCAGCCAGATGGCGATGCCGGCGATGACCGCGAAGGTGAGGAGCACGATCGTGGCGAGCAACGGAGTGCGCCCGCTGAGGAAGATCGAGATCGCGAGCAGCGGCCCGAACTCACCCACTGCGCCGAGCGCGATGACCCCGATGCCGAACGGGGTGCCGAGATCGCCCGAATCACGAAGCACCGGCATGATCGTGCCGAGCGCCGTCGAGGTCAGGGCGATGCCGATGAAGGCTGCCGCGGGGAGCTCGGCCACCAGCACCGCGGCGATCCCGATGCCCGCGGCGAGTGAGATGATCCAGCCGATGGCGGCACGGCTCAGGGGGCGTCCGCGGATCGAACGGAAGTCGACCTCATTGCCCGCGAGGAAGAACAGCATCGCGAGGCCGAAGTCGGCGAGCTGGCCGATGAACGCATCGGGCACCACCCAGCCGAGGACTGCAGGTCCGAGTGCGAGTCCGAGCAGGATCTCGAAGACGACGAGCGGGATCACGACCCAGCGTCCGATCACCCGCACGAGCAGTGGTGCGGCAACGGCGATCGCCGGCACGAGCACCATGGTTCCGATCGAGATATCCATCCGAACTCCCGTCAGTCCGCAACTTCGTCAAGGCCGGCAGCGTTGCACTTGCCGCGATGTTAGCGGAGGCCCGGTGGCATCCGCGCGATGACGCGGCCGCGCCTGTTTGCATCCAGGAAACATCTCAGCGGTATCGTCGTGGAATGCGAGAGCTGCAGTCGCGAATCATCGCCGAACTCAACGTCGTCCCGGTCATCGAACCGGCAGAGCAGGTGCGTGCGCGCATCGACTTCCTGAAGTCCTACCTGCGCTCGACCGGCGCAGGCGGCTTCATCCTCGGCATCAGCGGGGGACAGGATTCGACACTGGCAGGCCGGCTGTGCCGCCTGGCCGTCGATGAACTCGTCTCCGAGGGGACTCCTGCACGCTTCGTCGCGGCGCGATTGCCCTACGGTGTGCAGCGAGATGAAGACGATGCGCAACTCGCGCTCGAGTTCATCGACCCGCAAGAGGCCGTGGTGTTCAACATCAAGGGTGGTGTCGACGGACTCGCATCAGACTACGAGGCGGCGACGCAGGCGCCCCTCAGCGACTTCGGCAAGGGCAACGTCAAGGCTCGACTGCGGATGGTGGCGCAATACGCGCTGGCGGGAGAGCACAGGCTTCTCGTGGTCGGCACCGACCATGCTGCGGAGGCCGTCACCGGTTTCTTCACGAAGTTCGGCGACGGTGGCGCCGACATCCTGCCGTTGACCGGGCTCACGAAGCGGCAGGGCCGTGCGCTGCTCGAGCATCTCGGCGCGCCCGAGCGTCTGTATCTGAAGGCGCCGACCGCCGACCTGCTCGATGCGAACCCGGGGCAGTCCGACGAAGCGAACCTCGGGCTGAGCTACATCGACATCGACGCGTTCCTCGAAGGCCACGACATCGACGAGGCGATCGCCGAACGCATCGAGGCCAGATTCTTGCAGACCCGGCACAAGCGCACGGTGCCCGTGTCGATGTTCGATGACTGGTGGCGTTGATCAGTCACTCGAGCTGAGCCGAATCGGCCGGAGCCGCGACTCAGCTGAGCACTAGATCAGCGCAGTGGCTCGGTCTGCAGCGTCGGTGTGGGCGCGGTGTTCGCCGTGGCGGTGGGCGAACTCGGCTCGGCGAGATTGACGCTGCCCTGGTAGCGCTGCTGGTGCTGTTCGGCCACCCACGCGTCTTGCTGCTCGACAGCGGCTTGATCTGGATCTTGACGCTGCGTGCGCCACCGTGCGAGGTCGTTCTGGAACTGCCGGCGCGTGCGCGACGGGTGACGCTGCCATTCGAGCAGTCGATCGCGGAACTCCACTACAGCGGGATCGAGTTGGTAACCGAACGTCGCCGATGCGCGCTTGAGCTCATGCAATTGGTGGGAAGCCCAGTTCGCTGCGACATCCGACCCGCGGATCGGGAGCAGGCGCACGATGATGTCGGCCTGGCCGACGGCGCGATCGACGAGCACCTGTTCTTGAGGAGTGAGCGAGTTCCAGACGGAGGCCTCGGTCGCGGCGTCGACGAGCGCGGCGATCGCGGTCGCCTTGGCCTCACGGTCGCGCTGCGTGACGAGCCGCTTGATCGCGATACTGGCGATCCACACCGCGAGGAGTCCGGCGGCGAGCACCGCCAGGAACAGCACGGCGGCCGAGAAGACCGCGGGTCGTGCCGCTGCCGAGCCGAGCCAGGAGACGAGATCATTCCACCACTGCATGGCGGCAGGCTACCGCGCGTTGCTGTCGTGCCGGGCGAGCACGGGCGGCGTGCCCGAATTCACTCGCGGCCCGGTCACCGGAACAGCTCGGCAGCGTCTCGCGACGACCAGAACTCGCCGAGGTCGATCGAGCGGATGCCGCCGGCAACCGACCGCTTCGCCCCGAAGCGCGTCTCGGTGCCCGCACCGCGCTGCTCGATGTGACCGAGCACCGGGCCGTGCGGGCGAGTGACGCGCCACAGGCCCGGAGCGGCCGGCGAGATGAGCAGGCCGGGTACATCGATGGGGAACGGTTCGCGCGTGCGCGCGGCGTTCATGGCGATGGCGGACATGTCGTTCCTCTCGTGACGCAGCCGGCCCTGCTGGTGTATGTCACGAGAGTACGGAGGGCCACCGACATCCGATCGGTGCTGCCGGCTCAGCCGAGCGCGGTGCCGTGGGCCGCGAGCGGCTCGATGCGCTCGATCTCCTCATCGGTGAGCGGCGCGGCATCGAGCGCTGCCACGTTCTGTTCGAGCTGGGCGACGCTCGAGGCGCCGATCAGCGCGCTTGCCACGAGCGGCTGGCGGAGTACCCATGAGAGCGCGAGTTGGGCGAGGGTCTGGCCGCGGTCTTTCGCGATCGCGTCGAGCGCGCGCGCGCGCTCGAGGTAGTCGGAGCTGATGCGATCGGCGGAGAGGAATCGGCTGGTTGCGGCCCGCGAATCCGCGGGCACGTCACCGTTCAGGTAACGATCGGTGAGCAGCCCTTGCGCGAGCGGTGAGAAGACGATGCTCGCGGCGCCGACCTCTTCGAGCGCCGGGAAGAGACCGTCTTCGATGTGTCGGTCGAACATCGAGTAGCGCGGCTGGTGGATGAGCAGTGGTACGCCTTCGGCGGCCAGAGCAGCGGCGGCCGCACGAGTTTGAGCGGGGTCGTAGTTCGAGATGCCCGCGTAGAGCGCCTTGCCTTGGCGCACCGCGGTGGCGAGGGCGCCCATCGTCTCTTCGATGGGCGTCTCGGGGTCGGGCCGGTGCGAGTAGAAGATGTCGACGTAATCGAGGCCGAGGCGCCCGAGGCTCTGGTCGAGCGAGGCGAGCAGATACTTGCGCGAACCGAAATCACCGTACGGACCGGGCCACATGTCGTACCCCGCCTTCGACGAGATGATGAGCTCGTCGCGGTAGGGGGCGAGATCGTCGGCGAGAATGCGCCCGAAGTTCTCCTCGGCGCTCCCGGCGGGCGGCCCGTAGTTGTTCGCGAGGTCGAAGTGCGTGATGCCGAGGTCGAACGCGCGTCGCACGATTGCGCGCTGCGTGTCGTAGGGGCGCTCATGACCGAAGTTGTGCCAGAGGCCGAGTGAAAGGGCAGGCAGTTTCAGGCCACTGCGGCCGACGCGGTTGTACTGCATCCGTTCATAGCGTTCGGGGAGGGCGACATAGCTCATGCTGCAACTCTATGGCGATGCGCCGCGCTGGTCCTGCCGGTGCCGCCCGACATCGTCATCCGGGGTCACTCGTCCTCCACAACCGCCGGTACCCGCTGCTTCTGCACCGGTCGTCGATGAGGGCATCGGATGCTTCGGCAGGGGCGTGATGCTGGTGCTCGCGGCTCCGGGGTGACGATCCCGGCACGAGCGCACCTCGGAGCCGCGTGCCGTCGACTCGCGGCGGCATCCGACTGAGGAGTGCAGCACATGACCGACATCATCACCGTGACCGGCGTCGTGGGAACCGATCCCAAACACACCGTCACCAACGGGGGCCTCGCCATCACGTCCTTCCGTCTGGCATCGACCAGGCGAGTCTTCGACCGTGCGAAGGGCACGTGGGAAGACGGCGAGACGAACTGGTACACCGTCTCGGCGTTCCGGCAGCTCGCAGCGAATGCGAAGCTGTCGATCCGCAAAGGGGAACGGCTGATCGTGCGCGGGCGGCTCCGGCTGCGTGCATGGGAAACCGGCGAGAGGTCGGGCACCGCGGTCGAGATCGAGGCGGATTCGATCGGACACGACCTCGCCTGGTGCGTCACGTCCTACGCGAAGGTGCGCTCCGTGCGCCCAGCGGATGCCGCGGCCGACGACGCTTCGTCGGGTGGTGCCGATGCGGCCGACGCGTTCGGTGCGGCGGAAGACGTCGAGCACGCCGTATCGGCGTGGCCCGACGTTGCAACGTCCGATGAGGGCCACGACGACGCGAGCGACGACGTCGCTGAACCTGCTGAACTCGACGAAGCGATGGCCACCGTCTGATCGATCGAGCGGACGCCGCACGGCGGGCCGCCCGGGCAACGGTCGAACGCGAACGCATAGACTCTGCTCGGGCGGTCGGCACCGCCGGTGAGGGGAACGATGAGACGGCGCTTCGGCACATCCGCGGCTGTGGCGCTCGCGGCTGTCGCGATCATCGCAGGCACCGCCGGTTGCACGACCGGAGATCCGCAGCCCACGGCCCCCTCGACGGCTCGGCCGACACCCTCGGAGTCCAGTGCGCCGACGCCGACGGCACCCGAGTTCCGGCCAGAACTGTCGGCCGCTGAGAACCTGGGGTTCTTCGACTGGGTGAACGCGGGCGTCGTCGCCGCGAACGGTGCCGCTGGTGGCCGTGACTTCATCGACGCGCTCGCCGCGGCCGGATTCGACAAGGCGCAGATGCAAGTCACGAGCGACGTGACAACCGAGGGAAAGCCAACCGACTCGGTGCAGTTCTCGGTGCTGTTCCAGGGCGAATGCCTCGTCGGGCAGTACGGCCCGGCATCGGGCGGATACCACGGCGCGGTGCGCCCGCCGCTCGGCGCCGGCGGCTGTCTCGTCGGCCAGACCCGCCCCATAGACTGGTAGGCGATATGGCTGAATACATTTACTCGATGGTTCGCGCCCGCAAAGCGGTCGGCGACAAGCTCATCCTCGACGACGTGACGATGGCATTCCTGCCCGGCGCGAAGATCGGCGTGGTCGGCCCGAACGGCGCCGGTAAGTCCACGATCCTGAAGATCATGGCGGGCCTCGACCAGCCCTCGAACGGCGAGGCGCGGCTGAGCCCGGGTTACTCCGTCGGCATCCTCATGCAGGAGCCGGTGCTCGATGAGACCAAGACGGTGCTCGAGAACGTGCAAGAGGGAGTCGGCCCGATCAAGGCGAAGCTCGACCGCTTCAACGAGATCTCGCTCGCGATGGCAGACCCCGACGCCGACTTCGACGCGCTCCTCGCCGAGATGGGCACCCTCCAAGAGGCCATCGACGCCGCCGATGCGTGGGACCTCGACTCGCAGCTCGAGCAGGCCATGGATGCCCTTCGTTGCCCACCGGGCGACGAGCAGGTCTCCGTGCTCTCGGGCGGTGAGAAGCGCCGTGTCGCGCTCTGCAAGCTGTTGCTGCAGAAGCCGGACCTGTTGCTCCTCGACGAGCCCACGAACCACCTCGATGCCGAGAGCGTGCTCTGGCTCGAGCAGCACCTCGCGAAGTACCCCGGCGCTGTGCTCGCCGTCACCCACGACCGGTACTTCCTCGACCACGTCGCCGAGTGGATCTGCGAGGTCGACCGCGGTCGCCTTTACGCCTACGAGGGCAACTACTCGGTCTACCTCGAGAAGAAGCAGGAACGCCTGCAGGTGCAGGGCAAGAAAGACCAGAAGCTCGCCAAGCGCCTCTCCGAAGAGCTCGAATGGGTTCGTTCCAACGCGAAGGGCCGCCAGGCGAAGTCGAAGGCACGTCTTGCCCGCTACGAAGAGATGGCGACCGAGGCCGAGCGCACTCGCAAACTCGACTTCGAAGAGATCGTGATCCCCGTCGGTCCGCGTCTCGGCGCGCAGGTGATCGAGGCGAAGAAGCTCCGCAAGGGCTTCGGAGAACGCATCCTGATCGACAACCTGAGCTTCAGCCTGCCGCGCAACGGCATCGTCGGCATCATCGGTCCGAACGGTGTCGGCAAGACGACGCTGTTCAAGACCATCGTCGGACTCGAGCCGCTCGACGGTGGCGAACTGAAGATCGGCGAGACCGTCGACATCTCCTACGTCGACCAGAGCCGAGGCGGAATCGACCCGAACAAGAACCTGTGGGAGGTCGTCTCAGACGGGCTCGACTACATCATCGTGGGCAAGACCGAGATCCCGTCGCGGGCTTACGTCTCGCAATTCGGATTCAAGGGCCCCGACCAGCAGAAGAAGGCGGGGGTGCTCTCCGGTGGTGAGCGCAACCGACTGAACCTGGCACTCACCCTGAAGCAGGGCGGAAACCTCCTGCTTCTCGACGAACCGACCAACGACCTCGACGTCGAAACGCTGTCGAGCCTCGAGAACGCCCTCCTCGAGTTCCCCGGCTGCGCGGTGGTGATCACCCACGACCGTTGGTTCCTCGACCGCATCGCGACCCACATCCTCTCGTACGAGGGCACCGAAGACGACCCGGCGAACTGGTACTGGTTCGAGGGCAACTTCGAGTCGTACGAGCAGAACAAGATCGAGCGGCTCGGCCCCGACGCGGCCAAGCCGCACCGCTCGGCGTACCGCAAGCTCACACGAGACTGACATGCGCCTGCACGTGCCGACCCTGTTGCGCTGGAGTGATCTCGACGCCTACGGGCACGTGAACAACGCCCGAATGCTGGGTTTGCTCGAAGAGGCTCGCATCCAGGCCTTCTGGGTGAACGACGACACACCCGAGCACGCGGTCGGCGCGTCGACGGCGGTGCTCGACGCCACGCCCGGTTCCAACACGATCACGCTCATCGCACGGCAGGAGGTGGAGTACCTCGAGCCGATCCCCTATCAGCGCCAACCCGTCGACATCGAACTCTGGATCGGCAATATGGGCGGGGCGAGCCTCGACGTCTGCTACGAGGTGTACTCGCCGACCGGCGTCGAGCCCCGCACGCTGTACACCCGCGCCGTTACGACGGTCGTACTCGTCGACGCAGCATCCGAGCGACCGCGGCGCATCAGCAATGCCGAGCGTGCGGCTTGGGAGCCGTACGTCGGCGACCCGATCGGCTTCCGCCGCCGCTGACTCAGTCGCCGAGCGGTTCGTCGCTGAACGAGCCCTCCCAGACGGCTCGACTACCCGCCTCTGCGATCTGCACGAGCGTCCAGGTGGAGCCTGCCGCGATGACGAGCGCCGCGATGGTCAGCGCGATTCCGACGATGAGGCGGATGCCGCGGCCGATGCCGGCTCCCTGCTCTGCAGCGCTGCGACGAGCCGAGCGGCGCTCGACGACCGCCCACGCCGCGACGACGAATGCGAGCACGAGCAGGGCGATCAGCCACGGCACGATTCCCTCGCCTTGGGCGGTGTGCTCCTGGATGAGCGGCGCCGACGGCACTCGCTGTTCCAGCCACTTGCCGGCTTCGACCGTGACGAGACCGAGGGGGAGCAGCAGCACCGCGCCGATGAGTGCCGGCAACCACAGCACTCGCCTGGCGGCAGGCCACACCGCGACCACGATGAGTACCAGGCCGAGCAACGGCGTCAGCACGACGACGGCGTGCACGAGCAACACGTGCAATGGGAGTCCTGCGAACGTGTAGTCGACTCCGTCCATGTCAGGACGCCGCGACGATGCGGTCGCCCGAAATCGCGACCGGGATGGCCGTGAGGGGCTCGAGTGCGGGTCCCTGGATCACGTCGCCCGTCGCGGCATCGAACATCGAGCCATGGCAGGGGCAGTGGAACTCGGATGCCGCTGCCGCGACGACGCACTGCTGGTGCGTGCAGATCGCGCTGAACGCCACGACCTGCCCGGCCGTCGGCTGGGCGATGAGTGCAGGCGCACCGTTGATCTTCGCGTCGATGCTGCCGCCGACGGGCACGTCGGCGACCGCGGCGATGTCTTCACCGGCCGGCGGAGCATCGGGTGCGGTGCTCGGCTCGGTCGGCGGTTCGTCGGTGATCGAGGGATCGGGAGTCGTCGAAGGTGAAGCGGTGTCGGTCGGGGCATCCGCTGCGCAGCCGGCCAGCGCGAGGGCGCCGCCGACGGCTCCGGCGGAGCCGAGCGTGAGGATGGTGCGTCGTGTGAGATCGGTGGGATCGGTCATCGCCTGAGCTCCTTCATCCGCTTCGCTCGCGTCACACGCGCGCCTGATGCCCATTGTGTGCCACGGCGCGGTGGCGCTGCCGGATTCCACAGCATCTATTCAGGCGAATGCATCCCGCCCGATTCGGGCACGCGCACCATGCCCTCTTGCGCAACGCTCGCCACCAGCACGCCCTCGCGAGTGTAGATGCGGCCGAGCGAGAGACCGCGACCCCCGCTCGCCGACGGCGACTCCTGCGTGTACAGCAACCACTCGTCGACCCGCGCATCGCGATGCCACCACATCGCATGGTCGAGGCTCGCAACCTTGAGGCCGGGTGTCGCCCAAGCCACACCGTGTGCGCGGAGGATCGGCTCGAGGATCGAATAGTCGCTCGCGTAGGCGAGAGCGGCACGATGCTGCTTCGGGTCGTCGGGAAGCTTGCCGAACGCCTTCATCCACACCGCCTGCCGAGGCACTCGCTCTCCTTCGACGGTGAGGTAGACGGGCGAAGGGAGGTGCCGCATGTCGAAGGCGCGTTCGTTCGCCCAGTATCGGGCGACGTCGTGATCGAACGCGCCGAGCACGTCGGCGGTCGACGGCAGGCTCTCAGGGTCGGGGAGGTCGGTCGGCATGTCGACCTGATGCTCGACACCCTCGTCGGGAGTCTGGAACGAAGCGATGAGCGAGAGGATCGGTTCGCCGTTCTGGTATGCGTGGGTGCGGCGGGTCGAGAACGATCGCCCGTCGTGCAGTCGATCGACGGAGAAGGTGATGGGGTGCGCGACATCGCCGGGGCGGAGGAAGTAGCCGTGCATCGAATGGATCGTGCGGTCGTCGGGCACGGTGTGCATCGCGGCGATGAGCGACTGCGCGAGCACCTGACCGCCGAAGACACGCCCGAGCGGCATCCATTGCGAAGGCCCGGTGAAGATGTCTTCGGTGGTGCGGGCCCCGGTGTCGGTGAGGTGCAGGCTGCTCAGCAGGCCGTCGATCGGACCGTTCATCGTTCCTCCGTGTCGGTGGTCGGTGACCGCCCGGCACCCGCGGAGCGCGAGGCCGCCGGGGCGGCGGCGCTCACTTGGTAGTTTAGACAGGAGATGGTTCAACAACTCACGCTCGCCGACAGCTTGTCGCTCGGAGACCTGCATACCTACCTGCAACGAGCAGGCCGCGTCGAAGACGGTTCGGTGCGCCTGATCGCCGGTTCGGGCATCCTCGCCGTGTACACCGCGATCCTGTATCCACGAGGCATCCTCGATGAGAGCCCGACCGTGCTCGGGCTGCGCACCTTCGCGCTCGCCGACGACGAGGAGTTCGATTCGGTCGTGCCGATGCGTTCGCTCGTCGAACGCATCGTGCGGGCCAGGGGCGAACTCGGCGAAGACGACGACTCGCGCCCGGTCTCGATGTCACGACCTCCAGAGGTCAACACCGTCACCTGGGCGGGCATCTCACCGCCCAGAGGCGGGTGGCGACCACTCGGTGTGACGGATGCCGCGACGCTCGAGACTGCGGCGCGTGCGGGCATCGACGAGGTGGCCGAGGCGATTCCGGCCGGCACCGGGGAGCAGCTCGTGCAGCGCGTGCGATCAGAGGTCTGGGGGCGTGGTGTCGAGGGTGTCGAGTACGTGCCGACCGGTGCGGCATTCGCGGCCTTCAGCCTCGGGTTCCTCGGCGACGACGAGGTGAAGCTCTTCGAGACTGGTCCGTGGACCCGTCTCTCCTCGCGGCGAGGCCACGTGCTCGTGCGCCGCAAGCCTTGGACCCTGAAGGCGTAGTGGGACGCGATACGCGCCCTGCTCCCTGAGCCTGTCGAAGGGCGTCGGCGCTATTCGACCGGCGGGAGTGCCGCGATCGCGCGCCCCGCGGCCCGACCGGTGAAGAGGCATCCGCCGAGGAAGGTCCCCTCGAGCGCACGGTACCCATGCACGCCGCCGCCGCCGAACCCCGACGCTTCGCCGACCGCGTAGAGACCCGGAACCGGGGCGCCGTCGCTTCCGAGCGCTCGTGAATCGAGGTCGGTCTGGATGCCGCCGAGGCTCTTGCGGGTGAGGATGTGCAGCTTCACCGCGATGAGCGGGCCGGCCTTCGGGTCGAGGATCTTGTGCGGTGTCGCGACGCGGATGAGCTTGTCGCCGCGGTACTTCCGCGCACCGCGCACCGCCGTGAGCTGGAGGTCTTTGGAGAACTCGTTGTCGAGTTCGCGGTCGCGGGCGATGATCTCGCGTTCGATGTTCTCGGTGTCGAGCTCGGCTTCTGTCGAGAGGCCGCGCATGCCCTCGAGCAGCTCGGGCAGGGTGTCGGCGACCACGAAGTCGACGCCGTGCTGCTTGAACGCCTCGACAGGGCCAGGCGCGCCGGAGCCGAGTCGCTCGGCGAGCAGCTTCACGTCTTTGCCGGTGAGATCGGGGTTCTGCTCGCTGCCCGAGAGGGCGAACTCCTTCTCGATGATCTTCTGGGTGAGCACGAACCAGGAGTGGTCGTGACCTGTCGAGGCGATGTGCTCGAGCGTGCCGAGGGTGTCGAACCCGGGGAAGAGCGGCACTGGAAGTCGCTTGCCGTTGGCATCGAACCACAGCGATGACGGGCCCGGGAGGATGCGGATGCCGTGCTTCGGCCAGATCGGGTCCCAGTTCGTGATGCCTTCGGTGTAGTGCCACATGCGGTCGCCGTTGACGAGGCGGGCACCGGATGCCTCGGCGATGCCGAGCATGCGACCGTCGACGTGCGCCGGCACGCCCGAGAGCAGGTTCGCCGGCGCCTGGCCGAGACGTTCAGGCCACGCTGCGCGTACGAGGTCGTGGTTGCCGCCGATGCCCCCCGAGGCGACGACGACCGCCGGTGCGCGCAGCTCGAACTCGGCGACCTCGTCGCGATTGGACGATTCGCCGCGGGAAGCGGTGTCGCGTGCGAGCACGGCGCCACGGATGCCGACGACCGCGCCGCCTTCGACGATGAGCTCATCGACGCGGTGCCGATGGCGCAGTTCGACGAGACCCGCGGCCTCGCCCGCCTTCACCTTGGCGATGAACGGGGCGAGCACGCCGGGGCCGGTGCCCCACACGATGTGGAATCGCGGTACCGAGTTGCCGTGCCCGATGGCGTTGTACCCGCCGCGCTCGGCCCAGCCGACGACGGGGAAGAAGCGCACGCCCTTCTGGTGGAGCCATGCTCGTTTCTCGCCGGCCGCGAACTCGACGTACGCCTCGGCCCAGCGCCGGCCCCATTCGTCTTCTTCGTCCCGGTCGAAGCTCGCGGTGCCCGCCCAGTCCTGGTGCGCGAGCGCGACCGAATCCTTGACGCCCATGCGGCGCTGTTCGGGGGAATCGACGAGGAAGAGTCCGCCGAACGACCAGTGCGCCTGGCCGCCGAGACTCGCTTCGGGCTCTTGGTCGACGATCACGACGCGCTTGCCGGCATCGACGAGTTCGGCCGCGGCGACGAGGCCCGAGAGTCCGGCGCCGACGACGATCGCGTCGGCGGGCTTCGGGGTGCGATCGGTCGCGGCGGGTGCGGGGGAGGCGGCCACAAGGACTCCTTCGTCTCGGGTGGTGATGGGATTGCGGGTGGTGATGGGATTGCGGGTGGTGATCGAGTGGGGCGTGCGGTTATTCGTCGAAGGTGTTCACCATCGCGTATGCGGCCCGTTGGAGATAGTCCCACAGGGTCTCTTCGGCGAGCGGCGGCAGTGCGAGCGAATCGACGGCGACCCGCATGTGCGCGAGCCAGCGATCACGGGCGTCGGGGTTCACCTTGAACGGCTGATGGCGCATGCGCAGGCGCGGGTGCCCGCGCTGCTCGCTGTAGGTGCCGGGGCCGCCCCAGTACTGCTCGAGGAACATCGTGAGCCGCTCGGCAGCAGGTCCGAGGTCCTCCTCGGGATACATGGGCTTCAGCACGGGGTCGCTTGCGACGCCCCGGTAGAACTCCGCGACGAGCCGCTCGAAGGTCTGGCGGCCGCCCACCGTCTCGTAGAACGAGGGCCCGAGCCCCTCGCCGTGTTCCGAGGCACGCAGCGGCACGTTCGCAGGCTGCGGGGGGCCGGATGCCTCGATCGGCAGTTGCTCACTCACGATGATTCTCCGGTCGGCGGTTTCGGCAGCTTCGGCAGTTTGGGGGCACGCGGCGCGCGCGGCTTCTTCACCGCGGCCCGCGCCGCTGCGGCGCCCGTGTCACCGTCGACGACGGCGCTCGGCGAGGTCTTGGGCGGCCTCGCACCCTTCACCCGGGTCGCGCCGTCGAACCCGGCCAGCACGACGCTGGTGAGGCTCGGCAGCTTGACGCCCAGCTCGTCGAGCGCTCGCTTCAAGCGCATGCGCAGCTCGCTTGCGACGTCGTCTTTCGCCGAGGACCGCACCTTCATGACGACGCGGGTGACGAGCGCATCTGCCGTGATCGATTCCATCCCCCAGACCTCGGGCTTCTCGAGCACGCGCGAACGCCACTTGGTCGACTGGGCCATCTCGGTCGCGGTACGCAACAGCGTCGCCTCGACCTCGTCGACGTCGACGTCGTACGGTACGGCGAGATCGACGATCACCCGCGCCCAGCCCTGCGACATGTTGCCGACCCGGAGGATCTCACCGTTGCGCACGAACCAGAGCGTGCCGTTCACGTCGCGGATCTTCGTGACCCGGATGCGCACCTCTTCGACGATGCCGGTTGCCGGGCCGAGGTCGACGACATCGCCGACGCCGAGCTGGTCTTCGACGACCATGAAGATGCCGTTGAGCGCGTCTTTCACGATGTTCTGGGCGCCGAAGCCGAGACCGGCGCCCAGTGCCGCAGTGAGCAGGGCGAACGAGCTCAGAATCGTCTCGTTGATGGTGGTCACGACGAGGAGCGTGACGATGATGAAGAGCGTCACATTCACGATGTTCGTGAGCACCGAGCCGAGGGTTCTCGTGCGCTGCACGAGACGAACAGCCGCGAGCGGCGATGCCTGCAGCGCCTGGGTGTCGGTGACATCCTGCTTCTTCTTGACGCCCGAGACGATCTGCGTGACGACTCGCTCGATAACGAAGTGCAGCACCCAACGCACCAGGAGCGCGATGACGATGATGAAGATGATCGAGATCAGTTTGCCGAGCACGACGTCCCAGTTCTCGACCCAGTATTCGACGATGCGCGCCCAGAAGTCGACGGACACCGGGTTCTCGTCAGTGGCGGGCGTACCGAAAACGAACATGTTGTGAAAGTCTACTGAGCCGTGCCCGAGAGCTCGCTGGCATCGCGGGCCTGAGCGGCGAGTGCACGTTCGAGTTCGTCGAGTTGCTCGGAGACCAGGCGGTGGAGCGGCGCCGGCGTCGGATTCGCCTCGAGCCAATCGCGGGCCATCGCGGCGAGCTCGGCGGAGACGAATGGCGCAGGGAACAGTCGATTCACGACGAGCGAGGCCATCGTGAAGCTGCGGCGCTCCCACACCGATTGCAGCGAGGCGAAGTACTCCGCGGTGGTGCCGGCGAGGAGCTCGGGTTGCGCGGTGCGCCGCCAGCCATCGGCGATCGCGCGCGCGAGATCGTTCGAGAGCGTGGCGTCCGTCGCCACGCGCCGCCATGCGGCATCCTTCGTCGCCTGATCGGGCCGTGCCGCGCGCGCCGTCTCGGCGAGCAGGCGGCCCTTCGCCGTGTTATCGCGGGCGAGCGCATCGGCGATCTCCTCGTCGGAGGCCGCGCCGAGGGTGGCCCGGGCGATCACCAGCTCCCAGCGCAAGTCGAGGTCGATCTCGAGACCGGCGAGCTTGATCGAGCCGTCGAGGAGGCTGCCGAGCACGTCGGCGTGCGCCGCAGTGGCGGCGAGACGGGTGAACCCTTTGACGAACTGCAGCTGGGCGTCTGAGCCGGCCTCGCAGAGCTCGGCGAGCGCCCACACGGCATCGCCCGCCTCGGCGGCGAGCTGCGTGCGGTGCTCTTCAGCGAGGTAGCGACCGATCGCGAGTTCGAGGCGCGTCAGCGCCAGCCCCCGCGCCGCCGACTGCGTCTCGTGACCGATGCTGCCGATGACGAGTCGCACGAAATCGATCGTCGGCACCTCCGCGTCGCGCACAGCGTCCCACGCCGAGCCGAGGATGACGGCGCGTGCGACCGGGTCGACGATGTCGGGGAGGTGCGCGATCGCAGTCTCGAACGAAGCGGGGTCGAGCCGCACCTTCGCGTAGGTGAGGTCGTCGTCGTTCACGAGCAGCAGGTCGGGGCGGGCCAGCCCGACGAGCTCGGGCACCTCGGTGGCGGCACCGTCGATGTCGAGCTCGAAGCGATGAGTGCGCTGCAACCCGTCGACGCCGAGCACGTAGCAGCCGAGCGCGAGTCGGTGAGGGCGGAGGGTCGGATGCCCCGGTGCCGCTGACTGCTCGACGCGTGCCGCCGTGATCATACCCGAGGCATCCGTCTCCGTCACCGCTCGAAGGGTGTTGACGCCCGCCGTCTCGAGCCAGAGCGCCGACCATCGGGTGAGATCGCGGCCGCTCGCGGTCTCGAGCTCGTCGAGCAGGTCGCGGAGGGTGGCGTTGCCGCTGGCGTACGACGTGAGATAGGCGCCGACGCCCCGCTGAAAGGCGTCGAGTCCGACCCAGGCCACGAGCTGCTTCAGCACCGAGGCGCCCTTGTCGTACGTGATCGCATCGAAGTTGACCTCGACATCGGCGAGACTCGCGATCTCGGCGACGATCGGATGCGTCGACGGGAGTTGATCTTGTTCTGCCGCGTGCGTCTTCTCGTCGCTCGCGAACGTCGCCCAGACCCCGGTGAACTCCGTGACCGCGGCCGTCGCGAGCGTCGACGCCCACGTCGCGAACGACTCGTTCAGCCACAGGTCGTTCCACCACCGCATCGTGACCGAATTGCCGAACCACATGTGCGAGAGCTCGTGCAGCACGACGATCGCGCGCTGCTCGCGTCGCGCGTCGGACACCCGCGAGCGGAACAGGTACGACTCGTTGAACGTGACGGCGCCGACGTTCTCCATGGCACCCCAGTTGTACTCGGGCACGAAGATCTGGTCGTACTTGCCGTACGGGTACGGCACGCCGAACGCCGTCTCGTAGAAGCCCAGGCCGGCCTGCACGAGTTCGAACATGACGTCGGGCTCGGCATACTCGGCGAGCGAAGCGCGCGTGAAGAGGCCGAGCGGGATGTCGCGACCGTCGACGCTGTGCGCGCTGCCGTGCCATGCGGCGTAAGGGCCGGCGATGATCGCGACGATGTAGCTGGAGATGACCGGACCCGGTTCGAACGACCAGGTGGCGCTCGTGCTCCCTGAGCCTGTCGAAGGGAGGCTCTTCGAAGCGCCCGCGTTGCTCAGCACCGTCCACGCGGCGGGAGCAGTGATGGTGAACGTGAACGAGGCCTTCAGATCGGGCTGGTCGAACACCGCGAAGACGCGGTTCGCCTCGGCGACGGCGAACTCGGTGTAGAGGTACGTCTCGCCGTCGACGGGATCGACGAACCGGTGCAGGCCCTCGCCGGTGTTCGTGTACGAGGCCGTTGCCACGATGTGGAGGTCGTTGTCTTCGTCGAGCCCATCGAGTCGGATGCGAGTGCCGTCGCTCACGACGGCAGGGTCGAGTGGCCGGCCGTTGAGGGTGATCTCGTGCACTTCGCTGGTGCACGCCTCGATGAAGGTCGATGCTCCCGAGGCACCCAGGAAGTTCACGCGCGTCTCGCTGCGGAACGTCTCGCCCGCCGCCGTCAGATCGAGGTGAACGTCGTAGCGCGGGGTGCGCACGACCAGGGCGCGTTCCTCGGCTTCGGTTCGGGTGAGATCGACAGCGGGCATGTGCGGGGCCTCCGTGTGGTCGTTGACTCGCCAGCCTACTGATTCGACGCCGCCGAGCCCTGCAGGGCCGAACTCGATGCCTCCGACTCAGCCTGCGCCGGAGCCGGACGCGGGCAGCAGCCCCTGCTCATAGGCGATGATCACGAGGTGCACCCGATCGCGGGCGTCGAGCTTCGCGAGCACACGGCCGACGTGGGTCTTCACTGTCGACTCCGAGACGAAGAACCGCGCGGCGAGTTCGCTGTTGCTCAACCCTTCCGCGATCGCCATGAGGATCTCTCGCTCGCGTGGGGTGAGCAATTCGAGCACTCCGACGGACCTGTCGGGCACGCCCGTCACGCCGCCGCGCTCGCCGTCGCGACCATCGATCAGGGCAGGCAGCTCGCCTGCGAACAGTTCGATCATGCGTCGGGTGACGCGAGGCGAGAGCGCGGCTTCGCCGGAGTGGACTGTGCGGATCGCCGACGCCAGCTCGGCGGGGCGCACGTCCTTCAGCAGGAACCCGCTCGCGCCCGCACGGATCGCGGCGAAGGCGTACTCGTCGAGGTCGAAGGTGGTCAGCACGATCACGCGCGGGGGAGTGGGGCCCGATGTCACGGCCTCGGTCGCGGCGATGCCGTCGAGTCGGGGCATTCGCACGTCCATGAGCACGACATCGACCGGTACGTCGCGCACGAGCGCGACGGCGGCGTGGCCGTCAGCGGCCTCGCCCACGACCTCGATGCCGGGCTCGGCGTCGAGCACCATGTGGAATCCCGTGCGCACGAGCGCCTGGTCGTCGACGATCGCGACTCGGATCGGTGCGTGCTCGTCGGTCATCGTGGCTCCTCGCCGTCGCCTTCGTGGTCGCCCTCGCCGTCGCGCACGTCGGCGTCGCGTCGCGTCGGCAGCACCGCACGCAGTCGCCAGCCGCGATTGGGCAGCGCGCCGGCCTCGAGGGTGCCGCCGTAGAGGGCGACGCGCTCACGAATCCCTGCGAGGCCGCGGCCGGCGCCGTGCATGATCTGGTCGGCCGCCACGGGCGCGTCATCGTCGACCGAGATCTCGACCTCGTCGTCGCGGTGCTCGATGAGCACGTCGACGCGGTGGGCGCGTGCCGCATGGCGCAGGGCGTTGGTGAGGCCCTCTTGCGCGACCCGGTACACCGCCAGTTGCAGGGTCGATTCGACGATCGGAGCGCCGACGGTGGTGAGGTGCACCGGCAGCCCAGCCTCGCGGAACCCGTCGACGAGGCGGGGGATCGCCGCCACATCGGGTTGCGGTGCGAGGTCGGCCCCTTCGTCGGCGGGATCCCGCAGCACGCCGAGCATGCGTCGCATCTCGTCGAGCGCGCCGCGCCCGGTGTCGGCGACGTTGCGCATCGCGTCGGCGGCGCGGGCCGGATCTCGCTCGGCAGTCGCCGCCGATCCGTCCGCGAGCGTGATCATGACGGTCAGACCGTGCGAGACGATGTCGTGCATCTCACGGGCGATGCGCGCCCGTTCGGCCACCGCGGCGAGTCGCGCCTGCTGGTCGCGTTCGCGTGCGAGGTCGTGGGCCCGCGCGATGAGCGCGTTCAGGTATCGACGGCGGTTGCCGACGGTGACGCCGATGAGCGTCGCGACGAGCATGACGACGGCATACTGCGACGCCGATGCCAAGGGGCCGCCCTCGGAGATGTTGAGTCGGGCGACGAGCGCGTTCGTCGAGAGCCACTCCGCGATGTACGCCGATGCCGAGACCACGGCGACCGACCCCGCGAACCCGATCCAGGCCACCCTCGTCGAGCGGTAGACGCCGAGCCCATAGAGGGCGAACAGCATCGGCAGCACGTCGGTCGTGCCGAACGGGTAGACGAGCAGGCAGACCGCCCAGGCCGCGCCGAGCACCCACCACGGTTGCGACCGGCGGAAGAACAGCAGCGCCGCGCCGGCGGCAACGATGCCCACCAGATGCAGCACGCTCGACCAGAGCGGAGGAGCCGGGTCGCCGAATCCAGCGACGATAAACGTGCCGATGAAGGTCGGCACGAAGTAGGCGCCCGCGATGAGTGCGTCGGTCAGCCTGGGATGCCTCGCCCAGAACTGCCTGATCACCCCGGGCGGTTTCGGCAGACGAAGTTCTCCCCCGGCTACCGAAGCCGGGTAGCCGGGGGAGAACGGTGCTTCCGCCATGGACAGGACTCTACGCGTCCCGTCGCTTCAGGAGCACCGCAGCGCCGGCGATGGATGCCGCCACCCAGGCCAGCACGACCAGGAGGTTCTGCCAAACATTCAGCCCGTCGCCAGTGGCGCCACCCGAGATCGCATCGGAGAACAGGTCGAGTCCGGCGTTGGAGAGCAGGTAGGGGACCATGTCCTGGGCCCAGTCAGCGGGGATCATCTGCAGCACGCTCGGGAGGAGGAGCAGCAGGCCGAGCACTGCGGCGATACCACCGGCGCTCGAGCGCAGCATCGTGCCCACGCCAAGCGCGAAGACCGCGACGAGGGCGAGGTAGAGTGCGCCGCCGAGCAGGGTGAGGTACACGCCCGGCTCGGTGATGCTCGCCGAGACGCCGTCGCCCGCGAAGACGAGCGACGAGGCGAGGTAGGCGCCGAACGTACTGATCAGACCGACGAGGAACGTCGCCGCGAACAGCACCATGGCCTTGGCAGCGAGGGCCGGCAGCCGCTTCGGAACAGCCGTGAGGGTCGAGCGGATCATGCCCGTGGTGTACTCGCCGCTGATGACGAGCACGCCGAGCACGCCGACGACGAGCTGGCCGAAGTAGACGCCGAACACTGAGGACTGCCCGATGAGCGCAAGCTGTTGCTCGGCCGGTGCGCCCGAGGCATCCGCGCCGCCGCTCATACCGCTCACCATGCTGAACGACATGATGAGCGCCATGCCGAGCGAGAGCGCGATGACGATGAGGTACGACCACACGGTCGAACGGAGGCTCCGGAGCTTGATCCACTCGGAGCGCAGCACACCACCGAAGCTCAGCGAGGTGGAACGAGTGCGCTGCGACGGGTGCGTCGCAGTGGGGCTGATCGTGGTCATCGGACTGCCTCCGTACGGTATTCGACGGCGTCGGCGGTCAGGGCCATGTAGGCCTCTTCCAGCGACGCGCTGAGCGGGGTGAGTTCGTGGATCGCCAGCCCGTGCTGGGCGGCGAGGTCCCCGATGCCGGATGCCTCGACGCCCGTGATCTCGAGCACCCCCGCCTCGGAGCGCACCACGGCGACGTCGGGCGCGGCGAGCAGGTCGGCGAGCTGGGAGGAATGCGGTGAGCGCACCAGGACTCGGGGGCGCGTGCCGCCGGCGATGATGTCGGCGACGGGCGCATCGGCGATGATCTCGCCTCGGCCGAGCACGATCAAGTGATCGGCGGTGACGGCCATCTCGCTCATGAGATGCGAGGAGAGGAAGATCGTGCGGCCTTCGGAGGCGAGGTGGCGCACGAACTGGCGCACCCACAACACGCCCTCGGGGTCGAGGCCGTTGACGGGCTCGTCGAGGATCAGCGTGGCGGGGTCGCCGAGCATCGCCGCGGCGATGCCGAGTCGCTGGCCCATGCCGAGCGAGAACCCGCCGACGCGCTTGCGTGCGACGGACTCGAGCCCGGTGAGCTCGATGACCTCGCGCACCCGGCTCGCGCCGATGCCGTGCGTGGCCGCCATCGCGAGCAGGTGGTTGTACGCGCTCCGGCCGGTGTGCACCGCCTTGGCGTCGAGCAGTGCGCCGACCTCGTGCAGCGGCGCGCGATGCGAGGCAAACGGCTTGCCGTTGACGATGACGCTGCCGGCGCTCGGCCGGTCGAGGCCGACGATCATGCGCATCGTGGTGGATTTGCCTGCGCCGTTCGGACCGAGGAATCCGGTGACCTGCCCAGGACGGACGGTGAAACTGATGTCGTTGACGGCGGTCTTCGCGCCGTAGCGCTTGACGAGCCCTTCTGCCGTGATCATGCTTCAACGCTACGGATCAGTCGCGGCCGGGGCATCCGTCTGGGGAATGGTTCAGGGCTGGTCAGGTAGTACCGCGGTACCACTCGACCGGCCGTGCGCCGGTCGAGTAGCGACGCAGGAGCGTATCGAGACCTCGCGAAGGGTCTCGCTACGCTTCGCTACTCGACCGGCGGGCGGCTACTTCTGTGCGTCGCGCGCCTGCACGGCGAGAGCCCGGTCGATGCCCGCGAGACGCTCGACGACGAGCCGGCGGAGTGCCGGCACATCGGGGTGCGTCTCGAGCCAGGCGCGGCTCGCGTCGGCGAGCGCCTGGCTCGCGAGCGGCGACGGGTAGAGGCCGTCGATGAGCTTGTCGGCGATCGCGTAGCTGCGCGCCTCCCAGATCTCTTCGAGCATCGCGAAGTACCGCTCGACGAACGCCTCGAGCAGCGCGGGATCGCCCGCACGGAGGAAGCCCTCAGCCGTTTCGCGCACGACCGTGTTGGTCGCGGTGTCGACGTCGATGAGCGAGGCCCATGCACGCTCTTTGCCCTCGAGGGTCTGAATCGCGGCACGCGCGTGCGCGGCCGACTGCTGACCCGTCGCGGTGTTGTCGGAGGCGAGGCGCGCATCGATCTCGGCGTCGCCCGCCCGGCCTGCAGCCACGAGTGCGATGAGCAACTCCCAGCCGAGGTCGGTGTCGATCTCGAGCCCTTCGAGGGTCAGCGAGCCGTCGGCGAGAGCGGCGAGCTCGTCGACGTGCGATCCGGCTTCGGCGATGGCCGCGAAGTTCATCACGAACTGGAACTGCGCGTCACTGCCGGGCGCGGCCTCCTCGGCGAGCTTCCAGAACCCGTCGGCGAGCTTGCGGCGCGCTTCGGTGCGGTGCTCGGCTGCGGTGTACGCGCTCGCCGAGAGCCCCGCGTTGGCGAGCACGATGCGCAGCGTCGTCGATTCGGTCTCGCTCGCGATGTTGCCGAGCACGAGGGCGAGGTAGGCGCTGACACTCGTCTCGGCGTCGCGCGTGGCATCCCACACCGAGCTCCACACGAGGGCTCGCGCGAGCGGGTCCTCGATCTCGGAGAGATTCGCGAGCGCGACCTGCTGCGAGGCGTCATCGAGACGGATCTTCGCGTAGGCGAGGTCGTCGTCATTCAGCAGCACGAGGTCGGGGCGGGCGAGACCGACGAGCTCCGCGACATCCGTTCGCTCGCCGTCGACGTCGAGCTCGACCCTGTGGTCGCGAACGAGCTTGCCGCCCGTGAGGTTGTAGAAGCCGATCGCCAGGCGGTGCGGGCGGATCGTCGGGTAGTCGGCCGGTGCGGACTGCAGCACCGTGAACGCTGTGATCGTGCCTGATCCAGTTCCGATCGGCTCAGTCGTCGCGATCTCAGGACGCAAGGTGTTGACGCCTGCCGTTTCGAGCCAGAGCTCCGACCAGCCCGACAGATCGCGGCCGCTCGCGGTCTCGAGCTCGGCGAGCAGATCGGCGAGGGTCGTGTTGCCCCACTGGTGCTTCTTGAAGTACGCCGAAACGCCCTGGAAGAAGGCCTCGACACCCACCCACGCAGCGAGCTGCTTCAGCACCGAGCCGCCCTTGGCGTAGGTGATGCCGTCGAAGTTCACCTGCACGTCTTCGAGGTCGTTGATGGTCGCGACCACCGGATGCGTCGACGGAAGCTGGTCTTGGCGGTAGGCCCAGCTCTTCTCCATGGAGTTGAACGTCGTCCAGGCCTCGTGCCACTCGGTCGCCTCGGCGGTGGCGATAGTGGATGCCCACTCGGCGAACGACTCGTTCAGCCACAGGTCGTTCCACCACTTCATGGTGACGAGGTCGCCGAACCACATGTGGGCGAGCTCGTGCAGGATCGTCACGACGCGACGTTCGCGCACGGCATCGGTGACCTTGGATCGGAAGACGTAGACCTCGGTGAAGGTCACCGCCCCCGCATTCTCCATCGCACCCGCGTTGTACTCGGGCACGAACATCTGGTCGTACTTCTCGAACGGGTACGGCACGTCGAACTTCGCCTCGTAGTACGCGAAGCCCTGCTTCGTCTTCTCGAAGATGTAGTCGGCGTCGAGATACTGCGACAGGCTCTTGCGGCTGAACACGCCGAGCGGAATGGTGCGGCCGTCGCTGCTCGTGAGCTCGTCGCGCACCACGTGGTACGGCCCGGCCACGATCGCCGTGATGTAGCTCGAGATACGCGGGGTGGGCGTGAACACCCAGGTCTTGGCGCCGTCGTGGGCGTCGACCGGTTCGGGCGTCGGCGAGTTCGAGACGATCTCCCAGTGTGCGGGCGCCGTGAGGGTGAACGTGAACGCGGCCTTCAGATCGGGCTGCTCGAACACGGCGAACATGCGCCGCGAGTCGGGCACCTCGAACTGGGTGTAGAGGTAGACCTCGCCGTCGACCGGGTCGACGAAGCGGTGCAGGCCCTCGCCCGTGTTCATGTAGCGGCCGTCGGCGACGACGGTGAGCTCGTTCTCGGCCGCGAGGTTCGGCAGCTGGATGCGGACGCCGTCGCTCACCGCGGCCGGGTCGAGCTCGACGCCGTTGAGCGTCACCGACTGCACGGCCGCCGTGATCGCGTCGATGAAGGTCGATGCGCCGGGGGTCGATGCGGTGAAGCGCACGGTCGTCGTGGCTCGGAACACCTCCGGCCCCGTGGTGACATCGAGCACGACGTCGTAGTCATGCACCGAGACGAGCGCTGCGCGCTCCTCAGCTTCGATTCGGGTGAGGTTCTCTCCGGGCACGTGCGCTCCTTCGCCAGTCATCGACGCGGCTCGTGGCCGCAGGCAACGTGCACCAGCCTAGCTCTCGGGCGGGCCGCGGTCACGAAGATTCGAAGGTCGCAGTGCGAGCGGATGCTGCGGCTCACCGCGCCGCGATCGAGACCGCCGCCGTGACCGTCACTGCGACCTCACCAGTCGGCGCGTGCGTAGTCCTTCAGGAACACCCCGGTGACGTCTTCGCCGGCCTCGCCACGAACGATCGGGTCGTAGACCCGCGCTGCGCCGTCGACGAGGTCGAGGGGCGCGTGGAAGCCCTCCTCGGCGAGCCGCACCTTCGTCGGGTGGGGGCGTTCGTCGGTGATCCACCCCGTGTCGACGCTCGTCATCAGGATGCCGTCGGCGAGCATCTCCTTCGCGCTCGTGCGCGTGAGCATGTTCACCGCCGCCTTCGCCATGTTCGTATGCGGATGTCCGGGGCCCTTGTAGCCGCGACTGAACACGCCTTCCATGGCCGAGACGTTGACGATGTAGCTGCGACGAGCGGATGTCGCGGCCAGCGACGCCCGCAGGCGGCTTACGAGGATGAACGGGGCCGTCGTATTGCAGAGCTGCACCTCGAGCATCTCGAGTGGGTCGACATCCTGCACGGCCGCGCTCCAGCTGTTCTCGTGGTGGAGGTCGGGCACGAGGCCGCCGGCGTCGATCGCGGTGCGATCGGCGAGTCTCGCGAGCGAGCTCGAGCCTGGTGCGAGCGCGAGTGCCGTGAGATCGTCGGCCGTCATGGTGCCCGCGAAGAGACCCGACGAGAGCACCGGGTGGCTCGACACCGAGTTCGCGAGGGCGAGCGGATGCGCATCGTTCGTGTGGCCGAAGCTCACGAGTTCGGGCATCGGTCCTTCGGGGAGCGGCGAGGACTCGGCCTCGACGAGGGGCGAGTACGAACCGGGGGATCGACGCACGGTCTGCGCCGCGTTGTTGATGAGGATGTCGAGCGGCCCCTGCGCCGCCACGTCATCGGCGAGCGCGATGACCTGCGCCGGGTCGCGCAGGTCGATGCCGACGATTCGCAGGCGGTCGAGCCACTCGCCGGAATCGGGCATCGCGGCGAACCGTCGGGCGGCATCTCGCGGGAACCGCGTCGTGATCGTGGTGTGCGCGCCGTCGCGCAGCAGGCGGAGGGCGATGTACATGCCGATCTTCGCGCGACCGCCCGTGAGCAGCGCACGCTTGCCGGTGAGGTCGGTGCGCGCATCGCGCTTGGCGTGGCTCATGGCGGCGCAACCCGGGCAGAGCTGGTGGTAGAACGCGTCGACGAGCGTGTAGCGCTGCTTGCAGATGTAGCAGGGCCGAGCCACGCGCAGCTCGCCGGCGGTGCGGGCATCGGTGCCACTGACCAGGTCTGCGCCGCGCGTCTCGTCGTCGATGCGGGTGGGTGCGCCGGTCGCCGTCGCGGCGATCACGGCGCGGTCGGCGTCTTGCACGACCTTCCGCTTCTCGAGTCGGCGCGCGACCTTGACCGCCTTGAACATCTTCGCGGTCGCATGGCGCACGGTCTCGAAGTCGGGGTCGTGCTCATCGAGCTCGCTGAGCGCGGCGAGAACCCGCAGCGTCGTCTCGAGATCCCGCGCGTCGATCGTGGGCGCGCTGAAGATGGGAGAGTCGTCAGAGGGCATGCGGAAACTCTACGGGTCGCCGGCCCACGATCTCCTGTGTGCGGTCGAGTCGGCCGGTGCCGCGTCGTCGGAGTAGCGTGACCGCATGCATACGAGTGTCGACTCCCACGCTCCGACGGCCGAGCGGTATCGGGCCTTCGCCGAGGTCGAGTCCAGGGGCATGTCGGCGACGTACGAGGAGTGGGCTCTCGGCGTCGCGGATGACCCGGCGACGATCCGGCTCATCGACGAGCTGCCGCCCGCCAAGCGCCAACCGAATCTCGTGTTCGGCGCCGCCCGGTTCACGGGCGCGCCGGTCGGCGGGGGGTACGGGCTCTTCCGCGACTGGCTGCACGAGCATTGGGCCGAGGTGCGGGCGACCGCGCTCGATCACGCGACGCAGACGAACGAGGCCGCGCGGTGTGCACTGCACCTTCCCGTGCTCGCCGGGTTGCCCGGCCCGCTCGCTCTGCTCGAGGTCGGCGCCTCGGCCGGGCTCTGCCTCTACCCCGACCGTTACAGCTATCGCTACACGGGGCATCCGCAGCTCGACCCCCTCGACGGCCCGAGCGAGGTCGTGCTCGACTGCGCGATCGAGGGCGAGGGAGAAGTGCCGGTGCCCGCGCGACTGCCAGACGTGGTGTGGCGCGCAGGAATCGACCTCAACCCGCTCGACGTGACTCGAGCCGAGGATCTCGCTTGGCTCGAAGCCCTGATCTGGCCCGAGCACGACGACCGGCGGGCGCGGCTCCGTGCCGCAGCGCGCATCGCTGCTGTCGATCCGCCCCGCATCGTCTCCGGTGACCTCAACGAACGACTCCGCTCGCTCGCCGCCGATGCGCCGGCCGACGCGACGCTCGTGGTGTTCCACACCGCGGTGATCGCCTATCTCGAGCACGCGGCGCGTGAGCAATTCGTCGAGACCGTGCGCGACTTGCCCGGCCACTGGATCTCCGCCGAGGGTCGCTCGATCGTTCCAGACATCGTCGTGCACGACGAGGTCGGCGACGGAACGGAATTCGTGCTCGCCCTCGACGGCGAACAACGAGCGTGGGTGCAGCCCCACGGCCGTGCTCTCCGTTGGGTCGCCAGTCCCGAGGGAAGCGGTTCGCTGTGACGGCGCAGCGCTGAACACACGGCCTCCGCTGCCGTGACGTGTCACCGAGATCGCACTCACCCGCCTCCGCCCGCGGCGAGCCGCATGAGATCGGTCGTGAAGTCGACATCCGCGGTGCTGTGTTCGGCGCGAGTCGCGTTGCCCGCGAACTGGTGTTGATAGCCGCCCCAGGCGTTCTCGGCGATCGACGGGCCGACGCCGCTCCTCACGAACAGCACCAATTCCGTCGCCGCACGCTCGATGCGGTCGCCGAGCGTCGTGGATCCCCAATCCTCGGGCGCGGCGTACAGTGACGTCGGCAGGGGGAGTGCGCGGAGGAACGCGAACAGGGGCCTGAGCTGCTCGTCCACGACCATTGCATGCCGCGCCGTGCCGGCGGTCGCGGCGAGCAGGACCGGCTTCGCGATGAGCAGGTCGTTGTCGAGCACGTCGACGAAGGACTTGAACAGGCCGCTGATCCCGGCCTTGTACACCGGGGTACTGGCGATGACGGCGTCGGCGGCCGCGAGGCGTTCGATCGCCGCCTGCAGGCGCTCGCCGGGAATTCCCGACACGATGGCTTGAGCGATCTCGACCGCCAGTGGACCGAGTTCGATGACGCCGACGGATGCCGGCCTGCCGGCCTCACGGAGCAGGTCGATGCTCTTCTGCGCGGCCCGCTCGGCCAGCAATCTGGTCGAGGATGGCTCGCTCACCCCGGCGCTCACGATGACGAGTCGCACGGGGGCGTGCGGAGCATCCGAATCGATCGGAATGTGCGGTCCAGACGACTGACCGGTCATGACGTGAACCTTTCGACGGCGTTCTGCTGCACTCCCGCTTTCGGGCCGGTGGCGCCGGCGAGGAGCACGAGGCTGAGCTCACGGAGTGTGCCGAGTTGCTCGGCGTTCAGTGCGCGGGACATCACCCGGGCGACGTTCAGGGCCACATGGGCACCGACCCGCCGCTGACATTGCGCGCCTTCGGGAGTGAGTCGGATGCGATGCGCGCGGGCGTCGTCGACGTCGTCACCGCGTTCGACGAGACCACGGGCCTCGAGACGAGTGATCAGCCGGCTCATTCCGGGTTGGGTGAGCAGGACATCGTCACCCAGCTCGGTGATGCGCAAGCCGTCGGGCTCGGCCGAGAGTGCGTGGAGGACGGCGTACTCCTTCACCAGCAGGCCGTCCCAGATGTCGGCGTCGGAGAGCTCGCGGGCGATCGTGGCCTGTGCGCGGTAGTACGCCTCCCAGGCCTCGTTCGCGAGCCGGACATCGCTGATCATCTTCACGCCACCATCGGGAATCGTGCCTCGACGGCCGGGTCGCTGTCCTGGTACGGCGAGGCGCCCGAGAGGTTGTCGCCGCGGTTCGGATTCGGTCGCGGCTGGCGCGGCTTCGCATCGCCGTACTTCTCGGCGATCAGGCTCGCGTGGGTCGGGGCATCCGGAGCGCTCGGCGCGCGCCGCGCGGCCATCTCCCGTCGGAGCACCGGTACGACCTCGGTGCCGAGCAGTTCGACCTGCTCCAGCGCCATCTCGACCGGGAGTGCCATGCTGTCGACCGTGAACAGCTGGCGCTGATAGTCGCCGAAACCCTCCTGAAAGGTGAGGGTCTTGTCGATGACCTCTTGCGGGCTGCCGACACTCAGCGGCGTTCGCGTCATGAAGTCGTCGAGCGAACTTCCCCGGAACATGGGGTACTCCTCGAAGTAGGGGCGGAAGGCCCTCACGGCATCCTGGGAACGTTTCGCGATGAAGGCCTGGCCGCCGAGACCGACGATCGCCTGTTCCTTCGTGCCGTGCCCGTAGTGCTCGAATCGCTCCCGGTAGAAGTCGACGAGCGGCTTGAAGTGCAGGTTCGGCGCAAGGATGTGATTGGCGAAGAATCCGTTGCCGTAGAACGCGGCCTGCTCGGCGATCTCGGGCGTGCGGATGGATCCGTGCCAGACGAAGGGCGGCACATCGTCGAGGGGACGCGGGGTGGAGGTGAAGCCCTGCAACGCCGTGCGGAACTTCCCCTCCCAGTCGACGACGTCCTCGCGCCAGAGTCGGTGCAGCAGGTTGTAGTTCTCCAGCGCGAGAGCGACGCCCTGGCGGATGTCCTTGCCGAACCACGGATAGACCGGCACGGTGTTGCCGCGCCCGACCATGAGGTCGAGGCGCCCCTTCGCCACGTGCTGCAGCATGGCGTAGTCCTCGGCGATCTTCACCGGGTCGTTCGTGGTCATCAGCGTGACGGAGGTGCTCAGCACGATGTTCTTCGTCAGCGCAGCGATGTGCGCCAGCAGGGTCGGCGGTGAGGATGGCACGAACGGGGGATTGTGGTGCTCTCCGAGTGCGAACACGTCGAGCCCGACCTCGTCGGCCCGTTGTGCGACTCGCACCATATTGGCGATGCGCTCCGCCTCACTCTGCGTGTACCCGGTGGTCGGGTCGGGGGCGATGTCCCCGACGGTGAAGATTCCGAACTGCATGGTGTCCGCCTTTCCACGGTGTCTCATCACCACAACAACATGACTGCGCATGTATTCCCGCGTCACTCGATCCGTTCTCCTGAGTGCCGTTCGATGGGTTCGCCGGTCTCTCCTGTCAATAGGATTGGCGCATGCGCATCCACATCGCGACCGACCACGCCGGCCTCGAGTTCAGCCGCACGCTCGTCGATCACCTGACCAACGGCGGTCACGAGGTCGTCGACCATGGCCCGGCCGAATACGACGCCCTCGACGACTACCCGGCGTTCTGCATCAACGCGGCGCTCGGCGTCGCGCGCGACCAGGCCGCGGGAGTACGTGCGCTCGGCGTGGTCTTCGGCGGTTCGGGCAACGGCGAGCAGATCGCGGCCAACAAGGTGCGGGGCATCCGTGCCGCCCTCGTCTGGAGCATGGACACCGCGATCCTCGCGCGCGAGCACAACGACGCCAACGTGATTTCGATCGGCGCCCGCCAGCACACGGTCGAAGAGGCCATCCGCTACATCGACGCGTTCATCGCCGAGCCGTTCTCGGGTGATGAGCGGCACGTGCGACGCATCGCGCAGGTCGCCGAGTACGAGACGACGGGTGACATCGCGGGCAAGGGCGTCGACGTTTCGACGGACTCAGCGGCCACTGCGGAGTAGGAAAGCACCGTGCCCGAGGGTCACTCCGTACACCGCATCACCCGGCAGTTCGAACGCAACTTCGTCGGGCACGTCGTGCACGCGTCGAGTCCGCAGGGCCGGTTCGCCGTCGGGGCGGCCGAGATCGACGGGCGACGGATGACGGATGCCCGTGCCGTGGGCAAGCAGATGTTCCTCGGCTTCGAGGGCGATGTGTGGCTGCGCGTGCACCTCGGCATGTACGGTGCGTGGGACTTCGCGGGCGACATTCTGATGGATGCGACGATCGCGTCGGCGAACGGTCGCATGGGCCAGACGAACCAGCAGGGGACGTTCCTCGATGGGTCGAACCCCGATGCAGTCGTGTTCGACACCTCGGGTGAGAACTCCCTGCAGTCCATCGGCGCGCCTCGCAAGACCCGCTTGCGCATGTCGGAGTCCGAGAAGGAGGGGAACGAGCTCACGACGTTTCCCCCGGAGCCTGTCGGCCAGGTGCGGGTGCGCCTGCTCACCGACACGATCTGCGCCGATCTGCGCGGGCCCACCGCGTGCGAAGTGCTCGACCCCGCCCAGGTCGAGGCCGTCGTCGGCAAGCTCGGCCCCGACCCGCTGCTCGACTCAGGGCCTGAGGTCGAAGAACGCTTCACGCGCACGATCCTGAAGAAGGCCACCCCGATCGGCCTGCTGCTCATGGACCAGAACGTCGTCGCAGGCATCGGCAACGTCTACCGCGCCGAGCTGCTGTTCCGCGCCAAGCAGAACCCGCATACGCCGGGCAAGCTCGTGCCCGAAGAGCACGTGCGCCACTTATGGCGCGACTGGGCGAAACTGCTGCGCATCGGCGTCGAGACCGGACAGATGATGACGATGGACGATCTCGACCCCGAGGCCTACCGCGCCGCGATGGCGAACCGCGCAGACCGGCACTGGGTCTACAAGCGCGAGGGCCTGCCGTGCCGGGTCTGCGGCACGAACATCGTGCTCGAAGAGATGGGCGCCCGCAAGCTCTACTGGTGCCCGTACTGCCAAGCCTGACCATCGTTCGCTCGTCGAGTAGCGCAGCCGTTCGCTGGTCGAGTAGCGAAGCGTATCGAGACCGAGGAAGCACATGAGACAGAACCCCAGCTTCACCCTCGCGAGCGACGACGGCGTGAAGCGCCTCATCCGCGAGTACCCGTGGATGACGATCGTGAGCCAGACGGATGCCGCGGGGCTCGTCGCATCCCACTATCCGGTGCTCCTCGATGAGACCGCCTCCGGCATTGTGCTGCTCACGCATGTCGGCCGGCCCGACGAGGTCGTGCACGAGCTCGGACGCCACGAGCTCATGGTCATCGTGCAGGGGCCGCACGGCTACATCTCGCCCGGTTGGTACGACGCGAATCCCGCGGTGCCGACGTGGAACTTCGTCACCGCGCATCTCTACGGCACGCCCGAGCTGCTCTCCGCCGACGAGAACCTCCGGGTGCTCGAAGCACTCGTCGACCACTTCGAAGACCCGATGCCCGAACCGCGGCGCATGCGCGGCACCGCCGAGAACTCGGCCTACGCCGATCGCATCTCCGCGGGCACCGTCGGCCTCCGCATTCCCATTACACGGTTCGTCGCGAAGAACAAGATGAGCCAGAACAAGTCCGCTGAGACCGTCGACCGCATCATCGACGAGCTCGAGGGCGACGGCCCGTATGCGAGCCCCGCGCTCGCCGCAGAGATGCGCCGTACACACGAGACCCTTCGGGCGGCTCGGGCGTGAGTGCTCCGGTCACGACGGGCGCCGCGGATGTCGCCGAGTCGCTGCTGCTCACCGGAGCCCGGTTGCCCGGCACCGACGGGCTCGTCGATCTCCACCTCGACGGAGGCCACGTCGCCGCGGTGATCCCTTCCGGTGCCGTCCGGCCCCGCGGCATCCGTCGTCTCGACCTCGACGGCCGCTTCGTGCTGCCCGGGCTGCACGACCGGCACGTGCACTTCTCCCAGTGGGCGATGGTGTCGCGCCGCCTCGATCTCGCCGGGGCCGAGTCGGCTGCCGCCGTCGCGCGCCTGGTGGCGGCATCCGTCGCCCGAGGTGCACATGAGGTGATCGGATTCGGCTATCGCGACGGACTCTGGGCCGATGCGCCCACCCGCGATGCGCTCGACGCCGTCTCGGGTGACGTGCCGGTCGTGCTCGTCGCGGCCGACCTGCACTCGTGCTGGCTGAACACCGCTGCGCTGCGGCGGCACGGAGTCGAGTCGCTCGCCGGGCAGAGCGGAGTGGTCCGCGAAGACGACTGCTTCCGCGTCGTGCGGCAGCTCGACGACATCGCCGACGAGGTGCTCGACGAGTGGGTCGCCGAGGCCGCGCGAGAGGCCGCGGCTCGCGGTGTGGTCGGCATCACCGACTACGAGATGCGGTGGAACCGCGACGACTGGGCCCGACGCGTCGGTGCAGGGGCCGACGAGTTGCGTGTCTCGTTCGGCGTGTACACGCAGCACCTCGACCGCGCGATCGATGAGGGCCTCCGCACCGGCGACATCGTGCCGGCCACCGCGGGTCTCGTCACCGTCGGCGGGTACAAGGTCATCACCGACGGCTCGCTCAACACGCGAACCGCCTGGTGTTTTGACCAGTACCCCGGTGTCGGGCCGTCCGACCACCCCTACGGGCTCGCGACGGTGACGTACGACGACTTGGTGCGACACATGCGCCGAGCACACGAATCGGGTCTCACCCCGGCCGTGCACGCCATTGGCGACCACGCCAACGCACGCGTGCTCGACGCCTTCGACGAGGTGGGATGCACCGGATCGATCGAGCATGCCCAACTCCTGTGTCGCGACGACATCGCACGCTTCGCACGCCTCGGTGTCGTCGCGAGCGTGCAACCCGAGCACGCGATGGACGACCGCGACGTCGCCGACTGGCACTGGGCGGGTCGCACCGATCGGGCGTTCGTGCTCGCGGAGCTCGCGGCGGCGGGCGTCGAGCTCGCGCTCGGTTCCGATGCGCCGGTCGCACCACTCGACCCGTGGGTCGCGATCTCGGCCGCGGTCGGTCGGGCCCGTGATGGTCGCGAGCCCTGGCATCCCGAGCAGGCGATCGAGGCACGAGCCGCGCTCGCGGCATCGACCGGCGGCCACGGCACGGCGGTGCAGGTCGGTGGGGCGGCCGATCTCGCCATCGTCGAGATCGACCCGTTCGAGGCATCCGTCGACGAATTGCGCCGGATGCCGGTGGCAGGCACCCTCCTCGCCGGCCGCTTCACGTTCTCGTCGATCTGCTGAGGCCGCAGCGCGCGATCACCCGCGATCCCCCGCGCGCCATCGCTGGGCGAGCGGGGGAAAACCCCCGATGGGATCGGGGCGTGCACCGGCTGGGTTGCCGGCCTCGACATCGCGAGGCTGGAGTCATGCTTCAGACACGCCTCCGCAGACCCCGTGCCGCGCTCGGATCCGCGCTCGCCGCAGTCGCGGCCGGCGGGCTCATCGCGGTGGCCTTCGCCGGGTGCAGCAACGCCGGTCCGGGTCAGGTCTCGACGGTGGGCAAGGTCGAGTTCGACAAGCCGCTCGCGATCCCTCCGCTCGCCGAGGCGACCGTCGACGCCGACGGCACTCGCGTCTTCGCGCTCGACGCGCAAGCGAGCGAAACCGAGTTCGAACCGGGCCGGCCCAGCAACACCTGGGGTTTCAACGGCAGCTATCTCGGCCCCACGATCGTCGCCAAGCGCGGCGAGCACGTACGCGTCGACGTCACGAACTCGCTCGAGGAACCGACGACCGTGCACTGGCACGGCATGCACCTGCCTGCGGAGATGGACGGCGGGCCGCACCAGATGGTCGATCCGGGTGGCACATGGTCGCCCGAGTGGGACATCGACCAGCAGGCGGCCACCCTCTGGTATCACCCGCACCCGCACGGCGAGACCGAAGATCACGTCTCACGTGGCCTCGCGGGAATGTTCATCGTGCAGGACGACGCCGAGGCCGCTCTCGGCCTCCCGCGCGAGTACGGCGTCGACGACGTTCCCGTGATCGTGCAGGACACCGGTTTCTCGGCGGAGGGGCGGAAGGAACCGAACCCCTACGGCTACGCCGGGGGACTCGGCGACGAGCTCATCGTCAACGGCACCAGAGGCCCGTATCTCGACGTGAACGACGAGCTCGTCCGGCTCCGGCTCCTGAACGCCTCCACCGCCCGCAGCTATGCGTTCACGTGGAGTGATGGGCGGCCGGTGGAGCTCATCGCGACTGACGGCGGGCTGCTGGAGGCATCCGTCGAACTCGATCATGTGCGTCTGTCGCCGGGGGAGCGCGCCGAGGTGCTCGTGCGCGTGACTCCCGGCGAACGCCTGGTTCTGCAGTCGCGTATGACCCCTGAGATCGCCGCGCTCGTGGCGCCGATCGCTGCGACGAACGGCGGCACGGACTCGTACGACGTGCTCGAGTTGCGCGCCGCCGACGCACTCGACCCGGCCCCCGCCGTGCCCGAACGGCTGAATACGATTCCCGAGTTCGACGAGGCCGAGGTTGCGACCACACGAACCTTCGAACTGAACGACAGTTTCGAGATCAATGGCGACTCGATGGACATGGGCCGAATCGACGCGACCGTGACGGTCGACACGCTCGAGCGGTGGGTGGTCGAGAATGCGACCAATCTGCCGCACAGTTTCCACGTGCACGACGTGCAGTTCCGCATCGCATCGATCGACGGCGCTGCACCACCGCCCGAACTCGCGGGCTGGAAGGACACGATCTTCACCGAGCCGAACACCGAGTACGAACTCCTGATGCGCTTCGAGGACTACACCGACCCCGATACGCCGTACATGTACCACTGCCACCTGCTGTGGCACGAAGACCAGGGAATGATGGGCCAGTTCGCCGTCGTCGAACTGGGCCAGCGTGCGACGATGACTGAAGGAACCCACCATGAGCACTGAAACCATCACTCCCCCCGCGCCCGCGGCCGGCCCCACGGATGCCGCGGCGATGCGCCGCAGCTACTGGTCGCTGTGGGCCACGGTGCCACGGGAGTTCGGCTTCCTCATCCTCACGATGCCCATCGCGATCGCGGGCCTCGTGCTGCTGTCGACGACCTTCTTCACCGGGCTCGGGCTCATCGTCCTCGTCTTCGGCGTCTTCATCCTCGTCGCGTCGTTGTTCATGGCGCGCGGCTTCGGCACTCTCGAACTCACGCGCCTTCGCGGGGCGGGGCGGCACCCGATCGCCCGACCGCCATGGGAGCGGGCCGACCGCGACCGGGGCTTCTGGCGCACGATATTCGCACCGTTCATCGAAGGCCATTACTGGCTGTACCTCCTGCACGGCATGGTGATCAACCCGATCGTGAGCGTCGTCACGTGGAGCGTCACCGTCGCATGGACCTCCGTCGCACTCGGCGGCACAACCGGCTGGATCTGGCAGCGGTACATTCCCGTGGGCCGTGGCGATCAAGACTTCTGGCTCTACGACGTCGTCGTCGACTGGCTCTTCCCCGGCAACACGATGAGCGTCGATCCGCGAGTGGGTGAAGCGATCTTCGAATTCGTCATCGGCCTCATCTTCCTCGCCACGCTGCCGTTCGTCTTCCGCGGCCTCACCCTGCTGCACGACGTCATCGCGCGCGGCGTGCTCGGCGCATGGCGCTCCGAGGCTCTGGAGCGCGAGGTTGCACAGCTCTCCGCCTCCCGCGGCGCGGCCGTGCAGGCCGAAGACGCCTCGCTTCGCCGCCTCGAGCGCGACATCCACGATGGCCCGCAGCAGCGGCTCGTGCGACTGCAGATGGATCTCGCCGCCATCGAGCGCAAGCTCGAGCGCGACCCGGACTCGGCGCGTGAACTCCTCGGCGAGGCCCGCGAGCAGGCTCGCGAGACGCTCGACGAGCTGCGAGCTCTCTCGCGCGGCTTCGCACCGCCGATCCTGCAGGACCGCGGTCTCGCCGTCGCACTTCAGTCGCTCGGAGCGCGGAGCCCCATTCCGGTGACGATCGAGATCGCTCTGCCGACGGATGCCGCGCTGCCGGCGCCGATCGAACGCAACGTCTACTTCGTCGCCGCCGAGCTGCTGACGAATGCCGTGAAGCACGCGGAGGCCACCGGAATCCGTCTCTCCGTCTCGACACGCGACACCGGGCCGACGGGCCACTGGATCGACCTCTGGGTGACTGACAACGGGCGCGGCGGCGCAACGCTGGCCACGGGCCACGGGCTCGCCGGACTGCAAGATCGGGTGCAGGGCCTGCGCGGCATGTTCGTCGTCGACAGCCCCGTCGGCGGACCGACGACGATCGGCGCGCACATCCCGTACGTGCCGCTCGAGTCGCCACCTTCGTCGGTCGAGTAGGCCGCATCTTCGTCGGTCGAGTAGGCCCGCCAGGGCCGTATCGAGACCTCGCAACTTCGTCGGTCGAGTAGCCCAGTGTGATAGTCGGTCGAGTAGGCCCGCCAGGGCCGTATCGAGACCTCGCAACTTCGTCGGTCGAGTAGCCCAGTGTGATCGTTGGTCGAGTAGGCCCGCCAGGGCCGTATCGAGACCCCGCAACCCGATCTCGGACCCCTGCACTCGACCGCCGATGCCGCCGCTAATGTTGGGGGAATGACCGACCGCACGCCGCTTCGAATCGTGCTCGCCGAAGACTCGGTGCTCTTGCGGGAAGGCCTGGTGCGTCTCTTCGATGAGGCCGGCTTCGAGACGGTCGCCGCGTACGGCGAAGCCGATTCCCTGCTCGCAGCGATCGACGAAACCCGGCCCGACCTCGCCGTGCTCGATGTGCGCATGCCGCCGACATTCCGCGACGAGGGTGTGCGCGCGGCTCTCGAACTGCGTCGACGCATGCCGAAGGTCGGGGTGCTGCTGCTCAGCCAGTACGTCGAGGGCACCTACGCGCACGAGCTGCTCTCATCGGGCGAGGGTGGCATGGGGTACCTCTTGAAAGATCGCGTGGCCTCTCTCGACGAGCTCGAAGACGCGGTCGAACGCGTCAGCCAGGGCGGCACCGTGCTCGACCCGCAGGTCGTGCGAGAGCTGCTTGCGCGTCGCAGCGACCCACTCGAGTCGCTGACCCCACGCGAGCGCGAGGTGATGACCCTCATGGCCGAGGGCCGCACCAATGCCGGCATCGCCAAGCAGCTGTTCATCGGCGTCGGAGCCGTGGAGAAGAACGTCACCTCGATCTTCCAGAAGCTCGGCCTCGAAGACTCCGGCACCGACCACCGCCGCGTGCTCGCGGTGCTCACCTGGCTGCAGCGCTGATCACCGCTGGTCGTCGCAGCCGTGAGACGAGTCGGGCCCGGGTGCATCCGCCGTCATATCGGCATTCTGCACCCGGGCCCGTCAGGCCGCCATCGCGCGTTTACTTCACGGCGACGTGCGAGAAGAGGAACCAGCGGTCCTTGTCGAGCCCGCGGCGGATCTCGATCACGACGTCTTGACTCACGGGGTCGAGCTCGTCGAGGCCCTCGATCGCTTCGGCGACCTTCTCGGCTGCGAGGTCGATCTGCGCGACGACGTCGGCGATCGCCTCGTCGTAAGGCTGGAAGCCGAGCTTCGGGTTCACAGCGCCGCTCTTGTCGGAGACGGACTTCAGGCGGCCGTCGACGGGCAAGCCGAGGGCGACCACCCGCTCAGCGGCGAGGTCGGCCCAGTCCTGCGCGTGCGCCACGACCTCGTCGAGCAGTTCGTGCACGGCGATGAAGTTCACCCCGCGTACGTGCCAGTGCGCCTGCTTGCCGTTGACGGCGAGCGCGATGAGCTCCTGCACGACGGGCGTGAGGAACTGGGCGACCCCCGAGGCGACGTCGGCGTTCGCGCCGGTCTTCGGGGTCTTGGGAGCGATCTTGGTATCGGTCATGTGGTCCACCTTCCCTGGAGCGTATGTCTTCCTCAACGCTACGCGGATGCCTGCGTATTTCAAGGAAGGGAAGGCTCGGCTGAGGAGGGGTTGACAAGGCGTCATTCACTGACTGGGACAGTGCTACTCGACGGCGAGCGTTCGGGGTATCTCATGCCGGAGAGCCGCGGTGGTCGGTGCGACGGTCGCCGCGAGGGTGAGCGCTAGGCCGCCACCGGCGATCAGTGCGATGGTTCCGAACGACACTACGGGGACCGGCAGTGCGAGCGCGGCGGCGACGATGAGACCGCCGATGACGGTGGCGAGTGCGCCGAGGATGGCCGCAGTGACGGTGAAGATGACGGCCTCCCAGATCGCGGTGAGGATGATTCCGGTGTGCGTTGAGCCAGCCGCCTGGACGAGTGCGAACTCGCGTTCGCGTGCGTGGCCGGACATGAACACGGTCGCGGCAGCGGCAACGGCCGAGAGCAGGAGCGGGCCGCCGAGGAGGATCACGACGCCTTCTGGCGCAAGATCGAATCCCTCGTTGGTGCCGGTTCGCGTGGCTTGGCCTGCGGCAAGTGTCGCGCCGGTGGTGTACAGGCCGCCGGCAAGGGCGATGGCGACCATGAGCGGGCCGATCGCGGCGCTGGACTGGCCGAGTCGGTGGCTGGCGGTGTTGCGTGCGAGAAACCACGACGCCGATGCCCTCGCCGGCAGCAGCGACGTCCATGCTCGAAGGACGATCGGGAACACGACGGGTCCCGCTGCGGCGAGCGCCGCCGCGATGAGTGGCGTGAACAGGATGGCTTGGCCGGAAAGCGCGGACATCGACGCGCTTCCGTCGAGGTTCATCGCCAGCGCGGTGGTGCCGGCGAAGATCGCTGCAGTGAGGACGATACGGACCCGCCCCATCTTGATCTGGGGCGGGTCCGCGTCGCGCAGCGCCTCGATGGGAGGGGTGCGACTGGCCCGGCGTGCGCCGCGGAGCCCGCCGAGGAGCACGACCGTGGTGATCCCAGCGGTCACCACGAGCACACTGACAAGTCCCAGGTGAAGAGTGATGCCCTGCATCTGCTCCCAATCACTGAACGCCCACGTGAACAGCGGGCCGAATGTCGGGATCGCCACTATGCATCCGATCAGCGCGCCGATGATGCCGACGATGGCGAGCTGAGCGAGCACCACCAGCGCGACAAGGACAGGTCGGATACCGACGAGTTGCCACAGGGCATAGCTGCGCTGTTGCAGGGCGACGGTGAGGTTCGCGGTCGAGCTGAGCACGATGAGCGCGGCGATGGTGGTGAACATGATGACGGCGGCGCTGGTGCTGGCAAGCCCTTCCTGTATGCGGCCGCCATGGACCGCGCCGGTCTCGATGAGTCCGGCGGCAATCGCGGAGACGAAGCCGGTGGCGACGGTTACGGCGACGATGCCGAGCCACACCCGGCCGTGAGCGGCCAGATCGGACAAGATGAGCCGGATCACGCGGCGACCCCGGCGAGAGTGATTGCCTCGAGTACCTGTTCGGGAGCCGGATGCCGGAGTTCGCTGTGGATGAGGCCGTCTCGCAGTACCAGCACGCGGTCGGCGAGGGCGGCAGCTTCGAGGTCGTGCGTGACGACGATGACCGAGCGGTGGTCACCGGCTGCGCCACGTAGGAGCCGGAGCACGTCGGCGCCGGTTGCGGTATCGAGGGAGCCTGTGGGCTCGTCGGCGAACACGAGGTCGGGGCGCATGGCGAGCACGCGGGCGATCGCGACACGCTGCTGTTGCCCGCCCGAGAGCTGCCCAGGCCTGTGGCGGCCCCGGTCAGTCAGCCCGACTTCGGCCAGCACGCGATCGATGCTCGCCCGGTTCACCCCCCGGCGGGCGAGTCGCGCAGGCAAGGCGATGTTCTCCCGGGCGGTGAGGGAAGGGATGAGGTTGTAGGACTGGAACACGAAACCGACATGCTTGCGACGAAGAGTGGCGAGTCCACCGCGCCGGAGCGTGCGCAGTTCGCGCCCGGTGAGTTGAACGGAGCCGGAGTCGTAGGGTTCGAGCCCGGAGAGGCAGTAGAGCAGGGTGGACTTGCCGGAGCCGGAGGGTCCGACGATGCTGACCATCTCGCCGGGATGAACGTCGAGGGAGATCCCGCGCAGCACCGGCACGCGGGGTTCCTTCGGCCCGACTCCGGGGAAGGTCTTGTGCAGGTTCTCGGCGCGAATGAGCGGTTTGGTCACACTCCCTATTGGATGCGACGGCCGGGACGGGCGCGAGGGGGCGAGGTGGGGAGTCGAGGTAGAGCTGGCTCTACTCTTCGCAAAGGCCCCAGCCCCGTGGTCGTCGCCTCCGTAGGGTTGGGGTATGAGGCCGGCAACCGTATGGCAGGCGCTGATGCAGCCGCCGTGGCGGTTCCTGCTCAGCCGATGGCCTTGGCGCACGCTCATCTACCTGCTGGCGAGCTCCGCGCTCGGGCTCGTGTTGTTGCCGGTCGTGATCGTCACGCTTCTGCTCCTGCCACTGTGGGGCATCGTCATCGGCGCGATCGAGCGCCGTCGCACCCACATCCTCGGCTTTCCCCGTCAAGCCTCCGGGCACGTGCCCCTCACTCGTGCGCAACGGCATATCTGGTTGGGTGTGCGGATGAACGAGGGCGCGACCTGGCGGGAGACCGCGGCACTGCTTCTCGACCTCGTGCTCGGCTGGGTCGCGCTGGCCGTCCTGTTCGCTCAAGGGCTCTGCCTCGTCGTGTTCGTCTTCATCGGTTTCTCCGGCGCCCGTGGCCTCGCGCAAGTCAACCTTTTCGCAGACGTCCGGATCATCGCGGGACCGGACAACTGGTGGCTGGTCATCCCGATCGGCCTGGTCGCGATGTGCCTGTTTGCTTACGTCAATGCCTTGGTCGCGGCGGGCCAATCGTCGCTACTGCGAATGCTCTGCGGACCTCGCCCACGTGAGCTCGCCCGGAACGTCGAACGGCTCATCCAGTCGCGTGCCGCGCTGGTCGAGGCGTTCGAGAGCGAACGGCAACGCATCGAGCGCGACCTGCACGACGGAGTACAGCAGGAACTCGTGACTCTCGCTGCCCGACTTGGAATGGTCAGCCTCGAACTCGATGATCTCGCCGCACAAGGGAGCGACACAGGGTTGGCGCGCGGCGCGCTCGATGTTGCTCAGGGCCAGGCCGAGCATGCGATGGCGACGCTGCGCAATACTGTTCGCGGTATCCACCCCGCTGTCCTCACTGACTACGGACTCCGTGCCGCGCTCAACGAGCTGGCGGACCGCACCCCGGTCCCGATCGTCCTCGACGCGGCCGAGTTCGGTCGGCTCCCGAGCGCGGTCGAGACGGTCGCGTACTATCTCGTCACCGAGGCGATGAGCAATACCGTCAAGCACACCACCGCCACACGCCTGACCGTCCGAGTCGGCATCGAAGCCGACATGCTCGCTGTGGCCGTCACCGACAACGGGCACGGCGGGGCCGACGAGAACGTTGGAACCGGGCTGCGCGGACTCCGCGAGCGAGCTGAGACGCTCGGCGGGCAGTTCACCATCATCAGCCCAGACGGGGGACCAACGACCTTGTACATGGCCCTGCCGATCATTGCGGCGATTTCGGAGCGCGATGCGTCTGCTGCTCGCTGAGGACTCCGCGCTGCTGCGCGAAGCGCTGACTGCCCTCTTGGAACGACTCGGCCACACCGTCGCCGCCACAGCGGAGACCGCACCTGATCTCCTCGCGAAGTTCGCGCGCCTCGCCGATATCGACGAGCGACCAGATCTCGTTCTCACCGATGTCCGGATGCCGCCCAACAACAGCGACGATGGGCTTCGCGCCGCACTCGAGATTCGGGCCGCGCATCCGACCCAGCCCATCATCGTGCTGTCGCAATACATCGCAGACAACTACGCCCGCGAACTGCTCACACTCCGCGAAGGTGCGATCGGCTACCTCCTCAAGGACCGCGTGAATCGAGTCCGCGACTTCGACGACGCACTCGAAACAGTTGCGTCCGGCGGCACCGTCATCGACCCCGACGTGGTGCAGCACCTCCTCAGCACTACCCAGCCGGGACCGCTCGAAACTCTCACGGCACGAGAGCGCCAAGTGCTCGGCCTCATGGCAGACGGACAGTCGAATGCCGATATAGCCGCCACACTCGTCCTCACCGACGCATCAGTCAGCAAACACATCGGCAACATCTTCATCAAGCTCGGACTCAACCCAGTCGATGAAAACCGCCGGGTCAGGGCGGTCCTGACCTATCTCCAGAACGACCGCACTTAACTCGCCGCGAGACGGATTCCGGCCTGACTCGTTCTCTGAGAACCACTGGGCAACAGCATGGAGCGGCGGGAAAATGCCTGATGAGAAGGCGGTTATGGAGAGGGGATGACGGGAATCGAACCCGCGTGATCAGTTTGGAAGACTGAGGCTCTACCATTGAGCTACATCCCCGCGCGCCCGCTCGCGGGCACTGGATCATCGTAGTACACGATGCATCCGTCGCTGTGACGCGCGCCGCAGAAACCGCGCGCGCCGACTACCGCAGCGACGCGATCGAGCGGATCGTGCCGCGCGCGAGACGCATCTGGCGCTCGTAGGTCGCGGCGAGCGCGACGAGCAGAACGCCCGCGATGCCGAGCCACAGCCACCACCAGACGGCCTCGTAGAGCGCGGTGATCCACGGCCAGAGCTGCACGATGGCGTGAACGAGCAGCACGGCTCCGCCGAGGAGGAGTGGCGCCTGCAGGCGCCGTACGGCGCCGATGACCACGACGGTGACCGCCACCACGCCGAGGGTGACGTTGCGCCACAGTTCGGGATCGGCGAAGTCGGCGATGAGCGCCGGGATGAGCAGCACCGCGAGGCCAGGCCCGAGTGCCGGCCAGCTGCCGAGTTCGGGGGAGCGGCGCATACGGAATGCGCCCGCGCCGATGAGCGCGACGCCAACCGACGCCGTGATGAGGTCGAACGGCTCGACTTCGCCGGGCACGAGCGCGATGAGGCCGCCGACGACGAGCGCGCCGAGGCTGGTCCAGCCGAGCATCGGCCCGGCGACCGGCTTCGCGGTCGTCGCCGAAGTGGCGATGTGCACCAACGCGAGCAGCGGGAACAGCACGGCAGCGCGCACGGTGGGCTCGTCACCGCCGACGATCGCGAGCACGGTCGGCACGGACGCGAGGGCGACGGATGCCGCGAGCATCACCTCGCCGAGCCACTCGGGTTTCGACTCGGTGCGGGCCCACATCACCGCGATCACCGCACCGGCGATGAGCGCGACGACCGGCCAGAATTCGACGACGAGCACGCTGTCGGCTGCGCCGGTCGCGGCGGCAGAACCGCGCACGAGCGCCGCGCCGGTGACGGCCACCCAACCGGCGCTCACTCCAAGGAGGCGAATGGGCACTCCGCGTGCCGCCTCGGGCAGGAAGATCGCGGCGATCGACACGACGATGCCGATCGAAACGAGCAGCAGTGTGCGCAACTCGGAGTCGCCGCTCGACGCGACACTGGGCAGCACAGCGACCGCCGCGGCAGCGCCGAAGAGGGCCGTGCGGCCCGTGGCGCGCGAGTCGGCGGTGATCCGCCGCCAGGTGATGAGACCACCGGTGACGGCCAACGCAGCGGCGAGTGGAAGTGTATAGGCCTCGACGTTCTCGACGCCGTTACCCGCGAGCCAGGCCCACACCGTGGATACGCCGAGCCCGAGGCTCAGCCAGGCGACGTGTCGGGTCGGCTTCTGGCCGGCGATCGGGTCGCCGTCGAGCGCGGCCATCACGATCGGCACAGGAGTGAGCAAAAGCAGTACCAGCCACGACGTGTCCGTCGCGAAGGCGCCGGTGAAGCCCGAGACGAGAGCCGTGAGGCCCATGACCCCGACCGCGATGCCCCATGCGAGCCGAGAACTCCCGGTACGCGGCGGCACCAGGTGTGCAAGGGCGGCTGTGAGCAGGGTGGCCCCGGCGAGGCCGATGGCGACGAACTCGGCCCCGAAGACGACGTCGACGACGACGGCAGACGCGAACGCGAGGGAGAGCGGGGTCGTTGCGGCGAAGGCCGTGCGCAGCACCACCGGTTTGCCGAGGCGAAGCCACAGCACACCCGCGACCACGAAGACGACCGCGGGCAGCCAGCGAGCGGCGGCATCCGTTTCGAAGGCGAGCGCCCACAGCGCGACGACGGATGCCGCGAGCAGTGGCACGGTGACGGCCAGGCGATCGCCCGTGCTGCCGTTCCGCATGAGTGCGGCGATGGCGAGCAGGGCGGCGCTCACCGTTGCGAGCCACATCCACGGCGAGTTCCACGATTCGAGGGGTCGCCATCCGGCCGCATCGAGCCAGGGAGCGATCGAGAAGACGGCGCCGGCGAAGAGCGTCGTCGCGATCGCAAGGTGCGCCGAGCCGATCGGCGCGCTGACGTGCGCCGCCCAGACGCGACGCGCAAGCACCCGCCCGACCACGATGATGGCGATCACGAGGGCAGCGACCCACGGCCACAGCACCGAGCTCGAGTAGCCCACCTGCCAGGCGAGCGCGCCGCCGCAGCTTCCGATGACGATGAGCGTCACGAGGAGGCCCGGCAACAAGAAGCGTCGAAGTGCCGCCGCGAGCGCCAGCGCGCCGCCCCCGAGGGCGATCAGCACGACAGCGGACACGACGAGGTTCGGAGCGATGGCACCGGCCACGAGGACACCCGCAAGCCCAGCGCCGATGGGGATGGCCACGAGCATGCGCACCCGGCGCACCAGCGTCGTGATGACGAGTGCACCGACCGCGGCGACGAACGGCACGAGGACGACCGCGAGATCGTGCTCCACTGGCAAGGTCACGGATTGTTCGTCGACGGCGAGGTTCCACGGCGGCACGCTCGCCACGAGCCTGGCAGCGATCGCGCCGAGGCCGAGGAACGCCCCGGGTATCGCAGCGGCGACGGCGACGACCACCGCAGCCACGCAAGCCCAGAGCGAGTCGCGCGACGCCGGCCCGGTCAGACGCACACCGGCCCCGAGCACGGCGGCCACGACGCCCGCCGCGGCGGGCGCGAGCCAGATCGCGAGATCCGTGTCGAGTTCGGAGACGATCGACACCGTCGGCGCGAGCGCGAGGCTCAGCCCGAACGCGGGCGCGGCGATGCGAGCCCAGATCTGAGACACGTCGTTGCTTCGAAGACGCACCGCGATCAGTGCGATCAACCACGCCACCGCGACTGCGAGGTAACTCCACAGCTGGTTCCACTGGATGTCGACCAGCGCCCAGAACGCAGGGATCAGCGCGAACGCACCGGCGACGAATCCAGCGCCGAGCACGATCGCGCGCTCGGCGGTGCGCGGCAGCAGTACTGCAACCGACCCGAGCAGCGAAACGGTGAGGAGGCCGAGCCACCAGCCAGTGCCCGGGAGGTCGTCGGGCGCAAGCTCGAACGTGAGCAGGAAGACACCGACGGGCGCGAGCGCTGCCGCGGCGAAGCCGGTCACGCGGATGCCACTGACCGCACGTACGCCCAAGAGCACGGCCGCGACGATCAGCAGCGCGCCGCCCGTGTACCCGGCGGCGCCGAGGGAATCGGTGCCGAACAGCCCGTTGGCCCGCACGATCCACACGTCGAGCAACAGCAGCACGATAGCGACGGATGCCACGCCCTCGGCGGTGCCCGGAAGGCCTCGCGCCCGCAACAGCCATGCGACGCCGAGCACCAGCACGCTCGCAATCGCGATGATCACCGAGCGCACCTCGAGGCTCGCCACGAGGTAGGCGACGAAGAGGAACACGACGGCTGTAATCGAGATCAACACGACGCCGAGTGTGAGGAGCAGCACCTGTACGCCGGAACGACCGGAACGGGTCGAATCGGATGCCGACGGAGCGGAAGGCGCCATCGCAGCGGCGACGGGAGCCGGGGCAGGCGCGTCCGGCGTGACTGGCACCGCAACGGGACCCGCAACCGCGGCGAGCGGTGTGCGAACGGCAATCGCGGCATCCGCTGCTGTCGCTGCGCTGGCCACCGACGGCACTCCTGCGGCGATCGGCACGGCGACCCGCACCGTGCCGTCCATCGCAGCCGCATCGCGAGCCCGTGCCGATTGCGCCTCGCGCATGGCCGAGATCAGCGACTGTCGACCCAGCTCGTCGTCATGCAGCCGTCGACCCGCCGCCAGCAGCTGACTCGCTGCGGGAACCGACAGATCGAGGCCGCAGGTGCCGCACACCGCCGAGGTCAGCGTGCTGAAGCACGACGGGCAGAGGGTCGTGTCGACCAGCTGCGCCGGGCTGGACGGCCAGCGTCGGAGGTCGCGTCGGACGACGGAATCGTGGTCGGGCATGCGCACACTCTGCCACGGTGCGCAGTCCCGGTGACGATTCATCCACAGCAGCGCGTCGGCAGCCGGGAGGCAAGTGCACAACGAGCGCAAGCGCTGTGCAGTAGACTTTCCGGGGTCCATCCGTCTGACGCATGCTTCGGCATGTCCGTGCGGCTGAATCGACGAGTTGAGTCGCGACTCGGGGCGTAGCTCAGCTTGGTAGAGCGCCCGCTTTGGGAGCGGGAGGTCGCAGGTTCGAATCCTGTCGCCCCGACGAGTTCTACGACTCGACACGAACTTCCACACAACAGGAGATCTTCCACATGCCGACCACTTCGGTTGAGAAGCTGAGCCCGACACGCGCCAAGCTCACCATCTCGGTGACGCCTGAGGAGCTGAAGCCCAGCATCACCCACGCCTACGAACACATCGCCGAGCAGATCAATGTGCCCGGGTTCCGCAAAGGCAAGGTGCCGCCGCCCATCGTCGACCAGCGCGTCGGCAAGGGCGCCGTGCTCGAGCACGCCGTCAACGAGGGCCTCGACGGCTTCTACCGCGCTGCCGTCGCCGAGCACGAACTGCGCCCCCTCGGCCGGCCCGAGGCCGACATCGTCGAGTGGCCCAGCGACAAAGACTTCTCTGGCGAGCTGTTGCTCGCGATCGAGGTCGACGTTCGCCCCGAGATCGAGCTGCCGGCCTACGAGGGACTCGAGCTCACGGTCGACTCCGTCGAGGTCGGCGACGACGAGGTCAGCGAAGAACTCGAGCGCCTGCGCAGCCGCTTCGGTACGCTCATCACCGTCGACCGGCCTGCCAAGACCGGTGACTTCGTGACTCTCGATCTCGTCGCCATGATCGAAGAGACCGAGGTCGACACGGCGAGCGGCATCTCGTACGAGCTCGGCTCGGGTGAGCTGCTCGAGGGCATCGACGAGGCGCTCGACACGCTCTCGGCAGGCGAGACCACGACCTTCGCATCGAAGCTCCTGGGCGGCGACCACGAGGGCGAGACCGCCGAGATCACCGTCACCGTCACCGCCGTGAAAGAGCGCGAGCTGCCCGAGGCCGACGACGACTTCGCGCAGATCGCGAGCGAGTTCGACACGCTCGCCGAGCTGACCGACAGCCTCAAAGAGCAAGTCGCACGCAACAAGTCGTTCGGCCAGGGCAACCAGGCCCGCGACCTTCTCGTCGACAAGCTCCTCGAGCTCGTCGAGGTGCCGGTCGCGCAAGCCGTCATCGACGACGAGGTGCACCGTCACCTCGAGAACGAGAACCGCCTCGAAGACGACGAGCACCGCGCTGAGGTCGCCGAGTCGAGCGTGAAGGCGTTCAAGACGCAGATCCTGCTCGACTCGATCGCCGAAGCCGAAGGCGTGCAGGTCAGCCAAGACGAGCTCACCCAGTACCTCGTGCAGGGCGCGGCCCAGTACGGCATGGAGCCGAACGAGTTCGTTCAGGCGCTCAGCCAGAACAGCCAGATTCCCGCCATGGTCGGCGAAGTCGCCCGCAACAAGGCGCTCGCGCTCGCGCTCGGCAAGGCGAAGGTGTCGGATGCCGCGGGCAAGCCCGTCGATCTCTCCGAGTTCACCGCCGTCGCCGAAAACGAAGCCGAAGCAGAGGCCGAGACCGAGACCGTCGACGAGGCTGAAGAGATCGTCGAAGAGGCCGAAGCCGTCGAGAAGCCCGCGCCGAAGAAGCGTGCGCCGAAGAAGGCCGCCGCTGCCGACGACGCTGCTGAGAAGCCCGCGCCCAAGAAGCGTGCAACGAAGAAGGCAGACGCCGAATAGTCGAGCGTCGATTTCAGTGAGCGGGGCCGGGCGAATCGCCCGGCCCCGCTTGTTCGTCGAAGAGGAGCACAGCATGAGCGACTGGCAGCAGCGGGTCGACGCCGTCTGGGCGGCAGCAGACGAACTCGGTGACGACGAGGTGGTCCGCCGTATCGACGCCATCGCCGCCGAGCGTCCGGCAGATGATCCGCTCGCGCTCTTCGAACGTGCGGGTTCACGTGACTCCGCGGGCCTCGAAGTCGACGCCGAAGTGCTGTACCGCGACGCCCTCGCGAACGGCCTCGCCGGTTCTGAACGCGTGCAGGCCCATGTCCAGCTCGCCTCCACGATCCGCAACCTCGGGCGGCCGCTCGAAGCGATCGCCCTCCTCGATGCGATCGAGCCCGACGCCGGTGAGCTGCACGACGCGGTCGTCGCGTTCAGGGCGCTCGCCCTCGTCGATGCGGGCTTGCCCGCCCGGGCGGCATCAGACGCTCTCTCGGCTCTCGCGCCGCACCTGCAGCGCTACCGCGTCTCGGTCGCCGCATACGCCGCGGAGCTCGCGGCATCCGCCTAGGGCGAACAGCCCCGTTCGCGTGCGTTGCACCGGATAGATTCGAGTGAACGCGACAACGGAAACGGAGCGAAACATGGCCGAACCGACACCAGGCACCGGTGTTTTCGATCGACTGCTGAAGGACCGCATCATCTGGCTTGGCTCCGAGGTGCGCGACGACAACGCCAACGAGATCGCGGCGAAGCTGCTGCTGCTCGCCGCCGAAGATGCCAAGAAAGACATCTTCCTCTACGTCAATTCACCGGGCGGGTCCATCACGGCCGGCATGGCGATCTACGACACGATGCAGTTCGTGCCGAACGACATCGTCACGGTCGGCATCGGCATGGCCGCCTCGATGGGGCAGCTGCTCCTCACCGCCGGCACCAAGGGCAAGCGGTACATCACCCCCAACGCGCGCGTGCTCCTGCACCAGCCGCACGGCGGCTTCGGCGGCACTTCGAGCGACATCCAGACGCAGGCGCAGCTCATCCTCGACATGAAGAAGCGCCTCGCCGAGATCACCGCGGCGCAGACCGGCAAGACCGTCGAGCAGATCAACGCCGACGGCGACCGCGACCGTTGGTTCAACGCACAGCAGGCACTCGAGTACGGCTTCGTCGACCACATCCGCGAGTCGGCACTCGATGTCGCCGGCGGCGGCGGAACCCAGGCGTAGGCACTCGAGAGAAGAGAGAACGAGCGAATGAACATACCCGCTTTCGGTGGCACCGCCTTCAACGGCGTCCAAGCACCGGGCTCGCGCTACATCCTGCCGAGCTTCGAGGAGCGCACTGCCTACGGCTACAAGCGCCAAGACCCCTACGCCAAGCTCTTCGAGGACCGCATCATCTTCCTCGGCGTGCAGGTCGACGACGCATCCGCCGACGACATCATGGCGCAGCTCCTCGTGCTCGAGTCGATGGATCCCGACCGCGACATCATCCTCTACATCAACTCGCCCGGTGGCTCCTTCACTGCGATGACGGCGATCTACGACACGATGCAGTACATCCGTCCGCACATCCAGACGGTCGTACTCGGCCAGGCTGCGTCGGCAGCGGCGGTCATCGCCGCTGCAGGCACGCCCGGCAAGCGCCTGGCACTGCCGAATGCGCGCATCCTGATCCACCAGCCGGCGATGGGCGAGGCCGGGCATGGCCAGGCATCCGACATCGAGATCCAGGCGGCCGAGATCCTGCGCATGCGCGGATGGCTCGAAGAGACGCTCTCGCGTCACTCGAACCGCACGCAGGAGCAGGTCAACACCGACATCGACCGCGACAAGATCCTCTCCGCGGCCGAAGCCCTCGAGTACGGTCTCATCGACCAGGTGCTCACCTCGCGCAAGAGCCTCCCGGCGATCACGCGATAACCTCGCAGCGTGGTGAACGCGGCGGATGACTGGCTGAACGACAGCCGCGCCATCCGTCGCGTTTCGCTGTATTCGGATGCCGCGATCGACCGCGGTTCCTGGCCGGCGACGATTCCCGCGGTCGCCCAGCTCATCCGGGATGGCGGCATCGAGTTCGCGCCCGGGCTGACCTTCCTCGTCGGCGAGAACGGCAGCGGCAAGTCGACGCTGCTCGAGGGCATCGCGACGGCCTACGGGCTCCCACCAGAGGGCGGCAGCAACAACGGCGGGCGATCCACCAGACCGAGCGAATCGCCGCTCGGCGACTGGCTGCGAATCGAACGCAGTCCGTCGGCGCCGCGATGGGGCTTCTTCCTGCGGGCAGAGACGATGCACGGCTACTACAGCTACCTCGAGGCGCTGCCCGGCAGCCCCGACCAGCATCTGCATTCGATGAGCCACGGCGAGTCGTTCAACGACCTACTCGACAACAAGCTGAACCACTCGCAGTACCTGGCCGGCCTCGTCTGCCTCGACGAGCCAGAGGCAGCCCTCTCGTTCGCCTCCATCCTCAGCTGGATCGCCGGCCTCGACCGCATGGTGTCGCGCGGCACGCAAGTCATCTGCGCCACCCATTCGCCGATCCTCGCCTCGGTGCCGGGCGCCACGATCCTCGAACTGGGGGAGTGGGGCATCCGCGAGACCACCTGGGAGGAACTCGAGCTCGTCTCGCACTGGCGTCTGTACCTCGATGACCCGAAGCGGTATCTGCGTCACCTGCTCGACTGATGGCCGCAGTTCGCGACCGGCGAACTGCTGGGCGTGTCGAATCCGACCGGCTACCCTCGATCGGCCCGATCTCGGGCTAGGCTCGGAACAGACTCGTCGACAGGGAGGGTTTCGATGGCACGCATCGGAGAGAGCGCCGACCTGCTCAAGTGTTCCTTCTGCGGAAAGAGCCAGAAGCAGGTGCAGCAGCTCATCGCCGGACCCGGCGTCTACATCTGCGACGAGTGCGTGGAGCTCTGCAACGAAATCATCGAGGAGCGGCTCGCCGAAGCCGGCGAGACGGAGGCGGGCGAGTTCGAGCTGCCGAAGCCCAAAGAGATCTTCGGATTCCTCGAGGAGTACGTCATCGGTCAAGAGGCCGCGAAGAAGGCGCTCGCCGTTGCGGTCTACAACCACTACAAGCGCGTTCGCGCACGCACGACGCTGACGTCGGCAGATGCGCGCGACGACGTGGAGCTGGCGAAGTCCAACATCCTGCTGATCGGCCCGACGGGCTGCGGAAAGACCTACCTCGCGCAGACCTTGGCCAAGCAGCTGAACGTGCCGTTCGCCGTGGCCGACGCCACCGCGCTCACCGAGGCGGGGTACGTCGGTGAAGACGTCGAGAACATCCTGCTGAAGCTCATCCAGGCCGCCGACTTCGATGTGAAGCGCGCTGAGACCGGCATCATCTACATCGACGAGGTCGACAAGATCGCGCGAAAGGCCGAGAACCCGTCGATCACGAGGGATGTCTCGGGTGAGGGCGTGCAGCAGGCGCTCCTGAAGATCCTCGAGGGCACCGTCGCATCGGTGCCGCCGCAGGGCGGGCGCAAGCACCCGCACCAGGAGTTCATCCAGATCGACACGACGAACGTGCTCTTCATCGTGGCCGGAGCGTTCGCGGGCCTCGAAGACATCATCTCCTCGCGGGCGGGCAAGCGCGGCATCGGGTTCGGTGCCCCGTTGCACAACAAAGAAGACGAAGCCGACATCTTCAGCGAGGTGCTGCCCGAAGATCTCCACAAGTTCGGCCTGATCCCCGAGTTCATCGGCCGGCTCCCGGTCGTGGCGACCGTGACGCCGCTCGACCGCGAGGCGCTCATGCAGATCCTCACGGTGCCGAAGAACGCGCTCGTGCGGCAGTACCAGCGCATGTTCGAACTCGACGGCGTCGAACTCGACTTCGAAGAGGAGGCGTTGCAGGCGATCGCCGACCTCGCCGTGCTTCGACAGACCGGTGCACGCGGCCTCCGCGCGATCATGGAGGAGGTGCTCGGACCGATCATGTTCGAGGTGCCCTCTTCGACAGGTGTCGCCCGGGTCGTCGTCACCAAGGCCGCGGTGCTCGACAATGCCGCCCCCACGATCGTGCAGCACAAGCCGCGTCGCGCTGAGAAGTCGGCGTAGAACTCGTTCGAGAGCGAGCACCGGACATCTTCCAAACCGTCGTCGCGGGCGTCATCGCGGCCATCACCGGGTTCGCGAGCTCCTTCGCCCTGGTGATCGCAGGACTCCTCGCCGTCGGCGCGAGCGAGACGCAGGCAGCTTCAGGCCTGTTCGCGCTGTGCATTGCGACCGGCGTCACGTGCATCCTTCTGCCGGTCATCACCCGGATGCCGGTCTCGTTCGCGTGGTCGACACCCGGTGCGGCGCTGCTCGTCGCGGCGGCCGCGACCACCCAGCAATTCGCGGCGGCGATCGGTGCCTTCATCGTCTGCGGTGTGCTCATCGTGCTCTCGGGCCTGTGGCCTGCGCTCGGGCGCGCGATCACGAGCATCCCGAAGCCGATCGCGAGCGCGATGCTCGCCGGCATCCTCTTTCCGATCTGCGTCGCTCCGGTGTTCGCGGCCGTCGAGCAGCCGGCGATCGCCCTTCCGATGATCCTCGTCTGGTTGCTGCTCGCTCGCCTCGCGCCTCGCTGGGCCGTTCCGGCGGCGATGCTCGTGGCGGTGATCGGCATCGCAGTGATCGCGGGTCCGGCCGTGCTCGGCAGTGAAGCCGTGCGGCCGCAGCTCGAGTTCGTCGCACCGGTCTTCGACCCATTCGTCATCGTGAGTCTCGGCCTGCCCCTCTTCATCGTGACCATGGCGGGCCAGAACGTGCCGGGGTTCGCGGTGATGTCGACGTTCGGCTATCGCCTCGCTCCCAGGCAGGTTCTCGTCACCTCAGGCGCCGCATCCGTGGCCGCGGCCTTCGCGGGCGGCCACGCGATCAACCTCGCGGCGATCACCGCTGCGATCATGGCGAGCCCCGAGTCGAATCCCGACGCCGGGCGCCGATGGGTCGCCACGCTCACTTCGGGGGTCGTTTACCTCGTGTTCGGAGCAGGGGCGGGGCTCGCTGCCGCGGTCGTGCAGGCCTCACCGCCGATCATCATCACGGCGGTTGCCGGACTCGCGCTGCTCGGCGCCCTGGTCACGTCCGTCACGGGCGCGCTCGAAGCTCCGGGGCAGCGCATCACCGCGATCGGCACATTCCTGGTGACGGCGTCGGGCGTTGCGGTCGTCGGGATCGGCTCGGCTTTCTGGGGGCTCGTGGTGGGTGGAATCCTCATGCTCTGGTTGCGTCCGCGCGTCCGCGACCGGAGCGCGAAGGCCAGCGAAGCCCGCTGAACAGCCCGGTGAGGGCTCTGACGCCCTGAAGGCGGCTATGCCACGCGGTGCTCAATCGAAGACGCGCACGAGCTCCCAGCGGCGCTCGTGGCGGCGTACATCGAAGACGTGGGTCTCGCCGTCGTCGGCAGTGGCCTGGAAACGCCAGCCTGCGATCTGCAGCGGCGGTCTGCCTGGTGAGACATCGTGTGCCGCGACGGGTGACCACCAGTCGCACGGGCCCACGAGCGTCGTCGGAGTGTCCGTCACGCGGAAGCGACGTGAGCGCCACACGAGTCGCTCGGGGCGGCCGTCGTCGTTCGTCCATACCTCGACGAACTCGTGAACGAGCGACATGGGCACCTCACCGAAATCGAATGTATGTTCGATGGTAGCACCGCGCTCGAGCGCACGAAACGCCGCCGAGCATCTGCCCGGCGGCGTTCCTCAGCTCAGTCGGCGATCAGGCGAGATCGTCGTCGGTGCGCGCGCCGAAGACGATCTCATCCCAGCTCGGCATCGAAGCACGCCCCTTCTTGGAAGCGCCCCGTGCGCCGGCCGGGCCGGTGGAGGCTTTGCCGCCCCAAATGCTCCGAGCGGCCGTGCCGGGCTTCTCTTCGACCGGTTGCTCGGGCGGGGGTACTGGTTCCTGCATCACAGCCGGGGTGACCGGTGTCGGCGGCTGCTCTTGCCCGTTTCCGGCAGCCTCCCGCTCGCCGCGCCGTCGCCGGAGCGCCTCGAGCAGGTCTGCTGTCTCGCCGAGCGTCTGCTTCGGTTCATCCGCTCGTTTGATCGCAGCACGCGACGCTGCAGGGCTCGACGTCTGCGGCGAGCGCGAGTACGGGAGCGGTTCGAGATGCGGGGCGGTGTCGAATTCGCCGTGCTCGGGCTCTTCGAAGGTGAAGGCGCCGCTGTCGAAGCGCGACTCGTCGGAGTCGGCAGCGACGACGCGCAGGCGCGGGATCAGCCCGCCCTTCATCTCGCCCTGCTGCGAGAGTGTGATCGCTTCGGAGTTCAGCGGTTGCAGCGATTGCTTGCGGGGCTCGAAGCTCCAGCGTGCGTCGTGCTCGATCGTCTCGGCAGTGAACTCGAGCTTGATGATCCAGCCGCGCTCCTCGTCTTTCCAGCTCGCCCAGCGTTCACCATGGGCGCTGAGCTGGGCGAGTCGGTCACGGATGACTCCGCCGAACGACGGCGGCTCGTCGGCCGGGTCGACCTCGATCGAGACGTGCACCGGCACCGCGAGTGCCGAGGTGACCATGTGTTCGCGCTCGGCGAGCACGGGGCCTTCGAAGCGGCGGATGTAGTCGAGGGATGCGCCGGTGACCTGAGCGACCTCTTCGGCCGACATGCCCGACCTGATGTGGGACTGCACTTCGCGCGGCGAAGGTTTGGGCCCGGTGTGCTGTTCGGGTTGCGCCTGCCGGATACGAGATTGCAGTACTTCGTCGATCTCGATCCGGAAGCGCGCGCCATCGTCGGATGCGGCGAGCAATGCGCCGTTCTCGACTCCGATTACCTTGAGTTCCTGCATCGCGACAAGCCCTTCCGTGCCTTCGTCTCCGCCCAAGGATGCCACGTCGGGATGTGTGCTCGTGGGAATACCCCGGGCGCGGCGGAAGTTGAGCACGAAGGACCTGGGAAAACCCACACAAGTGGTTTGCTAACGCAACCGATTTGATGCAGACTATGGCCGCCGAATCTTCGGCGATGAGGAAATGGATGGGAATGGCAACGGATTACGACGCACCGAGGAAGACCGAAGACGACTCTGAGTCGATCGAGGCCCTCAAGGAGCGCGTCCCCGACAAGATGTCGGGCGTAGTGGATGTCGAAGACGCCGATAACCCCGGCGGGTTCGACCTCGCTGGTGCCGATCTCTCCGACGTCGAACTCGACGTGGTGGTGCTTCCGCCGCAAGCTGACGAGTTCACCTGTGTGAACTGCTTCCTGGTGAAACATCGTTCACAGATCGACCACGAGACGAAGCTCGGGCCGATCTGCTTGGAGTGCGCGTCCTAGACGCTCGGCTCAGTACGCTCAGGCCGTCGTGATCCATTGATCGCGGCGGCCAGTTCTTTCGGATGACGCGTCGAGATCAGCCAGTAGGGCGTGGGGTCCGACTCGTCGGTGACGGGAACCCGCACGACGGATTGCACCCATCCGCGGATCACGAGGAACGCGCGGGCATCGAGACCCGTTCCGCGTTCGACGCGCGCAGCGGCATCCGTCGCCCCCACCGCTGTTCCGGTGTCGACGAGCGGGATCGACGCACGACCCGCACTGAGCCGTCCGTCGGCGACCTCGATGACCGGTGCCGTGAGGCTGAGTGAGATGACCACCGCGCCGTAGAGGATGATCCCGGTCGCGATGCCGGCGGGCAGGGAGACCGGCGCAAGCACGAGGATGCTGGCGGGGATGAAGAGCAGTGAGGCGAGGTAGATCCACGGCGTCGGCCAGAGTCTTTCGCGGTAGTCGGGCATGGCTCTATTCGACCAGACTTCTGCACTACCCTCGAACAGTGACCGATTCCATCGATGTGCTGATCACGGCCGAGCACGTTCCGTCGTACGCCCATCCGGGCGATGCGGGCGCCGATCTCCATGCCGCCGAGTCGGTCATCCTCGAGCCCGGAGAGCGCGCCACCGTCGGCACAGGCGTCGCGATCGCGCTGCCAGACGGGTACGTCGCCTTCGTCGTGCCCCGTTCGGGTCTGGCCTTCAAGCACGGCATCACGATCGTCAATGCGCCAGGCACGGTCGATGCGGGCTACCGCGGCGAGATCAAGGTCGCCCTGCTGAACACCGACGCGATCGAGCCGTACACGATCGAGGCCGGCGACCGTATCGCCCAGCTCGTCGTGATGCCCGTGCTCCGCGCGCGGTTCGTCGAGGTCGAGCGACTGCCCGGCAGCGTGCGCGGCGAGGGCGGGTTCGGCTCCACCGGTACCGGGGCGCACAAGTCAGGAGTGAACGCGTGAGCGACATCGAGAACACCGGCGAGATCTCCGCCGACCAGCCAAAGTCGGCCCCCGAAGACCGCGCGAGCGCGGGCCCCTTCGATGAGGCCGAGGCGAACCCGGTTCGTCCCTATGTCGACCTCGGCGGTGTGAAGGTGCTGCCGCGTGAGGGTCTCCACCTTCGCCTCGAAGTAGAAGAGGGCACCAAACGGGTCGTCGCCATCGGCCTCGACTACGCGAATTCGACGCTGCAGGTGCAGCCGTTCGCCGCGCCGCGTTCGAGTGGTCTCTGGCACGAGATCCGCGCGCAGATCGCTGAGCAGATCGCCCGCCAGGGCGGCACGACCACCGTGCGCGAGGGCAGCTTCGGGCCTGAACTGCTCGCCCAGATCCCCGTCGCCGCGGGCGAGGGGCAGCAGGGTCAGATGCGACTCGCGCGCTTCGTCGGGGTCGACGGACCCCGATGGTTCCTGCGCGGTGTGATCGCCGGTGAAGCCGCGGTCGACCCGGCCGCGGCTGCCAAGGTCGAAGACCTCTTCCGTTCGATCGTCGTGGTGCGCGGCACCACGCCGATGCCGCCGCGCGACCTGATTCCGCTGCGCATGCCCGCGTCCTCCGCAGGCGCACCCACGGCGTGACCGAGATGACGGATGCCTCTGGGCCGTCGCGTCCCGATGAGAGCGGCCGAACGGATGCCGCATCCGAGGGTGAGCCCGCAGAGGGCGGCGAGTTCGGAAGGCAGTTCGCCGCCGCCGCCGAGAAGAGCGGCCTCGGCGCCCTCGCGCGTGACGAGAAGCTGAGCGGCCGTGACCTGCTGACCGCGGTCGGCGGCGTTCGAGGCATCCTCGAGGCACTGTTGCCCGGACTCGTGTTCCTGGTGGTCTACAGCGGGCTCACGAGCTTCGCAGGCCAAGACGCGCAGGCCGCGCTCGTGCCCGCACTCACGGCATCCGTCGGTCTCGCAGTGGTGTTCACGGTCGTGCGGCTCGCCACCAAGGGGCAGCCGACCCAGGCGATCGCGGGGCTCATCGGCGTGCTCGCTTCGGCGGCGCTCGCCCTCTGGTCGGGCAATGCGCGCGACAACTACGTGCTCGGGTTCTTCACGAATGCGGGGTACGCGCTCGCGCTGATCGTATCGCTGCTCGTTCGTTGGCCGGCGCTCGGCCTCATCGTCGGATTCCTCATGGGCGACGGCGTCGCCTGGAAGCACGACAAGCGCAAGTACCGCGCGGCGCAGTTCCTCACGCTCGTCTGGATCGGGCTGTTCGTCGCGCGCCTTGCGGTGCAGGTGCCGTTCTACCTCGTCGACAACGTCGAGGCGCTCGGGGCCACTCGCCTCCTCATGGGCGTGCCGCTCTACGCGCTCGTGCTGGTCTTCTCTTGGCTCGTGGTTCGGGCGATCTATCCGTCTTCGGCTCGCTCTGCCGAGTGATAGAGTTATCTCGACGTCAAGATAAATCCGCACACCGTGCGAGGCCTGTCGGCGGGCGAGTGGCTTAGGTTACCCTTGCTGGAACAGCCCCATGTCTGACGGAGAAGATGGAGCGTCGCCCGCGTGTTCGGCGGCATCCACGAAGGAGAGGACATCGTGTCTGCAGTGAACAGTTTCGGGGCGAAGGACACGCTCCACGTCGGTGATGAGTCCTACGAGATCTTCCGGATCGACAGCGTGCCGGGCCATGAGAAGCTGCCGTTCAGCCTCAAGGTGCTGCTCGAGAACCTGCTGCGCACCGAAGACGGCAAGAACGTCACCAGGGAGCAGATCGAGGCCCTCGGGTCGTGGGTGCCGACGGCCGAGCCCGACACCGAGATCCAGTTCACGCCGGCTCGTGTCGTCATGCAGGACTTCACGGGCGTCCCCTGCATCGTCGACCTCGCCACGATGCGCGAAGCGGTCGTCGGCCTCGGCGGAGACCCCAACAAGATCAACCCACTCGCGCCCGCCGAGATGGTCATCGACCACTCCGTGATCGCCGACCTCTTCGGTACCGAGAACGCACTCGAGCGCAACGTCGAGATCGAGTACGAGCGAAACGGCGAGCGGTACCAGTTCCTCCGCTGGGGCCAGACGGCGTTCGACGACTTCAAGGTCGTGCCGCCGGGCACCGGCATCGTGCACCAGGTCAACATCGAGCACCTCGCGAAGGTCACCTTCACGCGCGTGGTCGACGGTGTGCTGCGCGCCTACCCCGACACCTGCGTCGGCACCGACTCGCACACCACGATGGTCAACGGCCTCGGCGTGCTCGGCTGGGGCGTCGGCGGCATCGAGGCCGAGGCGGCCATGCTGGGCCAGCCAGTGTCGATGCTCATCCCGAAGGTCGTCGGCTTCAAGCTCTCCGGTGCGATCCCCACGGGTGTGACCGCGACCGACGTCGTGCTGACGATCACCGACATGCTCCGCAAGCACGGCGTGGTCGGCAAGTTCGTCGAGTTCTACGGCTCGGGCGTGGCATCCGTGCCGCTCGCCAACCGCGCCACCATCGGCAACATGAGCCCCGAGTTCGGCTCGACGGCCGCGATGTTCCCCATCGACGACGTCACCCTCGACTACCTGCGGCTCACCGGCCGCAGCGCCGAGCAGATCGCGCTCGTCGAGGCGTACTCCAAGGTGCAGAAGCTCTGGCACGACGCCGACAGCGAGCCGGCTTTCAGCGAGTACATTGAGCTCGACCTCTCGACGGTCGTGCCCTCGATCGCCGGGCCGAAGCGCCCGCAAGACCGCATCGAGCTCACCGATTCGAAGAGCGCGTTCGAGAGAGACCTGCTGAGCTACGCTCGGGTCGACCACGATCTCGTCGACCTCGAGGGCGCCGAGTCCTTCCCGGCCTCCGACCCGCCCGGAAACACTCCCGAAGACGAGCACAGCCACCACGAGCACCATCACCGCAGCCACGCGCCTGCGACCGCGTCGAACCCGACGCCGGTGCGGCTCGAAGACGGCCAGCAGTTCACGCTCGATCACGGCGCCGTCGCCATCGCCGCGATCACCTCGTGCACGAACACCTCGAACCCCTCGGTGATGCTCGCCGCGGGCCTCCTCGCCCGCAATGCGGCGAAGAAGGGCCTGAAGGCCAAGCCGTGGGTGAAGACCACCCTCGCGCCGGGCTCGAAGGTCGTCACCGACTACTACGAGAAGGCTGGTCTCACGAGCTACCTCGAAGACCTCGGCTTCTACACCGTCGGCTACGGCTGCACGACCTGCATCGGCAACTCGGGCCCGCTGATCGACGAGATCTCGACCGCGGTCAACGAGCAGGACCTCGCGGTCACCGCGGTGCTCTCGGGCAACCGCAACTTCGAGGGGCGCATCAACCCCGACGTGAAGATGAACTACCTCGCGAGCCCGCCGCTCGTCATCGCGTACGCCCTCGCCGGGTCGATGAACTTCGACTTCGAGGTCGACGCGCTCGGCGCCGACACCGACGGCAACGACGTGTTCCTGAAAGACATCTGGCCCGACGCGGCCGAGGTGCAGCACACGATCGACACCTCGATCAACACCGAGATGTTCACGCACCAGTACGCGAGCGTGTTCGAGGGCGACGAGCGCTGGCGCAACCTCGAGACGCCCACGGGCGCCACCTTCGAGTGGGACGCCGAATCGACCTATGTGCGCAAGCCCCCGTACTTCGACGGCATGACCATGGAGACCACGCCCGTCACCGACATCGTCGGCGCGCGCGTGCTCGCCAAGCTCGGTGACTCGGTCACGACCGACCACATCAGCCCCGCCGGTTCGATCAAGGCCGACAGCCCCGCCGGTCGGTACCTGACCGAGCACGGCGTCGACCGCAAGGACTTCAACTCCTACGGCTCGCGTCGCGGTAACCACGAGATCATGATTCGCGGCACCTTCGCCAACATCCGCCTGAAGAACCAGCTCCTCGACGATGTCGAGGGCGGCTACACGCGTGACTTCACGCAGGCCGGCGCCCCGCAGTCGTTCATCTACGACGCGAGCCAGAACTACCAGGCGCAGGACACCCCCCTCGTCATCTTCGGCGGCAAAGAGTACGGCTCGGGTTCGTCGCGCGACTGGGCGGCCAAGGGCACGAGTCTCCTCGGCGTGAAGGCGGTCATCACCGAGAGCTTCGAGCGCATCCACCGCTCGAACCTCATCGGCATGGGTGTCGTGCCGCTCCAGTTCCCCGCAGGGGAGAGCTGGGCATCGCTCGGGCTCGACGGCACCGAGGTCGTTTCGATCACGGGCATCGAGCAGTTGAACGAGGGCACCACGCCCAAGACGGTGCACGTGATCGCCGAGCCGACCGAGCACTCGCCGGCCGGAAAGCAGACGGTCGAGTTCGATGCGGTCGTGCGCATCGACACTCCGGGTGAAGCCGACTACTACCGCAACGGCGGCATCCTGCAGTACGTTCTGCGTTCACTCGTCTGAGCGAACCACAGGAGAATCGGGGCGGTCGGCTTTTCGCCGATCGCCCCGATCTCTGCCCGGCTTCCCAGCGAGCCCGGCGTAGAATCGTTCCGTTCGGCGGCAGCGCCAGTGAATCTCCGGAGGCTAGACGAATGACCCTGCTCGAGACGATTTCGGGACCTCGCGATCTCGATGCGATGAGTCCCGATCAGCTCGATCAGCTCGCCGGCGAGATCCGTGAGTATCTCGTCGAGTCGGTCTCCAAGACCGGCGGCCACCTCGGACCGAACCTCGGCGTCGTCGAGCTCACGATCGCGATCCATCGGGTCTTCGAGTCGCCGCGCGACGCAGTCGTCTTCGACACCGGGCATCAGTCGTACGTCCACAAGCTCTTGACCGGGCGGAAAGACCTCTCGACCATCCGCCAGACCGGCGGGCTCGCGGGCTACCCGCAACGGTCCGAATCCGAACACGACATCGTCGAGAGCTCGCACGCCTCCAGCTCACTGTCGTGGGCGGATGGCATCTCCAAGGCGTTCGAGATGACCGGACAGACCGGTCGACACGTCGTGGCCGTCGTCGGCGACGGTGCCCTCACGGGTGGCATGACGTGGGAGGCGCTGAACAACATCTCCGACGACAACACGCGCAAGCTCGTCGTCGTCGTCAATGACAACGGCCGTTCCTATGCGCCGACGATCGGCGGCATGGCGCGGTTCCTGAACACCGTTCGCACGAAGCAGAGCTACCGCAACCTGCACCTCTCGAGTCGCCGCGCGTTCGACAACATGGGCGCGCCGGCACGCGCGCTCTATCGGGGCGTGCGCGGCGGACTCCACGGCTTCCTCAGCCGGTTCACCGGCAACGAGGCGTTGTATTCCAACCTCGACATCAAGTACATCGGTCCGATCGACGGTCACGACGAGCACGCCCTGGAGGCGGCGCTCCGCCAGGCGAAAGACTACGGCGCGCCGGTGATCGTGCACGCGATCACCGAAAAGGGGCGCGGGTACGAGCCGGCGCTGCGCGATGCCGCTGACCAGTTCCACTCCGTCGGGCAGATCGACCCCGAGACGGGCGAGTCCCTCGGTACCGCCTCGGCGCCGTCGTGGACCGGCGTCTTCGCCGACGAGATGGTGCACCTCGCCGAGAGCAACGAACGACTCGTCGGCATCACTGCAGCGATGCTGCGTCCCACGGGCCTGCACCGCATGGCCGAACGGTTCCCGAACCGGGTCTTCGATGTCGGCATCGCCGAGCAGCACGCGGCCACCGCCGCGGCGGGCCTCGCGTTCGGCGGACTCCACCCCGTCGTCGCGGTCTATGCGACCTTCATCAGCCGGGCCTTCGACCAGGTGCTGATGGATGTCGCGTTGCACAAGGCCGGCGTCACCTTCGTGCTCGACCGGGCCGGTGTCACCGGACCCGACGGGCCGAGCCACCACGGCGTGTGGGATCTCTCGATTCTGCAGGTGGTCCCCGGCATCCGCATCGCTGCCCCGCGAGACTCGGTGCGACTGACCGAAGAGCTGGGGGAGGCCGTGGTCGTCGACGACGGGCCCACGGTCATCCGTTTCCCGAAGGGCACGGTCGGCGTCGACTTCGATGCCGTGCGGCGCACAGCCGACGGAGTCGACGTCCTCGTCGAGTCCGAGCGTAAAGACGTGCTCATCGTCACGGTCGGGCCGATGGCCGACACCGGCCTCCAGGTGGCTGAGCGCCTCGAGGCGCAGGGCATCGGGGCCACCGTCGTGGATCCGCGCTGGGTCGTGCCGGTGCCCCGCAGCGTCATCGACCTCGCGGCCGAGCATCGCATCGTCGTGAGCATCGAAGACGGTATCCGTGTGGGCGGCATCGGCACCCGCATCAGGCAGGACCTGCGCAAGGCCGGCGTCGACACCGCGGTGACCGAACTCGGATTGCCCGACGAGTTCCTCGATCACGGTTCGCGAGCCGACATCCTCGAACGGGTCGGCCTGACCCCCCAGCACATTGCCCGAGACGTCACCGCGATGGTGCTCGGTTCGAAGCTGCCGCACGCGCGCGGTGCCGGGGTCGATGCAGACGTCCCGACCGACACGAGACCGCAGCCGCGCGTCTGACTCGGCGTCGAGGCCGCGAATCGGATGCCTCGGGGCCGCGGCACTATCGGTACGGCCAAACGGCCCTCGGCGTGAAGCCGAGGGCCGTTCGTCTCGAGCCGGACGTTACGCTCCGACACCCGTGATCGTCGGGTGGTGGAAGGTGTCTCCGAAGGCGCGTTCCGACGCGCCGACACGGTCGAGATACGGTGTCAGACCGCCCATCTGGAACGGGAATCCGGCACCGAGCAACATGCAGAGGTCGATGTCTTCGGCCGCCGCGACGACGTCGCCGTCGAGCATCAGTCGCACCTCGCGCGCGAGGCCGTCTTGCAGGGCGACGAGGATCTCGTCGGCCGAGCGCGGGTTCTTGCCGCCGGCGACGATCTTCAGGGCACCCTTGTCGAAGCCCTTGACCTTGCCCTTGTCGTCTTTGTCGAGCAGCTTGCCGTAGTCGGCGAGCTTGTGCAGGTTCTCGCTGCGGTAGAACCTGTCGGGGAACGCCGAATGATGCGTGTCGAGCACGTGCGCTCCGACCTTCAGGCCAACGAGGTCGAGCAGTGCCGACGGCGCCATGGGTAGACCGAGCGGCGCGATGGCCTCGTCGACGGTCTGGAACGAGGTTCCCTCGTCGACCGCGCGCATCGCCTCGCCGAGCAGCACGGCAAGGACTCGGTTGACGACGAATCCGGGTGTGTCGGCCGTGATGACGGCGTTCTTGCGCAGATTCTTCGCGGTCACCATGGCGGTCGACAGTGTCGCCTCATCCGTGTGCGGCGTCTTCACGACCTCGATCAGGGGCATGACCGCGACGGGAGTGAAGAAGTGGAAGCCCACCAGGCGCTCGGGGTGTGCGAGCTTCGCGCCGATCTGCTCGACTGACAGCGAGGAGGTGTTCGTGGCGAGCACGGCCTCGGGCGAGATGAACTGCTCCACCTCGGCGAAGACGTTCTGCTTGATCTCGAGCTCTTCGAAGACGGCCTCGATGACCCAGTCGCAGTCGGCGAAGTCGGCCTTGTCGGTCGTGCCCGTGACGAGGGCCTTCAACCGGTTCGCCTCATCGGGGGAGATGCGACCTTTCTCGAGAAGCTTGTCGATCTCCTCCGCGATGTAGGCCACACCCTTGTCGACGCGTGCCTGGTCGATGTCGGTGATGACCACCGGTACCCGCAGGCGGCGCACGAAGAGCAGGGCGAGCTGGCTCGCCATGTAGCCGGCGCCGAGCACGCCGACCTTGGTGACCTTCTTCGCGAGTGCCTTGTCGGGAGCGCCCGCCGGGTGCTTGGCCCGCTTCTGCACGAGGTTGAAGGCGTAGATGGATGCGTGAAGCTGGTCGCCCGCGATGAGGTCGGCGAGCACCTCGTCTTCACGCTGGAATCCCTCGGCACGCGTGCCGCTCTTCGCTGCCTTCATCAGGTCGAGCGCGGCGTACGGCGACTGCGGAATCGAACCGATGCGGCTCTTCAGCATCTTGGTGGCGATGCCGATAGCGGCATCCCACTTGACGAGGCGTTCCACCTTGCCGGGTTCGTTCGACCGCTTGACCTTGACCCGTCCGGAAATGACGTCGTCGGCCCAGCGAATGGAGTCCTCGAGATAGCTCACCGACGGGAAGATCGCGTCGGCGATGCCGAGGTCGTATGCATCCTGGCCTTTGAGTGTGCGGTTCTGCTTCAGCGGGTTCTCGATGACGACCTTGAGCGCGTTCTCGATGCCGATGAGGTTCGGCAGGATCGTCGCGCCGCCCCAGCCGGGGATCAGGCCCAGGAAGACCTCGGGCAGCGCGAGGGCCGGCGCCGAGGCATCCACCGTGCGGTAGTCGGCATGCAACCCGATCTCGAGGCCCCCGCCGAGTGCGAGGCCGTTGTAGAACACGAATGACGGCACGCCGACCTCGCCGATCTTCGCGAGCGCGAAGTGGCCGAGCTGTACGAACTTCTTCGCGGTCTCCTTGTCGGGGATGTCGGCGACCTTCGAGAGGTCGGCGCCGGCAGCGAGGATGAACGGCTTGCCCGTGACGGCGACCGCGTCGATTTCACCGGCGGCGGCGCGCGCCTTCAGCTCATCGAGCGTCTTCGCATACTCGAGCAGTGTCGCCGCACCGAGCGTGTTCGGGCGCGTGTGGTCGCGTCCGTTGTCGAGAGTGATGAGTGCGAGCGTCTTGCCCGAAGCCAGAGGGATGTCGCGCACGTACGAGTGCGTGACGACCTCGTCGTCGCCCGCGAGGGCGAGCAGCGAACCGAAGTCGATCGTGCTGTAGTCGGTCATCAGGCCTTCTTCGCCTTCTTGTCGTAGTTCGGGTTCTCCCAGACCATGGTGCCGCCCTGGCCGAGGCCGACGCACATGCTCGTGATGCCGTAGCGCACGTCGGGCCGCTCGGTGAACTGGCTCGCGAGCTGGTTCATGAGGCGCACCCCGGAGGAGGCGAGCGGGTGGCCGACCGCGATCGCACCGCCCCACGGGTTCACGCGGGGGTCGTCGTCGGCGATGCCGTAGTGGTCGAGGAAGGAGAGCACCTGCACCGCGAACGCCTCGTTCATCTCGAAGAGGCCGATGTCGGCGATCGTGAGGCCGGCCTTTCGGAGGGCCTTCTCGGTCGCGGGAATAGGGCCGATGCCCATGATCTCGGGATCGACGCCGGCGAAAGCGTAGCTGACGAGCTTCATCTTCGGCGAGAGACCGAGCTCTTTGGCGGTAGCACCGGAAGCCAGGATCGCCGCGGTCGCGCCGTCGTTCAGCCCGGATGCGTTGCCGGCGGTGATGCGGCCGTGCGGGCGGAACGGGGTCTTCAGCGCAGCGAGGCCCTCGAGGGTGGTCTCAGGACGCATGACCTCGTCACGAGTGGCGAGTCCCCAGCCTTCTTCGGTGCGGATCGCGACCGGGATGAGGTCTTGCTGGATCTTGCCTGTGGCGTAGGCCGCAGCCGTCTTCTGCTGACTGGCGAGGGCGTAGCGGTCGCTGCGCTCCTTCGTGAGCTGCGGGAACCGGTCGTGGATGCGCTCGGCGGTCGCGCCCATGACGAGGGCGTCTTCGCCGACGAGCTTCTCGCTGAGGAAGCGCGGGTTCGGGTCGACGCCCGACCCCATCGGGTGGTGGCCCATGTGCTCCACACCGCCGGCGATCGCGAGGTCGTACATGCCGAAGCCGATCGAGCCCGACATCATCGCGGCGGCCGTCATGGCGCCCGCGCACATGCGGTCGATCGAGAAGCCCGGGACCGTCTTCGGGAGGCCGGCGAGGATCGCGGCCGTTCGTCCGAGAGTGAGCCCCTGGTCTCCGGTCTGAGTCGTCGCGGCGATGGCGACATCGTCGATGCGGTCTTTCGGGACGTTCGGGTTTCGTTCGAGGAGTCCGACGATCGCCTTCACGACGAGGTCGTCGGCTCGGGTGTTCCAGTACATGCCCTTGTCGCCGGCCTTGCCGAACGGGGTGCGGACCCCGTCGACGAACACGACTTCAGCTTGATCAGCCACGCTGCAGCTCACTTTCGATCAGTTGCTTCGATCCTACGAAGGCCGCCGAGGAGCCGCTGAATCGCTTGACGGAACCTACGAAGCGTCGGAGGTGGCGTCTTCAACCGATTGTGCTGCCTCGACAAATGCATCGGCGATTGTCTGTGAGGTTGCCGCAACCTGCCAGTGGCGCGCGCCGAGCGCGAGCAAGGTATCGCCGATCGCCTCCGCAGTCGGTTCAGACGGCGGGGTCCATGCCACCCGGCGCAGATGGTCGGGCGTCAACAGATTCTCTATCGGCATGTCGATCTGCTCCGCGATCTCGGCGACCGCCACCTTCGCGATGCGCAGCCGGGCATCGGCTTCGGGATTGCGCGCCGCCCACGCGCGCGGCGGGGGAGGCGCATCGCCGGGAACCCGCACGGCCGGCAGCTCGGACGTCGTGAGGCCGCGTTCCACAGCGCCCCACCAACGATCGAGTTCGGTGCGGCTCGCGCGACCGTTGAACTCGCGAAGGTCGGCGAGCGCGCGCCGGGTCGACGGCAACGAGCGCGCGACCGCGAGGAGCGAGGCATCCGGAACCAGACGACCGGGTGCGACGTCGGTCTCGATCGCGAGTTCGTCGCGTGAAAGCCAGAGCTCGCGGGCGACCGCGAGGTTTCGGGGCCCCCGCATCGCGTGGATGCCGGAGAGACGGCGCCACGGCTCGGCAGCCGGCGGCTTGGCCGCACGATGCAGCACGGCACCGAACTCCTCGTCGGCCAACTCCGCTTTGCCGGCGTCGATGAGGGCGACGCCGAGGCGTTCGCGAACATCGACGAGGAGCTCGACATCGAGAGCGGCGTACTTCAGCCACGATTGCGGCAGAGGCCGCGTCGACCAGTCGGAAGCCGAATGCTCTTTGGCGAGACGGATGTCGAGGAGCTCTTCCACCACCGACGCCAGGCCGACGCGCGGCATGCCGAGCAACCGCGCCGCGAGTTCGGTGTCGAAGATGCGGTCGGGATCGAGCCCGACCTCGCGAAGGCACGCGAGATCTTGACTGGCTGCGTGCAGCACCCACTCTTCGCTGCGGATACCGGCCTGGAGCTCGGAGAAGTCGGGAATCTGGGGCGGATCGAAGAGGAAGGTGCCCGCACCGCGCCGGTACATCTGGATCAGGTAGGCCCGCTGGGAGTAGCGGAATCCGCTCGCACGCTCGGCATCGACGGCGATCGGCCCCTCGCCATCGAGGAGCCGCCGCACCGCCTCATCGTAGGCGGCGGGCGTATCGATCACCCGGAATTCATCCACGGTTCGACCTCCGACGTGGCAGTGCGGTCACCCCTTCCGATCGGGGTGGGAGTCCTGCGAGCATGCACAACAACTCTCCCCAGCCTTCCACATGCGGGCCGATGGTCGAGTCGAGGGGGGTCCACGAGGCGCGCAACTCGATCTGGGCGCCGTCGCCCTGCCGGGCCAGCTCACCGAATCCGGTGGAGAGGATCTTCGTTGCTGTGCCCGACGCCGCGATGTAACGGGCACCACGTGCGTCGAGTGCGTCGACCAACCACGACCACGCGACATCCGCGAGGAAGGGGTCGAGGCCGATGTCGGTCTCGAGAGGTGCCTGCGCGAAGCAGACGACCCGGAATCGGCCGCCCCAAGCCTCCGGTTCGCTCGGGTCGTGCAGCAGCACGAACCGGCCGGTGCCGAGTTCGGAATCGTCGTGACGACTCGGCGTGACGTCGGCCGAGAGGGCGACCGCGTTCGGTGCGAGCGAGCCCGGAGCCGGGATTTCGCTGACGCGCAGCTCGGACCGCGGAGAGGCCGCACGCAACGAGTCGAGCGCGGCCTCGAACTCGGGAGGAAGCGGAGGCGCGGAGTCGGGCACGTGTGCAGACTAGAGTCTCGGGTGCGGGGGACGTCGGCGGCACGCCGCATCACTCTGCACACGGTGGCTGGTTCGGGAGGAACGGATGCGTCGAACGCACGGTACGAGTTCTGCAATCGGCATCGCGGCTGCCGCCGTGGGGCTCATCGCGGTGACGATCGGCGCGGCGACCGCCGCCCTCGCCGTGTACTTCGCACGGAAGGTCGTCACTCCGCCCGAAAAGCACGAAGAAGACGTACGCGTCGCCCGAGTCGACCTCGCGGCGGGCGAGATCACGCTCGTCGGCTCCGACGAGACCCGCATGCGGGGCCGGTACGGGCTGTGGTTCGATCACGACGCGGGGCACGCCCGACTCGGCGACGTCATCGACGACGGTGAACGCGAGGTGCGTCGCGGCATCGAATCCGTCGATTTCGGCCGACTCGATCGGGCGCGGCGCGGCCGCATCAACGGCTGGTACCACCTCGGGCCGTGGGAACTCGATGCGCCGTACGAGAACGTGGTCATCGAGACGGAGCTGGGCCCGGCCCCGGCATGGCTCATCAGGGCTGCGGATGCTTCGGCGCGCTGGGTGATCCAGGTGCACGGCCGAGGGTCGAAACGACCAGAGGGTCTCCGCGCCGTGCCGCCGGTGCGTGTCGCCGGCTGGAACTCGTTGCTCATCTCCTACCGCAACGACAGCGAGGCGCCCGAGAGCGAAGACCGCAAGTACGGGCTCGGCGGCACCGAGTGGGCGGACGTGGTCGCTGCGACGCGATTCGCCGTCGAGCACGGTGCCGAGCAGATCGTGCTCATGGGCTGGTCGATGGGCGGTGCGATCACGCTCCAGGCGGTGTTGCGCTCTGCGGAGGTGCGCGAACATCTCGTGGGCGTCATGCTCGACTCGCCCGCCATCGACTGGACCGACATCCTCCGATTCCAGGGCCGGTTGCAGGGCCTCCCGCCAGAGCTCGGCGACCTCGTGGTGCGGGTGCTCGGCGGGCCGCTCGGGGCCGGGCTCACCGGCATCGCGGCGCCGATCGACGTCGAGGAGCTCGACCCCATCGCTCGGGCCGACGAGTTCGACGTGCCGATGCTGCTGATGCACAGTGTCGACGACGGCTTCGTACCGATCGACGGATCACGCCGCTTCGCCGCGGCCAGGCCTGACCTCATCGAGTTCGAGGAGTTCGAGGGTGCGCGGCACACGAAGCTCTGGAATCACGATCCCGAACGATGGACGGGGCTCGTGCACGACTGGCTCACCCGACGCGGTGAGAGCGTCGCTCGACTCGGCGACGAGGCGCAGATCGTGGGCTGACCGCCTGGTCGTTGCGAGTACTCCGATCGCCGGTCAGGCGGCGATGCGATCGCGCAGCTGCCGCTTGGTGCGGGCCAGCATGCCAGTCATGCCGCGAACGCGCAGCGGGGAGACGGCCGCTGCGAGGCCCAGCGATTGCGGGAAGTCGGCGGGCACGTCGAAGACCTCTTGCACCGTCAGACCATGGAGGCCCTGCACAAGGATCGAGGCGAACCCGCGGGTGGTCGGTGACTCCGCCGGCGCGGTCGCGTAGAGATGCACCCGGCCCTCATCGACCTCGACGAAGATGAACACGGGCGACTGGCACTCTTCGACCCGCTCGAAGAGATCGGGGTGCTCGGCGTAGCGGGCAGGCAGTTCGGGCAGCTCGTTCGAGAACTCGAGCAGCAGTTGCAGACGATCGCGCACCTCGAGTGCGAGGAAATCGTCTCGTATCTCGGCGAGTCGGGCAGGCAGGGTCGGCGCGTCCATCGATCTCATTCTCCCATGGTGGCGAGCGACCCCGCCCGTCGGCCATCTCAGCGGGCGGGGAGTTCTCCGCGCGCTTCGCCGGTCACGATCGGAACCCGCACCGCGCTGCCCCACTCGGTCCACGAACCGTCGTAGTTGCGTACCTTCTCGAAGCCGAGGAGGTGGTTCAGCACGAACCAGGTGTGGCTCGAACGCTCGCCGATGCGGCAGTAGGCGATGATGTCGTCGCCGTCTTCGAGGCCGACTTCGCCTCGGTAGATGGCGTCGAGCTCTTCGCGGGACTTGAAGGTGCCGTCGGAGGCCGCGGCACGGGCCCAGGGCACGGATGCCGCGGTGGGAATGTGCCCGGCACGCAGGGCGCCCTCTTCGGGATACGCAGGCGCGGTCGTGCGTTCGCCGCTGTACTCCTCGGGCGAGCGCACGTCGACGAGCGGATTGCCGAGGTGGGCGAGCACGTCCTCTTTGTAGGCGCGCACGACGCTGTCGTCGCGCTCGACCACGGGGTACTCGACCGGCGTGACCTCGGGGGCATCCGTCGTGATCTCGCGACCCTCGGCGATCCAGAGGTCGCGGCCACCGTCGAGGAGGCGCACGTCTTCGTGGCCGAAGAGCGTGAACACCCAGAGCGCGTAGGCGGCCCACCAGTTGTTCTTGTCACCGTAGATCACGACCGTGCTGTCGCGGGCGATGCCCTTCGAACCGAGGAGGGCAGCGAACTGCTCGCCGTCGATGTAGTCGCGCACCACTGGATCGTTCAGTTCGGTGTGCCAGTCGATCTTCACCGCGCCGGGAATGTGCCCGGTCTCGTAGAGCAGCACGTCTTCGTCGGATTCGACGACGACGAGGCCGGGTTCACCGAGGTGCTCGGCGAGCCATTCGGTGGTGACGAGACGCTCGGGGTGGGCGTACTCGGCGAGCTTCGCAGCGGAGTCGAATTCGGCGGACATGGGAGCCTCCTGGGGTGCCCGGTCGGGCGGGGCGTTTGGGGGAGCGGACTAGGCTGATCACCTGTCCACCACGAATCTACGCGGCGCACGGGGCGAAGTCAGTGCGGCCGTCATCCGATGCAATACGGGAGCTCCTCCAGCATGACCACGGCATCGAGCCATGCCCTCATCCGTCTCGTCGAGCGGAGCCCATCGATCTCGGGCGCCGAGATCGCCTCGGAGCTCTCGCCGCCGCCGCAGTTCGAGCACGCATCGTTCGAGTCGTATCGCCCCGACCCCGACTTCCCGTCGCAGCAGGCCGCGCTCGAGCGGTTGAAGGAGTTCGCAGGTGCCTGGCGCGCGGCGCAGCGTCCGGGCGGGTTCTTCTCTCGCAAGCGTCCTGCGCGCATCGAGCTGCCCGGTGTCTATCTCGACGGCGGGTTCGGCGTCGGCAAGACGCACCTGCTGGCCGCGCTGTGGCACGTGGCGCACGGCCCGAAGTACTTCGGCACCTTCATCGAGTACACGGCCCTCGTCGGCGCTCTCGGCTACCAGCCGGCGGTCGAGCTGCTGCGGGGCGCGAAACTCGTCTGCATCGACGAGTTCGAGCTCGACGACCCGGGCGACACGATGCTGATGACGCGGTTCCTCGGCGAACTCATGGCCGGCGGCACCCGCGTGGCCGCGACCTCGAACACCCCGCCGAACGCGCTCGGCGAAGGCCGGTTCGCCGCATCCGACTTCCTCCGTGAGATCCACGCACTCTCGTCGAACTTCGAGACGCTGCGCATCGACGGGCTCGACTATCGGCGCCGCGACACCGAGGGTCACGCCGAATCCCTCGCGGGCGACGCCGACGTCGCTCGCACGGCGGCCGCGCTCGCAGCTCGCGGCCATCGCGTCTCGCTCGACGGCTTCGACGAACTCGTCGAGCACTTGGCGACCGTGCACCCTTCGAAGTACGTCAAGCTCGTCGCCGGACTCGAGTTCATCGCGCTCGAGGGCGTGCACGAGCTCACCGACCAGAACGCTGCACTGCGCCTCGTCGCGTTCATCGACCGCGTCTACGACGCCGAGGTGCCGATCATCGCGAGCGGCCTGCCGCTCGACGAGGTCTTCGCCTCCGACATGATGGCCGGTGGCTACCGCAAGAAGTACTTGCGAGCCATGTCGCGCATGATCGCGCTCACCACGGGTGAGCTGCCGCCGCACGACTGACGCCCGCTACGCGGCATCCGCTGGTCTGGCCCGTCGCTCGACGGCCGCCGAACGGATGTCGCATCGACGGTGTCGCCCGCAACTGCGGCACCCCGTTTCCGTCGATCTGTCGGCGGCCTCCCGGCATCCGGAAACATGCTCGTTACACACGGCGCCTGTTCGTAACCGACGCGAAACGAACCCTGCAGCGTCGCCGAAACCTCACCACACCATTCTGATCGCAGTACCCGAGACCGACGCCCCGTCACCCCTCGCGGTATGTCCCCTGCAGATTCACCGAGGTGTGAGGAATTCCAATGGATACGGGAAGCATTGCGTGGGCCGTCACGGCTACAGCGCTCGTGCTGTTCATGACGCCGGGTGTCGCCTTCTTCTACGGCGGCCTCGTCAAGGCCAAGAGCGTCGTCAGCATGATGATGATGAGCTTCGGTGCACTCGGGCTCGTCAGCGTGCTCTGGTTGCTGTACGGCTTCAACATGAGCGCCGTGGGCGGCGTCTGGGACTTCGCGGGCAACCCGTTCTCGGACTTCGGGCTCGGCTCGCTCGCAACGGGTGAGACGGCGAACACCGACCTCATCGGTGTCGCGTACGGTGCCACCTTCGCCATCATCACGGTCGCGCTCATCTCCGGTGCCATCGCCGACCGCGCCAAGTTCGGCTCGTGGCTCATCTTCGCCGGCATCTGGGCGACGCTCGTCTACTTCCCGGTCGCGGCATGGGTGTGGGGTGGCGGCTGGATCCTGAACCTCGGCGAGACGCTCGGCCTGCCCGGCGTCATCGACTATGCCGGTGGTACCGCGGTGCACATCAACGCCGGTGCTGCGGCCCTGGCGCTCGCGCTCGTGCTCGGCAAGCGCGTCGGGTTCCAGAAGGGCATGGACAAGCCGCACAACGTACCGCTCGTTCTCCTGGGCGCCGCAATCCTCTGGTTCGGCTGGTTCGGCTTCAACGCCGGTGCCGAGTGGCTGAACGGCCTCGCCAACGTCGGACTCATCGTCGTGAACACGCTGGGTGCAACCGCAGCTGCAATCATCGGCTGGATGCTCGTCGAGAAGTTCAAGGACGGCAAGCCCACCTCGGTCGGCGCCGGCTCCGGTGCCGTCGCCGGTCTCGTCGCGATCACCCCGGCCTGTGCGAACCTCGAGCCCGGTTGGGCACTGCTCCTCGGTGCCGTGGCTGGTGCGGTCTGCGCGCTCGCGATCGAGCTGAAGTTCAAGCTCGGCTTCGACGACTCGCTCGATGTCGTGGGCATCCACCTCGTCGGCGGCCTCATCGGAACCCTGTACCTCGGCTTCTTCGCCATCGACACCGGCCTCTTCACCGGCGGCGACCTCGGCCAGCTCGCAGTGCAGACCATCGCCGCACTCGCAGTGATGCTCTACTCGTTCATCGTCGCCTTCGTGCTCGGCTTCGCGATCGAGAAGACGATCGGCTTCCGTGTGAAGAACGAAGACGAGATCGCGGGCATCGACACCGTCGTGCACGGCGAAGAGGGCTACAAGCTCGAGAGCGTCTGATCCTGGCGGGCCCGCAGTGAGCGGGCCCGTCGGTCCGCGTGGGCGGTGGGGTAGTGTGCCGGTGTGTCAGACACCAGCCGCTTCCTCACCGCCCTTACTCGCGTATTCAGATCGCTCGTCGGCAGTGGGTCGACGCGGTCTTCGGATGCCCCGTCGCGGGCGGCCACGGCGACCGACACGCTCTCACCGGGGCAGGCGGGGCCGTCGGCCACCGTCGAGGTGGATCCGCGGAAGCTGCGGGGTGTCAGGCTCGGCTACGCGCCAGCACGCGACGGTGAGCCCGACCCCGGTGAGGTCGTCTGGACCTGGGTGCCATACCAGGAGAACGACGGGCGCGGCAAAGACAGGCCGGTCGTGATCATCGCGGCATCCGGTGCAGGCGACTACCTGGCCGTGCAGCTGACCAGCAAAGCGCACGAGGCCGATCGCGACTTCGTCGCGCTCGGCGATGGCGCGTGGGACGCCGCGGGGCGCCCGAGCTGGACGAGCATCGATCGGGTGTTCCGGGTGCGGGCGGGCGGCATGCGGCGCGAGGCGGCGTCGCTCGATGCAGCGCGCTACCGGCTCGTGGCGGCTGCACTGGGCGCGCGCTACGGTTGGCGCTGAGCCTCACGCCCGCGGCGGATGGTGGAGCCCGAACGGGGAGCCCTGATCGTCACGGCACAGCCGGAACTGACCGAAGATGGCGACGGTCTCCTCGTCATCGGCACCGGGAAGCGATTCGACGGTACCGCCGAGGCGTTCGACCGAGGCGACAGCGGCGTCGAGGTCATCGACCCTGAAGAACACAGACGGTGCGGCGCCCGGATCGCCGCCGTGCACACCGGCGGGCACTCCCGCACCGTCGACCGCGTAGCCGTTGCCCCCCGGCCCCGACTCGAACGACCAGCCGAAGAGCTTCCCGTAGAAGCTGCGTGCAGTCGTGGCATCCGCTGCCCCGAACTCGATGAACGACACTTCGCCCGACATGGTTCCCCCTCGTATCGATGCGTGTTCACGGCACACCGTAGTGGGCGGCCGCAACAGCCACAACACGAGGGGCGAATGGGAGGGCGCGTTCGAGGCGCGCGAGGAATGAAGAAAGCCCCCAGTGGAGTGGGGGCTTTCGTGGGCGATACCGGACTCGAACCGATGACCTCTTCCGTGTGAAGGAAGCGCGCTACCAGCTGCGCCAATCGCCCATGTCATTCACGGTCACGCGTGGTGACTGCGGACTCGATACTAGCCGACGGGGTAGGGCGAATGCACATCGAGCAGGCGGAGGCGCACGAAGCGCTACCTCCGCGGTTGCGAGACGAATGGCCTCGACACGCCCGGGAAGCGGGCATGGAATCCCGTCGTGACCGGCGCGAACGGGCCACTCGATCCGCTCGGTTTGTGAATCGTTCAGAGAATCGGTTAGAGTCTCTCTGCACGCAGTAATGCGGGCGTTGCGGATGTGGCGCAGTGGTAGCGCATCACCTTGCCAAGGTGAGGGTCGCGAGTTCGAATCTCGTCATCCGCTCTGATCAGGATCGGGCGAAAGCCCGATTCCTGCTCTTTTGGTGGTGAACCCAGACACGGTGGATTGGCCGAGAGGCGAGGCAGCGGCCTGCAAAGCCGTATACACGGGTTCGAATCCCGTATCCACCTCCAAGCTGAGAACTTCCATTCTCTGACTTGGGCGATTGGCGCAGCGGTAGCGCGCTTCCCTGACACGGAAGAGGTCACTGGTTCGATCCCAGTATCGCCCACCACGAGGCCCCCGGTTTACCGGGGGTTTTTTCTTGTCTGGATCGCGTGGGCAATACTCGGGCAGTATTGCAACTCGCCATTTGGGGCAGCAGGCCGGTCCGACAAACTCAGGGTGTACCAACGTGCTCTCGAGGGCTGCGCTCCGGTTGTTCCTCAGGGCTGCAGCACCTCGAGCACGAGCGGCGGGTGCCCGATCCGAGTGCTGAACCACGACCAGGTCTCGCCACTGGTCTGTTCGATCGCTGCCCACACCTCGGCCGTCGGTGGCACGTTCCTCAGGATGATCGTGATCACGCGGCTCCCGCTGAACCGGATCGATCCAGGCGCGTCGACGGTTCCGCCTCCGGCGAAGCCGGTCGGGCTGAACGCGGCCCGCGTCGGTGCGTCGACGGCGAAGGTGAACACGTAAGTGCCCACTCCGGTGATGCCGTACGCCCCGGGGGCGAAATGCACCGAGACCGCGGGGTTCCGGTTCGGGGTCTCGCGCAGGTCGAATCCGGCGTGGGGGGTCGCGGCATCCGTCTGCATGATCGTGGGTCGGATCAGTGTGAGGTTCGTTCGTCCGCTGCCGACCGTGCGCGTGGGGGTGAGGGTCTCGATCGGCGCCCAGAAGACCGGCCCGGGGAAGAGGCTGTCGAGACGGTGCTTCTCCATCCAGTCGGCGGGCGTGATATCCGCCTCGAATTCGGAGAGGTGGATGACCCGGTCGTCGAAGCTGCCGCCGGGGGATTCCTTGTCGTCATTGAACATGAGCAAAACTCTAGTATCGCCATCGAAGTGTGCGCCTCAGTGCGAACACCGAAGCGACCCGATCGGCGATCAGGTGCACTCACCACCACGGCGACGGTGCCGGCGGCGCGACCACCGCAGGGCGATCATCACACGTGATGGTGTTGGGCAGCTCCCACGGGGCGAGCCATGGCCCGGTGGTGTTCACGCCGCTCGAGTCGTTGCCGCCGAGGTCGACGATCGAGAACTCGGAGCCTGTGGGCGGGAAGTTGAACGAACCGCAATTGTTCACCCCGACCGCCCCCACGTTGCGCGCATCGACGTTCTCGAAGCTGGCGGAACCTGCGACACGTGCACTCAGCACCGATGTTCCGGTGCCGTCGACCAGCGTGTCGGCGAAATGGACATCGGTGATGCCGTAGAGGTCTTTCACCGGCCAGTCGGCCACGAGCATGATCGCGTTGTACGTGCTGTCGAGGAAGTGATTGCCGACGACCTGGATGTCGGCGTCGATCGACTGATCGAGCGCGTAGAGCCAAATGGAACCGAGCCCGATGTTCCAGTTCAACTCGTAGGTGCCCGCGCGAACCGTGGTGTTGTCGGTGATCCAGAGGTGATCGGTGAATGCCTCGGCACCGAATCTGGACCCGACGTGGATGCCGCTGCCCTCCCGGATCGGATCGGCGATGAGGTTGCTCGACACGGTGTTGTCGGTGCCGCCGTAGATCGCGATGCCGTTGGCGAGGGTCGGGGTCTGCACCGTGTTCCGGTCGAACGTGTTGTTCGCGTTCGCGGTGTGCTCCGACCACATCGCGAGCCCGTCGTCCCCCGTGTTGCGGATGAAGTTGTTCGAGACGGTCGAGTTCGTCACACCGCCGTGGAAGTTCAGGGCGTCGGCGATCTGGTCGACGATGATGTTGTCCTTCACGGTCAGGGCGTCCATCGGACCGTCGAGCCAAATGCCGACCTTCGTGTGCCGGATGTACAGCCCTTCGATCGTCGAGTCGCTCATCGCGCCGCCGATGCCGTTCACCTGGTCGGTGTCGATGCGTTCGCGCACATCGCCTTCGATCGTGAAGCCCGAGAGGTGCACATTGGAGCTGCCACCCGCCGAGGCATCCTTGCCGTAGAAGCCGACGCCGGTGTGCACGGAGCCATCAGGTGAGGGCTCGTCGAGGGCCACCTGCTCGCCCGTGATGGTCGTGTACCAACTGCCCGCGCCCTCGATCGTCACGTCGTCGACGATGATGTGCCGATCGACCCGGAATTTACCCGGCGGCACGTAGACGGGCAGGTCGTGCCGCTGCGCGAATGCGATCGCACGATCGAACGCCTTCGCCGAATCGCGACGACCGAACGGGTCTGCACCGAACAGGAGTACGTTCGCGGCCTTCAGCCGGACATGCGGCCGATCGACCTGCTCGGTGTCGATGAGGTCGATCGTGGTCGAAGCGGCATTCGTGCCCGCCGGCGCGGTGAGCCGGATGACGTCGCCCGCGCGGGAGGACTTGCCGAGGAGCATCCGCTGCTCATCGTAGAAGTGCATCGGGCGGAACGGCTTCGCGACCTCGTACCCGTCACCGGGAACGCAAGCGCACTCGGTGATCCACCAGTCGGGGTGGAGGAGGCCGGCATTCGGGTCATTCGTGAACGGGTACTGGTTGTAGAGCCAGGCGAACTCGGATGTGAGCGTCATGGTGCGCTTGTGCTTGCCGTTGACGGTGATGTCGAGGGGAGCCTCGATGCCGCCGCCGTTCGGCGCATCCGGGATGCTGTAGCGCACGGTGAGGGCGTTCGCTGCCGCCGGGAGCGTGAACTCGACGTACTGGCCCGGCGCGAGCTGTACCGCGCTCCGGCCCGAGGCCTCGGCGGACAGCGTGTACGCACTTCGGTCGGGGCCGATGACGGTGCCGGTATGCACCGAGAACTCGGCCTCCTGCTCGAGGAACGCGACGGATGCCCCTCGCCCCTCGACGAGGGCGGGGTCGAGTGCAGCACGAGTGACGACGGGAGGCGGCGCCGTGCCGGGTGCCGCACCCGCGGAAAGCGGAGCGCCCGCGATCGCGCCGAGCGCCAACGCCCCGGCTGCGGCGAGCGCTGCGACGCGGGCCGGTCGTGGCGCACGTCGTGGCAGTGGAGTAGGGCTCGTCATACGCGTCATCGTCGACTCGTCTCCTTATGGTGGTTGCACGCCATCGGACACCTCGGTGGGCGATCCGCGCTCGCCGAGTGTGCCGACTGTACGGCGCGATCGCATCCCGTCACAAGGGAACGTGAGGGAACGTCACGGAAAAGTCGAGTTCTTGCGGAAATGGTCGAAAGAAGGTGGAAGTTCAGGCGGCTCTTGACACGTACTTGCGTGGATCGCGCAAGAGCGTGAAATCGTCGCCCCGACAACGGTTCAGGGCCACCATCGAGGTGCCGAGCGGCCACGATGCGCCGACTACAGTTGAAGGATTCGTTTTCCTACTGCAAGGAGTGGACCAGGTGGCCGACGGCTTCGAGCTCTTCACCGACCGATCCGTTGTCGCGATGCGCGTCAACGGCGAGCTCAAGGACCTCGCCACGACGGTCACCGACACGGATGCGGTCGAACCTGTCACGATCGACTCGCCTGACGGGCTCAGCATTCTGCGGCACTCGGCCGCCCACGTACTCGCCCAAGCGGTGCAGGCCGTGAACCCCGAGGCCAAGCTCGGCATCGGCCCCCCCATCAGCGACGGTTTCTACTACGACTTCGACGTCGCCGAGGCGTTCACGCCCGAAGACCTCAAATCGCTCGACAAAGAGATGTCGCGCATCATCCGTGCCGGCCAGCGCTTCATGCGCCGCGTCGTGACCGACGACGAAGCCCGCGCCGAGCTCGCCGACGAGCCATACAAGCTCGAGCTCATCGGCCTGAAGGGCGGGGCCGGACACGGCGAGTCGACGGGCGACGACCACGAGTCCGTCGAGGTCGGTGGCGGCGAGCTCACGATCTACGACAACGTCGACCCGAAGACCGGCGAGACCATCTGGAAGGACCTCTGCCGCGGACCCCACCTGCCGAACACCCGCATGATCGGCAACGGCTGGGCGCTCACGCGCCTTGCTGCGGCGTACTGGCGAGGCTCCGAGAAGAACCCGCAACTGCAGCGCATCTACGGCACCGCGTGGGCGACGAAAGACGAACTGCGGGCGTACCAGCACCGACTCGAGGAAGCCGCACGCCGCGACCACCGCAAGCTGGGGCGCGAACTCGACCTGTTCAGCTTTCCCGAAGAGATCGGGTCTGGCCTCTCGGTGTGGCACCCCCGGGGCGGTGTCGTGCGCATGGAGATGGAGCAGCACGCACGCCGTCGCCACGTGGAGGGCGGCTACACCTACGTGTACACTCCGCACATCTCGAAGGAAGACCTCTTCCTGCAGTCGAACCACCTCGTCACCTACAAGGAGGGCATGTTCCCTCCCATCCGCATGGACGAGGAGCGCGACGCCGAGGGCAACGTCACGAAGCAGGGCCAGGACTACTACCTGAAGCCCATGAACTGCCCGATGCACATCCTCATCTACAAGGAGCGCGGGCGCAGCTACCGCGACCTGCCGATGCGGCTCGCCGAGAACGGCACCGTGTACCGGAACGAGCTGTCGGGGGCACTGCACGGTCTCACCCGGGTGCGCGGCTTCACGCAAGACGACTCGCACCTCTTCGTCACCCCCGACCAGCTCGAGGAGGAGACCACCAAGGTCATCGCATTCGTCATCTCGATGCTGCGCGACTTCGGGCTCGATGATTTCGAGCTCGAGCTGTCGATGCGGGACGACCACAAAGACAAGTGGATCGGCTCAGACGAGTTCTGGGAGTACTCCACGAACGCGCTCCGCAACGTCGCCCGCGCGAGCGGACTCAAACTCACCGAGATGCCCGGTGAAGCCGCGTTCTACGGGCCGAAGATCGACCTCAAGACGCGAGATGCGATCGGCCGCACCTGGCAGCTCTCGACCGTGCAGGTCGATCCGAACCTGCCCGAACGCTTCGAGCTCGAGTTCACCGACCGCGACGGGCAGAAGAAGCGCCCCATCATGATCCACCGGGCGCTGTTCGGCTCGATCGAGCGCTTCTTCGCCATCCTCCTCGAGCACTACGCCGGGGCGTTCCCGGTGTGGCTCGCGCCCGTGCAGGTCGTCGGCATTCCCGTCGCCGACGAGTACGTGCCATATCTCGGCGCGATCATCGAGCAGCTGAAGGGTGCCGGCGTACGCGCCGAGCTCGACGTGAGCGACGACCGCATGCAGAAGAAGATCCGCACGCACACTACCCAGAAGGTGCCGTTCCAGCTCATCGCGGGTGAGAACGATCGCTCAGCCGAGACTGTGAGCTTCCGCTTCCGCGACGGCACCCAAGAGAACGGTGTCGCGATCGCCGAGGCGGTCGCGCGCATCCAGCAGGTAATCGAGGAGCGTCGTCAGGTGATCACCCGCGACGACCTGTTCGCATGACTGCGTACCAGCCCGACGAGTTCGAAGGCGTGCCGACGGATGACGCGGCAGACCTCGCCGGCGTACCCGACGCGTTCCAACGGCTCTGGACGCCGCATCGTCTCGTGTACATCCAGCACGGTCAACAGCCCGACGAGCACGCCTGTCCGTTCTGCCGCGCGCCCGAGATGAGCGACGAGCAGTCGCTCATCGTCGCACGCGGCACGCACGCTTACGTGCTGCTGAACCTCTACCCATACAACAGCGGACACCTGCTGGTCTGCCCCTATCGGCATGTTGCGACGTACGACGAGGCGACGCCCGAAGAGGTCGCCGAGATCGGCGAACTGACGCAGATCGCGATGCGGGTCGTGAAGCAGGTGTCGAAGTGCGACGGGTTCAACATCGGCATGAACCAGGGCCGCATCGCCGGTGCCGGCATCGCAGAGCACCTGCACCAGCACATCGTGCCGCGCTGGGCCCTCGACTCGAACTTCTTCCCGATCATCGCGGGCACCAAGGCGCTGCCCCGACTCCTCGGCGAGGTGCGTCAGGAGATCGCGGAGGCGTGGCCGGCGTCGGTGGTGTAGGTGCGGTGTGGGGGTCTCGATACGCTCCTTCGTCGCTACTCGACCGGCGGGCACTCCGTTGGTCGAGTAGGCGCGCCGGCGCCGTATCGGGACTTCGTGACGGGTCTCGATACGCTCCTTCGTCGCTACTCGACCGGCGGGCACTCCGTTGGTCGAGTAGGCGCGCCGGCGCCGTATCGGGACCTCGTGACGGCGCTACTCGACCGGCGTTGGAGGGTCAGCGCACCTGGCGAACGGCGAACTGCATGCGCGGGTTCGCGTAGGCCTCTTGCGCCTCGACGAGCTGCAGTTCGCGCTCGCCCGAGGTGTGCGTGAGCGAGAGCAGGTCGAAGACGCTCGAGGTGGCGCGCGCGAGCGCGTCTGCTGCGTCGCCCGAACCTCGGTAGTGCGCCGTGAACAGCGCCGCAGTGACATCCCCGGAGCCGTTCGCCTTCATCGGCAGGAGCGGGGTCTGCACGATCCAGGCGCCGGAGTCGTCGACCGCGAGCATCTCGATCGTGCCGTCTTCGCGATCGGGGCGCTCGACGCTCGTCACGAGCACCGTGCGGGGTCCGGTGGCGCGCACGAGGTCGACCGAGGCCAGGGTCGACTCGAGCGTGTCGGGCTCGGTCTCCGTGAGGAAGCCCAACTCGAACTGGTTCGGCGTGATGATGTCGGCGGCGGGCACGACGCGGTCGCGCAGCAGGATCGGGATGGCGGGGGCCACGAAGCATCCGGATTTCGCATTGCCCATGACCGGGTCGCACGCGTAGACGGCGTCGGGATTGGCGGCCTTGACCCGGGCGACCGCGTCGAGGATGACATCGGCGATGCCCTCGCCGCCTTGATAACCCGAGAGCACCACGTCGATCTGCGGGAACGCGCCGCGCTCCTCGATGCCGGTGATGACCTCGCGCACGTCGTCGGGGCTGATCATCGGCCCGCGCCAGGCGCCGTAGCCGGTGTGGTTCGAGAAGTTGACCGTGTTGACCGGCAGCACCTCGACGCCGATGCGCTGCAGGGGGAAGACGGCGGCGGAGTTGCCGACATGACCGTAAGCGACCGCGGACTGGATCGAGAGAATCTTCACCGATCGATCATCGCATCTCCGGCGTGCGCACTCCGCCCGCCGTTGCCCGCCTGCTCGCTCACTCTGCGCACGGAGGCGCCGAGGTCGGCCGCGAGCCTCCGCAGCTCGGCATCTTCGAGATCGTGGACGGTCAGGCGCAGGCATTCGGATGGTGCGGTGTCACCGAGTGCGAATTCGTCGCCCGGCCGGGCGAGCCATCCGCGTCGCATCAACTGCTCGGACACGGCGCGCGCCGGTGCGCCGAGTGGGACCCAGACGTTGAGGCCATCACCGGGGCGGGTGTGGATTCCCTGCGCGGTGAGCAGTTCGGCGAACGCGGCGTTGCGGGCTGCGTAGTGCTCGCCTGCGGCTCGAATGCCCGCCTCGACGCCCGGGTCGGTCGCGAGCGCGTGCACGAGCCGCTGCAGCAGGTGACTCACCCAGGTGGTTCCAGGTGTCAGCCGCATCGCGAGCCGGTCGGCGGTCTCGGGATCGGACGCTGTGACTGCGAGGCACATGTCGGGCCCGAGGAACTTCGACACCGAACGCACGAGCGCCCAGCGCCGGTGCTCGGCGCCGATGAGCGAGTGGAAGGGCACCTGCGAGAGCAGCGAGTAGTGGTCGTCCTCGATGACGAGCACGTACGGATGATCGCGGAGCACCGCGCGCAGTTCGGACGCGCGTCGCTCGGAAAGGCTCGCCCCGGTCGGGTTCTGCGCGCGCGGCGTGCAGATCAGGGCTCGGACCCCCTGATCGAGTGCGGCCCGAAGACCGGCGACCGTCATCCCCTCGTCGTCGACGGGAACCGGAACCGGACGGTAGCCGGCGAGGCGGACCGTATGGATGCTCGTGAGGAAGCACGGGTCTTCGAGGGCGACGGCGTCGTCGCGGGTGAGTGCCTGGGCGAGCAGGCGCTCGACAGCATCAGCGGCTCCGCTCGTCACCGTGATGCGCATCGGCGTCTCGGCGGGGAGATCGGCGCTCATCCACGTGTGCGCCCATCGTGCCAGCTCGGGATCGATGACGGGCTCGCCGTACAGCACCGGGCGCCGGGCCGTGCTCGCCAGCGCGTGGGAGAGGTCGGGGATGCGCGCGGGATCCGGATTGCCCGTGCCGATGTCGCGGAGCGCCGTGTCAGCAGCGAACCCCTCTTGAGCGACGGCGGATGCGGCCGCCACGCGGGTTCCACCCCGGCCCAGGGTGATGACGACGCCGGCGTTCGTCAACTGTCGGTAGGCGGAGACGGCGGTGTTCCGATTGACGCCGAGGTGGTCGGCCAGCGCTCTCACCGGCGGAAGCGCGTCACCCGGTCTGAGTGCGCCGCGCTCGATGAGCCCGCGCAGGCTGTCGGCGATCTCGGCCGCAGAACGGCCCTCGATGTCGATGGTCACGAACCGCCCTTCCTCGTGTCTTCGATCATGCTATCTTTTGGCCTAGGACAATAGTTCTGTTGATCTGTTCTGATGCGCGACGAGAGCGCGCGCTCGTCCGAAAGGATTCCCTGTGACCGTATCCGAAACGGGTTCGAGCCGCGTGAAGCGCGGCCTCGCCGAGATGCTGAAGGGCGGCGTCATCATGGACGTCGTCACGGCCGAGCAGGCGCGCATCGCCGAGGATGCCGGCGCCGTCGCCGTCATGGCGCTCGAGCGCGTGCCCGCCGACATCCGTTCTCAGGGCGGCGTCGCCCGCATGAGCGACCCCGACCTGATCGACGCCATCATCGCCGAGGTGTCGATCCCCGTCATGGCGAAGGCCCGCATCGGCCACTTCGTCGAGGCGCAGGTGCTGCAGGCGCTCGACGTCGACTACATCGACGAGTCCGAGGTGCTCTCGCCGGCCGATTACGTCAACCACATCGACAAGTGGGCGTTCAACACCCCCTTCGTCTGCGGGGCGACGAACCTCGGCGAGGCGTTGCGCCGCATCAACGAGGGCGCCGCGATGATCCGCTCGAAGGGCGAGGCCGGCACCGGCGACGTCTCGGAGGCGACCAAGCACATTCGCAAGATCTCCTCCGAGATCAACCAGCTGAAGTCGATGTCGCGCGACGAGCTCTACGTCGCTGCGAAAGAATTGCAGGCGCCTTACGAACTCGTGCTCGAGGTCGCCGAGACCGGCAAGCTCCCGGTCGTGCTCTTCGTCGCGGGCGGCGTGGCCACCCCGGCGGATGCCGCGATGATGATGCAGCTCGGCGCCGACGGCGTCTTCGTGGGCTCTGGCATCTTCAAATCGGGCAACCCCGAGGCGCGTGCTGCTGCCGTCGTCAAGGCGACCACCTTCTCCGACGACCCCTCGGTCATCGCCGAGGTCTCACGCGGACTCGGCGAAGCCATGGTGGGCATCAACGTCGCCGACCTCGCCGCCCCGCACCGTCTGGCCGAGCGCGGCTGGTGACGAGCAACCTTCGGAGCGATTCCCTCGACGCGCGGCGGCCGGCTTCGGCCGGGCCCCGCGTCGGAGTGCTCGCCCTCCAGGGTGACTTCCGCGAGCATGCGCACGTGCTCGCCAAGCTCGGCGCCGAGGTCTCCCTCGTGCGGCGCCCAGAGGAGATCGACGCGATCGACGGCCTCGTGATCCCCGGCGGCGAGTCGAGCGTCATGGACAAACTCGCGCGCATGTTCGGTCTGCAAGCGCCGTTGCGGGCGGCGATCGCGTCTGGACTGCCCGTCTACGGAACCTGCGCGGGCCTCATCATGCTCGCCGACACCGTGCTCGATGCGATCGCCGGGCAGGAGTCGCTCGGCGGGCTCGATGTCGTCGTGCGCCGCAATGCCTTCGGATCGCAGAACCAGTCGTTCGAGACCGACCTCGACGTCCCCGCGCTCGGCGAGGAGCCGGTGCACGCGGTCTTCATCCGCGGGCCTGTCGTCGAATCGGTCGGCGATGCGGCGACTCCGCTCGCCACGCTCTCCGACGGCCGCGTGGTCGCCGTCGAACAGGGCAATCTGCTCGGCACGAGCTTCCACCCGGAGATCGCGGGGGAGTACCGCTTCCACGAGTACTTCCTCGGCAAGGTCACGGCTCGTAGGTTAGGGGAATGACCGGGTACATCGCGCTGCTCCGTGGAATCAACGTCGGCGGCATCACGGTGAAGTCGGCCGAGTTGCGCGAACTCTTCGAGCGTCTCGGCTTCGGGGGAGTGCGCACAGTTCTCGCGAGTGGCAACATCGCATTCGAGACGGCGGATGCCGCGACATCCGATGCCCTGAAGAGGCAGATCGAGCAGGCGCTCGGCGAGCGTTTCGGGTACGAAGCATGGATCGTGCTCATCAACCGGGAGCAACTCGAGCGGATCGTCGCGGCGTTTCCCTTCGATGCGACGCGCGAGGGGTGGCATCCGTACGTGCTCTTCGGCTCGGATGCCGAGCACCTCACCGATCTCGTCGCCGTCGCGGTCGACCTCGATGCCGCCGACGATGTGATCGCGCCAGGAGACGGCGTGATCTACTGGCACAACCGCCGTGAGCGCGGCGTCGACAGCGCGTTCGCGAAGCTCGCTGCGAAGACGCGCTTCAGGCCCACGACGACGAACCGCAATCTGCGCACTCTCGTGAAGCTGCTCGCCTGATCCTTCGCCAAGCTCAGGAAGCGGCTGTCGCTGACTTAGAATGGTGGCGCGCGAGCCGCGACCCGGCCGCGCGAGGATTCGATTCAGGAGACGCATGTCCGGGCATTCCAAGTGGGCGACGACCAAGCACAAGAAGGCGATCATCGACTCGCGCCGTGCGAAGTCGTTCGCGAAGCTCATCAAGAACATCGAGGTCGCCGCGAAGATGGGCGGCGCCGACCTCTCCGGCAACCCGACCCTCGTCGACGCCGTGCAGAAGGCGAAGAAGACCTCTGTTCCGAACGACAACATCGATCGCGCCGTCAAGCGGGGCGCCGGGCTCACTGGTGAGTCGATCGAGTACACGACGATCATGTACGAGGGGTACGGCCCCCACGGCGTGGCTCTGCTCATCGAGTGCCTCACCGACAACAAGAACCGTGCGGCCGCAGAAGTGCGCACGTTGATGACCCGCAACGGCGGCACGATGGCCGACCCGGGTTCGGTCGCCTACAACTTCGCACGCAAGGGCCTCATCGTCGTCGGCAAGACCGACGGCCTCACCGAAGACGACGTGCTCGGCGCGGTGCTCGATGCCGGTGCTGAAGAGGTCACCGACGAGGGGGACACCTTCGAGGTCATCACCGAGGCGTCCGACATGGTCGCGGCGCGCAGTGCGTTGCAAGAGGCCGGCATCGACTACGACTCGGCGGATGCCGCGTTCGTGCCGTCGATCAAGGTCGAGGTCGATGCCGAGACCGCCCGCAAGGTGTTCCGGCTCATCGATGCGCTCGAAGACAGCGACGACGTGCAGAACATCTACAGCAACCTCGACCTCACCCCCGAGGTGCAGGCCGAGCTCGAGGCGGAGTAGCCGATCGCCGTGCGCGTGCTCGGCATCGACCCCGGCCTCACGCGATGCGGCGTGGGTGTGGTCGACGTCGATCCGAACCGCACGGCGCGCCTCGTCGACGTCGTGGTGCTGCGGTCGCCCGCCGACCTCGATACGCCACGCCGGCTCGCGCGCATCGCCGAGGGACTCGAAGCGATCATCGAGGAGCATCGGCCGCAGGCCGTCGCACTCGAGCGGGTCTTCGCGCGCAGCGACGTCTCGACGATCATGGGCACCGCCCAGATCTCGGGCGTCGCGATGCTGATCGCCGCTCGCCGGGCGCTCCCGGTCGCTCTGCACACCCCGAGCGAGGTCAAGGCCGCGATCACGGGCTACGGTCGAGCCGACAAGAAGCAGGTCGGGGCCATGGTGGCGCGCATCCTCGGCCTCGCCGAGGTGCCGAAACCAGCGGATGCCGCGGACGCGCTCGCCCTCGCGATCTGTCACGCCTGGCGCACCGGGGGAGTCGCCGGGGCCGCCGTGCGCGACAGCGCCGACGCGTCCGTCGACGACTCGGCGCTCACGCCGGCGCAGCGAGCGTGGCTCGCCGCTGAACGCTCTGCCGCCGTGTCGGGGGCGGCCCGTAGGCTGAAGCGGTGATCTCTTCTCTTCGTGGCCGCGTGCTCGCAGCAGCCGGTGGTTCGGTCGTGATCGAGGTCGGCGGGGTCGGCTTCCACGTCAACACGACCCCTGCGTTCGCCCTCTCGGTGCGCGAGGGCCACGAGGCATCCGTGCACACCACGCTCATCGTGCGTGAAGACTCGCTGACCCTCTTCGGCTTCGCGACCCGAGACGAGCTCGAGGTCTTCGACCTGCTGATCGGCGTCACCGGTGTCGGACCGAAATCGGCGCTCGGTGTGTTGTCGTCGCTCTCGCCCGGCCAGATCGCCGAGGCCGTGCAGCGCGACGACGACGCCGTCTTCCGCAAGGTCAGCGGCATCGGTCCGAAAACGGCGAAACTCATCACCGTCTCGCTCGCCGGCAAGCTCATCGCTGCAGTGACGGCGACGCCGCAGACCACGATCGTGGCAGGCAGCGCCGGCGACAGCGTCCTCGCAGCGCTCACTGGCCTCGGCTGGTCGGAGCGGGTCGCGGCCGAGGCCGTCGACGAGACGGTCGCCGCGGCATCCGACCTCGAAGCGACGTCCGTGCCCACGCTGCTACGGCTGACGCTCGCCCGGTTGGGGCCGGCGCACCAGGCGGGTCGTTCGCGATGAGCCAGAACGATCTCGACGGCGGTGAGCTCGACCTCACCGACCCGGTGCTCGCCTCCGAGGCCGAACTCGCGTTCGAGGGCGCGCTGCGTCCGAAGAGCCTCGGCGAGTTCGTCGGGCAGACGCGGGTGCGCGGTCAGCTGCAATTGCTGCTCACTGCCGCGACCCTGCAGCAGCGCACACCCGACCACATCCTGCTCGCCGGCCCTCCAGGGCTCGGCAAGACGACGCTCGCGATGATCGTGGCGTACGAGGGCGGCCGGCCGTTGCGCATGTCGAGCGGGCCGGCGATCCAGCACGCCGGCGACCTCGCCGCCATCCTCAGCTCGCTCGTGCCCGGTGAGGTGCTCTTCATCGACGAGATCCACCGCATGGCGCGTTCGGCTGAAGAGATGCTCTATCTCGCGATGGAGGACTTCCGCATCGACATCATGGTGGGCAAGGGGGCCGGAGCGACGTCCGTGCCGCTCGACCTGTCACCGTTCACGCTCGTGGGGGCCACCACTCGCGCCGGCCTGCTGCCGAACCCGCTCCGTGACCGGTTCGGCTTCACCGCGCACCTCGAGTTCTACGACGAGGCCGAACTCGAACAGGTGCTCGCGCGTGCGGGCACGATGCTCGGACTCGACGTCGACCGTGAGGCACTCGCCGAGATCGCGGGCCGTTGCCGGGGCACGCCGCGCATCGCGAACCGCCTGCTGCGGCGCGTGCGCGACTACGCGCTCGTGCACCCTTCGGCAGACTCTGGGCGGGCGATCAAGGCGGACATCACGGCGGTGCGCGCGGCGCTCGAGCTCTACGACGTCGACCCGCTGGGGCTCGATCGGCTCGACCGGGCTGTCATGGAGATGATCCTCACGCGGTTCGGCGGAGGCCCCGTCGGGCTGAACACGCTCGCCGTGTCGGTCGGCGAAGAGGCGGAGACCATCGAAGCGGTGGTCGAGCCGTTCCTCGTGCGCATCGGGCTCATCACCCGCACCCCGAGGGGCCGAGTGGCGACCCCCGAGGCGTGGCGGCACTTCGGTCTCGCCGCGAATGCACCCGACTCGGCAACGGCTCTTCCGATCGATGACCTATAATCCATTGAGGCTGACCACTCAGCACCGATGACTTCGTGCGCGCGCCGCACCCCGGAAGGTACCTCCCCCTCATGACGTTCGATCCGTTCACCATCATCATGCTCGCCGTCTTGGCGGTGCTCATCTTCTTCATGTTCCGCAACTCGCGTAAGCGCAAGGCTGACGCCGAGCAGCTGCAGTCGAAGGTGCAGCCGGGCGCGAAGGTGATGACCAACTTCGGCGTCTTCGGCACCATCCTCTCGATGGACGAAGAAGAGAACCAGGTGCTGCTCGAGACCTCGCCGGGCACGATCCTCACCGTGCACCGTCAGACGATCGCCCGCGTCGTCGAGCCCAAGGTCGACGATGTCGATGCGACCGTGGCATCCGTCGACGGCGAGCCCGAGTTCGGAGAGCGCCTTGCCGACTCCGCGCCCGATGCGACTCCCGGCGACACGACCGACGAGACGCCCGACACCAAGAAGTCGGACGACTAAGACTCACCCCGAGGCTGGGCCCGCGCGCTGTCGCGCGGGCTCCTGCAGAGAAAGCGGAGCACGTGGCTGCACCATCGAAGCGGTCATCCCGGCCGACCCCTGTGCGCAAGGCATGGAGATCACTCACCTGGCTGGGCATCATCATCGCTCTGCTCTTCGGCATCAACGCAGCCGGTGTCATCTGGGGCGACGGGTCGTGGGCACCGAAGCTCGCGCTCGACCTCGAGGGCGGCACGCAGATCATACTGGCGCCGAAGGTCGAGACCGGGGCGGACGTCTCGCAGGAGCAGCTCGATCAGGCCGTCTCCATCATCCGTCAGCGCGTCGACGCGTCCGGTGTGGCCGAGGCGGAGATCAACACCGAGGGTGACAACGTCGTCGTCCGCATTCCGGGCGAACTCGACGACCAGACCCGTGCCCGTATCCAGGCCTCAGCGAAGCTCGAGCTCCGAGCTGTGCTGCTCGCCGACGCGGCGACCACGACCTCGGCCGATCCCAGCGCGAGCCCGTCGCCGACTGAAGCGCCCGCCGAAGAGCTCGAGTCGACGCCGACTGCAGTGCCGACAGATGGCAGCGACCCCTCGTGGATCACGCCGGCGCTGCAGCAGCAGTTCGACGACTTCGACTGCTCGCAGCTCGACGAGGCGTCGACGAACGTCGCACCTGCCGATGAACCGCTGGTCACCTGCGATGTGAATCGTACGGCGAAGTACCTGCTCGGCCCTGTGGAGGCGAGCGGCGAGAACATCGTCGACGCCACCAACGGCATGGTGCAGACCTCGACCGGCGCGACGACCGGCCAGTGGGCCGTGAACATCGTCTTCGACGAACAGGGCACCGAAGACTTCGCCGCGGTCAGCACCCGCCTGTACGGCCTTCAGGGCCAGACGCCGCGCGACCAGTTCGCGTTCGTGCTCGACGGCGCTGTGCTCACTGCACCCTCGATGAACGGCGCGATCACCGACGGCAAGCCGCAGATCACCGGCGACTTCGACCAGGCGTCCTCGAAGTCGCTCGCCGACCAGTTGAAGTTCGGCGCGCTGCCTCTCAGCTTCACGGTGCAGTCCTCCGACACGATCTCGCCGACCCTCGGCACCTCGCAGTTGCAGTCCGGCCTGATCGCCGGCCTCATCGGCCTCATCCTCGTGGTGATCTACACGATCTTCCAGTACCGCGCTCTCGCGTCGGTTACCATCGCTTCGCTCGTGATCGTGGGCATCATCACCTACCTGATGATCACGATCCTGTCGTGGCGTGAGGGATACCGCCTGTCGCTTGCCGGCATCGCCGGCCTCATCGTCTCCATCGGCTTCACCGCCGACTCGTTCATCATCTACTTCGAACGCGTTCGAGACGAACTCCGCGACGGCAGGCCACTCGTCGGTGCGGTCGAGGCCGGTTGGAAGCGCGCATTCCGAACCGTGCTCGCGTCGAAGGCCACCAACCTGCTCGCGGCCGTCGTGCTCTTCGTGCTCGCCGTCGGCAGCGTCAAGGGCTTCGCGTACACACTCGGACTCACCACGATCATCGACGTCGTCGTGGTCATCCTGTTCACGCATCCGATGCTGCAGCTGCTCGCGCAGACCCGCTTCTTCTCCAGCGGCAACTCCTGGTCGGGCCTCGACCCGAACGCACTTGGAGCCGTGTACCGCGGTCGTGCCGAGTTCCGCAAGCCCGTCGGACAGCCGGCGAAGAAGACCGCGGCAAGCGCCAAAGAAGCGCAGCGCCGTCAGACGATCGCCGAACGGAAGGCATCTGCAGCAGTCGGCGCCTCCGATTCGTCCGACGAAGGGAAGGAGTCCTGATGGCGAACCGTCTCACGACCTTCGGCAACGACCTCTACACCGGCAAGCGCTCCTTCAACTTCGTCGGAGGCCGCAAGAAGTGGTACACGATCGCGGGCATCCTGATCCTGCTGTCGATCGTCGTGCCGCTCCTCACCGGCATCAACTTCAGCATCGAGTTCCGCGGCGGATCCCAGTTCCAGATCGCTGAGGTCGAGAACGCCACGGCTGAGCCCGCCATCGAGGCGGTGCACTCCGTTGTTCCCGACGCCGAGGTGCATGTCGCGATCGTCGGCGGCACCGGTGTGCGTGTGCAGACCGACCAGCTCGACCAATCTGATTCGCAGGACGTGACCGGTGCTCTCGCCGAGGCCTACGACGTTCCCGAGTCCGAGGTCACCTCCTCGTTCATCGGACCCAGCTGGGGTGCGGACGTCACCCGGCAGGCGCTCGTCGGCCTCGTCGCCTTCCTCCTGCTCGCGGGCATCATCATGGCGCTGTACTTCCGCACCTGGAAGATGTCGCTCGCGGCGATCCTCGCGCTGATCGGCGACCTCGTCGTGACCGTGGGCATCTACGCCGCGGTCGGCTTCGAGATCAGCCCGGCAGCGACGATCGGCATCCTGACGATCCTCAGCTACTCCCTCTACGACACCGTCGTGGTCTTCGACAAGGTCCGCGAGAACACCGCCGAAGACGGTCAGGAGTCCCGCCGTACGTTCGCGGAGTCCGTGAACCTCGCGGTCAACCAGACTCTTGTGCGCTCGATCAACACGAGCGTCGTGGCTGCGCTCCCGGTCGCGGCGATCCTCTTCATCGGTGCGGGCGTCCTAGGTGCTGACACACTGCGCGACATCTCGCTCGCACTTCTGATCGGCATCCTCGTCGGCACGTGGTCGACGGTCTTCGTCGCGGCTCCGCTGTATTCGCAGCTCCGCGAGGGGGAGCCGGCGATCAGCCGTCACGACCAGAAGGTGCTGAAGGAGCGCGAGCGCGCGACATCCGTTTCGAATGGGGCCGAGGCGCTGCCCACCGCATGATGTTCGCGTTCGGCGTGCGCCATATGGCATGTCGAGGCCTCCGGAGCGGCGATAATTGAGTTTCGGAGGTGATCGATGACGGAGACGGGTGTCAACTCGACGGCATCGCTGCGCCGTCTGGTACCCCGCATCTTCTCGAAGGCTCAGCCTTCCGGTGCCGTCGACACGCTCATGCGCACGGTGCGCATGCACCACCCGAAGGCCGACCTCTCACTCATCGAGCGCGCGTACACGGTCGCTGAACGCGCGCACGAAGGTCAGAAGCGCAAAAGCGGTGAGCCGTACATCACACACCCGATCGCGGTCGCGCAGATCCTCGCCGACCTCGGCATCGGTTCGAAGACCGTCGCCGCAGCCCTGCTGCACGACACCGTCGAAGACACCGCGTACACCCTCGACCAGGTGCGGGCCGACTTCGGCGACGAGATCGCGATGCTCGTCGACGGGGTCACGAAGCTCGACAAGGTCAAGTACGGCGACTCGACGCAGGCCGAGACCGTTCGCAAGATGATCGTCGCGATGTCGAAAGACATCCGGGTGCTCATCATCAAACTCGCCGACAGGCTGCACAACGCACGCACCTGGGGCTTCGTCCCGGCCGCATCGGCTGCACGCAAGGCGACCGAGACGCTCGAGATCTACGCACCGCTCGCGCACCGACTCGGTATCCAGGCGATCAAGTGGGAGCTCGAAGACCTCTCCTTCGCCGTGCTCTATCCGAAGCTCTATGCCGAGATCGAGAGTCTCGTCAAGCAGCGCACGCCGCAGCGTGAAGAGTTCGTGCAGAACGTCATCGATCTCGTCACCGATGATCTGAAGACGGGCAAGATCCGCGGCAAGGTCGTCGGCCGACCGAAGCAGTACTACTCGATCTATCAGAAGATGATCGTGCGTGGCCGCGACTTCGACGAGATCTACGACCTCGTCGGCATTCGGGTGCTCGTGAACTCCGTGCGTGACTGTTACGCGGTGCTCGGTGCCATCCATGCCCGGTGGACCCCGCTGCCCGGCCGGTTCAAGGACTACATCGCCACCCCCAAGTTCAACCTCTACCAGTCGCTGCACACGACCGTCATCGGTCCGAAGGGCCGCGCGGTCGAGATCCAGATCCGTACCCACGACATGCACCAGCGCGCGGAGTACGGCGTCGCCGCGCACTGGAAGTACAAGGAGCGCATGGCGGGGAGTCGTGCAGCGGAGAAGCCCGGTCAGAACGAGACCGACATGGCCTGGCTCGCGCACATCTCCGATTGGCAGGCGGAGACCGCCGATCCCGGCGAGTTCCTCGACTCCCTTCGATTCGAGATCGGGGCGAAAGAGGTCTACGTCTTCACCCCGAAGGGGCGAGTGATCGGGCTGCCCGCTGGAGCGACCCCGGTCGACTTCGCGTACGCCGTTCACACCGAGGTCGGCCACCGCACGATGGGCGCCAAGGTCAATGGGCGGCTCGTACCGCTCGAGAGCGAGTTGTCGAGCGGCGACGTGGTCGAGGTGTTCACCTCGAAGAACCCCGATTCGGGCCCCAGCAAAGACTGGCTCGGTTTCGTCAAGAGCCCGCGCGCACGCAACAAGATCCGGCAGTGGTTCACCAAAGAGCGCCGCGACGAGGCCATCGAACAGGGTCGCGATTCGATCGCACGTGCGATGCGCAAGCAGAACCTGCCGCTGCAGAAGCTCATGAGCCAGGAGTCCTTCGCCGAGGTCGCCGCCCAGCTGCGCTACGACGACGTGTCATCGCTGTACGCAGCAGTCGGTGAGGGCCACGTCTCGACCCAGTCGGTGCTCGAGAAGGTTGTCGCGCTCGTGCGCGATGTCGACGAAGGCGACGAGCCCGATCTGCCGATGCCCGTGCGGTCGCGGCCGTTGCCGCGGCAATCGGATTCGGGGGTGCTCGTGCGGGGTGCGCCAGACATCCTCGTCAAGCTCGCGCGATGCTGCACGCCGGTACCGGGCGACGAGATCGTCGGGTTCGTCACCCGCGGCGCGGGCGTCTCGGTGCACCAGGCGAGCTGCCACAACGTGCAATCGCTCATGCAAGAGCCCGAGCGAATGATCGAGGTCGAGTGGGCGCCGAGCTCGAAGAGCGTCTTCCTCGTGCAGATTCAGATCGAGGCTCTCGATCGGGCCGGACTGCTCTCCGACGTGACCAGAGTGCTCTCGGAGCATCACGTCAATATTCTCTCGGCGAACGTGTCGACCTCCACCGATCGGCTTGCGCTCAGCCGCTTCGTATTCGAGATGGGCGACACGACCCACCTCGACCGCGTACTGAACGCGGTACGTCGCATCGACGCGGTGTACGACGTCTATCGCGTCAGCGACGGCTGACGGGCGAAGCGGCGGTGAGACCGGCGTCGTCGCCCATGGCGCGAAACTTCATGCCGATGCGATCGAGCCGTTCGAGCGCGAGCGCGCGATGGGGCAGCCGGTTCGCTGCGGAGAACCTGCCGCGGAGCTCGCCGACCAGCCAGGCGCGGGTAGCACAGAGCTCGGCGACGACCTGCTCCGGCCGGAGGTCGTCGCGGCCAGGTTCCCGCAACAGATCGAACGCCGTGCGGACGACCGAGGTGCATCGCGCATGCGGGAAGTCCACGATGTCGGCCTCGGCCAGCACCACCTCTCGCACGACGAGGCGTCGAGCCGAGATCACCGCGATGCGCGAGGTGCGCGGCACGCAGAACTGTGCGAGCGCCGGGGGAGCGGGCAACGCACCGTGCACCCAGGCCGCTGAGTAGCGCTCGATCACGAGGGCACGCGGCGCACGCAGCGCCACGGCAGAAGCGCGAAGCGATGGTAGATCGGGCTCGTCGACAGGCGCCCACACCTCGTCGATCGCGATCAGCTCACCGTCGATGCGTGCAGCGTAGAGCTCGGCGAGCGGGAGATCGTCGGTGCTGAGCACCGTCGGAAGCTTGGCCATGACCTCATGCTGCAGCATCCGTACCGCGAATCGCTCGGCCGTGCGCGATCTGTGGAGAACGGCGAGTGCAGCCGACGGTCGAGGGCGAGTCGATCGAGGGCGAATCGATCGCACGAGTCGGTAGCGGCGCCTGCGCCGCCGCCTGCCGATCTCAGCCGCCGACGGCCTTCAGCCAAGCGCGCCGTGCCTCGAGCGCCTCGCGAGCGGATGCCTCGGCCTGTGCGTCGCCCGAAGCCTCTGCTACGGCGAGCTCGGCCTCGAGCTTCTCGATGGCGTCGTGCAGCTGCCCGAGCATGCCCTCGGACCGCGCCTTCTTCTCGGGGTCTTCACGCTGCCAGCGCTCCTCCTCGAGCGACTTCACGTGGTTCTCGACCTTGCGCAGACGATCTTCGACGACACGCACCTGATCACGGGGCACCTTGCCGAGGTCATCCCACTTGCGCTGCAGCTTGTTCAGCGCGGCGCGTGCCTGCTTCGGGTCCTTCTCGGTGAGGAGCGTCTCGGCCTCGGTCAGCAGCACGAGCTTCTCGTCGAGGTTGGCGCGGTAGCTCTCATCCTCCTGCGCGTCGATCTCAGCCTTGGCGTTGAAGAGCACGTCGCCCGCCCCCTTGAACTTCGCCCACAGCGCGTCGTCGAGCTTCTTGCCGGCGCGGCCGGCCAGCTTCCACTCGTCGAGCAGGTTGCGGTAGTCGCCCACTGCGTCGGCGCCGCGAGGCGCGAGTGCCTCGGCGCGTTCGATGAGCGCCTGCTTTCGGGTGCGCACGTCGCGGTGCGCGGCGTCGAGTTCGGCGAAGAACGCCTTGCGGTGCGTCTCGATCGTCGATCGCGCAGCACGGAACCGCTTCCACAGCTCGTTGGCCTCGGTCTTGGGCAGGCGGGGGCCGTCTTGCTGGTGGCTCTGCCAGCGGGCGAACAGCTCGTCGAGCTCTGCGGTCGCCTGCTTCCACTGCGTCTTCGCCGGGTCGCCGGCGGCGAGCGCCTCGGCGGCTTCGACGATCGCGGTGCGTTCTGCGACCGCCTCGGCGACTGCGGCCTTCGTCTCGGCCTGCTGCTGCTCGGTCAGCTCTTTGGTCGTGCCAGACAGCGCCTCGAGACGACGGGCGAGCGATTCGAGGTCGCCGACCGCGTTGGCAGTGGAGACCGAGGATCGGAGCGTGGTGACGGCTTTCGCGACGTCCGCTGCCGGTGCACCGCGCCGAACGCGCTGCTCGAGCAGGCCCACCTGCCCGGCGAGATCGGCGTATTTGCGCTCGAAGTAGGCCAGTGCCTCTTCAGCCGAGCCGTCGGGATACTGCCCGACGGCTCGTTCGCCGTCGCTCGTGCGCACGAAGACGGTACCCGTCTCGTCGACGCGGCCCCACGGTTGCTGCTCTGAATCGGTCACGGCCTCACCCTGTCATAGGTCGGATGCCGCCCGCAGGCGGCGATGACGGCATCAAGCCTATTGCACCGCCGAATGGCGGGGCCGGCCGTCACTGGATGGTGAACGAGGTGATCGTGGTCGGCACCGCTGGGGTGCCGTCCGTTTGACCGGCCTCGCTGATGCCGGCGTCGATGATGCCGGCCCGGAGTTCGTCGAGGCCGCTCGTGACGTGACCGATGATCGTGTAACCGCCGGCCGCGTCGGCATCGAGTGTCGTGTCCTCGTAGACGATGAAGAACTGGCTTCCGTGGCTGTAGCCCGCGCCGGTTTGGCGAGCCATCGCGATCGTGCCGGCCGGGTAGAGCGCATCGGCCGGCGCGTTCTCGACCGGACCGTAGCTGTAGCCCGGGCCGCCGCTGCCGTCACCGGCCGGGTCACCGCACTGCAGCACCCAGAGGCCTTCCGTCGTGAGGCGGTGGCAGCTCGTGCCGGTGTAGAAGCCCGTCTGGATGAGGCTGATCTCGCTCGAGACGGCCTGTGGAGCGGCCGCACCATCGAGCTCGATGCCAAGGGGGATCTCGTTGAGGGTGAGCGTGCCGGTCCACGTGCGGCCTTCGGCGAGGTCGGCCGAGGGCACGTCGCCCTGGTTCTCGTCGGCCGACGGCGTGGCGGTCGGGGTCGGCGTCTCGGACGCGACGGGCTCGGGAGTGCCCGGACCGCCACTGAAGTAGAAGAGCTGGGCGCCCGTCGCGAGGGCCAGCACGACCACGAGTGCGAGCACCGCGATGACGTTGTCGCGCGTACGCCGGCGCTGCTTTCGCGTGTGGACTTCCTGGCGTGCCTGGTAGGTGCGAAGGCGCGCTCGCTCTTCGCGCGCCAGCCGGTCGTTCGATGCCACGCATGCTCCTTCTCGGGACTCCTGCGAGCCGACTCTACGCAAGCGCCGGTGCGCATACCAATCGCCGCTCCGTTCGAGGTAGCGATCCCGGCCGTCGCGGGGGACGTCGCGGGGTGCCTGCGGCGTGGTCCTGGTCCGGTTCCGGTGTCGGATGCCGCGACTACGCTGGATCGCATGGTGGATTCCGGCCCGGGGCTGCGCTCCGGCGCGACCCCCCTCGCGGTGCGCATGCGCCCCACGAGTCTCGACGAGGTCGCGGGGCAGAAGCATCTGCTGACCCCCGGCTCTCCGCTCGTGGCGCTCGCGGGCGACCGCACGGGGGAGTCGGGCTCGGTCTCCGTGATCCTCTGGGGGCCGCCCGGCACGGGCAAGACGACGCTCGCGCAGGCGATCGCGCGATCTTCCGGCCGCAAGTTCGTCGAACTCTCCGCGGTCAGTGCCGGGGTGCGCGACGTGCGCCAGGTGATGGAAGAGGCACGTGCCAGCCGTGACCTCTACGGGCTGTCGACGGTGCTCTTCCTCGACGAGATCCACCGCTTCACGAAGGCGCAACAAGACGCCCTGCTGCCAGGAGTCGAGAACGGCTGGGTCATCCTCGTCGCCGCGACGACCGAGAACCCGTCGTTCTCGGTGATCTCCCCGCTCCTGTCGCGGTCGCTCCTGCTGACCCTCGAACTCCTCACCGACGACGACCTCGGGGTGCTCGTCGACCGCGCGGTCGCCGATCCGCGCGGGCTGGGCGGTCGAGTGATGCTCGACGCCGAGGCGCGCGCTGCCATCATCCGGCTCGCATCGGGCGATGCGCGGCGGGCCCTCACGGCGCTCGAGGCGGCAGCGGTCGCAGCGACGCAGTCGGTTCCGGCCGCAGAGACCGCGACCGCCGAACTCGCCGATGGTGAAGGCGATGCCGATGACGAGGGCGAAGCCGCGGGCGCCGACGCCGACGAGAGCGACGGTGAAGCGGATGCCGCGGCATCCGTCACGCCCGTGATCACCACCGATATCGTGGCGCGCGCCGTCGATCGCGCACTGCTGCGGTACGACCGCAACGGCGACGAGCACTACGACGTCATCAGCGCGTTCATCAAGTCGGTGAGAGGCAGCGACGTCGACGCCTCGCTGCACTATCTCGCCCGCATGATCGAGGCCGGCGAAGATCCACGGTTCATCGCCCGACGCATCATCGTGCTCGCCTCGGAAGACATCGGGCTCGCCGACCCGAGCGCGCTCGGCGTCGCGGTGGCCGCTGCAGACGCCGTGCAGCTCATCGGCATGCCCGAGGGGCGCATCCCCCTCGCACAGGCCGTGGTACATCTCGCGACCGCGCCGAAGTCGAACGCCGCCTACCTCGGCATCAACCAGGCGATCGCCGATGTGCGCGAGGGCAAGGCGGGCCGGGTGCCGAAGCACCTGCGCGACGCGCACTACCCGGGTGCCAAACGGCTCGGGCACGGCAAGGGCTACCGCTACCCGCACAACGACGAGATCGGTGTGGTCGAGCAGCAGTATCTGCCCGACTCGCTGCGCGGCGCCGTCTACTACGAGCCGACCGAGCACGGCAACGAGCGCGCGGTGTCGGCGCGACTCGCGAAGCTGCGTCGCATCGTGCGGGGCGAGGGCTGATGTCGATCGCACGCTCGCGGTCTGTTGGGTCGCGACCGGGCCCCGTGGTATCATTTCCGTTGGCCTGAAGCCTGATTCTCGAGCGCGGCTGCGAGAGGATCACCGGCGAATGGGTGCGATCTGTAGCCGATGCACCCTTGGCGAATCCCTCTGACACAGATTTTCGGCGCATGATCGCGCCGTGAAATTCACTTGAGATTCTTCCGAAAGGACATTCGTGTCGAACCAGTCACGTAGCAAGACCCGCCTCTCCCGTGCGCTCGGCGTCGCCCTCACCCCGAAGGCCGCCCGCTACATGGAGAAGCGTCCGTACGCCCCGGGCGAGCACGGCCGCACCAAGCGCAAGCAGGACAGCGACTACGCGGTGCGTCTTCGCGAGAAGCAGCGCCTGCGCGCCCAGTACGGAATTCGCGAGAAGCAGCTGCGCATCGCCTTCAACGAGGCCCGTCGCACCGACGGCCTGACCGGTGAGAACCTGGTCGAGCTGCTCGAGATGCGTCTCGACGCCATCGTGCTGCGCGCCGGCTTCGCCCGCACCATCTCGCAGGCCCGCCAGTTCGTCGTGCACCGTCACATCCTCGTCGACGGTCAGCTCGTCGACCGCCCCTCGTTCCGCGTGAAGCCGGGCCAGCTCGTGCACGTGAAGGCACGCAGCGAGGGCACCGAGCCCTTCCAGGTCGCCGCCGCCGGCGGTCACGTCGACGTGCTGCCCAAGCTCCCGGGCTACCTCGAGGTCGAGCTCGACAAGCTCCAGGTGAAGCTGCTCCGTCGTCCGAAGCGCGTCGAGGTCCCCGTGACCTGTGACGTGCAGCTGGTCGTGGAGTACTACGCCGCTCGCTGACGCAGAGCAGTTCCGACAGGGGTCGCGGGGTTTCCCGCGGCCCCTGTCGCGTACTCGGCGAGGGCTCGTGCCCGGCCACTAGACTGGTCCGAGGCGTGCCGAGCGCACCGCGTCGGCGATAAATCGATCAGGGAGCAGGAACACCTCGTGAAGAGCATTCTGTGGTTCACCGTCGGCGTCGCGGCCGGATTCGCCGTCGCGCACCAGGTCAACCAGACCAAGCAGGGGCGGGACTTCTTCTCCACAGTGGATGCGAAGGCCCGCGCCTTCGGTCACGCGATCGCCGAGGGCTATCACGCACGTGACGCGGAGATCCGCGCCGAGCAGGGCGAAACGCCCGCGTCGCTCTGAGCCGACGCGACCTCAGCCGCACGCGAATCTGATGGCCCGGCTGCCCCGGGCAAGACTGAGAACGGAAACATGCAGACTGCCGACATCCGCCAGCGCTGGCTGGACTTCTTCGCCGAGCGCGGACACACCGTCGTGCCCTCGGCGTCGCTCGTGTCCGATGACCCGACGTTGCTCTTCACGGTCGCCGGCATGGTGCCCTTCGTGCCGTACCTCACAGGGCTCGTACCCGCGCCGTACCCGCGGGCGACGAGCGTGCAGAAGTGCATCCGCACGAACGACATCGAAGAGGTCGGCAAGACGCCGCGTCACGGCACCTTCTTCCAGATGAGCGGCAACTTCTCTTTCGGCGACTACTTCAAAGAGGGCGCGATCCGCATGGCGTGGGAGCTGCTCACGACCGCAGAGGATGCCGGCGGCTACGGCTTCGACCCGAACGACCTCTGGGTGACCGTCTACGAAGACGACGATGAGGCGATCCAGCTCTGGAAGTCGATCGCGGGTCTTCCCGAAGAGCGCATCCAGCGCCTCGGCAAAGACACGAACTATTGGCATACGGGCCAGCCCGGCCCGGCCGGCCCGTGCTCGGAGATCTTCTTCGACCGCGGCCCCGAGTACGGGATCGACGGCGGCCCGGCGACCGATGACGACCGGTACGTCGAGATCTGGAACCTCGTGTTCATGCAGTACCTCATCGATGACGTGACGTCGAAGACCGACTTCCGCATCGTGAAAGAGCTGCCGAAGAAGAACATCGACACCGGCATGGGCCTCGAGCGCGTCGCGTTCATCAAGCAGGGCGTCGACAACATGTACGAGATCGACCAGGTGCGTCCCGTGCTCGATCGGGCGGCCGAGATCTCGGGTCGCCGTTACGGCGCGAACCACGACGACGACGTGCGCATGCGCGTCATCGCCGATCACGTGCGCTCGGCACTCATGCTCATGAGCGACGGTGTGAGCCCGTCGAACGAGGGACGCGGTTACATCCTGCGTCGTCTCCTGCGCCGCAGCATCCGAGCCATGCGACTCCTCGGCGTCGAGGGCCCGACGTTCCGCGAACTCTTCGCCGCGTCCCGTGACGCGATGAAGTCCGCCTACCCCGAGGTCGCGACCGACTACGCGCACATCGAACAGCTCGCGATCGGTGAGGAGGAGACCTTTCTCCGCACCCTTACGGCGGGAACGTCGATCCTCGACCTCGCCGTCGCGAAGACGAAGGGTTCGGGGCGGGCCGAACTCGCGGGAGACACCGCGTTCCTCCTGCACGACACCTACGGTTTCCCGATCGAGCTCACCCTCGAGATGGCCGATGAAGCCGGCCTCGCCGTCGATCGCGCCGCGTTCGACACCCTCATGACCGAGCAGCGCTCCCGCGCGAAGGCCGATGCGAAGTCGAAGAAGAAGGTGCTCGCCGACCTCTCTGTCTACGCCGACTTCCGTGCCAAGGGCGAGACCATCTTCACCGGCTACACCGAGCTCGCCACGGGCTCGACGGTTCTCGGCCTGTTGGTCGACGGCCGGCCCGTTCCCTTCGCGACCGCCGGGCAGACCGCAGAGGTGATCCTCGCCGAGACCTCGCTCTACGCCGAGTCGGGCGGACAGGCGCCCGATCAGGGCCGCATCGTCGGCGACGGCTTCGAGCTCGAGGTGCTCGATGTGCAGAAGCCCATCAAGGGCCTCATCAGCCACACCGTCAAGGTGACCTCCGGCGAAGTCGGCGTCGGCGTGCCGGCGACCACGCTCGTCGACGAGCAGTACCGTCGCGGCGCCACTCAGGCGCATTCGGGCACGCACCTCGTGCACGCGGCGCTCCGGCAGGTGCTCGGCCCGAACGCCCACCAGTCAGGCTCGTTCAACAAAGCCGGCTACCTCCGTCTCGACTACGGCTGGAATTCAGCCCTGTCTGCAGAGACCCGCAGCGAGATCGAGGAGATCTCGAATGCCGCGATCCGCGACAACCTCCAGGTCGTCACCCGTGAGATGCCCCTCGATGAGGCGAAGTCCCTCGGTGCGATGGCGTTGTTCGGGGAGAAGTACGGCGATGTCGTGCGCGTCGTCGACATCGGCGGCCCGTGGTCGCGTGAGCTCTGCGCCGGCACGCACGTGGCGACGAGCTCCGAAGTCGGCATCATCAACATCGTCAGCGAGTCATCCGTCGGCGCCTCGAATCGCCGCGTTGAGTCGCTCGTCGGCCTCGACGCGTTCAGGCGGTTCGCATCGGAGCGCGCGCTCGTCTCCGAACTCACCTCGACGTTGAAGACCCGGCCGGAGCATCTCGTCGACCGTGTCGGCGAGCTCGTGTCGAGCCTCAAAGCAGCCGAGAAGCGCATCCAGACGTTCGAGGCTCGGGCACTGAACGACCGTGTGCCGGCTCTGGCAGCCAAGGCCGTGCGCACCGGAGAGGTGCTGCTCGTCGCCGAAAACGTCGGAGCGCTCGGCTCCGGTGACGAGTTGCGCGCGCTTGCGCTCGCCGTGCGGGCGCAGCTCGGCGACGCGGCATCCGTCGTTGCACTGACCGCCGAGGTCGGCGGCAAGCCAGTGGCGATCGTGGCGACTTCGCCGGCCGCTCGCGATGCCGGTGCGAACGCCGGTGCGCTCGCGAAAACCATGGCCGGAGTGCTCGGGGGCGGCGGCGGCGGCAAGCCCGACCTCGCTCAGGGTGGCGGCAGCGATCTCGCGGCGATCCCCGCGGCGCTCGATGCGGCGCGCTCGGCGCTTCGCGGGTAGCGCTCGTGCGACTCGGGGTGAGACTCGGCGTCGACGTCGGCAGAGCGCGCATCGGTGTGGCACGCTGCGACGCCGGGGCATTGCTCGCGACCCCCATCGAAACGGTTCCCCGCGCAGCCGACGGTGACGCCGACGTGAGTCGAATCCTCGACATCGCGCGCGAACTCGAGGTGATCGAGGTCGTCGTCGGCAACCCCCTGTCGCTCTCGGGTGCGGCGACCCCGTCGACCGACGACGCGGTGGCCTTCGCCGAACGGCTCGCCAGCGGCGGAGCCGCCGTGCGGCTGGTCGACGAACGCCTTTCGACCGTGAGCGCCCAGCAGGCCCTTCGTGCGGCGGGAAAGTCGACGCGCAAGCAGCGTCCCATCGTCGACCAAGTTGCAGCCGTTATCATTTTGCAACACGCCATCGATGCTGAACGCACCTCTGGCCGCCCGCCCGGCCGCACGATCGACACTGACGAAGGGCCATCCCCCCTGTGACCCAGCTCCCCCCAGAGCACAACGACGACGCAGCCGCCCGCGCCGCAACCGACTGGCACGCGATGCTCGCGGGCAAGCCGCCGACGTCGCCACCGGGTCGCAGGGATGCCGCGCCCGCACCAGGCGTCGCTTCCGCCGGGCCGCCCCAGGGCGGCGCAAACGACCGCCCGATGACCCGGCGCGAGGCCCGCGAGGCGGAGCAACGGCGCGCAGCCGAAGCGGAAGCCGCGACGGCGGAACGCCCGGTACCGATGCCGGACTGGGCTGCAGCACCACCGGAACGCCCGGTACCGACGCACGACTGGGCTGCGGCAGCGCCCGAGACGCCGGCGCCCGAGACGCCGGCGCCCGAGGAACCAGGGCCGGCGCGACCGTCGCGGGCGGAGCGCCGCGCCGTGACATCCGACCCCTACGAACCCGAGAAGCCCAAGAAACGCGGTGCATGGGGATGCCTCGTCGCCCTGATCGTCGTCATCGCGCTCGGCGCCGGTGCATTCTTCTTCCTGCAGGGGCCGATCAACGCGCTCATCGAGCGCTTCTCCCCGGCCGCCGACTACTCCGGCACGGGAACCGGCGAGGTCGTGTTCATGATCCACGACGGCGACACCGGATCGAGCATCGCCGAGAACCTCGTCGATGAGGGCGTCACCGCCTCGTACGACGCGTTCTACGATCTGCTGCTCGAGCAGACCCCCGAGCCGGAGTTCCACCCCGGCGCCTATCAGCTCGCCGAGCGGATGAGTGCGCAGGCAGCACTCGACGCCCTGGTCGATCCTGCGAACAAACTCGAGAACACCTTCGTGATTCCAGAGGGCACGGCTCTGCCCGACGCGCTCGTCGCGATCTCCGAAGGCTCCGGCGTGCCCATCGAAGAGCTGCAGGCGGCGGCGGCCGAGCCGCCCGCGAGCTACGGGCTGCCGGCCGAAGCGACGACGCTCGAGGGCTTCCTCTTCCCGGCGACGTACACCCTCGAGCCGGGGCTCGACGCGCACACCGTGCTGCAGACGCTCGTGAATCGTCAGTTCGAAGCACTCGACACGGCCGGGGTGCCAGCCGATCAGCGCTGGCGCACCATCGTGCTCGCCTCGATCGTGCAGCGCGAAGCGGGATCGAACGTCGCCGACTTCCCGAAGGTCGGGCGTGTATTCCAGAACCGACTCGACCAGGGGATCAATCTCGAATCCGACGCGACCGTGGCATACGGTACCGGCAACACGCACACGGTCTGGACCACCGACGCGGAACGGGCCGACGCCTCGAACCTGTACAACACGTATGCGAACCCCGGTCTACCGGTCGGCCCGATCGGCAACCCGGGCGACGTCGCCATCAACGCCGCGATCCACCCGGCGGACGGCAGTTGGCTGTTCTTCGTGCCGGTGAACCTCGAATCTGGTGAGACGGTCTTCTCGACAACCGTCGACGAGCACGAGGCCGCCGTGGCACGCCTGCAGGAATGGTGCGCGCAAGACGAGAACGCCTCGTACTGTGAATGAGCCCCGCCGGCTTGCCGTGCTGGGCTCGCCGATCTCGCACTCCAAGAGCCCGGCGTTGCACCGAGCCGCCTATGAACTGCTCGGTCTTCCCTGGCAGTACAGCGCGATCGAGATGCATGGGGCCGGTCTGCGTGACTTCATCGCGAGCCGCGAGGGCGAGTGGCGCGGTCTCTCGCTGACCATGCCGCTGAAGCAGGAGGTGCTGCCGCTGCTCGACACCGTCGATGAGGTCGCGGCGCTCACGGGAGCAGCGAACACTGTGCTCTTCGATGAGGGAGTCAGGCGAGGGTTCAACACCGACGTGGGCGGCATCGTGCGCACCCTGCGCGACGTGGGCGTGAACGAGATCACCGACGGACTGCTACTCGGTGGCGGCGCCACCGCAGCATCGGCGCTCGTCGCCATGGCGCAGCTCGGGGCGCGCCGCGTGCAGGTGCTCGTGCGGCGGCCGGGTGCGGCGGCGGCACTCGTGAAGCTCGGGTCGCAGCTCGGCGTCGAGGTCATCGAAGGCGCGATCTCGGATCTCGCGGCGGTCGAAGCAGGCGAGGTGGTGGTGAGCACGATTCCCGGCGCCTCCGACCTCGGTGTCGCGGCATCCGCTGCGCTCATCTCGAACGCCGCCCTGCTCGACGTCGCTTACGATCCGTGGCCGACGCCGCTGGCTTCAAGCTGGCTCGCCGGCGGTGGCACGGTCGTGCATGGCCTGGGGATGCTCCTGCACCAGGCGCTGCTCCAGGTGCGCATCTTCGTGCATGGCGACCCGAGCATCGCCCTCGACGATGAAGAGCGCGTGCTCGCCGTCATGCGCGACGCCGTCAGCTGATCGAGGACGTCCCCGCGCGTAGGTCATGCGCAAGTCTCGTGCGTGAGCCTGTGGAAGGATGGGAGCATGCTCCGTTGGCTCACTGCCGGAGAGTCGCACGGCCCTGAGCTCGTCGCGATCCTCGAGGGTCTTCCCGCCGGTATCCCCGTTTCGCTCGACGATATTCGCGCCGACCTCGCGCGCCGCAAACTCGGTTACGGGCGGGGCGCTCGCATGAAGTTCGAGCAAGACGAACTCGCGATCTCGGGTGGCGTGCGGCACGGCCTGAGCCTCGGCAGTCCGATCGCGCTGCGCATCGGCAACACGGAGTGGCCGAAGTGGCAAGAGGTCATGAGCCCAGAGCCGATCGACCCTGCCAAGCTCGGGCGCGGTCGCGGAGCGCCGCTGACTCGCCCGAGGCCGGGGCACGCCGACCTCGTCGGCATGCAGAAGTACGGCTTCGACGAGGCCAGGCCGGTGCTCGAGCGGGCGAGCGCCCGTGAGACCGCCGCCCGTGTCGCGCTCGGTGCCGTCGCCCGCTCGTTCCTCGGAGAACTCGGCATCCGACTCGTCGCGCATACCCTCGCGATCGGGCCGGTGCGAGTGCCCGAGGGGCGGCCGCTGCCCACGCCAGACGACGTCGACCGGCTCGACGGCGATCCGTTGCGCTGTTTCGACCCTGAGACCTCGGCCGCCATGGTCGCCGAGGTCGATCTCGCCCACAAAGAGGGCGACACCCTCGGCGGCGTGGTCGAGGTGCTCGCCTATGGTGTGCCGCCCGGCCTCGGTTCCCACGTGCACTGGGACCGCCGGCTCGATTCTCAGCTCGCCGCTGCGCTCATGGGCATCCAGGCCATCAAGGGCGTGGAGGTCGGAGACGGCTTCCTCACGACGACACGACGCGGCTCTGCGGCCCACGACGAGCTGCACGTCGCAGACGGGCGCATCTCGCGTTCGAGTGATCGCGCGGGCGGAACCGAGGGCGGCATGTCCACCGGCACCGTATTGCGCGTGCGAGCCGGCATGAAGCCGATCGCGACCATCCCGCACGCACTGCCGACCGTCGACGTCGCAACCGGGGAGGCCGCCGCAGCGCACCACCAGCGCTCCGACGTCGTCGCCGTTCCCGCTGCCGGCGTCGTCGCCGAGGCCATGGTGGCCCTCACGCTCGCGAACGCGGTGCTCGAGAAGTTCGGCGGCGACTCGGTCGCCGAGACGCGCCGCAACCTCGAGTCCTACCTCGCGGCGATTCCCGAAACCCTCCGTACGGCGGTCGCGTCGGCGGATGCCGCGGCAGACGGTGTCTGAGACGAGCCGCCTCGCCCTGCCGATCGTGCTCGTCGGCCCGATGGGCGCGGGCAAGTCCCGGGTCGGACAGCGGCTCGCGGCATCCGTCGGTGCACCGTTCATCGATACCGATCTGCGCATCGTCGAGCGCTACGGACCGATCGAGGAGATCTTCGAACGCGAGGGTGAGGAGTACTTCCGCATCGTCGAGCGCGAGGTCGTCGCCGAGGCGCTCCGTGAGGAGGCGGTCATCTCGGTCGGCGGCGGCGCCGTGCTGCACGCCGACACTCGCGACGACCTGACCGGCCTGCCCGTAGTCTGGCTCCAGGTTTCGGCAGCGGCAGTCGCCCCCAGACTCGCCGGCGGCAATCGTCCCCTTCTCGCCGACGGCGGGCTCGAACGCTGGACGGCGATTCTCGAGGCGCGCCGCCCCATTTACGCAGCACTGGCCGATCTCGGCATCGACACCTCGCGCCGCTCGGTCGCACGGATCGTCGAGGACATCACCGAGCACTTCGGAGGAACACGATGACAGTAGACGAGGCACGAACGAGCATCCGCGTCGGCGGCGAATCGGGTTACGACGTGGTCGTGGGCCGGGGCGTGATCGCCGAGCTCGGCGAGGCGCTCGGCACGGCACCGACGAAAGTGCTCATCGTGCACCCCGCGACGCTCGGGGCCCGCGCCGCCGAGCTGCGCGAAGCGCTCTCCGACCGGTACCAGGTGCTGCTCGCCGAGGTGCCCGACGCCGAAACCGGCAAGCGCGTCGAGGTCGCCGCGTTCTGCTGGCAGGTGCTCGGGCAGGCCGACTTCACTCGAACCGACGCGATCGTCGGCTTCGGCGGGGGAGCGGTCACCGATCTCGCGGGGTTCGTCGCGGCGACGTGGCTTCGCGGAGTGCGCGTCGTGCAGGTGCCGACCACAGTGCTCGGCATGGTCGATGCGGCCGTCGGCGGCAAGACCGGCATCAACACCAACGAGGGCAAGAACCTCGTCGGGGCCTTCCACGCTCCCGCCGCGGTGATCTGCGACCTCGACGTGCTCGACACGCTGCCGAAGAACGAGATCCTCGCCGGCTTCGCCGAGATCGTGAAGGCGGGCTTCCTCCGCTACCCCGAGATCCTCGACATCATCGAGGCCGACCCCGAGGTCGCGACCGACCCGGCGACCCCCGAGTTCCGGCGCGTCATCGAGCTCGCGATCCAGATGAAGGCCGACGTCGTCTCCGAGGACTTCACCGAGCAGGGGCTGCGCGAGATCCTGAATTACGGGCACACCCTCGGCCACGCGGTCGAGCACGCCGAGCGGTACCAATGGCGGCACGGCGCAGCCGTCGCGGTCGGCATGTCGTTCGCGGCCGAGCTCGGCCGCCTCTCCGGCCGCCTTTCCGACGAGGTCGCGGACCGGCACAAGCGGGTGCTCGACCTGTTGAGCCTGCCGACCTCCTATCCCGCCGGGCGGTGGAACACGTTGCTCGCCACCATGCAGCGCGACAAGAAGGCGCGCGCCGGCCAGTTGCGGTTCATCGTGCTCGACGACCTCGCGAAACCGACCGTGATGCTCGCGCCCGACCAGTCGCTCCTCTTCGCCGCCTACCAGGAGATCGCCTCCTGAACGAACAGGGCGACGGATGCCGCGACGCTAGGCTTTTCGCATGACGACGATCCTCGTGCTCAACGGCCCGAACCTCGGCCGGCTCGGCACCCGCGAACCCGAGGTCTACGGCAGCGAGAGCCTCGTCGACATCCGTGCCTCGCTCGCCGGCTTCGTACCAGACGACGTCGAGATCGACTTGCGCCAGAGCGACGACGAGGCCGAACTCATCGGCTGGATCCACGAGGCCGTTGATCGGCGGCTTCCCGTCGTGTTGAACCCGGCCGCGTTCACGCACTACAGCTACGCACTCCGCGACGCCGCCGCGCAGCTGAAGCAGGCCGGTATCCCGCTCGTCGAGGTGCACCTGTCGAACCCGCACACGCGCGAGACGTTCCGCCACACGAGCGTCATCTCGGGCGTGGCGACGGGCGTCATCGCCGGTTTCGGCGGCGATTCGTATCGCCTCGCGGTCGACTGGGTACTGCGTCACGCCTGACGCGCACTCACCTGCTGGGCGACATCCGCTCGCATTGGCGCAGCTGGAACCGAGCGACTAAACTCGACCGACTGTACTTCTGCGGCCGCCTCAGGCCGAGCCTCTTCGCTACCGAATGGAACACACACGCATGGCAAGCACCGCTGACATCAAGAACGGCGTCGTCCTCTCCATCGACGGCCAGCTCTGGAACGTCATCGAGTTCCAGCACGTCAAGCCCGGCAAGGGCGGTGCGTTCGTGCGTACGAAGCTCAAGAACGTCGTCACCGGCAAGACCGTCGATCGCACCTACAACGCGGGCGCGAAGATCGAGATCGAGAACGTCGACCGCCGCGATTTCACCTACCTGTACGCCGACGGCGACGGATTCGTGTTCATGGACACGAGCGACTACGACCAGATCACCGTGCCCGGCACGGTCGTCGGCGATGCCGCGAACTTCATGCTCGAGAACCAGGCGGTCACGATCGCGCTGAACAACGGCAACCCGCTGTACGTCGACCTGCCCGCATCGGTCGTGCTCGAGATCACGTACACCGAGCCGGGCCTGCAGGGCGACCGCTCGACGGGCGGCACGAAGCCTGCCACCGTGGAGACCGGCTATGAGATCCAGGTGCCGCTCTTCCTCGAGACCGGCACGAAGGTCAAGGTCGACACCCGCACGGGTGACTACCTCGGCCGCGTGAACGACTAGTGAGCGCTCGAACCAAAGCACGCAAACGCGCGCTCGACATGTTGTACTCCGCCGACATGCGCCAAGTGCCGGTCGAGGAGATGCTGGTCGTCGAGGCGGAGAAAGCCGTCGGGGAACCTGAACGAGCAGCTTCGTGGCTGTACGCCCGCGAGATCGTCGACGGCATCGTCGACCACCGCGCCGAGATCGACGAGCTCATCGAGACGAACTCGCACGGCTGGACGATCGAGCGCATGCCCGCCGTCGACCGGGCGATCCTGCGCATCGGCGTGTGGGAGATCACCCACAACGACGCCGTGCCCGACGCCGTGGCGATCTCCGAAGCCGTCGAGGCGGCCACCGTGCTCTCGACCGATGACTCGGCCGGTTTCGTCAACGGGCTGCTCGCGGCCATCTCGCACTCGAAGGCCTGACCCCGCGGCACCCTGCGGGGTGCGCGGTCAGGTCGAGCGGCTCGACTCGACGAGTTCGAGCGTGTGAGCGACGACCTCGGTCGGACCATCGTGGCTGCGAAGACTCGAACCGATGCGTTCGGCGTTCGTGCGGAAGGCGGCGTCCGTCGAGACCCGGCGCCACGCCGCGAGAATGGCCCGCGGACGTGGGCGGCCGGTGCGGAGGATGCCGGCCGGATCAGGTCGTCTGGGTCGACGTTCAGAGTGCCCTGGCTGACGTGCACGATCGGCTCCTTCCCCTCGCGCACGTCAGCCACCAGGCTGCTCGTTCGGGTACGGCCGGCGGGGTTGCGCCGGACATGGGGCGGCCCGCGGGCCAGGCGAGTGCGCCGACGAAGACCACCCGACTCTGCCACTCGCGCCGTGGATACTCGAGTTCGGCGACCCCGCTCGCGCAGACGCGGTCGGGGGAGTAGCAGGCCTCGGCGAAGGTCAGCTCGACGGCCGGTAGCCCGACTGCACTTCGTTGCTCCTCGTAGGCCCGCTGGATCCCGCGAGCCGCGACAAGCACGAGGCGATGCAAGACCAGATCGCGGAGACGCCCCACCGGGCCGCGGGCGGGCGACAAGCCGAGCGCCGGCGGTGTGGCACGATGCTCACCGTCACCCACCGCGTTCCCGTGTGCGTCGCGACGAGATGAGCGCCGAGGCTCAGGCCCATTCCACCATGTGGGGCGCGTGCGCGATGTCCCGCAGACAGGGGGTCCGCGGCTCGTTGCCCTGAGGCCGGGTTCCGTGCGACCACCGAGCGGAGATCAGCGGCAATCCCGACGACGGGTCGGCGCGATGACGGTGTGATGAGCGAGCCGCCGATTTCCGGCCGGCATCACCCTCGTTGCTCTCGGAAGGGGCACCATGTCCAGCACCATCATCGGCACGGGTCGCGATTCGACGGCGGCCGGCCACGATTCGATCCTCGATCGCGCGAACGCGGCGCAGGCGGTCGTCCAACGCTTCCTCGCACGGGCCGGGGCGCCTGCGCTGCGGATCTCGCTCGGCCTCGTCTTCCTTGTCTTCGGTGCGCTGAAGTTTCTGCCGGGCATGAGCCCGGTCGAAGACCTCGTGATCCGCACGTGGAACGTGCTCTCATTCGGCGTCGTCGACGGCTACGCCGCTCTTGCACTGACGGCGACGCTCGAGGTCTTCGTCGGGATCACGCTCGTGACCGGTGTGCTGCTCCGAATCGGGCTCCTGGCATTGGCGGTGACCTTCGTCGGGGTGTTCTCGCCCGTGGCGTTCTTCGCCGGCGAACTCTTCACCGCGACCGGTCCGACGTTGACCGCGCAGTACATCCTGAAGGATGTCGTGCTCGTCGCCGCCGCGATGGTCGTCGCGTCGAGAGCATTCACCCGCCGAATCGGGTGACCGGAGGACCTTGCGATCGGTGTCCACCGACGACCCCTGCCGATTGCGGCGGGGGTCGTCCGAACGGCAGGCACCCCGAGACCGACGGGAACAACGAGACCACACGCGCCTGAGACAGGATAGGCTTGTCGAAGTTGACAACCTTTAAGGCCGTCCTGTGAGGCGGAGAAGGGAGTCGTTTGATGGCACGTGCTGTGCTGAGTCAAGCTGACATCTCGCGGGCGCTGACCCGCATTTCGCACGAGATCCTCGAGTCCAATCGCGGAAGCTCCGATCTCGTCATCCTCGGCATCCCGACCAGGGGCGTGATCCTCGCCCGTCGCATCGCCGAGACGATCGCCCGCATCGAGCCCGACGCGCCTCCGGCCCTCGCCGGTGCACTCGACGTCACGATGTACCGTGACGACCTCACGCGCACGCGCACCCGCACACCGCAGCCGACCGAACTGCCCCCTGGCGGCATCGATGGCAAGACGGTCGTGCTCGTCGACGACGTGCTGTACTCGGGGCGCACGATCCGAGCCGCGTTCGACGCGCTGAGCGACCTCGGCCGTGCCCGCGCCGTGCGGCTCGCGGTGCTCGTCGACCGCGGCCACCGCGAGTTCCCGATCCGTGCCGACTTCGTCGGCAAGAACCTCCCGAGCTCGACTCGCGAGCGCATCAACGTGCGTCTCAGCGAGATCGACGGCGAAGACGGCGTGACGATCGACGAGGGCGAGGAGTGATGCGACACCTGCTGAGCACCCGCGAACTGTCGCGCGAGCAGGCGATCGAGCTGCTCGACATCGCCGAAGACATGGCCGCAGTGCAGCACCGTGAGGTCAAGAAGCTGCCGACGCTTCGCGGCAAGACGGTCGTGAACCTCTTCTTCGAAGACTCCACACGCACTCGCATCTCGTTCGAAGCGGCCGCCAAGCGCCTCTCGGCCGACGTCATCAACTTCAGTGCGAAAGGCTCGAGCGTCTCGAAGGGCGAGAGCCTGAAGGACACGGCGCAGACCCTGCAGGCGATGGGCGCCGACGGTGTCGTGATCCGCCACCACGCCTCGGGTGCGCCGTACACGCTCGCGACGAGCGGCTGGATCGACGCCGGAGTCGTGAACGCCGGCGACGGCACCCACGAGCATCCGACGCAGGCACTGCTCGACGCATTCACGATTCGTCGGCGCCTGCATGGCAAGTGTTCGCGCGGACGGGCACTCGACGGAGTCCACGTCGTCATCGTGGGCGACATCCTGCATTCGCGAGTCGCGCGATCGAACGTGTGGCTCCTCGCAACCCTCGGCGCCGAGGTCGAGCTCGTCGCCCCGCCGACACTCGTGCCGGTCGATACGACGGCGTGGCCTGCGCGTGTCGGGTACGACCTCGACGCGGCGCTGCGCGGAACGCCCGACGTCGTCATGATGCTGCGCATCCAGGCGGAGCGCATGCATGCGGCGTTCTTCCCGAACAGTCGCGAGTACGCGCGCACCTGGGGTCTCGACGACGCCAGGTTCGACGCCCTGCCCCCCAGTACGATGGTCATGCATCCCGGCCCGATGAATCGCGGGCTGGAGATCGCCGCTCGTGCAGCCGACTCCCCGCAGTCGACGGTGCGCGAGCAGGTTGCGAACGGAGTTTCAGTGAGAATGGCCGCCCTGTACCTGTTGCTGTCCGGCGATCGGGGGGAAGCCTGATGAACGAGCGTTTCCTGATCACGGGCGCCAGCCTTCCCGACGGCGAACGCGCTGACATCCTCCTCGACGGTGGCATCATCGCCGAGGTCGGTCGGGTTGCGGATGCCGCTGGCGCAACGGTGATCGACGCCGACGGGCTCATCGCCCTGCCGGGTCTCGTCGACCTGCACACGCACCTGCGCGAGCCGGGCTACGAGCAGAGCGAGACCGTGCTCACGGGTACCCAGGCGGCCGCCGCCGGCGGCTACACCGCGGTGTTCGCGATGGCGAACACATTCCCCGTGGCCGACACCGCCGGTGTCGTCGAGCAGGAGGCCAGTCTCGGCCGCGCCGCCGGGTACGCCACCGTGCAACCGATCGGAGCCGTGACGGTGGGGCTCAAGGGCGAACAGCTCGCCGAGCTCGGGGCGATGGCCCGCTCGCGCGCGAACGTGCGGGTCTTCTCCGACGACGGCTTCTGCGTCTCCGACCCGCTGCTCATGCGCCGCGCGCTCGAGTACGTCAAGGCGTTCGACGGCGTCATCGCCCAACATGCTCAGGAACCGCGCCTGACCGAAGGCGCGCAGATGAACGAGGGTGCGCTGTCGGGCGAACTCGGCCTCACCGGCTGGCCGGCCGTCGCCGAGGAGTCGATCATCGCCCGCGATGTGCTCCTCGCCGAGCACGTCGGGTCGCGGCTGCACGTCTGCCACGTCTCGACCGCCGGTTCCGTCGAGGTGATCCGCTGGGCGAAGGCCCGCGGCATCGACGTGACGGCCGAGGTGACTCCCCACCACCTCCTGCTCACCGAGGATCTCATCGCCGGCTACGACCCCCGCTTCAAGGTCAACCCGCCGTTGCGCCGCGCTGAAGACGTCGAGGCGCTGCGCGCGGCACTGGCCGACGGCACGATCGACATCGTCGCGACCGACCATGCTCCGCATCCGGTCGAGGCGAAAGAGAGCGAGTGGCAGGCGGCAGCCAACGGCATGGTGGGGCTCGAGTCGGCGCTCGCGGTCGTGCACGCCGCCCTCGTCGAGACGGAGCTCATGGGCTGGTCGGACGTCGCGCGCGTCATGTCGGCCGCCCCTGCCCGAATCGGCCGACTCCGCGGTCACGGCGAGTCGATCGCAGTCGGCGCCGCACCTGAGCTGACGCTGTACGACCCCGCCGCGGCATCCGAGTTCGACCTCGACCGCCTCGCCGGCCGCAGCGCGAACTCGCCGTACCTCGGGCGGAGCCTGCCCGGCCGCGTCGTCGCGACCTTCCACGGCGGCTACCCGACCTTCCTCGACGGCGAGGTGCGCCCGCGCGACGAGGTCGCCCGGCTCGCGGCGGCATCGGGGGGCGACCATGGATAAATGGATGGGAATCGTGGTCGCGGTCGTCATCGTCGGTGTCGCCGGCTGGCTGATGTACCGCTCCTGGAAGCGCCGCACCGTGCGCGACGAGACCCTCGGGTCCTATCCCGAGCCGTCGACGCGCGGAACGCCCCTGCTCGAGACCGAGGTGCTCTACGTCGCGACGACTCCGCTCGGTGAGCCGCTCGAGCGCCTCGCCGTGCATGGTCTCGCGTTCCGCGGCTCGGCGCGCATCGAAGTGCTCCCCGAGGGCATCATCCTCCGCATCGCGGGGGAGTCGACGACCTTCGTCCCGGCCGACAAGCTGGTCGGTGCCGAGCTCGCGAGCTATGCGATCGATCGCGGCGTCGAGCCCGATGGTCTCATCGCCCTCACCTGGATCGCCCAGGAACGAGGCGCGGCCGAGCAGACTGAGACTCGCGTCGACAGTTACGTGCGCGCCCGGTATCCGGGCGACCCGGCCAGGATCATCCAGGTCGTCAACAACATCGCTGCGGCGCCGGCCGCGCCGCAGCCAGAGGACATCGCTGCAGCGCCGGCCGCGCCGCAGCCAGAGCAAGAGAGTGAGGCCTCGAATGACTGAGACCCCAGCAAGCACGAGCGACACCGCCGTGCTCGTCCTCGAAGACGGACGCCGCTACGACGGGCGCGCCTACGGCGCACGCGGCCGTACGCTCGGCGAAGCGGTCTTCGCCACCGGCATGACCGGCTACCAAGAGACGCTCACCGACCCGTCGTACGCAGGTCAGATCGTCATGATGACCGCGCCGCACATCGGCAACACGGGCATGAACGACGAAGATATGGAATCCGCCCGCATCTGGGTGGCGGGGTTCATCGTGCGCGATCCATCACGGGTGGTGTCGAACTTCCGCTCGCAGCGGAGTCTCGACGACGATCTCACGGCCGCGGGCGTCGTCGGCATCAGCGGCATCGACACTCGAGCGCTCACCCGGCACCTCCGCTCCGCCGGTGCCATGCGCGCCGGAGTCTTCTCGGGCGACGACGCGCTGCTGACACCGGGGGAGCAGCTCGACCTCGTGCAGGGCGGCGCCGCCATGACCGGCGCGAACCTGTCGGGCGCCGTCTCGACCACCGAGTCCTACACGCTGCCCGCCGAGAGCGAGCGGGTCGGTTCGGTCGCGGTGCTCGACCTCGGTGTGAAGACGTCGACCCTGAAGTACCTCGCCGAGCGGGGCTTCGAGGTGCACGTCGTGCCGCAGTCGATCACCGCCGAAGAGGTGCTCGCACTCGCCCCCGATGCACTGTTCTTCTCCAACGGGCCCGGCGACCCCGCGGCATCCGACCGCCATGTCGAATTGCTGCGAACCACGCTGCGCGAAGGGCTGCCCTACTTCGGCATCTGCTTCGGCAACCAGCTGCTCGGGCGGGCACTCGGCTTCGGCACCTACAAGCTGCCGTTCGGCCACCGCGGCATCAACCAGCCGGTGCTCGACAAGGCGACCGGCCGTGTCGAGATCACGGCGCACAACCACGGGTTCGCGGTCGACGCACCCATCGACCGGGTGAGCGAGTCGAGCGAGGGCTTCGGGCGTGTCGAAGTGAGCCACTACGACCTCAACGACAATGTCGTCGAGGGCCTGAACTGCCTCGACATCCCCGCATTCAGCGTGCAGTACCACCCCGAATCCGCGGCAGGCCCGCACGACGCGAACTACCTCTTCGATCGATTCCGCGACATGGTCATCGCGAACACCTCGACGAGCTCAGCGACCGAAGGAAGCAACGAGTAATGCCCAAGCGCGACGACATCAACAGCGTCCTCGTCATCGGATCGGGTCCGATCGTCATCGGCCAGGCCGCCGAGTTCGACTATTCGGGCACCCAGGCGTGCCGCGTGCTCCGAGCGGAGGGCGTGCGGGTCATCCTCGTCAACCCCAACCCGGCGACGATCATGACCGACCCCGACTTCGCCGACGCGACCTACATCGAGCCGATCACGCCCGAGATCATCGAGTCGATCATCATCAAGGAGAAGCCCGACGCGGTACTGCCGACGCTCGGCGGGCAGACGGCGCTGAACGCGGCGATCGCGTTGCACGACGCCGGCATCCTCGAGAAGCACGGCGTCGAACTCATCGGCGCCAAGGTCGACGCCATCCGCAAGGGTGAAGACCGCCAGCTCTTCAAAGACCTCGTGATCGAGATCGGCGCCGAGGTCGCGCGCTCGCACGTCGCGAAGACGCTCGAGCAGGCGAAGGAGTTCGCCCTCGATCTCGGCTACCCGCTCGTCGTGCGCCCGTCGTTCACGATGGGCGGTCTCGGATCCGGCTTCGCCCACACCGAGGAAGACCTCGTGCGCATCGTCACGCAGGGCCTCCACGACTCACCCACGAGCGAGGTGCTCCTCGAGGAGTCGATCCTCGGCTGGAAGGAGTACGAGCTCGAACTCATGCGCGACACGGCCGACAACACCGTCGTCGTCTGCTCGATCGAGAACGTCGACCCCGTCGGCGTGCACACGGGCGACTCGATCACGGTCGCGCCGGCGCTCACGCTGACCGATCGCGAGTACCAGAAGCTCCGCGACATCGCCATCGACATCATCCGCGCCGTCGGCGTCGACACCGGGGGCTGCAACATCCAGTTCGCGATCGATCCCGCCGACGGACGCATCATCGTCATCGAGATGAATCCCCGTGTGTCGCGTTCGAGTGCGCTGGCATCGAAGGCGACCGGCTTCCCGATCGCCAAGATCGCCGCGAAGCTCGCGATCGGCTACCGGCTCGACGAGATCCCCAACGACATCACGCGGGTCACGCCGGCGAGCTTCGAGCCGACGCTCGACTACGTCGTCGTGAAGGTGCCCCGGTTCGCGTTCGAGAAGTTCCCGGCCGCCGACCCGACGCTCACGACGACCATGAAGTCCGTCGGCGAGGCCATGGCGATCGGCCGCAACTACGCGACCGCGCTGCAGAAGGCGCTCCGCTCGCTCGAGAAGCGCGGTTCCTCGTTCCACTGGGGAGACGAGGCCCGAACGGCCGACGAGCTCGTCGAGGCATCCGCCACCCCGACCGACGGTCGCATCGTGCTCGTGCAGCAGGCGCTTCGCAAGGGCGCAACACTCGAGCAGCTCTTCGAGGCGACGAAGATCGACCCGTGGTTCCTCGACCAGATCGTGCTCATCAACGAGGTCGCCGAGACGATCGCGGCGGCCGAGAACCTCGACACCGAACTCCTGCTGCTCGCCAAGAACCACGGGTTCTCCGACGCGCAGATCGGACAGCTCCGCGGTTTCGGCGAGGCGGACGCGCGCGAGGTGCGGCACATCCTCGGCATCCGGCCGGTGTACAAGACCGTCGACACGTGCGCGGGGGAGTTCCCGGCCCTCACGCCGTACCACTACTCGAGCTACGACCAGGAGACCGAGGTCGAGCCGAGCGACCGCAAGAAGGTCGTGATCCTCGGTTCCGGCCCGAACCGCATCGGCCAGGGCGTCGAGTTCGACTACTCGTGCGTGCACGCCTCGTTCGCTCTCTCGGCAGCGGGCTTCGAGACGATCATGATCAACTGCAACCCAGAGACGGTCTCGACCGACTACGACACGAGCGACCGGCTCTACTTCGAGCCGCTCACCCTCGAAGACGTGCTCGAGGTCATCCATGCCGAGTCGCAGTCCGGTGAACTCGTCGGGGTCGTCGTGCAACTGGGCGGCCAGACGGCGCTCGGTCTCGCGAAGGGCCTCGAGGCGGCGGGCATCCCGATCCTCGGCACGACCCCCGACGCGATCGACCTGGCCGAAGAGCGCGGCCTCTTCTCCGGCATCCTCGACGCGGCCGGGCTGCTCGCGCCGAAGAACGGCACGGCCCTCGACGTCGCCGGCGCGGTGCAGGTCGCAGAGGGCATCGGCTACCCAGTGCTCGTGCGCCCGAGCTACGTGCTCGGCGGCCGCGGCATGGAGATCGTCTACGACTCGCCCTCGCTCGCCGACTACTTCGATCGCATCGAAGGTCAGGGCATCGTCGGCCCGAGTCATCCGCTGCTCGTCGACCGGTTCCTCGACGACGCGATCGAGATCGACGTCGACGCCCTCTACGACGGCACCGACCTCTACATCGGCGGCGTCATGGAGCACATCGAGGAGGCCGGCATCCACTCCGGCGACTCGAGCTGCACCCTGCCGCCCGTGACGCTCGGGCGTGCAGAGGTCGACCGCGTGCGCGTAGCGACGCGCGCGATCGCCGAGGGCATCGGTGTTCGCGGCCTGCTCAACGTGCAGTTCGCGATCGGGGCCGGCGTGCTCTATGTGCTCGAGGCGAACCCTCGTGCGAGCCGCACTGTGCCGTTCGTCTCCAAGGCGCTCGGCATTCCACTCGCGAAGGCGGCTGCGCGCATCATGGTCGGTGCGACCGTCGCCGAGCTCATCGAAGAGGGAATGCTGCCTGCATCCGACGGCTCGCGCGTGCCGCTCGACGCACCGGTCGCCGTGAAGGAGGCCGTGCTGCCCTTCCACCGCTTCCGCACCCGCGAGGGCATCATGGTCGACTCCGTGCTCGGGCCCGAGATGCGTTCGACCGGCGAGGTCATGGGCATCGACAAGGACTTCCCGACCGCGTTCGCGAAGAGCCAGCTCGCGGCCTACGGCGGCATGCCCACCTCGGGCACGGTGTTCGTCTCGGTCTCCGATCGCGACAAGCGCGCGATCATCCTGCCGGTGCTCCGCCTGCAGCAACTCGGCTACGACATCGCAGCGACCGAGGGCACCGCCGAGGTGCTGCGGCGCAACGGCATCCGGGCGCAGGAGGTGCTGAAGTTCAGCGAGAAGACGAGCGAAGACGCGGCATCCGTGGTCGAGCTCATCCACCGCGGCGACGTCGACGTGGTGGTGAACACCCCGAGCGGGCGTTCGTCGCGCGCCGACGGCTACGAAATCCGTGCGGCGGCCGTCGCCGCCGACATCCCGTTGTTCACGACGATCGCCGAACTCTCCGCTGCGGTCGCTTCGCTCGACGTGCAGCGCGAGGGCTTCGAAGTCACGAGCCTGCAGGAATACCAGCTCCGACGGGAGGCGAACGCATGATCGGCCAGACGCCCTTCGGAGAACGACTCGAAGCCGTTTTCGCCGCCTATGGCAAGCTCTGCGTCGGCATCGACCCGCACGCCTCACTCCTCGACGCGTGGGGCCTGCCCGACTCGGCCGAGGGAGTGCGGGAGTTCGGCTTGCGCGTGGTCGAGGCGACCGCCGGTCGCGTGGGCATCGTGAAGCCGCAGGTGGCGTTCTTCGAACGACACGGTGCGGCGGGGTACGCGGCGCTCGAGCGAGTGCTGGCCGAAGCGCGCGACGCCGGGCTGCTCATCATCGCCGACGTGAAGCGCGGCGATCTCGACACGAGCGTCGAGGCGTACGGCCAGGCGTGGCTGCGACCCGGATCGAGCCTCGAGGCCGATGCGATGACCGTCAGCGCCTACCAGGGCCTCGGTTCGCTCGAGGGCGTCCTGACCGCAGCCGAGTCGGCGGGCAAGGGCGTCTTCGTGCTCGCCGCGACCTCCAACCCCGAGGCGGCGGCCATCCAGCGGGCGGTACTTCAGCAGTCGAGCCGCGAGGGCTTCACGGTCGCGCAGGCCATCACTTCCGGCGTCATCGGCTGGAACCAGGGGCGAGCGGATGCCGCGAGCCGGGCGCTCGGCTCGGTAGGCGTGGTGCTCGGAGCGACCGTCGACCCCCGCACGTACGGCATCGATCTCGATGCCGACCCGCCGCGCCCCGGCCTGCCGGTGCTGGCGCCGGGCTTCGGGTATCAGGGGGCGGAGCTCTCCGACCTGCGGGCGATCTACGGATCGCTCGCAGGCGGCGTGATCGTCAGCGAGTCACGGTCGATTCTCAGCGCCGGGCCCGACGGCCTCGCAGAGGCGATCACCCGTCGCGTCGACGAAGTGGGGGCCGCGAGTGTCTGAGCACGAAACCGCCGCCGCGACGCGGCAGGCTCCGCCCGAGGTCGACCGGGTCGCGGCATCCCGCGCGGCCGTCGCCGCGCGTCGGGCGCGGGCCACGGTCAAGTCCGCGATCGCGGCGGGCTCGCGGAGCCCGCTCGACGTGTTGCGCGAGGCATTCGAGTCACCCGATGGGGTCGAGGGGCGACTGCGGGTGACCGAGTTCCTGACCTCCATCCCCGCGATCGGTCAGACGAAGTCGGCACGCATCATGGAGGAGCTCGAGATCTCCCCGTCGAAGCGTCTCGGCGGGCTCGGCCGGCTGCAGCGTCGGCGACTGCGGGAGTTCCTCGCCGATTGGGTCGCCGCGCACGGCGGCACCGGCGACCGGCTCGTCGTGCTCGCCGGTCCCACGGCGGTGGGCAAGGGCACCGTGGCCGACTACATCCGTCGTCATCACCCAGACGTGCGACTCTCGGTATCGGCGACGACCCGAAAACCACGGCCCGGCGAAGTCGAGGGCGAGAGCTATTTCTTCGTCGACGACGCCGAATTCGATCGTCTCGTCGAGAACGGCGAGCTGCTCGAGTGGGCGACGGTCCACAACGCCTCCCGCTACGGCACACCGCGCAAGGCGGTCGAAGAGGCCATCGCCGCCGGCAACAGCGTGTTGCTCGAGATCGACATCCAGGGAGCCCGCTCGATTCGACGGGCCGCGCCCGAGGCGACCCTCGTCTTCCTGCTGTCGCCGAGCTGGGACGAACTGGTGCGCCGGCTCGTCGGTCGGGGCACTGAGAGTCCGGCCGAACAGCAGCGCAGACTCGAGACCGCAAGGGTCGAGCTGGCCGCGGTCGACGAGTTCGATCATCAGGTCGTCAACCACGACGTCGCCGAAGCCGCGCAAGAGGTCGTAGACTTGATGAGATCTCGCAAGGGTCGGCGTTGAGCTGCCCTCGCCACGACTTTTCGCGCACCGCGGGTGCGCACCCCACGATCAAGGAGTCAATCCATGGCTGAGAAGCTGTCCGGCATCATCGATCCGCCCATCGACGACCTGCTCTCCAAGGTCGACTCGAAGTACCAGTTGGTCATCTTCGCGTCGAAGCGTGCGCGTCAGATCAACGACTACTACGCCGACCTGCACGAGGGAAGCCTCTTCGACAACGTGGGCCCGCTCGTCGATTCCTCGATCGATGACAAGCCGCTCTCGGTCGCACTGCACGAGATCAACGAGGACAAGCTCCGGCTCCGCCCGATCGCCGAGTGATCCGGGAGGGCCGGATGACTCGGCTCAACATCGTCGTCGGCATCACCGGCGGCATCGCCGCGTACAAGGCCGTCGGCGTCATTCGCGCGCTCGTGCTCGCGGGGCACGATGTGCACGTCGTACCGACCGAGGGAGCGTTGCGCTTCGTCGGCAAACCCACGCTCGAGGCGATCTCTCGCAACCCGGTGCACACCGAGCTGTACGAGGGCGTCGCCGAGGTGCGGCACGTCGCCATCGGTCAGGCAGCCGACCTCATCGTCATCGCTCCGGCGACGGCGAACTCGATCGCGAAACTCGCCGCGGGCCTGGCCGACGACCTGCTCGGCAACGCGGTGCTCGCAAGCGAAGCGCCCGTCGTCATCGCGCCTGCCATGCACACCGAGATGTGGCGTCACCCCGCCACCCAGGCGAACGTCGCGACGCTGCGCTCCCGCGGCGTCACGATCGTCGGTCCGGCGGTCGGCCAGCTCACCGGCACCGACAGTGGGCCAGGTCGCATGGAGGAACCCGACGAGATCGTGCGCGCGGCGCTCGAGCGGGCGCTCGGCGCGAACGGTGCGGCCGCGTCATCCGCCGATCGCGGTGATCTCTCGGGTCTGCACGTCGTCGTCACCGCCGGCGGCACGCGCGAACCGCTCGATCCCGTGCGGTTCCTCGGTAATCGTTCGAGCGGCAAGCAAGGAATCGCGATCGCCGAGGCCGCGCGGGAACGGGGCGCGCGCGTCACGCTCATCGCAGCGAACCTCGAGGTCGCCGAACCCGATGGCTGCGACATCCGCCGTGTCTCGACGGCGCTCGAACTGCAGCGCGCTGTGACCGAGGCGGTGTCGGGCGCCGATGTCGTCGTGATGGCGGCGGCCGTCGCCGACTACCGCCCCGCGACGGTGAGCGAGGCGAAGATCAAGAAAGACCAGAGCGACGACGGACTCACGCTCGAACTCGTGCGCAACCCCGACATCCTCGCCGGCCTCGGCCATGCACCGCACGACGGCACCCTGCTCGTCGGCTTCGCGGCCGAGACCGAGGCCGACGACGATCGGCTGCTCGAACTCGGCCGGGCCAAGCTCGAGGCGAAGGGTGCCGACCTGCTCGTCGTCAATCGGGTCGGCTGGAATGAGGGCTTCGCGAGCGACGAGAACCGGGTCGTCGTCATCGGCACCGACGGCGTCGTCGTCACACGAGCACACGGAACGAAGCTGTCGGTGGCGCATGACATCCTCGACGTGGTTGTCTCGGAAGCGACGACTGCCGCGACGACTACGAAGGAATCCGATCCAGCATGAGCGCACTCCGCCTGTTCACCTCCGAGTCAGTCACCGAAGGGCACCCAGACAAGCTGTGCGACCAGATCTCCGATTCGATCCTCGACGCGCTGCTGCGTGAAGACCCGACGAGCCGAGTGGCGGTCGAGACCCTCGTGACCACCGGGCTCGTGCACGTCGCGGGCGAAGTGACGACGAGCGGGTACGTCGAGATTCCGGCGATCGTGCGCGAGCGCGTCACATCGATCGGCTACGACTCATCCGACGCATGGTTCGACGGGCGCTCCTGCGGAGTCTCGGTGTCGATCGGCGGCCAGTCGCCCGACATCGCACAGGGCGTCGATCGCGCGTTCGAGTCTCGTGAGCGGGCCAGTGACGACGCGCTCGACCAGCAGGGGGCAGGCGATCAGGGCATCATGTTCGGCTACGCCACCCGTGAGACTCCAGAACTCATGCCGGTGCCTATCTGGCTCGCCCATCGACTCGCCGAGCGACTCGCGGCCGTACGCAAGAACGGCGAACTCGAGTACCTGCGCCCCGACGGCAAGACCCAGGTCACGGTCGGCTACGACGGGCAGGTGCCCAAGACGATCGAGACCGTGGTGCTCTCGACGCAGCACACTCGTGCCGTCTCGACCGAGCAGCTCCGGGTCGAGGTCGAAGAGCTCGTGATCCGTCCGGTGCTCGACCTGGTCGAACTCGCGCGCCCCGAACTCAACGTGCTCATCAACCCCACCGGCCGCTTCGAGATCGGCGGGCCGCAGGGTGACGCCGGGCTGACCGGGCGCAAGATCATCATCGACACCTACGGCGGCGCGAGCCGGCATGGGGGCGGCGCCTTCAGCGGAAAAGACCCTTCGAAGGTCGACCGTTCGGCGGCCTACGCCATGCGCTGGGTCGCCAAGAACGCGGTCGCCGCAGGCCTCGCCGACCGGCTCGAACTGCAGGTCGCCTACGCCATCGGCAAGGCGGGGCCCGTGGGCCTCTACGTCGAGACCTTCGGCACCGGAAAACTCCCAGACGAGCAGATCATCGCCGCGATCCGTGAGGTGTTCGACCTGCGTCCGGCGGCGATCATCCGCGATCTCGATCTGCTTCGGCCGATCTACGCGCAGACCGCGAGCTACGGCCACTTCGGCCGAGAACTGCCCGATTTCACGTGGGAGCGCCTCGACCGCGTCGACGATCTCCGCGCCACTGCCAGGATCTGACGTGACCGGCGGCTCCGTCGCCCGTGTGCTCGTCGACTCGCCCCTGCCCCAGCTCGACCAGCTCTTCGACTACGCGGTGCCCGAACGCCTCCGTGAGGCGGCCGTTGCCGGGGTGCGAGTGCGGGTGCCGCTGCGATCGGGCGGGCGCATCGCCAACGGCTGGTTGGTCGAACTCTCGGAGACGAGCGAGTTCGCCGGTCGCCTGAGCGAACTCGAAGACGTCGTCTCCGAGGTGCCGTTGCTCATGCCCGAAGTGTGGGCGCTGGCCCGCTCGGCCGCGGATCGCGCTGCCGGCAACGCCGGTGATATCCTTCGCCTGGCGATCCCCAGCCGGTATGTGCGAGCCGAGCGGGCGTGGCGTGCAGCAGAACCCGATCGCGGTGAGCTGCCGGCCCCGCCGCCCGCGATTCCCGGCTACGACCGGGGCCGTCTCGAGACCGGCATCGACGCGGGCGAGCGGATGGCGCTCGTCGCCGACCCTCGGCCGGTGCGGCTCGGCTCGGGCGAGTGGGTCGGTGCGTGGGCGGCGACGCTCGCGGCCGCGGCCGCCCACACGCTCGCATCCGATCGGTCGAGCCTCATCATCGTGCCCGATTACCGCGACCAGGAGCAGCTCCAGGCCGCCCTGGCCGATCGCGTCGACCCTCGACGTGTGCTGCGCACCGACGCGCGGCAGACGGGCGGGGAGCGCTTCCGCGCCTTCCTCGACGCGACGGCGCCCGATGCGCGCGTGATCATCGGCAACCGTTCGACGGTGTACGCACCCGCGACCAGGCTCGGCCTCATCGCCATGTGGGATGACGGCGACTCGTTGCAGAACGAGCAGCTCGCCCCGGGTGTGCACCCTCGCGATGCCGCGCTCATCCGGCAGGAGCAGTCGGGTGCGGCCCTCGTGTTCCTCGGTCACACGCGCAGCGTCGAGGTCGAGCGGCTCGTCGAGATCGGTTGGGCGCACGAGGTGACTGCCGTCAAGCATGTTCGACCCCGTGTCATCCCGACCGAGCAGCAGTCGGCACCCGACCCCGGTTCGGCGCGCATCCCTTCGAGTGCGTGGCGTGCGGCGCAGCAGGCGATCCTCGAAGGGCCGGTGCTCGTGCAGGTCGCACGTCCCGGCCACGCGCCGCTGCTCAGCTGCGATCGTTGCCGTGAGCCTGCGCGATGCACCGCGTGCGGCGGCGCCCTGGTCGTGCCGCGCAGCGGCGGCGACCCGCGCTGCGTGCTCTGCGGCACGAGCGGGAGCACGTGGCGCTGCCCGGTCTGCGAGGGCGTGAAGCTGCGTGCTGTCACCGTCGGCGCGAGCCGCACGGCGGAAGAGCTCGGTCGCGCGTTCCCGACATCCCGGGTCATCCTCTCCGACGGAGAGCGTCCGGTGCTCCGGGTGACTGCCGAGCCGGCCCTGGTGGTCGCGACGCGCGGTGCCGAGCCGATTGCCGACGGCGGCTACCGCGCCGTGCTCCTCCTCGACGGCGAGCGGATGCTGCTGCGTGAATCCCTCCGCGTCGCCGAAGACTGTTTGCGATGGTGGTCGAATGCCGCGGCGCTCGCGGCACCCGGTTCGCCGGTCTTTCTCGTCGGGGTTGCCGGAGCGCTGGCGACCGCGCTGGCGTCGTGGCGGCAGCCCGAGTGGGCGAGCGGTGAGCTCGCCGCTCGCCGGGCGCTGCGTTTCCCTCCCGCCGTGCGCGTGGCGAGCGTGACGGCTGCGCCCGCCTTGGTCGCCCAGGCGCTCACGGCGGCACGGGCCGCCGCCGATGGCGTCGATGCGCTCGGCCCGGTGCCCGCCGGCGAAGGGCTCGAGCGGGCGATCGTGCGATTCGACTACGCGGCCGGCGGTGCGGTCGCGAAGGCGCTGCGCGCCGAGATGATCCGAGTCGCCACCGAGCGGCGGCGGCCGGTCACGGGCAGGCCACCGAAGCGGCCGTCGGTGCTCCGGGTGCGCTTCGACGATCCCGAGGCCCCGTAGCCGGCGGGGTCTTCAGCGTTCGGTGCGTCGAATCGGCATGACTTCGGGGCGCTATCGTGGGGGGTTCTCGCGGTTGGTCAAGCGACTCGCGGGTTTGCGACGTTCGGTGGACTGGCCGATCCCGCTCGGTGACGCCGTTCTATCGGGCAAGGACGAGACTCATCCGTTTCTCCGGGACGTCGAGCCGATCTCGCTCTGAGCTCGGGCCCCGGGTCCCGTTACCGCTCGTTCGTCGGCGACAATGGAGTGTGCAGAAGCTCCGCATCATCTTCGCCGGCACTCCTGCCGCGGCTGTCCCGTCTCTCGAGCGCCTCTCGGCGAGCGACCATGATCTCGTCGGCGTCGTGACACGGCGACCGGCGCCGCTCGGCCGCAAGCGCGTGCTGACCCCGTCGCCGGTCGCACAGGCGGCGGCGCGCTTGAAGCTACCGCTCATCGAGACCAATCGACTCGACGCCGAGGCCACTGCTCGCATCGTCGAGCTCGCACCCGATCTCGGCGTCATCGTGGCCTACGGCGGGCTGGTGCGCGAGCCGCTGCTCTCAACGCCTCAGCATGGCTGGATCAACCTGCACTTCTCCCTCCTACCCGCCTGGCGAGGGGCCGCGCCCGTGCAGCATTCGCTCATCGCCGGAGACACCGTCGCAGGGGCATCCGTGTTCCAGCTCGTGCCTGAACTCGATGCGGGTGACGTCTTCGCGATGCAGGAACGACCGCTCGGTGGTGATGAGACGGCGGGGGAGTTGCTCGATGAACTCGCCGTCTCGGGGGCGCAGCTGTTGGCCGGCGTGGTCGACGGCATCGCCGAGGGTGCGGCGCACGCCGTGCCCCAGCGCGGTGAACCGACGTTCGCGTCGAAACTCACGATCGACGATGCGCGCCTCGACTGGTCGCTCCCCGCGTCGGAGGTGCGAGCGCGCTACCTCGGAGTGACGCCCGAGCCGGGCGCATGGACGACGGTCGACGGACAGCGAGTCAAGATACTGGGGCTCGACGGCGTCGACGATGCTGCGGATGTCCCGGCGCTCGCGCCCGGCGAGATCGCCCGTGTTGCACGACGCCTGCTGATCGGCACGGCCACGAGGCCGCTGGAGCTGCGGCGGGTGCAACCCGCAGGCAAGCCGGCGATGGACGCAGGCGACTGGTGGCGCGGCGCCGCCCAGACCGCGGGGGTGGCCCGATGAGTGGTACTGGCCCGCAGCGCAGCGCCGGCGGCGGCACCGGTGCTCGGATCTCACCCGCACGCCTCGTCGCCGTCGACGTACTCGAAGCGGTGCGAACCGATGAGGCCTACGCGAACCTCCTCCTGCCTGCTCGCATCCGCCGCGCCGGCCTGAGTCGCGCCGACGCGGCCTTCGCGACCGAGTTGACCTACGGCACGCTGCGCATGCAGGGGTTCTACGATCGCGTCATCGAACTCGCAGCGAATCGCCCCGTCGGCGCCATCGACCCAGCGGTGCTCGATGTGCTGCGGCTCGGCGCGCACCAGTTGCTCGCAACCAGGGTCGCGACGCACGCTGCCGTCAACGAGCAGGTCGAGCTCGCGCGGAGGGCGGCGCCGAAGGCCGCCGGGTTCGTGAACGCGGTGCTGCGCACGATCTCGCGATCGTCACCCGAAACATGGCGAGAGCTCGTCGCCGAGGGCGCTGCCGGCGAAGATGCCCGCCTTGCCGCGGTGGCGAGCCATCCCGAGTGGATCGTGCGAGCGCTCCGCACCGCGCTCGAGCGCGAGGGTCGCGCCGATGAGCTGGAATCGCTCCTCGACGCTGACAATGCCTCGCCCCGCGTGAACCTCGCCGTGTTGCCGGGGCTCGATGTCGACACCGCTGGCATCGAGGGATTCGAACCCGATCGGTTCTCGCCGATCGGCGCGGTCGCCGACGACCCGATCGCCGCTGCCGAGGGCTCCGGCGGCCGCATCCGCGTGCAAGACGAGGGCTCCCAGCTCGCGGCACTCGCGCTCAGTCGTGCCATGCCCGTGCGTGCGGGCGAGCACTGGCTCGACCTCTGCGCCGGCCCGGGCGGCAAGACCGCGGTGCTCGCCGCGGAGGCGCTGACGGGTGGGGCAGTGCTGTCGGCGACGGAGACCGTGCCGGTTCGGGCGGAGCTCGTGCGCAAGGCGATCGCGGGGGTGCCGCTCTCCGTCGATGTTCACGTCGGCGACGGCCGTGACCTCGACCTCGAGGCGCTCGGCGCGCCTGCCGGCTTCGATCGCATCTTGCTCGACGCGCCGTGCACGGGGCTCGGCGCGCTCCGCCGCCGCCCCGAGGCGAGATGGCGCAAGGCCCCATCGGATGTCGCCGAGTTGACGAAACTCCAGGGCGAACTGTTCGACAGCGCGTTCGCCGCGCTCGCGCCCGGCGGGATCCTCGCGTACGTCACGTGCTCGCCGCATACCGCCGAGACGCAGGGCACGCTCGCCGCCGCGCTTCGACGAGCAGGCACGTCGGCTCGTCAGCTCGACACGCGCGCTGTGGTCGAGGGGCTGTCGCGGCATCCGCTCGACCTCGCCGGCGAGGCCGAGACGGTGCAGCTCTGGCCCCACCGGCACGGCACCGACGCGATGTTCATCGCCCTCGTGCAGAAGCAGCACGATGCCCCCTCACCCGCGGGCACCGATCGGTAGGGTGGCTGCATGACGACGCGGATCAACCCGAGCATCCTCGCTGCCGACTTCGCGAACCTCGAGCGCGAGCTCGGGCGCATCGCGAGTGCCGACCTCGTGCACGTCGACGTGATGGACAACCATTTCGTGCCGAACCTCACCTTCGGCCTGCAGATGGTCGGGCGGTTGCAAGAGGTGAGCCCGATTCCGCTCGATGTGCACCTCATGATCGACGATCCCGATCGCTGGGCGCCCGGCTACGCCGAGACGGGTGCGTTCTCGGTGACGTTCCATGCCGAGGCCGCCTCCGACCCCGTGGCACTTGCGCGGCGACTCCGTGAGATCGGCGCCCGCGCGGGCATCGCTCTCAAGCCCGGCACTGATGTCGATCCCTACCTCGAACTGCTGCCAGAGTTCGACCAGGTGCTCGTGATGACCGTCGAGCCCGGCTTCGGCGGTCAGTCGTTCATGTCCGAAACGATGCCGAAGCTCACCAGGCTCGCGAGTACGGTGCGCGAGACCGGCCTCGACGTGTGGTTGCAGGTCGACGGCGGCATCTCGCTCGAGACGATCGGCATCGCCGCCGCGGCCGGCGCGAACACCTTCGTCGCGGGTTCGGCGGTTTTCGGGGCCGAGGTGCCGGCCGAGCGCATCGCCGAGCTTCGTGACGCCGCGTCGGCGCACACCCACACGCACCGGTAGCCTAGAAGTGTGAAGACCTTCGACGAACTCTTCGTCGAGCTCGCAGACAAAGCCCGAACCCGACCAGAGGGTTCCGGCACGGTGCGCGAGCTCGACGCCGGCGTGCACGCCATCGGCAAGAAGATCGTCGAGGAGGCGGCCGAGGTGTGGATGGCCGCCGAGTACCAGAGCGATGACGAGACGGCTGAAGAGATCTCGCAGCTCCTCTACCACCTGCAGGTGCTGATGCTCGCGAAGGGGCTCTCGCCCGCCGACGTGTACCGACATCTCTGAAACGTCCATGGCTGCTCAGAACCGTCGACACGGCAGTATTGCCGAGAACCAGAGACAGAACATGCTCCGAATCGCCGTGCCCAACAAGGGCTCGCTCGCTGAAACCGCCGCGCAGATGTTGTGGGAGGCCGGGTACACCGGTCGCCGCGACCCGCGCGACCTGCACACCGCCGACCCTCGCAACGGGGTCGAGTTCTTCTACCTCCGCCCGCGCGATATCGCGACGTACGTGGGTTCCGGCGCGCTCGACGTCGGCATCACGGGTCGCGACCTCCTGCTCGATTCGGGGTCGGATGCCGTAGAGATCGCGCCGCTCGGATTCGGCGACTCGACCTTCCGCTTCGCCGGGCCGGCTGGCGGCTTCGTCGAGCTCTCCGAGCTCGACGGCGTTCGCGTGGCCACGAGCTACCCGGGTCTCGTGGGGGCGTTCCTCGCCGGTCACGGTGTCACCGCCAAGCTCGTGAAGCTCGACGGTGCGGTCGAGTCCGCTGTGCGGCTCGGCGTCGCGGACGCCGTCGCCGATGTCGTCTCCACGGGCTCGACGCTTCGCGCGGCCGGCCTCGAGATCTTCGGCCCCGTCATTCTCGACTCCGAGGCCGTGCTCATCGGGTCGGGGGTCGACAAGCCCGGCGCATCGACGTTGCTGCGACGGCTGCAGGGAGTGCTCGTCGCGCGCCAGTACGTGCTGCTCGACTACGACGTGCCGGTGGAGCACCTCGAGCGCGCGACCGCTGCCGCTCCGGGATTCGAATCGCCGACGGTGTCGCCGCTGCACGACCCCGAGTGGGTCGCGGTGCGCGTCATGATCCCTCGCGCCGAGATGAACCACGTCATGGACGAGCTCTACGAGTTGGGTGCACGGGCGATCCTCGTGAGCGCCATCCACGCGGCGCGGTTGTGAGGCCGGAGTGTCTCTCGCCGTCCGTGTGATTCCGTGCCTCGACGTGGCCGCAGGCCGCGTGGTGAAGGGCGTCAACTTCCAGAACCTGCGCGATGCGGGTGACCCCGTCGAGCTCGCGGCCCGTTACGCCGAACAGGGCGCTGACGAACTCACGTTCCTCGACGTCACCGCGACGGTCGACGCTCGATCGACGACCTACGACATGGTGCAGCGGGTGGCCGAACAGGTCTTCATCCCACTCACGGTCGGCGGCGGCATCCGCTCGACCGAAGACGTCGCCCGGCTGCAGGGTCACGGCGCCGACAAGATCGGCGTCAACAGCGCGGCCATCGCCCGCCCCGCGCTCATCGACGAGATCGCCGACCGGTTCGGCGCCCAGGTGCTCGTGCTCTCGCTCGACGTCAAGCGCTCGGGTCGCACCCCGTCGGGCTTCGTGGTGACGACCCATGGCGGCCGCACCGAGACCGACCTCGATGCGCTCGAATGGGCGCGCCGGGGCATCGAACTCGGCGCGGGGGAATTGCTCGTCAACTCGATCGACGCCGACGGCACGAAGGCCGGCTTCGACCTCGAACTCACCGCGCTCATGCACGAGCTCTCGACCGTGCCCGTCATCGCCTCGGGTGGAGCGGGCGCGGTCGCCGATTTCCCGCCCGCCATCGCGGCGGGAGCCGATGCCGTGCTCGCGGCATCCGTGTTCCACAACGGCGAGCTGACGATCGGCGAAGTGAAGGCCGCACTGGCGGCCGATGGGAGGATCGTGCGATGACCACGGAATCGACGGTCGATGAGGCGCTCGAGCGTGCAGTCTTCAACGCCGACGGCCTACTGCCCGCCGTCATCCAGCAGTGGGACAGCGGTGAGATGCTGATGCTCGGTTGGATGGATCGCGAGGCGCTCCGCCGCACCCTGACCGAGGGCCGAGTGACGTTCTGGTCGCGATCGCGGCGGGAGTACTGGCGCAAGGGCGACACCTCGGGCCACGTGCAGTACGTGCGCTCGGCCGCCCTCGACTGCGACGCCGACACCCTGCTGGTGAAGGTCGAGCAGCTCGGCGCCGCGTGCCACACCGGCACCCGCACCTGCTTCGACGGCGACCCGATCGCCGTGACCCCGGGGTTCCCACCAGCCGACTGACTTGAGGAGCACACGTTGGCCGACGCCACGACCACGTTCGACGAGTTCACCGCACTGCGCGCGGGGCGCCGCGTCGTGCCCGTCGTGCGCGAACTCTTCGCCGACGGTGAGACACCGGTGGGCATCTACCGCAAGCTCGCGGGCGGCCGGCCGGGCACGTTCCTGCTCGAGTCGGCGGAGCAGGGCGGCATCTGGTCGCGGTACTCCTTCGTCGGGGTCTCGTCGTACGGCGTGATCACCGAGGCCGACGACCGGGTGCGGTGGCAGGACTACGGCCTCAGCGCCGAACGCGCGCTCGGCGACGCCGCGGGCCTGGCCCCTCTGGCCGCGCTCGAGGCCTTGTTCGAACGGTGGCGCACCGAAGACGTGCCTGGCGCACCGCCGCTCACGGGCGGCCTCGTCGGGTTCATCGGCTGGGAGGCGATCCGACAGATCGAGCGGTTGCCGAATCGCCCGCCGTCGGAGTTCCAAATGCCCGGACAAGCGTTCGCGTTCGTCTCCGAGCTCGTGGTGATCGACCATCGCACGGGCACTGTGCAGCTCATCGCATCGGTGTTGAACGACCGTGGCGAAGACGCCGGTGCACTCTGGAACGACGCGCAGACGAGGCTCGACCGCATGCAGCGCGGTCTCGCGCAGCCCACCGAGGCGTGGCTCGCCGAGATCGACCTCACACGCGCCGCCGATCCGGTGCACCGCACCGAGAAGTCCGACTTCCTCGCCGCCGTCGATCGCTCGAAGGAGTACATCCGCGACGGCGACATCTTCCAGGTGGTCATCTCGCAGCGGTTCGAGCAGCAGGCGACGGCGCATCCGATCGATGTGTACCGCGTGCTTCGCAGCCTGAACCCGAGTCCGTACATGTACCTCCTGCATCTCGAAGACATGGCGGGGCAGCCGTACTGGATCGTCGGGTCTTCGCCCGAGGCACTCGTGAAGGTGCAGCAGAGCCGGGTGTTCACGCATCCGATCGCCGGGTCGAAGCCGCGAGGCGCGACTCCCGAAGCGGATGCCGACCTCGAGGCGGAGCTCATCGCCGACCCGAAGGAGCAGGCCGAGCACCTGATGCTCGTCGACCTCGCCCGCAACGACCTCGCGAAGGTCTGCATCGCGGGCTCGGTCGAGGTGACCGAGTTCATGCGCGTCGAGCGCTTCAGCCACATCATGCACCTCGTCTCCTCCGTCGAGGGTGATCTCGTGCCGGGGGCGAACGCGATCGACGTGTTCCGTGCGACGTTCCCCGCGGGCACGCTCTCCGGCGCACCGAAGCCGAGGGCACTCGAGATCATCGATGAGCTCGAGCCGGCGCAGCGCGGTCTCTACGGGGGAGTCGTCGGCTACTTCGGATTCGGCGGCGACGCCGACCTCGCCATCGCGATCCGCACGGCGACCATCTCGGGCGGCGTCGCCCGGGTGCAGGCCGGCGGCGGTCTCGTCGCCGATTCCGATCCCGAGTCCGAGTACCAGGAGTCGCGCAACAAGGCTGCTGCACCGCTTCGCGCCGTTGCGGTCGCCAACGCGATGAGACGGGTGGAGTCATGAAGCCGGCGCGCATGAAGCTGCCGACGATCCTCGCGACGATCGTCGCATCGGGGCTCGTGCTGCTCTCCTGGAGCCAGACCTGGTTCGAACTCGTGATCGAGGCGAGCACCGTCGCCGGTTCCGGTGAGCCGGTCGCCGTCGCAGGCAGCGTCGCCTCACCGGCACTCGCCGCGCTCGGACTCGCCGGACTCGCCCTCGTGGCCGCTCTGGCGATCGCGGGCCCGGGCATCCGTGTCGTGCTCGGCGTGCTCGAGATCGTGCTCGGCGGGTGCGTGCTGCTCGCCGCGGGCATTTCGCTGGCCGATCCGATCGCCGCAGTTTCTCCCGCGGTCACCGAGGCCACGGGCGTCGCCGGTGCCGCGCCGACGGCCGAGCTCGTGGCGTCCGCATCCCCGACGCTGTGGCCGGTGATCGCGATCGTGGGCGGAGCGCTCATGGTGCTCGCGGGCCTAGCGGTGCTCGTGACCGGCGGCCGCTGGCCGGGCTCGTCGCGGCGCTACGGTGGCGCGCGAGCGTCGAATGCGGGATCCGGCGACGGGGAACGCCCTGCCTCGGATCGCGCGATCGACGACTGGGACGGCTTGAGCCGTGGCGACGACCCCACCGGCGATCCCGCCGACGATCCGACCGGCGACCCGATCGGCGATCCGAGCGACGGCGAGGCCGCCGACCCGAACCATGACGAGAGCCCCAGCGGTCCGAACCGCTAGACTGACCGACGAAAACCCCGCACGAAGGAGCATCATGAGCATTGAGACCGCAGATCCCGGCCACGGACACTCGCCCGCGGCATGGACCGCCGTCACGATCATGCTCATCGCGTTCATCATCGGCACCGTCGCCTTCTTTTTCGAGCTGCAGTGGCTCGTCTGGGCTTCGGCAGGGCTCCTCATCGTCGGCCTTCTCGTCGGCTGGGTGCTCACGCGTGCCGGCTACGGCGTCGGCGGCTCGAAGGTCGCCGAAAAGGTGCACTGATGCTCGATGAGTTGACGGCGAACGCTGTCGCCGACGCTCTGGCGCGCCGCGAGAGCACGACGCTCGCCGAAGTCGAGGCAGCCGCGCTCGCGCGTCCGGCCGCCCTCGACGCCCTCGAGGCGCTCCGGCCGGCGGCCCACGTGAAGATCATCGCCGAGATCAAGCGGTCGAGCCCTTCGCGCGGCCCGCTCGCGTCGATCGAAGACCCTGCTGCGCTCGCCCGGAGCTACGAGTTGGGTGGTGCGAGCGCGATCAGCGTGCTCACCGAGGGGCGCAAGTTCGGCGGCTCCCTCGCAGACCTCGAGACCGTGCGTCGTGCCGTCGCCTTGCCGGTGCTTCGCAAGGACTTCATCGCGACGCCGTATCAGGTGTTCGAGGCCCGCGCCGCGGGCGCCGACCTCGTGCTGCTCATCGTCGCCGCGCTCGACGACACCCTGCTGCGCGAGCTCCACGATCTCATCGTCGAACTCGGCATGACGCCGCTCATCGAGACCCATTCGGCCGCAGAGCTCGAGCGAGCTGCCGCACTCGGTGCTCGCCTCATCGGCGTGAACGCCCGCGACCTCTCGACCTTCGAGCTCGACCGCGACCTCTTCGGCCGACTCGCCCCTCGATTCCCCGAGGGCGCGATCCGCGTCGCGGAGTCCGCGGTGCTGTCGGCTGCGGATGTCGCGCACTACCGCTCATCGGGCGCCGACGTCGTGCTCGTCGGCGAGGCGCTCGTCACGGGCGGCGACCCGATTGCCAACCTCTCAGCTTTCCTGGCGGTGTGACATGGCGCTCAGAGCGCAGACCGGTCCGTATTTCGGCGAATTCGGCGGGCGCTTCGTGCCCGAGTCGCTCATCGCCGCCCTCGATGAGCTCGGCGAAGCCTACGATCTCGCGAAGCTCGATCCGGCGTTCGGCGCCGAACTCGCCGAACTCGGCCGCAGCTACACGGGTCGACCCTCGATCATCACCGAGGTGCCGCGGTTCGCTGCGCACGCCGGCGGCGCCCGGGTCATCCTGAAGCGCGAGGACCTCAACCACACGGGTTCCCACAAGATCAACAACGTGCTCGGTCAAGCGCTGTTGACGAAGCGAATCGGCAAGTCGCGCGTGATCGCCGAGACGGGTGCGGGTCAGCACGGCGTCGCGACGGCCACTGCTGCGGCGCTCTTCGGGCTCGACTGCGTGATCTACATGGGCGAGGTCGACACCGAACGGCAGGCGCTGAACGTCGCCCGAATGCGATTGCTCGGGGCCGAGGTCATCGCGGTGAAGGCGGGCTCGCGCACGCTGAAAGACGCCATCAACGAAGCGATGCGCGACTGGGTCACCAATGTCGAGACGACCAACTACATCTTCGGCACGGTCGCGGGCCCGCACCCGTTCCCCGAGATGGTGCGCGACTTCCAGAAGATCATCGGCGAAGAGGCCCGCCAGCAGGTGCTCGATCTCACGGGCGCGCTGCCGACCGCGGTCACGGCGTGCGTCGGTGGCGGCTCGAACGCGATCGGCATCTTCCACGCCTTCCTCGACGACACCGATGTCGCGCTGTACGGCTTCGAGGCGGGCGGTGACGGTGTCGAGACCGAGCGGCACGCGGCGACCATCACGAAGGGGCGCCCTGGTGTGCTTCACGGTGCACGCAGCTACCTGTTGCAAGACGATGACGGCCAGACGATCGAGTCGCATTCGATCTCTGCGGGCCTCGACTATCCGGGCGTCGGCCCCGAGCACTCGTGGCTCGCTGCACTCGGCCGGGCGAGCTACCGCCCGGTCACCGACGCCGCGGCCATGGAGGCGCTCCGCCTGCTCACCCTCACCGAGGGCATCATCCCGGCCATCGAATCGGCTCATGCCCTCGCCGGCACACTCGAACTCGGCCGTGAACTCGGCACCGAGGCCACGATCCTCGTGAATCTTTCGGGGCGCGGCGACAAAGACATGGACACTGCCGCACGTTACTTCGAGCTCTACGACCAGGAGAACGCCGAATGAACACGGTCGGTCCCGTCATCCGCCGGCGGAACGACGACGCGCGCGGCGCCCTCATCGGCTATCTGCCGGTCGGGTTCCCGACGTTCGACGAGAGCGTCGAAGCGGCGGTCGCCATGGTCGAGCACGGTGTCGATGCCATCGAACTGGGATTGCCCTATTCGGACCCCGTCATGGACGGCCCCGTCATTCAGGCGGCGACCCAGCAGGCCCTTGCGAACGGCTTCCGTCTCGCCGACAGCTTCGAGGCGGTCCGGCGCATCACCGAGCGGGTGGATGCCCCGGTGCTGATCATGACCTATTGGAACCCCGTCGTGCAGTACGGCGTCGACCGCTTCGCCGACGATCTCGCAGCTGCCGGGGGAGCGGGGCTCATCACCCCGGATCTCATCCCCGATGAGGCTGCGGCGTGGATCGCGGCATCCGAGCGCACGGGTCTCGACCGGGTGTTCCTCGCCGCGCCGACGTCGAGCGACGTTCGCATCAGGCAGGCCATCGAGGCGAGCCGTGGCTTCGTCTACGCCGTGTCGACGATGGGTATCACGGGCGCCCGCAGCGACGTCGACCGAGCCGCTCGCACGCTCGTCGAGCGGCTGACCGAAGCGGGTGCGCCCGCGAGCTGCGTCGGTGTGGGCATCTCCACGGCCGCGCAGGTCGCCGAGGTGCTCGAGTACGCAGAGGGCGCGATCGTGGGCTCGGCGCTCGTGAACGCACTTGCGACCGGCGGTGTGCCGGCCGTCGGCGAGCTCGCCGCGGAACTCGCGCGCGGAACCCGCGCGGAGTGAAGTACGCTCATTGAGGCCGTCAGCGGCCGACGCAACTGAGGAAAGGCACAAGCCGGCGTGATCGCACCGTTCAGCATCCCGAGCCCAGACCCCGCGTGGCGCGCATTCGAGATCCCCGTGCCTTGGGGCGTGCTCGTCATCAACACGTACGCGCTCTGCATCCTCGTCGGCATCATCCTCGCCGTCATCATCACCTCGCGCCGGCTGACCAAGCGCGGCGCAGAGCCCGGCATCGTGCTCGACATCGCACTCTGGGCCGTGCCCCTCGGCATCATCGGCGCTCGGTTCTACCACGTGTTCACGCACCCCGCCGATTACTTCGCGGGGCAGGAATGGTGGACCGTCTTCGCCATCTGGGAGGGCGGCAACGCGATCTACGGCGCCCTCATCGGCGGCGCAGTCGGCGTGATCATCGGGTGCAGGTTCACGGGCATCCGTTTCTGGTCGTTCGCCGACGCACTTGCGCCCGGCCTGCTCGTCGCGCAAGCGGTCGGCCGCCTCGGCAACTGGTTCAACCACGAGCTCTTCGGTTCGCCGACAGACCTGCCCTGGGGCCTCGAGATCTCTTCCGACAACGCCGCTTTCCCGGCCGGTCTGGCCGAAGGCACGCTCTTCCACCCCACGTTCCTCTACGAACTCATCTGGAACCTCGCGGGTGCCGCGGTCATCATCCTGCTCGAGCGCAAGTTCAACCTGCGCTGGGGCAAGGCCTTCGGCGTCTACCTCATCTGGTACGGCGCAGGCCGTTCGTTCTTCGAGTCCATCCGCGTCGACCCGAGCGAGATGTTCCTCGGTATCCGGGTGAACGTCTGGGCGTCATTCGCGGCGATCGTCATCGGCATCGTCCTGATCCTCGTGCAGCGCCGCCGCCACACCGGCGACGAGCCGAGTCCGTACGTGCCGGGGCGTGAATGGAGCGCTCCCGATGCTGAGGTAGACTCCGAAGACACCGAGTCCGACTCCGACTCTCTCGACGATGAGGTCGAGGGCGCGAGCGAATCGGGCGAACCGGCGGCCACAAGCCCCAGCCGATCCACCTCGAAGTAGGTACGCCCCAACACCGCGTTCTCCGAAAGCGACGCCGCATCACGCGTTGCGACATCTCCCTTGATGGGCCGACGACGTCCCCCGCTGCACACTTAGTTGATGAGGACGGTTCACGTGTCGCTCACCCCACCCTTCTCGAGGTTCGGTACTGTTCCCGCTGCCCAGGGCATGTACGACCCTGCCGACGAGAAAGACGCCTGCGGCCTCGCGATGGTCGCGACCCTGCGTGGCACGGCCGGGCACGACATCATCACCGTGGCACTCGACGCCCTGCGCAACCTCGAGCACCGCGGTGCCGTCGGCTCCGACGCCGGCACCGGCGACGGGGCGGGCATCGTGACGCAGGTGCCCGACGAATTCCTCCGCGCGGTCACCGCATTCGCGCTTCCGGCCGCCGGGGCGTACGCCGTCGGCAACGCCTTCCTGCCCGTCGACCCCACCGCGCGCAGCAGGGTCAAGCAGGCACTGGTCGGACTTGCGGCATCCGAAGGCCTTTCGGTGATCGGATGGCGCGAAGTGCCCGTGCGACCCGATGAGCTCGGTACTCTCGCCCGTGCAGCCATGCCGGTCGTGCAGCAGCTGTTCGTGCACGCCGTCGCCACCTCGTCGACCGGTGCGTCCGTGTCAGGCATCGAGCTCGACCGGCTCACCTTCCGGTTGCGCAAGCGCGCCGAACGCGAGCTCGAACTCTACTTCGCCTCGCTCTCCAGCCGCACTCTCGTCTACAAGGGCATGGTCACGACCCTGCAGCTCGAGCCCTTCTATCCCGACCTCTCCGATGAGCGCTTCGCATCGAAGCTCGCGCTCGTGCACTCGCGCTACTCGACGAACACCTTCCCGTCGTGGCCGCTCGCCCAGCCGTTCCGCATGATCGCGCACAACGGCGAGATCAACACCATTCAGGGCAACCGCAACTGGATGCGGGCGCGCCAGTCGCAGCTCGAGTCGGAGCTCCTCGGCGACCTCGCGCCGATCCGGCCGATCGTCACACCGGGAGCGAGCGACTCCGCCTCCTTCGACGAGGTCGTCGAGCTCCTGACGCTCGCCGGCCGCAGCCTGCCGCACGCGGTCATGATGATGGTGCCCGAGGCATGGGAGAACCAGACCGAGATCGACGCCGAGCGTCGCGCGTTCTACGAGTACCACTCGATGCTCATGGAGCCGTGGGACGGCCCCGCGGCGATCGTCTTCACCGATGGCGCGCTCGTCGGCGCGACCCTCGACCGCAACGGACTGCGCCCGGGCCGATACGTCGTGACCGACGACGGACTCGTCGTGCTCGCGAGCGAGATCGGCGTGCTCGACATCGATCAGAGTCGCATCGTGCGCAAGGGCCGGCTGCAGCCGGGGCGCATGTTCCTCGTCGACACCGAGGCGGGTCGCCTCATCGAAGACGACGAGATCAAGGCCGAGCTCGCCGCAGCGGAGCCGTGGGGAGATTGGCTCGAGCAGGGTCGCATCCAGTTGGCGGAGCTGCCCGAGCGCGAGCACATCGTGCACCCGCCGGCATCCGTCAATCGGCGTCAGCGCACCTTCGGCTACACCGAGGAAGAGGTGAGGATCCTGCTCGCGCCGATGGCGCGCACTGCGGCGGAACCCCTCGGTGCGATGGGCGCCGACACGCCGATCGCGGTGCTCTCCGAGCGCCCACGACTGCTCTTCGACTACTTCACGCAGCAGTTCGCGCAGGTCACCAACCCACCGCTCGACTCGATCCGCGAGGCAGTCGTCACCTCGCTCGGCACCTCCCTCGGCCCCGAGCGCAACCTGCTCGACGCAGGCCCCGAGCACGCCCGGCAGGTCTCGCTCACGTTCCCCGTGATCGACAACGACGAGCTCGCGAAGATCGTGCACATCGACCCGACGCCCGGGCGCCGTACGACGGTCACGGTGCGCGGCCTCTACCGCTTCGACGAGGGCGCCGACGCGATGCGCAACCGTCTCACGGCGATCTGCGGTGAGGTCGATGAGGCCATCGAGGCCGGAGCCGCCTTCATCGTGCTGAGCGATCGGGACTCCAACAAAGACCTGGCGCCGATTCCGTCGCTGCTCATGCTCTCGGCGGTGCATCACCACCTCATCCGTTCCGAGAACCGCATGAAGGTCGGCCTCGTCGTCGAGGCGGGCGATGTTCGCGAAGTGCATCACGTCGCGCTGCTCATCGGCTACGGGGCATCCGCTGTGAACCCCTACCTCGCGATGGAGACGTGCGAAGACCTCGTGCGTTCGGGCGTGATCACCGGTGTGACGCCCGAAGAAGCGGTGCGCAACGTCATCAAGGCGCTCGGCAAGGGCGTGCTGAAGATCATGTCGAAGATGGGCATCTCGACCATCTCCTCGTATGCGGGTGCGCAGGCCTTCGAGGCCATCGGCCTGGCGCAGGGCTTCATCGACGAATTCTTCACGGGTACGACGTCGAAGCTCGGCGGAGTGGGCATCGATGCGATCGCGGTCGAGAACCTCGACCGGCACACCCAGGCGTACCCGCAAGACGCCGCTGTCCGCGCCCACGAGCGTCTGAGCACGGGCGGCGAGTACCAGTGGCGCCGCGACGGCTCGCCTCACCTCTTCAACCCCGAGACGGTCTTCCGCCTGCAGCACTCCACGAGGAACCGGCGGTACGACGTGTTCCGCGAGTACACCTCGCTCGTCGACTCGCAGGCTGAAGAGCTGATGACGCTGCGCGGCATGTTCGCGCTGCGAACCGGCACTCGGCCGGCAGTGCCGATCGATGAGGTCGAATCCATCGAGTCGATCGTCAAGCGGTTCTCGACCGGTGCGATGAGCTACGGCTCCATCTCCAAAGAGGCGCACGAGTCGCTCGCGATCGCGATGAACCGTCTCGGCGCCAAGTCCAACACGGGCGAAGGCGGCGAAGACCTCGACCGGCTGCTCGACCCCGAGCGACGCAGCGCGATCAAGCAGGTCGCATCGGGCCGGTTCGGCGTCACGAGCATGTACCTCACGCACGCCGACGACATCCAGATCAAGCTCGCCCAGGGCGCCAAGCCCGGCGAGGGCGGTCAGTTGCCGCCGACGAAGGTGTACCCGTGGGTGGCGCGCACCAGGCACGCGACCGCCGGAGTCGGGCTGATCTCGCCGCCGCCGCACCACGACATCTACTCCATCGAAGACCTCAAGCAGCTGATCTTCGACTTGAAGCGCGCGAATCCGAAGGCTCGCGTGCACGTGAAGCTCGTGAGCCAGTCGGGCATCGGCGCGGTCGCCGCCGGCACGGCCAAGGCCCTCGCCGACGTGATCCTCGTCTCAGGACACGATGGCGGCACCGGGGCGAGCCCGTTGAACTCGCTGAAGCACGCCGGCACGCCGTGGGAGCTCGGCCTCGCCGAGACCCAGCAGACCCTCATGCTGAACGGCATGCGCGACCGCGTCGTGGTGCAGGTCGACGGGCAGCTGAAAACCGGCCGAGACGTCGTGATCGGTGCGCTCCTCGGAGCCGAGGAGTTCGGCTTCGCCACCGCACCGCTCGTCGTGCAGGGCTGCGTCATGATGCGCGTCTGCCACCTCGACACCTGCCCGGTCGGCGTCGCGACCCAGAATCCCGAGCTGCGCAAGCGCTTCTCGGGCAAGCCCGAGTTCGTCGTCAACTTCTTCGAGTTCATCGCCCAAGAGGTGCGGGAGTACCTCGCCGAGCTCGGCTACCGATCGATCGACGAGATCATCGGTCGACGCGAACTGCTCGATGTCGACCGTGCCGTCGATCACTGGAAGGCGTCGGGCCTCGACCTCTCTCCGGTGCTCGTCGGCCCCGACTTCGCCGAGGCCGAGCCGCGGCGCAACGCTCGTGCGCAAGACCACGAACTCGACAAGCACTTCGACAACGAGCTCATCCGCCGCAGCAAACTCGTGCTCGAGCGGGGCGGCAGGGTCGAGATCGCCTTGCCGATTCGCAATACCGAGCGTGCCGTCGGCACGATGCTCGGACACGAGGTCACCGCGCGTCGCGGCGAGCACGGCCTCCCTGCCGGATCGATCGACGTCACGCTCACCGGCTCGGCCGGGCAGTCGCTCGGTGCGTTCCTGCCGAGCGGCATCACGCTGCGGCTCGAGGGCGACTCGAACGACTACGTGGGCAAGGGCCTCTCCGGCGGCCAGATCGTCGTCCGTCCGTCGAGCGACAGCGGTTTCGTGGCCGAACGCAACGTGATCGCCGGCAACGTGATCGGCTACGGCGCGACACAGGGCAGCATGTTCATCCGCGGCATCGTGGGTGAACGGTTCCTCGTGCGCAATTCGGGGGCGACCGCGGTCGTCGAAGGCGTCGGCGATCACGCGCTCGAGTACATGACCGGTGGTCTCGCGCTGATTCTCGGCGAGACGGGCCGCAACCTCGGCGCCGGCATGTCGGGCGGCACCGCCTACGTGCTCGGGCTCCGCGAGGGACGAGTCAACCGCGAGTCCCTGACCACCGGAGAACTCGAGCTGACGTCACTCGGCAGTGCCGACCGCGAGATCGTGCGCGACCTGCTCGAACAGCACGTCGCGAACACCGATTCCGCAGTCGCCGCGGCACTCCTCGCTGCCGGCGACGCCGCGTTCGACCGGTTCACCAAGGTGCTGCCGCGCGACTACGCCGCAGTGCTCCGCACCCGTCAGAGCGCGGTCGACGAGGGGCTCGACCCCGACGGAGACGTGGTTTGGACGAGAATTCTGGAGGTGACGAATGGCTGAGACGATCCAGACCCTGGACGAGGCTGCGCCCATGAACACGCTCGAGGTGACGAATGGCTGAGACGATCCAGACACCGGACGAGGCTGCGCCCATGAACACGCTCGAGGTGACGAATGGCTGAGACGATCCAGACACCGGACGAGGCTGCGCCCATGAACACGCTCGAGGTGACGAATGGCTGACCCGAAGGGCTTTCTGAAGGTCACCGAGCGCGAGCTGCCCAAGCGGCGACCCGTTCCGGTGCGCATCATGGACTTCAAAGAGGTCTACGAACAGGGCGACCCCGCCCAGCTCCGCCGCCAGGCCGGCCGCTGCATGGACTGCGGCATTCCGTTCTGCCATCAGGGCTGCCCGCTCGGCAACCTGATCCCCGAGTGGAACGACCTCATGTACCGCGGCGAAGGTCGGGCGGCAGCAGACCGCCTCCACGCCACGAACAACTTCCCCGAGTTCACGGGCCGGCTCTGCCCCGCCCCCTGCGAGTCGTCATGCGTGCTCGGCATCAACCAGCCCGCGGTGACCATCAAGCAGGTCGAGGTCTCGATCATCGACCAGGCGTTCGGAAGCGGATGGGTGCAGCCGCAACCGCCCGGTCGGCTCACGGGCAAGACCGTTGCGGTCGTCGGCTCCGGCCCCGCCGGCCTGGCTGCCGCACAGCAGTTGACGCGTGCAGGTCACACGGTCGCCGTCTTCGAGCGCGACGACCGCATCGGGGGTCTGCTTCGCTACGGCATCCCCGACTTCAAGATGGAGAAGAAGCACCTCGACCTGCGCCTCGCGCAGATGACCGCAGAGGGCACCCGCTTCCGTGCCGGCGTGAACATCGGGGTCGATATCACGTGGCCCCAGCTCCGCGAGCGCTACGACGCCGTCGTGGTCGCGACCGGCGCGATCGTGCCGCGTGACCTGCCCATTCCGGGGCGAGACCTGCCGGGCGTGCACTTCGCCATGGACTACCTGACCCAGTCCAACCGCCACCTCGCCGGTGACCAGGTGTTCGATCAGATCACCGCAGAGGGCAAGCACGTCGTCGTCCTCGGTGGCGGCGACACCGGCGCCGACTGCATCGGCACCGCGCACCGACAGGGCGCCCTGTCGGTCACCAATCTCGCGATCGGCAAGGAGCCGGGCGCGAGCCGTCCCGAGCACCAGCCGTGGCCGATGCATCCGACGCTGTTCGAGGTGCAGACCGCGCACGAAGAGGGCGGCAACCGGCAGTTCCTCGCCTCGACGGTCGAGTTCCTCGCGAACGACGCCGGCGAGGTCCGCGCCATCCGCGTGGCCGAGACCGAGTACCTCGACGGGCGCCGAGTTCCGATGGCCGGCACCGAGCGGGAGATTCCTGCCGACCTCGTGCTGCTCGCGCTCGGATTCACCGGCCCCGAGACCGCAGCGCTCGACGAGCAGATGCGGCTGCCGGTCACCGACCGTGGCAACATCGCGCGCGAAGGCGACTATGCGACGGCCCAGCCGGGCGTGTTCGTCGCCGGGGACGCCGGCCGCGGACAGTCCCTGATCGTGTGGGCCATCGCGGAAGGCCGTGCTGCGGCGTCTGCTGTCGACCGCTACCTTGAAGGCGAGACCCTGCTGCCCGCACCGATCCCCTCGACGGCACAGGCGTTCTCCATCTGACCACTGCGCGCCGCACGGCGCGCTTCGACCAACACAACCCAGCGCTTTGCGCAGAATATCGGGAGCACACACCACATGAGACGAGCGAAGATCGTCGCCACCCTCGGGCCGGCGACATCGAGCTATGAGCAGATCCGGGCGATCATCGATGCAGGCATCGACGTTGCACGGATGAACCTCAGCCACGGCAGCTACGACGTGCACGAGGGCGTTTACCAGAACGTGCGCAAGGCGGCGAACGACTCCGGTCGGGCGATCGCCGTGCTCGTCGACCTGCAGGGCCCCAAGATCAGGCTCGGCAAATTCGCCGATGGGCCGCACGAGCTCGCTGAGGGTGACATCTTCAAGATCACCACCGACGACGTGCTCGGCACGCAAGAGCTCGTCAGCACGACGTACAAGGGCCTGCCCGACGACGTGAAGCCGGGCGACTTCCTGCTCATCGACGACGGCAAGGTGCGCGTCGAGGTCGTCGAGACCGATGGCACCGTCGTCACGACCCGGGTCATCGTCGCCGGGCCGGTGTCGAACAACAAGGGCATCAACCTGCCCGGCGTCGCGGTGAATGTGCCCGCGCTCTCCGACAAAGACGAGGCCGACCTCCGCTGGGGTCTCGAGCTCGGCGCCGACCTCATCGCACTCTCCTTCGTCCGCGACGCCTCTGACATCACTCGCGTGCACGAGATCATGGACGAGATGGGGCGACGCGTGCCCGTCGTCGCGAAGATCGAGAAGCCGCAGGCAGTCGACGCGCTCGAAGAGATCACCGAGGCGTTCGATGCGATCATGGTCGCCCGCGGTGACCTCGGCGTCGAACTGCCACTCGAGGCGGTGCCGATCGTGCAGAAGCGCGCCGTCGAGATCGCGCGTCGTCTCGCGAAGCCCGTGATCGTGGCCACGCAGATGCTCGAGTCGATGATCCACAGCCCGGTGCCGACGCGTGCCGAGACCTCCGACGTCGCGAACGCCGTGCTCGACGGAGCCGACGCCGTCATGCTCTCGGGCGAGACGAGCGTGGGAGAGTACCCCGTCATCACCGTGCAGACGATGGCCCGCATCGTCGAGTCGACCGAGCAGCACGGGCTCGACCGCATTCTGCCGCTCGGCACGAAGCCGCGCACTCAGGCCGGCGCGATCACGGCCGCAGCCGTCGAGGTCGCCGACTTCGTCGAGGCGAAGTACCTCTGCGTCTTCACCGAGTCCGGGGAGTCGGTGCGTCGCATGACGCGTCTGCGCTCGAAGATCCCGATCCTCGCGTTCACGCCCGACCCGGCGATCCGACGTCGCCTGGCGCTCAACTGGGGCGTCGAGTGCTACGTTGTCGCCCGCGTCACGCATACTGACCAAATGGTCGGCCAGGTCGACGAGGTGCTCGCCAAGACCGGCAAGGCCGTCAAGGGCGAGAAGGTCATCATCATCTCCGGGTCCCCTCCCGGAATCCCCGGCACCACGAACGACGTGCGTGTGCACGTCGTCGGCGAGGTGCTCTAGCCGTCAGCCCGCGAGGGGTCGGTCCCGTGAGGGCCGCCTCCGCGCGCTCACAGGCGGGTAGCGGATGTCGCGGCATCCGCTGCGCTGCGTGTCGGAATGCGTGGGTAGTCGGCAGGGCGACAGGCCGGAATTCGGTGGTTTGCTAGCATGGATTCGCAGCACCTCGTCCGCCTGAGGAGTGAGCATGAACCGATCGATCAGCGTTCTCTTCCGTGCGATCCCGTTGGTGATGGGGGCGGTATGCCTCGCGTTCGGGCTCTACGTCCTGTCGGGCGGTGACGAGGCGAACCACTTCGTCGCAGGCCACGTCAACATCGCCCTGACCGCGATCTGCATCGCGCTCTTCACGACCGCCGCGACGATCATTCGCCAGCTCGTCCACCGGTACGGCCGGTTCTGGGTCGTCGCGCTGCCGGTGCTCGGATACGCGGTCGCCCTCGCGACAGTGATCTGGGGCATCACGATCATCGGGCGGGGCGACGACTCGCCGTTCGTCGTGGCCGGTCATGTGGTACTCGGCATCGGGTTCATCGCGGGATGCGTGAGCACCGTGGCGACAGCATCGACCAAGTTCGTACTCATCCAGAAGAGCGCTGCGCGTCCCGTCGGGGGCGGTGCGCCGGAGGGTGCCTACTCACGTGGTGTCGGTGCCATGCTGATCGCGATCCCCGCGCTGCTCGCACTCGTCGGGCTCGTGGTCGCGGTGACCCTCTACGCGAGGGGCGGCGACGCCGCGCTGGTCGCGGGGCATGTCTTGGTCGGCCTGTCGCTGATCTGCTCCGCGCTCGTCGCGCTCGTCGCGAGCATCGTGCGACAGGTCCGCAACGAGTTCGGCGACGCCGAGCGCTACCGCTGGTCGTGGTGGGTCGTCGCGATGGGAACCATCAACGTGGTCCTCGGGTTCGTGGTGCTGTTCGGCTCGGACGATCCGGCGCGCCTCGCTCCCGGGACAGTGCTCATCGGTCTGGGTCTCATCTGCTTCAGCATCCTGTCCAAGGTGCTGCTGCTCGCGCTCGTGTGGCGCCGGGTCTTCGCCCTCGCCAACCGGATTCCGATCATCCCGGTTGGCACGGCGCTCGCATGCCTGTTCTTCGCCGCGTTCCTCTTCGAGGCGACCATGACCGAGTCGGGCTTCTTCGTCGGCGCGCACGTCCTGGTGGGTCTCGGCGCGGTCTGCTTCACGCTGTTCTCGATCGTGTCGATCCTCGAGGCCGGGACGTCGAAGTAGCTCGGACGCCTCAGCGCGGCCCGAGCCCGGCAGAAGGCGCCGGGCCGGTCGGGCCGGCTCCTTGGGCGTTCTCAGAGCGGGCAACGGATGCCGCGGCATCCGTCCCATCGTGCATGCGAGAATGCGTGCGTGGCCGTAGCGTTCGAGTGTCGTACCCGCTTGCCGATCGACGTCGAGACGGCGTTCGACCGGTCGCTCGATGTCGACGCGCACACGGCCTCGATGTCGGCGACACGAGAGCGTGCGGTCGACGGAGTGACCTCGGGCGTGATCGGTCTCGGCGAGGAGGTCACCTGGCGCGCGTGGCACCTCGGCCTGCCGCTCCGCATGACGAGTCGCATCACGCAGCTCAGCCGGCCGAACTCGTTCGTCGACGAACAAGTGCGGGGGCCGTTCTCGTGGTTCCGGCACGAGCATCGGTTCGAGGCGGCTGAGGGTGGCGGCACGCTCATGATCGATCGAGTGGCATTCGCCGCGCCGCTCGGCCCGTTCGGACGAATCGCCGAGCTCGTGCTCGGCCCCCGTACCTTCGTCGTCTCATCGAGCGACGCGGCGCGTTTCTCGCGGCGCCGCCCGGTGAGTGAACTCCGGGTTCGGTCAACTGGTGCCGGTGGTGGGGGTCGAACCCACACGCCCTTTCGGGCAAAGCATTTTGAGTGCTCCGCGTCTGCCATTCCGCCACACCGGCCAAGGGCCTCGCTCAGGATACCGTAGGCTTTCCTGCGTGACAGACACAGAATCAACCCAGCCGGCACCGCGCCGCGTCGTCGTAGCCGAAGATGAGTCGCTCATCCGCCTCGACATCGTCGAGATCCTGCGCGACAACGGCTTCGAGGTCGTCGGAGAGGCCGGAGACGGCGAGACCGCGGTCGCGCTCGCGACCGAGCTTCGGCCCGATCTCGTCATCATGGACGTCAAGATGCCCCAACTCGACGGCATCTCGGCCGCCGAACGACTCTCGAAGGGTCACATCGCGCCGGTCGTGCTTCTCACGGCGTTCAGCCAGAAAGAGCTCGTCGAGCGGGCCAGCGAGGCGGGCGCGCTCGCATACGTTGTGAAGCCGTTCACTCCCAACGACCTGCTGCCCGCGATCGAGATCGCCCTCGCGCGCCACGCGCAGATCATCGCGCTCGAGGCCGAGGTCGGCGACCTCGTCGAGCGTTTCGAGACCCGAAAGCTCGTCGATCGAGCGAAGGGCCTGCTCAACGAGAAGATGGGGCTCACCGAGCCCGAGGCGTTCCGGTGGATCCAGAAGGCATCGATGGACCGCCGTCTCACGATGAAAGACGTCTCGCAGGCGATCATCGAGCAGCTTTCGGCGAAGAAGTAGGCAACACCGTTTCAGAACAGCGGATGCCGCGGCGACCTGCCGCGGCATCCGCTGTTCTCGTACCTGCTCAGGTCGCCGGCAGATCTTTGATCAGGTTCGTGATGCGGATCGTCGAACAGCGTCGGCCCGCGTCGTCGGTGATGGCGATCTCGTGCGTCGTGAGGGTGCGGCCGAGGTGGATCGGCGTACAGACGCCGGTGACCCAGCCGTTCGTCGCGGAACGCGTGTGCGTAGCGTTGATCTCGATGCCGACGGCGAGCCGGCCGGCACCGGCCCAGAGATTCGCGGCCATCGAGCCGAGCGACTCGCCGAGCACGACGTAGGCGCCGCCGTGCAGCAGCATGGCGGGCTGCGTGTTGCCCTCGACCGGCATTCTCGCGACCGAACGATCGACCGAGAACTCGAGGAACTCGATGCCCATCTTCTCGGCCAGGGCGCCGGTTCCGCGCGCCTGCAGGTAGTCGATCGGGTCACTCGTCTGGGTCATGCTCGCCTTCGAGATGGGCCGTCGGGCAGTGTCGTCGGCCGCTTGTAGTCTTGGGGGGTGTCGGACGCAGAAAAGCCTACCCTCCTCGTCGTCGACGGCCATTCGCTGGCCTTCCGGGCCTTCTACGCCCTCCCCGTCGACAGCTTCACCACTCGCGATGGTCAGCACACGAATGCCATCCACGGCTTCCTGTCGATGCTGCTCCTGCTGCTGCAGAACGAGAAGCCGACGCACCTCGCGGTCGCCTTCGACATCTCACGCGCATCGTTCCGCACGCGCGAGTACCCCGAGTACAAGGGCACGCGCGGTGAGACACCGGTGGAGTTCAAGGGGCAGGTGCCGCTCCTGCAAGATGCGCTGAAGGCGATGGGCATTCGCACCCTCGAGAAAGAAGACTTCGAAGCCGACGACATCCTCGCGACGCTCGCGGCGCGCGGCCGCGCCGAGGGCTACCGGGTGCTGCTGGTCTCGGGCGACCGCGACACCATCCAGCTCGTCAATGACGACGTCACGCTGCTCTACCCGAACACGCAGGGCGTCTCGCAGCTGAAGCGGTACGACACCGATGCGGTGATCGAGCGCTACGGCATCCGCCCCGAGCAGTACCCCGACATCGCGGCACTCGTCGGTGAGACGAGCGACAACCTCATCGGCATCACGAAGGTCGGCGAGAAGACCGCAGTCAAGTGGCTCGGCCTCTACGGCTCCCTCGACGGCATCCTCGAGCACGCCGACGAGATCAAGGGCGTCGTCGGGCAGAACCTGCGCGACGAGAAAGAGAACGCGATCCGCAATCGGCGGCTCAACCGGCTCGTCACCGATGTCGAGCTCGAGGTCGAGCTCGACGAGCTCGAGGCGAAGCCGATCGACATCGAGGCGGTACAGCCGCTGTTCGAGCGGCTGGAGTTCCGCACGCTGTTCGAACGCATGAAGAAGATCGCGGCGGGCAACGGCAATGGCAACGGCGCGGCCGCGACATCCGCTGCGCCTGCGACCCCGGCCGCAGACGCGCCCGCCGCCCCCGTAGCGCCCAACCCGCGCCGCCTCCTCGATGAAGAGCTCGCCGTCTGGATCGAGCGCGCCGTCGCCGCAGAGCCGGCGGGCCTCGGCCTCAGCGTCGAAGTGCTCGACGGCCTCGTGATCGGCGCGGGCATCGCGACCGCCGACGAGACCGTACAGCTGCCGTGGCAGGCGGGGCGATCCGACTACGCGCCGTTCGAGGCATGGCTCGCGAGCGACGCACCGAAGATCATGACCGATGCGAAGCCGCAGTTGAAGGCGCTCATGCGATCGGGGCTCGCATTCAACGGGCTCGTCGTCGATACCCTCGTCGCCGGATGGCTCGTGCGACCGATCCTCGCCGAGAAGACGCTCGCCGACCTCGTCGAGCGCTACCTCGGTGAGACCGTGCCGCAGGCGGATCCCGCTCAGCTCGTGCCCGAAGAAGGCAGCGACGCAGGCGCCCCCGAGTACGCCTGGTATTCGCTCCGGGTCGCCCCCGTCGTGCTCCGAGCCCTCCCCGAGAGCTCGCGGCAGCTGCTCGCCGACATCGAGATGCCGCTGGTGTCGGTGCTTGCGGCGATGGAGGTGCGCGGTGTGACCGTCGACCACGCCGAGCTCGCCGAACTCTCCTCCGAGCTCGGCACTCGCGCAGCGGGCCTTGCCGAGGCGGCGTTCGCGGAGATCGGCCGGGAGGTCAACCTCGGTTCACCGAAGCAACTGCAAGAGGTGCTCTTCGACCAGCTCGGCATGCCGAAGACCCGGGCGACGAAGACGGGTTACACGACCGACGCGAGTGCGCTGGCCGACCTGCAGGAGTCGAACCCGCACCCCTTCCTCGGCTACCTGCTCGAGCACCGTGACGCCACGAAGCTGCGGCAGATCGTCGAGTCCCTCGACAAGTCGATCGCAGATGACGGGCGCATCCACACGAGCTACGGGCAGATCGGCGCGGCGACCGGCCGCATGTCCTCGAACGACCCGAACCTGCAGAACATCCCGATCCGCACCGAAGACGGCCGGCGCATCCGCAAGGCGTTCCGTCACGGCCCCGAATACACCGAGCTCCTCACCGCCGACTACTCGCAGATCGAGATGCGCATCATGGCACACCTCTCGGGCGACCCCGCCCTGATCGAAGCGTTCAATGCCGGCGAAGACCTCCACCGATTCGTCGGTGCGCGAGTGTTCTCGGTCGATCCTGCCGAGGTCACCCCGGTGATGCGCACGAAGGTGAAGGCGATGTCGTACGGGCTCGCCTACGGGCTGAGCGCATTCGGCCTCTCGAAGCAGCTCCGCATCGATCGTGCCGAGGCCACGCAGCTCATGAAGGAGTACTTCGAGCGGTTCGGCGCCGTACGCGACTACCTGCGCAGCGTCGTCGAGCAGGCGAAGATCGACGGATACACCGAGACGATCTTCGGCCGCCGGCGCCCGTTCCCCGACCTGAACAGCCCCAACCGGGTGCACCGTGAGAACGCGGAGCGCGCTGCGTTGAACTCGCCGATCCAGGGTTCGGCCGCCGACATCATCAAGATCGCGATGTCGAAGGTCGAGGCCGACATCGCCGCACAGGGGCTCGGCAGCCGCATGCTCCTGACTGTGCACGACGAGCTCATCTTCGAGGTCGCCGCGGGGGAGTCCGAGGTGCTCGAGGCCGTCGTCCGCGACCGCATGGCGCACGCCGCCGAGCTGCTCGTGCCGCTCGACGTGCAGATCGGCCGAGGCGCGAACTGGGAGGACGCCGCGCACTGATCGTGGCGCCGCGGTGGTGGGAGCGCCCACGACCGGATACTGCTCGTGCGCACGGTGAAACTCGCACGCCGGGGAGTTCGCGTGCGAATTCTGCCGGGTCACCGGAAGCGAGCGCGATGTCGGCTCGCTGTCATAGGCTCGCAGCATGGCATCGAGTGAGCGCACCCCGACCGACGTCGATCGCATCGCAGAGGGGTGGGTCGACACACTCGTCGAGCTGGACCCGGGCGTCGGCACCTACATCGGGCGTACGACGCACGACGGCCGACTCGCCGACTTCTCTCCCGAAGGTCACGAGCGCTCGATCGCGGCCACGCGGGAGGCACTCGCCGCGCTCCGTGGGGCGAGCCCGGTCGACGACGTCGACCGGATCACCGTCGCCGACCTCGGCAGCGAACTCGAGCTCGCACTCGAGCGGCACGATGCAGGCCTCCACCTGCGCGACCTCAACGTCATCGCGAGCCCCGCACAAGAGATCCGCGAGGTGTTCGACCTCATGCCCACCGACGCTCCAGAGGACTGGGACCGCATCGCGACCCGCCTCGAAGCGGTTCCGCGTGCGATCGACGGCTACGTCGAAACGTTGCGCGAGGGCATCGCGCGAGGCATCGTGCCCGCGGCTCGTCAGGTGCGAGAGGTCGCCGCGCAGGCGCGTCGTATTGCGCAGCCCGATGGGTTCTTCGGCACTTTCGCCGCATCCGCGAAGGCCGGTGACGCAGAACTGCCGTCGTCGGTGACGAGCCAGCTCGGCAGCGGTGCTGCGGCCGCCACCGCCTCATACGCCCGGCTCGCCGAGTTCCTCGAGAACGAACTGCAGCCCGTCGCCGGCGAGCGCGACGCCGTGGGCCGCGATATCTACGCCCTGCAGTCGCGCCAGTTCCTCGGTGCGGTGATCGACCTCGACGAGACCTACGAATGGGGCATCGAAGAGCTCGCCCGCATGGTCGCCGAGCAGGAGTCGATTGCGAACGAGATCGTGCCCGGGGCATCCGTCGCCGAAGCGATCGCGTTCCTCGACAACGACCCGTCGCGCAAGCTGCACGGTACCGACGCCCTGCAGCGGTGGATGCAGGAGACGAGCGACCGCGCGGTCTCCGAGCTCGCCGGCACCCAATTCGACATTCCCGCCGAGATCCGCACGCTCGAGTGCATGATCGCGCCGACGCAAGAGGGCGGCATCTACTACACCGGGCCGAGCGACGACTTCTCGCGCGCGGGGCGCATGTGGTGGTCGGTACCCGAAGGCGTCACCGAGTTCGACACGTGGCGCGAACTCACGACGGTGTACCACGAGGGCGTACCCGGTCACCACCTGCAGATCGGCCAGGCGGTCGTGAATCGCGGTCAGCTGAACACCTGGCGCCGCCAGCTCGCGGGCACGTCGGGCCATGCCGAAGGCTGGGCGCTCTACGCGGAGCGACTCATGCAGGGCCTCGGATACCTCGACGATCCGGCCGACCGTCTCGGCATGCTCGACGGCCAGCGCATGCGCGCGGCGCGCGTGGTGCTCGACATCGGCGTGCACCTCGGCAAGCAGCGCCCCGACGGCAATGGCGTGTGGACCGGCGACTACGCGTTCGAGTTCCTCGGGCAGAACGTCAACATGAACGACGGTTTCGTGCGCTTCGAAGTGAACCGCTACCTCGGCTGGCCGGGGCAGGCGCCGTCGTACAAGGTCGGGCAGCGCATCTGGGAGCAGTTGCGCGACGAGGTGGCGCGTCGAGAGGGTGCGTCGTTCGACATCCGCGAGTTCCACCGCAAGGCGCTCGGCCTGGGTGGGGTCGGCCTCGACACGCTCCGTTCGTCGCTGCTCGCCTGACTCCGCACGCACGTCGAGGAAGACGCATGACGCGCATCGTCATTGCTGGGGCGTCCGGCTTCATCGGCCGGCATCTGGTGTCGCACTTCCGTGCCGAGGGCGCCGAGGTCGCGACGATCGGCCGCGGTGCTGAAGCGGATGCGTCGTGGGGCGATCTTGCTGCGATCCAGCAACTGGTCGACGGCGCCGACGTGCTCGTGAACCTCGCAGGCAGGAATGTGAATTGTCGGTACACGCCGGCGAACCGCGCCGAGATCTTCCGGTCGAGGCTCGAGACGACCGCGGTGCTGCACGACGCCGTGGCATCCGTTGCCGCGCCCCCTGCCGTGTGGTTCAACTCCTCGACGGCGACGATCTACCGGCATGCGGAAGACCGGCCGATGACCGAGTCGAACGGTGAGCTCGGCGCGGGGTTCTCCGTCGACGTGGCCCGGGCGTGGGAGCACGAGTTCTTCGAGGGCACGCTGCCCGCGACGCGTCGGGTGGCACTCCGCATCGCGATCGTGCTCGGTGACGGCAGCGCCATGCGGCCGCTCACGTGGCTTGCACGGATCGGGCTCGGCGGCGCGCAACTCGACGGCAGATGGCCGTCGACGAAGGCACGCCTGGCCGCGGGCACGCAGCATGTGTTCCGCGTGCGGGGCGGGCGTCAGCGCTTCAGCTGGGTGCACATCGATGACATCGCCGGCGTGATCGACTTTCTGCGTGATCGAGCCGATATCGACGGGATCGTGAACGTGAGTTCGCCGAACCCGAGCGACAATCGCACGCTCATGCGAACGATCCGCCGGATCCTCGGAGTACCGATCGGCGTTCCCGCGTGGCGATGGATGCTCGAGCTCGGATCGGCGGTCATCCGCACCGAGACCGAGCTCGTGCTGAAGAGCAGGTGGGTCGTACCCGAGCGGCTGCTCGATGCCGGGTACGCGTTCGAATATCCAGACCTCGAGCCGGCGTTGCTGAGCATCCTTCGGCCCGCTCCACTCACCGAAGAATCGGGCGAGCGACGTCTCGTGTGACGCCAGAACCCCCTCGTTTGCCCATGGGGGAGTGATTCCGTTAGGATTGAGTGTCACTCGTGTGACATCCCTGTCCGCATGCCCATCGCGGAACCAACATAACGCTCTCCCGCGCGATGGGCTCGATTTTGTCCTTTACGGAGCATTCACTACATGACAACCGCAACGACCAAGGCACCCAAGCAGGTCGCGATCAACGACATCGGATCTGCTGACGATTTCCTCGCCGCGGTCGAGAAGACTTTGAAGTTCTTCAACGACGGCGACCTCATCGAGGGCACCGTCGTGAAGATCGACCGCGACGAGGTACTCCTCGACGTCGGCTACAAGACCGAGGGTGTCATCCCCTCGCGTGAGCTTTCCATCAAGCACGATGTCGACCCCAGCGAGGTCGTCGGCGTCGGCGACACCGTCGAGGCGCTCGTTCTTCAGAAGGAAGACAAAGAAGGCCGCCTCATCCTGTCGAAGAAGCGTGCGCAGTACGAGCGCGCATGGGGCGACGTGGAGAAGATCAAGGAAGCCGATGGCGTCGTGACCGGTTCGGTCATCGAGGTCGTCAAGGGCGGCCTGATCGTCGACATCGGCCTTCGCGGCTTCCTTCCGGCCTCGCTCATCGAACTCCGCCGTGTGCGCGACCTCACGCCGTACCTCGGCCAGGAGATCGAGGCGAAGATCCTCGAGCTCGACAAGAACCGCAACAACGTGGTGCTCTCGCGCCGCGCGCTGCTCGAGCAGACGCAGTCCGAGTCGCGTTCGACGTTCCTCGCGAACCTCCACCCGGGCCAGATCCGCAAGGGCGTCATCTCGTCGATCGTCAACTTCGGTGCGTTCGTCGACCTGGGCGGCGTGGACGGTCTCGTCCACGTCTCCGAGCTCTCGTGGAAGCACATTGAGCACGCCAGCGAGGTCGTCGAGGTCGGCCAGGAGGTCACCGTCGAGGTGCTCTCCGTCGAGCTCGACCGTGAGCGCGTCTCGCTGTCGCTCAAGGCGACGCAGGAGGACCCGTGGCAGGTCTTCGCCCGTACCCACGCGATCGGTCAGGTCGCGCCGGGTAAGGTCACGAAGCTCGTTCCGTTCGGTGCGTTCGTTCGCGTCGCCGATGGCATCGAGGGCCTCGTCCACATCTCCGAGCTGTCGGGCAAGCACGTCGAGCTCGCCGAGCAGGTCGTGTCGGTCGGCGAAGAGGTCTTCGTCAAGGTCATCGACATCGACCTCGAGCGTCGCCGCATCTCGCTCTCGCTGAAGCAGGCGAACGAGGGCGTCGACCCCGAGAGCACCGAGTTCGACCCGGCGCTCTACGGCATGCTCACCGAGTACGACGAGGCGGGCAACTACAAGTACCCCGAGGGGTTCGACCCCGAGACCAACGAGTGGCGCGAGGGCTTCGACACCCAGCGCGAGAAGTGGGAGCAGGACTACGCTGCCGCCCAGGCTCGTTGGGAGGCGCACAAGAAGCAGGTCGCGCAGGCGAGCATTGCTGCTGCCGCCGACGACTCGTTCACCTCGAGTGCTCCGTCGTTCACGGGCGACTCCGCCGGCGCGGGTACCCTCGCCGACGATGCGTCGCTCGCGGCGCTGCGCGAGAAGCTCTCGAGCAACAACTAGTCGCTGACCGCGATACGGAAGGCCGGCTCCCTCGGGAGCCGGCCTTCCGGCGTTCATGGCGCGGTCGACGGATGCTGCCTGCGTCGCGCTCGACGCCGGCGCACCACCACGATGACGAGCACGACGATCACCACGATGCCGACCACGACGAGCAGCGGTGCGAGGATCGCGGCGAACGCGAGCGCGAACGAGCCGGCATCCTCGGCGGTGCTCGCCACCGGGGCGCCGACGCCCGCCGTCGCGACGTTGACCACAGGGCGAGTCATCGCCTTGGCGAGATGCACGAGTAACGCGAGCACGACGCCCACCGCGATGGGCACCCATTGCTGCGAGGTGAAGAACACTTCGGGGTCGGTCACTGCTCCGGTCGTGGCACTCACGCCGGAGCCGAACGCGAGACCGCCGGCCGTCGGCCGTACGACGGTCTGCACGATGTCGTTCATCGAGTCGAGGCCGGGAACCTTATCGGCGATGAACTCGACGATGAGCAACACCACGAGGATGAGGAGCACCCATTCATTCGAGAGCCATGACCACTGCGGTGGAAGCTCGATGAGACCGGTGAAACGGTCGAGAGCGCCGATCACCACGAGGGGGATCCAAGCGTTCAATCCGGCAGCGAGGGCGAGCCCGGTTCCCGTCAACAACTCCAGCATGCCCGCCTCCGTGTGCCGTCGCGTCGAGTGTCGCACGGTTAGAGTGGTGGCGTGTATCTGATCGGTCTCACGGGCGGCATCGCCTCAGGAAAGTCCACCGTCGCACGTCGGCTCTACGAGCATGGCGCCGTGCACATCGATGCCGACCAGCTCGCACGGCGGGTGGTGGAGCCCGGAACGCCCGCACTCGAGGCGATCGTCGCCGAGTTCGGCGACGACGTGCTGCGCCGCGACGGGTCTCTCGATCGGGCGAAACTCGGTGAGCGCGTGTTCGGCGACTCGGAGGCGCTCGCGAAGCTCAACGCGATCGTGCATCCCGCCGTACGCGAACTCTCGGCCAGGCTCTTCGCGAAGGCCGAACAGGAGAAGCCCGATGCCGTCGTCGTCTACGACGTTCCACTCCTCGTCGAGGCATCCGTCGATCACCCCTTCGATCTCATCGTCGTGACCAACGCGCCGCGGCGCACCCAGGTGGAACGGCTCGTGCAGGATCGCGGGTTCGACCCGATCCAGGCCGAGGCGCGCGTCGACGCCCAGGTCGACAACACCGCGCGCCTCGCAATCGCCGACGTCGTGATCGACACCGATGGGTCGCTCGCGCACACGATGAGCCAGACCGACGCACTCTGGCGGCGCATCGTCGAGGAGCGCGCCTCCAAGGGGTAGCGTGCTGCCAGTCCGAGAACGCTCCCAGGTGCGGTGTCGGCGGGCGATCCTAGACTGGAGAGCATGCAGGCCACACGATCCGTTCGACCATTCGAGGTCATCAGCGAGTATGTTCCGAGCGGCGACCAGCCGGCGGCGATCGCCGAACTCGCAGGCCGCATCAACGCGGGCGAGACCGACGTCGTGCTGCTGGGTGCGACCGGCACGGGCAAGTCGGCGACCACCGCCTGGCTCATCGAACAGGTGCAGCGGCCCACGCTCGTGCTCGCACACAACAAGACGTTGGCCGCGCAACTGGCCAACGAGTTCCGCGAACTCATGCCCAACAACGCGGTCGAGTACTTCGTCTCGTACTACGACTACTACCAGCCCGAGGCGTACGTGCCGCAGACCGACACCTTCATCGAGAAGGACTCGTCGGTCAACGCCGAAGTCGAACGGCTCCGGCACTCCACCACGAACTCACTGCTGAGCCGGCGCGACGTCGTGGTCGTCTCCTCTGTTTCGTGCATCTACGGCCTTGGCACGCCCGAGGAGTACCTCGGTGCCATGATGCCGCTGCAGGTCGGCCAGCGGGTCGATCGCGACTGGCTCATCCGCAAGTTCGTCTCGATGCAGTACCAGCGCAACGATGTCGACTTCTCTCGCGGCAACTTCCGAGTGCGCGGCGACACGATCGAGATCATCCCGATCTACGAAGAGCTGGCGATCCGCATCGAGATGTTCGGTGATGAGATCGAGGCGCTGTACAGCCTGCATCCGCTGACCGGGCAGGTGGTTGCCAAACTCGACTCGGTGCCGGTCTTCCCAGGGTCGCACTACGTGGCGAGCACAGAGGTGATGCAGCGGGCGATCGGCACCATCCGCATCGAGCTCGAAGAGCGACTCGCCGAGCTCGAGCGCGAGGGCAAGCTGCTCGAGGCGCAGCGGCTGCGCATGCGCACGACGTTCGATCTCGAGATGATGGAGCAGATCGGCTTCTGCTCCGGCATCGAGAACTACTCGAGGCACATCGACGGCCGACAGGCGGGGGAGGCTCCGCATTGCCTCCTCGATTACTTCGCCGACGACTTCCTCGTGGTGATCGACGAGTCGCACGTCACGGTTCCCCAGATCGGTGCGATGTACGAGGGAGACTCCTCCCGCAAGCGCACCCTCGTCGAGCACGGATTCCGCCTGCCGAGCGCGCTCGACAACCGCCCGCTGAAGTGGGATGAGTTCAAGGCGCGCGTCGGCCAGGCCGTGTACCTCTCGGCCACCCCCGGCCGCTACGAGATGGGCATCGCCGACGGCGTGGTGGAGCAGATCATCCGTCCGACAGGACTCGTCGACCCACAGATCATCGTGAAGCCGTCGAAGGGCCAGATCGACGATCTGCTCGACGAGATCCGCACTCGCGCCGAGCGAAACGAACGCGTGCTCGTTACGACCCTCACCAAGAAGATGGCCGAAGAGCTCACCGACTTCCTCTCCGAGGCGGGGGTGCGGGTGCGCTATCTCCACTCAGATGTCGACACGCTGCGCCGCGTCGAGCTGCTGACCGAACTCCGGGCGGGCGTGTACGACGTCCTGGTCGGCATCAACCTCCTCCGTGAAGGGCTCGACCTGCCCGAGGTGTCCCTCGTCGCGATCCTCGACGCTGACAAAGAGGGGTTCCTGCGGTCGTCGACGTCACTCATCCAGACGATCGGTCGCGCCGCACGAAACGTCTCGGGCGAGGTGCACATGTATGCCGATGTGCTCACCGATTCGATGAAGTCGGCGATCGACGAGACGACGAGACGACGAGATCGTCAGCTCGAGTACAACCGCGTCAACGGCATCGACCCGCAACCGCTCCGCAAACGCATCGCCGACATCACCCAAGTGCTCGCGCGCGAAGGGGCCGACACCGCGGCCCTCCTCGCCGGTCGCGATGCGAAGAAGAAGGCGCCGGTGCCGAACCTCCGGCGCGAGGGCATCGCTGCGGCCGGCGCCAACGACCTCGAAGACCTCATCCGCGATCTCAACGAGCAGATGCTCGTCGCGGCCGGCGAGTTGAAATTCGAACTCGCCGCGCGCTTGCGTGACGAGGTCTCCGATCTCAAGCGTGAACTCCGCCAGATGGAGAAGGCCGGCCACCTCGGCTGACGAGGCGCTGACAACCGTCCGAATCGCATCGTTCGATCCGGTCGCGGTCAGGCGGAGCGAGCAATGATCTCGGCCCGATTCGAACGTATGTTCGCTCAGAGCGCGTGTGCACGAGGCATCCGTGTCGGTGGTGCTCTCTAAACTCGAAGAGTGCCAGTTTCACGTCTCGATGCCCATTCGCACCTGAGTGTTCGCGGTGCCCGCGTGCACAACCTGCAGAACGTCGACGTCGAGATCCCGCGTGACGCGATGGTGGTGTTCACGGGCCTCTCTGGTTCGGGCAAGTCCTCGCTCGCGTTCGACACGATCTTCGCTGAAGGGCAGCGGCGCTACGTCGAGTCGCTCTCGGCCTACGCTCGTCAATTCCTGGGGCAGGTCGACCGCCCCGATGTCGATTTCATCGAGGGGCTGAGCCCTGCGGTCTCGATCGACCAGAAGTCGACGAACCGGAACCCGCGCTCGACCGTCGGCACGATCACCGAGATCTACGACTACATGCGCCTCCTGTGGGCACGCATCGGTGTGCCGCACTGCCCGGTCTGCGGTGAGCGCATCCAGCGACAGACGGTGCAGCAGATCGCCGACCAGCTCATGGAGCTGGCCGAGGGCACCCGTTACCAGGTCGTGAGTCCGGTCGTGTCGAAGAAGAAGGGCGAGTTCGTCGACCTCTTCCGTGACCTCGCCGCCCAGGGCTACACCCGCGCGGTCGTCGACGGTGACATCATCAGGCTCGATGAACCACCGACGCTGAAGAAGCAGGTCAAGCACGACATCTCCGTGGTGATCGACCGGCTCGTCGCAAGCCCCGACATGCTCGGCCGGCTCACCGACTCCCTCGAGACCGCACTGCGCCTGACCGACGGCCTCGTGCAGATCAACTACATCGATGAGACCGGACCGGCCGCGTGGGCGACGTTCTCCGAGAAGCTCTCCTGCCCGAATCAGCACCCGATCCAGCTGACCGAGATCGAACCGCGTACGTTCTCGTTCAACGCGCCGTTCGGCGCCTGCCCCGAGTGCTCGGGGCTCGGCACGCGCATGTCGGTCGACGATGCACTACTGCTCGGCGATCCGAGCCTCAGCATCGCCGAGGGCGTCATCATTCCGTGGACCTCCCAGGGCAAGAGCCTCTACAACTACTACGAGAAGCTCCTCGGCGGGCTCGCCCGAGATCTCGAGTTCTCGCTCGATACCCCGTGGGAAGAGCTCGACGAGGCGGCTCGCCAGGCAGTGCTCCGTGGTGACAACTTCGAGGTCAAGGTGAAGTGGCGCAACCGCTACGGCCGCGAGATGAGCTACACCTCCGGCTTCGAGGGCGTCGTGCCCTACATCGAGCGCCAGTACCTGCAGGCCGAGACCGATGTGCAGCGTGCGCGCTGGTCGGAATACCTGCGAGAGGTGCCGTGCCCGGTCTGCGGCGGCAAGCGCCTGAAGCCCGAGGTGCTGTCGGTGCTCATCCACGATGCGAGCATCGCCGACGTGGGCCTGCTGAGTCTCACCGATGCCCGTGCATTCATGGATCGCCTCGAGCTCAGTGATCGCGAACAAGCCATCGCCGCGCAGGTGCTGCGCGAGATCAAGCTGCGTCTCGACTTCCTGATCCGTGTCGGGCTCAGCTATCTCGACCTCTCGCGAGCGGCGGCGACCCTCTCCGGTGGAGAAGCGCAGCGCATCCGTCTGGCGACGCAGATCGGTTCGGGTCTCACCGGCGTGCTCTACGTGCTCGACGAGCCGAGCATCGGCCTCCACCAGCGCGACAACCGTCGACTCATCGACACCCTGATCGCGCTTCGCGATCTCGGCAACACCCTCATCGTCGTCGAACACGATGAAGACACGATTCGCACGGCCGACTGGATCGTCGACATCGGACCGGGCGCGGGCGTGAACGGCGGCACCGTCGTGCACTCCGGCAGCTACGCCGATCTCGTGAAGAACACGCGTTCACTCACCGGCGACTACCTGTCGGGTCGCAAGGCGATTCCGATTCCCGAGACGCGCCGCCCCGTCGACCCCGAGCGCACGATCACCGTGCAGGGCGCAGAAGCCAACAACCTGCGCGGCGTCGACGTCGAGTTCCCGCTCGGCATCCTGACCGCCGTGACCGGCGTGAGCGGCTCGGGCAAGTCGTCGCTCGTGAACGACATCCTGTACCGGGTGCTCGCGAACCGTCTCAACGGCGCCCGAAAGGTCGCGGGCAAGCACCGTCGCGTCACCGGGCTCGACCAGCTCGACAAGGTCGTGCACGTCGATCAGGCGCCGATCGGGCGTACTCCTCGCTCCAACCCCGCCACCTACACCGGTGTCTTCGACCGCATCCGCACGCTCTTCTCCGAGACGACCGAGTCGAAGGCCCGTGGCTACCTCCCCGGGCGGTTCAGCTTCAACGTCAAGGGCGGCCGATGCGAGGCATGCTCGGGTGACGGCACGATCAAGATCGAGATGAACTTCCTGCCCGACGTCTACGTCGCGTGCGAGGTGTGCGGTGGCAAGCGGTACAACCGCGAGACTCTTCAAGTGAACTACAAGGGCAAGAACATCGCCGAGGTGCTCGAGATGCCGATCAGTGAGGCGGCCGAGTTCTTCGAGCCCATCTCGGCGATCCACCGCTATCTGAAGACGCTCGTCGATGTCGGCCTCGGTTACGTGCAGCTCGGACAGAGCGCCACGACGCTCTCGGGCGGTGAGGCGCAGCGGGTGAAGCTCGCGACCGAGCTGCAGCGCCGCTCCAACGGCCGCAGCGTGTACGTGCTCGATGAGCCCACCACCGGCCTGCACTTCGAAGACGTGCAGAAGTTGCTCAAGGTGCTCGGCAAGCTCGTCGACAAGGGCAACACGGTGATCGTGATCGAACACAGCCTCGACGTCATCAAGTCGGCCGACTGGATCATCGACCTCGGGCCCGAAGGCGGCTCGGGCGGTGGCCAGATCGTGGCGACCGGCACGCCCGAACAGGTCGCGAACATGTCCGAGAGTCATACCGGTTACTTCCTGCGCGAGATGCTCGACGCGGCGTCGGTGCGAGCCGAAGTTGCCAGCTGAGGCGATGAACACCGCACTGTCGAGCAAGCAGGGCGTCCCGTACCGCCCGAAGACGGGCGAGATTCCGACGACTCCCGGCGTCTACCGATTCCGTGACGCCGATCGGCGTGTGCTGTACGTCGGCAAGGCGAAGAATCTGCGCGCACGTCTGTCGAACTACTTCGCACCCCTTCGCACCCTGCACGAGCGCACCCGCCGGATGGTCACCACCGCGGCCTCGGTGGAGTGGACGGTCGTCGCCAACGAAGTCGAGGCGCTGCAGCTCGAGTTCACGTGGATCAACGAGTTCGACCCGCCGTTCAACGTGCAGTTCAAAGATGACAAGTCCTACCCGTACCTCGCAGTGACGCTCGCCGACGAGGCGCCGCGTGCGCTGGTCACCCGCAACCGCAACATTCGCGGTGCCCGCTATTTCGGCCCCTACCCCAAGGTCTGGGCCGTCAACGAGACACTCGAGATCCTGCTCAAGCTCTTCCCCATCCGCACGTGCAAAGACTCCGACTACCGCCGGGCAATGGCCAGCGGCAAGCCGTGTTTCGCCGGGCAGATCGGACGCTGTTTCGGTCCGTGCTCGGGTCGCGTGGGCATCGAAGAGCATCGTGAGAACGTCGACCGCTTCGTCTCCTTCATGGCGAGCCAAGACCGGCGCATCATCGGCGAGCTCACGCAACGCATGCGTACGGCCGCCGCAGCGCAAGACTACGAATCTGCTGCGCGTCTGCGCGACCGGCTGCAGGCCGCGACGTCGTTCTTCGAGAAGAGTGCGGTGGTGCTCGGCGAGAAGGTCGACATCGACGTGTTCGGAATCGACCACGATGAGCTCGCTGCGGCCGTGCAGCAGTTCATCGTTCGCGGCGGTCGCATTCGCGGTGTCCGTTCGTGGACCGTCGACAAAGAGCTCGATGTGCCGTTCGGCGAACTCGTCGACTCGGTGGTGCAGAACGCCTACGGTGACGGGAGCCGACCACCGGTCGAAGTCGTCGTGCCCGAACTTCCCGACGATGCTCCGGCTCTCGAGACCTGGCTCGGCGACCTCTCCGGGCGAAAGGTGCGACTGCGCGCCGCGCAACGCGGCGACAAGGCGGCTCTGCTCGCGACCGCGACGCAGAACGCCAAGCAGACGCTGATGCTCTACAAGACACGGCGGAGCGCGGACTTCACGACCCGTTCCCGCGCTCTCGAAGACATCCAGGAGGCGCTCGGAATGGCCGACGCCCCGCTGCGCATCGAATGCTACGACGTCAGCCACCTCAGCGGCACCAACATCGTCGCCTCGATGGTCGTCTTCGAAGACGGACTTCCGCGCAAAGACGAATACCGCCGATTCACGATTCCGCACTCCACCGACGACACCGACTCGATCCATCAGGTGCTCACGCGCCGCCTCGCCTACCTGAAGACGCCCGATTCGATCGGTTCGCCGGTCGAGCCGGACTCGGCGGCGACCCGTGAAGACGCGGAGGCCCACGGCGAGACGGATGCCGCGGCATCCGAGCGCCGGAAGAGATTCGCCTATCGGCCGAATCTGCTGGTGGTCGACGGCGGGCAGCCGCAGGTCGCAGCGGCCGCCCGAGCGCTCGAGGAGTCCGGTGTCGAGGGCATCTACCTCTGCGGAATCGCCAAGCGTCTTGAAGAGATCTGGACGCCTGATGGCGATTTCCCGGTGATCCTGCCGCGAAACAGCGACGCGCTCTTCCTCTTCCAGCGGGTGCGCGATGAGGCCCACCGGTTCGCGATCACTCACCAACGGCAACGCCGCAAGCGCGACATCGGCAGCGTGCTCTCCGAGATTGCCGGGCTCGGGCCGTCGCGCGTGAAGGAGTTGCTGCGACACTTCGGATCGGTCGCGCGGTTGCGCGCGGCATCCGAGCCCGAGATCGCCGAGGTGAAGGGCATCGGGCCGACGCTCGCGGCGACCGTGCACCGAGCCCTGCACGCCGATGGCGCGCCCGCACCCCGATAGGCTGGGGTGTCGACACGCGGAAGGGGGCCTCGACGTGATGACCGCTGATTCCGAGCAACAAGAGATGCTGATCGTGACGGGCATGTCCGGTGCGGGGCGTTCGACCGTCGGCAATGCGCTCGAAGACCTCGGCTGGTATGTGGTCGACAACCTGCCACCGCAGATGCTGCGCCCCCTCGTGGAGCTCGTCGAGCGGGCGGGCACGTCGCTGCCGCGCATCGCCGCGATCGTCGACATCCGTGGCGGGGGCTTCTTCTCCGAGCTGCGTGAGATCATCCAGGCGCTGCGCACGGGCATCAGCGTGCGCGTCGTCTTCCTCGACGCGACCGACGCCGTGCTCGTGCGCCGCTTCGAGTCGGTGCGTCGCCCGCACCCGCTGCAGGGCAATGGCACGCTTCTCGACGGCATCGGCGCGGAGCGCGCGCGGCTGGCCGAGTTGCGCGAAGCGAGCGACATCGTCGTCGACACGTCCGATCTCAACATCCACCAGCTCGCGACCCTCGTCACCGAGACATTCGCCGAAGAAGGTCACGCCGGGCTTCGCATCACCATGCAGAGTTTCGGATTCAAGTACGGGGTGCCTGCCGACGCCGATCTCGTCGCCGATGCGAGGTTCCTTCCCAATCCATTCTGGATCCCCGAGCTTCGCCACCTCACCGGCAACGACGCCGCAGTTTCGGAGTACGTGCTGAGCCAGCCCGGCGCGCGCGAGTTCCTCGACGCGTACGCGAAGGCGCTCGAGCCCGTGCTCGCGGGCTACCAGCGCGAGAACAAACGACATGCCACGATCGCAATCGGATGCACCGGGGGCAAGCACCGCTCGGTCGCCCTGGTGCGCGAACTGAGCTCGCGCATCGCAGCGCTGCCCGGAGTCGTCGTCAGCGTGAAAGACCGGGATCTCGGCCGCGAGTGATCGACGGCCAGGCGACATGATGAGAGATGGGACTTGAGGTGGCACTGACCGCTGACGTGAAAGAAGAATTGGCGCGTGTCGAGGTGTCGAAAACGGGCGTCAGAGTCGCAGAACTGGCGTCCATCCTGCGGTTCGCGGGCGGGCTCCACATCATCTCGAACCGCATCGCGATCGAGGCCGAGCTCGACTCGCCGACGCTCGTGCGACGTGTGACTCGGGATCTCGCTGAGATCTACGGTGTTCGGCCCGACGTCTCGGTGATCTCGCCGACGGGCGTGCGACGCTCCAACCAGTACCTCGTGCGCGTGCTCGACGGCGGAGAGACCCTCGCGCGCCAGACCGGCCTGCTCGATGCTCGGCGGCGCCCGGTTCGAGGGTTGCCGAACAAACTGACGACCGGTTCCCGTGACGAGGTGGCGGCGATCTGGCGCGGCGCGTTCCTCGCCAAGGGGAGCCTGACCGATCCGGGCCGCTCGGCCGCGCTCGAGGTCATCTGCCCCGGAAACGAGGCCGCGATGGCCCTCGTGGGCGCCGCTGGTCGGCTCGGGATCTCGGCGAAGGCGCGGGAGGTGCGCGGTGTGCATCGTGTCGTGATTCGCGATGGCGAGGCGATCAGCGCGATGCTCGCCGTGATGGGCGCCACCGACACGGTGCGCAACTGGGAGGAGTTGCGCCAGCGGCGAGAGGTGCGGGCGACGGCGAATCGCCTCGTGAACTTCGACGACGCCAATCTGCGCCGTTCGGCACAGGCTGCCGTTGCGGCGTGTGCTCGTGTCGATCGGGCGATGGAACTGCTGGGCGACGGCATCCCCGAACATCTGAAGTACGCGGGTGAGTTGCGCCTGTCCCACCGTGAGGCGAGCCTCGACGAGCTCGGCCACTACGCCGACCCGCCGATGACCAAAGACGCCGTCGCGGGTCGCATCCGCCGCCTCCTCGCGATGGCCGACAAGCGGGCCGCCGATCTCGGCGTGCCCGGTACCGAAGCGAGCCTGCCTGCAGATCTCGACGAGGTGTGACGGATGCCCCGGCAGCGAGCCTCGCGACGGGCATAGACTCGAAAGGCAGCCGCGGAACCTCGGGGGTCGCCCGGAGGCCCGGCGCATCTGACAAGGAGAAGCAATGGCCGACTACACCCTGCCCGATCTGCCTTACGACTACTCGGCGCTCGAGCCGTCGATCAGCGCCACGATCATGGAGCTGCACCACTCGAAGCACCACCAGGCGTATGTGACGGGCGCCAACACTGCGCTCGCCCAGCTCGCAGAGGCCCGCGACTCGGGCAATCTCGCGAACGTCAACAAGCTCGAGAAAGACCTGGCGTTCAATCTCGGCGGCCACGTCAACCACTCGATCTTCTGGACCAACCTCTCACCCGACGGCGGCGACAAGCCCACGGGCGAGCTCGCCTCGGCGATCGACGATCACTTCGGATCGTTCGATAAGTTCCAGGCGCACTTCACCGCGACGGCGCTTGGCGTTCAAGGCTCCGGCTGGGCCGTGCTCGCGTGGGATTCGATCGGAGAACGCCTGATCATCGCGCAGTTCTTCGACCAGCAGGGCAATCTGCCTGCCGGCATCGTGCCGCTGCTCATGCTCGATGTCTGGGAGCACGCCTACTACCTCGACTACAAGAACGTGCGTGCCGACTATGTGAAGGCGTTCTGGGCCATCACGAACTGGGAGAACGTCCAGAAGCGGTTCCAGACCGCCGGTGAGAAGACCTCAGGGCTGCTGCTACTGTCGTAAACGGATGGTGTCCTCGGGCATGTCCGAGGACACCGCCGTCCGACCAGTTCACCAGTGAAAGAGCGCGTTCGCGCCATCGTCAATCAGGAGACATCTGTGTCTGTAAAGATCGGCATCAACGGCTTCGGCCGCATCGGCCGCAACTACTTCCGTGCCGCCCTCGCCCAGGGCGCCGACCTCGAGATCGTCGCCGTGAACGACCTCACCGACAACAAGACGCTCGCTCACCTTCTGAAGTACGACTCCATCGCGGGTCGACTGGACGCGACGGTCGACTACGACGACGACCACATCATCGTCGACGGCAAGGCGATCAAGGCGTTCGCCGAGCGCGACCCCGCCAACTTGCCGTGGGGCGAGTTGGGTGTCGACATCGTCATCGAGTCGACCGGTTTCTTCACGAAAGCCACCGACGCGCGCAAGCACATCGAGGCCGGCGCGAAGAAGGTGCTCATCTCGGCGCCCGCGACCGATGAAGACGCGACGTTCGTCATCGGCGTGAACGAGCACGACTACGACCCCGAGAAGCACCACATCATCTCGAACGCCTCCTGCACCACGAACTGCCTCGCACCGCTCGCCAAGGTGTTCAACGACGCATTCGGCATCGAGCGCGGTCTCATGACGACGGTCCACGCGTACACCGCCGACCAGAACCTGCAAGACGGCCCGCACAAAGACCTGCGCCGCGCCCGCGCCGCCGCGATCAACATCGTGCCGACCTCGACCGGTGCAGCGAAGGCCCTCGGCCTCGTGCTGCCCGAGCTCGTCGGCAAGCTCGACGGTTTCGCACTGCGCGTGCCCGTTCCCACCGGCTCGATCACCGACCTCACGGTCACCTCTTCGCGCCCGGTGACCGTCGACGAGGTCAAGGCCGCGTACAAGGCGGCCGCCGAGGGGCCGATGAAGGGCATCCTCAAGTACACCGAAGACGAGATCGTCTCGAGCGACATCGTCGGCGACCCGCACTCGTCGATCTTCGACGCCGGTCTCCTTCGCGTGCTGGGCGATCAGGTGAAGCTCTCGAGCTGGTACGACAACGAGTGGGGCTACTCCAACCGTCTCGTCGACCTCACCGAGTACGTCGCCGAACGTCTCTGAATCGAGCCCCTGTGACCCTGCGAACGATCGATTCCCTCGGTCCGCTCGCCGGCAAGCGCGTCGTCGTCCGTTGTGACCTGAACGTCCCCCTGCGGGACGGGGCCATCACGGACGACGGCCGTGTGCGGGCATCGGTCCCCACCCTGACGGCGCTCGTCGCTCAGGGAGCCCGCGTCATCGTGGTGTCCCACTTGGGGCGCCCAGAGGGCGCACCCGACCCGAAGTACAGCCTGGCACCGGTGGCGACTCGTCTCGGCGAGCTGATCGAAGCGCCGGTGGCCTTCGCGAACGACACGGTCGGTTCGGATGCCGCGGCGAAGGTCGATGCCCTCGGCGACGGCGAGGTGCTCGTACTCGAGAACCTGCGGTTCAACCCCGGGGAGACCTCGAAGAACGAGGGGGAGCGCACGGCGTTCGCCGGGAAACTCGCGGAGTTCGCCGACGCCGTCGTCTCCGACGGATTCGGCGTGGTGCACCGAAAGCAGGCGAGCGTTTACGAGCTCGAGCAGTTGCGCCCGAGCGCGGCCGGTCTCCTGATCGCCGCCGAGCTCGACGTGCTCGACCGTCTCACCGAGACACCGGAACGTCCGTACACGGTTGTGCTCGGCGGTTCCAAAGTCTCCGACAAGCTCGGCGTCATCGCCCACCTGCTTCCGCGGGTCGATGCGCTGCTGATCGGCGGCGGCATGCTCTTCACCTTCCTCGCCGCCCAAGGGCACAAGGTCGGTTCGAGCCTGCTCGAAGCCGACCAGATCGACACGGTCAAGGGGTACCTCGCCGAGGCGGCCGAGCGCGGCGTCGACATCGTGCTGCCGACCGACGTCGTGGTGGCCGCATCGTTCTCGGCGGAAGCCGACCATGTCATTGCACCCGCCGATGCGATCGAACAGACGCCGTTCGGGGCATCCGGACTCGGTCTCGACATCGGGCCTGAGACCGCCGCCGCGTTCGCCGAACACATTCGCGCATCGAAGACGGTGTTCTGGAACGGCCCCATGGGCGTGTTCGAACTCGAACCGTTCGCTGCGGGCACCCGTGTGGTCGCCGAGGCGCTCACCCAGGTCGACGGACTCAGTGTCGTCGGCGGTGGTGATTCGGCAGCCGCCGTTCGCCAACTCGGCTTCGCCGATGACCAGTTCGGTCACATTTCAACTGGCGGGGGCGCGAGTCTCGAGTTCCTCGAGGGCAAGAAGCTCCCCGGACTGGAGGTCCTCGGATGGCAGTGAAGCGCACCCCGTTCATCGCAGGCAACTGGAAGATGAACCTCGACCACCTGCAGGCGATCGCATTCGTGCAGAAGCTGGCGTGGGCCCTCGCCGACGCGAAGCACGACTTCGCCGATGCCGAGGTCGCCGTGTTCCCGCCGTTCACCGATCTGCGTTCGGTGCAGACGCTCGTCGCGGCGGACTCGCTGCCCATCGGATACGGGGCGCAGGATCTCTCTGCGCATGACTCCGGCGCGTACACCGGCGAGATCTCGGGCGCGTTCCTCGCGCAGCTCGACTGCCGCTATGTGATCATCGGGCATTCGGAGCGACGTCAGTTGCACGCTGAGTCCGATGCCGAGGTCAACGCGAAGGTGAAGGCCGCGCACCGCCACGGCCTCGTGCCGGTGGTCTGCATCGGCGAGACCGCCGAAGACCTTGAGACGCACGGTCCGAGTGCAGTCCCGGTCGCGCAGTTGCGCGCAGCTCTCGAGGGCGTCGACGGAGCGAAAGGCCTCGTCGTCGCGTACGAGCCGGTCTGGGCGATCGGTTCAGGCCAGGCCGCCACTCCGGCACAGGCCGAGCAGGTGGCTGCCGCACTCCGTGCACTCCTCGTCGAGCTCGTCGGTGAAGACGTCGCGCAATCGACGAGGGTGCTCTACGGCGGCTCCGTGAAGGCCTCGAACATCGCGTCCTTCCTGCGCGAGCCGAATGTCGACGGCGCGCTCGTCGGCGGTGCGAGCCTCGACATCGACGAGTTCTCGAGCATCGTGCGGTTCAAGAAGCACGTCGGCGCCTGAACTCTCCGTGCCCGGGGTCGCTCGGGATCCCGGGCACACTGGCGCTTCCAGCTATACTCGATTGTCGGCCCGACTCATCTGTCGTGCCCGGAAAGGTTCACCAGTGGAGATTCTCCAGGTCGTCCTGCAGGTGCTGCTCGGTCTCACGAGCCTCCTGCTGACACTGCTCATCCTGCTGCACAAGGGTCGTGGCGGCGGTCTGTCCGACATGTTCGGTGGCGGCGTCACGTCGAGCCTCGGTGCATCCGGGGTTGCCGAGCGCAACCTGAACCGCATCACGGTCATCCTCGGGCTCGTATGGGTCACCTGCATCGTCGTGCTGGGCCTCATCACCAAGTTCGACGCCGGAATCTGACGGGAGCACGATCATGGCATCAGGAAACAGCGCCATCCGCGGTTCACGCGTCGGAGCGGGACCAATGGGCGAACAAGACCGCGGGTTCCACGCCGATCGCGTCGCGATCAGCTACTGGGATGCGCACGGCAACGAGACCGTGCGGCACTTCGCGGCAAGCCTGCCCGAAGAGGAGATCCCCGAGACCATCGACAGCCCGTCGACCGGTCTGCCGGCGGGGCGTGACCGAGAGAACCCGCCGTCGGTCTCGAAGCTCGAGCCGTACAAGACCCACCTCGCCTATGTGAAAGAGCGTCGCACCGACGAAGAGGCGGCCGCGCTCCTCGACGACGCACTCACCCAGCTTCGCACGCGTCGCGGTCAGGCTCCGAAAGACTGACGCGACAGGCAGCATGAAGAAGGGGTCGGCCTCAGGGCCGGCCTTTCTTTATGGCTGGAGTTCAGTAGTCGCGGGCGATGAGCGACTCGGGAACCTCGGATGCTGCGTCGGCGTCGACGAAGAAGACGGTACGGCGCCGGCCCTTGATGCCCGCCACGGGAACCTCATCACGACTCGCGCCGGCCAGAGCGAGCCCCAGGGCCGATGCCTTGTCGGCGCCCGCGAGCACGAGCCAGACGCGCTGCGAGGCGTTGATGACCGGGCGCGTCAGGCTCAGCCGCTCGGGCGGCGGCTTGGGCGAGTTGCGAACGGCGATCACGGTGCGATCGGTCACCTGGATGCCGGAGCGGTGGGGAAAGAGCGACGCGATGTGGCCGTCGGGACCGACCCCGAGGAAGGTGATGTCGAAGATCGGATGCAGCAGCCCGTCGACACCGTGCGACGAGAGCTCCGCGGCATACACGTCTGCTGCGACGTCGAGCTCGAGCCCGGAGTCGGCGGCGGGGAACGGGTGCAGGTTCTCGGCGGGCAGGTCGAGTTCGCCGAGGAGCGCGACGCGCGCCTGTTCATCGTTGCGTTCGGTGTCGCCCGCCGGAACCCATCGCTCGTCGCCCCACCAGAAGTGCACCCGGGACCAGTCGATGGAAGTGTGTGCAGGCGACGCGCCGACCGCCTCGAGCACCGCCGCGCCCATCGATCCTCCGGTGAGGACGATGTGGGCGACCGCTTGCGTGTCGAGGATGTCGAGGAGCTTCGTGATGAACCGGGCAGCGACCGAGCCCGACAGCGAGGCCTTGTCGGGGTGCACGAGCACGCGTCGTTCGTTGGTCATGCCACGTCTCCCTTGTCGCCGGCGCCGAGGAGCTCGAGCCCGCTCGTGATCACTTCACCGTACAACTCATCGGGGTCGAGCCGGCGAAGCTCGTCGGCGAGACAGTCGCGGAGGCTGCGGCGAGGCAGTGCCAGGTCGTGCACCGGTTGACCCGGCTGACGAAGCGTCGCGATGCCGGGAATGTCGCGGATCAGTTCGATGGCACCGCCGTCGCGCACCAGCCGTACGCCGTGGATGCCATGGGATCCTGCTTCGACGCCCGTGAGGTCGTACTCGGTCGGGGCGTTGAGCTCCAGCCGAAGCCATGCGGCGAGCAGCGTGGTCGAGGGCGAGTCGATCGCCCCGGAGACCTCTACGGCCGTGACGGGCTCGTACGGCGGTTGGTCGAGCACTGCGGCGAGTTGAGCCCGCCACAGGGTCAGTCGCGTCCAGGCGAAGTCGGCGTCACCCGGAGTGTAGCTCGAAGCCAACGCACGCAGCGCCGCCTGCGGGTCGGGCTGCGCCGAAGCATCCGTGATTCTTCGGTGCGCGATGCGCCCGAGCGCTGAACGCCCGGGAACTTCGGGTGCAGCACCCGGCCACCAGGTGACGACGGGCGCGTCGGGCAGCAGGAGCGCCATCACGAGGCTCTCTTCGTCGAGCGCCGCATCGCCGCAGGCGCGCAACACGATCACCTCGCTCGCGCCGGCGTCACCGCCGACACGGATCTCTGCGTCGAGCCGCGGTGCGACCGACGAATTCTCGGTGCCGGGCTCGGTCGAGACGACGATGACGCGCATCGGATGCTCGCGTGAGGCGTCGTTCGCCGCCTCGATCGCCTCTTCTTCGGCCCCGGGAGTCGTCGCGATGACGAGGGTGAGCACGCGGCCGAGGGCGACGACGCCTCCCTCTTCACGAATCTTCACGAGGGTCTTCGAGACTTTGCTCGTCGTCGTGTCGGGCAGATCGACGATCATGGGCGTCTCCAGCTTCTTCCGTCGCGTTCGAGCAGTTCGTCGGCGGAGGCAGGCCCCCACGTGCCGGGCCGATACTGCTCGGGTTGACCCTGTGTTGCCCAGAACTCCTCGATCGGATCGAGGATCTTCCACGACAGCTCGACCTCTTCTTGGCGCGGGAAGAGCGGCGGATCGCCGAGCAGCACGTCGAGGATCAGACGCTCGTAGGCTTCGGGGCTCGCCTCGGTGAAGGCGTGGCCGTAGCCGAAGTCCATCGTGACATCGCGCACCTGCATGCCGGCTCCCGGCACTTTCGAGCCGAAGCGGATCGTGACGCCTTCATCGGGCTGCACTCGGATCACGAGCGCATTCTGGCCGAGTTGCGAAGTCTGGCTGTCGGCGAACACCTGCTGCGGTGCGCGCTTGAACACGACGGCGATCTCGGTGACGCGTCGACCGAGCCGCTTTCCGGCACGAAGGTAGAACGGAACACCGGCCCAACGGCGGGTGCCGATCGTGAGCTTCATCGCCGCATAGGTCTCGGTGGTCGACTCGGGGTTCATCCCGTCTTCGTCGAGGAATCCGATGACCTTCTCACCGCCCTGCCAGCCACCCGAATACTGGCCGCGGGCGGTACCCGATGCGAGGTCGTCGGGCAGGCGCACGGCGGCGAGGATCTTCTCCTTCTCGGCGCGCAGGTCGCCGGCCTCGAAGGAGATCGGCTCCTCCATCGCCGTGAGGGCGAGCAGCTGCAGCAGGTGGTTCTGGATGACGTCGCGCGCCGCGCCGATGCCGTCGTAGTACCCGGCTCGGCCCCCGACGCCGATGTCTTCGGCCATCGTGATCTGCACGTGGTCGACGTAATTGGCATTCCAGATGGGCTCGTAGAGCTGGTTCGCGAAGCGGAGCGCCAGGATGTTCTGGACGGTCTCCTTGCCGAGGTAGTGATCGATGCGGAACACCGAGTCGGGCGGGAACACCGACGCCACGACGTCGTTCAGCTCGCGCGCGGTCTTCAGGTCGCTGCCGAAGGGCTTCTCGATGACGACGCGGCGCCACTGGTTGTCGTGCTGCTCCGTGAGACCCGATCGCTTCAACTGCTCGGTGACCACCGGAAACGACTTCGGCGGAATCGACAGGTAGAACGCATGATTGCCCATCGTGCCGCGTTCGCGGTCGAGCCCTTCGACGACCGTGCGGAGGCGGTCGAATGCGGCGTCGTCGTCGAAGTCGCCCTGGACGAAGCGGATGCCACGGGCCAGCTGCTTCCAGACGTCTTCGCGGAACTCGGTGCGAGCGTACTGCTTCACCGAGTCGTGCACGACGGCTTCGAAGTCCTGGTCGTCCCAATCGCGTCGGGCGAACCCGACGAGGGCGAAGCCCGGCGGCAGTAGACCGCGGTTCGCGAGGTCGTAGACCGCCGGCATCAACTTCTTGCGCGACAGGTCGCCGGTGACACCGAAGATGATCAGGCTCGACGGACCCGCGATGCGGTTCAGTCGATAATCTTTGGGGGAGCGGAGCGGGTTGTGCTGCGCGGTGATCGCGGCCGGTTGCATCGTTCCTCCGGAAGGTCAGTCGACGACGTCGAACAGGGTCGCCGTGTCAGCCGACGGGTTGGTGAGGGTCAAGGTGAGCACCGGGCGACCGTGCTCGGCGAGCACACTCGCGTCGCCCGAAGCCTGCGCGGCGATCAGCTGACCGAACGTGAACGGCCGATCGGGGATCGCGAGATCTTTGGCCGGCGTCTGCGTGATCTGCAGGAATGCGCCGACCGCGGGACCGCCCTTGTGGAACTGCCCGGTCGAGTGCAGGAACCGGGGACCCCAGCCGAACGTGACCGGGCGACCCGCGCGTGCGGCCAGGAGGTCGCGGAGTCGCTCGAGCTCGGGGTGCGCGACGCGATCGACATACGCCTGGATCGAGAGGTATCCGTTCGCAGGGAGCTCTTCGAGCAGTACGTCGATCGCCGAGGCGAGATCGCTGGAGGCGCCGATGACCTCTGGCGTGCCGCGCACCTCGATGCCCTGTTCCACGAATGCCGCGGGCGCGGGTTCGGGGCGGGCGTCGAGGAGTCCACGTGATGCGATCTTCGCCGATTCGACGTCGGGCTGGTCGAAGGGGTTGATGCCGAGGATTCGCCCGGCGACCGCCGTCGCGTACTCCCAGACGAGCAGTTGCGCGCCGAGGGTGCCCGAGACCCGGATCTCGCCCGAGCCGTCGTCGCCGAAGATCTCGTCGCCCGCGTCGTCGACGAGGCGCACGATCTGAAGGTCGGAGAGGTCTTCGCCGAGTTCGGGGGCGTCAACGCCGAGGACGACGGGAAGCAGCCCTGTGCCCTCTTTGCCGGTGGATTCGGCGATGAGCTGTTCAGCCCAGTCGGCGAAGCCGACGATGTGGGTGCCGTCGGCGATGATGCCGAGCTTGTCGCGCAGTGGCTGAGTGGCCGCGATCGCGGCGCCCAGCACGAGTCCGGGGTTCTCGGGGCTGTCGATCGCGAGCGAGAGCTCGATCGTCTCGGCCTCGTCGAGGACCTCGGCGATGTCGACGCCCGCGAGGCCCGAGGGCACGAGCCCGAACGCCGTGAGCGCCGAGTAGCGTCCACCGACGTTGGGATCAGCGTTGAAGACCCGGTACCCGGTGGCGCGTGCCGACTCGTCGAGGGGCGAGCCCGGGTCGGTCACGACGATGATGCGCGAGGCGGGGTCGATGCCCGCATCGCGGAACGCCTGCTCGTAGATGCGGCGCTGGCTGTCGGTCTCGACGGTCGACCCCGACTTCGATGAAACGACGAGGGCGGATGTCGCGAGCCGATCGGCGAGGGCGGCGCGAACCTGTCCGGGTTCGGTCGAGTCGAGCACCGTGAGGTCGGCGTTCGTCGTTCGCGTGATGACCTCGGGGGCGAGCGATGAACCGCCCATGCCCGCGAGCACGATGTGGTCGACGCCTGCCGCCTCGAGCTCCTCGCGGAGGGCTTCGATCTCGGGAACGAGAGGACGGGAGACCGCGACGGCCTCGGTCCAACCGAGTCGTTTCGCCGACTCCTCTTCAGCGGCCGCACCCCAGAGCGCGGCATCCTGACCGGTGATGCCGCTCGCCACGAAGTCGGCGACGAGCCCGGGAACGGTGCGGCGCACTGCGTCGGCAGCGGCGCCGCTGACGGAGATGCGGAAGCTCATCGTGCTGCCTCCAGCGCTGCGCGGACGGTGTCGAGGAGTTCGTTCCACGAGACGATGAACTTGTCGACGCCCTCGTTCTCGAGCACGAGCGTCACGTCGTCGTAGTCGACGCCCACGCCCGCGAGCGCGTCGAGCACAGCGCCGGCCTCGGCGTACGCGCCGGTGACGGTGTCGCCGGCGATGACCCCGTGGTCGAAGGTCGCCTCGAGGGTCTTCTCGGGCATCGTGTTCACGACACCCGGCGCGACGAGCTCGGTCACGTAGAGGGTGTCGGGAAGCGCTGGGTCCTTCACGCCGGTCGACGCCCAGAGCGGACGCTGGCGGTTGGCGCCGGCAGCGAGGAGCGCGGCGGCACGCTCGGTCGCGAACAGCTGCTCGAAGAGCTCGTAGGCGAGGCGGGCATTTGCGATGCCGGCCTTGCCTTTCAAGGCGAGCGCCTCGTCGGTGCCGATGCCCACGAGTCGCTTGTCGATCTCGGTGTCGACCCGCGACACGAAGAAGGAGGCGACCGAGTGGATGGTCGAGAGGTCGATGCCCGCTGCCTTGGCCTGCTCGAGGCCGGCGAGGTATGCCTCGATGACCTCGCGGTACCTGTCGAGGCTGAAGATGAGCGTGACGTTGACGCTGATACCGGAGCCGATGGCTTCGGTGATGGCGTCGAGGCCCTCAACCGTCGCCGGGATCTTGATCATGACGTTGGGGCGGTCGACCTTCGCCCAGAGGGTTTTGGCTTCGGTGATCGTGCCGGCGGTGTCACGTGCGAGTCCAGGCGCGACCTCGATGGAAACGCGGCCGTCGAAGCCCTTGGAGCGGTCGTACACCGGACGGAAGACGTCGGCGGCGTCGCGCACGTCGTCGGTCGTGATCTCGAAGACTGCGGTGTCGACGTCGGCGCCGGCTGCAGCGAGGGCGTGCACCTGTTCGGCGTAGCGCTCGCCCTTGGCGAGGGCGCCGGCGAAGATCGTCGGGTTGGTGGTCACGCCGACGACGTCGCGTTCGGCGATGAGCCGTGCGAGGTCGCCCGAGGCGATGCGTTCACGCGAGAGGTCGTCGAGCCAGATGCTGACGCCCGCCTCTGAGAGTGCTGCGGTGGGGGAGCTGGTCATGGGAGTGTCTCCTCTTCTGGCGCGCGTCAGGCCGACGCGAGCGATTCCTTCGCGGCGGCGACGACGGCCTCGGCCGTGATGCCGAACTCGCGGAACAGGGTCTTGTAGTCGGCGGAGGCGCCGAAGTGCTCGATCGATACTGCGCGGCCCTGGTTGCCGAGGTAGCGCTGCCATGAGAGGGCGAGGCCGGCCTCGACCGACACGCGAGCAGTCACGCTCGCGGGCAGCACCTGTTCGCGGTACTCGGCCGACTGCTCCTCGAACCACTCGAGCGATGGCGCCGAGACGACGCGAGCGCCGATGCCCTCTGCCGCGAGCGTGGCGCGTGCGGCCACGGCGAGCTGCACCTCGGAGCCGGTTGCGATGATGATCACGTCGGGCGTGCCCGAGGCCGCCTCTGCGAGCACGTATGCGCCCTTCGAGACGTTCGACGCAGCGGCGAGGGTGTCACCGGATGCCTCGCCGTCGCCGCGCTCGAACACCGGGATGTTCTGACGGGTGAGAGCGATGCCGGCCGGAGCGTCACTGCGCTTCAGGAGCTCGAGCCAGGCGTGCGCGACCTCATTCGCGTCGGCGGGCCGCACGACCGTGAGGCCCGGGATCGCCCGCAGGGTTGCGAGTTGCTCGACCGGCTGGTGTGTCGGGCCGTCTTCGCCGAGGGCGACCGAGTCGTGCGTCCAGACGAAGATCGAGGGCGCCTTCATGAGTGCGGCGAGACGCACTGCAGGTCGCATGTAGTCGCTGAAGATCAGGAAGGTGCCGCCGAAGGCGCGCGTCTTGCCGTGCAGCACGATGCCGTTGACGATGGCGCCCATCGCGTGCTCGCGGATGCCGAAGTGCAGCACTCGACCGTAGGGGTCGCCCGCGAACTCGTGCGTCGACCACTCGGTCGGGATGAATGAGGCCGCGCCATTGATCGTGGTCAGGTTCGACTCGGCGAGGTCGGCCGAACCGCCCCAGAGCTCGGGCAACACGCCGGCGAGGGCGTTGATGACCTTGCCGGACGCTGCACGGGTGGACACCTCGGTGCCACCGTCGAAGACGGGAAGCACCGATTCGATGTCGTCGGGGAGCTCGCCGGCCTCGAGCCGGTCGAGCAGTGCCTTGCGGTCGGGGTTCGCCGCTGCCCAGGCGTCGAAGGCGAGCTGCCATTCGGCGTGCTCGGCTGCGCCGCGCTCGATGGCGAGTCGCGTGTGGTCGATGACCTCGGCGGCGACGACGAAGCTCTGCTCGGGGTCGAAGCCGAGTACCTCTTTCGTCGCGGCGAGCTCGGCGGCGCCGAGTGCCGAGCCGTGGATCTTGCCGGAGTTCTGCTTACCCGGGGAGGGCCAGCCGATGATCGTCTTCAGGATGATGATCGACGGCTTCGAGGACTCGCCCTTCGCAGCCTGGATGGCCGCGTTCAGCTCGGCGACGTCTTCGACGTACTGGCCGGTCTTCTTCCAGTCGACCGTCTGCACGTGCCAGCCGTAGGCCTCGTAGCGCTCGGCCACGTTCTCGGTGAAGGCGATGTTGGTGTCGTCTTCGATGGAGATCTGGTTGGAGTCGTAGATCACGACGAGGTTGCCGAGCTGCTGGTGGCCGGCGAGTGAGGATGCCTCGCTCGTGATGCCCTCCTGCAGGTCGCCGTCACCCGCGATGACGTACACGAAGTGGTCGAACGGGCTCGTGCCCGCCGCGGCCTCGGGGTCGAAGAGGCCGCGCTCGAAGCGCGCCGCGTAGGCGAAGCCGACGGCGGATGCGAGACCCTGGCCGAGCGGTCCGGTGGTGATCTCGACGCCGGCGGTGTGGCCGTACTCGGGGTGGCCGGGTGTCTTCGAGCCCCAGGTGCGCAGCGCCTCGAGGTCGGAGAGCTCGAGGCCGTCACCGGCGAAATAGAGCTGCACGTATTGGGTGAGCGAGGAGTGACCTGCGGAGAGGATGAAGCGGTCTCGGCCGAGCCAGGCGTGGTCGGACGGGTCGCGTCGCATGATCTTCTGGAAGAGGAGGTAGGCGGCGGGCGCGAGGCTCATCGCGGTGCCGGGATGCCCGTTGCCGACCTTCTCGACGGCGTCGGCCGCGAGTACGCGGGCGGTGTCGACCGCCTGGTCGTCGATGGGTTCCCACTGCAGAGTTGCCACGAGGTGTACGTTCCTTCCGGTCATTGGACGGCGCCGGGAACCGATGTCCCGTCACCGCGGAATTCGCTACGGCGCGAGTTGTCCGGCGGATGACCCGTTGGTCGTCGCACCGGACGGCAATTCGAATCCGCGCCGTCGGGCGCGCATTGCCAGTATATGGACTCCTCGCGTTTCGTGAACGTGTCGGGAGGATCACCGGCCTCGGAGGATGAAGTGAGGCCGCATGGCGCAGGAAAGCGCTTACCCAACCCTGCGACACATGTTGTCATAGAATCGGACTCGGGCGTGGCGGCAGATGCGCGCCCGCGCGCCGGAAGAGGAACGATGCAGGCAGCCGTACAGACCCGAGACACCCGACCGGCGATGACCGTACGACGCAAGCTCGCCGCGTACGTTGCGCTGACGAAGCCGCGGGTCATCGAGTTGCTGCTCGTCGTGACGGCACCGACCATGATCCTTGCAGAGCAGGGGTTGCCGGGCCTCTGGCTGCTGATCGCCACGCTCATCGGCGGCGCCATGAGCGCCGGATCCGCCGGGGCGTTCAACTGTTACATCGACCGCGACATCGATCGCGTCATGAAGCGCACCCAGGGACGTCCGCTCGTCACAGGCGAACTGACCGACCGTGAAGCGCTCGTCTTCGCCTACGGTCTCGGACTCGCGTCGATCGTCTGGCTCTGGGTCTTCACCAACTGGCTGGCGGCTGCGCTCTCGCTCGGCGCCATCCTGCTCTACGTCGTGTTCTACAGCCTCATCCTGAAGCGCCGCACCTCGCAGAACATCGTGTGGGGCGGCGTGGCCGGCTGCATGCCGGTGCTCATCGGATGGGCAGCGGTGACCGGCGATCTCAGCTGGCCGCCGTTCATCCTCTTCCTCATCATCTTCCTCTGGACGCCGCCGCACTACTGGCCCCTCTCGATGAAGTACAGAGACGACTACGCCGCCGCCGGCGTGCCGATGCTCGCCGTCGTGCGCGGCCGAGCGCAGGTGGGTCTCCAGGTCATCCTCTACGCGTGGGCCACCGTCGCCTGCTCGCTGCTGCTCATTCCGATCGCCGACATGGGGCTCGTCTACTCGACGGTCGCAGTGGTCACCGGCGTCTGGTTCATCTACGAGACGCACCGTCTCTACAGCTTGGCGATCCGGCACGAGCAGGTCTCGCCGATGCGCGTCTTCCACGGCTCGATCGCGTACCTGTCGCTGCTGTTCCTCGCGATCGGCGTCGACCCGCTGCTGCCGTTCTGACCCGTCGCGACGCGCGGACCCTCGCCGCAATTTCGGACAATCGCGGCCGAGCGGTGTGATCCGGTGATCTGCGGCCGATCCGGCGCAGATCTCCGAAGTTGGGCGCGTGGGCGACTCCTCCTCCACATGCGTGATCCCGGCCGGTACGCCACAGCTCGGCGCACACGGCGCATCGCCAGGCGAGGCGACGGCATCGTCGACGTCATGCATGATCTCGAACAGCAGTTGCGACGTCACGGAGGAGTGGCCAGGGCGACGAGCCTCCAGGCCGCTGGATTCTCACGGCATCACCTCCGAATCGCCATCGATCGAGGTCGCGTCGTTCGGGTGAGGCGAAACTGGTTGGCTCTACCCGACGCCGCTCATCGCGGCCGCGAAGGCAGGGGTCGTACTCACCTGCATCACGCAGGCGCGGCGCCTCGGACTATGGGTGCTCTCGCACCCGCACATCCACGTCGCGGCCGATCCGCATGCCGCGGTGCCGGCGATCCACGGCACCGTGCATTGGGCGAAGCCGCTGCTGCCGAGACATCCCGACTCGTTGATGGATCCGATCGAGAACACGCTTGCACTCGTCGCCGCGTGCCAGCCGTTCGAGGCAGCGCTGGCCGTGTGGGAGTCGTCCCTGAGCAAGGGACTCGTGGCGTATGACCTGCTCGCCCGCCTTCCGCTCGTCGGTCAGGCGCGCGAACTGCTCGCCGCCGCGAACATGTTCGCCGATTCCGGGCTCGAGACGCTCGTCTTCCAGCGACTGCGATGGCTCGGCATTCGGATCGTGCCGCAGGCATGGATCGAGGGGCATCGTGTCGACTTCCTGCTCGGTGAGCGTCTCGTCCTGCAGATCGACGGTGGGCATCACGTCGGCGAGCAACGGATCGAAGACAACGCCCATGATGCCGCGCTCCTGCTGCGCGGCTACCACGTGATCCGTGTGGGCTACCGGCAGGTGATCGACGACTGGCCGGGCGTGCAGGATCGCATCGTCCGCGCGGTTGGTCAGGGGCTGCACCTCCGCGCCGCATGATGTCGGAGATCTGCGCCGAATCGGAGTGGATATTCGGACCGCGTCCGGGCAGATGAAGAATACCGGCCCGGTGGCGGTCAGCGAGCGGATGCCGCGGCCGCGGCGTTCTCACCCGACTCGACCGCTGCGGAGACCGGGCGCTTCAGGTGCAGGACGACGAGGGTCATCGCCGCAGCCGTCAATGCAGCGAGCACCATATGCACACCGACCGCGAAGGCGGGCAGGCCGTTGCGAGCCTGGTACAGGCCGACCGCGACCTGGACGAGCTCGATGGCGAGGAGCGCGATCGACCAGCGGAGCGTCGGCAGCTGCAGGCGCCATGCGGCGACCACGAGCACGATCGTCAGGGCGAGGAGGGCGTAGCCCGGCCAAGCGTGGATGTGCTCGAGGATCTCGGAGTCGAAGCCGCTGCGGCCCGCCGCCGAGTCGCCGGAGTGCGGGCCCGAGCCGGTGGTCAGCACGCCGAACACGATCGAGACGAGCAGCACGGCCGTCACGCCGTGCGTGAGCGCTGCGTACCAGCCGGGCACGGCCCGCTCCCGAGGCCCTGGGAGGGAGTCCATGCGGTCGAGGAATGCGGCCGTCACGCAGACCAGGGCGAGCGATGAAAGGTAGTGGAACCCGACGATGAACGGGTTCAGGCCCGTCCAGACCGTGATGCCGCCGACGATCGCCTGGGCGACGATTCCGACACCGACGATGAAGGAGAGCGCGAAGAGGTCGCGGCGCTCGCGTCGGATGCGCCAGACCAGCAGGAAGACGACGAGGGCGATGATGCCGACGACGCCCGTCATCATGCGATTGCCGAACTCGATGAGGGAGTGGTAGCTGAGCTCGTCGGTCGGCACGAGCGAGTCGGCCGTGCACGTGGGCCAAGTGGGACATCCGAGGCCAGAGCCCGTCAGACGCACCGCGCCGCCCGTCGCGATGATCGTGACCTGGGCGATGAACGAGGCCCAGGCGAAGGTGCGGAGAGTGCGGGTCACGCGGGTTCGATCCTGATCCTGGTCGCGCTGTGACGGCGCTGGGAGTCCTGCCCCGCGCCCCCTGCGACCCTATAGACTTGACTGGTTGGCAGGCTCGCCGACCGCGCGAAACCGCGCGTGATGAGCCACCAGCCATCTTAGGTTCGCACTGAAGCCACCGGGCACATCATCACCCACTCAATGAGCGCCTCGACTCACGAGGGGAATGGGCCGGCCTGATAGCCGGTTGCACGGGAGGAGAAGAGGGAGAGCATGACGGACGTATTGATCGACCGCCCAGAACTCGAAGGACTCGGTACGTACGAGTTCGGTTGGGCCGACTCCGACGCCGCCGGGGCATCCGCCCGACGCGGTATCTCGCCCGAGGTGGTCGCCGACATCTCAGGGCTGAAGAACGAGCCCGACTGGATGCTCAAACGACGCCAGCGTGCGCTGCAGCTCTTCGAGCGCAAGCCCATGCCCACCTGGGGTGCCGACCTGTCGGACATCGACTTCGACAACATCAAGTACTTCGTCCGCTCCACCGAGAAGCAGGCCCAGACCTGGGAAGACCTGCCCGACGACATCAAGAACACCTACGAGCGCCTCGGCATCCCCGAGGCCGAGCGCCAGCGCCTCGTCGCGGGCGTCGCCGCCCAGTACGAGTCCGAAGTGGTCTACCACCAGATCAACGAAGAGCTCGAGCGTCAGGGTGTCATCTTCATGGACACCGACACCGCGCTGCGCGAGCACCCCGAGGTCTTCGAGGAGTACTTCGGCACCGTGATCCCGGCGGGCGACAACAAGTTCGCCGCGCTCAACACGGCCGTCTGGTCGGGCGGCTCGTTCGTCTACGTCCCGAAGGGCGTGCACGTCGAGATCCCGCTGCAGGCCTACTTCCGCATCAACACCGAGAACATGGGCCAGTTCGAGCGCACGCTCATCATCGCCGACGAAGACAGCTACGTGCACTACATCGAAGGCTGCACGGCGCCGATCTACAAGAGCGACTCGCTGCACTCGGCCGTCGTCGAGATCATCGTGAAGAAGAACGCCCGCGTTCGCTACACGACGATCCAGAACTGGTCGAACAACGTGTACAACCTCGTGACCAAGCGTGCGACTGCTGCCGAAGGCGCGACCATGGAGTGGGTCGACGGCAACATCGGTTCCAAGGTCACGATGAAGTACCCGTCGATCTTCCTCATGGGCGAACACGCCAAGGGCGAGACGCTTTCCGTCGCCTTCGCGGGCCCCGGCCAGCACCAGGACGCCGGCGCCAAGATGATCCACATGGCGCCGTATACGCAGTCGTCGATCGTCTCGAAGTCGATCGCGCGCGGCGGCGGCCGAGCGGGCTATCGCGGCGAGGTTCGCATCGACGCCAACGCGCATCACTCGGCGAACAGCGTCGTCTGCGACGCATTGCTCGTCGACACGATCTCTCGCTCCGACACCTACCCGGCGATCGACATCCGCGTCGACGACGTGAAGCTCGGCCACGAGGCCACGGTCTCGAAGGTCAGCGAGGAGCAGCTCTTCTACCTCATGAGCCGTGGCATCGACGAGACCGAGGCCATGTCGATGATCGTGCGCGGCTTCATCGAGCCGATCGCGCGTGAACTCCCCATGGAATACGCCATGGAACTCAACAAGCTCATCGAGATGGGCATGGAAGGCAGCGTCGGCTAGGAATGACCGATCAGATGACCAGCACAACACAGCGTTCATCCCCTTTGGCCACTCCCGGGCAACACGGCCTCGTCGCGCACTCCGACGGCGCCTTCGTGCCCGTGCAGACCCGCTCCGAGCGGTTCCGCTCGGTGAACGTCGACGACTTCGAGCCCGTCAACGGACGCGAGCGCGAGTGGAAGCTCTCCCCGGTCGCGACCTTCGCCGACCTCACCGGCGGAGAGCTCGACGGTTCGCGACTTCCGATCGAGACGACCCTTCGACAGGCTCAAGACGGCGCGGATGTCTCGGGCATCGCCTTCTCGTACATCCCGCGCGACGACGCCCGCATCGGCGCGGCGGGCACGCCCGAAGAGCGCGCGAGCGCCAACGCGTGGTCGAACTTCGGCGAGGCCCTCCTCGTCTCCGTCACCGGCGAAGACGAGAAGATCGCGTTCGTGACCCGCACCGGTCTCGGCGACGCCCCGCGCGCCGCGCACACCGTCATCGAGGCCGCGCCGAACAGCCGCGGATTCGTGGTGCTCGCCGGCGCGGGTGCCGCCCGCCTCAGCGAGAACGTCGAGATCCTCGTCAGCGACGGGGCATCCCTCACCGTCGTCTCGCTGCAGGAGTGGGACGACGAGGCCGTGCACCTCTCGAGCCAGTTCGCCCGCCTCGGCCGCGATGCGTTCCTCAAGCACATCGTCGTCTCCCTCGGCGGCAAGGTCGTGCGGGTGAACCCGTCGACCCACCTTGCCGAGCAGGGCGCCGACATCGAGGCCCTCGGCCTCTACTTCGCCGACGCCGGCCAGCACCTCGAGCAGCAGGTGTACGTGCACCACGACGCACCGCACACCAAGAGCCGCGTCACCTACAAGGGCGCGCTGCAGGGTGCCGGCGCGCGCAGCGTCTGGGTCGGCGACGTACTGATCGGCAACGCCGCAACCGGCACCGACAGCTACGAGCAGAACCGCAATCTCGTGCTCACCGAGGGCACTCGCGCCGACTCCGTGCCGAACCTCGAGATCGAGACCGGCGACATCGAAGGCGCCGGGCACGCGAGTGCCACCGGCCGCTTCGACGACGAGCAGCTGTTCTACCTGATGGCTCGCGGCATCAGTGAAGACGAAGCACGTCGACTCGTCGTGCGCGGCTTCCTCACCGACATCGTGCAGAAGATCGGCTCGGCCGACCTCGAAGCCCGCCTGACCGCGGCCATCGAGGCCGAACTGGAAGGTCGCTGACGTGGCATCCGTTCGTGTCTGCTCAGCCGACGACCTCGCCGTGAACGAGGCCTCGCGGTTCGTGCTCGAGGGCGTTCCCATCGCCGTGGTGAAAGACGCCGCAGGCGAGATCTACGCCATCGGCGACACCTGCACGCACGGCGACATCTCGCTGGCCGAAGGTTTCGTCGAAGACGACACCCTCGAGTGCTGGGCCCACGGCTCCATGTTCTCCCTGAAGACGGGCAAGCCGTTGACGCTGCCCGCGTACGAGCCCGTCCCGGTCTACCAGGTCGAGCTCAGAGACGGCGACGTCCACATCGACCCCATGGTCACACTGACCGTCTGACCCACTCCTCCGGCCCGGAACGGCCGGCAACCGAAAGAGACCACTACGAACATGTCCGTTCTCGAGATCAAGAACCTCCACGTCAACGTCGAGACCGACCAGGGCACCCGCGAGATCCTCCGCGGCGTCGACCTCGTCATCAACGAGGGCGAGATCCACGCGATCATGGGCCCCAACGGGTCGGGCAAGTCGACCCTCGCGTACACGATCGCCGGCCACCCGAAGTACAAGGTCGTCCAGGGCGAGATCCTGCTCGACGGTGAGAACGTGCTCGAGATGTCGGTCGACGCACGCGCACGCGCCGGCCTCTTCCTCGCGATGCAGTACCCCGTCGAGATTCCGGGCGTGACGGTCACGAACTTCCTCCGCACCGCCAAGACGGCGATCGACGGCGAGGCGCCTCCGATCCGCGGCTGGATCAAAGACGTGCGCGAGTCGATGTCGAACCTCAAGATGGACTCGGCGTTCGCCGAGCGCAACGTCAACGAGGGCTTCTCGGGCGGCGAGAAGAAGCGCAACGAGATCCTGCAGCTCGAACTGCTGAAGCCGAAGTTCGCCGTGCTCGATGAGACCGACTCGGGTCTCGACGTCGACGCGCTGAAGGTCGTCTCCGAGGGCGTCAATCGGGCGCACTCGAGCACCGGCCTCGGTGTCCTGCTGATCACGCACTACACGCGCATCCTGCGCTATATCAAGCCCGACTTCGTGCACGTCTTCGTGGCGGGCCGCATCGCCGAGCAGGGCGGCCCCGAGCTCGCCGACCGACTCGAAGACGAGGGCTACGACCGGTACCAGGTCGCCGAGACGGCCGTGGCCGAAGCGGTGCCGGCCGAATAGGGCGAGGGTAGAATCACACTATGGTCACCACACTCGCCCCAGAGCGCTACGACCAGGTCGAAGAAGCGCTGAAAGACGTCATGGACCCCGAGCTCGGGGTCAACATCGTCGACCTCGGCCTCATCTACGACCTCGGCTGGGACGACGAGAACGACGCCCTCGTCATCCACATGACGCTCACGAGCGCCGGATGCCCCCTCACCGACGTGATCGAAGAGCAGACCGCTGAGGCGCTCGACGGCACCGTCGACGCGTTCCGCATCAACTGGGTGTGGATGCCGCCGTGGGGTCCCGAGCGCATCACCGACGACGGCCGCGACATGATGCGGGCGCTCGGCTTCGCGATCTGAGTCGTCTTCCGTCTCGACGGATGCCTCGTGCAGCACGCCTGCACGAGGCATCCGTCGTTTCAGGCACCATCGTCGGGTCGCTGCCCGCCCGCACTCAACGTGAGGAGCAGGGCCGCCGCATCCCGTGCCGCCGCGAACGGTTCGGCGAACGTGCCCATGCCGGTAGTCACCAGGCCGCCCTCGTAGAGCAGCATCAGACTCTTGGCGACGCGTTCGGCATCGGCGATCGCCGCATCGCGGCAGAGTTGCTCGAAGACATCCCGCAGCCATTTCTTCTGGCGGATGGCTTCGACAGCAATGGGCGACGTCGCGTCGTCCATCTCGGCCCGGGCGTTGATGGCGCTGCACCCTTTGCCGCAGTTGTCGATCGCCCACCGGCCCGCGATGTCGAACACTGCCAGGATGCGTTCGACGCTTCCCGGAGGCTCTTGTGCGAGTTCGCGTTCAAGGTACTCACGCCACCGCGCGTCGCGCCCGCGCAGGTACGCGACGGCGAGCGCCTCTTTCGATCCGAACCGGTCGTAGAGCGTCTTCTTCGTCACCCCTGCCGCGGCTGCGATGGTGTCGACACCCACGGCGTGGATTCCCTCACGGTAGAAGAGCTCGGATGCCGCGGCGAGCACGCGCTCTGCTCCCGGCGTGTAGTGAGGAAGCGCTTCGGGCAGATTCTCGGCGGTCATGGCTCCACTATACCGCTCTGTATACTCGTTCGAATGAGTAAACAGACCGGTATACCGAGATGCCTCCTTCTCATTGGTGCATCCGTCACGTTCGTCCTGGCTTGGAGTTCTGGCTTCGTGATCGCGAAGATCGGCACCGACGCTGCTCCGGCTCTGACAGTCCTGTTCTGGCGATACCTCACCGTCGGGGTCATCCTCCTGATCGTCATCGCCGCGGCGAACGTCCGACGACGTCCGCTCGTGTTTCCGCCATGGCGCGACATCCGTCCGCACCTCACGATCGGATTCTTCGCACAGTTCGGCTACGTCGTCCCGATCTACCTGGCCGTCGGCGCCGGTGTGTCGTCGGGAACGACCGCGCTCATCGATGCGGTCCAACCTCTTGTCGTGGCGACCCTCGTCGGCCCGCTCCTCGGCCTTCGCGTCCGTGCGCTCCAATGGCTCGGCCTGGTGCTCGGCGCGGTGGGGGTGGCGCTCATCGTGGCGGCCGACGCCTTGGCCGCGGGGTCTCCCACGCCCGCGTACCTCCTCCCGCTCGTCGCACTGGCCAGCCTCGTCACCGCCACGTTCCTTGAGCGGCGCACCTCGGCTCGCCTCTCCGTGTTCGCGACCCTCACCGTGCACTCGTCCGTCACCCTCGTGGCAGTGGCGCTCCTCGCCGCCGTCACGGGAACGTTCGCCCCGCCTGCCACAGCCGCGTTCTGGGTCTCGACGCTCGTGATCGCTGTGGTCCCCACACTCCTCGGCTACGCGCTCTACTGGTACCTTCTCCGTCGCCTCGGCATCACCGCGTTGAATGCGCTTCTGTATCTGGTGGCCCCCACTGCCGCGGTCGCCGGCGCGATCCTCTTCGCCGACCCGTTCACGCCGGCGACCCTCGTCGGCCTCGTGCTCGGTGCAGGAGCGGTCGCGCTGGTCATCGCGTCACCGCGGTCGGCGCCGCCGCGCGTGCCGTCGACAGATTCCCCGAAGTCCGAGATCAGACGGACGACTCGGAACGAGGAGCGTATTCGTCGCCAGGTCTCCTCGGAGAGCGCGTCGGAGGTGGCGTGAGCGACGCTCAGGCGAGGCCCCGTCGTGCCAGGAGCGGGGCGATGTCGGGTTCGCGCCCGAGCAGACGCCGGATCGATTCGCGCGGGTCGCGTGAGCCGCCCGGCTCGAGGATCTCCGCCCGGAATCGATCGCCGTTGGCACGCGTCGCACCGCCCTGCTGCTCGAACCACGCCATGATGTCGGCGCCCGGCACCTCGCTCCAGATGTACGAGTAGTACCCGGCGTCGTAGCCGCCGGCGAAGATATGGGCGAAATAGGTGCTCGAGTAGCGCGGGGGCACGAGCGGGTCGTCGAGGCCCACGGCGGCCAGTGCCTGTCGTTCGAAGGCGGCGACGTCGGTCACCGCGGCGGCGTCGTCGGGGGAGAGACGGTGCCATGCCTGGTCGAGAGCCGCAGCGGCAAGGTACTCGGTCGTCGAGAAACCCTCGTTGAAGGTGCGCGACGCGAGCAGGCGATCGACGAGGGTCTGCGGCATTCGCTCGCCCGTCTCGACGTGCCGGGCGAAGTGCTCGAGCACCTCCGGTCGAAGCAGCCACAACTCGTTGACCTGGCTCGGCAGCTCGACGAAGTCGCGATAGACGTTGGTGCCGGCCGACGAGGGGAACGCGACCCTCGCGAAAAGGCCGTGCAGCGCATGGCCGAACTCGTGGAACAGCGTCTCGGCCTCATCGAAGGTGAGCAGGGTCGGCTCACCGGACGCGGGCCTCGGAACGTTGAGGTTGTTCACGACCACGGGAAGCGTCGCTTCGAGGTCGGACTGCTCGACGAGCGAGCTCATCCAGGCACCGCCGCGCTTGGAGTCGCGCGCGTACGGGTCGATCAGGTACAGGCCGACCGGGCTGTCGTCGTCGTCGAAGACTTCGAAGACCCGGGTGTCGGGGTGGTAGGCGACGAGGTCGGTGCGTTCGGTGAAGCGCACTCCGTACAGCAGCGTTGCGGCGTGGAAGACGCCCTCGGTGAGCACGCGATCGAACTCGAGATACGGGCGCATCGCCTGCAGGTCGACGTCGAAACGCTCACGTCGCACCGCTTCGGTGTGAATCGCCCAGTCCGACGCCTCGACGCTGCGCCAACCGAGCCGAGCCGCGCGTTCGGTGAGCGCGGCCGCCTCCTGACGGGCATTCTGCGTTGCGGCCGGCACCAGGCGGGCGAGGAGGTCGGCGACCGCCTCAGGAGCACCGGCCGTCTCGTCGACGGTCACCGCTGACGCGTGGTCCGCGAAGCCGAGCAACCGTGCCCGCGAGGCTCGGATCCGCACGAGTTGGAGCAGCGTCTCGCGGGTGTCGTGGTCGCCGCCGCGACATCCGCGCGACCGTGAAGCGGTGAAGAGCCGATCGCGCACCTCGTCGTGAGAGAGCGAGGCGATAGCGGGCTGCGCCGTCGGCAGCACGAGGGTGATGAGCCAGCCTTCGAGACCGCGGGCGACGGCGGCCTCGCGCGCCGCCGAGCGCCGGCTCTCGTCGAGGCCCGCGAGCTCATCAGCCTCGACGATGTGCAGCGCGAGCTCGTTCGTGTCGGCGAGGAGGCGCTGTTGGAATCCGGTCGTGAGTCGTGAGATCTGCGCATTCAGCGCAGTCAGCTCGGCTCGTTCGGCGGGTTCGAGGGCGGCGCCCGCGAGCGTGGCTTCGCGGTGGTACCGCTCCAGTAGATACGCGGACTCGGCGTCGAGGCCGAGTCCGTCTCGGGCGGAGTGCAGCTCGACGATCCGGGCGTAGAGGCGGGGGTCCAGCCGGATCGCATCGCGGTGCTCCGCGAGAAGCGGAGCGAACTCGGCCTCGATCGCGTCGATCGAAGCATTGCTGTCGGCCGAGCTCGCGTTCTCGAACACGGGAAGAACCCGGCGGAGGAGGGCGCTCGAGCGCTCGAGCGCGATGATCGTGTTCTCGAACGTGGGCGGTTCGTCATTCATGGCGATCGCTTCGGCCGCTGCGCGCTGCTCGCGCATGCCGCGCTCGATCGCTTCCCGATAGTGCTCTGGGCGAATGAGGGCGAAGAGGGGGAGCCGATAGGGCAGGGGGCTCGGCTCGAGGAACGGGTTCGATGGGTCGCTCATCCAACCACCGTAGTTCGTGTCGCACCGTCGGCGAGGAGCATAGGCTCGGGATATGCGCACCGATCGGCCCGAGAACGCTCCACGAGACGAGTACACCCACGGCCACCACGCGAGCGTGCTGCGAACGCACTCCTGGCGCACGGTGGAGAACTCTGCGGCCTACCTCGTGCCGCACCTGCGTGAGGGCGAGCGAGTGCTCGACGTCGGCAGCGGACCCGGCACGATCACCATCGATCTCGCCCGTCGGGTGCGGCCCGGCTCCGTCATCGGCATCGACTCGTCGGCCGATGTCGTCGCGCGCGCGGCGGGTCTCGCGCAGAGCGAGGGCGTCGCCGACGTCGAGTTCAGGGTCGGCGACGCCTACGCGCTCGAGTTCGAGGACGACTCCTTCGACATCGTGCATGCGCACCAGGTGCTGCAGCACCTCGGTCGCCCGGTCGAGGCGCTGCGCGAGTTCCGCCGGGTCACGAAGCCCGGTGGCATCGTCGCGGCGCGCGACGTCGACTACGGCGGCGTGATCTGGAACCCGGTCTCACCCGGCCTCACTCGCTGGCTCGAGCTCTACCACGCGGTGCACGAGTGGAACGGCGGTGAGGCCGATGCCGGTCGCCGCCTGAAAGCCTGGGCACGTGAGGCGGGCTTCACCGACATCGCCGCGACGGGTACGACCTGGGTGTTCGCGACCGACCTCGAACGCGAATGGTGGGGCGGTTCGTGGGCCGAGCGCGCGACCGAGTCGCAGTTCGCGGCGCACGCGATCGAATCGGGTCATTCGAACCCCGAAGAACTGCGTCGAATCGCCGAGGCGTGGCGTGCATGGGCGGCCGACGAAGACGGCTGGCTGCTCATGCCGCACGGCGAGATCATCGCGCACGCGTAGCGAGCCCGACGGTGGAAGTCGTCGGCCCGCTACCAATCCTCGTCGGCGTCGTTCGCATCGATGATCGTCTCGCGCACCACGGTGCCATCGTCGAGCTCGGCGATCGGTCGACCCTCGAGCCAGGTGAGCGTCCAGTGACGATTCGCGCCGTCACCGGTGAAGGCTGTCTCAGCGGCCGCGATGCGCTCGCGAAGCTCAGCGGGCACGGATGCCGGCGGCACGGTGCCGAACGCCCAGCGAGTGCCGAGTCGCATCACGCATCCATCTCGTAGGTCACCCAGCTGGTGCGCTCGGCGAGCTGATCGTAGAGGCGTTGCGATTCGGCGTTGTCATCTGCAGTGATCCAGCTGACCCCACCGTGGCCGATCTCTGCTGCACGAGCGTGCACGAACTCGATGAGCGACTTGCCGATGCCCGAACCGCGTGCACCTTCGTCGACGTACAGGTCATCGAGGTACATGCCGCGGGTCGCGGTCAACGTATTGGGCACGGCCCGGAAGTGGGCGAGCCCGATGGGCCGGCCCTCGTCATCGACGGCCAGTGCGGCCGTGAGCGGCTCGGCCTCGTCGCGGATCCAATTCCAGACGATCAGCGCCTTGGCGTCGTCGAGTTCGGTTTCGTAGAAGCGGCAGTACGCCTCGAACAGCGGCAGCCATCCGAAGAAGTCGTCGTCACCGGCTGCCCGTATCTCGTAACTCATGGTTCCCCCTATTCCGACGGCGCCTCGAAGACGACGTCGCGGACTTCGAACGTCTCAGCTTCGACGAAGCTGAGCTCGGCGATGCGCCCCACCGCACGCAGATCTGATTCGACCGACTCCAGCAGCGGGATCGTCGCTGCCGACGCCGCGATCGCGGCGCTCGAGACCGGCGTCTTCTGCGACGCCTTCGCATCGGTCTTGGCGCGCCGGATGCCGGTCAGCGCGAGGCTCGCGAGCTCGAGCAACTCGACGCCCGCCTCACCACGCGCGGCGAGGTCGTCGACGGTCGGCCACTGTGACACGTGCACGGAGCCGTCATGCGACCAGCGCCATGCTTCTTCGGTCGCGAACGGGATGACCGGGGCGAAGAGGCGCAGCAGTACATCGAGCGCGGTCTTCAGCGCGGCGACCGCTGAGGCCTGCTCGGAGCTCGCCGCACCGTACGCACGCTCTTTCACGAGCTCGAGGTAGTCGTCGCAGAAGGTCCAGAAGAAGGTCTCTGCGAGCTCGAGGGCGCGGGCGTGGTCGTAGGCGTCGAGGGCGCGCGTGGCGCGGTCGACGACGACGGCGAGCTCGGCGAGCATGCTGCGGTCGACCGGCACGGACACCGGGGCATCCGCCCGACCGTCGAAGGTGAGGATGAACTTCGCCGCGTTCAGCACCTTGATGGCGAGGCGTCGGCCGATCTTGACCTGCGTGGGGTTCTGCGGGTCGAAGGCCGCGTCGGTGCCGAGACGGGAGGATGCCGCCCAATAGCGCACCGCGTCGGAGCCGTGCTGTTCGAGGAGGCCTGCCGGGGTGACGACGTTGCCCTTGGACTTCGACATCTTCTTGCGATCGGGATCGACGATGAAGCCCGAGATCGAGGCGTTGGACCATGGCGCGACACCGTGCTCGAGTTCGGCGCGCAGGGTCGTCGAGAAGAGCCAGGTGCGGATGATGTCTTGACCCTGCGGGCGCAGGGAGTACGGGAAGACGAGTTCGAACAGCTCGGGGTCGCGCTCCCAGCCGCCCGCGAGTTGCGGGGTGAGCGAGGAAGTCGCCCACGTGTCCATGACGTCGTGCTCGCCGATGAAGCCGCCGGGGACACCGCGCTGGGCTTCGTCGAAGCCGGGTGCCGCCGCCGACGACGGGTCGACGGGCAGCAGCTCGCGGGTCGCGACGATCGGCTCGTCGAACTTCGGGTCGCCCGCATCGTCGAGCGGGTACCACACGGGGATCGGCACGCCGAAGAAGCGCTGGCGGGAGACGAGCCAGTCGCCCGAGAGTCCGCCCACCCAGTTCTCGTAGCGCACGCGCATGAAGTCGGGGTGCCAGTCGATCTCGCGGCCATGGGTGAGCAGACGCTCGCGCAGCGCCTCGTCGCGGGCGCCGTTCCTGATGTACCACTGACGGGTGGAGACGATCTCGAGCGGCTTGTCGCCCTTCTCGAAGAATTTCACCGGGTGGGTGATCGCCTTCGGGTCGGCGAGCAGGTCGCCCGAGTCGCGGAGGAGCTGCACGACGGCCTGCTTGGCCGAGAACGTCGTCTTGCCCGCGAGCTCTGCATACGCGGCGAGGCCGGCCTCGGAGGTGATGACGTCGGGGGCATCTGCGATGACCCGGCCGTCGAAGCCGATGATCGCGCGGTTCGGGAGGTCGAGTTCGCGCCACCACACGACGTCGGTGATGTCACCGAACGTGCAGATCATCGCGATGCCGGTGCCCTTGTCTTTCTGCGCGAGGTGGTGGGCGAGCACGGGCACCTCGACGCCGAAGACGGGCGTCGTGACCGTGGTGCCGAAGAGCGGCTGGTAGCGCTCGTCGTCGGGGTGCGCGACGAGTGCGACGCACGCGGGGATGAGCTCGGGGCGGCTCGTCTCGATGTCGACGGTGCCGCCATCGGGTTTGTGGAACGAGACGCGGTGGTAGTGGCCCGGCTGCTCGCGGTCTTCGAGCTCGGCCTGGGCGACGGCGGTGCGGAACGTGACGTCCCACAGGGTCGGTGCAAGCGCCTGGTACGCCTCGCCCCGCTCGATGTTGCGAATGAACGCCAGCTGCGAAGCGAACAACGACTCATCGCCGATGGTGCGGTAGGTCTGGGTCCAGTCGACCGAGAGGCCGAGCTGGCGCCAGACGGCTTCGAACTGCTGCTCGTCTTCGACGGTCAGGCGTTCGCAGAGCTCGATGAAGTTGCGGCGGCTGATCGGCACCTGATCGGCGGCTTTCGTCGACTTGCCCTCGCCCCCCTCGAACGGCGGCACGAAGCCCTCGATGTAGGGGAGCGTCGGGTCGCAGCGCACACCGTAGTAGTTCTGCACGCGGCGTTCGGTGGGCAGCCCGTTGTCGTCCCAGCCCATGGGGTAGAAGACGCTCTTACCCCGCATGCGCTGATACCGCGCCACGACGTCGGTGTGGGTGTACGAGAACACGTGGCCGATGTGGAGCGAGCCGGAAGCCGTCGGCGGGGGAGTGTCGATCGAGTACATGCACTCCCGCGTGGCCGAATCGCGATCGAACCGGTAGGTGCCTTCGCGCTCCCAAGCGCCTCCCCAGACCGATTCGAGGCCTTCGAGAGCGGGCTTGTCGGGAATGCGAGCGGTGTCGGTCATGATGCTCCGGTTCGATGTATGCGGCACCGTGTCTGTGGTGAGGTGCCTGAATGTGCGACGATCCAGCCTACCCGAGAGCGCGCTGAACGCAGTCTGGGCGGTGTCGCCGACCCTCGGCCCTGCGGCTCAGTACGCGAGTCGCGGCGAATCGGCCACCAACTGGGCGGTGTACGGATGCTCCGGCCGCGCGAAGACCCGCTCGGATTCGCCGGTCTCGACGATGCGACCGGCCCGCATCACCGCGACCCGATCGGCCATGTGGTGCACGACGCCGAGGTCGTGCGAGATGAAGAGGAGCGCGAGGCCGCGCTCGCGCTGGAGATCGTCGAGCAGATCGAGGATCTGCGCCTGGATCGTCACGTCGAGCGCCGAGACGGGCTCGTCGCAGATCAACAGCTCGGGTGACGCGGCGAGTGCCCGGGCGATCGAGACCCGCTGCCGCTGGCCGCCTGAGAGGGTCACGGGCTTTCGCCCGGCGACGGATGCCGCGAGCCCGACCTGATCGAGCAGGGTCGCGACGTCGGGGGTCGGCGAGCCGCGGTGAGCGGCGCGTGCGGCGTCGGTGAGGATGCGGCCGACGTCCCACCTCGGGTCGAACGAGCTGAGGGCGTCCTGGTAGATCGCGCCGATGCGGTGGCGTGAGGGCCGACGGTGCCGCTCGTCGAGTGCCGACCACTCCTCGCCGTCGAGGTGCACCGTGCCGCTGTCGGGCGCCGTGAGTGCGAGCGCGAGCCGCGCGACGGTCGTCTTGCCCGAGCCGGATTCGCCGACGAGGCCGAGCGTCTCGCCCCGATGAAGTGACAGTGACACGTCGTCGACTGCGGCGAAGCGGCCGCCCGGGATCGCGAACGTCTTGGTGACGTGCGCGAGCGAGAGCAGCGGAGGTGCTGCGGAGGGCGGCGCCGCGGGCATCGCCGCCGCGGCCGCCGGCGGAACACGGCTCGGCGCTGCGTGGCCGATCGGCGCAGGCAGGGCCGACAGCGCCGACAGTCGAGCACCGCGCGGGGTGTCCGACGGCACTGCCGCGATGAGCGCCTTCGTGTACGCCTCCCGGGGTGACTCCAGTACCTCGCGGGCCGTTCCCTGCTCGATGACCTGGCCCTCGCGCATGACGAGGATGCGGTCGGCGAGCTGCCCGACGACGGCCAGATCATGGCTGATGAGCAGCACACCCGTGCCGCGGGCGCGGATGTCGGCGATGAGCGCGAGGATGCGCGCCTGCACGGTGACGTCGAGGGCGGTCGTGGGTTCGTCGGCGATGAGGAGCGGCGGGTCGAGTGCGATGGCGGCCGCGATGAGGGCGCGCTGGCGGAGGCCACCGGACAGTTCGCCGGATCGCCGGCCGGTGGCGAGCGCCGGGTCGGGCATGCCGACGTCGGCGAGGAGCTCGAGCACCCGGGCGCGGCGCACAGCCGCCGGCATCCGTTCGTGGATGCGGAGTGGATCCTCGATCTCGCGACCGACGGGGCGGAGCGGGTCGAGCGAGACGAGCGCGTCCTGCAGGATGAGCCCGGCGTGGCGGCCGCGGACGCGGCGCCACTCGCGTTCAGTCGCCGCGCCCAACTCCCGCCCCGCGATGCGCAGCCGCTGCGATGAGACGAGAGATCGGGGGCCGGCCAGACCGAGCAGGGCCCGAGCCGTCACCGACTTGCCCGAGCCCGACTCGCCGACGATCGCGACGCATTCACCGGGCGAGATCGTGAGGCTCACTCCATGCACGACTTCGGTCGGGCCGAAGCCGACGCTGAGGTCTGCGACGTCGAGCACGGGTACGGGTGCATCCGTCATCATTCGCCCCTTCCGCGTCGGGTGAGTGCTCGGCCGAGCACGGTCGTCGCGATGGTCGTGGCGACGATCATGAGCCCGGGGAAGACCGTCATCCACCAGGCGGTCGCGAGATAGGTGCGACCCGCGGCCAGCATGGCGCCCCATTCGGCAGCGGGCGGCTGCGCGCCCAGGCCGAGGTAGCTGAGCGCCGCCGCCCAGACGATCGCCTGGCCGATACCGAGGGTTGCGAGCACGAAGAGTGGGATGAGTGCGTTCGGCAGCACATGCCGGCCGAGGATGCGGGCGGGGGAACGACCCAGCACCCGCGCCGCCTCGACGTACTGCGAGGAGCGGATCGAGACGAGCTGGCCGCGGATGATCCGGGCGTAGCCGGGGGCCGTCGACAAGCCGACGGCGACGGTCGCGGTCACCGGCCCCGGCCCGTACACGACGATCACGAGGAGCGCGAGCAGCAGTCCGGGGAAGGCGAAGAGCACTTCGACCAGCCGATTGACGCTGAAATCGAGGACGCGACCACCGAAGCTCGCCACCACGCCGAGCACGAGACCGAGCACGAGCCCGATGAGCGTCGCCGTGACGCCGATGAGCAGTGAGGTGCTGGTGCCGGCGACGATGCGACTGTAGATGTCGCGCCCGGATTCGTCGGTGCCGAACCAGTGGGCGAGCGACGGTGCCTGGAAGGCGTCGGCCGCGGCGATCTGATTGGGGTCCTGTGTTTCGACGAGCCCCGGCGTACAGGTCGCGGCGACGAGGAAGAGTACGAACGCCGCCGAAAGCAGCGTTCCGGCGCGTGGCATCCGGCCGCGTCGCCTCAGCGGCAGATGATCGGCGGATGCTTCGACCGTCGTCTGTCGCAGTTCGAGCTCGCTCACCGCCCGGCCTCCTGTCGAAGTCGGGGATCGGCGATGCGCGACGCAACATCGGTGAGCACGGTCATGAGCACGTACACGACGGCGACGAGCAGCACCACGCCGGTCACCACCGGGATGTCGCGGAGCGTCACGGCCTGCAACAGGGTGCGACCGAGACCCGGCATCGCGAAGATCGTCTCGACGACGACGGCCCCCGAGAGCAGCCACCCGAGCGCCCAGCCCGAGAGGCTGATCGCCGGCAGCGCCGCATGACGCACGGTGTGGCGCAATCGCACGCCGAGCGCGGTCTCGCCCCGAGCGCGCGCCGACACCACGAACGGCTGCTGCATGGCATCGAGGAGACTCTCGCGCATGACCTGGGCGAGGAACCCCGCGAGCGGGATCGCGAGCGTCACGACCGGGAGCACGAGGCCTGCAGGCGTGCCGGTGGCCACCGGCGGGAGCCAGCCCAGCGCGGTACTGAAGACCGCGATGAGCACCGCGGCGAGCCAGAAGTGCGGCAGTGCGGCGGCAGAGATCTCGACGCCCTCGCCGACGGCGGAGGCGACACGCCCGCGCCCCGTCGACCAGAGCGCGAGCCCGAGGGCGAGAAGCCAGGCGAGCACGAGGGCCAGGAATGCGAGGAGGAGTGTGCCGCCGATCTGCGCTCCGAGGAGTTCGGCGACCGGCACCTTGAGGGCGTACGAGGCGCCGAGGTCGCCCGTGATGAGCCGGCCGAGCATGGCGAGGTACTGCACGATGAGCGGCTGGTCGAGCCCGAAGTCGCGACGCACCTGGTCGAGTGCCTCCTGCGAGGCCTGGGACCCCGGCCCGCCGAGGATCGCCTGCGCCGGATCACCGGGGATGAGCCGGATGGCGAAGAAGGTGAGAGTGGCGACGGACCACAGCACGAACACCGCGCCGGCCATCAGGAGGCCGGCGCGGCGAAGCGTCACGCCGCGAGCGGCGCGACGGGAGTCAGCCGGCGAGCCAGGCGTCATAGAAGCTCGGCGTCGAGACGGTGGGCATGGCGCGCGCGCCGTGCACCGAGTTGCTCACCAGGAAGCTGTTCTGCTGGTCGTACAGGGGGAGGAGGTAGTAGCCGCCGAGGATGCGCTGCTGGGCCTGCTCGTACAGGGTGGCGCGGGCATCGGCGTCGTTCGTCGCCGCAGCCTCGGAGAGGAGGTCATCGACCTCGGGGTCGTCGAGCTGGGCGAGGTTTGCGAAGTAGCCGCTCGGGGCAGGCGTGATGCTGTCGGAGTGGTACAGGATGCGCAGCACGTCGGGGCCGACCTTCGTGTACGGAGCGCTCACGATCTCGTACTCGTTCGCAGCCAGGGCGCCGTACCAGCTCGAGAGATCGAGGAGGGAGATGACGACGTCGAATCCGGCCGCCTTCGCCGTCGCCTGAACCTGCTCGAACAGCGATTGCTCAGCCGGGACCGACTGGTTCGTGCTCACCGGGAACCGAAGCGTGAGGCGGGTGCCGTCTTTCACGCGGTAGCCCTCGTCGTCGCGTTCGCTCCAACCGGCCTCGTCGAGCAGAGTGTTCGCCTTATCAAGGTCGGGCTGGAAGAGCGAGTCGTCGGAGTACGCGACGGCCTCGACAGAGGAGAGCGGTGAATATGAGCGCTCTGCGGTGCCGAAGAAGAGCGCGTCGATGCCCTCGTCGACCTCGACGGCGCGGATGAACGCCTCGCGCACGCGCTCGTCGTCGAACGGTGCCTGGCCCGAGTTGAGCTCGATGCGGTTCGCCGCTCCGGGGCGGGGTGCGTCGAGCCAGGTGAGCGAATCGTTCGACTTCGCCGCCGCGATGGTGTCGGGCTGAGGGTTGTCGATGACGTCGACCTGGCCGGCCTGCAGCGCCGCGTACCGCGATGCCGAGTCGGGCACGAAGCGCCAGTCGATCGCATCGAGGTACGCGAGGCCGTCGTGTGCGGCATCGGCCGGCGGCGAGGTGTACTCGTCGTTGCGCACGAGGGAGACGTGATCCTGCTTGACCCACTCGTCGACGATGAACGGACCGGTGCCGATCGGCGCCTGGCAGTTCTCGTCCGTGCCGCGGGCGAGGCCTGCGGGCGACTCGATCGCGAGCCACGGCTGCGTGAGCGATTCGAGCAGTGCGCTGTCGGGCGAGCTCAGCACGAATCGTGCGACCTGATCGCTGACGACCTCGACGCGGTCGACCTTGCCGAGTGCGAGGTAGCCCGTCGAGGACTGGGTCGCCGGGTCCTGCAGGTGCTCCATGTTGATCTTCACGGCCTCGGCATCGAGCGGGGTGCCATCGGTGAAGGCGACATCGTCGCGCAGGGTGAAGTCCCACGAGAGGCCGTCGTCCGATGCCTCCCACGACTCGGCGAGCCAGGGGATGATCTCACCCGAAGCGTCACGGGAGACGAGCGACTCCAGGAACTGCCCCGCGAGGAGCGCCTGCGGGTAGTTGCCGCCGACGTGCGGGTCGAGGCACGTGGGTTCGGCGTCGCCGCTCGCGTAGGCGAGGGTGCCGCCCGAGACCGGGTCGCCGGATGCCTCGGGTGCCGGTGCCTGACAACCGGCGAGCGTGATCGTCGACACGAGGGCGACGGCGAGGAACCCGAGCCTGCGGGCATTCGAGGAGGTGGTCACGGGTGCAGCACGCATCGAGGTCCTTGCAATGAGGGAGTGGGGGGCGGGCTCTCGTCAGCGCGGGCCCGCATTCATCCTGACACCGCGACACCACCACGACAAGGAAGTTGTTCGAATTCAGATAGAACAATAGACTTTGAGTGTGCTGATTCGTCTCGATCCGACCCTCGAAGCACCGCTGTTCGAACAACTCGCGTCCGGCATCAGGGCCTCGATCATCGACGGGCGCCTCTCGGGCGGCGAGCGCCTGCCCGCCGCTCGCGACCTCGCCGCGTCGCTCGAACTCAACGTGCACACGGTGCTGCGGGCGTACCACCGCCTGCGCGACGAGCACCTCATCGAGCTGCACCGCGGCCGCGGTGCCGTGGTCGCCGTGCGCATCGGCGGCCATGCCGCGCTCGCCGGCGCGGTCTACGATCTCGTCGACGAAGCGAAGAACCACGATCTGCCCGAGGCGGCCCTCCTCGCTCTGATCCGCGAGGCCTACCGCTCCGCGCCGCAGGCATCGGGCGTGCTTCGCCCCATGCCGACGCGGTAGTCTTGACGACAACGACACCGATCCGGCCATCACCGGGGAGTCTTCGGAAGAACACGAACAGATGTCTCGCGGCATCCGCTCGCCAGTAGAACCGAACGGGGCGGCCCGTCACAGCCGGCAACGAGGGGCGAGTCGGTCGCAAGGCGCGACTCGCAAGCGAGGTGGTACCGCGTCGGGAGCTCGTTCGAGCACCGGCGTCCTCGCGAGAGCATCCGTCCCCGCAAGGAGCGAGCGTGTACCCCCGGACCCCAGACGACCACGGTGTCGCCCCCTCACCCGATTTTCCCGCCGTCGAGCGCGAGGTGCTCGCCTTCTGGAAGGCCGACGGCACCTTCCAGGCCTCGATCGACCAGCGCGAGGGCGCACCCGAGTGGGTGTTCTACGACGGCCCGCCGTTCGCCAACGGCCTGCCGCATTACGGGCACCTGCTCACGGGGTACGCGAAAGACCTCTTCCCGCGGTTCCAGACCATGCGCGGCAAGCAGGTGCACCGTCGCTTCGGCTGGGACACGCACGGCCTGCCCGCCGAGCTCGAGGCTGAGCGCCAGCTCGGCATCGTCGACAAGAGCGAGATCGAGGAGATGGGCATCGCGGCCTTCAACCAGGCCGCAAAGGACGCCGTGCTCCGCTATACGAAGGAGTGGCAGGAGTACGTCACGCGGCAGGCCCGCTGGGTGGACTTCGAGCACGACTACAAGACGCTCGACGTGACCTTCATGGAGTCGGTCATCTGGGCGTTCAAGACGCTGCACGACAAGGGCCTCGCCTACGAGGGCTACCGGGTGCTGCCGTACTGCTGGCGCGACCAGACGCCGCTCTCGAATCACGAGCTGCGCATGGACGACGACGTCTACAAGATGCGGCAAGACCAGACGGTCACCGTGACGTTCCCGCTGGTCGGACCGAAGGCGGAGTCGCTCGGGCTCACCGCCGTGCGCGCCCTCGCGTGGACGACGACGCCGTGGACGCTTCCGACGAACTTCGCACTCGCCGTCGGGCCCGACATCGAGTACGCGGTCGTTCCCGCCGGACCGAACGGCACGCCCGACGCGACCGTGCTGCGCGAGAAGGCCGGCACGGCGACGTCAGGTGCAGTGACATCCGACACCGAAGTGCTCGGCGGCGAGTACCTCATCGCCATCGATCTCGTCGGCAACTACGCGAAAGACCTCGGCTACGACTCCGCCGACGAGGCGCGCGCCGCGGTCTCGCGCACCGTGCGCGGCGCCGAGCTCGAGGGTGTCGACTACGACCGGCTCTTCGACTACTACGCCGACGTCGAGGGGTACGGGCTCCAGAACGCGTGGCGCATCCTCGTCGCCGACTACGTCACGACCGAAGACGGTACGGGCATCGTGCACCAGGCGCCCGCTTACGGCGAGGAAGACCAGAAGATCTCAGAGGCCGCCGGCATCCCGGTCGTCATCTCGGTCGACGAGGGCGGCAAGTTCCTGCCGGCGGTGACGGATGTCGCGGGGCTGCTGTGGAGCGACGCCAACAAGCCGCTCACCCAGCTCATCAAGGCCGAGGGGCGCCTGCTCCGCCAGGCGAGCTACGAGCACTCGTACCCGCACTGCTGGCGCTGCCGCAACCCGCTGATCTACAAGGCCGTCTCGAGCTGGTTCATCCGCGTGCCCGAGCTCCGCGACCGCATGGGCGAGCTCAATCAAGACATCAACTGGGTGCCCGACAACGTGAAAGACGGGCAGTTCGGCAAGTGGGTCGCCGGCGCCCGCGACTGGTCGATCAGCCGCAACCGCTACTGGGGCTCGCCGATCCCGGTCTGGAAGAGCGACGACCCCGAGTACCCCCGCATCGACGTCTACGGCTCGCTCGAAGAACTCGAGCGCGACTTCGGCCGGCTGCCGGTGAACCCCGACGGCCAGCCCGATCTGCACCGCCCCTACATCGACGAGCTCGTGCGGCCGAATCCAGACGACCCCACCGGTCGCTCGACGATGCGGCGCATCCCCGACATCTTCGACGTGTGGTTCGACTCGGGCTCGATGCCCTTCGCCCAGGTGCACTACCCGTTCGAGAACCAGGAGTGGTTCGACAGCCACAACCCCGCCGACTTCATCGTCGAGTACATCGGGCAGACGCGCGGCTGGTTCTACGTCATGCATGTGCTCTCGACCGCGCTGTTCGACCGGCGTGCGTTCTCGAACGTCGTGAGCCACGGCATCGTGCTCGGCAGCGACGGTCAGAAGATGTCGAAGTCGCTGCGCAACTATCCCGATGTCTCCGAGGTCTTCGAGCGCGACGGTTCCGACGCGATGCGCTGGTTCCTGATGTCGAGTTCGGTGCTGCGGGGCGGCAACCTCGTCGTCACCGAAGAGGGCATCCGCGAGGGCGTGCGCCAGTTCATGCTGCCGCTCTGGAGCACGTGGTACTTCTTCTCGTTGTACGCGAACACGGCCCGCCAGGGCGGCTACGAGGCATCCGCTCGCACGGACTCGACCGACGTGCTCGACCGCTACCTGCTCGCCAAGCTCGGCGAGCTCGTGACCTCGGTCACGGCCGACTTCGAAGAGTTCGACTCGCCGCTCGCCGCCGCCAAGCTCCGCGACTTCGGCGACGTGCTGACCAACTGGTACGTACGCCGCTCGCGTGACCGGTTCTGGGTGGGCGTCGGCGCCGAAGGGTCGGGCCGCGAAGCGTTCGACACCCTCTACACGGTGCTCGAGACGCTCACGCGCCTCGCAGCGCCGCTGCTGCCGCTCGTCTCCGACCGGATCTGGCGCGGCCTCACGGGCGGTCGCAGCGTGCACCTCGCCGACTGGCCCGACGCGGCCGGATTCCCGGTCGATCACGAGCTCGTCGCCGCGATGGACGCCGTGCGCGAGATCAGCTCGGCGACGCTGTCGTTGCGCAAGCAGTCGGGTCGTCGCGTGCGGCTCCCGCTCGCGAGGCTCACGGTCGTTGCGACGGATGCCGCTGCGCTCGCGCCGTTCGAGTCCATCCTCCGTGATGAGCTCAACGTGAAAGCCGTCGACCTCGTCACCCTCGACGGGTCGAGCGCCGAGGCGTTCGGAGTGACCAAGCGGCTCACCGTCAACGCGCGCGCAGCGGGGCCGCGCCTCGGCAAGACCGTGCAGCAGGCGATCCAGGCCGCTCGCACGGGCGACTGGAGCGTCGACGGCGAGTCGGTCGTCGCGGGCGGCATCCCACTCGAGCCGGGGGAGTACGATCTCGTGCTCGAGGCCGGCGGAGCCGGCAACGGGTCGAGTGCACTCGCGCTGCTCGCCGACGGCGGCTTCGTGATCCTCGACACGGCGACGACGTCCGAACTCGAGGCGGAGGGCCTCGCACGCGACGTCGTGCGCGCCGTGCAGGAGTCGCGGAAGGCGGCCGGGCTCGACGTCGGCGACCGCATCCGGCTCGAGCTCACCCTCGATGCGGCCGGTGCTGTCGCCGCCGAGACGCACCGGGAGCTGATCGCGGGCGAGACGCTCGCGACCGAACTGGCAGTGGTCGCCGGCGAACCCGGTGACGAGGCGCGACCCGTGGGCGAATCCTCTCGCCTGATCGTGGAGGTGGCGAAGGCATGACCGACGAGCCCGACTACACCGAGGCGGCCGACGCCGTCTACCGGAGCCTCCTCGATCGGGTGGGCGAAGCCGCCCCCGAGCCTCGCCTCAGCGCCACCCGGCGCGCGGTCGAGATGCTCGGCGACCCGCACCGGGCGGCACCGGTGATCCACATCACCGGTACCAACGGCAAGACCTCGACCAGTCGCATGGTCGAATCGATACTGCGTGCCGGTGGCCTTCGTACCGGCCTCATGACGAGTCCGCACCTCGAGCGCTTCACCGAACGCATCCTCATCGACGGCGAGCCGATCACCGACGAGGCGATCGCCCGCAACTGGGAGGAGATCGCACCGTTCATCCTCCTCGTCGACACCGACCTCGACGCCGCCGGAGAACCGCGGCTCACCTTCTTCGAAGCGCTGACCGTGCTCGCGTTCGCGTGCTTCGCCGATGCCCCCGTCGACGTCGTCGTGCTCGAGGTCGGCATGGGCGGCGAATGGGACTCGACGAACGTCGCCGACGGCCAGGTGGCGGTCTTCACGCCGATCGCCCTCGATCACGAGTCGGCACTCGGTACGACGATCGAGCAGATCGCCCGCACCAAGGCAGGCATCATCAAGCGCGACGCAGCTGTCGTCACCGCCTTCCAGACACCCGAAGCGCTCACCGTGCTGCGCGACACGACCGCCGAGCACGACGGCACCTTCGCCGTCGAGGGCGGCGCCTTCGCAGTGCTCGACTCGCGGGTCGCCGTCGGCGGTCAGCTCATCTCTGTGAGGGGACTCGCGGGGGAGTATCGCGATCTCGCCCTGCCGCTCTTCGGGCGCCACCAGGCGGAGAACGCCGCCGTCGCGATCGCCGCCGTCGAGTCGTTCCTCGGCGCCGGCACGATGCGACTGGCCGACGAGGTGCTGCAGCAGGGTCTCGGCCTGACGACCTCGCCCGGGCGCCTTCAGATGGTCGGCACCGAGCCCCCCGTGCTCGTCGACGCCGCGCACAACCCGCACGGCGCTGCTTCGCTGACCGCTGCACTCGAGGAGTACTTCGATTTCGAGGAGGTCGTCTTCGTACTCGGCGTGCTCGCTGGAAAGGACGTCGACGGCATCGTCACCGCCCTCTCGCCGGGCGGGGCTCGCTTCATCGTCACCGCGCCGGCATCCGAACGCGCGATCGGTGCAGACGAGCTCGCGGCATCCGTCGCGCGCGTCGTCGGCGCAGATCGCGTCGACCTCGTTGCGCGGCTCGACGACGCACTCGACGAGGCGCGAAGCTGGGCGGCTGCGGCGCCGAAGCGCGCGGTCGTCGTCGCGGGGTCGATCGTGCTCGTCGGTGAGGCGATCGGCATCGCCTCGGATCGCGGATGGGGGCGAGCTTGAGCGACTCGATGTCATCTCAGGAGCCCGCACCCGAGGGTGACTCCGACCGTGTGCGTGACGGTGCTGCGGGTACCGCGCCAAGCGCCGGCGCGCGCTCGGTGCGTCAGACCCTCGCCACCATCGTGCTCGCCTTCGAAGTCATCGTCGTCTTCCTCGCCGCCCTCGTCATTTGGGGGCTCGCCCAGGGCGAAGGCGAAGGCGCACTGCCGTCATGGGTCGCCCTCATCGCCGGCGGTGTCATCATCATCGGGCTGATCGCGACGATCGGGCTCCTTCGATACCAGTGGGCCTATCTGCTCGGCTGGGTGATCCAGGCGCTCATCCTCGCGGCAGGCTTCCTCAACCCTGCGATGTTCGTCGTGGGCGCGCTCTTCGGCGGCATGTGGTGGTACTGCATGGTCGCCGGCGCACGAATCGACCGAGAACGAGCGGCCGCGGCCGCTCAATGGAAGGAACAGGAATGACCACTCCGATCGAAGAGACCCTCGTGCTCGTCAAGCCCGACGGCGTCGCCCGCAACCTCACTGGCGAGATCCTCCGGCGCATCGAGGCGAAGGGGTACTCGCTCGTCGACATCAGGCTGGTGCTGGCCGACCGCGAGCTGCTCGCCCGCCACTACGCCGAACACGAGGGCAAGCCGTTCTACGAGCCGCTCATCGAGTTCATGGAGTCCGGTTCCATCGTCGCGATGCGGGTCGCCGGCAACCGTGTGATCGAGGGCTTCCGGGTGCTCGCGGGCACCACCGACCCCACGACCGCCGCGCCCGGCACGATCCGGGGCGACTACGGCCGCGACTGGGGCCTGAAGGTGCAGCAGAATCTCGTGCACGGCTCCGACTCGGTCGACTCGGCCGAGCGCGAGCTCGCGCTCTGGTTCTGAAAGCCTGAACGCCTGAACGACGAGCGGATGCCGTGGCGACCGGGCGACCCGATCGCCGCGGCATCCCCGTGTCAGCTGAACAGGTTCTGCAAGTCGATCATCACCCGCGGGATCGCGTCCATCTGCGCTTGCGCGAGCAGTATGACGATCGCGTAGCAGATGACCGTGATGAGCGGCACCCAGCCGAGCCAGGCGCCGGCGAGGCGACGGACACGTGCCGAACCCGGAATATGTCCCTCACGCAGGTTGTAGAGCGTAAGAGCCCAGAACGTCGGGATCGTGACCGCCCAGGTGAGCATGCACCACGGGCAGAGCACGTCGAGCACGTAGATGCTCTGGAAGATGAGCCACCCCACGAAGACGAGCGCCCCGGCGACGCCGACGTTGAACACCGCCCAGAACCATCGGGCGAACGTCGCACCGGCGAGGATCGCCACCCCGACCGTGATCACCACGGGCCAGGCCATGAGGCCGATGAACGGGTTCGGGAAGCCGAACAGCGCGCCCTGCCACGACGCGAGATTCGTGCCGCAGCCGACCAGCACGCCGACATTGCACGACGGCACGTGCGAAGGATCGCTCAGCGTCAGCACCTTCTCGATCGACAGTTCGAACGCCGCGTAGAGGCCGATGGCCCCTGCGACGACGAGGAAGATCGCGAGGGCGACGGGTCTGGAACGTCGGGAGGAGTCCGGCATGCTCGGATTATGGCATGCCGATTCCGACCTCACCTGCGAGAGCATGCGATAATCGATTGAGTCGTCCGGGCCGCGCCCGACACGACGCCAATGAGGGCTTGAGGATGCAGTGCATCCGAGTAGGCGGTGAACGCACCGCGAGACGTGGCGACAAGGCAACCTGCCGGTCGCAGTTATGAAGGATTCAGCGGCTCAGCGCGAAGCGCGAGGCCGCTCCAGACGAGTACGGTACGACGGCGCGGCCGTCGGAAACCGGCGTAGGAGTGCACCAGAGATGGTGGAAGGCAACGAGAAGAACACGAACGAACCCGAGGCCGGCAACGGCCCGACCCGGCGGCGTGGAGGCCTGTTCGGCTCGCGTCGCGGTGGCCGATCGAAGGCGACCGAACCGGTGGTGCCGGCCGAGACGCCGGAGACTCCCGTGACGGGAGCCGCGGTCACGCAGTCGAGCCCGGCCGTCGATGCCGAGACCCAAGAGGGCAGCGGCGTCGAGGCGTCGCTCACGGCTGACACCGACGTCGCGGTCGACGGCGGCGACGAAGCATCCGTCGCCTCCGTGGTCGAGGCGCCGTCGACACCGGAGCCCGTCGCTGAGACGACATCACCCTCATCGGTGTCGCCGATCCCGGCCGCGCTCTCGACGACGTCGCTGATCTTCCACGCGCCGCCGGTGCTCGTCGCATCGGAGCGCTCGGAGCGTGGCGATCGCGACGAACGCGACGAACGCGACTCGGGTGGTCGCGACCGTGACCGAGGAGGTCGCGATCGCGAGCCCGACGAAGAGGAGACCTCGACGGTGCGCCGGCGCACTCGACGCCGCAGCGGCGAAGAGGGGCGCTCGAACACCGACGAGCCGGCAAACACGGTCGTCAAGGTGCGCAAGCCCCGCGAGGTCGAACTCATCACCGAGCCGCAGAAGGTCAAGGGCTCCACGCGCCTCGAGGCGAAGAAGCAGCGCCGACGTGACGGCCGCGACGCCGGTCGCCGCCGTGCGGTGATCACCGAGGCCGAGTTCCTCGCCCGGCGCGAGTCGGTCGACCGTTCGATGGTCGTGCGCGAGAAGGGTGGCCGCATCCAGATCGGCGTGCTCGAAGACGGAGTGCTCGTCGAGCACTACGTCGCCCGCAACCAAGAAGCGTCGCTCATCGGCAACGTCTATCTCGGCCGCGTGCAGAACGTGCTGCCCAGCATGGAGGCCGCGTTCGTCGACATCGGCCGGGGCCGCAATGCGGTGCTCTACTCGGGCGAAGTCGACTGGGAAGCCGCAGCCGAGAACGGCGAGAAGAACCAGCCTCGCCGCATCGAGCTCGCCTTGAAGCCCGGCGACCGGGTGCTCGTGCAGGTCACGAAAGACCCGGTCGGTCACAAGGGCGCCCGGCTCACGAGCCAGGTCTCGCTGCCCGGCCGCTACCTCGTGTACGTGCCCAACGGCTCGATGAACGGCATCAGCCGCAAGCTCCCCGACACCGAGCGTGCGCGCCTGAAGAAGATCCTCAAAGAGGTGCTGCCCGACAACCAGGGCGTCATCGTGCGCACCGCCGCCGAAGGCGCGACCGAAGAGCAACTCACCCTCGACGTGAACCGCCTCATCGCGCAGTGGGCCGAGATCGCCACGCAGCTCGAAAAAGTGCAGGCGCCCGCGCTACTGCACTCCGAGCCCGACCTGCTCATCAAGATCGTGCGCGACGTCTTCAACGAAGACTTCCAGAAGATGGTCATCGAGGGCGACGACGCGCGCCAGACCATCGAGCGGTACCTTCGTGCCGTCGCTCCCGATCTGCTCGAGCGCGTCGACGCGTACACCGGTGAGCGCGACTCCTTCGAGGAGTTCCGCATCAGCGAACAGATCGAGAAGGCGCTCGACCGCAAGGTGTGGCTGCCTTCGGGCGGCTCGCTCGTGATCGACCGCACCGAGGCGATGACCGTCGTCGACGTCAACACCGGCAAGTTCGTCGGCTCGGGCGGCAACCTCGAAGAGACGGTCACGAAGAACAACCTCGAGGCGGCAGAAGAGATCGTTCGCCAGCTTCGGCTCCGCGACATCGGCGGCATCATCGTCGTCGACTTCATCGACATGGTGCTCGAGACCAATCGCGATCTCGTGCTGCGCCGTCTCGTCGAGTGCCTCTCGAGGGACCGCACGAAGCACCAGGTCGCCGAGGTCACCTCGCTCGGCCTCGTGCAGATGACCCGCAAGAAGCTCGGTCTCGGGCTGCTCGAGTCGTTCAGCGAGCCGTGCGAGATCTGTGCGGGTCGCGGCATCATCGTGCACCACGAGCCCGTCGTGAAGCACCGCTCGGCGCAGCAGCAGCAGCCCGAGCGTCGCGGTCGCGGTCGCGGTGGCAACCAGCAGCAGTCGACGCAGGCGCCCGCTGAGCCGAAGACGCACACCGGCACCCACGCCATCACCGATGACGTGAAGAACGCGCTCGCGCAGATCGCGGCGTCGACGATTCCGCACACCGAGCAGAAGCCCGAGCAGCACGAGGCGGATGCCGCGGCCGAGACGCCAGCGGCAGAATCGACCGTCGCCGAGCGATCGACCGTCGCCGAGCGCGCCCCCAAGGCCGATACCGCCGAGAAGTCGGCCGAGTCGGCGGGCTCTCGTCGCCGCGGCCGTCACCGCCGCGTCTCGCAGGAGCAGGGTGCCGCACCCACGGCACCTGCACCCGACGCAGCAGACGAAGCACCGAACGCAGCCGATCAAGCGTCCGAGGTTCCGCAGATCCTCGACCTGCCCGTGCCGCCGGTCGAGCGCAAGCGCCCGGCGCGCCTCGCCGAGACCGAGGTGCTCCTCGATTCGGTGCTCGACGCACTGCCCGCTCCCAAGAAGGCCGGTGAGGGGCGTACGCGCAGTCGTCGCGTCTCCACGGCGGCACTCAGCACGGCCGGCGCGGCACCCGTCATCACCCGGGCCGACGGCTCGGGCGACGACGGGGCATCCGACTCAGCCGAGTGAGCGTCGGGCTGCGCGCTCGCGTCGCTCACGCGGCGTGACGCGCAGCCCGCTTCGGCGGAGTCGCACCACGAGCTCCCTTGGCGAGACGGCCTGGGCGCCCGCCGCCACGAGGTCGTCGTAGCGTTCGACCGGCACGTCGTAGTGGTCGAGGTCGAAGGATCTCGGCGGGAGATCGGCCCGCTGCGCGAAAGCGTGGAGCTCCTCGATCGACTCGTCGCTGACGAGATGCGCCCACACGGTTCCGTGCTTCGGCCAGAGCGGCGTGTCGATCAGCACGGTCATGTTGCGATCCTATGCGCGGGTGGCGACGACTCGCCGTGGGCCGCGCGTTTGACCGGCCCCCCGACATCGGATAAACTCGACCGTTGGTGCCACCGCTTATCCCGGTGTGCCCGCTTGCAGTTCATCTGCACCAGCGTTTTCTGGCAGTGACGACCCCTTCTTCCCGCTGAGGTCCCGCGCAGTGACACCCCATCAGACAGTTGGAGCCCCCGGGTTTCCCCAGAGATAGGTACGAAGAGTGGTTTACGCAGTAGTGCGCGCCGGCGGTCGGCAGGAGAAGGTCGAAGTCGGCACCATCGTGACGATGGATCGCGTCAAGGCAGACAAAGACGGCAACGTCACGCTCGCCGCGGTGCTCCTCGTCGACGGCGACAAGATCACCTCCGACGCGAAGTCGCTCGAGAAGATCACGGTTACGGCCGAGGTTCTCAACGACCTCCGCGGCCCGAAGATCGTGATTCAGAAGTTCAAGAACAAGACCGGTTACAAGAAGCGCCAGGGTCACCGTCAAGACCTGACGCGCGTCAAGGTCACCGGAATCAAGTAGAGCCTGAGGAGAGCAGCTAATGGCACACAAAAAGGGAGCGAGCTCTACTCGCAACGGTCGTGACTCCAACGCACAGCGCCTCGGCGTGAAGCGCTTCGGTGGCCAGGTCGTCGGCGCAGGCGAGATCATCGTCCGCCAGCGCGGCACCCACTTCCACCCGGGCGCGGGCGTCGGTCGCGGTGGCGACGACACCCTGTTCGCACTCGAGGCCGGCGCGGTGCAGTTCGGTCACAAGGGCGGCCGCAAGGTCATCAACATCGTGGCGGTCGGCGAATAGTCGATCGACGGTTGTCGTGAGGGCGGGCTTCGGCTCGCCCTCACGTGTTTTCATCGGTTTGGAGAGTGCAGCATGGTCAGCTTCGTCGACGAGGTGACGCTGTTCCTGCGTGCCGGTCATGGCGGGAACGGCTGCGTCTCGGTGCGCCGTGAGAAGTTCAAGCCACTCGCGGGCCCCGACGGCGGCAACGGCGGGCACGGCGGCGACATCGTGCTCGTCGCGGACCCGCAGGTGACCACCCTCCTCGCCTATCACGGGCGTTCGCACCGCAGCTCCTCCAACGGCCAGCCCGGCATGGGCGATCACCGCTCCGGCGCGCTCGGCGAGACTCTCGAGCTGCCCGTGCCCATCGGCACGGTCGTCAAAGACGAGCACGGCGTCGAATTGGCCGACCTCACCGAGCCGGGCACGCGTTACGTCGCCTCGGCCGGCGGCCTCGGCGGACTCGGCAACGCCGCACTCTCGAGTACGAAGCGCAAGGCGCCCGGCTTCGCGCTCCTCGGCACGCTCGGCGACGAGGTCGAGATCACGCTCGAGCTGAAGACCATCGCGGATGTCGCGCTCGTCGGTTACCCGTCGGCGGGCAAGTCGAGCCTCATCGCTGCGTTGTCGGCGGCTCGACCGAAGATCGCCGAGTATCCGTTCACGACGCTGCACCCGAACCTCGGTGTCGTGCAGGCGGGCGACCACCGCTTCACCGTGGCCGACGTGCCCGGCCTCATCGAGGGCGCGAGCGAGGGCAAAGGGCTCGGCCTCGAGTTCCTCCGCCACGTCGAACGCTGCACGGCACTGCTGCACGTCGTCGATTGCGCCACCCTCGAGCCCGGTCGCGACCCCATCACCGACCTCGAAGTGATCCTCGGCGAGTTGGCCGCATACCCCGTTCCCGAGGGTCAGGTGCCGTTGCTCGAACGCCCCCAGCTCGTCGCCCTCAACAAGATCGACGTGCCCGAGGCACGCGAACTCGCCGACTTCGTGCGTCCCGAACTCGAGTCCCGTGGCTACCGCGTGTTCGAGATCTCCACGGTCAGCCATGAGGGCCTTCGCCAGTTGGGCTTCGCGCTCGGTGAGCTCGTCGATGCCAGCCGCGCCGAGGCGGCCGCTGCTCCTGCGCCCGAGCGCATCGTCATGCGTCCGAAGTCCTCCAACGACCCCGGCTTCACCGTGCGGGCAGAGGGCGGCAGCTACGGCACCCTGTACCGCGTACTCGGACAGAAGCCCGAGCGGTGGGTTCAGCAGACCGACTTCACGAACGATGAAGCCGTCGGCTTCCTCGCCGATCGACTGGCGAAGCTCGGCGTCGAAGACGCACTCGTGCGCGCGGGCGCCGACGCCGGCTCGGCCGTCGTCATCGGAAAGGGTGCCGGGGTCGTCTTCGACTGGGAGCCGACGCTCACGTCGACCGCCGAGCTCATCACCGCGCCGCGCGGATCCGACATCCGTCTCGACGAGAACCGGCGTGCCACGCGCGCCGAGCGTCGAAGCGAGTACTACGAGCGCATGGATGCGAAGGCCGAGGCACGCGCCGAGCTCGAGCGCGAGCGCGGCGCCGGCATGTGGTCGGAGCTCGATGAGCAGACGGCGGCAGAGGCTGCCGCAGGCAGCGACGTCGACGCCCCACCACCAGCAGGCGTGTCCGACGACGGGGAGGACTCGAGCAGCGAGGAGCGCGCATGACGCCTCGCAATCGGTCCGAGATCCCGGCGGCGACCCGCATCGTCGTGAAGGTCGGCTCTTCGTCGATCAGCGGCGAGAACGCCGAACAGATCGGGCCGTTGGTCGATGCCCTCGCCGCCGCACATGCTCGCGGCGCCGAGGTCGTGCTCGTGTCGTCAGGGGCGATCGCCACGGCGATCCCGTTCCTCAGCCTCGACGGCCGGCCATCCGATCTGGCGACGCAGCAGGCCGCCGCCGCGGTCGGCCAGAACGTGCTCATGTGGCGCTACCAGACGAGCCTCGATCGCTACGGGGTGCTCGCCGGTCAGGTACTGCTCACCGCCGGCGACCTCGAGAACGCCACGCCCCGCTCGAACGCGCAGCGCGCGATGGACCGGCTGCTCTCCCTCCGAATCCTGCCGATCGTGAACGAGAACGACACCGTCGCGACCCATGAGATCCGATTCGGCGACAACGATCGGCTCGCGGCCCTCGTCGCCGAGCTGATCGGCGCCGAACTTCTCGTGCTGCTCTCCGACGTGGATGCGCTCTACACGAAGCCGCCGCACCTCGACGGCGCGCTACGCATCGAGCATGTGCCGTTCGGCGACCCCTTGTCGGGCGTCGAGATCGGAGCGGCCGGGGGCGCCGGCGTCGGAGTCGGGGGAGCGGAGACCAAGGTCTCCGCGGCCCGCATCGCCGCCGAGGCGGGCGCCGCCGTGCTCATCACCTCGACTCCGCTCGTCTCGGAGGCACTCGCCGGCGCCGCGGTCGGCACTTGGTTCGATCCCGCCCCTGAAGGTCGCCCGGCGACGGCCCCAACGCGGTGACCACCGGCGCGACCTGACGATCGTCATACGGTGAACGGCGACACGCCGCTCACCTAGGCTGGTCGCATGGAGCAGCCCGACTTCGACGCCTCGGTGATCGACACCCGCCTCGCCGCCGCGAAAGACGCCTCCCGCCGCCTGGCACAGGCCACGACGGCCGAGAAGGACGCGGCGCTCGAACAGGTCGCCGTGCTGCTCGTAGCCCGTTCGGCAGAGATCATCGCGGCGAACGGCGCCGACCTCGAAGCGGGTCGCGGGGCCGGACTCGCGTCAGGACTGCTCGACCGGCTCACGCTCGACGAACGACGGGTCACCGCTCTCGCCGGTGCGGTTCGCGAGGTGATCGGCCTCGCTGATCCCGTCGGCGACACCGTGAGCGGCCGTTCGCTGCCCAATGGCGTGCGCATCGATCAGATCCGTGTGCCGCTGGGCGTCATCGGCGCCATCTACGAAGCACGACCGAACGTCACGATCGACATCGCAGTGCTCGCGCTCAAGAGCGGCAACGCCGTGGTGCTCCGAGGTGGCACGGCGGCCGAGCAGACGAACCGGGTGCTCCTCGGCGTGCTTCGCGACGCACTCGACTCGGTCGGCCTGCCGGCCGAAGCGGCGCAGACGGTCGACGACTTCGGCCGCGCAGGGGCCCGCCACCTCATGCAGGCCCGCGACTACGTCGACGTCCTCATCCCGCGCGGCAGCTCCGGGCTCATCAGAGCCGTCGTCGACGAGGCGAAGGTGCCGGTCATCGAAACGGGAGCCGGCGTCGTGCACATGTTCCTCGACGAGAGTGCCCGCGAAGACTGGGCGGTCGATCTCGTGCACAACGCCAAGACGCAACGGCCGAGCGTCTGCAACGCACTCGAGACGTTGCTGGTGCACTCGGGCGCGGCGGAGCGCCTGCTCCCTCCGGTGCTGGCTCGCCTCGAGGCATCCGGTGTCACCGTGCACGGCGACGAGCGCGTGCGCGCCATCCGGCCCGAGGTGCAGGCGGTCACCGATGAGGACTGGGCGACCGAGCACATGTCGCTGGACATCTCGGTCGGCGTCGTCGACTCGCTCGACGGCGCCCTGCGCCACATCCGCCGGTATTCCACCAAGCACACGGAGTCGATCGTCACGAACGACCTCGGCAACGCCGAACGATTCCTGAACGAAGTGGATGCCGCGGCGGTCATGGTCAACGCCTCCACCCGCTTCACCGACGGCGCAGAGTTCGGGTTCGGTGCAGAGGTCGGCATCTCTACGCAGAAACTGCACGCGCGCGGGCCGATGGGGCTCCCCGAATTGACGAGCACGAAGTGGATCGTGCGCGGTGCCGGGCACGTGCGCGACTGACCTCGCTAGACTGTTCGGAGCACGACCCGCAGGATTCGAAAGGAACGGCGAATGAGCCTAGCCACCGCAGTACAGACCTCGACCGTGTTGAGTGAGACGGTGCACGCGAGGGAACTGCCGATGGAGACTTGGGTCTACGGCCTCATCGCGATCGTCATCTTCGCCGCGCTCGGTTTCGTCGTCGCGTCGTACCGCGACGTGGCCAACCGGCACGCTGCCAAGGCGGCGGCCTACGCCGCCCGTCACACCGGAGACGAGCACGGCGGCCACTGAGGCGGGCGGCCGCCAGATGACGGTCGCGGAACGCCGGCCTCGCATCGGGGTCATGGGCGGCACGTTCGATCCCATCCACCACGGTCACCTCGTCGCGGCAAGCGAAGTGGCGCAGTCGCTCGAGCTCGACGAAGTCGTGTTCGTGCCGACCGGCCAGCCGAGCTACAAGTCGAACGTCACCCAGGCTGAGCACCGCTATCTGATGACGGTCATCGCCACGGCATCGAACCCGAGATTCACCGTGAGCCGGGTCGATATCGACCGCAAGAAGCCGACGTTCACGATCGACACCCTGCGCGATGTTCGACGTGAACGCCCTGATGCCGACCTCTACTTCATCACCGGCGCCGACGCGATCGCGCAGATCCTCTCCTGGAAAGATGTGCAAGAACTCTGGGATCTTGCGCACTTCGTTGCTGTGAGTCGTCCGGGACATGTGCTGTCTGTTTCTGGATTGCCGGAGCAAGACGTAAGCTTGCTTGAGGTTCCGGCACTTGCGATCTCGTCGACCGATTGCCGGAGCAGGGTGCGCCGGGGTTTCCCGGTTTGGTACTTGGTGCCCGATGGGGTCGTCCAGTACATCTCCAAGCACCATCTCTACCGGAGTGTCGAATGACGTCGTCGCAGGATCCGCCGCTGACGCGCCGCGAAATACGCGAACGCGAGCGTCTGCTGGAGCAGCAGGTTCCTTCGGTGAGCCCGGATGCCCCGCCGCAGGCGGTTCCTGCACCGGCTCCCGCACCCGTGCCGCCGCAGCCCGTTCCCGTGGCTCCCGCGCAAGCGGTTCCCGCACCGGCGCTTCCGGTGTCAGGATCGAACCCCGCGTATGCGGCGCCCCGGCCCCGAGGTGCGTTCGCTGAACCCACCTCGCCTTACGCCGCGCCGCTACCGCAGCAAAGCCCATTCGCACCGCGCCCAGTGCCGCCCGCGCCGGCTCCAGCCGTGCCGCAGGCGCCTGCTGTGCAGCAGCCCCCGCAGCAGCAGGTTCCCTGGCAGCAGCCTCCGCAGCAGCAGGTTCCCTGGCAGCAGCCTCCGCAGCAGGCGGAACCGTTGAGCGCTCGCCGGGCACCCCAAGAGCAGCCGTGGCCTGTTGCCGAAGAGCCGACGACGCCCGAGCGCACGCTCACCCGGCGCGAGCTTCGCGCGATGCTCGACTCCAACCAACTCGACGAGTTCGACCTCGAAGAAGAAGAGGCCGCGCAGTACTCCGCAAGCCTCCCGCAGCCTGGGCCTGCGGTGCCGCCTCCCGCAGCGGCGAGCCCGACGCATCCACCGCGACAGGCCGATCCTGCGGCCCCAGTGTCGGCTGCAGTCGGCCACTGGGCGTCGCAGCTGAACACCCCTGTGGAATCGGCCGAGCCCTTCGACCAGTTGCTTTCACGTGGCGGTGTGAGTCACGGCGTTCCGACCACGACGAACGCGCTCATCCTCCCGACGCTTCCCGACAACGGTTCGATCGGCAATCCGATCGCGTCGAGTGGCGAGATCATCGCCACCGGCTCGATCGACCTCCCTCGCTCCTACGGGGCGACGGGAGTGCACCCGAGCCATATCGATTCCTCCGACGTCGACCGTCTCTTCGACCAGGTCGAAGACGTCGGCACCGGCGCCGCGCCCGTCGCGGCGACCCGCGCGATCAGTACGCAGGGCGCTTCGCGCACCATGATCGCACCGCCGAAGAAAGAGGGCATGAACCTGCCGCTCGTGCTCGCCGTCACCGCCGGCGTGCTCGCACTCGGCGTCGTCGCCACCCTCGTCATCGGCTCGATCTCCGGGTTGTTCTGATCCGAGACATCCATCACCCACCGGAAGTGAGCGCATGACCGCATCCGACCAGGCACTCGACACACTCGCGCTCGCGGCGCGGGCAGCTGATTCGAAGGGCGGCGACGACCTCGTCGCTCTCGACGTGTCGGCCCCGCTTCCCTTCGCCGACGTGTTCCTTCTCGTCACCGGCAACTCCGAACGCAACGTTGTCGCGATCGCCGACGAGATCGAAGACGTGCTCGGCCGTGCCGGCACGCCGACCCGACGGCGCGAAGGCCACCAGGCGGGCCGCTGGATCCTGCTTGATTTCGGCGACCTCGTCGTGCACGTCTTCCATCAGGAGGAGCGCCTCTACTACGGTCTCGAGCGGCTGTGGGCCGACTGCCCGGCACTGCCGGTGGCACCGTTGCTCACCGCGAGCAACTGAGCATCGCGGCATCCGCTGGTCGAGCCTCGCTCGATTTCTTCAGGGGGCCGGGGCTGGTGTAAGCTCAATTCGTTGCCCCGCACGGGGTGTAAGGGTCTGTGGCGCAGCTGGTAGCGCACCTGCATGGCATGCAGGGGGTCAGGGGTTCGAGTCCCCTCAGATCCACCAAAAACCCCTGATGAATCGCTAGATTCGTCAGGGGTTCTCTCGTTGAAAAAGGGCAAAAATGGGCCGTTGGGTCTGTTTTGGGTCACTTTTCAAAACGATGACGGACCACCACAGGCATCCACATGCGAAGTCCTGAGACGGCAAGCATTTCGGCTTGATGCGCACTCCTGAGGAGTATGAGCGCCTTGCGGAAGAGCGCCCGATGGTGCGCAGAGCTCGCTTCCTCGGTCCCGTACAACTCGACGAGAACCCCCCTCAGCTCGCCGGCCGCGTAATCAGAAGGGTCGAGCAAGATCAGGCACTCAAGCTTGAAGTAGAGCGCGTAGCTCGAATCCATGATCTGCCGAGGCGTACACAGGACGCCGTCGACGTCCCGTTGGAACCGCGCGGCGCTTTGCGCAGATGCGGTCAACGCCTTCTCGGCGAGCTGCCGCACGACTTCAGGGAGGCCCGTGTAGTCGATCGTTCCATCTGGTGCGATCCGACCGGACTCGTAGAGGTACTTGTGGACCGGCAGATTTGACGTCGTACCGGGTCGGATGCCGTCGGGGATGCCCGAGAGGAGGACATTGGTCGGCTCAAGCGGGAGCCTCCGAATCCCGAGGACATCCTGCTCGACGTCAGCGGCGGGCGCTGGCACTTTGTCAGCGGTGCGGGCTGACGGCAACAAGCTCGAGGGGCGCAAGTTCCACGCCTGCCTCCTACGTCCCTCGACTCGACTCCCTCAATGCAGGGGCTGGGGGAGGGTTCGCCGGGGCGCTCGGGGTTGGGGGCGCCCCGGCTGCTCCCGGGGAGGTACGTCAGCCGGCCACGGCAAACACTCAGGCGTCAGCTGGCGATTCCGTGGCAGCCAAGCGTGAATCTCTGTAGGCACGTGAATCTCTGGTGGTAAGGGTCAGTCGATTCAAAATCGACACTCCCGCGCAGATGAGGCCGATCAGAAACGGATAGACGGCGCAGCGTTCGATGAAGCCGATGATGCCGATGACGGTGTCGCCCGCGGTGAAAATCGCAGCAAGGTAGAGCGCCGTTGCAAACAGGCCGATCACGCCGGCCGTGACCAGCGTTCTCCGGACAGTCGATGAGAGACCGGCGCGCCAGCCCATGCTCCCGAGCACGATAGCCAGTACGTTGGCGCCGATGAAGCCTGCGAACGCGCCGAAGCTGTGGAGTTCGCCAGTGCCGTTCTCGAGCGCTTCGCCTGAACCAGGGAAGACCGCGAGGAGGACCCCGCCGACGGCCAACATTGTCGCGGGCACAAGCGCTGCCCAGCGGCGCCAGCCGTATAGACCGCGCAGCATCGCGGCGCCAGCGAGAATGATGATGCCGAACAGGAAGAACCCGGTGTTCATCACCCACGCGAGAGGTGAATACATATACTGCCCGAACAGCGTCGAAGGCTCGGCGACTCCGAGGTTGCTGATGAAGTGGTACGTGTAACTGTACGGCGGATCTGTCCAGGCTGCGGCGGCGATGAACTCGGTGATGAAGAAGATCGCAGGCCCGGCGATGAGCAACGCTCCTGCGGTTCGACGCTGGGCGGGCCGACCCGCACCAGAGGCGAGCCTTCCGACATTCGAGCCTTTCACGGGTTCCCTTCGGGGTGCGCTACGACGTGGGTCGGTCTTCGCGGTTATGGACGTGGCTTTCTGGTTAACTTCACTCACACGCAAAGTATAGCGAGACTACTTTCGCTGTCAATGTAGCGATAGTCCAACGCTAGTAGGATCGGGCTATGGTCGATGCGGCAGTTTTGGGACGGCGCGAACGCAAGAAGGCGGCAACACGGGCGGCGATCCTAGAGGCGGCGACGTCGCTTTTTCTCGCTCGCGGCTTCGACGCAGTCACGGTTCGCGAGATCGCGGAACAGGCGGACGTCTCGCCCAAGACCGTTTTCACGCACTTCCCCCAGAAGGAGGCACTTGTCTTCAGTGACGAAGACGAGCGGCACGAACGCCTTGTGACCGCGGTTCGCGGCCGGGCACCGGGGACGACGATCTCTGACGCCCTGAAGGCGTACTACCTCTCCGAGATCACCGCCATGAGGTCCGAACCTCAAAGACAGATCCTGGCCCTGATGCAAGAGACCCCTGCCCTCGTCGACTACGCGGAGAGTATGTGGTTCCGTCACGAGGACGTCTTGGTCGTCGCGATCACCGAGGAGCTTGGCCTCACGGAGCCGAGTGAAGAAATCCGCTTCTACGTCCGATTTGCATTGCACATCCAGCTCAGCGCGACCCGCGAAACGAATCCACGACCGACCATCGATGCAGGATTTCGGCTCCTTGACAGGGGTTGGACGCGCTACAGAGCGGCCGGGGAATAGCGCGCATCCGTAGAAGCCTCGCGTAACAATGGCATCCTTTGACCAATCACCCAGCCATGTACCCGCTCCCACTGCAATACGGCTCGAGAGGCGGCTCAGTCTCACACGGATGAGCGCGACGAGGCCAGTCGCGGCCAAAATGGGATCGTTGGCCAATGGTTCGCAACGGCTCGAGGCGGGCCGTCCACTGGCCGCAGTAAAGCGCGTGCCCTGAGCGAGTTCGTCGGGGAGGACGTCGGCCGGAACGAACGACGAGAGCGCTCATGAGTGAGGCCGTACTGCTTCTCGGGCTCACGGAAGTCCGCGTGGTGCGCATAGGCGTCGACCAGGTCTCGGATCGCGAGCCGGTCGGCGACGTCTTCCAGAGTGAGGGTGGTGAGCCTGTTCACGGGCATCTCCTTCAGTGTCGGTCATGAGTTGATTGGTCAGCGGGGCGCAACAGTCGTCCAGAGTCGATCGAAGGAGATGCTGTCGAAGAAGGCGACGCCGTTTACAACCTTCTCGTCCTCCAGCCGCAGGAACCAGGCATAGGTGTTGCTGTAACGCGTGCCTGCAATGGTCCTACCGGCGCCGTCCCAGACGACGATGACCGTTCCATACTCGACATCCTCGAATACCTCACGAATGATCTCTGGACGGAATGGATCGTCCGGATCGACGAGTTGTTGCTGGTCATCGTTCAACCACTTTCGGGCTCATTTCGGCTTCGTCCCGGTGTGGTCGCACCAGTTCGCCGATTGCCTGAGCGATGGGCACGTGACCGGCGACAACCTGCCATTGTCGTCCGATGCTTCGTTCCTCGCGGAGTGTCGCGACAAGCGTTGCGGCGACGTCCCCTCGTGCGATGGTGCCCATGGGGATTCCACTGTCACCAAGGTGAATGAGGCCCGTGGGTCGTTCGTCAACCAGCCAGCCCGGTTCGATGATCGTCCAGCGCAGAGCCGATGCGCGCAGATTCGCGTCTGCGGCTCTCTTGGCCGCGTAGTAAGGGGCGAATTCCGGAGTGTCGACTTCGGCGGGTATCCGATCACCCGCCCCTATAGAGGAGATCTGGATGAATCGTCGGATTCCGCCTCGTTCGGCTGCCTCCACCGACTTCAATGATCCGTCGCGATCGACGCCGCTCACGGCACGCGGATCGGAGCTGCCTGCTGCGAAAAGGACCCCGTCGCATCCGGAGAACACTGTCGTCAGTGCCTGTGGAGAAGCGGTAGTCAGATCCAGTTGCCTGATCTGCGCACCCGTCTTCGCCAGCAGGTCGAGCCGGTGCACACTCCGGCCAAGCGCGATGACCGCGTCTCCATGCGATCGGAGTGCTTGGACAATGTGACGGCCGGTACGCCCCGTTGCCCCCAGTACGGCGTAGGTGTGCACGCTGTCGCCCAGAGTATTCCTCATCGCATGCCCTTCCCCAACTTCCCGGGAGTCGGGAACCGCGGTTCATAACTGGCCCATTCCCGTTCAAGACGCCGACTCATCGACACGATGACCACAACGAGGTAGATCCCTCCGCCAGCTACTCCGGTGAGGAGAGCGGTGGTCGTCGGGAGTGTGAAACTTCGGACAATTCCGGCGACGAAGATGCCGACGAGGACGGCGTTGACCACGGCGATCAGCATCATGCTGCTTCCCGCGAAGTGGCCTGGCCCGGAGCGGCGGCCGAACATAACGTACGTCTGCTGGCTGCCCAGCCGGTCGTCGAACGCTGAGGTCATCAGGTAGGAGCGGATGTCAGGGTACAGCTCGGCGTACGCGGCCCGCAGACGGTTCATTGCCAACACGTACGCGAGGTCTTCGAACCCGACATTGAACACCCGTATCTGTGTAAGGACGCCAATCCCCAGCACGATGGCCACTACGATCATCGCCAGCACGACGAACGTTCCACTGAATTGCATCGCCTGTCCCGCGAGTGCGAGGCTGACCAGGCCGGCAGAGGTAAGGGTCAGGAAGATGCTGATCCGGTTGAGCACCTCGGCCTGGGTAGTGCTGCGGGAGGCGAGCAGCCCCCAGTGTTCCGTTGCGAGAAGCTGCGCTTGCACCGCCGGGGAAACCTGCTCGGGATCGGCCATGACTGCTACCCGATCACGAGACCGTTGCCGCATTCCGCAAATGTGGCAGCACGGCACGGTTGACGCGTTGGGTTGAGAGCACGTTGACGTCGTAGAGCTCCGCGAGTTGCTCCGGTGTGTTGCCGGCATAATGCACGCCCACCGCGATGCCGTCGGCGGCGAGGCGTTCAGCGGTGACGCGGCCTATTCCGCCGGATGAGCCCGTCACGAGAGCTACGCGGGCAGTGGAATCGCTCATGATGATGCCTTTCGTGACGTGGCGAGAGGTCGGGGCGTAGAGTGCGGAAGATCTGCGCGACGCCTAGATGCTCCGCCTTTATATTGCGTGCAACCAACCCGGTGCTGCATCCGTGTACCCACTAGTGCTTCCACGGGGCGCTGTCTCAGTGACCAGTTGTCGGTGAGGTATCCCCTGAGATGGTCGCTGGTCCCACCTCGGGCAGGCGGGTACTCTCATGCCGTGCTTGCCCGATACGCAGAACGGACCCGGCAGCCCAGCAAACATCCAGCCAGGTACCGCAAATGCGGTCCCCGGCGCACGGACGTGGTGCGGTAAGCGGCTCAGCGCGGTATACCTGTCACCTCGACATCCACCCCATCCACCCGCGCCGAGCAGGGCCGCTATAGGCGGCCTGGCTTGCCCTCGAGAGCACTTGCTGGCGCGGAGATTAGCTGGTGGCGCGATTTGATTTGGAGTTTGCTCAACACTTTCGCGAGGTGGTACTCGATCGTTCGAGTGCGATCTGCGCGAGGGCGGCTTCCGCGTCTGCCAATCGGTTTGTCCGGGAGGCCGCCTCAATCAGCTCAACGTGTGTCCAGGTACTTGATGCGTGCAGGACGTGGGACGCCTGCGGCGATGTGTTCGTCGTAAAGAAGGGGGTTCTCTCAGCGTTCATGATCGAGCTCGTGAGCCGACACCGCGAGCGGTGAGCGAGCTCAGGCTTCGAGGTGCCGGTGCGCGGCGAGAACTGGTCCGTGCGACAGGACATCCCTGCCGACTTCTATCGGATGAACCGTGCTACGAGCGTAGGAGAGCCTCCGGGTCGGGCAGAGACATCGACTGTCTCCGCAGGCCCAGAGGCCCTGTCCTCGCGAGTTCTCAACCGTCCTCGCCCATGTTGTGGCCGTCTGGCCGGCTCGTCCGATACGAACCCGCGAGGCTGATATCACTCGGCCCCGCAGGAGTCTCCCGCGCATCCGGAAGTGATCTCCGACCCATGCACTCCCATCACAACGACACCGCCTGTGTCGCTGTCGCCGATCTGAGCGTTGACTTGGCCGGTTCCTCCGATGACGATGTTGGAATCGTCCGCTGTCACCACGTTTCCGTTTCCCTCTGCGTGCATTGAGATGTCGTCGAATCCGTCGCCGCCGATCGTCAGTGAGCCTGCGCTAGACGACGCAGGAGTGAGGCCGTTATTGGAGTCTGTCGCGGTCGTCGTTGGCGCGACAACGTCCTCGGCGTCGTCCTCGTCATCTGGAGCCTCAGCTTCTTCATCGGGCTCTTCTCCTTCATCATCTGGGGCGTCGCCAGAGGGTCCCGACTCGATGACGGAGTCGGTTACATCGACCGCGATCAGTCCGCTGGAGTCCGTATCTCCGGTATTGGCATTGATGAGACCATTCCGGTTGATGAAGACGTTCGAGTCGTCGTCCGTGACGATCTGACCGTTGCCGACGACATGCAGTGAGTGGTCTTCGAATCCTTCGATGTAGACGTCCTTCGGCGAGGCCCCCGACTGAGTGCTTCCCTGCAGCATTTGGCTCACTAAGGCTGAGACGCTTGTCGCGGACGAGTCAGTCGTTGCCGGCCCCCCTGACTCCACAATGGCGGACACGTTCGACGGAGAGCTCTCCAGGCTCGAGCCGTCGGATTCCAGGGCGACGATTCCGCTGCCGGTCGCGTCGCCGGTGTTGGCGGTGAGCTGACCATTCGGACCGAGGAACACGATCGACCCGTCCATGGCTGTGATCTGAAGCCCCATGCGGTAGAGCATCTGTGTCGTGAACGTCTCATATCTGGTCGTGAACGTCTCATGTCTGACGGTGGCCGCAGGATGGCCGCGAGGTTGCGAACCGGACGCCGTTGTGACATCGGGACCTTGCCAGGACTGGGATCCGCCAACGGGATCCGGTGTGGCGATCTCCTGCTCGGCGCTAGCCGCCGTGAGATCCTCTGCCGAAGTCACGTTGAACACAATGATCATCTGCGGCACTCCAGAGCCCGCCCCGCCAGGCGCCCCGGGGGTTGCGGATGTCCCCTCACCGCCAGTGAGGTCGGATGTCGCTGCGACCGTGAGCCCACCGGTTGTGTCGTGAGTCGAATCGCTGAGGATCCACCCGAGCATTCCGCCTGCGACGGCTATAAGGGCAGCGATTAGCGCCGTCTTGCCGTCGAGACGCGCGCCATGCTGCCTCGCGTCGAGTTGAGTTGTCTGTTCCATTGTTCTTCCTTCATTCTTGAATCACGGGAGCGCTTATGGCGAGCCCGATCTGGCTGAGTCCCGAGAGTTCAACACTGCGCGAGTGCATGTCCGAACTAGCTGCTGCCATTTCAGTCGTAGCGTTCTGTTCGCGGCGTCGTCGGCCAGTGGTGCGGCTCTGATCGGTAAGCACTGATGAGCTGTGCTTCGCCGCTCAGAAGGGCGAACTTCTCTATCACCATCGACGACTCGACAAGGCTGTATGCGCGGTGACGCCGACAGGAGTTGCGTTGGTGTTCGACCCCCGTTCTCCGAGGAAACTGCAGCTGACGCTGCATTAGTCCCCAGCCTGCGCCCGCGAGCCGCGCCTTGCATCTGTGCTCGTCCTAGTGCTATTTCCCGTGCGGTCTGCAACTAGCGGCTCTGCACCCGAGATCCGCTAGCCCAACCCCTAGCCTTAAACCAATACCGGGCATACTCTTGTGCCGTGCTAGCACGTCAGGCTGAACAGGCCCGACTGGATGACCTTCTGGGTCGCGTCCGCAGCGGCCACAGCTCGACGCTTATCCTCGACGGCGACGCAGGAGTCGGAAAGACCACGCTCCTGGAGCACTTTGTTCAGCGCGGCACTGGGATGCAATTGCTTCGCTCAACGGGCATCCAATCCGAAATCAAGATGGCGTTCGCAGCCCTGCATCAGGTGTGCCGACCGCTGTTGAGCGCCATAGCGAAGCTGCCTGGACCACAGCGCGAGGCCCTAGAGACGACATTCGGACTCCGTTCCGATCGGCTCCCAGGAGAGTTTCTCGTTGGCATCGCCGTCTTGGGCCTGATTTCGGAAGCCTCCCGTGCTGGGCCGGTACTTTGTGTCATCGACGACGCACAGTGGTTGGATCAGAGTTCGGCAGAGGTACTCGGCTTCGTCGCCCGCCGTCTCGAAGCGGAAGCCGTCGGGATGGTCTTCGCCATGCGCTCAACGACTGACATCCGCCCGTTCAAGGGTCTTCCGCGCATCACGGTCAGCGGTTTGGGAAACGCCGATGCTCGGCAACTGCTTGCCGGTCTGGTACCTGGCCCGATCGACCAGGTCGCCATGGAGAGGATCGTCGACGAGGCGGCAGGGAACCCACTGGTGCTTGTTGAGTCGGCGCACGCACTCAACCGTGCCGAGATCGGGACCGGCATCATCTTTCCAACCATCTCGTCGCACCCCAGTCACCTTGAGGAGCACTTCAGTCGGCGCTTGAGGTTGCTCCCGCTGGATTCGCAGCAGTTGCTCCTCATTGCAGCCGCCGAGCCCACCGCAGACCCGTATGTAATTCAGGCTGCGGCGTCCACGCTTGGAACTTACAGTGACGCCCTGAAGCCGGCCGTCGACGCCGAGCTCTGCCACGCTGGCGCGGGCGTGCGGTTCCGGCATCCTCTTGTGCGCAGGGCGGTCTATCGCACCGCGTCGGCTGCGGCGATTCGTGCGGCGCACGCCGCGCTGGCCAGCGTGAACCCGGACGCGACGGACCCAGTGCTCCTCGCCTGGCATCGCGCCCGTGCATGTGAAGGGGCTGACGAGGATGTCGCCGCCAAGTTGGCGGCCGCTGCCGGGCGCGTGATGGCCCGCGGCGCTCCGGCTGCGTCCGCTGCCCTTCTTCGGCAGGCGCAACAAATAACGGCAAACGCGACGCTCAAGGCCAAGTGGTCATTGCGCATTGCCCAAGCGGCGCTTGCAGCTGGCGATTTCGCGAACTCGGAACGCGATCTCCAGGCCGCGTCGTTGAATCTTCTCGCCCCTGACCTGCAGGCTGAATCAAAGCTCACGGAAGCGAGACTCGCATTTGCGCGCGACCGAGGCGAAGCGGCGCTGCCGCTGCTACTGGAGGCCGCGGACCGGCTGGTCGCCGTCAATCCCGAGGCAGCGCAAGACGCCTATCTCGAGGCGCTTTCCGCTGCACTCTTTGGCGGACAGCTTGAGCAGACCGACCTTGAACAGGTTGCGCAGAGGTGGACGGCGGCCGGGTTGCCGCCCAACAATCGCCCAGCCCAATTGCTGCTTGACGCTTTGGGGCAGGTGAGTTCGCGGGGAGATCCACTGGCTTGGTCCCGCTTACGCGAAGCCCTGGCTACGATCATTCGACCGAACGGACAGGAGGACCCGCCCATTCCCGCTCTGTGGGTTGCCTCGGTATCGGCGGCCGCGGCCTGGGATATTGACGCGTGGGACGCGCTGTCCAGCCGTCTGGTGGCGCTCAGCCGCAAGGCGGGCGACTACAGCGAATTACCTGCAGCGCTCAGCTCCCGCACCTTCGTTCACCTGTTCACCGGCGAGACTGGCCTAGCCGTCGAGGCTGTGGAAGAGACGGCGACGATCACGTCTGCGACCGGTGGCAACATCAGTCCGTATGGCGCGATCGGCGTTGCCGCCCTCCAGGGACGTGAGCAAGAGCTCGACGAGCTCATCGAAGCAACAATCCCAAGTGCGGAACGGCGCTCGGACGCAACCGGGATCTCGATATCTCGTTGGGGCGCAGCCCTCCTTAACAACGCCAGTGGCCGCTATGAAATGGCTTTCGAGTTGGCATCACGCGCACTTCCTCTTTTTCACGTAGTGAACGCGGCAAGCACCTGGACACACGTGGAACTGATTGAGGCAGCCTGCCGAACAAACCGGTCTGCAGAAGCGGAAGCCGCCCTTGCGCAGATCGCACCTCCGCTGCAGTCAAGCGGTGCCGAATGGGGGCTGGGCGTCCTCGCGCGCTCGCGCGCATTGCTCGATAATGGCGCCCAAGCGGAGGAATTCTTCGCCGAAGCGCTTCGTCTCCTAGAGCCGACCCGGTGCGTGGTCGACTTCGCACGTACAGCGCTCGTGTACGGAGAGTGGCTCCGACGACGTCGGCGGCTCTCCGACTCGCGCACGCAGCTGAAAAGAGCGCTTCAGGTGTTCGACACGGTTGGAGCCACAGCCTTTGCCGCTCGGGCCACTCGCGAACTGCGCGCGGCGGGTTCGCAAGTGCGTAAGCGCAGGGCTGCATCATCGCCAGTGCTGACGACGCAGGAATCACAGATTGCGCAGCTTGTCACTCAGGGCCTAAGCAACGACGAGGTGGCCTCTCGAATGTTCCTCAGTCCTCGGACGATCGAGTACCACCTTGCGAAAGTGTTCGGCAAGTTGCAAATAAATTCACGCCACCAGCTACCCTCGGCACCGGCAGGCGCTCTCGAGGGCAAGCCGTATCGGCGCTAACGAGACCCGGCGCCGCAAGTGGATGAGGTGAAGGTCGAGGCGGCGGGTTCTGCCGAGCCAAGCCGTCGACACGGCGACGAGGCTCGGGCACTACGCCCCGCCGTCATCACAGAGGTTCCGGTCCTCTCGGAACGAGAGCCACCACGAAACGGCGTGATCAAGGAACGACACCGGCGAGCGAACCCGGAGCTTTTCAGAACATCGCCGATGTCATTGCGCACAGCCGAATTCGCGCGACAAAATCGTTCGGTGCGGCGTCTCTCACTCCGGCCACGAACCACCCCTGCAGTTGCGGACAAGAACCACCATCCGCGCCGCCCTGCTACCACGTCCCGATCGACTGCATCGCAGTCCTACCGGCACTCGGCTCGTCTGCCGGCGTCTATCGCCGACCGTCACCGCAAACGGAGAAATGAGGGGAAAGACATGCCGTACTTCACAACGTCCGACGGGACCGAAATCTACTATACCGACCAGGGCAGCGGGCTTCCGGTGATCTTCAGTCACGGGTGGCCGCTGAGCTCAGACGCGTGGCAGTTGGAACTCAAGCTCGTCACAGACGCCGGTTTTCGGGCGGTCGCACACGATCGCCGCGGCCATGGCAGGTCAACTCAGACTGCCACAGGCAACGACATCGAGACCTACGCGCGTGACCTCGGGGAGCTGGCTGAGGCGCTCGACCTGCAGGGAGCCGTGAGCGTCGGTCATTCGACCGGAGGCGGGGAGGCAGTCCGGTTCGCAGCCAGGTACGCACGCGGTCGCGTGCGGAAGGTGTTCACGGCCGGCGCGATTCCGCCGATAATGGTGAAGTCGGAAGCCAACCCGGAGGGTACCCCGATAGAGGCGTTTGACGACATCCGCGCCAGCATCCTTGCCGATCGCTCTCAGTACTGGTTTGACTTGGCAAGGCCGTTTTACGGATTCAACCGCCCGGGTGTCGCTGAGTCGAAGGGGCTCGTCTATGACTTCTGGCGGCAGAGTCAGATGGCGGGCCTTACGGCGGCGTACGAATGTGTGAAGGCATTCTCCGAAACGGACCTCACGGAGGACCTGTCGTTGCTCGACGTGCCGATCTTTATCGCCCACGGCACCGATGACCAGATCGTTCCAATCCGCGACTCGGCGCGCAAGGCCATCGACATCGTGCGGCAGGGAACCCTCAAAGAGTACGAGGGTGCGTCGCATGGCATCTGGGGCGAGTACCAGAAGTCGCTAGATCAGGATCTGCTGGCGTTCGTCGCCGATTGATTCGGCACTCAGCTCGTCCGTGAACACCCGATACCGAGACTGCGACACACTCACCCGACAAACATCCCGCGAGCCTCGGGGCAGATACGGGAGACACGCCCATGGACTCGGAAGCACGCGGGCCGGAACGCTCCGCGGTGTGCAGGTCGCTACCGTGCAGGAGGGGAGGCCCGGTCGTCCTCGGGTCAGTTCAGAGTGAAGGTGTACGTCTCGGAGTTGCCCGCAACATCGAACACGACCAGCGTGTTCTCGCCCTTCACCGCACCGAACGTGGGCGGCTTGATGAAGTTCACATCGGACCACTGATTGTTCGACAGGTCCTTCACCTTGCCGTTCAGCTCGACCCGGTCGATCTTCTGCGCGTCGTACAGCTTGAACGAGATCACGTCGAAGGTGTCCCCGGTCTTCACCGTGAATCGCTCGCCGTCCTTGATCGTCGCCGTCGGTTTCGTCGCGTCGATCGAGAACCCGAACGAACTCGTCTTCGACACATTGCCCGCCAGATCATGCGCGTTGTACTTCACCGAGTACTCACCATCCGGCAGCTGCACCGTCGCGGTGTGCGACGCCGACTTCGCACCGTTCGCCACCTGAGTCTGCGTCGACTTTACGAGCTTGCCCGCCTTGTCATACACATTCGCCACGATCCTTGACAGCCCGACGTCGTCCGTCGCATCCACCTTGATCGCCACCTGCGCGAATGGACCAGCTGTGGAGGGCGACACCAGGGTCACCTCAGGACGCTTCGTGTCGAGCACCACGCGGGTAAAGGTCCACGATCCAGAGCCGACTCGGTAGCGGTCGAGTCCAGCCGAGGACCCGAGCACCTCGGCTTCGGCGCCGCCGGTTGACGTGATTCGGTAGGTCGCGCCCTCGGCCGTGGGAAGCTCTACGACCGCTGAGACATTGACAGGGACTGTGGCGCTCAGGGTGACGTTGTCGCCGTCACGCGTCCACGACGAGGCCACGCGGCCACGCTGCGTGACCTGCGAGCCCTCGGCGGAGGTCAATCCTGTGTCTGGGAGAGTGATCCGCACGTTGGACGCTCCCGGCGTGGTGACCTCGATGCCGAGTACCGAGTCGATGATGTCGACGATGCCCTGCGCTCCCCAGCCGTGCGAACCGCTGTTCGCCGAGCCGCTGAGCACCCACGCCTCGGGCGTGAAGGTCCCACCCTGAGCCAGCCACTGCGCCCATCCGAAGTCCTCCTCGTTCGTGAGCAATCGAAGGAGCGCCTCGCCCTGACCCGACGCCGCCAGCGCCTCGAGCAGAAGGTGCGACGTCATCGGCCCCTGGCGCATACCCATCGACGCGATGTACTCGCCGAGTTCGGGCAGATCCTCCTGCGGTGCGATTCCGAATTCGATCGCGTACGACGTCGAATGCTGCCCGGCGTGCGGGGACTGGGTGCCGTCGGAGAGCAGGCCGTCGATATAGACTCCGTCGTCACGGCGCAGCGTCGCGTTCATGCGTTGCGCGAGCGCATCGGCGTCGGCGGTGTAAGACTGCACCTCAGCCTCCGGCTTGCCGAGTTCCTTTGCCACCAGCGCCACCTTGCGCAGCACGTCTACACCGAGCGCGTTGACCGTTGTCCGGGCTGCAGCGCTCATGTCGTAGTCGAAACGGCCGTGAGCGGGCCAATCGACGATGCCGTACAGATAGGCGCCGCTGCCGCCGGTGAGCTGGGTGACCAGTCCGGCTGTGGGGCCTTCGGCCGGGATGTGGCGGCGGACGTAGTCGGCGGTTGCGCTGATGTTGTCGTAGACGTCCTCAAGCAGTTCGCGGTCACCGGTCTCCTGGTAGTACTGCCAGATCCAGTCCGGCACCACCTGCGTGAAGTCGGGGATGTCCCGCTTTCCGTCGCCATTGGGATAGACGGCGTTGTAGCGGCCAGCGTCCTCCAGCGTGGTGCTCCACCACCTCTCCTGACTGAGCATGAACTCGCGGATCGCCTTGCGTGTTGCGACTCGCTCACGCTGCGTTGTCATCAGACCGTCGGAGATGTTGATCGTGTCATGCAAGAACTGTCCCTGTTCGCGCGTCGGAGTGTCGACGAATGTCTCCTGAACCGAATAGCGGAGCGAACGGTCCATCAGGTCCCACACCGCGTTCAACGTCGGGTCGGAGCTGCTGAAGGTCGCCGCGCCGTCGTCGGGGTACTCGACGTGGACGATCGTCGCTGTCACGTCGTCCGTCGTGATCTCCTCGCCTGCCCCTGGGATCTCCAGGTAGCGGAACCCCAGATGCCCGAATGCGAAATAGTCCTGCGGGCCGTCGATCTGCGTGTAGGGCCATGTCATATTGGTGCCCTGTGTGTCCACACCGGCCGTCGACACACGTCCGTCCGCCGCGAGCCCCAGGCTGCCCCGGATCGGAATCACCCGCCCCGTCTGCCCGTCATCGAACGAAACCGCCGGTCGAGCTGGTATGACCCTTCCGAAGTCGGCCACCGGTGTGCCATCCGCGGCGATGGTGATTCGTTCAGGATGAACGACTGTTTCGGTTAGTCGGGTCAGGTCGCCTTCAAGATGGCTCCACGGCGCCGTAGGGTGCGGCCCGAGAACCACGGCGTCCGTCCACTCACTGTCGTCATACGATGGCTGCTTCCAATCGCCGACCGCCGCCAGGGCGGGGCCCTCGAGGTGCTCGATGTAAAGCCCCTCACCATTGCGGGTGCCGACCATCAGGTAGGGACCACGTCGCACGTTCCAGGAGTCGTCGGTGGCGATCACGATGTCCGGGCCCTCGGCGTACTCGACCACGATCCGGGCGAGGAGCCCCGGTTCGACTTCGGCGCGACCCTGTCCGCTGCTGAACCAGTGCAGCATCGCCCCGACGGCGAGCTTCTCGCCCGGTTCGATCAGGTCGGTCACGTCGGCGACTTGGTAGTAGCCCTCGCCGGGGTATCCGTAATTGCTCATGCGGTCGGCACGCTGACCGTTGAGATAAAGCTCCGCAGTGTGGCTTGCAGCGAGATAGCTGCGTGCACGCACGATCTCCCCGACGGGGAGATCCACCGTCGTTCGAGCGAGCGTGTACTCATCCGCCTCCCGCGTCGTGGAGCCCTTGACCCACTGGCCGAGGTCGCTGGAGAAGTCCTCCTCGAACAGCACCTCACTTCCGTCCAAAGAGGTCACGCGGATGTCATCGAAGTCGGTGACCTCGCCGTTCGCCTCGCGGAATCCGATCGTGCCGCTGCTGGAGCCGGTGTCGGAAGGATCAGTCCAGCTGTCGACCACTTCGCCGTCGATACTGGTGGTGAACGTGCTTCCCTCGACGCGGACACTCAGCTCGTAGGTGACACCCGGGTCGATCGTGATCGGCGTGGAACGACGGGCGTCGGTCGGGAACTGACCGTCGACCATACGGTGCGTCTTCAGCGCATTGTCGTTGGCATGCAGCTGCCACATATAGCCGTCGCCGCTGTCGGTCGCGCGGAACACGATCGCCGCGGCACGTGTGATCGGCGTGACATCCATCGTGACGACGTAGTCGGTCCAGCCGGTCCCTGCCTTGGCCAGCGTCACGTTGCCGCCGCTGACCCGGCCACGACCATCGACGAGGCTGAGCGCCGTGGCATCGGGGTTGCCGGGTTCGCGGCGTATCCACTCAGCGCCGCCCCATTCATCGTCTTCGAGGCCTGTCTCGAACATCGCCGCTTCCGACTTCGGGGAGGCCTTTCCGTTCCGGTCCCAGGTCTGGACGGTCCACGAGTACGCGCTTCCGGGGGCGAGCTCCTTGCCGACGTAGTCGACGTAGGACTGCTCCGACGACGTCACCTTGCCGGAATCCCACACGATGGCGTCGGAATCATCTACGACCCGGAGACGGTACGCGCTCTGCACCTCATTTCCGTCGCCGTCTTGTGGCAGCCAGCCGAAACGCGGAGTGAGATCGGTGCCAAGAGGGTGTCGAACGTCTTCCACAGTCAAGTCGGTCGGCGCTTCTGGTGCACCTGTGCCTCGTTCGGACGACGCCGCCGATGCCGGCGCTGCGTAGAGCGGCACCAGGAGGGCCGCGGACGCGAAGATCGCCATCAATCCAGTGGCGCGTTTCACCTCACTCACGTCCGTCTTCGACGGTTTCAACTCCGGGCGAGCTGTTCCCATAGGCGACAGGGAGTACCGCGGCATTGTCTCTCCTTCGAGCAACGACAAATGGGTGACCGAATCAGCGGAAGGAACCGGTTCAACGTTCCCGAAGGAATCGTATTGAATGGATTCAACGCGTTCAACCTAGCCAACGGGTGAAGGTTGTGTCAACGATTCGAATCGGCCACGGGGCGGGGCGAGTCCGCGCGGGGGCAATCGTCAACGGTTCGAACTTGTCGGGTTGCAGGCTGCATTCGACGCTGAGTCCGACGCGATGATCCATCCACCAGTCGCCGGTTCTTGAGATCGCTACCAGCCGCCGAACCCATGAAGAACCCACCGGTGTATTTCCAAGACAACGCCGGTGGGAGGTTCGCTCACCGGCGTATGAATCCGCACGGGACATCGCGACCTCCTGCTGTCACGACCTCGTGCCATCGGCATCGCCGTCCTCGGCACGATCTTCTTTACCACTGCAGCCGGATCAGGGACCGATAGCTGTTGTGTTTCTCGCCGATTTGAATGTCGGTTGCCCTTGCGGGCGTTTGGCGCAGAATTCCGGGAGGGCCAAAGTTCTCCCGGAAAGTCAAAGTTGTTCTTGCCGAGTCTGCGCAACATAGTTGACGCCGGATGAGGGAGAACGATGCAGTCAAATGTGGGTGCTGGCAAGGTGCGGCAAATAGAAGAAGAACAGCGATCTCTTGATGCGATGTATGCGTGTCTCGACGCTGATGTGAGTGGGAGTCTGTCAGCGCATGCGCGGGTGTTAGCGGCGCCCGTTGAAGAGCCGGAGGACCTCTATGCGAGGGATCTTGAGGTCTCGCAATTGGCAGAGAAGATTCGCCGACTCCGTTCGGCAGAGCGATCCCTGTGCATCGGACGCATCGACGGCGTGCAGCAGGGGGAAGCGTTGCATGTCGGCCGGATCGGGTTGCGCACGGACGCGGGGGAGCTGTTGCTCGTGGACTGGCGGGCGGAGGCCGCGCGGCCATTTTACTCGGCCACGATGGCCTCGCCATTGGGCCTGCGCCGGCGTCGCCACCTGCGCGTGGATGATCGCAAGGTCGTCGACGTCAGTGACGAGATCCTTGACGGAACCACACCGACCGTCGAAGACGCTATTGGCGATGGCCCTCTCGTCTCTGCTCTGAGCGGTGCGCGGACGGGGCGGATGAGGGAGGCGGCCGCAACTCTGCAGAGGGAGCAGGACGAGATCGTCAGGTCGCCGCATCGCGGAATCATCGTGGTCGATGGCGGCCCGGGAACGGGCAAGACGATCGTCGCTCTGCATCGGGCGGCGTACGTGCTGTACGCGTTCCCCTCGATCGCCGATCGCGGGGTGCTCGTGTTCGGCCCGAACAGACGGTTCCTCACGTACATCTCCGACGTGCTGCCCTCGCTCGGGGAGAGCGATATACAGTTGGCGAAACTGTCAGACTTGATTGGCGTGGCAGCGACGAGGACCGAACCAGACCAACTTGCGCGCATCAAGGGCCGTGCGAAGTTCGCTGACGGACTCGCACGCTGGGTGCAGGCCCGTGAGCCCTACGGCGTACCGCTCGAGTTGCAGACCGCGCACGGCACAGTTGTCCTCGATTCCGACCTAGTCGACGCCGCGCGACGCAGCGCCCTCCAGGGAGGCATCGGACACAACCGTGCCCGGGAACTGTTCACCGAACGCATCGTCGATGAGATGGTGAACGAACTGGAGCAGCAGACCGCGAAAGAACTCTCGAACTTCGAAGCCGAGATCAAGGAGTTCTTGGGCATCGACCTCGATCGCATGTTCGCGGGAGATCTCCAGCGCGCCAGCTCCGACGATGTTGACGTGTCCGCGGACGGTCTGGATATCGATTGGGATCGGATCCGTGAAGAGCTTCTCGACGATCCCGGCATCGACCGGATTGTTGCCCGGGCCTGGCCTCGACTTCATGCCGAAGACGCCGTCCGGGGTCTTCTTTCAGACCGCGCCGCTCTCGCCCGCGCGCTTCCCGACGTCTCAGAGGAGGATCTGACGTGCATGCTCGGACTTGACCAGACGGGGTGGAGTAGCGCCGATCTAGCTTTGCTAGATGAAGCGCGCGCACTCGTCGACGGCCATCCGCAGACCATATACGGGCACATCGTTATCGACGAGGCCCAGCAGCTCTCCGAGATGCAATGGCGGATGCTGATGCGCCGTTGCCCACAACGCTCGATGACCATCGTGGGGGACCTGGCCCAAGCGGGTCCCACCACGGCCATCCGCACCTGGGGTGATGCACTGGGGCCTTTCGTTGATGAGCGGTTCGCCCATCACACCCTCACGGTCAACTACCGCACCACCGCAGAGATCCTGCAGACGACAGAGCCGCTGCTCACCCGCATCGCCCCCCAACAGCGACTCTCCCGCTCCATCCGGCACGGCGAACAACCCACCGTCATCCCGGTCGCCGAAAAAGACATCGCTTCCGTGCTCAACGAGCTGATCAGACAGGCCCGAGAGACACATCCCGGAGAACTGATCGGCGTCGTCACCACCACACAACGCTCCGACACACTGGACGCTGAGTTCAACGAGACCGACGTCACGATCCTCGCCGCACCCGACGCGCGTGGCCTGGAATTCGACACCGTGATCATCATCGACCCGGATGGCGTCCAATCGGATAATGAAGCAGGTCTCCGCGATCTCTACGTCGCGCAAACCCGCGCAACCAAACGCCTCCTCACCCTTGAGGTCACGACCAATAGCACCGAGAAGGAGATCCGCTCAGCGTGACGTGGAGCTGTGGTCACGAAGGACATCGCACCATGCACGCTCGCCACCGCCCTGCGGCTTCCGCGCGAAAGTCCTTAAGCCCGGTGACCGGATGTAAGCCCGGTGACCGGACGCCAAACGCACGAGCTGAAGTGTCAAAATGCGCTCACTCACCGTCAAATGTTCCGCCAGAGTTCCAATGCGCGGGTCTCTGCTCGATGCAAATTGGCGAACGCGCTGGACTGGCTGGGGGATGGTTCGATGACTTCGGAGGGGAACCCTCTTCCCCTCCGCGTCTTTGACGACGGCTTCAGAAGATTGCCCGACTCTGCGCCGGAGCCGCCCGCGATCTGGGTAGCCCCACAATATACCGGCCAATGGTCCAGGCCATATCGCCGGCATCGGAGTGTTCGGCACCCTCATCGCCGAGCAGGTGGTGGAGTACGGCGCTACTGCGATCGCCGAAGCTGCCAAGCCGACGCTGGGCCAAGTCGGCTATGTCCTCAAGGTCGTCACCGCGCGACTCGCACCTGTCTCAGGAGATCCTCGAGGACTGGGAAGGGCACCGCGGCTCCTACCCGGTCCGGATCGGCAACGGGGCAGCCGGACAGCTGCAGCTCGACAAGGCTCGCGTCACGTTCGAGAAGATGCTGACCTATGCCAACCACCTCGGCCTGTACTCCGAGGAGATCGCTCAGACCGGGGAACAGATCGGGAACTTTCCGCAGGCGTTCACGCATCTCGCGCTGATCGACGCCGCCATTACCCTCAACGAACGCCTCGACGTCGAGGCGAAGCGCGGGCGCCGACGCTCAGGCGCCGGTTATCGCCTTCAGTGCCCCTGGGAGTCGCTCGGAGATATCCCGCGCCAGGAACCCGATCGAACCGACATCGGCAGCGAGGTCGTTTCCCGCCGCGATGTGCAGGAAGGTAGCCCAGACAGTCGCCTGAGCGATGTCGTCAGTGCGTCCCCCCAAGCCGAGCACGGCGCCAGCCAGGACGTCCCCGCTGCCCGAGGTCGCCAGCCCGGGGTTGTCTGAGGGGATATGCCAGGATCGAGCACCCGGTTGGCTGATCACCCCGTAGCAGCTGACCGCCGCTCCGTAGCGGTCGGCGATCCGGTCGAGATCCTCGTCGTCTCCCTCGTGGTCTTTGCCGAGCAGAATCGCCGCCTCACCGCGGTTGGGAGTGAGGATGAGCGGGTTCGGCCAGGCAGCCGCCTCGCCATCGAGATCTGGAAGCACCCCGAGCGCGAAGGCGTCGAGGACGAGTGGCGCGTCCGGCGGCATCGCTTCCCGAACCTGGTAGAGCGCCAGCCGAGTGACATCGGGGTCGGCGAGCCCGGGGCCGACCAGTACCGCATCCGCATCCTCCAGTTCACCGCGCGCGTCGCCGGAAAGCGTTCCGTCGTCACCGAGTTCGAACACGCCCGCCTCCGGCACGGCCAGAGCCAGCGGCACGGCGACCGCTCGGGGCACGATCAGGGTCAGCCGACCCGCACCCACGCGGAGCGCTGAGACCCCGGCCAGCGCAACGGCGCCCGGAGCGGTCAGCGATCCACCGACCACGACGACCCGGCCTCGGCTGTACTTGGAGTCGCCGGGTTCGGGGAGCGGCCAGGCGCGCAGGCGGGCCGGCGTGATCTCCATATTCCCTGCGTCGTCAGTTCGGCTTGACATCGTGGTCTCCTGAGTGAACGGTGACGGGTGCGCCGTGGCGGGCGAGGTGGGCGACGTCGGAGAAGCCCGCCAGCTCCCATGGCTGCTCTGAGGAGGTCCGCACGAGGTGCGTGATCGACGCGTTCGCTACGGTGTGGTTCTGCGCGAAGTCCAGCAGGTCCGCTTCCGAGAGCTCGAGGAGGACGTAGAGGATCAGCATGACGATCGCGTCGTGAGCAACGATGAGCCCGCTGTGAGCCTGCTCTCCCCGTCCGGACGTGTCCGAGAGGAACGAGCGGAGACGGAGGACGACGTCGGCCCAGGACTCGCCGCCGGGTGGCCGATAGTACAACTTTCCGAGGTGGCGCCGTCGGGCGACCTCCTCGGGATGTCGGTGCAGTGCACCGACTGAGGTGAGTAGGTCGAGGACGCCGAGCTCACGGTCGCGCAGTCGTTCGTCCACCATGATCTGCGCCTCGGGAGCGTCGTCGCCGAGAGCCAGGTTCAGTGTCTCGCGGGCACGTGCGTACGGCGAGCACCAGACGGTTGCGTGCGACGGCAGCGTTTGGGCCAGCCACGGCCGTAGCGCGATCGCCTGTTCCCGCCCTGACACCGAGAGGCCGACGTCCGCATCGCGGATGTCGAGCGGGATGACCTCGGCGCCGGCGGCCTCAGCCGCCGAGGCGGCGACGTTGCCCAAGCTCTCCCCGTGCCGGATGAGCCACAGCTCCGTCCACGGACTGTCCTCCATTGCGCCGCCCTTTTTCGATCGCTCTACCGGCACAGGCGCACCGGCTCAGGTCAACGTATGCGAAGGGCGGCAGTGCTGCTCGGGGTTGACAAGCTCGCGTGCCGCTCGCTTCCGAGCGTCGTGGCCCGGGTCCCGCGGAGGACTTCGGGGCGAATGCTGCCTACTCCGATCGGCTCTGCTTCGCTCGACCCGTCCCGCGTGGCGGGTACATCAGCCTGACGGGTTCTCCGGTTCCCCGTGCACGTCACGTTCGATCACTGCGGGGGCCGTGTCCTCTCCGCTGGTGTCGGGTGCGGGGTCGTCAGCTTGGTCGAGATCGCGTGAATCCTTGTGCTGGTCTGAGGCGCCCGTAGTCATGTTCTGGTCCTTCTTGTTGATGCTCGAGGATCGCTGACCTTCAAGAGGTGCATGGGCAAACGTACGTCTGTCGCTCGCTACTCGTCTCCGGGTTGACATATCGCCTCGCACGGTGCAAAGGCCCCAGGGCAGAGGCACCAGGGGCCGAATTTCAACGCCGAGACGCGCGCCCGCGGATTTAGATCGCGCACCTGCCGGATTCGATCCGCATTACGAAACTCGAAACCGAAGACGGACTCGCAGCAGACCCCCGCCCGAGTTCCGAACCCAGCCGCCGTCTGTACCACTGGAAGAGCGCAGCACCCTCTGAGAGGATGTTCTTGAGCGGGAGCGGGAGAAGTTCCCCGGCATCGAGTTCGGCTCCGCATTCTTCGGATGGCTCGCGGCCGACGGAACCGCGGTCTAGGAGGAACTGAAGATGCAGACCACCCCGAATCGCCGTGCAGCCCTCATCTACAACCCGGTAAAATTCGACGCCGACTCGATGCGGCCGGTGTTGGAAGCGCTCGAAGCGGACGGCGGCTGGGAGCCGAGCCTGTGGCTCGAGACATCCGTGGAAGATCCCGGAACTGGTCAGACGGCGAGAGCACTGGAGGGCGGTGTCGACGTCGTCATCGCGGCCGGAGGCGACGGCACCGTACGCGTCGTGGCGGAATCGATGCGCGGTTCAGGCGTTCCACTCGCCCTGCTCCCGACAGGAACCGGCAACCTCCTCGCCCGAAACCTGGACCTGACTCTCGACGATCCGGAGCATTCGCTGCGAACCGCCCTGACAGGCACCGACCGACCGATCGATATGGCGCTCATTGAGATCCGCGGGGACGACGGGAAGACACGTCGCCACGCCTACCTCGTCATGGCCGGGCTCGGCCTCGACGCGAAGATGCTCGCGAACACGGATGATGATCTGAAAGAGAAGGCAGGGTGGCTGGCCTACGTCAAGGCGATCGGGCTGGCTCTCCAAGACAAAGACCAACTGCGGCTGCGCTACAAGCTCGACGCCGGCGGCAATCACCGTGTTCGTGCCCACACGATCATCATCGGCAATTGCGGTTCACTGCCGGCCAACATCCTGCTGCTACCCGACGCCGCCCTCGACGACGGTCAACTGGAGATCGTCATGCTGCGCCCCGAGGGGTTCTTCGGCTGGGTGCAGATCATGACCAAGATCTTCTGGGAGAACGGGGTCCTGCGCCGCACATCGGCCGGTCGTCGCCTGATGGGTCTCACGAAGGAAGTGCGCGCGCTCGACTACCTGAAGGGCACGGAGCTCGTGGTGTCACTCAGCCGACCGGAACAGATTCAGCTCGATGGCGACTCGTTCGGCGAGGCGCGCTCATTCAAGACCTGGGTCGACCCGTCGAGTCTTGTCGTGCGGATGCCGAGGGACGCCTGATCCTCCCGATCCAGAGATCGAGGAGGCTCCATCCGGCCGCGTCGTGCTTGTCGAGTTCCGCGCTGTCAACCCCGCGAGGCCTCGTGTCCTGCCCGTTAGCGTCGAGGTGAGGTCGCCGCGTGTCGGCCGGGAGGGAGCGACATGTCGCGAAACGTCCGATCGATGGGCTGTACGCCGTCGGCGGTCTTCGACGTGCTGGCCGACGGGTGGCTCTACCCCACGTGGGTGGTCGGCGCCTCGCGCATGCGCGACGTCGATGCCGCGTGGCCGAACGAGGGCAGCAGCCTCGCCCACTCCGTCGGCGTCTGGCCGATCCTCATCGATGACGAGACGGTGAGCCTCGAATGGAACCCGCCCCACCGGGCGGTCATGCGCGCCAAGGGCTGGCCGATCGGTGAGGCGCGGGTCACGATCGACGTGCGCCGACACGGGAGCGGGTGTCTCGTCCGCATCCAGGAGGAGCCGGTCGAAGGTCCTGGAACCTGGGTGCCGCGAGTGCTCATCGACCCGATGCTCCACGTGCGCAACCGCGAGACGCTCCAGCGCCTCGCCTTCGTGGCCGAGGGCCGGCTGCAGAACGGGAAATCCTGAAGCCGCCGGTCGCTGCCCTGCCCTCCTCATACTGTGCCGCGAAGGCGGCGAGTAGCCACGTCGACCGCCCGCGAAGAATGGGCTTGACACGGATGCGGCACGGGCTGTCAAGCCCCTACTCCCGTCGACGATCGCCGACGTAGCCTTGCCTCCTCCGCGACGACGACGGAGCAATTCAGGGGGTAGAAATGTTTTTCCACGTGCAACGACTGATCAACGAGATCGTTCCCGACGAGCCGGATCCGGGTGCAGCGAATGCGCTGCAGGAGGGCCTCGGCGGACAGTTCGGCGAGATGCGCACGATGATGCAGTACCTGTTCCAGGCGATGAACTTCCGGGGTCCGGACGGCAAGCCGTACCGGGATCTCATCCAGGGCATCGGCACCGAGGAGATCAGCCACGTCGAACTCATCGGCACCACGATCTCTCGGCTGCTCGACGGATCGCCGCGGTACCAGGGCAAGCCCACCGACCCGGTTGACGAGCCCGGGGCAGGCGGCGCGACCCCGCTGAAGATCGCGCTCGACGAGGGCAATATCCACCACTATCTGGTCGGAGCGCAGGGCGCTTTGCCGGTCGATGCAGCGGGCAACCCGTGGCTCGGCAGCTACGTCTACAACTCGGGCAATCTGCCACTCGACCTGCTCTACAACCTCATGCTCGAGTCCACCGGCCGGCTGCAGAAGTGCCGCATCTACGAGATGACGGACAACGCCACCGCGCGCTCCACCATCTCGTACCTGATCGTGCGCGATCAGGCCCATGAGAACGCTTATGCGAAGGCGCTCGAATCGCTCGGCGTGAAGTGGAACACCCTGCTGCCCATTCCGAAGACGAACGCCGAGCAATTCCCCGAGGTCAAGCGCCTGCTCGACCTCAACCTGCAGAGCAAGCAGTTCACCTTCGACCTCGCGGGGCAGTCGGAGGCCGGCCGCATCTTCCGGGGCATGTCGCCCTCGAACGACGGCACCGAGCTCGATGCACGCGAGCAGGCGCCCGAGGGTGTGCCGTCCACGATCGCTCCTGAGCGGTTCGAGGAGTACGCGCCCGGCCTCGATCCCGATCTCCTCGCGCTCGTGCAGGCGACCGCAGAGATGGAGATGGCCGAGGCCGCTGATCCGCTGTTCGGACCCGTGGGTTCCGCTGCGGCATCCCGAACCAAATCTCGACCGAAGAACCAGAGTCCGTCGAAGAAGTGATGCAGGCGCGCGGCCTTCCGAGACCGGCTCGCGCGTTATACGCCGCGATCCGTGAAATGGGAAGGGCCTGTTTCGCCGAGGATCGCCGACCTAGCGTTGGCCATCCACCAACGAGAGAAGGAGCATCACCATGAGCAAGCCGAGTACTCCGCATACCGCCGGCTCCTCGTCTGCGACCACCACGGAGTCATCGCGAGTCGGTGTCGAGGCGGAGAGCGACGGCACGCTGTCGTCCCTCGCCACAGATGCAGGCGAAGCCACCCACCAGGTCGTCGACACGGCCAAGGACGAGGCGCGATCGGTCGCATCGGAGGCCGGCCACCAGGCGAAGAAGCTTGCGGGGCAAGTGGGCGACGAACTGCGCGAGCAGGCCGCCACGCAGCAAACCCGTGTCGCCGACGCTCTGCACGCGACCGGATCGTCATTCTCCAAGATGGCCGAGAAATCGGACGACGACGGCTACGCGCCGCAGCTCGTGCGCGCTGCTGGCGATCGGATCGACTCTGTCGCGACCTGGCTCGGCACCCGCGACCCTGGCACCGTCGTCGAGGACGTGAAGCAGTTCGCCAGACGGCGCCCCGGCGTCTTCATCGCGATCGCCATCGGCGCGGGACTCGTGGTCGGTCGCCTGGCCAGGGCGCTCGCCTCGTCATCCGGCAACGACTCGTCCGACGGGCCCTCACGATCGACGGACTCGACCCCGACGATGGCATTCGATGCGCCGCCTGCTCCGCCCCTTCGCGAGACCGTCGCGCCCAGCACGACGCGTGTCGGAGCCGGCACCGGCGCCAACCGCGCCACCGGCACCTTCGGAGCCGACTCCGAGTTCCCGACCGAGGTCGGTGATCTGCGGTGAGCGATCCAGGATTCCACGAGACCCGCACGCCGTCCGAGCGACAAGCCGACGCGAGCTCTGTCGGGGAGCTGCTGTCCGAGGTATCCCGCGACATCTCCACGCTCATGCGCCGGGAGGTCGACCTCGCCAAGGCCGAGCTGAAGGAGTCCGCAGCGAAGGCGGGCAAGGGCGCGGGCATGTTCGGCGGCGCCGGTGTTGCCGGCTTCCTCGCACTCGCGTTCCTGTCCGTCGCCCTGTGGTGGGCGCTCGGCTACCTGATGGGCAACGCGTGGTCGGCGGTGATCGTCGCCGCTCTCTGGGGCGTCGTCGCCCTTGTCCTCGCCCTCGTCGGCAAGCGCGAGATCGAATCGATCTCCGGCATGCCCGAGACCGTGGAGACGATCAAGGAGATTCCCGATGCACTGAAGCGAAATGAGGAGAACCGATGAGCAATCCAGATGTGATCCGCGAGGACATCGAACGCACGAGGGCTGAACTCGGCCAGGATGTCGACGCCCTCGCCGACAAGGTGAGCCCCGGCAAGATCGCCGAGCGGCAAGGGCGTAAAGTGAAGCACGCGTTCAGCGCGCTGAAGGATCGAGTGATGGGCGCGGCATCCGATGCCACCCACGGAACGCAGGACGCGTTGTCGGACGCAGGCTCGGGAGTGGCCGATGCCCCGCACAGGGTGGCCTCGACGACTCAGGGCAACCCCGTGGCGGTCGGTTTGATCGCGTTCGGCGCGGGCCTCCTCGCGGCGTCGCTCATTCCCGCATCGAAGCTCGAGGAACGCGTCGCCGAGAGGGCGAAGGACGCTGCCGAGCCGCTCGTCGACGAGATGAAGGCTGCAGCGCAGGATTCCGCCCAGCACCTGCAGGAGCCAGCGAAGGATGCGGCGGAGGCCGTCAAGGATCGCGCCGCCGACGCCGTCGAAACCGTCAAGGCCGAGGGCGCGGAGGCCGTCGAAGGGGTGCGGGCCGAGGCCGCGGGCGGCGACGCCGGGGCTGGTCACGGGTGACTGACCGTACATGCCACGGTGTCAACGCCACCGGACGCCCGGGCGTGACGGGCCTCAACGGCCGCCGCGCGGCTCGCCGCCCCGGCCCCGAGTTCTCAGTCCTTCCGGCGAGACGTTTTCCGAGTCGGCCGACTCGAATACGCGCGCGTCAACCCCCTTGCCTGTCCTCGAGCGGCCGTTCGATCATGTCGCGAGGAACCCAAGGGTTCCGCGGCCTCGGCAAGGCGCGAGTGCCGAATCGATGAGGAGGTTGTCATGCACAGCACCGTTCGTCCGACGGCGGATCGCACAAGCTACGCCGAAACGCCCGTCCAGAAGGTCGCCCTGGTATTCGGCATCATCTTCGTGGTCGTCGGCATCGCGGGATTCATCCCCGGCCTTACAGCGGACCTGGAGACCATTCAGTTCGCCGGCCACGAATCGCAGGCCCTGCTGCTCGGCGTGTTCCAAGTGTCGATCTTGCACAATCTGGTGCATCTGCTCTACGGCATCGTCGGGCTCGCCGCCGCGGCGAGCTTCGCGTTCTCGAAGAACTACCTGATCTGGGGCGGAGCGGTGTACGCGCTGCTGCTCGTATACGGGCTCTTCCTCTCGGGCGATCACCCCGCGAACTTCGTCCCGTTGAACTCCGCTGACAACTGGCTGCACGCCTTCCTCGCGGTGGCGATGATCGTGCTCGGCGTCGTCCTCGGCCGCCGCGACCGGGGCGACCGCACCGCCGGCACAGCCAGTTAGAAGGCGCGTAGCTCACCGATTCTGCGGGCGAGCCGCACGCAGTCCGCCCATTCCGACATCGCACGGAGCGTCAGAAACTGGCGCGTGGCGATTGAACGTCCGTTCGCTCATCAGCTGGTGCGGATTCACTCGCTCTCGCCAGTTGGGACCTGTTCGGCCGGCTCATGAACCAAACCGAGCATCCCGGTCATGCCGACCAGGTCCGAGAGTGCGTCGAGCCACGCACGATTCAGCGCCGGTCGCCGGCTCTCCGAGTACACGAACTGCAGTCGTGATTGTGGCGTCATCCACATCGTCACTGCCCGGGCGTTCGCCACCAAAGACAGTGCGAACTTCTCTTTGCGGCGGAATTTGTCGATGATCACGACCTGCAAGTGGGCGAGGGTCCGATCGTCCATTTCGACCTCGAGCTTGTTGTTGTAAATGAAGAGACCCATCGGTGCCCCCTTCCCACACCGGTGGTGCCTGGATCAAGCGGCAACCGCGTGCGCGACGAACTCTCAAGCAGAGATCCACGACGGAACCAATACTTAACGCCGATGATAGACACGCGGCCGTGGCGTGCTCAAGGACAGATGGCACGGAACGTCCAGGTCGCTGCCGCCGGTGGGAAGCGGGTCGGCTGAGACGGTGCGGGCTCCGATCGGTATGGGGCCACGTGGAGACGGTACGGGAAGAGGGTGCCGAAGCGTACGCGTGACGGTGAGCGGTGCATCGAGAGGATGAATCGCGACGACATGCCGAAGCGGGTCGATGCCAGCTCGATGTCCGCGGGCTGGCCCCTGCTTCGATATGCAGAGCGAGGCCGCTGCTTCCGACGCCCGTGCTCGCATGCCTCGGCCATCGGCGCAACCCCCTGCAACTCATCCGCTCGCGGGGTGATGCTTGCAAGCCGGGAGGTGCGATATGAAAGCCATGGTCTATCGAGGACCGTACAAGATCCGTGTCGAAGAGAAGGCGGATCCGAGATTGGAGCATCCCAACGATGCGATCGTGCGGGTCGAGCTGGCGGCGATCTGCGGATCAGATCTTCATCTGTATCACGGCATGATGCCCGACACTCGGGTCGGGCATACCTTCGGCCATGAGTTCGTGGGCACGATCGAGCAGGTCGGCTCGTCGGTGCAGAACGTCCAGGTCGGCGACCGAGTCATGGTTCCGTTCAACATCTACTGCGGATCGTGCTTCTTCTGCGCACGCGGGTTGTTCTCCAACTGCCACAACGTCAACGCCAACGCCACTGCGGTCGGCGGCATCTACGGGTACTCCCACACCGCCGGAGGGTACGACGGCGGCCAGGCCGAGCTGGTCCGGGTCCCGTACGCGGACGTCGGCCCTTCGGTCATTCCTGCTGACATCGGGGACGAGGACGCCCTGATGCTGACCGATGCGTTCTCCACGGGATACTTCGGTGCGCAGCTCGCCGACATCGTGGCGGGCGATACGGCTGTGGTGTTCGGCGCTGGACCCGTCGGTCTTGCGGCGGCGCGTTCATGCTGGCTCATGGGCGCCGGTCGCGTGATCGTCGTCGACTACCTCGACTACCGGCTGGAGAAGGCGAAGACCTTCGCATTCGCAGAGACGGTGAACTTCGGGCAGGTGAACGATATCGTGCGCGAGCTGAAGTACCTGACATACGGCCTGGGCGCGGATGTCGTGATCGATGCGGTCGGCGCCGAGGCGGACGGCCACGTGCTGCAGCACGTGACTTCAGCCAAGCTGAAGCTGCAGGGCGGCTCGCCGGTGGCGCTCAACTGGGCGATCGACGCGGTCCGTAAGGGCGGAACCGTTTCGGTGATGGGGGCCTACGGCCCGCTGTTCAGCGCGATCAAGTGGGGTGATGCCGTGAACAAGGGCCTCACGGTTCGCACGAATCAGGCCCCCGTGAAACGACAATGGCCACGCCTGTGGGAGCACATCCGCAACGGGGTCATCTCGCCGAGCGAAATGATCACCCACCGCATCCCTCTGGATGAGATCGCCGAGGGGTACCACATGTTCTCGTCGAAGCTCGACGACTGCATCAAGACGGTCATCACGCCGACACCCTGAGCGGCGAACTTCCATCACCTCGAAGGAACATCATGCCGTACACGTCTGAAAAGCCAGGAACCACGCCCACCGCCGAGGAGCTCCGCGCACGCATTCCCGGCTGGGGCGCGGACCTCGACCCTTCTGAGCGTCCCGCATTCCCGCGCGAACAGCCGGGAATCCACACAGGCGCTCACTGGGATCTGCCCGAGCAACAAGCCGATTCCGGTCGGCGCGAAAAATCGGTGGAGCACCTGCGTCTCACGCCTGTCTTCGGTACCGCACAGCGATTGAAGGGACTCGCGGGCGCAATTCGTCGACGAGCGTACGAGGCGTACAGCGAAGGACAGTCTGCGCATTGGCTCCTGCTCATCCTCGCCGACCGGGTCGATGCCACAACCGCACATCTGAAGTCCTTCGCGTCTGCGCGGCCGGACAACCCCATCACTCAGACGGGTGTGCTCGGTGAACGCGGCCGACGGCCGCTCGCATCGCGGTTCGGGCGCGGAAGGGTGGACCTGAAGCACACCTGGTTGGACCCGATCCTCATCGCCGGCCCCTGGGTCCTCACCGCGGTAGTTCTCGTGCGAGGTGTGCGAAGGGCACTGCGGCCTCGGTAACCGGTAGTAGTAGACCGGGAGATCCATAGGGTGGGGTCCTCCCGACGCGATGGCCGTTACGCCCCGTTAACGCCGACCAGCTGGCGCACGCAGCTCGCGCACGATGTCTGGGCCGCGCTCCTTGAGTTGCGCGATCGACGAGACGCCAACAAGCGTCATCGTTCTGCGCAGCTCTTCTGCGAGGATGGCGATGACGCCAAGCACCCCGGCGGTGCCTGCCGCGGCCAGCCCGTAGAGATACGGGCGGCCGATGGAACAGGCGTCGGCGCCGAGCGCGATGGCCTTCACCATGTCGCTGCCGCGCCTGATTCCCGAGTCGACGTAGATCTCGATTGAGTCGCCAACCCGCTGCCGCGTCTCTTGAATGACGTCCATCGGGCTCACCATGTGGTCGAGCTGTCGCCCGCCGTGGTTGCTCAGTTGCACCGCATCGATGCCAACGCTCTCCGCCCTGACCACGTCTGCCGGATTCACCATGCCCTTGAGTACGATCTTGCCCGACCACGCCTCACGCAGGGCTGCAACGTCATCCCATCCTTGACTCGCCTCGGAGTGTCCAAGGATCTGGTCCCACATCGACGGTGTGGCGAGCGAGGCGGAGTCATCGAGGTTGGGGAAGCGGATGCCTTCAGCACGCAAGAAGTTCATCCACCAAATTGGGCGGGTGGCGATTCCGTACATCGAGGCGACGGTGAGAGAGGGCGGCGCCGTGAATCCATTGCGGAGATCACGCTCGCGTGAGCCGAGTGCTCGGGTGTCGAGGGTGACCACGATCGCCCGGTATCCGGCGGCCGCACAGCGATCGAGTTTGTCCTGCATCGCGCCCTTGTCGGGGGACAGGCTGATGTTGAACCATCGGTCGAGGTCCGGCTGTTCGCGCTCTATCTGCTCCATCGACACCGTGCTCAACCCAGCGAGTCCGTACGGGATACCGGCGGTGGTCGCGGCTCGCGCCACGGCGGACTCACCCTCGCGTTGGAACAGTCTGGTGGCGCCCGTCGGTGTCAGCGTGAGCGGCAGCGCTGAAACACGCCCCAGAATCGGTGTCGAGGTGTCGAGATCGACAACGGGCCCCCACGAAGGAACGAGACCCCAACGGTCGAAGACCTCCCGGTTGTGGCGTATCGTCGCTTCGTCTTCTGCGCCACCCTCGAGGTAGTCGAAGATACCGGCAGGCAGCATCCGCTTCGCTGCTGAACGATATTCGGCCACGCTGAAGCAGTCCCTCACGACGCGGTCCTGGCGCCTGAGCACCGGCATCTTGAGCTGCACTAGCTGCCGTACATCGCTTGGTCTCACGGAACACCTCTTCTGCCACTCACAACGCGATACTCACGCGCCGTCCGTCAGCCTAGAATCTGATCTGGCCGCAAACTATGGATGCCATGACGAAGTAGGGAGTGCGAGACTGTTATGAGATACCAAGGTTTGCTCCCTGAGGGCCTCCCGAACGTCGTTGAGGTCGCCAGGGCCGTCGGCTCTGAAGTCGCGGCGCTGGTTGAATCGCCGGCCGAAGAGCCGCCCCGCGTCACGGGAGTGACGATCCGCGATTTCGGCGCACCATCCAAACGATTTCCCGGCGCGCTCGCGCTGCTCATCGGCATGACGCCAGTCGCGGCGGAGCTCAGGGCGCATTTCGAGCGGCTCGCGGATGCCGGCTACGCGGCGGTCGTCTACAAGTCATACGGCGGTGCGGATGCCACACTTCGCGAATCCGCTCGGGCCACCGGCGTCGCCGCGTTCAGGGCCTCAGAGGATATTCCGTGGGATCAGCTCGCCGAGTTCTTTCGCGCCGCCATTGTTCCGCAAGGAGAATCGAGCCATTCGCTTGTAGATATTCGGCCGGGCGATCTCTTCGAGCTCGCGAACGTCGTCGCCTCGCTGGCCGGTGGTGCGGTCGCGATCTCCGATCCGGACCAGACGGTGCTTGCCTATTCCACGCTGCCGGAGCAGCCGATTGACGACACCAGACGGGCATCCATTCTTCGCCTGCACGTTCCGCACTCAGCCCAGAACGACCAGGACTACCGTCGCGTGCACGCCGCGCAACGGGTGGTGAGCGTTGCACCAGAAGAGAACTCTTTGACGCGTGTTGCCGTCGCGATTCGCGCGGGCGATGTCGTTCTCGGTTCACTTTGGCTGATCGACGCGGCCGATGCGGCCGACGAGGACACCAATCGTGTCTTGCTCGAGGCGGCGAATGTGGCCGCGTTGCATCTCTTGCACCGGCGCACGCATCACGATGCCGAGCGGACGCGCACGATCGAGCTCGTGAACCCCCTGCTCTTCGAACGCGACCGGGCTGAGCTCGCAGCCCTTCAGCTCGGCATTGCCTCGGATGAGGTGCAGGTAGTGGCGATTTCGGTGAGCGGGGCCTCTGGCAGCGCCCTCGAGACCGTGCGCTCGAGCATGCAGCTCTTCGACACTGTGCGCACCGCTTGCGCGGTATGGCTGCCCGGCGCCATCTGCGGCGTTGCCGACAACATCATCTATGTGGTGTTGCCGCACGGCCCCACCTCGTCCTTGCTCTTTCAGCGTGCTGCAGTGCTGCGCATCGCTCACCACGCTCGTCGCGCCATTGGCCGCTCGGTTCTGGCGGGAATGGGCAGCCAGAAGGCGATCATCGGCGCTGTTGAGTCGCGCATCGACGCAGAGTCAGTGCTCGCGATGTTGTTGCAGGATGTCGACGACGGGCGCATAAGCGCCGATTCAGACGAGATCGTCGCCGACTCGCAATCGTTCGGCGCTCGCCTTCAGCTGCGCCACATTGTGACGGCGCTGAGGGAGTCCGGTCAGCTGCCCGGCGACTTTGCGGCGCGCATCGCCGAGCACGATGCGCGCCGCCATACCGCGTACGAGGCGACCATTCGCACGTTTCTTGACTGCAATTCGAACGCGATCGAAACGGCGGCGAAGCTCGGTCTGCATTCGAACACGGTGCGATATCGGCTGTCGCGCGTGGAACCGCTGTTCGGCGTCAACCTCAGCTCGCCCGAGACGAGGCTGTTGGTGTGGCTACAGCTGAGCGCGAATCAGCTGTAGCCGACGGTTCGCGCTATCCGGCCGTTGCGGCGTTGATCGTGATTTCGTCGAGGCCACCGGACGCAACGCCCCAGTCGTCGAGGATGGCGGCGTACGAGCCGTCGTCAACCATTCCCTGGAGCGCGGCCTGAACCGCCTCGGCCATGCCGGAATCCTTCTTCACCGCAAAGCCATACGGCGCCACATCGAAGGTTTCGCCCGCCAGCTGTAGTTTGCCTTCCAGCTTCGAGATGGCGTACAGGGAGACTGGCGAATCGGCGCTGAAGGCATCGGCCTGGCCGAGCACGACGGCATTGACCGCGGCATCCTGAGTGTCGAATGGCAGCTTCTCGATCGGAGCCTTGCCTGCCGCGACGCACGCTGCGCTCTTGTCGGGAACCTCGTCGGTGTCTTGGAAGGTCGTGGCCTGAACAGCGACTTTGAGGCCACAGGCATCCGCCGGGTCGACGTCTTCACCTGTGCGAGAACCCCACTGAACCCCGGCCGTGAAGTAGTTGACGAAGTCGACCTGCTTTTCACGCTCGGGGTTGTCGGTGAAGGATGAATTGCCCAGGTTGATCTGGCCGCCGACAATGCCGGGAATGATGCTCTCGAAGCGAGAGACCGTGATGGAAGGCTCGAGCCCGAGGGTGGCAGCGAGCGCCTCCGTGAGCTCGATGCTCCAGCCGATGGGGGTTCCGGACTCGTCCTTGAATTCGTTCGGCGGATAGTTGGGGCTCGTCGCAATCACGAGTTTGCCCGACTCGGCAACGTCTTTCGGAAGCAGAGCCACCGCGTCGGCGTTGACCGTCGCATCGGTGGTCTCGGAGTCGTCGGCCTTGGGGTCTGCTGCGGAGTTGTCGACACAACCGGTGAGCAGCAAGGCTGCGGCAGCGGCGAGTGCGGGAAGAGCGAGTCTGGTGCGCATTGGGGTCCTCATCTTTGGTTACGGCTGCTGTGGACTTCAGCCGATGCCAGTTGTCACTGATTCATCGGCGAAGCAGGTGAGCGGGGGTGCAACACGGTTGAGCCTAGGCATCCTGTCGCCGCCGCTCTATGGACCTTTGTCCGAGCGCAGAAGCGCAGGCTTGTGAAGAATTGCCAAGGTGCTTTGCTGGAGCCCGTTCGATGCACGTGCGGTCAGAGGACCTTGGCGAGAAAGTCCTTGGTACGTTGGCGCTGCGGGTTCGTGAGCACTTGTGTCGGGTCGCCGGATTCGACCACCACTCCTCTATCCATGAAGACGAGCGAATCCGCGACCTCTCGCGCAAAGCCCATCTCGTGGGTGACCACGATCATCGTCATGCCGTCACGCGCGAGCCCCTTCATGACCTCGAGCACCTCACCGACCAACTCGGGGTCGAGCGCACTTGTCGGCTCATCGAAGAGCATCAGCTTCGGTTCCATCGCGAGGGCTCGAGCAATTGCGACGCGTTGCTGCTGGCCACCGGAAAGATGCGCCGGGTAATAGCCGGCTCGCTCCGCGAGCCCAACTCGATCCAACAACTCGTGGGCGTGCACCTCGGCGTTCGCCTTGGCGCGCCCCTTGACCGTTCGCGGTGCCACCGTGACGTTCTCGAGCGCGGTCATGTGCGGAAAGAGGTTGAATCGCTGAAACACCATGCCGATGTCGCGACGTTGCCTGGCGGCAGCCTTCGGTGCCAGCTCGTAGAGCTTTCCGCTGCCCTCTCGGTAGCCGATCAGCTCACCGTCGACACTCAATCGACCAGCCGAGACGACCTCGAGGTGGTTGATGCAACGCAGAAAGGTGGACTTGCCAGAGCCGGACGGCCCAACCAGGCACATGACCTCGCCGCGACTCACCGTCAGCGAAATGTCTGTGAGGACCTCGTTCGAGCCGAAGCTCTTCGAGACGTGTTCCGCCAGAACCATCGGCGATTCGGATGCCCCCACCGGGGCTACCGCGAGTACGGGTGTCTCTGTCATGAGTGCGTGCCCGAATCTCTTGAGGCCGTGGTCACCGCGGCGGCGGTCGGCACGACATCGACGACGGGAATGACCCCCGTCGGTCCCGCTCCACCGCCGCGATCCGGTCGTATCTCGCCGACCCCGCGGGCGAAGCGCTTCTCGAGGAAGTGCTGGCCGATCATGAGGATCGACGTGAAGAACAGGTACCAGATCGATGCGACGAGCAGCAGCGGGATCGGGTTGAACGTCTCGGCCGATATGTCTCGGGTGCGGGTATAGAGGTCGAGCGTGAACGGCACCGCTGTCACGAGCGAGGTGGTCTTGAGCATGCCGATGACGCTGTTGCCGGTTGGCGGAATGATGACGCGCATCGCCTGCGGGATGACGATCTTGCGCATCGTCTGCCCCCAACTCATGCCGAGCGCGGTCGCAGCCTCCGCTTGGCCCTTGTCGACGGAGAGGATGCCGGCTCGCACGATCTCTGCCATGTACGCGCCTTCGTTCAGGCCGAGGCCGATGACGGCGAGAAAGAACGCGCTGAACAGTGCTTGGGTGCTGAACTGCGCCCACGGTTCCGTGAACGGGATACCGATGTCGATGGTCTGGTAGATAACGGCGAACAGCCCCCAGAACACCAGCTGAACATAGACCGGTGTGCCTCGGAAGATCCACAGATACGCCCACGCGACACCTTTGACCACGGGGTTGGGTGAGAGGAACATGACGGCGACGACGAGTCCGATGACGATGCCGAGCGCCATCGAGTACACGGTCAGCTGGACGGTGACGAACGCCGCCTGCGAGATGCGCCGATCGAAGAGATACTGCGCGACGGTCGGCCAGTCGTAGGCCGTGCGTCCGGCAGCGTCGATGAGGAACAGGGCAAGGATGGCGAGCAGTGCGATGGCGAATACCGTGCGCCACGGATGCCGCAGCCGAACCGCTTTGATGGCAGGTGCACTCATGGCGAAACCGAGATGGCCGGACAGCCGGTGACGGCGTGAGGGGCGGTTGCGGCAAGCGCAGGGATCGAGAATCGAGCACGCATTGAACGTCCTTTGTCGGCAGTCGGGCGAGAGGGAGCCTCGTCGAGCCTAGGAGCGTTCGCATCCGCACTCTATGGGCATCCGTACAGAGCGCGCCGAATGACCTTGGATCCTCAAACAAATCCGGGGGAGCTCACCCCTTCCGTTGGTGCCCACCTGGAACCTGGGGCGTGCCAATGTGAGCAGGCCGATGCCGGCCAGACCTCCGGCGGTGTTGACGACGGGGTCGGTGACGTCGGTACTCCCGACGGCCAGGACGTACTGGACGAACCTCCAAGACCTGGCTCACCCCGCCGACCGTGCCCACGGACTCCCACAACGGCCACGACGGCGCGAGGATGGCGGCCCGGTGTTGCCGGGCGCGTAAGCGGATCTCGATATGCCGACGAAATGCCCAGGCACCTCACGATGCCGCGTACAGCAGAGCGAGGAGGTCGATGCCGCACCAGAGGAGCGCTTCGTGCGCCACCCCGATGAACACGTACAGGGCGAGCATCGATCCGAACGCCATCTCTCGCGGCGATCCCGTGTCGCCGAGCACGGGCAGCGCGATGTAGCCGTTCGGGCGCCAGATGCTGCTGATGACCGGCGCCTTTCGCAGCAGCTTGGGTGGCTTCGGCTTGATCGGCCAGAGAAGCCCGGGCAGACCACCGGTGGTGAGGAGGTCTCCGGCGAGGTGGGCGACGAACCCCACCACGACGGCGAGCGGGAACCAGCCGATGCTGCTCGGAGCCAACAGCACGAGGAGCATTCCGAACGCCGCCCCGAGGGCCCACGCCGTCAGCCACGATCCGACCAGGCCGCGCGCCTTGACGGCGAAGCACATGAGCGCTGCGGCGCCCATCACGGTGCCGACGGAGAAAGTGCCGAATCGCTCGGTCGTGAGTGTCAGGAAGGTCAGTGCCCATGCGCCGATGCCGACGATCGCCGCTGCGATCAGCGAATGCGCACCGTGGCGATGACCGCCTGAGATCGATCCGACGGCGCCCGCGGCGAGCCGGCCGAGAATCGGCACCGACTGCGCGATGGTCGCGCTGTGGTGATCGGCATCCGGCAGCAGCGCCGCGCCGGCGCAGACGAAGGATCCGGCGACGACGCCGACCGGATCGAGCGGGTACGCGCCGCTCGTCAAGTACGGCATGGCTCCGGTCGCGGCGATCCAGGCGGCGGCGCCGCTCGTGGCATGGTTGACGCCCATCATCTCGGTGGCGTGCTCCTTCTTCTGCGGGCGTGCGACATCCGCTTCGGTGAGTCGTGTGAATTCCGACTGCGTACTGGAAGTGCGGCGGTCGACGCCCGGAGAACGCCAACACCGTCACTCGAATGGCTGGGCCCGAACCGTTCGACCGTATCGTGCACGGGTGACACGATTGCGCGAGGTCAGCGCCGCGCGGCGCCTTGACCCGTCGCACCTCGCGACCCACAATTGGGGGGTTGACCGAATGCAGGGGAGCGGAGAACTGATGTCAGACGCGCACACTCGTCCGACCATCGATGAGCAGGCCGGCGTTCACGGGGCCCCGAACTTCGCGCCGGCGCCCGACGACGGGGTGCAGCCCGCTGCAGCTGAGGCGCCCGTGGACTCGGTCGAGCGACGCAAGTGGAGCAGCGACCTCCGGTTCATGCTCGTCGTGCTGGCAGCGATCTTGGTGCTCTTCCTGGCGTTCGCGCTGCTCATCGCCTTCAGCCCGACGGGGCCCGCGATCAGTGCCCTCGCGATCATCGCCGCTCCGATCGCCACGATGGTCGTCGCGTACTACGGCATCTCCCTTGCGCTGCGCCAGGTGAAAGACGCTCGAGATGCGGCCGAGTCGGCCGATGCCCGTGCACGCGCAGCCGAGGTGAGCGCCCGTGAGTCGGACGCGTGGGCCGCTCAGATGGAGTCGGGCCTGCGCGTCGCCGTCGCCAAGCTGACCGCCGCCGGGCAGGAGACGCGCGACGTCGAGCGCGCCGCAGGCACGCCCGACGAATTCTTCTGATCGGGAGCTGTTCAGCGCTGGGAGACCTGCTCGGGTCTTAGAGCTCCGCGAGAACTGCGACAGGGCGTTCGATGCACCCCGCCACGAAGGTCAGGAAGCCGGCCGCCTCCGCGCCATCGCACACGCGGTGGTCGAATGAGATCGTCAACTCCGTCACGGTGCGCACGGCGAGCTGACCGTCGACGACCCATGGGCGTTCAATGAACCGGCCGACGCCGAGCATCGCCGCCTCAGGGTGGTTGATGATCGCGGCCGAACCGTCGACACCCAGGGTGCCGTAGTTGTTCAGCGTGAACGTGCCGCCGGTGAGGGCCGATGGCGGGAAGACCCCCGTCGCAGCCTCCTCGGTGCGGGCGACGATCCCATCGCGCAACGCGCGCAGCGACATCCGCTCGGCGCCGTGCACGACCGGAACCAGGAGACCGCGCGGGGTCTGCGCGGCGAGCCCCAGGTTCACGGCCGAGTGGAAGACGAGTTCTTCACGCTCGGTATCGAAGCTCGCATTCAGCGACGGATGCCTGGCGAGGCCCGCGACGACGAAACGCGCGATGAGCGCCGTGATGCCGAACCGCTCACCAGTCGCCTCCTGCAGTTGGCGGCGGGCGGTGAGGAGTCCGGTCGCGTCGACGTCGAGCCAGACGGTCGCTTCGGGGATCTCCCGGCGCGAGCGCGAGAAGTGGGCGGCTGCGGCGCGCGCCATGCGGTCGAGCGGCACGCGGCGGTCCCCGTCGCGGTCGCGGTCGGTCGTCGCGCCCGCAGGCCGAGGTGCTTCGACCGCCGGGGCAATGGATGCCGCAGCTGTCGGCTCGACCGCCGGTCCGCCTTGCTCGGCGATGAACGACTCAACATCGCGCCGCATCACCAGGTGCTCCGGTCCCGACCCGAGAAGCTGGCTGGCGTCGAAGCCGTGCTCACGGGCGAGGCGGCGCACGATCGGTGAGACCACGGGGGAGCGGCGTGCGGCGTCGAGTCGGGCGGCTCCGCCCGAACGCGGCCCCGTCGATCCGCTGCTGCGACGACCGAAGCGCGTGGGCGCCGACGCGGCGCGCTTCGTGACGGTCGATTGCCGCGTGCCGTAGCCGATCAATACGGCGCCGGACTCCTCGGCGAGCGCGGTCTCGCTCGTCACGATGCCGGGTTCGGCCGGCTCCGCGGCATCCGCCGGCGAAGTCGCGCCACCGAGCGTCATCAGCACGGTGCCCGCGTGCAGCACTTCGCCGACCTCGCCGCCGAGCGACTCGACGACGCCGGCGAACGGTGTCGGCAATTGCACGACGGACTTCGCAGACTCGAGTTCGACGACGACCTGGTCGATCGTCACCTCATCGCCTGGCGCGACGAGCCATGCGACGATCTCGGCCTCGGTGAGGCCCTCGCCGAGGTCGGGCAGGATGAAGTCGCGGGTCATGCGTCCCACTCCCAGCTGTCGAGGGCCGCGAGCACGCGGTCGGCAGTCGGCAGGTGGTACTCCTCGAGTTTCGGTGAAGGGTAGGGAATGTCGAATCCCGCGACGCGCAGCACCGGTGCTGCGAGGTGGTGGAAGTTGCGTTCGGTGATGCGGGCGGCGACCTCGGCGCCGTAGCCGCCGAACTGTGCAGCCTCGTGGATGACGGCCGCTCGCGAGGTCTTGCGCACGGAAGCGCCGACGGTGGCATCGTCGAATGGGGAGAGGCTGCGCAGGTCGACGACCTCGATCGAGAGGCCCTCTTCGGCCGCTGCCTCGGCGGCCTCGAGCGCGGTGCGCACGGTGGGTCCGTAGCCGATGAGGGTGACGTCGGTGCCTTCGCGCACGACCTCGGCGCGATCCATGGGCGCGGTCGTCACAGGCAGGGCGAGGGGTGCCTTCGACCAGTAGCGGCTCTTCGGCTCCATGAAGACGATGGGGTCGTCGCTGTCGATCGCCTCACGCAGCATCGAGTACGCGTCGGCGGGGTTCGACGGCATCACGACGGTGAGGCCCGGGGTCGACGCCCAGTACGACTCCGAGGAGTCGGAGTGGTGCTCGACGCCGCCGATCGCGCCGGCGCACGGGATGCGCACGACCATCGGCAGCGTGACGCGACCTTTCGTGCGGTTCCGCATCTTCGCGACGTGCGAGACCATCTGCTCGAACGCGGGGTAGCTGAACGCATCGAACTGCATCTCGACCACGGGTCGCATGCCGTACATCGCCATGCCGATCGCGGTGCCGACGATGCCGGACTCGGCGAGCGGCGAGTCCCAGATGCGGTCGTCGCCGAACTCGGACTGCAAGCCGTCGGTGACCCGGAACACGCCGCCGAGCGGGCCGACGTCTTCGCCGTAGACGACGACCCGGTCGTCGGCCGCCATCGCGTCGCGCAAGGCGGCGTTCAGCGCACCGGCCATCGTGAGCTGCGTCGGGGCGGATGCCTCGGCGGGCATGGTGTTCGTCACGGTAGCGGTCATCGCGCGGCTCCCGCGTGCGGGGCGAACGCACCGGCGGAGATCTCGGCCTCGAGGGCGGCGCGCTGCTCGAGGAGCGCGGCGCGCTGCCGCCCGTACACGTGATCGAAGAGCTCGAGAGGGTCGAGCTCGGCCTCGGTCGTCATGACATCTCGGGTGCGAGCGGCGAGCTCCTCCGCGGCATCCGCGATCTCGGTGCGCGTCGCCTCGGTCAGCGCTCCCTCTGAGACGAGGTACTTCTCGAGGCGTTCGATGGGGTCGCGGCGCTTCCAGTGCTCGACGTCGCGGGCGGTGCGGTAGCGAGTGGGGTCGTCGGAGTTCGTGTGCGCTTCGATGCGGTAGGTGACGCCTTCGATGAGGGTCGGACCGCCGCCGCTCCGCGCGCGTTCGACCGCCGCGCGGGTCACCGCGTACATGGCGGCGATGTCGTTGCCGTCGACGTGATACCCCGGCATGCCGTACCCGACGGCCTTGTCGGCGAGTGTGGCGGCGCGGGTCTGACGCTCGAGGGGCACGCTGATCGCGAACTGGTTGTTCTGCACGACGAAGACGGTCGGTGTCTGCCAGACCGCGGCGAAGTTGAAGGCCTCGTGCGCGTCACCCTCGCTCGTGGCGCCGTCGCCGAGGAAGGTGAGGGCGACGATCGGATCGTGGCGGAGCCTCGCCGCGTGCGAGAGGCCCACCGCGTGCAGCGTCTGCGTCGCGAGGGGAGTCGCCTGCGCGGCGGTGCGGTGCGCGTGCTGGTCGTAGCCGTTGTGCCAGTCGCCGCGGAACGAGGCGAGGATGTCGCCCGGCTCGATGCCACGCGTGAGCAGCGCGATGCTGTCGCGGTAGGTCGGGAAGAGCCAATCGTCTGCCGCGATCGCCGAGACGGCGCCGATTTCACACGCTTCTTGACCGTAAGCCGAGGGATACGTCGCGAGGCGACCCTGCTTGGTGAGCGCGGTGACCTGCACGTCGAAGCGGCGGGCGATGACCATCTTGCGGTAGAGCCCCAGCAGCGTCTCGGCGTCGGGGAGACCGAAGCCACCGGTCGCAGCGCCCGACACTGCATGGCCGGCGTTGTCGAGCAGTCGCAGTGGCTTTTCAGAAGGCAGGGTGCGAACGGAAGCGTGCTCGACATTGAGGGTCATGTCCTCATCGTGCGACACTCTCGCGCCCCGCGGAGGGGCTCTCGTGCAACCGTGAACGAACGGCTCCGCGCGCTCGAAAGCGTGACCGATCGTCCGTTCAGCGGAGGCTCAGGCGCGCCAGATGTCCAGCGTTTGAGCGGGCGGATGCCCCTCAAGCTCGGCGAGGATCAGGTGCGATCTCGTCGATACCACACCCGGCATGTCATGGATGTCGCGGAGGATGGCCTGACTCAACTGCTCGTGGTCGGGGGCGCTCACCGTGAGGATGATGTCGATGTCACCCGAGACGGCCTGCACCTTCTCGACGAAGGGCAGGGTCGCGAGCTTCGCGGCGATCGACTCCCACGAGACTTCGCCGATGCGCACGACGACGAGAGCTGAGATGTTCAGGCCGATGGCCTTGCGATCGATCTGCGCGCCGAAGCCGGTGATGACGCCGCGCTGCTGCAATTGCTGCACCCGATTGTGGGCTGCGGTGCGCGAGATGTGCACCCGTTCGGCGAGCGTGCGCACCGAGAGTCGTCCGTCGCGGCTCAGCTCGGCGACGATGCGACGGTCGATGCTGTCGAGCCCGTCGTTCCGGTGCGGTGTCTGCTGGGTCATCATCGTCCTCGTGGCTCATGGCCAGCGTACCGGCTGCGGCGCTCCGCGCGTCGGAGCGAGGTGCGCATCGGTGCATGCCTGATCGCGCGGGGGAGCAGCGGCCAGAGCGTGCCGATCGTGTCGAGCCATCCGTTCGCGACGCGTTCGACGCGAGGCGTCCAGCGGAACCCGTATGCCGCGCGCACCGAAGGCGGCAGGAGCGCCGCGGTCATGAGACGCACGACCGGCAGCAGGATGCCGGCTCCGAAGGGCAGAGCGGATGTCTCGGTGAGCAGGCTCCGCGCAACCGTGCGGGCCTCAGTGCCGACGGTGAGCGCGGCGACCCGATCGGCCCACCACTCGTCGAACTCGGCGCGGCTCGCCGGCCAACCTTCACCGACCGACTGGAGGCTGGCACCGAGCGGTGCGTAACCCTGCACGATCGCGTCGCCGGTCTCGGGCGGCAGCGCTCCCCACAGTCGTTCGTGCAGGTCGAGCGCCACCACGAGCAGTGTCGAGGCGACGAAGCGCTGCGCGTCGGCATCGAACGCGCTGTAGGCGGGGCCATCCCCGTCTGCACGGCCCCGCACGGGTGCGTGACGTCGGTTGACCGTGCGCACTGCCGCAGCTGCGACCGCATCGTCGCCGAAGCCGACGGCGTAGACGTAGTCGAGCGTGCCGATCAGCCGATCCAGCGGGCGTTCGCGGAACGCACTGTGCCGTGCGACCCCGCGGGCGACCCGCGGGTCGGCCAGTTGCAGCAGGATCGCCGCGCCGCCACCGAGCAGCAGCACGCCTTCGGCTCCGTGGCGACGGAACACCGATCGATCGTCATCTTCGCGCATGAGTACCAGTTGTACCGCTAGTACCAGTTGTTCGCCTCCGAGTGCGCCCAGGCTCCGCAGGGGGCGCCGTAGCGGCCGGCGATGTAGGAGAGGCCCCATTCGATCTGCGTCGCGGCGTTCGTGCGCCAATCTGCGCCGGCACTGGCCATCTTGCTACCGGGCAGCGACTGGGGAATGCCGTAGGCGTCGCTCGAGGCGTTGTAGGCGTCGGCCCGCCAACTCGATTCGCGCGTCCAGAGCAGCACCAGGCATTGGTACTGGTCGCTGCCCCAGCCGTATCGCGCAACGGCGCCGGCCGCGTAGGCCTTCGCACCGGCGGTGTCGACGACGACGCCGGGCGGCGGGGCGCTGCCGACGCCGCCGCCATTCGCGTTCGCGTTCGCGGCCGCCTCCGCAGCCGCAGCGGCGGCTTGCTGCCGTTCTTCGGCGTCCTTGCGTATCTGTTCACCGGCCTGGTATTGCCGTTCGAGTTCGACGGTGCGGTCACGAAGGCTTGCGAGCTGGGCGTAGAGCGTGCCGACGATGACCTGCTGCTCGGCGAGTTCCGTCTCGGCCGCCTCGTGTGCGGCCTCGGCGGCGTCGGCTGCTTCAGCCGCCTCAATGGCACGGCGCTCTCGCTCCTGTTCAGCGACGTCTGCTTGAGCGCTCAGTGCCTGCGATTGCGCCTTGGTCTCGGTCGCACGATCGGCGACGGCACCGTAGATGTTGGTGAGCTGCGCTGCGCGGGAGAGGCCCTGCAGCAGCTCGGTCGAACCGTCGTCGGCGAGGAGCAGGCGCAGCGTGACATCCGCACCGCCCGACCTGGCGAGCACGGCGCCGACCCGGCCGAGCCGCTCACCCGACACTGCGGCCTCTGCGGCTGCGGCGCCGGAGGCCGCAGCGATGGTGGTCGCCCGAACCTCGGCCTCCTCGTGCGCGGCCGCGGCGGTGGCGGCGGCCCCGGCAGCCTCGACGGCGGCATCACCGAGCCGAGCCGATTCGGCCTCGAGGGAATCGACGAGGGCGGCGATGCGCGTCGCCTCGGTCTCACGCGAGGCGACATTCTGCTTCGCGGCCTCGACTTCCTCCCAGCTCGGATAGTCCTCGCCGAACGCCGGGGCCGCCGGCAGCACGAGGGCGGCGACGATCAGCGCCGCCGCGCCCGCTGCGAACCTCGATCTGCCCCGCACAGCACCCCCTCCGAGCCCGTGAGTCTACCCACGGCGCCGCTCGGCGGACGTTCGGACACGCAGCGTAGACTCTTCCGAATGCGAGTCAAGCGAGCGGCGGGTCTTCCGTTCGTGCTCGCGGCGGTGCTGTTGTCGGCAACGGCCTGTGCCGGTTCTGCTGCCGACGAGGCGGCCACCCGCACTGCAGAGCCAACACCGACGAACACGCCGACTCCAGTGCCTGTTGACCCCGTTGCCGAGTGGGTCGATGAGCGGATGTCGCAGCTCACGATCGAGCAGAAAGCGGCGGCGTTGCTCATGGTGCACGCGCCCGGCACCGATCCCGCACCGCTTCGCGCCTACGCTGACGCGGGAGTCTCCGGGCTCATCCTCATGGGCGACAACGTGCCGGCCGGGCCGGCCGAGCTTGCGGCGCTCACCGCGGCCGTGCAGATCGACCCCGAGGCCCCGCTCCTCATCGGCATCGACGAGGAGGGCGGAGAGGTGCAGCGGTTGCCGTGGGATGCAGCGGCAGCCGCGGACACGTTGCGAGCCGAACCCCCCGTTGCGGCGCGAGACGCGTTCGCAGCGCGAGCCGCGACGCTCGCCGCGAGCGGGGTGAACGTGAACTTCGGCATCGTCGCCGATGTGACCGCCGATCCCGCGTCGTTCATCTTCCAGCGCGTGCTCGGCACCGACCCGGCCGGCTCGGCTGAACGGGTCGCGGCCGCTGTGACGGGCGAGCGCGGAGCGGTTGCGAGCACGCTCAAGCACTTCCCGGGCCACGGCGCAGCTCCCGGCGATTCGCACTCGAGCATCCCGACGGCGGCGCTCAGTCTCGAGGAGTGGCGCGCGGGGCCGGCGCTGCCCTTCGCGAGCGGTGTCGGCGCCGGGGCCGAACTCGTGATGACGGGTCATCTCGCCTACCCGGCCGTCGACGCGGCGCCGGCATCGCTCTCGCCGGCCTGGCATCGCATCCTGCGCGACGAACTCGGGTTCGACGGCGTCGTGGTCACCGACGACATGCTGATGCTGGCGCACAACGGCCTCCCCGAGTACGCCGACCCCGGGGAGAACGCCGTTCGCGCGGTCGCCGCCGGCGCCGACCTGCTGCTCTACGTGCTGCCCGCCGACCCATCGACATTCGGCATCTCGGTCGACGGACTCGTCGGCTCGATCGTGGGTGCCGTGCAGGCCGGCCGGATCAGCGAGGCCCAGCTGAACGACGCGGTCGAGCGAGTCCTGACGCTTCGCCGCTCGTTCGCGAGCTGAACCCGCGCTGTTCTCTCCGGCGGGGGAATTTCTCGGCGTTATATGCGTTTGCATAGGGGTGACCGAACGGTCGCCACGACATCGAACACGGGAGACTCCCAATATGACGACCACTGCCTCGACGATCGAGATCCCCGGATACCGCGCCGGCACCTGGAAGATCGACACCACGCACAGCGAGGTCGGCTTCAGCATCCGCCACATCATGATCAGCAAGGTCAGGGGGAAGTTCGACCGCTTCGACGCCACCTTCGTCACCGCTGAGAACCCGCTCGACTCGAGCGTCACCGCCTCTGCAGAGGTCGCCTCGGTCACCACGAACGAGCCGACCCGCGACGCGCACCTGCGCACCGGCGACTTCTTCGAGGCCGAGACCCACCCGACCATCGACTTCGTCTCGACCGGCGTGCGCGTCGAGAAGGGCGACTTCAAGGTCGACGGCGATCTCACCATCCGCGGCATCACGAAGCCCGTCACCTTCGACTTCGAGTTCGGCGGCTTCGGCGGCGACCCTTACGGCAACTACAAGGGCGGCGCGACGGCGAAGACCGTGATCAACCGTGAAGGCTTCGGCCTCATGTACAACGCGGCGCTCGAGACCGGCGGCGTGCTGCTCGGCGACCAGGTCACGATCACGCTCGAGCTGCAGGCCTCGCTCGACCAGTAGTCGTCGTGTTCGGTGAAGGGCGGTCGTGCACATGTACGACCGCCCTTTCCTGTTTCAGCTCGTGAGCGCGGTGACCTCGCCGAGGTTCTGCCCCCAGAAGCGGGCCCACTCGCGAAGTCGCGGCGTGAACCGCGCAGTGTCGAGTTCGCCATCGAAGCCATCGAGCGTGACGGATGTCGTGCGCGCCCGTTTGACCGGGCGCCAGAGGCCGACCACCCGGCCGTTCTGCACGAGCGTCGGCTGGAACACTCCGTTCGAACCGGGCACGACGCGACCCGCGTGTGCCGGGTCGCACACCGGATCGCGGTCGGTGTAACCGATGAAGTACTCGTCGAACGCGGCGAGCACGAATCGACCGCCCGCGCGAGACGTTGCGAGCGGTGCGACGGCTCGAGCGGCATCGCCGGTCGCCGCCGGTACCGGTACCGCTGCCTCGTGCGAGCCGGATTCGGCAACGACGAATCGCTCGTCGTCGAAGGCGACGACCGCTTCGCCCGCGTCGGCGCGAGCTGCACGGGCATCGGTGAGGGTGAGCCCGGCCCACCACGCGAAATCGCGCACCGTGGCCGGGCCATGGCCGGCGATGTACGAGACGAAGAGCCGTTCGAGGGTCTCGTCGCGACCCAACGCCGGCGCCGCACGGGGCGACCATTCGTCGAGGAGCACGAACCGCTGCCCACGCCCCTCGATGGGGCCGCAGCACAGCACTGCATCTTGAGCGAGCCACCAGATCAGGTGGTAGCCGCGCTGGCGCGTCGTCTCGATGCCGGCGGCCTGCCACGCGGCCTGCAGTTCGTCGCGTGAGAGCGACCGACCGCCCTCGAGCAACCGCTCGGCCACTCGCCGCGCGGTTGCATACGCCTCGGCGTCGAGGCCGAGCTCGCGGTGCCTCGCGGTGGCGCGCTGGAGAATTCGCGGCCCGGTGATTGCGAGGATGTCGCGCAGCGATTCGGCCGGCACGAGGTGGAGGGTGCCGCGCATCGGCCAGGAGCGGAGCACCTCGCGCGACTCGATCGCCGCGTCGATGTCGGCGGCGACCGCGCCCTTCACGCGCGCACCGAGAACCCACTTCGAGGCGGCGAAATCCTGCGCCTGCACGGCGCCGAGTCGCCGCACCGCCTCAGCGACCGAGGGCAGCCCCCGGGCGAGGCCGTGGGATTCGAGTCGGGCAGCGCGAACGCGGGCGTCGCTGGCGAGATTCGGCATGGTTCCGAGTCTGGCGGATGCCTGAGACATCCGGTCGCAGACCCTGTATGGCTGCTGTCCGGACACCCGAGCGGGATAGACTGGGAGGCTGTGCCGCTCGGCACGCCAACCCACCCCTGTTCCTTCGGAGGAATCCCGTGCTCGCCGTCCATGATCTCGAGATCCGCATCGGTGCGCGCGTGCTGATGGAGCACGTCGACTTCCGCGTCTCCGACGGTGACAAGATCGGCCTCGTCGGCCGGAACGGCGCCGGCAAGACCACCCTCACGAAGACCCTCGCCGGCGAGACGGTGCCTACCGCGGGCCGCATCGACCGCGGCGGGGAGATCGGCTACCTGCCGCAGGATCCGCGCTCCGGAGACCCCGAGATGCTCGCCCGCACCCGCATCCTCGATGCGCGTGGGCTCGGGCAGATCGCGCTCGGCATGCACGAGGCCTCCCTGAGCATGGGCGACTCCGACCCGGCGGTCGCCGAACGTGCCATGAAGAAGTACGGCAACCTCACCGACCGTTTCAATGCGCTCGGAGGGTACGCCGCTGAAGCCGAAGCCGCGTCGATCGCATCGAACCTGAACCTGCCCGACCGCATCCTCGACCAGCCGCTGAAGACGCTCTCGGGTGGCCAACGACGCCGCATCGAGCTCGCCCGCATCCTCTTCTCCGACGCCGAGACGATGATCCTCGACGAACCGACGAACCACCTCGACGCCGACTCCGTGGTCTGGCTTCGCGAGTTCCTGAGGGGCTACCGCGGCGGCGTCATCGTCATCTCGCACGACGTCGTGCTCATCGGCGAGATCGTCAACCGCGTCTTCTACCTCGACGCCAACCGCTCGGCGATCGACATCTACAACATGGGCTGGAAGCACTACCAGCGTCAGCGCGCCGCCGACGAGGAACGTCGCAAGAAGGAGCGGATGAACGCCGAGAAGAAGGCCGGCGTTCTGCAACTGCAGGCCGCCAAGTTCGGTGCGAAGGCGTCGAAGGCGGCGGCGGCGCACCAGATGGTCGCCCGTGCCGAGAAGCTCCTCGCCGGCCTCGACGAGGTGCGCGCCGTCGACCGCGTGGCCAAGCTGCGTTTCCCGACTCCGGCGCCCTGCGGTCGCACGCCCATCACCGCATCAGACCTCTCGAAGAGCTACGGCTCGCTCGAGATCTTCACCGCCGTCGACCTCGCGATCGACCGCGGGTCGAAGGTCGTCATCATCGGCCTGAACGGCGCAGGCAAGACGACCCTGCTCCGCATCCTCGCGGGCGTCGACGAGCCCGACACCGGTGTCGTCGAAGCCGGCCACGGGCTGCGCGTCGGCTATTACGCGCAAGAGCACGAGACCATCGACGTGAAGCGTTCGGTGCTGCAGAACATGGTCAGCGCCTCACCGAACCTCACCGAGACCGAGGCGCGAAAGGTGCTCGGCTCGTTCCTCTTCACAGGCGACGACGTGCACAAACCCGCCGGAGTGCTCTCGGGCGGTGAGAAGACCCGGCTCGCGCTCGCGATGATCGTCGTCTCCGGTGCGAACGTGCTGCTGCTCGACGAGCCGACGAACAACCTCGACCCGGCGAGCCGCGCCGAGATCCTCGACGCACTCGCGCACTACGAGGGCTCTGTCGTGCTCGTCTCGCACGACCCGGGCGCGGTCGAGGCGCTGAACCCCGAGCGGGTGCTCATCATGCCCGACGGCACCGAAGACCACTGGAGCCGCGAGTACCAAGAGCTCATCGAGCTGGCCTGAGCTACCGACGATCGAGCACGCCGTCTTCCAGGTCGGCATCGGCGTCTCGTTTCGGTTGCTTCGGCTCGCGGCGCGGTCGCGTGGCATCCAATGAACCGGATGCCTCGGCGATGCCCTTTCGCTCCTGGTTCGCCGCCCAGCCGAGCCCGATGAACGCCAGCAGCGCGAAGACGAACCACTGCAGGGCATACGAGAGGTGCGGCCCCTCGTCGCGCTCGGGCCGGGCCGCAGCGAGCGGGGGCTCGTCGGCGTCGGCCCCCGACTGCACGAGCACGCCGTAGGCCGCCGTGAAGGCCGGCTCGCCGACGCGTTCGGCGAGCTCGGCGAGGTCGATGGTCGCGAACTCGTTGCCGGTCGAAGTACGCCCGGAGATGCGACCCTCACTGGCCTTGAGCCGAGCCTCGACGTCGACCTCTCCGGCCGGTGGCGCCGGCACCTCGCTCGGCCGCCCCTCGGAGTTCTGGGCGATCCAGCCCCGATCGACCATGAACACGGTGCCGTCGTCGAGCCGGAAGGGTGTGATCACCTGGAACCCCGAGCTGCCCTGGAACGGGCGGTTGCGCACCACGACTTCTTCATCGGGGAGATACTCACCCGACAGCGAGACGACCTGCCAGCGCTGGTCGATCTCGAACGCCCCCGGATCGGGGAGCGCCTCGGCCACCGGCAACGGTTCGGCGTCGTAGTTCGCGTCGATGCGGGCGACCTCGGCGAGCGCCTCGGCGCGCCGATTCAGTTGCCATGTGCCGAGCGCCGAGCAGACGATCGCGAAGATGATCGTGAGCAGGAGGTAGCCCGCCCAACGGCGGTGGAGGAGGAAACGCCACTCGTTCATCGACGGTCCTCTTTCGCGGTATCCGGTCGCTCGTCGCTCGACGCGTCGAAGGCGGCGACCGAGACGGGGAACGACCGCGCCTCGAGGAAGCCGCGGAGGTACTCGACGTGTTCGTCGCAGGCGAGCCAGGTCTTGCCGCGGTCGCCGGTGTGGATGCGCGGATTGCGCCAGTCGACGCGCCAGGTCGCGGGCTCCGGGCATTCCGCGCGCGAGCAGACCCCTTGGTCGGGCGACGCGCCCAGGCCACCGATCATGCGGCACCACGCTCGTCGTCGTGGGCGTCGTTCGCGGCCTCGGCCGGCGAATCGGTCGGGGCGGGCGGCGGGGGAGTGAGCGGCACAATGGTGCCGGGGCGGAGCACCTCGGATTGCGCGGGCGACGTGCCGACGTTGGCGAGGACCACGGCGAAGTACGGCAGGAAGATCGCCCCCGCGGCGCACACGGCGAGCCACCAGCCATCGACGAAGAGCATGGCGACGATGCACAGCATGCGAATCGACATCGCGATCGAATACTTGATCATGCGCGACCGGCGCTCCGCCTCGGGCGACAGCGGCAGCGAGGTGATCGACGGCTGCTTCATGGTGGTGGCCGGGGTCTGCGGCGCTCCTCTGTATTCAAGCCTACGTCCGTCTGAGGGCGGCGGATGCCCCGATTCCACGAGCCCCTAAGCTGGAACGGGTCGATCGGCCCGATACCCAGAAGGAGATTCACGCATGACGACGAGCCGCACTGTTCTCGTGACCGGGGGCAACCGCGGGATCGGCTTCGCCATCGCCCGCGAGTTCATCGCGCAGGGGCACCGCGTGGCCGTCACGGCGCGCTCGGGCGAGGGCCCCGAGGGCTCGCTCACCGTGCGGGCCGACGTCACCGACGCGGCATCCGTCGACCGTGCCTTCACCGAAGTTGAGGCCGAGCTCGGCCCCGTCCAGGTCGTCGTCGCGAACGCGGGAATCACGCGCGACACGCTGGTGCTGCGCATGAGCGAAGAAGACTTCACGAGCGTCGTCGACACCAACCTCACTGGAGCGTTCCGCGTCGTCAAGCGTGCTTCGAAGGGCATGCTGAAGGCGCGCTTCGGCCGCATCGTGCTCATCTCGAGCGTTGTCGGGCTCTCCGGCTCCGCCGGCCAGGTCAACTACTCGGCGTCGAAGGCGGGGCTCGTGGGCATGGCCCGCTCGCTCACCCGTGAACTCGGGGCACGGGGCATCACGGCGAACGTCGTCGCGCCCGGCTTCATCGAGACCGACATGACCGACGAGCTGCCCGAGACGCAGCAGGCGGAGTACAAGAAGCGCATCCCGCTCGCCCGTTTCGCCTTGCCCGACGAGATTGCGAAGGTCGTCGCCTGGGTCGCAAGCGACGACGCCGGGTACATCTCGGGCGCCGTCATCCCCGTCGACGGTGGTCTCGGCATGGGGCATTAGGTTCCCACCCGACACCGGTGTCGCACGTCGGCGAATGCCGCCCGGGCCGTGCATTCTGCGGCCGCCCCACTCGGCAGACGCGGCGAGTGTCATTGACCTATCGCCGTGTCGCGGGTCAGACTGGGGCCACTCGGGTCGAAGTTCGACTTCGATGCAGGTTCAGTTCGGGGGAACGATGAATCATGCAATGAGTCCCCTTCTGGGTCTGTAGCGCGAGCATGGACGAGGGGGAGCCATGTCGGAATCAGAGGCACAAGTCGGTCGGCCGCAGCCGGGCCGCGGATGGATCTGGATCGTCGTCGGGCTCTCGGTCGTCCTCGGCCTGATCGCGGGGTTCCTGGGCGGCATGCTCGGGCAGAATCTTGCCGCAGCGCCCGCACCTTCCGGAGCGCCTGAATCCTCGGCATCCGCAGCCGTCGCCGATGGCGGCGTCTGCGATGCGTCGCAGGTCTCCGACGACGTGCTCCCCGCCGTAGTGACCATCTCGGCGAGCAACGGTTCCGAGGGCGGTGTGGGATCCGGCGAGATCATCAGCGACGACGGGTACATCGTCACCAACAACCACGTGATCGCGGTCGCCGCGAACGGCGGCGAGATCGCCGTGTTGTACAGCAGCGGCGAATCCGCTCCGGCGACACTCGTCGGTCGCGACCCCCGCGCCGACATCGCCGTGCTCAAGGTCGACCACCCTTCCGCGTTGCCGACGATCGAAGTCGGGAGTTCGGCCGACGTCGTGGTCGGGCAGCCGGTCGTGGCACTCGGAGCTCCGCTCGGGCTTTCGGGGTCGGTGACCGCCGGTATCGTCAGCGCCCTGGGACGTGAGGTGACGGTGCCGAGCGACGGCGACCAGACGACGATCCTCACCGGAGCGATCCAGACGGATGCCGCGATCAACCCGGGCAACTCCGGAGGACCGCTCGTCGATTGCGATGGCCGGCTCATCGGCATCAACACCGCGATCGCCACGGTGCCGACCTCTTCGGGAGAATCCGGCGGGGGCAGTGTGGGTATCGGCTTCGCGGTGCCCGTCGACCGAGCCATGTCGATCGTCGAGCAACTCATCGAGACCGGGAGAGCTAGCTATCCGTACTTCGGAGTCTCGGTCGTCGCGATTCCGGCGAACGCCGCCGCGGACTTCGGTGTGGATGCCGGCCTCTACGTCGCCTCGGTCATCGAAGGTGGCCCCGCCGCCGAGGCGGGAATCCAGACCGGTGACATCATCCTCACCGTCGACGGCGAACCGGCGACCAGTCCCGACACATTGACCGCGATCACCCTCGAAGCTCAAGTGGGCGACGAAGTCGAGATCGGCTACCTTCGCGACGGGACGACGTCGACCACGACCGTGACGCTCCAAGAAGCGCCGCAGAGCTGACCACCGTGGATGCCATCTGGGTCGTTGCGGGCATCCTCGTCTTGGGCTTGACGCTCCTCGACGTCTTCCTCACCGCGCTCAACTACGATGAGGCCGGCTTCCTCGCGGGGCGGCTCGCGGGCTGGCAGTGGGCGCTGATCCGGCGCGGTACTCGGCGGTTGTCGCGCCGATGGCGGCCGGTCGTGCTCCGACAGGTCACCGGGCTGCAGATCACGACCACCGTGCTCACGTGGCTCGCCGGTGTGATCATCGGCTACGGTCTGATCTACCTGGGTCAGATGAGCGGCCAGCAGTTCCAGTACGACGGAGTCAACGGCGACCTGTTCGGTGCGCTCTACTTCAGCGCCGCGCAACTCGCGACCGTCGGCACATCCCAATTGTCGCCGAACACCGATGTGCTCAGAGCGCTCTCGGTCCTCGAGACGCTCACAGGCGTCGTGCTGGTGTCGATGATCCTCACCTTCCTGCTGGGCATCTACTCGGTGATCAGCGACCTCCGCGCGCTCTCGTCGCAGTTCTTCAGCGGCGGGAGGGGGGTCGGAGAACCGATCGCGAGCCTCGTCCCCTATTTTCCGGAGGGCCAGTCACGCGGTCTCGATTCGCACCTGCAGAGCGTCGCGGACTCGTTCGGTTCCTACACCGATGGTGTGCGGTTGCACCATGCCGCCTACTACTTCCAGAGCGGCCGCGACACCTTCTCGCTGCCGTACTCGATCCGCATGCTCGCGGGCGTCATCGGAGCACTGCGATGGGGGTTGCCGAGTGGCCACCCCGTCACACAGGAACCGACGCTGCTGCCGCTGTCGCAGCAGTTCGACAGCTTTCGTCGATACCTGCAACCCCTGTTGAAGTGGGAAAGCCCCGACGTGCCGGAGACCGTCGAGCGCGACGAGTTCCGGCGCATGGTCGAGACGGATGCGAAGCGACGCAACGGCGGTAACCGCCGACAGCACCAAGCGGAGATCGAACCCTGGGTGGAGCGATTCATCCAGATGAATCTCGACATGGCCGATCTCGTGCACGAACCCGCGCTGACCGACCTCGGTGAGGCCTACGACCGCTACGTCGAGTGGCTTCCGTTCGCGTATCGTTCGCAGCAGTTCAGCGCGGCGGTCACCCACGACCTCGACTATCAGCCCATCTATTCGGAGACGGACGATGCTGAGCCCGCATCGGTGCTCGTGCCGGCCCCGGTCGCGCGCGCGCGACCGGGGCAGAGCGCGTTCCGCGCGTTCTTCTCACGTCGACTGACACTCATCGATCCCGGCAACATCCGGCTCTTCCAAGCCATCCGTGCGTTGGCCGCCGCGATCGTGACCATCGGCGTGATCGTGGCCGTATTCACTGCTCTGGGGCTGACCGTGATGCCGGCGGCGATCTTCGGCGGCTTCATTGGGATGTACGCCGGCAACTCCGGCGGATCGTCTCATGGCGTCGCACGGTTGCGCGCGCTCTTGGCCATCGTGCCCGTGCTGATCGCGGTCGTGCTCAGCGCTGTCGTTCCACACGGTTCAGTGGGAGCAGTGGCGGTGATGGTGGTCCTGGCGCTCATCGGCGTCGGTGCCTCGCGCTTCGGTCCAGCAGTGAGTGGCCTCGGGCAGCTGCTGTTCATCGTGTACTACTTCACACTGCTCATGCGCCTGCAACCGGCGGAGTCCGTGCTCTTCGCCGCCGCCGGGGTCATGGGCGTCGTCGTCGCGACGATCATCAGCCTGCTCGCGAGCCGCACGGGCCAGCGGAAGGCGCTGCTCGCCGGGGTCAGAGCATTCGAGCTTCGGTTGGTGGGGATGGTCGAACCGCTCATCGACACGGTGTCCTCCGCTCGCTGGGAGCCGGATCTGATCCGGCGCGTCCGCTCGGAGTTGACGCAGACGCACCGGACGGCGGCATTCCTCACCGGCAGGCTCAGCGGCGTGGACGGGACCGTCGGTCTGTCGCAAGAGCAAGCCGATGCGCTGAGGATGCGGGTGTTCGACGCGGAGCTCGCGGTCGTCAACGTGTCGGAGGCGGCGAAATCCGCGACCGGCTCGCGCATCCCAATCGAGGTCCGTGCGCGACTGGCCGAGGACCTGGAGGCATTTCAAGCTCACGTTCGCGCGTATCCGGCGACACCGGGCTGGGCGACCGACACCGCGACCGACTCCGTGAAGACGTCGGACGACGGTTCGACCGCGAATGGGACCACCGTGCTGCAGGATGCACCGACACGATGGCCGGAGGAGGCACGACGGCTCGTCGGCGCGATCGCCGAATTGCAACGCGCAGCCGACGCCGTGCACACCCCGCAGAGCGCGGATCTCGTGCTCACCGGGCCGGAACCCGAGCTCCCCACGGCGGAAGCCGACCCGGAGTCGCGGAACGCGGAAGACTCGGGGTCGGGCGACGATACCGGAGTATCGGACTCGGCCGGTGAGGCGGCGCTCACCGCCACGGCCACGAGCGGCGGGGGCGGAAGTGGCGGCGAGTTCCGCCGTGCGATCCAGGCCGGGCTCTCGACCGGTCTCGCCCTGCTCGTCGGATCGACCATCTCGACGAGCTACCAGTACTGGGCTGCGATGCCGGCATATCAGACACTCGGCGGCACCGACGGCGAGACGTACGCGAAGGGAGCTCGCCGGATTCTCGGGACCATCCTCGGTGCAGCCGTCGGATTCGGGATCGCGATCAGCACCGATGGCAACCCGTTCGTCGTGCTGCCGGCGCTCGCGCTGTGCGTGTTCGCCATGGTCTACTTCAGGGCCGCCTCGTCGCCGCTGACGAGCTTCTGGCAGACGATGATGTTCGCGCAACTCTACGAATTCCTCGGCAGGCTCGACACGGAGACGATCGAGATCAGAGTGGTCGAGACCGTGATCGGCGCCGTGATCGCGCTCCTCGTCGCGGCGCTCGTGCTTCCGACGCATACGAGGACCCGGCTCGACCAGGACTCGATCCGTCTCGTGCAGTCCGTGCAGGAGGTCACGGACCTCTCCATGCATCGCCTGCGTGGGGGAGCTGAAGCTCGAGGCATCACCGCCGAGAAGCTGCAACGAGCGGTGATAGCGATGAACGAACAGCTCAGTGGTGTCCAAAAGACCGCCGCACCGCTCCGACACAGTTCAGGGTCTCTCGATCCTCGGGGCATCGAGGCGCGACTGACCGGCTACTGGGCGTTGCTCTACTACACGCGCCATCTCGTGACGGCCACGCTGCGCAAGGGGAGCGGAAAAGCGCCGGTGCCCGCCGAGCAGTGGGAGCAATGCGAGGCCACGACCGACGACAACTTCGCCGCACTGGTGACCTTGCTCGAGGAGCGTGCTCCCCGGGGTGTCGAGTTGAACCTCGGATTCGCCGACTTCGACGATGGGGAACTGGACGAGTCGACCGAGCAGGCGATTCATTCGCTCGAGCGCATCAACGAAACCATCTCGCTGCTCGTCGGCGACAACCAGACCGAGCCACCACGACGGACCGGGTTCATGCACCGAGGGACGCGCTGACGCATACCCATCGCGATGAGGTCCACGCAAGGGGGTGGCGGCGTCATGCGCGACGGCGTATGGTCACGCTTGTGTGAACCGGCCTGGGGGGCCAGGCCGAAACCGGCAGAGAACGCCGAAACCGGCAGAGAACACTGGGGGGCACCATGAATCTCACTCCGCGCGAAATCGACAAACTGTACGTGTACCAGGTCGCGGACCTGGCGAAGAAGCGGCGTGATCGGGGCACCAAGCTCAATCTGAGCGAAGCGCAGGCGCTCATCACCGAAGCGATCCTCGAGGGCGCTCGCGATGGCAGGTCGGTGGCCGAATGCATGGAACTCGGCAAGACCATCGTCACCGAGAACGACTGCATGTCCGGTGTCCGTGAACGTCTTGCACTGCTGCAAGTCGAGGCGACATTCGTCGACGGAAGCAAACTGGTCTCCTGTCACGACCCGGTCGGCGCCTGACATGCTCCGACCGACCGACTCGCCTGCGACGTTGGTTCTGGTCGGCGGACACGAGAGTGCAGACGGTGCGGACATCGCCTTCATCGCGGAGGCTGTTCCGCGTGCTGTGATCACGGCCGCCGGGCGACCATTGCATCGCGTGATTTCGCGAGCCATCGCGGAGTCGGACGACGAGCTCGTCGTGCTCCCCATGACGTTCGGCCGAAATCCCGTGCTCGTGGCGGACACCGCGAAGACGTTGAACTGGCTGTCGAGCGGATCGAGCGGCAGGATAGCGCTCGCCGACGATTTCGGCACGCCCGACCACCTGACCGCGTGGCTCAGGACGGCGACGGCCCGCGTTCGCGGAGCAGCGCCGGGCGCGGCGATCCTCATCGTCGCCGCGGCATCCAATCCGTTCGACGACGCCGAACTCTTTCGAATCGCCCACCTCGTGCGAACCCACGGAGCAGGCAACGAGGTGGAGGTCGGCATCGTGCGCGACGAGGGCGACCTGGTGGAATCGGTGCGCCGGCTTCGCCGTCTCGGGTTCGATGACATCGTCGTCGTGCCTGCCGACTTCCAACGCGAGAGCGACGCTGCGTACGGCGAGGGCGAACTCAGTGGAGTTCGTTTCCATGGACCGCTGATGACCGAACAGGCCGTGCTTCAGGTGGTTCGCGACCGACGCGATCACGCGCTCCGTCGACTCGATCAGGGGCAGAACGGCATCGACGTCGGCCTGCAAGCCGATCACGGGCACGGATACGCGCACTCGCACGCATTCGAGGAAGCCCAAGGGCGCCCGCACACCCACGGCGGTGCCCTCCATTCTCACGGTGGCGCACCGCACTCGCACGGTGGCCATTCACATCACGATGCCGGGAATGACGATCACCCCGTGAACGGCGGGCACGAACATTCACACGGCACTCTCGTCCACGAACACTGACCGGGAAGAAGGACGCATCATGCTAGGAAGCCCGAAGTACCAACACCGCGAAGAAGTGATCGAAATCAACGCAGGCCGAGACAGCGTCACGCTGAACGTCAGCAACACGGGCGATCGCGCAGTGCAGGTCGGATCCCACTTCCACTTCTTCGAGGTGAACAAGGCACTGCTCTTCGAACGCGAGCGGGCGTACGGAATGCACCTGGACATTCCAGCGGGCACCGGCGTTCGGATCGAGCCGGGCGATACCAAGGAAGTGACACTCACCGCGTTCGCCGGTTCACGTCACATCGTGGGGTTCAACGGACTCGTCAACGGCGGTCTCGACTCCGCGGCAACGAGGATCAAGGCAGTCGCACTGATGAACGAGCTGCATTACCAGAACGGAAAGCCGAAAGCTCGCACCAGTACTGCGAACCGCAGTGCAGCCGCAAAGGGGAAGAAGTAATGGCGATCATCTCTCGCAAGCAGTACACGGATCTCTACGGACCCACCGTTGGCGACCGGGTGCAGCTGGCCGACACCAATCTCGTCATCGAGATCGAAAAGGACTACAACGAGGGCCACTATGGGGACGAGATCGTCTACGGCGGAGGAAAGACCGCCCGCGACGGAATGGGCGCGGATCCTCAGGCCACCGGAGCTCAAGGGGTGCTCGATCTCGTGATCACCAACGCGGTCATCCTCGACCCCATCCTCGGGGTGGTCAAAGGCGACATCGGAATCCGCGACGGCAAGATCGTCGGTATCGGCAAGTCGGGCAACCCGCACCTGCAGGGAGGCGTCGACCCACGGCTGATCGTCGGGCCCGGCACCGAACTCCTCGCCGGCGAGCACCTGATCGCCACTGCGGGAGGCATCGACGCCCACGTGCACTACGTGTCACCGCAGCAGGCGGAGGCAGCTCTGTCGAACGGGATCACCACACTGTTCGGTGGCGGCACCGGTCCGACCGATGGCACCAACGGTGTCACCACGACCCCGGGTGTCTGGAACCTCCATCGGATGCTCGAGGCGGCGGATGGCCTGGGCGTCAACACCGGATTCCTCGGCAAAGGCAACGGCTCCCTTCCCGACGCGCTGATCGAGCAGATCGAGGGCGGCGCCGCCGGGCTCAAGGTCCACGAGGACTATGGAGCAACCCCAGCGGCACTCAGCAACGCGCTCGACGTCGCCGACCGCTACGACGTGCAGGTCTCGGTGCACACCGACAGCCTGAACGAATCGGGCTTCGTCGAGAACACGCTCGATGCCATCAACGGTCGAACGATCCACACCTTCCACTCGGAGGGTGCGGGTGGTGGGCACGCCCCCGACATCCTGAAGATCACGGGATACCCGAACGTACTGCCGTCGTCGACGAACCCGACGCTGCCGTACACGGTCAACTCGGTCGACGAACTGCTCGACATGGTCATGGTGTGCCACCACCTCTCGCACGATATCCCCGAGGATGTCTCGTTCGCCGACTCTCGAGTCAGGGCCGAGACGATCGCTGCTGAGACCGTGCTCCACGACGAAGGTGTGATCTCGATCGTCTCCTCCGACTCGCAAGCGATGGGCCGGGTGGGAGAGTCGTTCATGCGAACCTTCCAGGTCGCGCACCACAACAAGGACCAGCGCGGAAAGCTCCCTGAGGACTCGAAGGACAACGACAACTTCCGCGTCCTGCGCTACCTCGCCAAGATCACCATCAATCCGGCAATCACGCAGGGAATCTCCGACTACATCGGTTCGCTCGAAGACGGCAAGATCGCCGACATCGTGTTGTGGCCGGTCGACTCGTTCGCCGTCAAGCCCAAGCTGATCGTGAAGGGCGGTCTCATCAACTGGGCGCTGATGGGCGAGCCGAACGCCTCGCTGCCGACGCCGCAGCCGGTCTTCTACCGGCCGATGTTCGGATCGTACGGCAAGGCGCAGACGAGCACGCGCATCACTTTCATGTCGAAGGCGGCCATCGCCAACGGGGTGCCGGAGAAGCTCGGCCTGGAAAGCATGATCCTGCCGGTCAAACGCACCCGTGAGCTCGGAAAGGAACACATGGTGCGAAACGGTGTCACGCCGGTCGTCGAGGTCAACCCCGAGACCTACAAGGTTACGTACGACGGCAAGCCGGCGACGATCGAGCCGGCGAAGTCCCTTCCACTCACGCAGCTGTTCTTCCTTGCGTGAGGTCGGAATGGGGGTCTCGGAAGTGCAGCAGCTGCTGACGAGTCTGCAGTTCTCCGACTCCGCGTTCCCCAGCGGCTTCTACACGATGTCGCACGGGCTCGAAGGGTACCGTCAGGCGCATCTGGTCGGCCCGGGCGATGTGCAGGAACTGTTGACCGAACTGCTCGTGCACTCCGTGGGCCCCGGCGATGCGACTGCACTCGCCGGGGCCCACCGCGCGGCATCCGTGTCGGACTGGAACCGCGTCGAGGAGATCGACCAGTTGTTGTTCGCCTCGAAACTGAACGCGGAAATGCGCACGGCCTCCGTGCGGAGCGGGCATCAGTTCACCGATCTCGCGAGCGAGGTGATCGGTGGGGCCGGGCTCGTAGAGTACGGCCGCCGAGTGACGGCCAGAACGACCCCGGGATGCCAACCGGTCGCGGCGGCGGTCGCGTATGCGGAAAGCGGCGTTGCGACCGAGCGAGCGGTCGTCTCCGACCTGTTCGCCTTCTCGGTGAGTTTCGTCGGCGCCGGACTCAGGCTCCGGCTCACCGACCACCGGAAGGCCCAGGTGATCCTGCGCGCGATCGCACCCGTCATCGAGGAGGTCGCCGGCGACGCGCTTGCACGAGACCCCGACGAGCTCGGCGGGTGCGCACCGGTAGCCGACATCATGTCGGCCCAGCACGAACGGGCCGAGGCGCGGCTCTTCGCCAGTTGACCGAACGGAACGAGCACGTGATCAAACGTCGAAGCAACGAAGAGGGAATGAGGAGCTCATGAGCGACAACGTCTTGAGAATCGGCATCGGGGGACCGGTCGGATCGGGCAAGACCGCGCTGACGGAAGCGCTGGTGCCGATCTTGATCGCAGCCGGGCGCACGCCGGGTGTCATCACGAATGACATCTACACCCAGGAGGACGCCCACCACGTGCGTCGTGAGCTCGCGGGAATCCTCGACCCCGAGCGTGTGGTCGGAGTCGAGACCGGCGCATGCCCGCACACGGCCGTGCGGGACGATCCGACGATGAACCTCGCAGTCGGGGCCGAGATGCTCGAGCGCTTCCCTGACATCGACACGCTCATCTACGAGTCGGGCGGGGACAACCTCACGCTGACATTCTCGCCCGCCCTCGCCGATATCTTCATCTTCGTGCTCGACACCGCGGAGGGAGAGAAGATGCCGCGCAAGCGCGGCCCTGGCATCACCGACTCCGACATCCTCGTCATCAACAAGATCGACATCGCGCAATACGTGCGCACCGACCTCGCGGTGATGGAGAGCGATGCCCATCGCGTACGCGAAGGCCGGCCCGTCGCCTTGACGAACTCACTGACCGGCGAAGGGCTGGAGGAGCTCCACGCCGAGATCATGGCGCAGTGGAACGGCAGCAGATCCGAGCTCGTCGGATGAGCGTGACCGTCCCCGTGACGCCTGCCCCGGAGTTCCCGGGAGGGTACCGGCTCCGGCCCGAGCACTACGAGCCCCGCCGGGTTCCGGCGGAGGTGCTCCGGCACGCCGGCACGCCGGAGATGCTCCCGGTCGGGAGCCCGGGAAAGGTCGGGGTGCTGCAACTGCGCTTCGAGCGCACGGGGCCGCGTACCGAGCTCGTCTCGCATTATCAGAAGTCGCCGCTGCAGATCATGCGCCCGCTCTACTTCGACCCCGAGCGACCCGACATGCCGCACACCTACCTGATGTCGACGGGTGGCGGCATCGTGCAGGGAGACCGGCTGCGGACCGATCTCGAGTTCGGGCCGGAGACGTCGGCTCATATCACCACGCAAGCACAGACGCGCGTGTACAAGTCGGAAACCGACTATGCCTCCGCGATCATGAACCTCACGGTGGAGGCGTCGGCATTCGTCGAGTACCTTCCCGACCCGGTCGTGCCGTTCGCCGGTTCGCGGTTCACCCAGCAGACGTCGGTCGTGCTCGACGAGACCGCCACACTCGTGGTCGGGGAGCAGGTATACGCGGGCAGGCTCGCGTACAACGAACGTCACGACTACGAAGTGTTCGCGTCGGACTTCGAGGTGCGACGGCCGGGGGGCCGTATCGTCGCCGTCGACCGGGTGCGCCTCTGCCCCGAGAGCAGGGGCGTCGGCGGCACCGCGGTGCTCGCCGATCACGACATCCTCATCTCGTTGTACGTCTTCACACCGCTCGTTCCGCCGGCCGAGATCGCGGATTGCCTGCGAGGGGTGCTCGACGGCATGGCCGACGACGACCTCGTCTTCGGCGTGAGCGCGCTGCCGGGTGATACGGGCGCCTGGATGCGACTGGTCGGAAACGACCCGGTCGCCGTCGCGCGGGCATGGAGCACGACATCCGCTGCAGTACACGAACTGCTGACCGGCCGCCGCGCACCGAAGTCGAGAAAGACCTGAGAGAAGGAGCAGACATCATGAAGATTCAGCGTTCATCTCCTGTACGGCGGTTCCGCAGCGAAGGGCCACGACCATGACCACGGCATCGGCGTCGGCACCGACGCACGTCGGGTCGTTCCAGAACTGGCTGCTGGCATTCGTCCATGGCCCCTCGCAGATCTACTTCCAAGCGAACATCTGGACGGGGTTGCTCATCCTCGCCGCGTTCGTGGTCGCCGACTGGCGCATGGCGATACTCGTGGTACTCGGCTGCGCGGCGAGCATGCTCGCCGGTCGATGGCTCGGGGCGAAGCCCGATAATGTCGTCGCCGGCATGCAGGGCTTCTGCGGGGCACTCGTCGGAGCCGCGACCTTCTCGGCGCTCGGGGGCGATCAGTGGGCCAGCTATCCGATCGCGATCGTGGGCGGGCTGATCTGCGCCCCCGTGACGTGGTTCGTGGTCTGGGTCTTCGCACTGAAGCCGATGCAGCGGTTCGCGCTGCCGTCGACCACCGCGCCGTTCTGCATCGTGGCGACGGGCATCCTGCTCACGACGGTTCCGCTGCACGTGAGTTCAGCGCCGCTGACCGTAGCCGACTCGGCCGTCGAGGCGTTCTTCCGTTCGCTCTTGACGAACGTGTCGCAGGTCGTGCTGATCGACAACATCTGGTCGGGCGCGCTGATCCTCATCGGCCTGTTCATCGCAAGCTGGAAGGTCGGAGTCGCCGCAGTCGTGGGAAGCGTCGTCGGCAGCCTGTGCGCGCTCGCGGTGGGGGAGACCCTCACCGAGACGGCGAACGGTCTCGCCGGTTACTCGGGCGTGCTGACCGCGATCGCACTCGCGGTGGTGTTCCTGCAGTCGAGCACCATCTCATGGATTCTCGCGGTGATCGGCACCATCGTGACCGCGTTCGTGACCCTCGGCATGCATCACCTGTCGGGGCCGACGTACACGTGGCCGTACATCCTCACGACCTGGGTGTTCTTGATCATCGCGGCGTTCATTCCGCAGGCCAAACGCACCTGATCGGGCGACGTCAGGAGCTCAGCGGCGACCGTCGGGAACTCAGATCGAGAGGCCGATCCAGAACCCGAGGCCTGAGGCTGCGACGCTGAACACGAGCATGAGAACGCCGCTCATGAACGACTGTGCATACCGTCGCTGCTTGATCAGTTGAACCGTCTCGTAGCTCGCCGTGCTGAACGTCGTGTAGCCGCCGAGGAAGCCCGTGCCGATGATGACGCTGAGGTCGGTCGGCAGGAGGTGCGTCATCGTGAGTCCGGTGATGAAGCCGAGCACGAGGGATCCCGACACGTTGATGATGGTCGTCGCCCATGGGAACGCCGTGTGCAAGTGCGAACGGATCGCCCCGTCGACGAGGAAACGCACGCCAGCGCCGATTCCGCCGGCGACGGCGAGCAGGAGGAGGAGCCAGAAGGTCATGAGGTGGCCTCCGCCTTCGTCGTACGCGCCTTCCGCGAGCTGTACGCGGAACCGGCGATGATGCCGAGCCAGGTTGCGAAACCGCCCACGACGACGGTGCCGAGTGCGTAGAGCACCGATGTCCCCACTGAGCCGTGATGTATGAGGACCACAGTGTCGGTCGCCAGCGAGCTGTAGGTGGTGAACCCGCCGCAGAATCCGGTTCCGAGCAGGAGCTTGAGGTTCTTCGCCGTCGAACTGGCGGAGCCGAGGAAGGTCACTCCGGAGTAGAGATACCCGAGGAGGAAGGCACCAACGACGTTGATGATGGGAATCGCGATCGGAACGTCGCCGAGATTCGGGATCGCGAGCGAGAGCAGTTCGCGCGATGCGGCTCCGAAGGCTCCGCCCAGCACGACGAGACCGATCGGCGCCCACCTGAGGTGCGGCGGCCGGGCGGGGGCCATCAGTCGCTGCCCGGGAGCGGTGACGGGATGTCGGGGGCTCGCGCGGGGATGATGACGACCGGGCGCAGCTGCTGATGCGCCAGCTGCACGCCGATCGAACGGTTGAAGAACTCCTGGATGCTTCCCCCGATCGAGTGCTCATGACTCCCGACCACGATCATCGACGCGTCGAGAGTGTCTCCCAGATGCCCGAGCGCACGCGCGACGTCGCCGGCCAGCACGAGCGGGCGCCAGGCGACATCCGAATCAGTGAGGATCTCACTCAGCGCTGCTGCGAGTTTCGCGTCGAACTCGGTCTCGCGTTCGTCGGCGTAGTCGGGGTCGAGCGAGGAACTCGCGATTGAACCGTCGACGGCTTCCGAAGTGGCGAATCGTGCCGGGTTGACGTGGGCGCACACGAGTTCGGTGCCGAATCGCTTCGCGAAGGCCGCCGCGCGGAGAACGACGACCGGAGGCTGGCCGGGTGCCACACCGACTACGACCGGATGCGAGTGATGACTTTCCCCCCGAAACGTCATGTTCGTGATGCTACGCGGGTGCAACGGCGGGGTCAATGGACCGGTGCCCGCACCCGTGACCTGCCCGTCACGACGATGAACGACTCAGCGGGGCGTCGATCCGGACCGCGTCCGCAAGCCGAGCAGAGCGAGCACGTTCGAGAGGTCGGGGCGGTCGATCGCGACATCCGCCTGGGCTCGAACGATCTGCTTCGCGCAGAACGCGACACCGAGAGCCGCGCGGTCGAGCATCTGCAGGTCGTTCGCGCCGTCGCCCACCGCGACGGTTCGGCGCAACGGGATGCCGCTCACTGCAGCCCACTCCTCGAGCGCCGAGGCCTTGGCTGCGGCGTCGATGATCGGCCCGTCGACGCGGCCCGTGAGGCGGCCGTCAGCCATCTCGAGCCGATTCGCTCGGCAGAAGTCCAAGCCGAGCTCCTCGGCCAGCGGGTCGAGGAGCTCGTGGAATCCGCCCGAGACCACACCGACGCGACCGCCGGCAGCGTGCACGCCCTCGATGAGCTCCAACGCGCCCGGCGTGGCTGTCATGCGTTCGCGTGCGGCGGCGAGCGCCGAGACATCGAGCCCGGCGAGGGTCGCGACCCGTTCGCGCAGACTCTCGGCGAAGTCGAGCTCACCGCGCATGGCGCGTTCGGTCACGGCGGCCACGTGCTCGAGGCTGCCGGCCGCTTCGGCGAGCAGCTCGATCGCCTCTTCGCGGATGAGTGTGGAATCCGCATCGAGCACGACGAGGGGGCCGCTCGCGCGGCCGGTGGTGCCGGCGCTCACGCGCTGGCCCGAACCCTGGAACCCTTGCCGACCACGGTGATGCCGCTGTCGGTCACGATGAAGCCGCGGGCGAGGTCTTCAGCGCGGTCGACGCCGATGCGGGCGCCCGCATCGACGACGACCTCTTTATCGAGGATCGCACGCTGCACGGTGGCGCCGGCGTCGATGCGCGCCCGGTCGAAGAGGATCGAGTCGGCCACGTGCGCGCCCGAGCCGACGATCGCCCACGGCCCGATGACGCTGCGTTCGACGTGCGCGCCCGAGATCACCGAACCGAGCGAGACGATCGAGTCGATCACGGTGCCGAGCGTGCCGCGGGCGTCGCGCGTGAACTTGGCGGGCGGCGAATTGAGCTGCTGGCTGAAGATCGGCCACTCGCGGTTGTAGAGGTTGAAGACGGGCAGCACCGAAATGAGGTCTTGGTGGGCTTCGAAGAAGGAGTCGATGGTTCCGACGTCACGCCAGTAGTACCGATCGCGGTCGGTCGAGCCCGGCACGTCGTTGCGCTGAAGATCGTAGACGCCGGCGGCACCCTGCGAGACGAACGCCGGGATGATGTCGCCGCCCATGTCGTGGCTGGAGTCGGTGCGTTCCCCGTCGCGGAGCACCGCGTCGATGAGAGCGTCGGCGTCGAACACGTAGTTGCCCATCGAGGCGAGCACCTCTTGCGGCGAGTCGGGGAGGCCGACCGGGTCACTCGGCTTCTCGAGGAACCGGTGGATGCGTGTCGGGTGCGATGGGTCGACCTCGATGACGCCGAACTGGTCGGCGAGTGAGATCGGTTGACGGATCGCGGCGACCGTTGCCGCCGCGCCGGACTCGATGTGCGCGTCGATCATCTGGTCGAAGTCCATGCGGTAGACGTGATCGGCACCGACGACGACGATGATGTCGGGGCGCTCATCGTAGATGAGGTTGAGACTCTGGAGGATGGCATCGGCCGAACCCGAGAACCAGCGCTTCCCGAGGCGTTGCTGGGCCGGCACCGAGGCGACGTAGGAGTTCAGGAGCCCGCTCAGACGCCAGGTCTGCGAGACGTGGCGATCGAGACTGTGCGACTTGTACTGGGTGAGCACGACGATCTGCCGCAAGCCCGAGTTCAGCAGATTCGACAGGGCGAAGTCGATCAGCCGGTACTGCCCGGCGAACGGCACCGCCGGCTTCGCGCGATCCTCCGTGAGGGGCATGAGTCGCTTGCCCTCGCCGCCGGCGAGGACGATGCCGAATACCTTGCGCGTCGCCATGCCACAACTGTAGCCAGCGGCGGGCGCGAACGGGCAGCGAAGTCGGGGCGTGACGGATGCCGCTGCGCTACGTTTGCTGCATGCGCGTCGACCTGCTCACCCGCGAATACCCGCCCGAGGTCTACGGGGGCGCCGGTGTGCACGTCGCCGAACTCGTGCGCGCCCTGCGCCGTTCGATCGACGTGCAGGTGCGCTGCTTCGGATCGCCGCGCACTGAACCGGGCACGACCGGCTACCCGACACCGGCGGAGTTCTCCGCTGCGAATCCGGCGCTCGGCACGATGAGCGTCGACCTGCTCATGGCGGGCGATGCGGCCGGTGCCGATCTCGTGCATTCGCATACCTGGTACGCGAACTTCGCCGGGTTCACGGCGAAACGACTGCACGGCGTGCCACACGTCGTGACCGCGCACAGCCTCGAGCCGCTGCGGCCGTGGAAGGCCGAACAACTCGGCGGCGGGTACCGGCTCTCATCGTGGGTCGAGCGCGCCGCCTTCGAAGACGCCGACGCGGTCGTCGCTGTCAGCGAGGGCATGCGCCGCGACATCCTTCGTGCCTATCCCTCCGTCGATCCCGAGCGAGTCGACGTGGTCTACAACGGCATCGACCTCGTCGACTGGGCGCCGCGGGACGATCCCGACACGGTTCGCGCGCTCGGCGTCGACCCCGACCGGCCGTCGATCGTCTTCGTCGGGCGCATCACCAGGCAGAAGGGGCTTCCGTACCTCCTTCGCGCCGCGCGCCTGCTGCCCGCCGACGTGCAACTCGTGTTGTGCGCCGGCGCTCCCGACACCGAAGAGATCATGGCCGAGGTCACATCGTCGGTCGAGGCCCTTCGCGCGGAACGGGGCGGCGTCGTGTGGATCGACCGGCACCTGCCGCGCACCGAACTCACCGCCCTTCTCACTGCTGCGACGGCGTTCGTCTGCCCATCGATCTACGAGCCGCTCGGCATCGTGAACCTCGAGGCGATGGCCTGCGGGGCGCCGGTGGTCGGCACCGCGACCGGCGGCATTCCCGAGGTCGTCGACGACGGCGTCACCGGCGTGCTGGTGCCGATCGAGCAGCTCGACGACGGGACAGGAACGCCCGTCGATCCCGATCGATTCGTCGCCGACCTCGCGGCGGCGCTCACCGCGGTCGTCGCCGACCCCACGCGTGCCGCGGCAATGGGCGCGGCCGGCCGACGGCGCGCCGAGACGCACTTCGGCTGGACGGCGATAGCCGAGCGTACCCTCGAGCTCTACGAGCGGGTGCTCGCCCGCTGAGCCGTGGGCGGCGCGCACGGCTCGCACGGCGCGTCTCCTGCACCGAGCGACCTCCTCGCTGCCGATAGCATGGGACGCATGGCGAGCACGGTTCTGCAGTTCCACGATGTGTCGGTGGTCCGCAATGGCAACACGATCCTCGACTCGGTCGACTGGAGCGTCGCCTCCGACGAACGGTGGGTCATCCTCGGTCCCAATGGGGCAGGCAAGACGACGCTGCTGCAGATCGCCGCGGCGGCGATGCACCCCACGTCGGGCAAAGCAGATGTGCTGCAGGAGTCGCTCGGCAAGGTCGACGTCTTCGAACTGCGACCCATGATCGGCTTCGCCTCGACCGCGATGGCCCGCAAGATCCCGCGCAACGAGACCGTGCTCGACGTCGTGCTGACGGCCGCATACTCGGTCACCGGCCGCTGGAACGAGGAGTACGAGTCGATCGACCTCCGCCGTGCCCAGCGAGTGCTCAACGAGTGGGGCCTCGACGGCTTCGCCGAACGCCGATTCGGCAGCCTCTCCGACGGCGAGCAGAAGCGAGTGCAGATCGCACGCTCCGTCATGACCGACCCCGAACTACTGCTCCTCGACGAGCCCGCCGCGAGCCTCGACCTCGGGGCGCGCGAAGAGCTCGTCGGGCTGCTCGGTGGCTACGCCGCTTCGTCTGCGTCACCCGCGATCGTCATGGTGACCCACCACGTCGAAGAGATCCCCGTCGGCTTCACTCACGCGCTCCTCCTCAAGAAGGGCGGCATCGTGACCGCTGGCCCGCTCGCCGAGGCACTCACGGCCGACAACCTCACCGAGGCGTTCGGCATGAAGATCGAGCTCGTCGAGACCGATGGCCGGTACGCAGCTCGCGCGGTATGACCGACCTTCGCGATCGATTCTGCTAGAATCGGTAGCTGGCCCATGGGCTGCAACACTTTCCTGCGTGCGCGCAGGCTTCGAATCCACCATACGCAGAGCAAGGAAGTCTCCATGAAGACCGACATCCACCCCGAGTACAACGCAATCGTCTTCCGCGACCTCGCTTCGGGCGCCACCTTCCTCACCCGTTCGACGACGACGAGCGACAAGACGATCGAGCTCGACGGTGTCACCTACCCGGTGATCGACGTCGAGATCTCGTCGGAGTCGCACCCGTTCTACACGGGCAAGCAGCGCATCATGGACTCGGCCGGCCGCGTCGAGAAGTTCAACCAGCGCTTCAAGAACTTCGGCAAGTAACACCTGCCGACGAAAGAGGCTCCGCCCACTGGCGGGGCCTCTTCGTCTGCTCACGGGCGGCAGCGCGTGGCATCGTGTTAGCGTCGCCGCATGCCGGCATCCTCACGCATCCGCACGGGCGTGACCCGAGCGCTCGAGTTGCCCTCGATCGCCGGCGAACGCGTCGCGCTCCGCGCGTTCCTCGACGATGACGTCGACACGGTGCGCGAGGCTTCGCGGGACTCGCTGATCCCCGACGTGACCTCCGTTCCGCGAGACGCCGACCGTCGCGGTGCGCGTGCGTACATCGCGCGCCAGCATCGACGTCTCGGCTCGGGCACGGGGTACTCGTTCGCGATCGCGGACCCTGTCGAGCGCGCCATCGGACAGATCGGGCTCTGGCCCGTTCGCGAAGACCCGGGGCGGGCGAGCATCGGGTACTGGATCGCCCCGTCAGCGCGCGGTCGAGGCTACGCGACCGAGGCGCTGCAAGCGCTCAGCACGTGGGCGTGGAGCCTGCCGTCGCTCGAGCGCCTCGAACTGTTCGTAGAGCCCTGGAACACCGGCTCGTGGAAGACAGCCGAGGCGGCCGGGTTCGAGCGCGAGGGACTATTGCGATCGTGGCGCGTGATCCGCTCGGTGCGACGCGACCTGTTCGTCTATTCGCAGCTCCGCGAAGCGGCGCAGTCGGTCGACGGCTCAGCGCACCGGCCACGCGCCTGAAGTGGTGAACTCGGGCTCGCCGTTCTTGCGGCGCCACTGCTGGTAGCTCTCGGCCTGCTCGCGACTCCAGTCGACCTGGCGCGCGTGCAGTTCGGCGACGGCCACGGCGGCGAGTTCGGGGTATGCGCGAGCGATGGCCTGAGCCACCCGGCCCGCAGCCACGGCGTCGGCACCGGCGTCGTGGGCGTCTTCGAGCACCACGCCGTAGTGCTCGGCAGCGGCCGAGAGCGTGCGCTTGCCGCGCCGGTAGCGGTCGACGGCCTTGTCGATCACGAGCGGGTCGATGACCGCTCCCGGGCCGGCCAGTTGAGCGATGCCGTACCGGGCGGCCTCGCGTTCGAGGGTCGTCAGATCGTACGCGGCGTTGTAGGCGACGATCGGCAGCCCGCGCCCCGCGGCATCCGTCAGCGCTTCGATGATCTCGGCGATCGCGCTCGGCGCAGACTGCCCCTCGAGTCGCGCACGCTCGGTGCTGACTCCGTGAATCAGCGATGCGGCAGTGGGAATCTCGATGCCCGGATCGACGAGCCACTCACGTCGCTCGAGCACTTCTCCATCGGCGCCGAGTACTCCGACGTGCGCCGTGACGATGCGGCACGTGTCGACGTCGATGCCGGTCGTCTCGAGGTCGAAAACGGCGAGTGTGTCAGCCCAGCGGGCTCCCGTGAGATCCATGGCGTCAGGTTATGGTCGGCCACCGTCATCGCCGCGCCGGGAGCACGCGTGTCGGCGGCATCCGTTCGGGCGCGGCTCTCCACAGCACTCAGTCTCGTGCAGGCGACGCGCCATAGAATGGCAGCGATGATCACCTCCCCGTACGCCGAGCAGCTCGCTCGCATCCCCGTGCGGGCGCACCGCGTCGACGTCGAGGGCACCGAGACCGCCTGGTGGGAGTACGGCGAAGCGCATGCCCCGGTACTCGTGCTCGTGCACGGGTTCCGCGGCGACCATCACGGCCTCGAACCGGTGGTGGCCCAGCTTCCAGGCTTCCGCATCATCTCGCCCGACCTTCCGGGATTCGGCGAGTCGGCGACGTTCTCGGCTCGACCGCACGACATCGCGTCGTACACCGACTGGCTCGGCGCGTTCATCGACGCCATCGGCATCACCGGGCCCTACGTACTGCTCGGCCATTCGTTCGGCTCGATCGTGTCTGCGGCGGCCGTCGCAGGCGGGCTCGCACCCGAGCGACTCGTGCTCGTGAACCCGATCGGCGCACCGGCGCTCGAAGGGCCGCGCGGCGTCATGACCCGACTGGCGGTGCTCTACTACCGCACGGCCGCGGCACTGCCCGAGCGGGCGGGGTTCGCGCTGCTGCGCAACGGCGCCATCGTGCGCATCATGAGCGTCACGATGGCCAAGACGCGATCGAAGTCGCTCCGGCGATGGATCCACGACCAGCACGACCGATACTTCTCGGCGTTCGGCGATCGCGACGCCGTGCTCGAAGCCTTCCGTGCGTCGGTCGGCAACGACGTCAGCCAGTTCGCGGCCGACATCGCCGCGCCGACCCTGCTCGTCGCCGCCGCGCGAGACGATGTCACGCCGCTCTCGGCCCAGCAGCGGCTCGTGACGCTCTTTCCCGATGCGAGCCTCGAGGTGATCCCCGAGGTGGGCCACCTCATCCACTACGAGACGCCCGGCGATGCCGCGTCCCGCATCCTGCGGTTTCTCCGCGCGGAGGCGCGCGCGTGAGAATCGTCGTCGACTGCCGCTACACCCGCATCGGTCAGCACGACGGCATCAGCCGATTCACCGCGGGCATCGTGACCGAGCTGGGCAAGCGGCATCCACTCACCATGCTCGTCAGCGATCACCGCCAGCTCGACATGCTGCCCGAGCTGCCGTGGCAGCTCGTGAGTTCACCCACGAGCATCCGTGAGCCGCTCGTGGCGTTGCAGGTCAAGAAGCTGCGACCCGACGTGGTGTTCACGCCGATGCAGACCATGGGCTCGTGGGGGCGCGACTACAAGCTGCTGCTCACCCTGCACGACCTCATCTACTACGAGAACCGCACGCCGCCGCGCGATCTCCCCGCCCCGGTGCGCCTGCTCTGGCGGCTCTACCACCTCGCGTGGTGGCCGCAGCGCCTCTTGCTGAACCGCGCCGACCACATCGTCACGGTGTCCGAGACGACCGCCGGGCTCATCCACGAGCACCACCTCACTGATCGACCGGTCACCGTCGTGCCGAACGCCGCCGACGACTTCGGTGCGCCCTCGCTGCCGCGTGTGCGCCCAGAAGGTCACCGGCTCGTCTACATGGGCTCGTACATGCCCTATAAGAACGTCGACACCCTCGTGCGCGCCGTCGCGGCGCTGCCCGATCACGAGTTGCACCTCGTGAGTCGCATCAGCCGAGCCGAGCGCACCCGACTCACCCGCCTCGCACCGCAGGCCCGGCTCGTCTTCCACGACGGTGCGACGGATGCCGCGTACGCCGAACTGCTCGCCGGCGCCACCGCCCTCGTGCACGCCTCGAAGGCCGAGGGCTTCGGCATCCCGCTCGTCGAGGCCATGAGGCTCGGCACTCCCGTGGTCGTCAGCGACATCCCGATCTTCCGCGAGATCGGCGGCGACGCGGCCGTGTACTTCGACCCCGAGAACCCCGAGTCGCTCGTCGCGGCGCTGTGGTCGCTCGAGCGTACGGGGGAGTGGGAACGGCGCTCGGAGCTGTCCGTCGGCGTCGCGGCACGATACAACTGGGCGGCTTCGGCCGATCGCCTACTCGCCCTGATGCGGGCCACGGTCACCGGCAATGGGCGGCGACGTCGTCGGCGCGCCCGCCGCTGAGCTCGCCGGTCGTGGCCCGCCATCAGCACCGAGAGGCTCGAATGGGTGAGCTGGCATCGGCACCACGAATGTCTACCTGCAGCTACGCGTCGGTACCGGTGAGGGCCTCGGGCTGCACGATCTCGAGCTCGCCCGCCTCGAATCGCACGAGGTGCACCGACCCGTTCACGATCGTGTACCCCGCGCCCGGCAGGCTCCAGCCGCTCAGGTGCAGCATGAGCGAGTGGATGACCCCGCCGTGCGAGACGACGATGACGGAGCCACCGGGGTGCGCGGCTGCGATGGCGGCCAGCGCAGCGGTCGCACGCTCGATCACCGCCGAGCGCGGCTCGAGCCCTTCGATGGTCGCTGCTTGCGCCTCGACGGCGGCGCGGCCGGCGTGGTCGAGACCCTCGAGCACGCCGTGGCCGCGTTCGGCCAGCGCCGCGACGAGACGCGGCTCCGGCAGCTCGAGAGTTCGAGCGATGATCTGGGCCGTCTCCGATGCACGCGAGAGCGGGGTGCCGTACACGGCGTCCCAGCCGGTATCGGCGAGCAGCGCCGCGGTCTGTGCCGCCTGACTCCGTCCGGTGTCGTTCAACGGGATGTCGGTCGTGCCCTGGATGCGCCGGTCCCGGTTCCAATCGGTCTCGCCGTGGCGTACGAGAGCGATGAGCACCGGGGCGGTGAGTACCGGCGCGGTACTGGTGGCGTCGGTCGCGGCATCCGTCATGCCGACAACTCTTGCAGAACGGCCGCCGACGTCACGAATCGAGCGCTGCGGCGAACGCTTCGAGGGTCTCGCTCGCGCCCGCGTCGATTTTCACCACGGCGCGGCTGTCGCCCTTGGTGATGCCGCGGTTCACGACGATGATCGGCAGGCGTTTACGGCGTGCCTGCTCGATGAGTCGCATGCCCGAGTTCACGACGAGTGAGGAGCCGGCGACGAGCAGCACGTCGGCGCCCTGCACGAGCGCTGCGGCCGCCTGGAAGGTGGCGGCCGGAACGAACTCGCCGAAGAACACGACGTCGGGCTTCAGGATGCCGCCGCACACCGTGCACGACGGGATCACCATCGCGTCGACGTCGTCGACCTCGACATCGCCGTCGGGCGCGGGTCGAATCGCGGTTTCGAGGTCGATGTCGGGGTTGAGGGCTTCGAGCCGATCGGCGATCGCCTGGCGGGCGTAGTGCTGGCCACAGGTGAGGCAGAGCACGCGATCCATGCTGCCGTGCAGTTCGATGACGTGCCGGTTGCCCGCGCGCCGGTGCAGGCCGTCGACGTTCTGCGTGATCACGCCGCTGACGACGCCGCTCGCCTCGAGTTCGGCGAGCGCGAGGTGGCCGCGGTTCGGTCGCGCGTTGCCGAAGCTGCGCCAGCCGAGGTGGCTGCCGGCCCAGTAACGTTTGCGGGCGGTCTCGGAGGCGAGGAACGTCTGCACGGTCATCGGTGTGCGCACGGGCGCGCCCTCGCCGCGATAGTCGGGGATGCCCGAATCGGTGCTGACGCCGGCGCCGGTGAGCACCGCGACACGCGCACCGCGCATGAGCTCGATCGCTTCGACGAGTCGCGCTTCGGCTGCGACCGGAGTCTCGATGCCAGTGCTCACTGCACGTCTCCCTTCGACGGTGCTCTGATTCTAGACGTGTCCGTTTTCCGGATTGTTTCCGGCACTGGCAGGCTGGAGGGGAGGAGACCCATGCACATCGAACGAGTCCGCGACGCGGCATCCGATGCGGTGGCCGATTACGCGCGGCTCACCGACGTCGTGCTGCGCAGCGCCAGCGAGCCCGAGCAGGGTCTCTACATCGCCGAGTCGGCCAAGGTCATCCGCCGTGCGATCAGTGCCGGTCATCGGCCGCGCTCGGTGCTCATGGAAGAGAAATGGCTCGCCGGGCTCGAGCCGGTGCTCGCGCCGTTCGACATCCCCGTGCACCTCGCCGACCCCGACCAGCTGGAGGCGATCACGGGCTATCGCGTGCACCGCGGCGCTTTGGCGGCGTTCGAGCGCCCGGTGCTCGCCGACCCGGCAGAGCTCCTCGCGAGCGCCCGCCGTGTCGTGGTGCTGGAAGACATCGTCGATCACACGAACGTCGGCGCCATCTTCCGCAGCGTCGCGGCGCTCGGTGCCGACGCGGTACTCGTGAGCCCTCGATGTGCCGACCCGCTCTACCGTCGCAGCGTGCGGGTGAGCATGGGCACGGTGTTCCAGGTGCCGTGGACCCGGCTGCCCGAGTGGCCTGAGGCGTCACGGATGCTGCGCGCTCACGACTTCACGATCGCTGCCCTCGCCCTCGCCGACGGTGCGGTCTCGCTCCGCGAGCTCGCGGCAGATCCGCCCGAGCGGCTGGCCCTCGTGTTCGGCGCCGAGGGCGACGGACTCAGCCGGACGGCGCTCGAGGCCGCCGACCGAGTCGTGACGATTCCGATGCGGCACGGCGTCGATTCCCTGAACGTGGCTGCCGCTGCTGCAGTCGTGCTCTACGCTGTCGCGCTCAACGAGGAGTCTGCCGATGACTGAGATCGAAGCCCGCCAGGCGAACGCCCACGTGTACCGGCGACGACGCGTCGTCGTCGTCAGCGCGCTCGCGATCGTGATCGCGCTCGTCACGACAGGCGGGGTCTACACGACCAACACGCTCGGCGCGGCGGTGCCGGCCGCCGCGCCGCAGATCACCGACCCCGAGCCCGTCGCAGCGGCCGCGCAACCGCTCGCACTGCCGGGCTTCGGCGGCTACGCCGTCGGGGCCGTCGGGTTCGACGGTCTCGTCGCCTCTGGAAACGAGGCGACGCCGATGGCGATGGCGAGCATCACGAAGGTCATCACGGCCCTCGTTTTGCTCGAGGCGCATCCGATCCCGGCCGGCGAGAGCGGCCCCGACATCGAGTACACCGAAGCCGACGTCGACATCTACTGGGACATGGTCGCCCAGAACGGGTCGGTCGCTCCCGTCGAGGCAGGCGCGACCTTGAGCCTCAAGGAGAGCCTCGAGGCGCTCCTGATCCCGTCGGGCAACAACTACGGCATCTCGCTCTCGAACTGGGCCTTCGGCTCCGAGCAGGCGCTCGTCGAGAAGGCCAATGCCTGGCTGACCGCCCACGGGCTGGCGAACACGCACGTCGTCGACTCCAGCGGCATCTCTGACGACAACGTCGGCACCGCGGCGGACATGGTCGCGCTCGGCGAGATCGCACTCCAAGACCCGACGATCGCGGCCATCGTCGCGTCGAAGAGCGTCGAGATCCCCGAGATCGGTGTTCTAACGAACTCGAACAAGTTGCTCGGCACGCACGGCATCGACGGCATGAAGACCGGCTCGACGGATGACGCGGCGAACCTGCTCTTCACGGCCGACTACGCCGTGGGTTCGTCGAGTGTGACCGTGGTCGGCGTGCTGCTCGGCGGGGAGTCGCATGCCGTGCTCGACGAGGCCATCGCGACGCTGCTCGACTCCATCGCGCCGGGCTTCCACGAGGTCGCGGCGCTCGAGGCGAACACGGTGCTCGCCGAGTACACGACGCCGTGGGGCGACTCGGCGCGGGCACGCGCCGCCGACGGGGCATCCGTCGTCGTCTGGAGCGATACGCCGGTCGATGTCGAGGTGCGGGCCGACCCCGTCGGGCTCGCGTCTCGCGGCGACCAGGTCGGCACCGCCGTCGTGCGCGCCGGGTCTCAAGAGATCACCGTGCCGCTCGTGCTCGACGCCGCGATCGTCGATCCAGGCACGTGGTGGCGGCTCGCCAATCCGGGCGGGCTCGACTGAAGCTCGCGTGAGCCGTCGGTGGCCGCGGGTCAGTCGGGCAGCGAATACGGCCCGGCATCCGGCCGCTTGGCGCTGATGAGATCGCCCGACGACTGGTGGCGCACCCGGCGCAGCACCCATGGCACGAGGTACTCGCGCGCCCACGAGAGGTCTTCGACGCGAGCCTGTCGCCACCTGCTCGACGGCAGCGGCTCGGGCTTCAGCGGCTCGAGGGAGTTCTCGACGTTCAGGGCGTCGAGCACCATGCGTGCGACGGTGTGATGCCCGAGCGAGTTCAGGTGCAGGCGGTCGGGCGCCCACATGCGCTGGTCCTGGATCGCAGTCAACGCCCACTGGTCGGCGACGATGCAGTCGTACTTCTGCGCGATGGCGCGGAGGTTCTCGTTGTAGATCGCGACCTTGCCGCGGATGCCGCGGAACACGGGTGAGAAGCCGACATCGACGCCCGTGAAGATCACGATCGTCGCATGATCACGGGAGAGTCGCTCGATCGCGTACTCGAAGCGCGACGCGATCTCATCGGGGTCGGTGCGCGGCCGGAGCACGTCATTGCCGCCCGCCGAGATGGTGATGAGGTCGGGGCGCAGCGCGAGGGCCGGTTCGAGCTGCTCGTCGATGATCTGCTGGATCAGCTTGCCGCGCACCGCGAGGTTCGCGTAGGCGAAGTCTTCCGTGCCTTGGGAGAGCACCTCGGCAACGCGATCGGCCCAGCCGCGGTGGCCGCCGGGCACAGTCGGCTCGGGATCACCGATGCCCTCGGTGAAGGAGTCGCCGAGGGCGACGTAGCGCGACCATGGATGCTGCTGGGTGACCATGCCTCCATTCTGCACGTCCCTGCACGTGCTCGGTTCGAGGATGTCGGCCCCCTCCGCTACGCTCGGATTCAGTGAGCACCGCGATCCCTTTCGGCCCCCAACCGGGCACGTCAGCCGCCGAGCACCTCTCACCCTCATTCCCCGAACGTGCAGCGTGGGGCACGGCCTCGAAGCTTCGTGCATGGCAGGCCGAAGCACTCGAGCAGTACCTCGCCGAGTTGCCCCGCGACTTCCTCGCGGCTGCCACTCCCGGTGCCGGCAAGACGACGTTCGCACTCCGAATCGCGGCCGAGTTGCGCTCGCGCCGCATCATTGACCGCATCACGGTGGTCGCGCCGACCGACCACCTGAAACGCCAGTGGGCGGATGCCGCGGCGCGCGCCGGCATCCGGCTCGACCCCGGCTTTCGCAACGCCCACGGCCGCAGCGCCCGGCACTATCACGGCGTCGCCGTCACGTATGCGCAGGTCGCGATGCGGCCGGCACTGCACCGTGAGCTGACCCTCTCGGGCAAGTCGCTCGTGATCCTCGACGAGGTGCATCACGGCGGCGACGCCCTCTCGTGGGGCGACGCGATCCGCGAGGCGTTCGAGCAGGCGACGAAGCGACTCTCGCTCACGGGCACGCCCTTCCGATCGGATACGGCGCCCATTCCGTTCGTGCAGTACGAGCCCGACGCGCAGGGCGTGCGGCTCTCGAAGTCCGACTACAACTACGGCTACGGCCGCGCCCTCGCCGACGGCGTCGTGCGCCCGGTGCTCTTCATGGTCTACGCGGGCCATATGCGCTGGCGCACGAAGGCCGGCGACGAGATGGAGGCGAAGCTCGGCGAAGACAACACGAAAGACATCACCTCTTCGGCGTGGCGCACCGCGCTCGAGCCGAGCGGCGAGTGGATCCCCGCGGTGCTCGCGGCGGCCGATCGGCGCCTGACCGAGGTACGACACGGCATCCCCGACGCCGGCGGGCTCGTCATCGCCACCGACCAGACGGTCGCGCGGGCGTACGCGCAGATCCTCGAGCAGATCAGCGGCGAGAAGGTCACGGTCGTGCTCTCCGACGAGAAGGAGGCGAGCGCGCGCATCGAAGAGTTCTCTGAGAGCACGAGCCGCTGGATGGTCGCGGTGCGCATGGTCTCCGAGGGCGTCGACGTGCCGCGTCTGGCGGTCGGCGTCTACGCCACGAGCGCCTCGACGCCGCTCTTCTTCGCCCAGGCGATCGGGCGCTTCGTGCGAGCCCGGCGGCGCGGCGAGACGGCATCGGTCTTCCTGCCGAACGTGCCCGGTCTCATGGCGCTGGCCGCGCAGCTCGAACTCGAGCGCGACCACGCGCTCGACCGGCGCAGCGGCGAGAACGACGATGACGGCCTCGACGACAGCCTGCTCGAGTCGGCCAACCGCGAAGAGCGCGCCTCCGAAGAGGCCGGCCTCGGCACGTGGGAGGCAATCGGGTCGGATGCCTCGTTCGACCGGGTGCTCTACGACGGCACCGAGTTCGGCACCCTCGCCGAGCCCGGCAGCGACGAGGAATTCGACTTCATCGGGCTCCCCGGCATCCTCGAGCCCGAGCAGGTCTCCGAGTTGCTCCGGCATCGTCAGGCACGGCAGGCGCGGCGCGTGGGGGAGCGGCGCAAGCAGGTGGTCGCCGACGAGAATCCCGAGCCGGTCGCCCTCTACCGCACGCTGAAAGAGCAACGTTCTCTGCTCAACAGCCTCGTCGGGCTCTGGGCCCGTCACACGGGCGAAGCGCACTCCCAGGTGCACGCCGAGCTGCGCCGTGTCTGCGGTGGCCCCGCGGTCGCGCAGGCGACGGTCACGCAGCTGCAGGCGCGCATCGAGTTCCTCCGCAAACGGCTCGGCAGCCGCTGAGCCTCGCGGGCTCGCGGCATCCGTGGCGGGTCTAGCATGACCCCTATGGAACGTCGCTCGCGAGTACTTGTCGTCGCCATCGTCGTCTCATTCATCGCGTTCCTCGACGGCGCAGTCATCAACGTCGCCTTGCCGGCGATCGAAGCGGAGCTCGGCGGCGGTCTCGCGCTGCAGCAGTGGGCGGTCGATGCATACCTCCTGACCCTCGGTTCGCTGATCCTGCTCGCCGGTTCACTGTCGGACTCCTTCGGGCGATTGCGCATCATCCGCATCGGCCTCTACGGCTTCGCCGCCACCTCGGTGCTCTGCGCGGTCTCGCCCGACGGTCTCGTCTTCGTCATCGCCAGGGCTCTGCAGGGCGCAGCCGGGGCGCTTCTCGTGCCGAGTTCGCTCGCGCTCATCATCGCGACCTTCCCGGCTGCGGCGCAGGGCAAGGCGATCGGGCGCTGGACCGCGTGGACCACCGTCGCCTTCCTCATCGGGCCGCTCTTGGGCGGAGTGCTCGTCGACCTCGTCTCGTGGCGGCTCGTGTTCTGGATCAACCTGCTGCCGATCGCCTTCTCCCTCGTGTTCATGCACGCGCTCGGTCGAGATGCGCCGAACCCCGCGAAGGAGCGCATCGACTGGCTCGGGGCGGCGCTCGGCGTCGTCGGCCTCGGCGGTACGGTCTTCGCGCTCATCGAGCAGGGCCGGTTCGGTTGGTCGTCGCCGGTGGTCTACATTCCGCTCGTCGTCGGCCTCGTCGCGCTCGTGGTGTTCGTGTGGTGGGAACATCGGGCGCCGCAGCCGATGCTGCCACTCAGCCTCTTCCGCGCGCGCAACTTCGCGGCGGGCAACCTCGCCACGCTCTTCATCTACGCCGCGTTCTCGCTCGGACCGTTCGCGATCACGATCTTCCTGCAGGAGTACGCCGGCTTCTCCGCGACGCTGGCCGGGCTCGCGACCCTGCCGCCGACGATCATGATCGTCTTCCTCGGATCGTGGTTCGGCGGACTCTCGTCGCGCTTCGGGCCGCGGATCTTCATGACGCTCGGCCCGATCACGGTCGCAGTCGGGTACCTGTTGACGCTCATGGTGGCGCCGGATGTCGAGTACTGGACGCAGTTCCTGCCCGGCATCGTGGTCACGGGTCTCGGTATGGCGATGACCGTCGCGCCGTTGACCGCGGCGATCCTCGGCGCGGTCGACCCGGCGAGGGCCGGCATCGGCTCGGCGGTGAACAACGCAGTGGCACGCATCGCGGGGCTCGTCGCGATCGCCTCGATCGGTGTCATCGTCGGCACGCAGCTCGACGTCGACGGCTATCACCGCGTCGCGATCGCGACGGCCGTGTTTCTCGTCGTCGGTGGCATCGTGTCGTGGATCGGGATCCGCAACTCGGAACCGGCGTCGGTCGCGTCAGCGTCCGAGGGCGTCCACGACTGAGCTCGTCGCCGGCGACGGCGTCAGCGTATCGGGACATCCGCTCGCTCGGAAGCGCCGCGCGCGCCGACGACTCCATGGAGACCGCCCAGTTCGGCCGCGCGGTCGAGCGCGGCCATGAGGTCGCTCGTGAGGTCGTCGACGTGCTCGAGCCCGATCGACAGGCGCACGATGCCCGCGCCGGGCTTCGCCTCACCGGCGACCGGTCGGTGCGTGAGCGAAGCCGGGTGCTGTACGAGCGAGTCGACGCCGCCGAGCGACACGGCGTGCGTGATGAGCTCGCACGATTCCGTGAACCGTGCTGCAGCGTCGTAGCCGCCGACGAGTTCGACGGCGATGATCGACCCAGGCCCTCGGAGCTGCGTGCCGAGGAGCCCGGCAGCGTCCTGGCCGGGCAGGCCCGGGTAGTGCACCCCGGCGACCGCCGGATGCGCGAGCAACCGCTCGGCGAGCACGGCGGCCGTCTCCTGTTGCGCGCGCACGCGCAGGGGGAGCGTGCGGAGTCCGCGGTGCAAGAGGTATGCGGCCATCGGATGCAGCAGGCCACCGGTGAGTGCCCGCACCTGCCGCAGGCGCTCGACCCAGGCGCGGTCGCCCGCCACGACGCCGCCCATCACGTCGCCGTGTCCGCCGAGGTACTTCGTGGCGCTGTGCAGCACGAGCGTCGCACCGTGTTCGACCGGGCGCTGCAGCACGGGGGTTGCGAAGGTGTTGTCGACGAGCACCGGCACGTCCCCCGCGGCATCCGAGACGGCGCGGATGTCGACGAGTTCGAGCGTGGGGTTCGCAGGTGTCTCGACGACCACGAGCCCGGTCTCATGCCGGACGGCTGCGCTGATGCCCGCGGCATCCGCCCATGTGACCTCGGTGCCGAGCAGGCCGCTCGCGAGCACATGGTCGGTGCCGCCGTAGAGCGGCCGGACCGCGACGACGTGCGGCCGGCCGGCCGAAGCCGTGGCGATCAGCGTCGCTGCGAGCGCGGCCATGCCACTCGCGAAGGCGACGGCGCCTTCGGTGCCCTCGAGCCCGGCGAGCGACTCCTCGAAGCGCGCGACGCCCGGCTGCCAGAGACGTTGGTAGACCGCGGAACGGCCTTCGCCGAGGTCGTGGCCGGTCGCGAGCTCTTCGTACGATGCACCGCCGGTCTCGACGGAATCGAGCGGGTTGGTGGTCGAGAAGTCGATCACGGGCACATGGGATCCGCTCTCTCGAACGCCCGCCATGCCGCCGTGGACGGCGCGGGTCTCGAGATGCGACGACGATGTCTGCATGGGTCGAACCAAGCAGAATCTGTGACATTCGGCAACCCGGCATGAAGCATCGATGCGATATGCTCGAAATCTCGAATCTTCTGCATTCCAGACTCAAGGAGCCGACTCATGGCGCAGAAACCAGAACTCGACCGGGTCGATCGCGCACTGCTGCAGGCGCTCTCGACGAACGCTCGTGCCTCGGGTGCCGCCCTCGCCGCCGAGGTCGGGGTCGCCGAGTCCACGGTATCGCTCCGGTTGCGGCGCCTGCAGAGTCTCGGCACCGTGCGCGGCTACCGTGTCGACGTCGATCTCGCCTCGCTCGGCGTCTCGCTTCAGGCGCTCATCGCCATTCGTCTCGTGAAGCACGATCGCAGTGAGATCGATGCCTTCCGTCAGGCCGTGCCCCACTTGCCCGGTGTGCTCGGCGTCTTCCATATGGCGGGTGCGGAAGACTATTTGCTCCACGTCGCCGCGCGCGACGCCGAAGAACTGCGCGAATTCGTGCTCGCGTACCTCACGGGGCATCCGGCCGTCGCCCACACCGAGACGAACCTGATCTTCGAACACGTCGACGGCGACGGCTGGAACCGGCTCGTCAGCTGAGGCCCGCCGTCGTTGCCGGGTGCCCTCCCGCCCGCCGGTTCGGCGTTCCGAAATCCTGCCAATCCGAGCGAACCGCGCGTTCCCGCGGGCACCGGCCGATATCGTGACTTTGGCCGTGCGAGCGGCCGGCAAGCGATGGCGCGGAGCGAGCACGGCCACGGCTGCCGGCGCCCCGCCGTGAAAGCCCCGCCGTGAAAGCCCCGCCGTGAAATGGGAGCATGATGAGCAACGACCAGTCGAGCGGAGCCTCGACCGACCGCACCCGATGGCGGCGATACCTCGCCGACGAGCGCGCAGAGGCCGCCGTCTACCGGGAGCTCGCGGCACGACGTGACGGTGAAGAACGTGAGATCCTGCTCGCGCTGGCCGCCGCGGAGGGGCGCCACGAGGCGCATTGGCTCGAGCTGCTCGGCGGCGACGACCACGGCGCGCCTCGCGCCGACGTGCGCACGCGCCTGCTCGGCGCGCTCGCGAGACGATTCGGGTCGATCTTCGTGCTCGCGCTCGCTCAGCGTGCCGAAGCGCGGTCGCCGTATGCGAGCGACCCCGATGCCACCGCCGCTATGGCCGCCGACGAACGCATCCACGGCGAGGTCGTGCGCGGGCTCGCCGCCCGAGGGCGCCGCCGCCTCGCCGGCACTTTCCGTGCCGCCGTCTTCGGCGCCAACGACGGCCTCGTCTCGAACCTCGCACTCGTGCTCGGAATCGGCGCCACGGGAGTGCCCGTGTCGGTGGTGCTCTTCACTGGCGTCGCCGGGCTGCTCGCAGGTGCACTGTCGATGGGCGCAGGAGAGTACGTCTCGGTGCGGTCGCAGCGCGAACTGCTCGAGGCATCCGCCCCCGACCCCTCTGCGCGGGACGCCCTGCCCGACCTCGATATCGACGCCAACGAGCTCGCGCTCGTCTACCGGGCGCGCGGCATGGAGGAGCGGGCCGCGGTCGAGCACGCCGCGCTCGTCGTTGCCCGCGTGCACGCGGCCGAGCAGGCGCAGACCCCGACCGATGCATTGAGCGTCGTCGAGCACGACGACGAGGCCGTCGGCACCGGGCTCTCTGCCGCGATCTCGAGTTTCTGCTTCTTCGCATCCGGCGCACTGATTCCGGTGCTGCCCTACCTCTTCGGTCTGAGCGGGCTTCCGGCGATCATCACGGCGACGGTGCTCGTGAGCATCGCGCTGCTCGCGACCGGGGCCATCGTCGGCCTCCTCTCCGGGGCGTCGCCGCTGAAGCGGGCGCTTCGCCAGCTCGCCATCGGACTCGGCGCGGCGGCCATCACCTACGTGCTCGGACTCGCGTTCGGGACCACCATCGCCTAGGAGCTCCATGTCACGACGTACTGCCCTGATCACCGGTGCCGGCCGCAGCAACGGCATCGCCTGGGCGATCGCCACCTCACTCGCCGCCGACGGCTGGGACATCGTATTCAGCTACTTGGGCGACTACGACCGGCGGATGTCGCTGGGCGGCGATCCCGACCGGGACCCTGCGGCGCTCGAGGCCGAGCTTCGCGCGATCGGCGTGCGTGCGCTCGGCATCGACGCCGACCTCGCCGATCCTGAGGTGCCCGGCCGACTCGTGTCCCAAGCGTCTGCCGAGCTCGGACCGATCGGTGCGCTCGTGCTCTCGCACGCAGAAGGCGTGGATTCCGGCCTCCTCGACACCTCGCTCGAGAGCTTCGACCGTCACTTCGCCGTGAACACCCGGGCATCGTGGCTGCTGCTCCAGGCCTTCGCCGCGCAGGTGCCGGTCGATGGCGGCGGCCGGGTCGTCGCCCTCACCAGTGATCACGTCGTCGGCAATCTGCCGTATGGCGCGAGCAAGGGGGCCCTCGACCGCATCGTCATCGCGGCCGCCCGTGAACTGGCGCCGCTCGGCATCACGGCGAACCTCGTGAATCCGGGGCCCGTCGACACGGGTTGGATGGACGACGCGACCCGCACGGCGCTGATCGCAGCGCAGCCGAGCGGGCGTCTCGGCACGCCCGATGATGCCGCACGACTGGTGCGCTTCCTCATCTCAGACGAGGGGCGATGGGTCTCGGGTCAGCTGATCAAGAGCGACGGCGGCTTCTCGATCTGATGCGCCGTGATTGATGCGTTCTTACGGCAGCATCATCCGGCCGGCGCGGTCACGAAGTCGATGAGTTCCTCGACGCGGCCGAGCAGGGCGGGTTCGAGGTCGCCGTAGCCGCGCACGCGACCGAGGATGTGCTGCCAGGCGCGGGCGATGTCGGCCTGTTCGGCGTGCGGCCAGCCGAACGCATCGCACACGCCGTGCTTCCACTCTGTGCCTCGCGGAATCACCGGCCAGGCCGTCTTGCCGAGGCGCGCGGGCTTCACGCCCTGCCAGATGTCGATGAACGGGTGCCCGACGACGAGCACGTTCGCCGCGTGCGGGCCGCGCATGACGGCGTCGGCGATGCGCTGCTCCTTGGAGCCGGGCACGAGGTGGTCGACGAGCACGCCCGCCTTGCGGCCGGGGCCCGGCGTGAACTCGGCGAGCACGTCGCCGAGCACATCGACGCCTTGGAGGTATTCGACGACGACGCCCTCGATGCGCAGGTCAGCGCCCCAGACCTTCTCGACGAGCTCGGCGTCGTGGCGGCCCTCGACGAATATGCGACTCGGCAGTGCGACCCGGGCGGGCGCCGACGGTGCCGCGAACGACCCCGACGCCGTCCGAAGCCGCCCTGCGGGAGCCTTCGCCTTCGGTGCGACGAGTTGCACGGCCTCGCCGTCGACGAGGAAGCCGTGACCGAGCGGGAACATCCGCTTGCCGCCGAAACGATCCTCGAGTGTCACGACACCCTTCGCAACACCGGTCACCGCACCGCAGAAGCCGTTCTCGGCGAGCTCGACGACAAGATCGCGTTCGGCCTCGACCTCGGGGATGGTGCGACGGCCGCGAGCCTTCCAATCGCCGGCGAGCACGTCGGCTCCGTAACGGTCGAGCGGATCATGGCTGGAGGCATCAGAGGGTGTCGCGGGCACCGGTCGAGGCTAACGGAAGTCGCGCGATCGGTGCGGCGCCGACACGGTGAGCGGCTCGAATCGATCGGCGATGAGATTGGTGACTCCCTCGCGTGATCGTTCGAGCATGCCCCGCACGATCATCGCGGGGGCCTCGCGGGCGATGCGCCGGTAGCGGTTCCACACCCCGACGCCGGCGATCACATTCAGCGTGCCGGACTCGTCTTCGAGGTTGAGGAAGGTGATGCCGCTCGCCGTCGCCGGTCGCTGCCGATGCGTGACCACCCCGCCCACCTCGATGCGGCGGCCCGTTTCAGCCTGCTGCAAGCGGTCGATGCGGATGGCCCCGCGCTCGTCGAGCCGTTCGCGCACGTACCGGATCGGATGGTCGTCAGGGGAGATGCCCGTGGCCCAGAGGTCGTAGACGACCTGCTCGGCCGGGCTCAGCATCGGCAGCAGCGGTGGTTGCACGACGACGACGGAGCCCGCGAGGTACTCCTCGCGGTCGGCGGCGGCCTCGCCCGCAAGCCAGAGGGCTTCGCGTCGCTCGAGCCCGAACCCGTCGAAAGCGCCGGCAGCGGCGAGCGCCTCGAGTTGGGTGGCGTCGAGCGCTGCGCGACGGGAGACGTCGGCCATGTCGCGGTACGGGCCGCGGGCCTCGCGTTCGGCGATGATGCGCTCGGCGACGGCCTTGCCGATGGAGGAGACGTCGGCGAGACCGAGACGCACGGCGAACGACCCGTCACGACGGTGCTCAGCCCCGCGGTCGGGTGCGGTGCGGTCGAAATCCTTGCCGATGGGCGGCTGCACCGGGTTCGCGCACGCATCGAGGCCGGTCGGATGCTGCGTTCCCTGAGCCGGTCGAAGGGAACCCGTTTCGACAGGCTCAGCGAGCGGTTCGCTCGTCTCGAGCCCCGCGTGCACCCCCGACCGCAGGATATCGGGGCGCAGCATCTCGACGCCGTGGCGCCGCGCATCGGCGGTGAGCGTCTGCGGCGAGTAGAAGCCCATGGGCTGCGCGCGCAGGAGCGCGGCGAGGAACGCGGCCGGATAGTGCAGCTTCAGCCACGAGCTCGCATAGACGAGCAGTCCGAAGCTCAGGGCGTGGCTCTCGGCGAAGCCGAAGTTCGCAAAAGCCTCGATCTTCGCGTAGATCGAGTCGGCGACCTCGTCTTCGATGCCGTTCTCAGCCATGCCCGCGTAGAGCTTCGCTTTCAACCGCTCGATCTTCTCGACCCCGCGCTTCGAGCCCATGGCACGCCGCAACTGGTCGGCGTCGGCGGCGTCGCAGTTGCCGACCGCGACCGCCATCTGCATGAGCTGCTCCTGGAAGAGGGGAACCCCCAGCGTGCGCTCGAGCACCGGCTCGAGTTTCGGATGCAGGTAGCTCACCGCCTCTTCACCCGTGCGGCGTCGGATGTACGGATGCACCGCGCCGCCCTGCACGGGCCCCGGACGGATGAGCGCGATCTCGACGACGAGGTCGTAGAAGCAGCGTGGCTTGAGCCGGGGGAGCGTGCCCATCTGCGCCCGGCTCTCGACCTGGAACACCCCGATCGAGTCGGCGCGGCAGAGCATGTCGTAGACCGCCTCCTCTTCTTTCGGCAGGGTCGAGAGTTCCCACACCTCACCCGTCGACTCCCGCACGAGGTCGAAGGTGTACTGCAGGGCGGCGAGCATGCCGAGGCCGAGCAGGTCGAACTTCACGAGGCCCATCCATGCGCAGTCGTCTTTGTCCCACTGCACCACGGTGCGGTTCTCTTTGCGGGCGTGCTCGATCGGCACCACCTCGCCGACTGGGCGGTCGGTCAGCACCATGCCGCCCGAGTGGATGCCGAGGTGGCGCGGAAAGGTGAGCACCTGGCCTGCGAGCTCGACGACGGCGTCTGGGATGTCGTGGTCGTCGGTCTCGACCACCGCGCCCCAGCGTTCGACCTGTCGCGACCACGCATCTTGCTGGCCGGTGGAGTAGCCGAGCGCCTTCGCCATGTCGCGCACCGCGACCTTCGGCCGATAGCTGATGACGTTCGCGACCTGCGCGGCATTCTGCCTGCCGTACTTGTCGTAGACGTACTGGATGATCTCTTCGCGCCGGTCGGAGTCGAAGTCGACGTCGATGTCGGGCTCCTCATCGCGGAGCGCGGAGAGGAAGCGCTCGAACGGCAGGTCGTAGCCGATCGAGTCGACCGCGGTGATGCGCAGCGCGTAGCAGACCGCCGAGTTCGCCGCCGAACCGCGCCCCTGGCAGAGGATGCCGCGTCGCCGCGCCTCGGCGACGATGTCGTGCACGATGAGGAAGTAGCCGGAGAAGTCTTTCAGCTCGATGACGTCGAGCTCGCGCTCGAGCCGATCGCGTACGTGAGCCGGCACACCGGGATAGAGCTGCTCTGCACCCTGCCAGACGAGCACCCGCAACCAGCTCATCGGCGTGTGTCCTGCCGGCACCTCTTGCTTCGGCAGCTTCGGGCGGGCGCTGCGCAGGGTGAATCCGAGCTCTTCGGCGAGCGTCACCGAACGGGCGACCGCGCCGGGGTATCGGGCGAACCGCTCGGCCATCTCGGCGCCGCTGCGCAGGTGCAGCTGGTCGGATGCAGGCAACCACCCGTCGAGTTCGTCGAGGCTACGGCGCGCCCGCACCGCCGCGAGGGCCGCAGCGAGGCGATGCTCGGGCGGAGTCGCGTAGTGCACGGCGTTCGTCGCGAGGAGCGGCAGGCCTGCCCGCTCGGCGAGTCCGGCGAGGGCGTCGTTGGACTGCTGATCGAACGGATGCCCGTGGTCGAAGAGCTCGACCACGACGTTCTCACGGCCGAAGAGCGCGGTGAGGCGATCGAGCTCGCGCGCCGCGGCATCCGCCCCGCCCTCGGCGAGTGCACGACGCACCGCGCCCTTGCGGCATCCGGTCGGCACGATCCACTCACCGGCCGCCCGTTCGGCGAGCTCTTCGAGGGAGTACACCGGTCGCCCCTTCTCGCCGCCGGCGAGCTGACCGGCGGTGATCGCGCCGGCGAGGCGGTGATAGCCGGCTTCGCGTCTGGCGAGCACGAGCAGATGTTCGCCTTCGGGGTCGGCGAAGCCGTTCTGCGGGCCCTGCAGGCCGAGCGAGAGCTCGGCGCCGAAGACCGTCTGCAGCTCGGGGAAGCTCTCGGCGGCCTCGGCGAAGTGCACGATGCCGTAGAAGCCGTCGTGGTCGGTGATGGCGAGCCCCGTGAGGCCCAGCCGTTGCGCCTCTTCGACCAACTGCTCGGGTGATGAGGCGCCGTCGAGGAAGCTGAAGTTCGAGTGCGCGTGCAGCTCGGCGTAGGGCACGACCGGCCCGGTCGGCGCCTCGAGGTCGGTTGCAGGGCGATACGGATGCCGCTTGCGGCTCCACGCCGGACTGTCGCCGCCGTCGACGATGAGCTTGGGCGCACCCGGCCGACGCGCATCGGAGAGCTTGCGCTCGAGCTCCGACCACGGGATGCCCGGGTTGTTCCACCCCATCAGGGACCACCACCCATCAGTCGTACCTCGCTTCGGCCCACCAGCCTGCTTCGTCGCGTACGAGCAGCCACGCGCAGCCGTCGTCGTCGACGATCTGGAAGCGGTGCACTCGCTTGGCGTGCTCTGCGTCCCACCAGCGCTCGACGACCGGCCAGGGCCCCGCCCAGGCCCGCACAGGGGCGGCGTCACCGCCGGCGAGCGCGAAGCGTTCGGGGTTCGCCGAGATCGCCCCCCGGGCGTCGATCGTGACCGGGGAGCCGCTGGCGTCGAGCAGCCCGATCGGCAGCCGCTCACGGAAGACGCTCGCGGGCGCGAGAGCGGGCAGGCTGCCGGGCCACGGCGCCGCCGTCTGCTCGCCCGTGCGCTCGGGAACCCGGTCGCCCCATGGCACGAGCACCTGCCGGTCGGCGAGCATGCGGCCACCACCGACCGACGCGGTCACGACCGCATCGTGGCCGAGCATGCTCTGCACCCGGGTGAGTCCATGGTGCACGCGCTCGTCGGGTCCGCCGCCCCAGAGCCCCTCTTCGTGGTTGCCGGTCGAGTCGATGCGTTCGGGCACGACGCGTAGCCGCACGATGGGCGAGGCGAGTCCGCTGTCGGCGGTGCCCGCGCCCTGCAGCTGCCAGCGCACCCGGTCGACGACGTCGGCGGGTGTGAACCAGCGTGGGTGCAGCCAGCTTCGGCTCGAGTGCCCGCCGCCTTCGTCGTCGATCTCGACGCGGATGCCGGTGCACACGAGTCGCTTCGCCCGCATGCGTTCGATGAACTCGGAGGCATGCACCCGGAAGGCGAAGGCGAGCTGGTCGATGCGATCGAGCGGCGGCTCGAACTCCTGCGCTACCTCGAACTCGGGCGGCGGTGTGCGTGCGAGCACCCTGGCCTGCTCGCGCCCCGACGCCCGGTCGTGTGCGAACGCGCCCGCCGCGCCGAAGCGACGCCGCACATCGGCCTCGGGTAGCGCTGCGAACTCGCCGAGGGTGCGAACGCCGAGCCGGTTGAGCAGGGTCGACGTGCGCGCATCGACGACGAGGCTCACGGGCAGCGGAGAGATGAACGCAGCGGATGTCCCGGGCGCGACGATGCCCACGGGAGACTCGCCGGTCGCCCGCGCGGCCTGCTCGGCCGCGAAGGGGCCGTCGGCGACGCCCACCCTGGCCCCCGGCACTCCGAGTGCGGCGACGGTGTCGAGGAGCGCCTGCGCCGCGGCATCCTCGCCGCCGTAGTAGCGGGCGGGGCCGCGTGCCCGCATCGCGAGCGTGCCCGGGCGGATGAGCTGCACGCCAGGCACCGTCTCTTCGACACGTCGCACGACCGGTTCGAAGACCCGCACATCGAGCGAGGCGTCGTAGTCGAGCAGCGTGAGCGCGGGGGAGCGGTACTGGGCTTCGCGAATCTTCAATCCGCGAACGACACCGTCGCTGCGGGCGGCAGCCGAGCAGGCGAAGACCTGCCCTCCTTCGGTGAGGGCGATGGGGGAGGCCGGGTCGATCCCGTGTTCGCGACAGGCCGCGAACACGGGCCAGTCGGCACACCAGAGCACGATCGTTCGGCCGGGATCGATGATCATCAAACGGCCCGCCGCACGTATTCATCGAGGCGCACCGGCACGTCGAGGCGCACCGGTGCCCGGGGCGTCTCATCGTCGGCGGCCGCCTGGAACTCGAGGGAACGCCCCGGCAGTCGGAGCCGCGAGCGTGCACGCCGGCCGAACTCCCCGCGCCCGCCGGCCGTGACGATGACGTCGCGGTCGCTGAGATGCCCGTGCCCCAGCTCGAGCCCGTGCCACTCGCTCGTCTCGACCCCGAGGCTCGCGTCGCTGCCGGGCCACTCGCCCGCGACGAGCAGCACGGTGCCGCGCTGCCTGAGCCGCGCCGTCAGCCGTGACGACTCGGCGGGGGCGACCCGACCGGCCGGTCGCACGGCGACCACGGGAATCACGTCGGCGAGCGCGCCGACCACGGCGAGCCACTGCCGCCCCGGGTCGGGCACGAGCACGAGTCGGTCGAGGTCGATGCCGAACCGTGCGGCCGCCTCGACGCCGAACTCCGGCATGCCGGCGACGGCAACCCAGCGCCCGCTCGCCGAGGGGCCGGCGAGGAGGGCCATGAGCAGGGTGGTCGAGCCCTCGACGGAGACGACCGTGCCTTCGCGCAGGCTGCCACCCGGCAGCACCTGCTCGAGAGCCGGATGCGTGGGCACCGTCTTGGAGTCGAGCCGCGTGGCCTGCATCCCGCGGATGCGGGCCTGCAGCTCCTCGACGCGCGAGGGCACTTCAGCCGGGGCGAGGGGAGCGGTCATGGTCACTCACCTAGTTTCGAACACATGTTCGAAACTAGCAAGTCGGCAGTGCGACTGTCCTGGGGTGCTGGTGTTCGCTCTCATGCGTGCCGCATTGTTCACGCCCCGGGGTAGGCCGCATTCTCCCATGGGCAGGGTGTTCTCGAATTCTTCCGCGAATGCCTCCATTCAGGGTACGAATGAGCGCAGCCACACCCGCATCTTCGATGTGCGAAAGCGGGGGCGATGCGCGGGAATTCGTAGGAATCTACGACTCACGCCTCATTGACGGCTGAGGCTCCGAATGTTTGGACCGGTTGTGCGAACACTTGACGTGGGTCCAATCCCTATGAAAGTGTTTCGACGGCGGCGCGCTGAATCGATTCAATGATCCTTCAGCTGTTTACGGCCGATCAATGACGATTGGAGCTCCAGCAACGATGCATGAATCCACTCAGCCACGCGCTCGTGTTCGTGGGATCGGCGTGTTGCTGATCGCGATCGGTTTCACTGTGGCCGGCATTCTCGTGCCGGTTGCGGGAGCGAGCGCAGCTGATGCTCCGGCGCTCACGGCATCTGACTTGAAAGCCAACAGCCTGGTCGATCCGCTCGGCATCGAGGGCACGGCGCCGCTGCTGAGTTGGCAGCTCCACTCGACCGAGCGAGGCGTCACCCAGACGGCGTACCAGATCAGGGTGGCGAGCTCTGAGAATCAGCTCGAATCAGCGGATGTCTGGAACGCCGGCCGAGTCGACTCCGACCAGCAGCTGGGTGTGCAGTACGGCGGTCCGGACCTGGTGTCTGAGACCCGCTACGTCTGGCAGGTGAAGGTCTGGGATAACCGCTCCAATGAGTCCGACTGGTCTGAGCCGGGCTCGTTCGAGACCGCGATGCTGAGCAACGACGAGTGGCAGAGCGATTGGATCGGTGCGGACGCGACCGCTCAGGCCGCGGCGTGGCGCGACTACACCGTCAACGTCGACTTCACGGCCCAACCCGGAACCGGCTTCGGCCTCTACCTGCGAAGCTCCACGGACACGGGCAACGCCTACATGTGGCAGCTGAACGACACGGAGCCGGGCCACCCGAAACTGCGCCCGCACAACCGGGTGGACGGCAGCTATTCCGTCCTTGACGAGATCGATCTCACCGAGGTCGGCCTCGCCGCCGATGTGCTCGCCCACCGCGCGACGATGTCGATCCAGTTCAGCGGCTCCACCATCACGACGACGATCAACGGCGTCGTCGTCGACGTGCGCACCGACACCTCGCACTCCGGCGGATACGTCGGAGTGCGCCTGCACGACTCTTCGCACGACGACGTCGTCTTCCACTCGATCACCGTCAATTCGCCGACCGAGACCATGTACGAATCGCGCTTCGACTCCGGCGACAACCCGTTCGGCGTCGGCGAGCTCCTCCACGGAGAGAACGGCGGTCTTCACGTCTCGGGCACGGTCGAGGCCCTCTGGAAGCCGAGCCTGCCGATCCTGCGCAAGAGCTTCCCCACCCGAGACGGCAGGGCGATCGCCAGCGCGCGCGTCTATGCATCCGCTCTGGGGCTCTACGAACTCTCACTCAACGGGCAGAAGGTCGGCGATCAGCAGGAGGCTCCCGGATGGACCGACTACGCGCAACGCATCCAGTATCAGAGCTATGACGTCACCGAGCTGATCGCGAGCGGCGACAACGCCATCGGGGCCATGGTCGCTCCCGGCTGGTACTCCGGCCACATCGCCTGGCTCGGCGCCAACCGCTACGGCTCGCAGCCCGGGGTCATCGCCAAACTCGTCATCCACTACACCGACGGCACGGAACAGGTCATCGGCACCGACTCCAGCTGGACAACGGCTCCCGGACCGTTCGTCAGCGCCGACCTGCTCATGGGCGAGAGCTACGACGCCAACCGGCTCCAGGACGGCTGGAACCAGCCCGGTTTCGACGATTCTTCATGGTCGGATGCCTCGGTGCTCGACTCCGCCGCGATCCAGTACCTGCGGCCGCAGACCGACGAACCCGTTCGCATCACACACGAATTGCCGGCCGTCGCGCAGACCGAGGCTCCAGCAGGCAGCTACATCTACGACCTCGGCCAGAATATGGCGGGTGTGGCGAAGGTGACCCTGACCGGCGTGGCCGGCCAGCACGCGACCATCCGTCACGGTGAGGTGCTCAGCGCCGACGGGAGTCTCTACACCGCCAACCTGCGTGCGGCGAAGGCGACCGATCACTACACCTTCGGCGCCGACGGCACCATCACCTACATGCCGCGCTTCACGCAGCACGGCTTCCGGTACGTCGAGATCAGCGGCGTGTCCTCGCCCCCCGCGCTCGTCGACGTCGTCGGCCAGGTCTTCTCCTCGGATCTCGAGCAGACCGGTGCCTTCGAGACATCCGACCCGATGTTGAATCAGTTGCAGAGGAATATCGTCTGGGGGCAGCGAGGCAACTTCATCTCGGTGCCCACCGACACGCCTGCGCGCGACGAGCGGCTCGGCTACACGGGTGATCTCAATGCGTTCGTGAGCACGGCGACCTTCAACATGGACTCGCTCAAGTTCATCAAGAAGTTCATGAAGGATGTGCGCGACAAGCAGAAGGACGACGGCGAGATCCCGCAGTGGACGCCGATGCCCGACGACGCGTTCGACAGCGGCACCGGCTGGTCGGACGGCGCCGTGACCATTCCGTGGACGGCGTGGAGAAGTTACGGCGACACCGAGGTCATCTCGGAGAACTACGAGTCGATGCTCGGATTCTTCGGGTTCCTCGAGACCAACTTCCCCGACTACATCCGGGTGGACGGGCCGTACGGCGACTGGCTCAACCTGGCCGATGCCACTCCCGCTGAGGTGCTCGGCACCGCCTACTACGCGTACGACGCGCGACTCATGAGCAAGATGGCGGCGGCGATCGGCGAGACCGCGGATGCCGAACGCTTCGGCGCCATCGCCGAGGAGGCGACGGCCGTCTTCGTCGAGAAATTTGTCGCGCCGGACGGCACCGTCACGAGCGGCAGCCAGACGGCGTACGCGTTGGCGCTGGGCATGGACCTGGTGCCGGCAGAGCTCCGCGCAGCGGCCGGCGAGAAACTGGTCGCCAACATCGCGTCTCGCGGCTATCACCTCTCCACCGGATTTCTCGGTACTCCCTGGCTCATGAACGCCTTGAGCGAGACCGGGAACTGGGACACCGCATACCGGCTGATGGAGCAGAAAACCATTCCCTCGTGGGGATACGAGGTCGAGTCCGGGGCGACCACGATGTGGGAGCGCTGGGACTCCATCGACGCCAACGGAAACTTCGGCGACCCTTCGATGAACTCGTTCAACCACTACGCGTTCGGTGCGGTCGGCGACTGGATGTATCGCAACATCGGCGGCATCAGCGCAGACGAGCCCGGGTACAAGTCGTCGATCATCGCGCCGACCCCCGGTGGCAGTCTCACCACCGGCAAGGCCGCCTTCCAGTCGGTGTACGGGGAGATTTCGAGCGACTGGTCGCGCGATGCTGCCGGCTTCTCGTTGAAGGCGACGGTGCCGGTGAACACCACTGCGACGGTGCGCATTCCAGCCGCGAACCTCGCTGCCGTGACCGAGAGCGGCGTACCGCTCGGTGACGCCGAGGGCATCGAAATGCTCCCGGGTGACGCCGCGCACGTCGTGGTCGTCGTCGGTTCAGGAAGCTACGACTTCGCCGTCAGCGAGCAGCGAGGAGCCCTCGGTGAGATCGTCGAGGCGGCCGAAGCACTGGTCGACCAGGTCGAAGACCTGCGGAGTGGGGGAGACCTCACCGCCGAGCTGGCCGCGAGACTGACCGACGACCTGACCGACGCCATCTCGAACATCAGCGATGCGATCGAGATCGTCGAAGCCGACGGTGCCGGTGCCATCATGCAGCTCCGGGCGGCGCTCGCCACCGTGAGGGCCGCGGAGGCCTGGCTCCCATCCTCTGGCATCGGCGAAGCGACGCTGGCGGTGCTGGCCGGCGGCCTCGAGCACATCGACGATGCGCTCACCGAGGTCCTCTCCGGCCTCACCGGCATCTCGGTCGACCTCTCGATCGGCGAGTCCAGCACGCTCCTGCCCGGCGACCGGTTCACCCTCACCTCGACGATCGGCAACTCCGGTACCGAGTCACTGACCGCCGTCACTGCGACCCCCTCACTGCCAGAGGGATGGACCGTCGAACCGGCCATCGGCGGCACGCTCGATGCCCTCGCCCCCGGCGAGAGCCACGTCGACGAGTTCACGGTCACCGTGCCCGGCAGTCAACTGCCGGCTGACCTCACGCTCGGCGCCCGGGTCGACTACACGTACGCCGACACCGAACTGTCGGCTTCGGCATCCATCACCGCGTCTGTCGCCTCCGGCATCGCCGTCAGCGAGGCCGTTGCGACGCCGGGGACGGTCGCACCGTCAACGGCGACGACTGTGGACGTGACGCTGCAGAACACAGGAACCGTCGCGGTGTCTGGGCAGGCGTGCGTGGTCGTGCCGAACGGCTGGGCGACCCCGCTGCCGACGAGCATCATCGAAGTGCCTGCCGGAGGCGCCATAACCGTTCCCGTCACGGTCTTCGTGCCGACCACGCTGAGCGAGGAGGACCTCTCACTCCCGGTCGCATTCGAGCGAGACGGAGCAGGCCTGGCCACGGGGGCCGTCGCTATCCACGCGACCGTGCCGCTGCCGTCGCACGGGAGCTTCGATCACATCGACCTCGGAGACGGCGCATCGGAGTCGGCGCACAACCTGACGGCGTCCGCGTCGTCTGGAACCAGCGTCGAGGGCGGCCTCAGTCGCCGCTACACCAGCAGCATGCGTGGCTCGTTCTTCGAGTTCGACATGCAGGTTCCGAAGAACGAACCGTTCGTCATCCAGGCCATCGAGACTTTCGACGGACCGCGGCTCAAGCGCTATGACGTGCTGGTCGACGGGCTGGTCGTGCAGAAGCGAGTGTTCACCAGAACAATGAATTCCGCCGGCCTCGGCAACTACCAGATCCTCGTCGACGATCCCAAGGCGCTCAGCAATGACGGCACCGTGCGGATTCGGATGGACCGCACTGCCGACTCCGATTTCGACGCCTCGATCGCCGACCTCTGGACCTCACCCGTCGACGCCGACACCATCGCCCCTGTGGTCATGGCAACGGTGACGCCGGCACCCGCAGCTGAGAGCAGCTGGTGGCTTCAGGGCGATGCGACCGTGACGATCGCGACCCAGGATGACCGAGCCGGCGACGTGACCTCACAGTACAGAAAGGCGGGCGGGGCCGAGTGGACGACGTATTCCGACCCGATCACGGTGACGGAAACGGGTGAACACACGATCGAGTATCGGGCGGTGGATGCCTCGGGCAACGAGAGTGCGGTCGCTGCCGTGTCGTTCAAGGTCGACGCAGTCGCCCCCGTGACGCACGCGAGCGACACGTCGAGCGAAGCCGACGAAGCGGCCGAACGTGCCTCGGTGACGCTCTCGGCCACCGACGAAGGCTCGGGCGTCGCAGCCACGCGATACCAGGTCGACGGTGGCGACTGGGCCGACTTCGATGGCACTGCCGTCGTCGTCGAGGGGCTCGGCGACCACACCGTCAGCTATGCCTCGACGGATGTGGCGGGCAACGTCGAGGGCACGAACAGCCTCGCGATCTCGATCGCCGACGGCATCGCACCCAGCGTGACACTCGAGCTGTCGGGGGCGGGAGCTAACGCCTGGCTGCGCGCAGATGCGTCGGCGACGCTGACCGCGACGGATGCCGGGTCGGAGATCGACTCGATCGAGTACCGTCTCGGCGAGGACGACTGGACCGAATACTCCGAGCCGGTCTATCTGCCCGACGGCCAGTACACCGTGCAGTTCCGCGCCACCGACGTCGCGGGCAACACCAGTGCGACCGGTGTTCAGGAGGTCAAGGTCGACCGCGTCGATCCGATGGTCTGGGGCTGGCTGTCGACGGCCGGGCCCATGACCGCTGTTGCGAGCGATGCAGGATCAGGTGCGGACCGCATCGAGTACTCGCTCGACGGCACGAGCTGGTTGAGCGGCCTCAGCCCGCTCCTCGCTGCGGAGAGCAGCCCCGAGCGCGTGCAGCTGCGCGCGGTCGACGTGGCCGGTAACACCGGTGCAGCGCTGGAGCTGAGCCGGATCGCGGACGCACCCGATGGCCTCACCGTGAGGCCGAGCGACCGTCTCGTGATCGAGGCGAGCGGCTTCACCGCGGGCGAGTCGGTTCGAGTCGAGCTGCACTCCGATCCGGTGGTGCTCGGCACTGCCGTAGCGGATACCTCCGGGGTCATCGCGCTGCGGGCAACGGTTCCCACTTCGGTTGCTGCGGGCGAGCACACGATCGTGTTCCTCCTGGCAGGGGGCGGCTCAGGCGGGCCGGGCACTATTCCGGTCGGGGTTCTGCCGTCCACGGGGTCCGAGCCCGCGCCCTGGTTCTGGGCCGGGATGACCCTGCTGTTCGTGGGCGGCCTCTTCTTCATCCTCCGCCGACGCCGTCGTGCGGAGCAGACGCAGCACAGGAGCATGATCTGACGTGGGTATCTTCACCATTCCAACCAGTCCCAAGCCTTCGAAGATTCGCAGCCCGCTGCGGTTGCTGGTCGCAGTGGGGGCGGCGCTCGGACTCCTGCTCGGCTCCGCGACCGCCGCGATGCCGCCCTCGGCCACGCCAGCCGCCGCAGCGCCGGAGTCGCACAGCGTCGACGGGCTGCGCGTGAACGGCTTGACTGACCCCCTGGGCATCGACGAAGCGCCCCCGGTGTTCAGCTGGAAGAGCACGTCCCCTGGACGCGGTGTCACGCAGACGGCCTACGAGGTGCGCGTCACCGGCAGCGAGTCGACGGTTGCCCCTGAGAACGTGTGGTCTTCAGGCAAGGTGTCGTCCGACGACCAGCTCAATGTCGTCTACGACGGCAGGCCGCTGGAATCGCAGACGCGCTACGCCTGGCAGGTTCGGGTCTGGGACGATCACGATTCCGAGTCCGCGTGGAGCGCGCCGGCCTGGTTCGAAACCGGTCTGTGGGCTGACGAACAATGGGATGCCGACTGGATCGGTGCTCCGGACCCGGCCGACAAGCTGGCGGTGTGGTCGGACTACACCGTTTCGGTCGACTTCACCATGACGAACCTCGTGCTCGGGCTCTACGCCCGGGCCGAGAGCACCCAGAACGGGTACATGATCCAGCTCACGGTCGCCGATGGGGTTCCGCAGTTCCGACCGCACGTGAAGGTCGACGGCAACTACACCGTGCTCGCGAACAAGGACATCTCCGAGTTCATCTCGATCGAAGAGCTCAGCACCGGTGTGCACACCCTTTCGGTGACGTTCGAGGGGTCGACGATGATCTCGTCGCTCGACGGCGTCGAGATCGACCGACGTACCGACACGACGTTCAGCCGGGGATACGTGGGCTTCCGCCAGTCGATGGTCGGCGGGGGGCCCGAGAGTTCGATCGTGCGATCGATCGACGTTGAATCCCCAACCCACGGAACCCTCCTCAAGACCGATTTCAGCGATGGGCAGAACCCATTCACCGGCGGTTCCGTCGTCGACGGTGACCTGCACGTCGTGGCCCCGATCGAGGCGATCCTGCGCTCGGAGCTCGCGCAACCGCTGCTGCGAAAGGACTTCGGCGTTGATCGCGAGATCAGCTCGGCGCGTCTCTACTCTTCCGCTCGAGGCGTGTACGAAGTCGCCATCAACGGCGAGCGCGTCGGCGACGAACTGCTCGCCCCCGGCATGACCGAGTACAAGAAGCGGATCGACTACCAGAGCTTCGATGTCACCGAGCTGCTGGTGCAGGGCGAGAACGCCATCGGCGTGAAGCTCGGCACCGGGTGGTACGCCGGCAATGTCGGCAGCTACGGCACGGGCATCTGGGGTGATCGCACGTCGTTCATCGGGCAGCTCCGCATCGACTATACGGATGGCTCGCACGAGTGGGTGTCGACCGATTCGTCATGGAAGACGACAGCCGGCCCGCTCGTGGAATCGGACATCATCATGGGCGAGACGTACGACGCTCGTCGATTCCCCGACGGCTGGGACTCGCCCGGCTTCGCGGATGCCTCGTGGGAGCAGGTCGGCGTGGTCGCCGATGACGGTGCCATTGCCAAGCTCTCTCCCCAGGCGAACGAACCCGTACGCGTGACCGAGGAACGCCCTGCGCTCAGCCGAACCGAGATCAGTCCCGGCACCTGGATCTACGACATGGGCCAGAACATGGTCGGAGTCGCGCGCGTGACGCTCACGGGGGTCGAAGGCTCCACCGCAGTCATCCGTCATGGCGAGACCATCTATCAGGACGGCACGCTGTATACCGAGAACCTGCGCGGGGCGAAGGCGACCGACCGTTACACCTTCGCCGAGACCGGCGCGGCGACGTACACGCCCACGTTCACGTTCCACGGATTCCGATACGTCGAGATCACCGGCGTGAGCGAACCACCGACGACCGAGCAGGTCACCGGGCTCGTCATCGGCAGCGATCTGCCGAACACCGGCACGCTCGAGACGTCGGACCCGATGCTCAACCAGTTGCAGAGCAACATCGTGTGGGGACAACGCGGAAACTTCCTCTCCATCCCGACCGATACGCCGGCGCGTGACGAGCGACTGGCCTGGACCGGCGATATCAACGTCTTCGCGCCGACCGCGAGCTACAACCAGAGCACCCTCAACTTCCTGGGCGACTGGCTGCGCACGCTGCAGGATTCTCAGGGTGACAACGGCGACCTGCCCGGGGTGGCACCGAACATCGTGGGCCGCTGCTGCGGTGGCGGCACTGGGTGGTCGGATGCCGGCATCACCGTGCCCTACACGCTCTGGAAGAGCTACGGCGACACGGACGTCATCCGTGACAACTACGACATGATGAGCCGCTTCATGGAGTTCGTAGCGAACACCACGGGGCCGGACCTGATCCGTGTTCACGGCAATCTGGGCGACTGGCTGAACCTCGACGATCCCACCGAGGCCGGTCTGCTCGGCACGGCGTACTACGCATACACCGCCGGTCAGATGAGCGAGATGGCCGCGGCCATCGGCGACACTGACGATGAGGCGCACTATGCGGATCTGGCGGACCGCATCAAGACGGCGTTCGTCGACAACTTCGTCTCGGACGACGGCACGGTGCTCGGCGACAGTCAGACCGCCTATGCGATCGCGATCGGCATGGAGTTGATTCCCGACGACCGTCTGCAGCAGGTCGGCGACAGGTTCGTCGAGGCGATCGCGAGTCGTGACAACCACCTCTCGACGGGGTTCCTCGGCACGCCGTGGCTGCTTCCGGCGCTCACCGCGACCGGGCACACCGACCTCGCGTATCGCCTGCTCGGCAACGACACGTATCCGTCCTGGGGGTACGAGGTGAAGCTCGGAGCCACCACGATGTGGGAGCGCTGGGACGCCGTCAACCCCGACGGCACGTTCGTCGACGGTGGGTTGAACTCCTTCAACCACTACGCCTACGGCGCGGTGGGCGATTGGATGTACGCGAACATCGGCGGAATCTCGGCGACGAGCCCCGGATACCGGACCTTCGACGTCGCCCCGGCGATGGGAGGAGGGCTCAGCCATGCCACGGGCACCCTCGAATCGGTGTTCGGCACGATCTCCTCTGCGTGGGCGACGACCGAGACCGGCCTGACCCTCGATGTCTCGGTGCCGGTGGGTACGACGGCCGCCGTGACGATTCCCACCGCGTCCGCGGCGAACATCAGCGAAGGCGGCATCAGTGTCGGCGACGTCGACGGAATCACCGTCCGGTCAGCGGATGGCGAGAACGTCGTACTCGAGATCGGCTCCGGCGACTATTCCTTCGTGAGCGGCGAAACCGAAGCCGATGTCACGCCACCGACCGTGACCATCGACGTTTCGGGAGCCGCCGGAGAGGAGGGATGGCTGACGAGCGAGGCAACGGCAACGCTCAGCGCCACCGACGAGGTCGCCGCGGCGCCGTCGATCGAGGTCAAGGTCGGTGACGGCCAGTGGCAGGCGTACACGACACCGCTGGCCCTCGCAGACGGCGTCTACACGGTCTTCGCCCGCGCGAGCGACGATGCGGCGAACACCTCGTCGATCGAAGAGGCGCACGTCAAGATCGACAGTGCGGTGCCGGGCGTTCAGGCGTGGCTGGATGACGACGGGCGTCTGACGGCGGCGGCCGTGGACGCGGCTCCGGTCGGCGCGCTCGCACGAGCCGCCTCCATGTCCCCACCTGTCACTTCGGGAGCGGCGGCGATCGAATACTCCGCCGACGGCGAGAACTGGACCCAGTCGCCAGCCGTGGACGGCCTGGCTCCGACCGCATGGGTGCGGGCCCAGGATGATGCCGGAAACCGAACTGCGCCGGTGGCGGTGGCGGTGGCGTCTTCGGACGACCCCGCGGCCGTCGTGGTCGCCGGCGGTGAGACGCTGCTTGTGCAGCGGACGGGCTTCGTCGCGGGCGAACTCGTTCGCCTCGCACTGGACTCCGAATCGACCGTGATCGGTTCCCAACGAGCCGACGACAGCGGGTTCTTCTCACTCACCGCGGACATCCCGGCTGAGGTCAGCGGGGGAGAGCACGCACTCGTGTTCCTCGTCGGCGATCTTCCCGGCGGTGGCGGTGGAGACGGTGCGACGCCTCCCCACGGTGATGGTGAGACGCCCCTCGGTGGCACGATCGCAGCTACCGGCATCGAGCTGTTCGTCACCTTCGGAATCGCACTCGTGATGCTGCTCGCTGGAGCTTCGGCGCTCATCGTTCGCCGACGGCGCGCCCGGCGGGTTTAGCGGCGCCGTCTCCCAGAAACGCAAGAAGGCCGGAATGCACGTGTTCAATGCCTCAGGGAGCTGCTGTTCGCGTGTCGTGCATGGCCGCGTTGTCCATGCCCGCCTTCCTGTTGAGGTTTCCGGTGATGCGTGCGACCGTCGCGCGGGGGAGGAACCGGCTCGCCCAGGTCATCGGGCGTGTGGAGGCACGTCCGGGGTAGGAGGTTTTCCTCCCTCGGGCGAAGTCGTTGAGTGTGCGCTCCGCGACACTCTGCGGCGAGTCGGTGGTTCTCGGATCCATGGTGTGGGTCGTGGCGTTGAAGAAGCCGGTGTCCGTCGCGCCGGGGTGTGCGCCCATCACTCGGATGCCGGTGTTCTCGAGTTCTTCCGCGAGTGCCTCCGTGAAGGACAGGACGAACGCCTTCGTCGCGGCATAGCCGGCTTGGTACGGCATGGGCTGGAACGCCGCGGTGGAGGCGACGTTGATCACGCCGCCGGCGCCACGGGCCACCATGTCGCCGACGAGAGCGTGGGTGAGGGTGAGGAGTGCACTGATGTTGAGGTCGATGGAGCGGAGTGTCGGCTGCAGCGGGGCGGAGGCGAAGGGCCCGACGGCCCCCGTCCCGGCATTGTTGACGAGGAGGTCGATGGGGCTGTCCAGCCGGTGCACCTCTTCGATCAATGATGAGAGGTCACCCGACTGGGTCAGATCCGCTGCGATGGGGTGAACGGTGACGTGCGTGTCGTTCTCGAGACGGGTTGCGAGAGCATCGAGCACTGCCCGGGAGCGGGCGACGACGACGAGGTTGGATCCTCGTCGGGCGAGCTCCGCGGCGTAGGCGGCGCCAAGGCCGTGCGAGGCGCCGGTGACGAGGGTGGTCGTGCCGGTGAAATCGTGCATGGGTGGGTCCGTTCGTTGTGTGTCGCCGACGTCGGTAATTGCTTCGAGTGTCGAACGATTTCACCGTATCACTTCGAGACTCGAAGCAAGTAGGGTGGAGGTATGAGCACCGCTGAACTGGAGACGGCTGTCCGGGCGAACCATGAACTCTTCATGCTCACCACCGACGCCGTGGAAGACCTCCTCGCAGGCCTGGGATTGACCGCCGCGACTGCTCAGGCCCTCTGGGCGATAGACCCCGCTGAGCCGGCACCTTCGATGAAGGCACTCAGCGAACGGCTCCACTGCAATGCACCGAACCTCAGCTTCATCGCGAATCACCTCGCGTCGAAGGGCCTCGTCGAGCGGCAGGTCGACTCGCACGACCGCAGATCGAAAGTACTGACCCTCACCCGACGGGGTCGTGAAGTGCGAGTGGGGCTCATCGCAGGGACGCTCGAGCGAAGCCCGCTCGTCCACGCCTCGCCCACCGAACTGCGAGAGCTCTCCGACCTGATCGTCAGGATCCTGTCGCGGAGCCTCGGAGCGGGGCCTGCCACCCCCTGACCTCGGGCTCGGCACACGCTCTCTTCATGTCGTCGCCCGTCCACGAGACCGTGCCGCTCGGCACACCCGAACAAGCATGTGCTGTCACGTACCTCGTGCCGGGGGAGACGTCCTGGAAACGCAAGAAGGCCGGATCGCAATGATCCGGCCTTCTCGACACAAGCGTGCGCGAGGGGGGACTTGAACCCCCACGCCCGTTAGGGCACTAGCACCTCAAGCTAGCGCGTCTGCCATTTCCGCCACCCGCGCTCGTGTCAGGCCCTTCCGATTCCTCGGTGGCCCGAGAGAAGACATTAGCACGATTTCCGGGGCGCTTCCGACACGTTCGCCATTGCCGGATGCCCCGGCTAGCGTGATGGCATGGCCCCGTCATCCACCGATTCCGACCTCGTTCCAGAACTCGATGAGACGGCGATCGTCGCACGGGACCTGATCCGCTTCGACACCTCCAACTACGGCGAGGGCAAGGCGAACGGCGAGCGCGAGGCCGCCGAGTACGTCGAGGCGCGGCTGGCCGCGCTCGGGCTCGCACCGCAGCTCTTCGAGTCCGAACCGAGACGCACGAGCGTGGTCGTCCGGGTTCCGGGGCGAGACTCCGAGAAGCCGGCGCTCGTCGTGCACGGGCACCTCGATGTGGTGCCGGCAGATGCCCGCAACTGGAGCGTCGACCCGTTCGCCGGTGAGGTGCGCGACGGCATGCTCTGGGGTCGCGGTGCGGTCGACATGAAAGACATGGACGCGATGATGTTGACCGCCCTCGGCGACATCATCGGCTCGGGCTCTCGGCCGGCACGTGACCTCGTCGTGGCGTTCTTCGCCGATGAGGAGGCGGGTGGCGGCCTCGGCTCCGGATGGCTCGTCGACCACCATCCCGAACTCTTCGCTGGTGCCACCGAGGCGATCAGCGAGGTCGGCGGGTATTCGATCGCCGTCGGCGGGCAGCGTGCGTACCTCCTGCAGACCGGGGAGAAGTCGCTGCTCTGGATCCGACTCGTCGCGCGTGGGACCGCCGCTCACGGCTCGAGGCTCATCCGCGACAACGCCGTCACGAAGCTCGCCGAGGCGGTGGCGACCCTCGGCCGCACCGAATGGCCGGTCCGGCTCACCGACACCACTCGCGAGCTGCTCGCCGAGATCGCGGGCGTGCTGGGTGTCGACCCCGCGCAGGTGTCACCCGACGAACTCGCCCTCGCCACGGGTTCTGCGTCGGGGTTCATCACCGCGACCCTGCGCACCACGAGCAATCCCACGCTCCTGACCGCGGGATACAAGCACAACGTCATCCCCGACCGGGCCGAGGCGCTCATCGACATCCGCACGCTGCCCGGCGAAGAAGACGCGGTGCTGGCCGAAGTGCAGGCGCTCATCGGCGACGACGTCGACGTCGAGATCGTGCACCGCGACGTCGGGCTCGAAGCCGCGACATCCGGCGCCCTGGTCGATGCCGTGAAGCGCTCGCTCGGCGTGCACGACCCCGGCGTGCCGGTCTTCCCCTACTTGCTCTCGGGCGGCACCGACAACAAGGCGCTCAGCCGGCTGGGAATCGCCGGATACGGCTTCGCGCCGCTGAAGCTGCCAGAAGGCATGGACTTCCCGGCGATGTTCCACGGTGTTGACGAGCGGGTGCCGCTCGACGCATTAGTCTTCGGGAGGCAGGTCCTGCGAGACCTCCTCCTCGACTACTGACCGAACCAGTCAGTCTTCGGGAGGCAGGTCCTGCGAGACCTCCTCCTCGACTACTGACCGAACCAGTCAGTCTTCGGGAGGCAGGTCCTGCGAGACCTCTCCTCGACTACTGACCGAACCAGCCCCTGATCAGCACAGCCCTCCGACTTCCGCGGAGGCGGAAGGCGGATGCACCACGTGATCGAAGCGCTCATCCTCGGCCTCGTGCAGGGACTCACGGAGTTTCTTCCCATCTCTTCGAGCGCGCACCTGCGCATCCTGGGGGAGTTCCTGCCAGGAGCCCAAGACCCGGGTGCGGCGTTCACCGCCATCACGCAGCTCGGCACCGAGACCGCGGTCGTGGTCTTCTTCTGGCGTGACATCGTGCGAATCGTCTCGCACTGGTTCGGTTCGTTCACGGGCAGGGTCCCGCGCAATGATCCGGATGCGCGCATGGGCTGGCTCATCATCGTCGGTTCCGTGCCGATCGTCGTGCTCGGCATCCTCTTCCAAGACGAGATCGAGACGAGCCTGCGCTCCCTCTGGATCGTCGCCACGATGCTCGTCGTCTTCGGGCTCATCCTCGGCCTCGCCGACTGGGCGGGGGCGAAACGGCGGGGGCTCGACGATCTGACGGTGCCGCACGGCATCTACTTCGGTCTCGCGCAGGCGCTGGCGCTCATCCCCGGAGTCTCACGCTCCGGCGGCACCATCACCATGGGGCTCTTCCTCGGCTACGAGCGCGCGGCCGCCGCCCGCTACGCGTTCCTCCTCGCGATCCCCGCGGTGTTCGGCAGCGGCGTCTTCCAGCTGGTGAAGAGCCTCGGCGAGCCCACGGTGTACGGGCCGATCGAGACCGCAGCGGCGACGCTCGTCGCGTTCGTCGTCGGCATCCTCGTGATCGCGTTCTTCATGAGCTACATCTCGAAGCGCAGCTTCCTGCCGTTCGTGATCTACCGGGTGCTGCTCGGCATCACCCTCTTCGTGCTGCTCGGCACGGGCGCGCTCACCGCCTGAGCTGGAGTCAGGTCGGGCAGAAGCCCTCAGCGGGGGCCGTCGCCACGACCGTCGGCGCGCCCCTCAGGGCCATCGCCGCGACGGCGCAGATACCGCTCGAACTCTTGGGCGATCGCCTCGCCGCTCGCTTCGGGGGCATCGACGGCGTCGCGCGCCTGCTCGAGCTGGGTGATGTAGCCGGCCATCTCGTCGTCGTCGGCGGCGAGCGCGTCGACCCCGGCCTCCCACGCTGCGGCATCGATCTCGAGACTGCCGCGGGGGATGGAGAGGCCCGTGAGCTCCTCCAACTTGCCGAGCAGGGCGAGCACCGCCTTCGGCGACGGCGCGTTGTGCACGTAGTGCGGCACCGACGCCCAGAGCGACACCGTGGGAATGCCCGCACGCTCGGCCTGATCGGCGATGACGCTGAGGATGCCGACCGGGCCCTCGTAGTTCGAACGCTCGACGCCGAGCGCTGACCGCACTTCGGGGTTCTCACTCGAGGCGAAGATCGAGAGCGGCCGGGTGTGCGGCGCGTCGGCGAGCATCGCACCGAGCAGCACGATGCCCTCGATGTCGGCCGCGAGCGCGGCATCGATGAGTTCGGCGGCGAAGCCCTTCCAGCTGCGAGCCGGTTCCGCACCGATGAGCACGTGCAGGGTGTCGGCTCCCGGCCCCGTGACGCGGTCGTCGGCATCCGCATCGTCAGCGACGGGAAGATCGCCCGGGCCCATGATCGCCGCCCCAGGCCATTCGAGACGACGCACGCCGTCATCATCGACGACGATGGTCGGGCGCGTGAACTGGTAGTCGAAGTAGAGTTCGGGGTCGACGGCGGCGATCTCGACGAGGTCGAGTCGCTCGACGAGAAGCTTCGCCGCCCCGGTCGCCGCCTCTCCGGCGTCGTTCCATCCTTCGAATGCGACGACGAGCAGCCTTCCGCCCTCGAAACCGGTCGGCTGATTCACTCCTGGTGCCCCGCTTTCCGCCCCGGATTCCGGGTACACCTCCACAATAGGCCGTGCCCGTAGACTTGACGGTTGTGACCACTCGCCTCCCCGCCGCAGTCCTCTGGGACATGGACGGTACCCTCGTCGACACCGAACGCTACTGGATGGCCGCAGAAGAAGAGCTCGTGGAGTCCTTCGGTGGCTCCTGGGGCCACGACGACGCGCTCGAACTCGTCGGCAGCGGCCTGTGGGAGGCGGCGGCGTACTTCCAGGCGAAGGGCGTCACGCTCGATGCCGATGCCATCGTGCATCGGCTCACGACGCGAGTGCGCGAACAGTTGAAAGAGCACGGCGTGCCGTGGCGGCCCGGAGCGCGCGAGTTGCTGCGGGCACTGCGCGAAGCATCCGTGCCCACCGCGCTCGTGACCATGTCGATTCGTTCGATGGCCGACGACATCATTTCGACGATTCCGTTCGAGGCATTCGACGTGATCGTCACCGGCGACATCGTCGAGAATGCGAAGCCGCACCCCGAACCGTACCTGCTGGCCGCGGCACTGCTGGGCGTGGACATCGCCGAGTGCGTCGCGATCGAGGATTCGCCTGCGGGCCTCGCCTCCGCCTTCGCCTCCGGCGCGATCGCGGTCGCCGTTCCGAACATCATCGCGCTCGACGACGAACCGTCGAGCGCACTGTGGCCGACTCTCGACGGCACGACGGTCGCGGATATCGCGGGGCTCATCGCCGCACGGCAGGCCACAGCATGACCGAGAGCAGGGGAGAGCAGAGCGGCCCGTTCCGCGTCGGCGACCGGGTGCAACTGACGGGCCCGAAGGGTCGACTGCACACGATCACTCTCCAACCGGGCGCGCACTTCCACTCGCACAAGGGCCTGCTCGCGCACGACGACCTCATCGGCCGGCCCGACGGTTCGGTCGTCGCCAATCAGGCGGGCATCGAGTACCTCGCCCTGCGCCCGCTGCTCACCGACTTCGTCATGTCGATGCCCCGTGGTGCGGCGATCGTCTACCCGAAAGACGCAGCCCAGATCCTCGCGCAGGCCGACATCTTCCCGGGCGCGCAGGTCGTCGAGGCAGGTGTCGGCTCCGGAGCGCTCTCGCTCTGGCTGCTCCGGGCGATCGGCGCCGACGGGCACCTCTTCTCCTTCGAGCGCCGTGACGACTTCGCGAGCGTCGCCCGAGCCAACGTGGCGACGTTCCACGGCGCCGACCCTGAGAACTGGTCGATCACGCTCGGGGGCCTTGCAGAGGCATTGCCCGAGACCGTTGCCGAGGCATCCGTCGACCGGGTCGTGCTCGACATGCTCGCGCCATGGGAGTGCCTCGAGTCGGTCTCGGTTGCGCTCAAGCCCGGCGGCGTGCTGCTCTGCTACATCGCCACCGCCACGCAGCTTTCACGGGTCGCTGAAGCGATTCGCGCGACGGGGGAGTACACGGAGCCGCAGTCGAGCGAGACGATGGTTCGGGGCTGGCACGTGCAGGGCCTCGCCGTGCGCCCCGATCACCGCATGATCGCGCACACGGGCTTTCTCATCACCGCGCGCCGACTCGCGCCGGACACGATCCTTCCCGAGCTCAAGCGACGCCCGTCGAAGACCGAGTTCAGCGACGAAGACTTCGAGGCATGGACGCCCGGCGCGCTCGGGGAACGCAACGTGAGCGACAAGAGCCTGCGCAAGCGAGTCAGGCAAGCGGATGCCGCGGCATCTCGTTCGCGCGAGATCGATACGCCTCCGTCAGCGGACGCTGCCGCTGTCGAGTCGCCCGGCACGGAACCCACAGGTTCTGCCGGGTAGGCTTTCTACGCCCCTCACCGATCACCTAGGAATCGAGGATCAGTGCGCTCGTCATTCGCGCTCATCGCCACGGCCGGCCTCATCGCCCTGACCCTGTCGGGGTGCGCTTCGGCGCCTGCGCCAGAGGCGGGATCCGGTGATTCCTCCAGTGCTGTCACGGTGAAGGGCGACTTCGGCGAGAAGCCACGCGTCGAGTTCCCGTCGCCGCTCGCGCCCGAAGAGACGCAGTGCACCGAGGTCATCGCCGGCGACGGCGATCGTCTCGTCGACGGTCAGCAGGCGCTCGTCGGTCTCGCCGTGTTCAACGGCGCCACGGGCGAAGAGCTGCAGGTCTCCGGCTTCGGCGGCGAGACGGGTGACCCCGTGCCGCTGACGATCTCCGATTCCACGCTGCCGGGGCTCAGCCAGGGGCTCTCATGTGGTTCGGTCGGATCGCGGGTTGCCGTCGTCGTGCCCGAGAAAGACGGCTTCGGCCCCAACGGCAATCAGTCGCTCGGCATCGCGCCCGGTGACAGCCTCGTGTTCGTGCTCGACATCCAGCGGGCCTTCCTGCCGCGCGCCGATGGCGCGGTGCAGCTGAGTCGCGACGGGTTCCCCGCCGTCGTGCTCGCACCCGATGGGCGGCCCGGCATCACCGTGCCGAAGGCGGACCCGTTCGAGACGACCGAGGTCGAGGTGCTGAAGGCCGGTTCGGGCGAGGTCGTCGAATCCGGCGACACGGTCGTCGTGCACTACACGGGCGTGATCTGGGCTGACGGCGAGGTGTTCGACTCGACTTGGGAGAATGGTGCCCCGGTGAACATGGTCGTCGCCGACGGCGAAGGCAGCCAGGTCATACCGGGCTTCTCGAAGGCGGTCATCGGCCAGAAGGTCGGCTCGCAGGTCGCGGTCGTGATCCCGCCGGCTGACGGCTACGGTGACCAGGCGAACGAGAAGGTTCCCGCGAACTCGACCCTGTTCTTCGTGATCGACATCCTGGGCGTCGTCTGACCCGGTCCGAGCGGCCGTCGCGGTCGCCGCGGTTCAGTAAGATCGCACCTGTGGCAAGCGGCGGAGAGGCAAGGGGCGAGTCGAGGATTCCCGTCGAGGATCGCCTCTTCAGTCTTGTTCTCGCGCTGCTCGCGACCGAGACGGGCCTCCTGAAAGCGGAGATCCTCTCGACCGTTCGCGGCTATGCCGATCGCTTCGATTCCGGTGGTCAGAACGCGAACCTCGAGCGCCAGTTCGAGCGCGACAAAGACGACATCCGCGAACTCGGCATTCCACTCGAGACCGTCGAGTCGCCCGATCGTCCGGGCGACAATCAGGCGCTGCGCTACCGCATACCGAAGGGGCAGTACAACCTGCCAGATGAGGTCAGGTTCACTCCTGACGAACTCGCGCTGCTCGGCCTTGCGGCCGAGGTCTGGCGTGAGGCATCCTTGTCGGCCGATTCGCAGCGCGCGCTCACGAAGCTGCGCTCTCTCGGCATCGAGCCGCGCGAGCCGGTGATCGGCTACGCACCCCGGCTCCGAGTGCGCGACACCGCATTCGAGCCGCTGCGGCAAGCCCTCGACCGTCGACATGCGGTGCAGTTCCGCTACTTCAAGCCCGGTGAGGCCGAGCCGCGACTGCGCACGGTCGATCCGTACGCCGTCGTGCTGCACGACGGCCGGTGGCACCTGCACGCGCATGATCGCTCGGCCGGCGACGTGCGCACCTTCCTGCTCTCGCGCATCATCGGCGAGGTGACGCCCGTGCCCGGTTCGAGCTTCGAGGCCCCGCCGCTCGGCATCCAAGACCGCATCATCGCCGAGCTGCAAGAACTGCACCTGTCAAATGTGGCCGACCTCGCCGTCTCAGCTGGCAGCGATGCCGAAGTACGGCTCGGCAAGCGGGCGATCGAAGGCGACGAAGACGCCGGGGTCATCAGACTGCACTACACCGATGCGGCGGTCTTCGCCGACGAGCTCGCAGCCTACGGCCCCGAAGTTCGAGTGCTCTCGCCCGAGTCGTTGCGCGCGGCGGTGCGCGACCGCCTCGCGGCGGTTGTCGCCGCTCATCGTGCCACCGCGCTTCACGATCCGATCGAGCACGGCGCAGCAGAGCGGGAGGCGCGTTGATGGCGAAGCGATCCAAGCCGTTGAAGGCACCCGACAAGCTCATCTTCCTGCTCTCGTTCGTGCCGTACCTGCTCGAGCAGCGGGTCGTCGACGTCGCCGAGGCCGCGACGCATTTCGGCATGTCCGAAGAGGAGATCCGGCTTGCGGTGCGCCTCATCGCCACCTCGGGTCTGCCCGGCGAGACCGGCACCTACCAGCCGAACGATCTCTTCGACATCGACTGGGACTCCTTCGAAGACGAAGACGTCATCGTCATCGTGCACCACGTCGCGATCGATGACGCACCGAGGCTTTCGGCACGTGAAGCCGCCGCGCTCATCGCGGGGCTCCAATACATGTCGGCATCGCCCGAGAACGCCGGCCGGGCATCGCTCGCCTCGCTCATGGCCAAGCTCACGGCCGGCGCCTCAGCGGCGCCCAGCCGCCTGGCGGTCGCCGAATCCGAAGCGGATGCCTCGCTGGCGCTCATCCGGGCCGCGGTGACGGGCGGACGGCAGCTCGAGTTCGACTACCGCAACGCACTCGGCGTCGCCGGCCGACGGCGCGTCGATCCACTGCGGATCCTCTCCCAAGACGCCGACTGGTACCTGCAGGCGTACTGTCACACGCGCGAAGACGTGCGCAATTTCCGCGTCGACCGCATGAGCGACCTCCTCGTCTCCGATGCGCCGATCGGTGATCATTCCGATCGCGTCGTTCCCGACACCCTCTTCCAGAGTTCCGAGTCCGATCTCGACGTCGTCGTCGATGTGGCGCCCGAGACGTTGCCGCTCCTCGCCGACTATCTCGCGGATTCCCGCACCGAGGCGGTCGACGGGCGGCTGCGGGTCACGCTCCGGCTCGCACACGTGCACGGCCTCAAGCGTCTCGTCGCCGGTCTGCCCGGGCTTGTGACGGTCGTCGAGCCGGCTGAGGCCCGCGCGGTCGTCGCCGAGTGGGCGACGGCGGGCCTGGCGGGATACGCCGAGCAAGAGGCATCCGAAGCGCGATCACAACCGCCGGGCACTGACGACAGGTAGACTGTCGTCACCCTCACCGACGAACGGACGAACACCCATGTGGCAAGGCTTCACCGGTTGGCATGCGCTGATCATCCTCGTGGTCATCCTGCTGCTCTTCGGCGCGCCCAAGCTTCCGGCGCTCGCTCGCAGCCTCGGCCAGTCGATGAAGATCCTGAAGACCGAGGTTCGCTCCGACAAGGTTGACGGCGAGGCACCGAGCGACGAGACGACGAAGACCGAAGAGCCGGATTCCGGCAAGAAGTCCTGATTCCGGTGACCGCGGTGAAAGATCGCGGCGAGAAGAGCCGCGAAAAACGGATGTCGCTCGGTCAGCACTTGATCGAGCTGCGCAAGCGCCTCTTCGTCTCGGCGATCGCGATCGTCGTCGGCACCGGCCTCGGTTGGTGGCTTACGGATCTGTTCATCTGGAACGCGCTCCAAGAACCGGTCGAGCGCGTCGCCGAGGCGCGATCGAATGAGACGTCCCTCGTCTTTCCGACGATTTCGAGTGGGTTCGATCTCTACCTGCAGATCGCATTCACCGTCGGCATCGTGCTCTCGAGTCCGGTCTGGCTCTATCAGGTCTTCGCCTTCCTCGTGCCGGGACTCAACACGCGGGAGCGGCGCTTCACACTCGTCTTCTTCGTGACCGCGATTCCGCTGTTCTTCGCAGGTTGCGCCGCCGGTTGGTTCGTGCTGCCGAACATCGTGAAGCTCATGACCGGATTCGTTCCCGAAGGCTCGCTGTCGTTACTCACCGCGCGGGAGTACATCGACTTCGTGCTGAAACTCGTCGTTGCGATCGGCATCGCCTTCGTCGTGCCGGTCTTCGTCGTACTGCTCAACTTCGCCGGCGTGATCAGTGCGGCGGCGATCATCAAGTCGTGGCGGGTGGCGATTCTCGTGATCGTGCTGTTCACGGCCATCGCGACGCCGTCGGCCGATGTCGTGTCGATGTTCATGCTCGCGGTCCCGATGATCGTGCTCTACTTCGCCGCATGGTTCATCGCGCATCTGCACGATCGTCGTGTCGCGCGCCGCAACGAGGCCGAATTCGGCGCGGCTGTCTAGGCTGAAGGGGTGATGAGCCCCTCGCCGGCCGAGCGTTACGCGCAGTCTCGCCGGCAGCACCGCCAGCCCCGCCTCGCCGAGTTCGTCTCGGGTCTCCGCTTCGATCTCGATCCGTTCCAGCTCGCCTCGTGCGGTGCGCTCGACGAGGGTCGAAGCGTGCTCGTCGCGGCTCCCACCGGCGCGGGCAAGACGGTGGTGGCCGAGTTCTCGGTGTTCCTCGCGATGCAGGAGCCCGGTGCGAAGGTCTTCTACACGACCCCCATCAAGGCGCTCTCGAACCAGAAGTACCAGGAGTTCGTCGAGACCTGGGGTGCCGAGTCCGTGGGTCTGCTCACAGGCGACACGAACATCAACTCCGGAGCTCGCATCGTCGTCATGACGACCGAGGTGCTGCGGAACATGCTCTACGCCGACTCGCCGCTGCTCGACCGACTCGCGTACGTCGTGATGGACGAGGTGCACTACCTCGCAGACCGCTTCCGCGGAGCGGTGTGGGAGGAGGTCATCATCCACTTGCCCGAGGCGGTGCGCCTCGTCTCGCTCTCGGCGACCGTCTCCAACGCAGAAGAGTTCGGCGACTGGTTGCAAGCGGTGCGCGGGGACACCGACGTCATCGTCTCCGAAGAGCGGCCGGTGCCGCTCGAGCAGCACGTGCTCGTCAAGTCGAAGCTGCTCGACCTCTTCGATTCGTCGGGCCAGGCGGCGACCCATCGGGTGAACCCTGAACTGAAACAGCTCGCCCGAGCCGGCGGTCGGTCGATCTCCGGCCGGTCGACGCGTGGGCAGCGCGGCGGCGACCGTGGCCGATACCATCGCGAAGCGCGCGGCAACGGTCGCGCCGACCGGGCGGAGGTCGTCGCCCTCCTGCAGGGCAAAAACCTGTTGCCCGCGATCTCGTTCATCTTCTCGCGCGCCGGGTGCGACCAGGCGGTGCGGCAAGTGCTGCGCAGCGGCATCCGGCTCACCGACTCGGCCGAGCGCGCCGAGATCAGGCAGATCGTCGAAATGCGGGCGCGCGTGCTGCGTGACGAAGACCTCGCGGTGCTCGGGTACTGGGAGTGGCTCGAGGGTCTCGAGCGCGGCGTCGCAGCCCACCATGCCGGCATGCTGCCCGCGTTCAAGGAGATCGTCGAAGAGCTCTTCCAGCTGAAGCTGCTGAAGATCGTCTTCGCAACCGAGACGCTCGCCCTCGGCGTCAACATGCCCGCTCGATCGGTGGTGCTCGAGAAGCTCGAGAAGTTCAACGGCGAGGCGCGTGTGCCGATCACACCGGGGGAGTACACCCAGCTGACGGGGCGCGCCGGCCGCCGGGGCATCGACGTCGAGGGACACTCCGTCATCCAATGGGTCGACGGTCTCGACCCCGAGGCGGTCGCCTCATTGGCGTCGCGTCGCAGCTACCCGCTCAACTCGAGCTTCCGGCCGACGTACAACATGGCCGTGAACCTGATCGACCAGTTCGGCCGGGAACGCACCCGACAGATCCTCGAGCTCTCGTTCGCACAGTTCCAGGCCGACCGCGCCGTCGTCGATCTCGCGCGCACCCTGCGTAAGCAAGAGGAGTCGATGGCGGGCTTCGAGCAGGCGATGACCTGCCACCTCGGCGATTTCGGCGAGTACGCGGCACTTCGCCGTCGCATCGGCGAGATCGAACGTCAGACATCGAAGGGCAATCCGACGCATGGGCAACGCGAGCGGATGCAGCGTGAGCTCGTATCCGCCCGCAAGGCGATGCGGGCGCACCCGTGCCACGGCTGTGCCGAGCGCGAGTCGCACGCGCGTTGGGCGGAGCGCTGGTGGCGGCTGAAGCAGGAGCACGAGCAGCTCTCACGCCAGATCCGCACCCGCACGGGTCAGGTCGCAAAGCGCTTCGACCGGGTCACCGAAGTGCTCGAGTCGCTCGGCTATCTCGAACGTGACAGCGACGGCGCACTCGTCTCCACTTCCTCCGGGCGCATCCTGAAGCGCATCTACGGTGAGCGCGACCTGCTCGTGGCGGAGTGCCTGCGGCGCGGTCTCTGGGATGGTCTCGACGAAGCAGGGCTGGCAGCGATGGCCGCCGCCCTCGTCTACGAGCCGCGGCGTGACGACAGCGGTGTCGAGTATCGACTGCCGCGTGGGCGGTTCCGTGAGGCGTTCGAACGCACGGCCGACACGTGGAGCGTGCTCGATGACCTGGAGCGCGAGCATCGACTCCCCGGCAGCGAGGTGCCCTCACCCGCGCTCGCCTCGGCGATGCACTCGTGGGCGCGCGGCACCGGGCTCGGAACCGTGCTCGGCGACACCGAGCTCGCCGCGGGTGACTTCGTGCGTCTCGCGAAGCAAGTGGTCGACCTGCTCGACCAGATCTCGATCGTCGCCGATGCCGAACTCGGCGCCACCGCACGAGCGGCCATCGACGCTGTGCGGCGGGGCGTCGTGGCGTACGGCACCGTCGCCTGAGCCACCTTCGTCGTCGCCTAGGCTGAGCTGGTGCCAGAGAACGCAGTACGCCCCCTGCTTCCGCTCTGGGGTGCGGTGCTCGCCGCGATCGCGGGCGGGTTCACTTACGATCTCGGATTTCCGGGGGCGAGCATCTGGCCGGCTGCCTTCCTCGGCATCGGGCTCGGCCTGATCGGCCTGATCGGTCGATCCGCCTGGGGCGCCGCCCTCGTCGGCTTCGCGTTCGGGATCACGTTCTACCTGTTGCAGGTGTCGTGGACGGCGCTCTATCTCGGTCCTGTGCCCTGGCTCGCGCTCTCGGTGCTCGAGTCGCTCTTCGTCGCGGGGGGCGGCGTGCTGATCGCGCTCGCGTACCGATGGATGCCACGCGTGAGTACCTCGCCATGGGTGAGGCTCATCGCGCTGCCGTTGCTCGTGGCCGGCCTCTGGTGCGTGCGCGAAGCAGTGACCGGGAGTTTCCCCTATGGCGGATTCCCGTGGGGTCGCGCCGCCCTCAGCCAGTCGGAGAGCCCGTTCGCCCAAGTCGTGTCATGGGTGGGCTCGACCGGGCTCGGGTTCCTGATGGTCGCGCTCGTGTCGGGCATCATCGAATGGGTCCGGCTGGCAGGCTGGCGCCGCCTGAGCTTCGCGGTGCCGACCGTGACCCTCGTCGCCGTCGCGGTGCTCGTGCCGGCTTGGCCGACGACGCCCGCCGGCGAGATCCGGGTGGCGAGCGTGCAGGGCGACGGTCCTGCGGGATACTTCGACGAGCGTGAGCCCGGCGACGTCTTGGCCGCACAGCTCGCAGCGACCGAGCCGATCCTCGATGAACCGGGCATCGACGTGCTGCTCTGGCCCGAGGGCGGCTCCGATATCGACCCGACGCGAAGTGAGTCTGTTGCACGCATCTTCGATGGGCTCTCCGAACGTCTCGATGCGCCGATCGTGTTGAACACGGTGACGACGAGCGACGAGCTCTACTTCAACTCATCGCTGCTCTGGCGTGCCGACGAGGGCGCCGTCGATCAATTCGACAAGCGCAACCCCGTGCCGTTCGGCGAGTACATCCCCGATCGCTGGTTCTTCGATGCGATCGCCGGCGATCTCACTGGGCTCATCCAGCGCGGTTACACGCCCGGCACGAACGCGCCCGTGTTCGATCTCGGCGAGGCGGTCACCGGGCTCGCGATCTGCTTCGACGTCATCTACGACGAAGTGATCTGGGAGGGTGCACGCGACGGCGCGCAGCTCTACATGCTCCAGACGAACAACGCGGATTTCCGCGGCACCGATGAGAACCAGCAGCAGCTTGCGATCGCGCGACTCCGTGCGATCGAAACGGGCCGATCGGTTGTGAACATCTCGACCGTCGGCACGAGTCAGGTGATCGACCCGACGGGGCGCACGATCGACTCGCTCCCGGCCGATGAGCCCGGTGCCATGGTCACCGACGTCGAGTTGCGCGACGGACTCACCCCGTCAGTGGTGCTCGGCGGCAGTGTTCCGCTCGTGATCACGCTCGGGTCATTGGCGGCGCTCATCGCCGCGGGACTCATCGCTCGCCGCCGATCTCGCGACGGCGACGATGAGCACGGTGCAACGAGTGCGGTCTAAGCGCCGATCTTCTGCTGGCCGCGGCGGGCGCGCAGGTAGTTGAGGCGATCTTCGAGCAGTTCCTCGAGCTCGGCACGAGTGCGTCGCTCGAGCAGCATGTCCCAGTGGGTGCGTGCGACCTTCTCGCCCGAGCGGTCGATCTCGACCGGCTTCGAGTCCACGAGCAGCGTTGCGGATGCTCCGCAGTGCTTGCACTCCCACGACTCGGGCAGCTCGGCCTCGGTGGAGAAGGTCATCACGGTCTCGCGACCGCACGTCTCGCAGCGATAAGCGTATTCGGCTCGGGCAGCGAACACCACACCGTCTTCACTCTGCAGGCTCTGTGCGCCGATGCGCATTCCCCGTAGGCTCCTGTCCGCCATGGCGTACTCCTCTCGCTCGTCTACATGTCTAAACGATCAAGCTGGGCGTTCCCTTTCCGCAGCCTGACGTTTAGCGGGGAATTCTCAGTTTCGAGCGACGATGAGCGGCAATGCGATGTCTGCACGGTCGGTCACCAGACCGTCGACGCCGAGATCGAGCAATCTTTGCATGGCGGGTGCCTCGTTGACGGTCCACACGTGCACCTCGGCGCCTGCGCGGTGCACGGCCGCGACGAACCGTTCGGTCACGAGTCGCAGGGGGCCGGTGCGCTCAGGCACCTGCAGCGCTCGGGCACCCCGGAGAGATCGGGTGAGGGTCTTCGTCGAACCCGAGAGCGAGGCGAGACGAACGCGGATGACGCCGGCGGCGCCCGCCGAGGTGACCGCTTCGGGTACCTGAGCGGCGAGCCGTCGGCGGCGCGCTTCAGAGAAGCTCGTGAGCAGAACACGCGGTGCTGCCCGCAGTCGGCGAACCGCTTCGACGGCTGGTGCGACCGCACCCTCGACCTTCACATCGATGTTGAACCGCGTCTCGGGGAACGCATCGAGCGCTTCCTCGAGCGAGCAGAAGCCCTGGGCGCTGCCGAGATCGATGCGTCGCAACTCGGGCATCGTGAGCTTCACCACCTCGACCCGCCGACCCGCGACACGCTCGAGGGTCGGGTCGTGCGCCACCACAGCGGTGCCGTCGTGCGTCAGGTGCACGTCGGTCTCGATGTACTCGCAGCCGATCGTAACCGCCTTCGCGAAGGCGAGCAGCGTGTTCTCGGGGGCATCGAGCGAGAGGCCGCGGTGCGCGAGCACACGCGGCCTCGACGGCTCGAAGTACGCGGAGGCCACGGATTCGGGTCAGAGACGCTGACCGGTGGTCCCAGAGGCATCCGGAGCAGAACCGGCCGGCCCGGCCGGGGCGGCGGGCGTGAACGCCTTGCCGATGCCCTTCAACGCTTCGGTGAGTTCGCTCGGCACGATCCAGAGCTTGTTCGACTCGCCCTGTGCGATCTGGGGGAGTGTCTGCAGGTACTGGTAGGCGAGGAGCTTCGGGTCGGGGTCGCCCTTGTGAATGGCGTCGAAGACCGTGAGGATCGCTTCGGCCTCGCCCTGAGCGCGGAGCACCGCGGCCTTCGCATCACCCTCCGCTGAGAGGATGGCAGCCTGACGAGCACCCTCGGCGGTGAGGATCGCGGACTGCTTGGTGCCCTCGGCGGTGAGGATGAGCGCGCGGCGGTCACGCTCGGCGCGCATCTGCTTCTCCATCGAATCCTGGATGGAGTGAGGCGGGTCGATCGCCTTCAGTTCGACGCGGCCCACGCGAATGCCCCATTTGCCGGTCGCCTCATCGAGCACGATGCGCAGTTGGCCATTGATGTTGTCGCGCGAGGTGAGCGCCTCTTCGAGGTTCAGCCCGCCGACGACGTTACGAAGGGTCGTGGTGGTGAGCTGCTCGACCGCACCGAGGTAGTTGGCGATCTCGTAGGTCGCTGCTCGCGCATCGGTCACCTGGAAGTAGACGACCGTATCGATCGAGACGACGAGGTTGTCTTCGGTGATGACCGGCTGCGGCGGGAAGGAGACGACCGTCTCGCGCATGTCGACGAGCGGGCGAAGCCGATCGATGAACGGCACGAGGACGTTCAAGCCCGGGCTGAGCGTCTTGTGGTACCGCCCCAGCCGCTCGACCACGCCGGAGTACGCCTGCGGAATGATGCGGATCGACTTCGACAAGACGACGATGACGAAGATGACGATCGCAATGACGATGACCGTCACGACGATGCTGGAAATATCCATCTAAGCTCCAGTGCTCCTCTCAATCGGGACGACGACGGCCGTCGCCCCGTCAATACCCGTGACGAGCACACGCTCGCCGACCGCGACATCCGACTGCTCGGTGATGGGCGACAATCGCGCCGTCCAGACATCACCGTTCCGCAGGCGCACCTGCCCACCCGCTGCGGTCACCGTGCGCACGACCTGACCGTCGGCGCCGATGAGCGCGTCGATGTTACTCCGCGCAGGGTCGCCGCCGCGGCGCAGCATTCGGAGTAAGGAGGGCCGCAGCGTCAGGATCAGCGCGATCGCGACGAGTGCCGCGATGATGAACTGCGCCCACCACGGAATGCCGAAGAGCCCGGAGAGGAGCCCGGCAACGCTGCCGAGTGCGAGCATCAGGAACGTCATCTCAAGAGTGAAGACCTCGATGGTCGCGAATGCCAGGATCAACACCAGCCAGACGATCCACGCGTACTGGGTCAGGACATCCAATTCGTTCTCCTTCGCACGCGGCCTGTACCGAAACTATCAGTGCGCATGACTCCACGGGGATCAGCCGGCGGAGTTGATAGTCTCGGTTCGCCTGTTCCGCCGCGGATCAAGTCCGTTCAGCCTCGAGGAGTACCACTGTGACCAACCCGCTCGCCCCCGGTTCGCTCGACGGCCGCGTCGCCCTCGTGACCGGCTCTTCGCGTGGAATCGGCGCCGACACCGCCCGGTACCTCGCTGCAGCCGGAGCATCCGTCGTCGTGAACTACCGCAGCAAGGCACCCCGGGCCGAGAAGGTCGTGGCCGAGATCTCGGCGGCAGGCGGCACTGCGATCGCGATCGCGGCAGACCTGACCGACGCGGCATCCGTCGCCTCGATGTTCGATCGTGCGGTCGCGGAGCTCGGCCCGATCGACATCCTCGTGCTCAATGCCTCCGGCGGCATGGAGACAGGAATGGGCGAGGACTATGCGATGCGCTTGAACCGCGATGCACAGGTGAACGTCGTCGAGGGCGCGCTGCCCCATCTCGCTGCCGGCGCCCGAGTCGTCTTCGTCACGAGCCACCAGGCGCACTTCATCCGCACCACGCCGACCATGCCCGAATACGAGGCGGTCGCGCTCTCCAAGAGGGCCGGCGAAGACGCCCTGCGGGCGAAGCTGCCCGAACTCGAGGCCGCCGGAGTCGAGTTCGTCGTCGTCTCGGGCGACATGATCGAGGGCACCATCACGGCGACGCTGCTCGAGCGAGCCAACCCCGGCGCGATCGAAGCGCGAAAGCAAGACGCCGGGCGGCTCTTCAACGTCGCGGAGTTCGCCGCCGAGGTCGCATCGGCCGCGGTCGACCCCGTACCCGCGGAGAACACCCGGTACGTCGGCGACACTTCGGGCTTCGCTCGCGAAGGCGATGCCTGACCGCACCCGCTCGAACTCGCTCACCTGAGACGGCGGAAGGCCGGCCGAAGCAGTTGCTTCGGCCGGCCTTCGGTTCGCTCGGGCTATGCCGCGGCGGTGACGCCGCGTCCGAAGGTGAAGGCGCGCACGATCTGCACGATGCCGAGCACGATCAGGCTGATGCCCGCGATGATGAAGAGCACGACAGCGCCCCACAACGGCGAGAACAACAGCACGATGCCGGCGACGATGCTCAGGATGCCGAAGAAGATCGCCCACCCCTTCGAACCGGCGTCACTGGACTGGGCGAGTGCGACGACGCCTTCGACGATCCACAGGATGCCGACGAGGATGCCGAGGAAGATGCCGAGGAAGACTGCCGACTCGCTCGGGCTCGATAGCACGATGATGCCGCCGATCACGAAGAGCACACCGAGGATGATGTCGAGCGCCCGTGCGCCGCCCGAGATCCCCTTCGAGAAGATGCCGAGCCCGAGATAGGCGATGCCGGCGATCAGGAAGTAGATGCCGAACAGCACCGTGATGACCACGGCGGAGTTCTTCGGCCAGAACGTGATCAGCAGGCCGAAGATGAGCGCGACGGCACCGCTGATGCCGAGCGTCGCGCGAATGGTGTTGATCGCCGACTTCGTCAGCGACGAAGCGTCGAGCGAGAATGACGCGAATAGCCCACTGGGCTGCGACGTAGACATGATGTGTCCTTTCTGGTGGCGGGTCCTGTGCAGGGTCAGGCTACGGCCGCCTGTCGGCTGAGTGTTGGATGTGAAACCGCGAGTCGTCGGAAGTCTCGGCGTGACGGTGTGCTGCCGGCGGGCTTGCCCGCGATCCCGGCGTCGGCCGGTGCGATCATTGATCCGTGAGAGAAGAAGTGCTGAGCGGCGGCAACATGGAGCCGGTGGTGCGGGTGGGCGACACGGTGCGCCGGGTGGCCGGACCGTGGACTCCGTCGGTGCACGCTCTGCTCGACACCATCCGGGCACGGGGCGTCACGGAAGTGCCCGAGCCTCAGGGGAGCGACGACCAGAGTCGCACAGCAGACGGTGACCGGATCGGTCAGTCGTCACCGTTGGTCGACGTCAGGTCGGCGCCGTTGAGCACCTCGCGGACAAAGCCCTGGGCCCGCCCCCTGAGACCGACGATGCGCTTCTCTCGAGCAGCGTCGACGTCGAACCCGACGTACGCGAGCGACGGGCGCTTCCGCACGTTCACCGAGCAGCCGAAGTCCGCGCAGATCAGGGTGCCGACGGCGTCACCCTTGCGGCCCGCCTGCCCGGCGCGCCTCGCGCCGTAGAACGCGACGTCATTCGTGAGGTTCACGTCTTGACACCATGAGCATTGCGCTCGAGTGCGGGGGAGCGCGTCGGACTGACGGAGGATCAGAGTAACCGGGGAGTCGTCGACTCTGACAGCGATGTACGCCCGGCGCGGTGACTTGCGATCGCGCCAGCCGAAGTAGTCCAGACGATCCCATTCGATCGCGGCGAACTCGAGGGGGAGCGCCATGTCGCTGATCTCTTTGCGGGAGGCGTTGATGAATGAGTTGCGGATGTGTTGTTCCGTCAAGGGAAGCATGAAGGTGACCAATCGTTCCGGCCTTGGCCGGCGTGCGTCATCGGGTCGATGCCCGAGGTTGAGTGAGGTGGCTCTCCGGCGAGCGACGGCGCGTACAGTCGGGGCCTCACGAAGTGCTGATTCCTCGCGCGAGAGGCGAGGTGGTCGACGAAGGGAGGCGGCTACCTCGTGCCGGCGAGAGAGACGCCGACGACCTCCTGACGCCCTGAGGGCGGTTCGACGAATGAGCACGACACGTCGCCAGCATAACTGACGCAGATGGATGTCGCGAGGTTCCAGTGGTATCGCGTCGCGTTCAAGCCACGTGCCGGGGCATTCGGCGTCGCGACGGCTCGGTCAGGCTGATGCGATGACCGAAGGGCCGTCTTGACTGCTCAGGAATCGACAAGCGAAGCTGAGCGATGAGTGCCGGATGCCCCGGCCGCATCACTGGGACGGGAGCCACGTCCTCGCGGCGGTGACGAGCGCCGTTACTCCGATCGTGAGGGTCGGTTCGATGACCGGTGCGTAGTGCGGTGAATGGTTGGACGGAACTTTGAGCAGCGCGGGGTCGTTCATGTCTCCGGTGGTGAACAGCGACGGGTCGGTGCCGCCGAGGAGCCAGTACGACAACGGTGCATTCGCGCTCGTCGCGAGGACGCCGACATCCTCGCTTCCGGCTCCTGCGCCGGGGTCGAGGATCTTGTCCGGTCCGAGCCACGCCGCGAACGCCTGGAGTGTCTTGCCGAGCGCGGCCGCGTCATTCACCACGACCGGGAACCGCTCGATCTCGGTGATCGTCGGCTGTTCAGTAGCGCCGGCGGTCGTGGCTTCGCCTTTGACGATGCGGTCGACGCTATCGAGGATGTGCTGGCGCACTTTCGTGTCGAGGGTGCGGATGTTCAGCTGCAGTTCGGCCTCGCCGGGGATGACGTTTGCAGCATCCCCTGAGTGGATCGAGCCGACCGTGACGACCGCGACATCGGTGCTCGGAACCTCTCGCGACACGATGGTCTGGAGCCGCAGTATGGTCGAGGCCGCCATCACCACCGGGTCGATCGAGTTCTCTGGCCTCGATCCGTGCGCCCCTTTGCCGATCAGGCGCACGAGCAACGAATCCGAGCTGGCATACGAAGCGCCCGCGTGTCCGGCGATCTTGCCGGCCGGTAGTGGGGCCACGTGCTGACCGAGCACGATGTCGGGCTTCGGGACCTTCTCGTAGAGTCCGTCGTCGACCATGGCCTGTGCACCGGCGCCGAGTTCTTCTGCCGGCTGGAAGACGAGCACCAGCGTGCCGGCCCAGCTGGAGGTGTCGGACGAGAGGATCTCGGCTGCACCGAGCAGGCAGGTCGTGTGCAGGTCGTGCCCGCAGGCGTGTGCCACGGGAACGACCTTGCCGTTCTCGTCAGTCGCCGTCACCGTGCTGGCATAGTCGAGGCCGGTGTCCTCCTTGACCGGCAGCGCGTCCATGTCCGCGCGCAGCAGCGCCGTTGGCCCCGCACCGTTCTTCAACACCCCGGCCACCCCGGTCTTGCCGATACCGGTCGTGACGTCGAACCCGAGAGACGTCAACCGCTTCGCCACCATGTCGGCGGTGCGATGCTCTTGGAAACCGAGCTCCGGATGACTGTGGATGTCCTTGTAGAGATCGGCCAGTGCCGGATCGATGTTGATGTTGTCGTGTGCGGTTGTACCCATGAGCGTCGTTCCCCCTGAACGTTCAGCGACTTCCCTGCCTGCAGGATATGAGGTTTATTCGACGGCCGCTAGACCCTGTGACGTCGGGCGCGGGGGAATGGCGATGGTGCCGAATAGGCTTGCGACATGACGGATGTGTCGGCTGCACGGGCTCGATGAGGCTGGAGACCGTGCTCTCACTGCCGTTCACTGGAACCTGGATGGCGCAGAACAGTCCTGCGCGGCGGGTGCCGAGTCACGGCGTGGATCTCTTCGGCGAGCGCTACGCCATCGACTTCGTCGCGGTCGATCATCGCCGACGCACGGGGGAGCACCGTGACTGGCGCACGTTCCTCGCGACCGAACCGGCAGAACGATTCTTCGCCTTCGGGCAGCCGATCCTGGCACCAGCCGACGGGGTCGTCGTCGACGTGCACGATGGCGAGATCGATCACGTCGGGCGGCGGTCGCAGTTGGCGCTGCTGCCGTACATGCTGGGTCAGGCCGGCCGCCTTCGGGAAGGGGTGCACGCGATCGCGGGGAACTCTCTGACGATCACGCTGCCCGAACGCGGTGTGTTCGTGGCCCTTGCCCATCTGCGAAGCGGTTCGATGCGTGTCGCGGTCGGCGACGCGGTGACGGCTGGACAACCGATCGCCGAATGCGGAAACTCCGGAAACTCGACCGAGCCGCACCTGCACATGCAAGTGATGGACAGCGATGACTTCTCCGTCGCCCAGGGCGTTCCGATGTCGTTTCGGAACTATCGAGAGTGGCCACATGGGGTGCATCGCCCGCTGATTCGGGAAGTCGGCATACCAGGTGAACGGTCCATCGTCGAAGCAGCGCGGATCGGGCAGGATCCGAGAAGCGGCGGACTTGGTCGACAACTATCGTGACGTCATGGACATCACCATCCACTCGAGCTTCCTTCCGCACGATGACCCCGACGCCTCGTTGGTCTTCTACCGCGACATCCTCGGTTTCGAGGTCCGCAGCGACATCCGGTACGACGGTATGCGCTGGATCACAGTCGGCCCGGCCGATCAGCCCGGCACGTCGATCGTGCTGGAGCCGCCCGCCGCCGATCCGGGAGTCACCGACGACGAGCGCGGCACCATCGTCGAGATGATGGCCAAGGGAACGTACGCCGGCATCCTCCTCGCCACGCCCGATCTCGATAGTGCATTCGCACGGCTGGTGACCGGAAACGCAGAGATCGTCCAGGAGCCGACTGAACAGACCTACGGAGTTCGCGACTGCGCCGTTCGGGATCCCGCGGGCAACCTCATCCGAATTCAAGAGCTTCGATAGGCGCTCAGCGGTCACCGCCTGTCATGAGGCCTACCGGAGAGCGCGGAAGAACGTACGCACGTCGCCGACCAGCAGCTCGGGGACTTCCATGGCTGGGAAGTGGCCGCCGTGCTCGAACTCGGACCAGTGCACGACGTTGTGGTCGCGTTCGGCGATGGAACGGATTCCGACGTCGCCGGGGAACACTGCGACCCCCGAGGGTACTTCTGAGCGTTGCGTCTGGTTGCCCCAGCTCGCCTGGCCTTCTTTGTAGAGTCGTGCGGCGGAGGTTGCGGTGTTGGTGAACCAGTAGACGCTGACGTTGGTGAGTAACTGGTCGCGATCGACGGCTTCGTCGGGAAGTTCGAACGCCGGGTCGGTCCACTCCTTGAATCGCTCGACGATCCAAGCGAGTTGGCCGACGGGGGAGTCGGCGAGGCCGAAGCCGATCGTCTGCGGGCGGGTCGATTGGATCACGGCGTAGCCGGAGCCCTCCTGCAGTTGTCGTTGCATGTCGGCCAGTCGGGCCAGCTCGGCCTCGTTCATGCCGGCGAGCTCTGCCGGATCTCCGCTGGGGAAGCCGAGGCTGCCGTTGACGTGGACGCCTACGACGTGCTCGGAGTCGATGGCTCCGAGCATCGGTGAGATCACCGCGCCGGTGTCGGTGCCCTGCGCGCCGTATTGCTCGTAGCCGAGCCGGCTCATCAGTTCCGCCCAGGCGCGCGCGATTCGCGACATGTCCCAGCCGGTCTCGTGCGTCGGTCCGGAGAATCCGAAGCCCGGCATCGACGGGGCGACGATGTGGAACGCGTCGGCGGGATCGCCGCCGTGGGCGCGGGGGTCGGTGAGCGGCCCGATGACCTGCATGAACTCCACGATCGAGCCGGGCCAGCCGTGGGTGAGGATCAGCGGCATCGCATTCGGCTCGGGGGAGCGCACATGCAGGAAGTGGATGTTCTGCCCATCGATCGTGGTCGTGAACTGCGGGAACTCGTTGAGCTTCGCCTCCTGCGCACGCCAGTCGAAGGAGGTGCGCCAGTACTCGGCCAGTCCCTGCAGGTAGCCGGCCGGTACGCCGTAGCTCCACCCGACGCCCGGCAGCTCGTCGGGCCAGCGGGCGCCTGCCAGTCGGGCGTTCAGTGCATCGAGTTCGGCCTGCGGGATCTCGATGCGGAAAGGACGAATGTCGGTGTTTTCAGAGGTCATGGAACGAACGTATCGAGCCTTGTGGACTGTTTCCGTCCTAAAGAAGGAACGGCTACCAGGCACGGATCCGAAGGATGAACCGGCTCGCAAGACGCGATTCAGATTGGAGACGTTGGTCCGCCGCTCGGTGTGGTATCGCCCACTGATCAACTCCGCCCTGAGAGGATGGTCGGATGATCGAAGTGGACGAAGTCGGCGTCATCGCGGGCGACGTGACGCTCCTGGCGCCCGTCTCGGCGACGGCGCAGCGCGGTGAAGCGTTGGTCGTGCGTGGCAGGAACGGGGCCGGAAAATCGACGTTGCTGCGAGTGCTGGCCGGGGCACGGAAGCCGTCGAGCGGGAGTGTGCGCATTGGCGGTGCCACGGTGGTCGAGCGCGACCGTCGCTTCCGTCGACGTGTCGCCGCAATGATCGGGCTACCGCCGATGGCGCCTGACCTCACGGTGATCGATCACGTCACTCTGGTCGCAACGACGTGGGCTGACGATTCGTCCGCGCCCGTTGAGGTCGCGCACAGCGTCCTCGCGGAGTTGGAGCTCGACGCGCTGGGGGAGCGGTTCCCACACGAGCTGTCATCGGGCCAGACCCAGTTGGCAGGCCTCGCGCTGGTGCTGGCCAGGCCGTTCGAGGTTCTGATACTCGACGAGCCGGAGCAGCGGCTGGACCCGGAGCACGTCGCCTCCGTGACCCGCGCTTTGCGTGCTCGTCGTGATGACGGCGCGACGCTCGTGGTCGCCACGCACAACCCGGTGCTCGCGCGCGAGCTGGCTGATCGCACGCTACTGCTGGATACGGCTGCATGAGCGCGCGAGCCGGGGTCGCCATCAGGATCTGGCGGGCGCGCAACATCCGCACAGCAGGTGATCGCGCGTTCGTGATCTACACGATCCTCATGGTCGCCGGGGTCGCCGTCGCCCCGGTCGGCCGTGCCGTGTGGCTGAGCGCGACGAGTCCCGAGGCGGTCGCCGCCTTCGCCTCGCCTGCCGCATCCGGAGTGACGGTGCTCGTCGTCGCGACGCTGTGGACGTGCGCGCTGCTGATCGGCCGGAACCGTGGCCCGGCATTGCTGGCCCCGTTCCTGACCTATGCCCTCGCCACCAGCGACCTGCCACGGTCTGACACGTTTCGGGGCCCGTTGCTGCGTGCCGGGGCGCTCGTCACCGCGCTGACGACGATCGTCGCCGGGCTGGTCGGCGGCAGCTTATTGAGCCACGGGTTGGCCGACCCGATCAGCGTCGTGATCTTCACCGCGTTCGGCATGCTCGTCGGGGTCATCGCCACTGTTGCCTGGCTCACCGGTCAAGCGTTCCCGCGCGCTGCTGTGCCCGTCGCTCTGGTTCTTCTGATGCTCGGGGCGACGACGGGTGCCGTCCCGGTCGTGCAGCCGTTCACTCCATGGGGATGGGTCGGGCTCGCCTATCCCGGGAGCGGCTCGTCAGACAGCCTCTTCGCTCTGACCGCTCTCGTCGTCGCTCTCGTCGCCGCAGTTCCTGGCCTGATGAACCGGCTCGAGTCGGCGGCGCTGGCAGAGCAAGCCGCGCGCTGGAACTCCGCGACGAGCCACGCGACGGTCATGGACTTCAGCGCAGCCGCGACGATCTACCAGGGAAGACCGCACATCGGTCGGCGCATCCGCGCTGTCCGACCGATGCATCGACTGCCGATGATCTTCCTGATCCGTGATGCGATCGGGGTCACCCGCACGCCGGGCCGACTGGTCGTCGGCATAATCGCCCTCGCGAGTGCTGGAGTGCTTCTCACGCTTGCGTTCGCGCCGGCCGCACCGGGCTGGCTGCTCGGGGGCGCCGCCGGCATAATCCTCTTCGCCGGGCTCGGCCCACTCACCGACGGAATCCGGCACGCCGCGAGCGTCGCGTCAGACTTGCCCGTCTACGGGATCAGCGACGTACAACTGCTCGCAAACCACACGCTCCTTCCGCTCACCGTGACTGTCATCGTGCTTCTCGCGGTGGTCGTCGTGTGCTCGATCGTCGCGGGAATCGCCCCTGGCGCGCCGATCATCAGCTCGCTCGTTCTCGGATGGCTCGGCCTGATCGCCCGCGTCGGCAACGCGTTGAAGGGCCCGTTCCCGCCGGTCCTGCTCACCCCGATCCCGACGCCAATGGGTGATCTCAGCGCGGTCGTCCAACTGACATGGGCCCTGGACGGCCCGCTCCTCGCGGCGCTTGCAGGAACCGCCGTAGCGCTCGCGTTCGAGGCACCCGTTCTCCTCGTCGCTGTGGCCGCCACTCTCATCGGAGTCGGGATCAACCGCTGGCGCCACCGGTCGTAGCATCCGGCTATGCTCAACAAACCTCAAGGAGGAACTGTGGAGTTCGAGGCTCATGAAGCAGCGCTCGACGTGGCACGCCGATTCATCCGCAATGCGCACCCTGACGCGGCAGCCGCAGCTCTCGCCGGCAGCGCTGCCTCTGGCAAGGCGACCGAGACTTCAGACCTCGACATCGTCATTCTGCACTCGGGCCGACGCGCAAACTACGCCGAAACGACCAGCCTCGACGGATGCCTGATCGAGTCGTTCGTCTACGACGGCGAATCTCTTCGCGAGTGGTTCGACCGGGAGGCGCAACAGCGGCGGGCAGTGGCGATCGACATGTGGGCGAACGGCATTCCGCTCACCGATGGTGACGTTGTCACGGATCTGCAACACCAGGCTCGCGAACGCTTCGCCTACGGCCCAGAACCCTTCACCGAAGGGGAATCGGCAGACCGCAGGTACGCACTCAGCGCCGCGATCGATGACCTCAAGGACGCGCGGCGCGCGGGGGAGGCGTATCTGATCGCATCGGATGTGTTTCTGAAGACCGCAGAATTGCTTCTCGGCAGCAATGGTCGCTGGCAAGGCGCGGCCAAATGGCAGCTCCGCCGCCTCGACGAGTTCGACGATCCCGATGCCAGCCGCCTCGTCGGTTGGGCGAACGATTCTGCGCGCAGCACCGACCCGCTGCAGGTGATCGCCGACGACGTGCTGGCCCGCTGCGGCGGCCGACTCCAAGAGGGCCATGTCCGCGGGCGGCGAGCCTGATGACGGCGCCGTTGTTGCCGAGCCAGTCGGCTCGCCTGGACTATCGGTGGTGGGCGCACGTTCGCCAGCTGTGACGTCGGCAATGATGGCTCTATGACTGACGAGAGGCGAGAGAGCGCGATCGTTGTTGAGCTACGGGAGTTGGACGAGGTCCTCGACGAGTCCCGGTATGCGCTCGATCCGTCGCGGCGCTGGGGGATGCCAGCGCATCTCACCTTGCTCTACCCGTTCCTGCGGCCCGCACAGGTGGATCACGCGATTCTTTCGAAGCTCGTCGAGGTCGCGACGAGCGCGGATCCATTCGATGCCGAGTTCGACGGCTTCGGCTGGTTCGCCGATCGGGTGGTCTGGCTCGCACCCTCGAATCCGGACCCGTTCGCGCGCCTGATTCTGCAGATGACGGACGCGTTTCCGGAGTGCCCTCCGTACGCCGGCGCAGTCGACGAAGTGGTCCCTCATGTCACGATCGGCGAAGGAGGCGAGGTGGACCTCTTGCGCGCGGCTGTCGATGCGATCCGGCCTCAGCTTCCACTCAGGTCGAGGGTGAGATCCTTCAGCGTTATGGCGGGGTCGACGGAGCCCGGATCTTGGCACGTCGTCGAGCGGTTGACCCTCGGCAGCAACCGATAGCGCGGCCGGAATGTGCTTCGAGTTCTCCACGTGTCCATTGCCGCGTCGACGACGATTGCATAATGACTCGAGTTCGAGTCGATGATCGCGCAGGGCGCGTGGGCAGGATTAGGCCATGAATCACATCCTGGTGCCGGCGGCGATCGTTGTCCTAGGGATCGGCGCGGTGTGGAGCTGTGTCGGGTGGGTCCTGGACAACTACGTCAACTCGGCACCGGCGAGCGTCAGTCGATGGGTGCTTTGGTCTGGCGTCGCCGTTCTCGCCGTCGGCGTGCTGCTCTACATCTGGCCGGTGTTCGGGAGCTTCTTCGCTCATCCCGCGTAAAGGGCACGCCGCAATGACTGAACGCCCGGCAGCTCCGTGATCGCGGCTGATGTGCTCCAGCGAACGGCATGCCTGCTGTTGCTAGCGAATGAGCGCTGGCTCAGGTTCGGCATGCCGGTAGAGGCACGTATACGATGGCCTTGAATTCGTCCGTGCCGGCGAGAGTATCGGGCTGGTGCGGCGTCAGAGTGGACACCGAAGATGGATGCTTCCTCGACCAGAGATACTTCTCTTGCATGCGCGGCGCATGAGGACCAGGAGAGTGACCTTGAATCAGAGAATGCATACGCGGAAGTCGTTGTACATGGCATCGATCATGGTCTGCGGACTTCTCGTTGCCGGGTGTTCCGCTGGGGACGCGGCAGGTGCAGCCACCACGCCCCCGACGAATGATGGGAAGCCTGCTGCTGCAGAAGGCATCCCGACGGACGCGGCGACCGCAGCCACGTGTGCCACTGTGAGTTCGGTCGTGACGACGCTGGGCAATGCTCGCCAGGATCTCTCGTTGGGCACCATCACTGCGGAACAGTATGTAGCGCTGATCGAGTCGGCCTTCACGGGCTACCTCTCCTTGACGGCGTTCCCCGAGTCGCAGCGCGGCCTGCGCGATGAGTTCGAAGCGGTCGTCGCGTACATCGAAGACAATCCAGACGCGGCGACAGGGGCAAGGTTCGATCCGGCAGCGGCCGGCTACTTCGAGGTTTCGCTACCGATCGCGGAAGCGTGTGAGGCCAACCTCTCTGAGATAGCCGTTTTCGCTACGACGGGTGGCTGAGAGGACGACGGTGGTGAGCACATCGGCCCGAAGGTCACCGTTTATCGTCGTCATCGCGGTGCTGTCGGCGCTGGTTCTCTCTGGGTGTGCGTCGCGCTACCCAGAGAGGTCCCCGAACGACCCGGGCATTCCGGAAGCGCGCGCCGAGGCGACAAGCCAAATCGCCGAGTTGCAATCCCGACTTGACCTCTCGGACCGCGTCATCGTCCTCGGAACCGGGCAGAAGGGCGATTGCGGCGAAGCGAACAACTGGTGGTTCGACGACACCGACCCCGGCTACCGGTGTTGGATGTCGTGGACCGCCGTGGCCGTCATTCCGGACGCCCAATCCTCCCAGGAACTCGCGGCCGCCGTCGACGACGAGATGGCCGCGCTCGAACTCCCGTACCAGCCAGGCGGCATGGTGCGAACCCTCATGTCGCTGTACCCGCCGCACCGCGAAGTCGCGGCATATGGGTCGATCAGCGGCGGCGGCCACGAAGGCACCGTCCGCTTCGAAGTCAAGGCCGAACCCTTCCGCGCGGATTTCTGGCCCACCCCGTCGATCGAGAACAGCGGGTCCGGCGACGCCGCCGACATCAGCGTCGCCGACGTACAGGCGACCGGCGCCAACCAGATCATCGAGCTGAGTGCATCCATCGAGTACTGGAATTCAACCGGGCTCCCGAACCTCGAATTGCCTGGGACCCCCGATGCCGTCAACGTGGTCTTCTGGGGCTACGGGGACGCGAGCGTTATCGAGCTCGCAGACTGGTCACCCGCTGAGGCGCCCGAGGCATGCGTTGTCGACTCGGCGATTGATCAAGCCACAATCGCCCGATCCGACCAACCGTTCCCGTATCTACGCCTGACATTTGCACCGACGGCAGGGTCCACCGACCAGCAGCGCGTGCGCGAGTGCCTCCTCACCAACATGACATCCGGCACGCTCGTATCGCTCCACCCAGAAGGGTGACCTGGAGATCCGCCTCCGAAGCGGGCGCTCAATCGTCCCGGTTGGGATCTCGAGAATTGCCTCCTTCGCATGCCTCTACCCTTGACTCCGCAGCGGAGCGTATCGAGCGCAGCGAGCGCCCGCGGCGTCGGAATACGGCTCTGCTGACTGAGCGGTCACACCGAAGGCACTGGCGAGGAGTGCCGGTGGGTATGCAGACGAGGTCCTGTCAGGCCGCTTCGCGTGCGCATCGAAACCGGCACCGACTCCTACGACCCGCACACACCAGACGCCTCACCGACGCAAACTAAGCATCCGTCGCGTTTTCAGCCTCCGCACCACGAAGCGTGAGGGCGAGGCGAAAAAATCCCCTCGATAGGCGCCAATCCCATCTCCCGTGCAACGAGCTTCGCAATGAGGCTGCCGGCCTGGATTTTAGCCGCGCTCGTCATTCACTGGATTGGTTCGTTCAGTGGATCGTGAGATTCGACGTCGGGCGACGATGAAGATCAGGAGTGGCAATGATACGACCACGATGATCAGCAAGAGCGCGGGCCGAGCGAAGACGATCGCGAGTACGAGAGCAATCACCGCAAGGACGCCAACGATCCAGCCTGCCCAAATTGCATGACTCGTACGATCCACAGTGGCAGCCTAACCGAAGGAGTTTGCGCGTCGAGTGGCGCGGTTGACCTCATTAGCCGATAATGCACATTATGTCCGAATTAAGAGAGGCAAAGGTCAGGTTCTGCACTTTGTTGAAAGCGCACCAATGATGCCGCTCCCCCATCTTTCTCTGACGTGATCAGGCATATTCCAACCTGAGTGCCGCATCGACAACGTCACCCGTTGTGCCCGGTGGGTTTGCAACGACGCCTATCATTTCCAACCTGCCCAGCTATTTCAGTGACGACTCAGAGACCTGCTGGGCAAGATCGGAACCCGGGAACTCGACTTGCTCCTGAGGCGTTCGACGCCCTCCCCAATCCAACCGCGGTCTATCCACGATCGGCTGATGGTCGCCCCTGACGACCACTACCTCGCCACCTTCGAACGATGGCTGGCCGCGCGCCTCGAGCAACTACGAGACCACCCTGAGATCGCGTCACTGATCGAGCGGTACGCGACTCGGCATCACCTCAGTCGCCTGCGCGAGCGTGTCGGACACACCGACCTGGACATCACGCACCGCGGCGCCCGGCAGTGCATCGCCGAAGCCGGCAAGTTTCTCATCTGGCTCGAGGAGGAGCACGTTAACGTCTCCGCCTTCGGCCAAGCGCACATCGACAAGTACCTCGCGAACGCCGTCACCACGGTACCGGCATGCGAGAACCGCTTCGGTCAGAGCGGCGGTCGCCGCATCCGATCCGACACGATCGACCCGGCGAGCACGCCGAGCGAGATCGCGATCATCGTCGCGAGCGTGGCGACCAGCGAGGCGGTGCCACCGGCGTCCCCGCCGAGCACCTCCGCCACGCCGACGAGGCCCAGCGCGCCGGGCACGAGCAGCCAGAACGCGGGGATGAAGCTCACCATCGCGGCCGGGCCGGTGGGCTGCCGGGCGACGAGCGCCGTCACGGGCGTGACGACGAGCGCACCGACGAAGGCCGACAGCACGCCGCCGAGCACAACGCCGCCGATGACCTGCGCGGCGTAGGCGATGTAGAGCACGAACATCATCCAGAGCATGGCGCGGGGCGGGGCGCATTGATGCACGGCGATCCCCACGCCGAAGACGGCGACGGCGACCCAGGGTGCGACCGGGCCGAGCGCCTCGGGATTCTCGGTGAACTCGAGGTCGGGCACGCCGACGAGCGCGCCCGCACTGACGATGCCCGCCGCGATGAGCACGAGCTGCATGCCGCCTGCGGCGAGGCGGCCAGCGCCCGCGATCATCTGGCCAGTCGACAGTTCGAGCGCCGCGGTCGTCAGCAGCACGCCCGGCAGCAGCACGACCAGTGGCCCGATCAGCGCGGCCAGGAGTCCGGGGCCGAATCCGGCGCGCATCAGCACGAACACGACGAGCGCGACGCTGAACGCCACGGTCACGGTGATGAGTGCGCCGTATCGGTTTGGCAGCCGCTCGCCGATGAGAAGGAGCGTGCCGACGACGGCGCCCAGCGCGGCCGCGACGCCGATGCCCAGCCACGACGCTCCGAGCATCGCCGAAAGTCCGGCGCTGAGCAGTACGTACCCGAGCACGCGCAGCACCCGCCCGTACGGCGGCTTCATCTCGCGCACCCAGCGGATGCGGGCGATCGTCGAGGCGGGGTCGAGCAGGCCCGTGCGCGCGGCATCCACGGTTCGCTGCACCTCGTCGATCTGGCAGAGGAGCAGGCGGCCCTCGCCGCTGAGGACGGCACCGGTACGCTCCTCCCCCTCCTCCCCCTCCTCCCCCTCCTGGCCCTCGTCACGAGCCGACACGAGGAGCGCGGTCGGGAACACCACGACCTGGCTCGCCGGGAGGCCGTTCACGCGCGCGATGTCGTCGAGGGCGTTGCGCACCGTCATGACCGAGTACCCGGCGTCGGTCATGGCGGCGCCGACCGCCTCCGTCGCGGCGAGCGCTGCCGCCGGGTCGGGTTCGCCGGCCGATGGTACCGGCACCGCTCCCGTGCCCACCGCGGAGCGAGCGCTCGTGGCCAGGTCGCGTTCAGCGCGGCGGCGCAATGCGAAGAGCACGACGGCCCCCGCGAGCAGCACGGCGAGGGCGACGAACGTCGGCACGGTGGACTCGCCGAATCGCTCGAGCACGGGGGCGATCGGATCCGGTGCGAACTTCGCGATCATCTGCACACTGTAGAGCGGCCGGGTGGGTGCGGCACGATCAGCGGGACTGTCGGGACGGCATCGCCGGAGAACGCGCACGCTCGGCCGTATGGCACGCTGGAGGGCAATTGGACGGCGCGGCCGCAGCTGTCACTCCCCCGGCTTGACCAGAGTTGGGTGCTGAACCGGACAGTTGACCACGTTTCCTCCCTCGCCACATGTCTACCTGCGGTTTGAAGCACGGCTACGTGAGAACGGGTGGCTCTGCCTACGCGGCGACGAAAGAAGAAGGCCAGCCGCTGGAGGGCTGGCCTTCTCTTGTTACTCTGCTACTTCGATGGCTCGCTCTGATGGGTGATCAGGCAGCAGGTAACCCTCTGCATACGCGATGCGGTCCCGCTCAGCCGCCAAGTCGTCTGTCCCTTCAGTAGCAACAAGTTTCGCGAACCACGCCCCGTCAATGTCATGGAGCACCTTGGCTCCCGACTCCCCCGTAGTAACCGGCGCCCACTCCCCTCCGTCGGCGGGCAGCAGCCCATCACCCATCTTCGAAGTGTTCGCCAGCATGCAGTTTGGGAGCTACGCTGCAGTGGAGCACGGAAACTGCCTCTAGCAGCGGGCGGGTACGCGATAGCTCCACAGTCAGTTGGGCGACGTCGCAGTATGCCAGAACACGGATATCCTCGCGGTATGACTCAGCTGCTGGTGCCCACGACCTCGTCGCATTCAGCGCGGGTTGGCTTCTGGACCGTAGCCACTCTCGGGCCGTTGGGAGCCACAGTCGCATGGGTTTGGTACGGCTTCGCTCAGTTCGAAGCGCAGACCGAGCAATGCAAGGCGCTCGCAGCTGGCACGACCGAGGCAGGGTTCGCCGAGCTCTTCGGCGGCATTCCACTGATCCTCCTTCACCTCGTAGGGCTGATCGCGCTCGTGGCACTCGGATGGAGGAGCTACCGGTGGCGCGGTCTCACCTACGCTGCCGCTGCCCTCGTGATCGCCTCAGCGATCGGCATCGGCATTGCACAGCTCCTGTGGGCAGGGGACCTGTTTCAGCTCGGCATCAACAACACCAACTGCTTGCCCTGATCCGCCGGCGGAGCGTTGTGCAAATTCGGTTAGAGACTTCACCATCAGTAGATCTACAACCTGCAAAGAACGCAGGATGTTGTGGCGCGCTCGAGCTCGCCAACTGGGGCTGCGCTAGCCCGTTGAGGGATCGGCAAACAAGTAGACCTGACCACTTGCGATGATCGTCGAGGCACAACCCACACCGCGATCTCATCGCGCAGAGAGAGTGCGAGAATCTCAGAAGACGCGGTCGGCGACCTTCACACGAGTGGCCGATGCTAATGCGGCGTTGACCTGATCTGCTGATGTCGGGCCGGGTTCGGAGGAAAGAAGCTGGTCATCGGGAGTGTTCGAATCCGCGAGGTAGATGCGTGTGAAGCCTCCGGACTCGGGTTCGAACTTCCAGCTGTCGGAGAGCGTGCCGGCGTCGACAGTGTCGAAGCCGAGCCGGTCAATGAGTGCCGCCGCTTCACGCTTTGCTTCGTCGTCGTCGGACGCGATGGGGAGGGCGGAGCGGTCGGCGGCACCGCTGGGCCGTGAAAGGAGGGGGATGTGGTGGGCGAGGATATTGCCGAATGCTTTGACATAGCGGGCTCCCACGAGCCATCCGTGCACCAGCTCGCTTGCAGTCACGGTCTCGGTATCGAGTTGCGTGACCCGGCCGTCGCGGAACGGGTAATAGTTGCTAGTGTCCAGCACAAGTTTGTCGCGGAGCAGTCCGGCAGGTAGGTCCTTGATCGCGAGTAGTGGAATGGAGAGCACAATCGCCTCTCCGCTGCTGGCCGCTTCTTCGACTGTGCCAGCCTTGGCGAGTGGTCCGAGCTCGGTAACGAGGTCACGGAGGGTCTCAGGTCCGCGGGAGTTCGCAAGGACCACGTTCATACCCGACGCAACGGCGAGTCGAGCGACCGCCGATCCAATGTTCCCACTTCCAATGATTCCCAATGTCGTCATGCTCATTCCCTTCGATAATGTTCAACGGTCTGGGTGCCAGCCGAGCGACACTCCTTAGGCTTGAACCCGACCTCAGTCGCGATGATTCCCTTATCCCCTATGACGAGGGCGTCCGCTCGGACGAGGGGATCTCGTCGCGGCTCATCATGGCGTTGATCTCGAGTTCGTAGTCGAGGTACGCCTCGCCGGAGACATCGACTATGACCTTGATGTTGACGGCAACCGCTTCGGGAACCTTCACGTGTCAAGCGTGAGCGAGCTTTGTGGAAATCCGGTAAAGGGACTTCACCATCAGAAGTCACATTGCCGGTTTGCGAAAGCTGCAATCGCCTCCCCCGCGCACGCAAGCGGATCGCCCTAAAGTGGGTGCGATCGGGGCACCGATGAGAAATGGCGCCGGCGGTCGTCTCAGTACCGGTCCGGTGAACTCGGGGCGCGCATCAAAGGAGAGCAACGAGATGAGACCACTTCGATACTCGATCAACGTCACGCTCGACGGCTGCTGCCATCACGAGGCGGGGCTCCCCCCGGACGAGGAGTCGATGCGCTACTGGACGGCTGAGATGGAGCGAGCCGATGCCCTGCTCTTCGGCCGGGTGACCTACGAGATGATGGCGTCGGCGTGGCGGAAGCCGGCCGCGGGCACGTGGCCTGACGGGATGGATGAGTGGCAGATCCCGTTCGCCGAGGCCATCGACCGGGCGAAGAAGCACGTCGTGTCGAGCACGCTGAGCGGGGTCGATTGGCATGCCGAGCTGGTGCGAGGCGACTTGGCGCAAGCGGTTCAGCGGCTCAAGCAGGAGCCAGGCGAGGGCCTGTGGGTCGGTGGCGTGACGCTCCCCCTGGCGTTGGCAGATCTGGGACTGATCGACGAGTACGAGTTCCTTGTGCAGCCGGTGCTTGCCGGACACGGGCCGACGTTGCTCGCCGGTCTGCGTGAGCGCATCCAGCTCGAGCTCGTGGACCGCCATGAGTTCCGGTCGGGGGCGGTCGCCGTGCGATACCGGCCCACGCGAGTTACGGCGTGACGCGATTGCCCGGGCACGTTGGCCGCCCGCAACACGATGCGATCTGCGGGCCGACGCGGCCGGGACGGGTTGCGCCAAGGATGATGCCGATTCTGGTCACGGTTCCGGCCGAACCTCGTTGAGGGCGACAGGAAGGCCGTTGAGGCGCAGCGCCGTCCCGGTGCGCAGATGAGGCAGGTCGGCGCTGCCGTCGCCCGTGCGGGCGAGAAATGCAACCTGCTCGGTCCAAGTCAGCGTGCTTCCTCCGGTTTCGCCATCGGCGAATGCCACCGTCACCAACGATGCCCACCGGGTCACGTCGTCGACTCTCGCTTCATAGACGAACACGATTCGGTGGTCGAGAACGATGTCGAGGTAGCGGGATCGATTTCGCAGATCCTCGGCCTGACCGTCGGGCAGGACAAAGGTGCTCCTCGCATCCTCTCCCCCGCCGACACGGAAGTCGTGATCGTAGCTGGCCCCCGTGCCCGGCAGTCGAATCCACCGCCGGCGGACCCGATCATCCGCAAACGCCGTGAAGGCCGTTGCCCGATCAACGTCGAAGCTTCGCGTGATGCTGAACGTCTCGTGTCTGACATCCGAAGCCAGCTCTTCCGTCACCTGATCGGAAGCGGGTGCAGTATGCGTGTTTGTCATCTCGGCCAACTCTCTCTTTTCTCAAATCGCCCAGTGGTTACTATCGGTAGGAAACAGCCGTTCACCGCATCTGCTTCCCTCGTTTCATACGCACTGTGAAGTCAGCAACGCACCTGGAAGGACGAATTGGATGAAGTCCGCTCTCCGTGACGATCTCGAAACCCAAGGAATTGCACCTGCCTGTGTCGAGACCATCGAAGTGGTGCGCGACGTGCTCGCGCGGGTCGGTGACAAGTGGACGTTGCTGATCGTCACGACGCTGGTCGACGGGCCAATGCGATTCACTGCGCTACATGGGGCCGTCATCGGCATTTCACAACGCATGCTCGGCCACACCCTTCAGGCGCTGGCACGGGACGGACTCGTCACTCGCACCGCATACGCTGAAGTACCGCCCCGCGTCGAGTACGAGCTGACCGAACTCGGGCATTCGCTGAGCCAAGCGGTCGATCAAATGGTTGGCTGGGTACGAACGAACCAGCAAACGATCATGCACAACCGATCCGCCTTCGACTCCTCCAACTAGGCGGTACGGCGCATCGCTGCGGCAACAGAAGCGCGAGTGAGTCGTATCGACAATCTGGTTGCCTATCGGTGCGACTTGTGACAATCTGGTTGCCTCAGTCCTCGAAGCCAGCCGGGAGGCGCGCATGAATCACGACCAAGCAACCATCGGCGGCGTCCGGCACGAAACCGCGGCGTTGAACGGGACGCGACTGCATTACGTCACCGCCGGAGACCATGGCACGCCCGTCCTCCTGGTCCACGGATTTCCAGAAACGTGGTGGGCCTTCCATAAACTCATCCCACTTCTCGCTGCCCGTCACCGCATCTACGCTGTCGACCTCCGCGGTTTCGGGGATTCGGATGTCGCCGAGGAGAACTACTCGGGCGCGGTCGCCGCTGAAGATCTGCACGCGCTGATCGAGCATCTGTCCGTGGGAGCGATGCACGTCGTCGGGCAAGACGTCAGTGGCGGTGTGGTCTACCGACTCGCCGCCACCCATCCTGAAGACCTCATCAGCCTCACCGCGATCGAGTCCGGCCTGGCGGGCTTCGGCGCTGAAGCGCTTGCGGATGTCACTCACGGCGGTGTCTGGTACATCGGCGCGCTGGCATCCCCCGGCGTCGCCGGCCTGCTGTTCGAGAAGCAAGCCCGCGCTTTCGTCGGAGAGTACCTGTACCCGTTCTACGGCGTCTCCCCCGTTGCAGTCGGCCCCGAAGACGTCACGGAGTTCGCCCGCACCTACGGCAGGCCCGGCGGATTCTCGGGCGCTGCGGGCCTCTACCGAGGCATGCTCACGGAGGGTCAAGAGCTGCGCAACCTCGCACAGGATGCACCGCTGCGGGTGCCAGTGACAACCGTCGGCTCGCGGGGCGGTGGGTTCACCCACGCAGCATTCCGCGGCGTCACGGTGCAGGAAGCGACCGCCATCCAGCTGGACGACGTCGGCCACTACGTCGCGCAAGAGGCGCCGCAGCCGCTCGCGGACATCCTCATCGAGGCATTCGCCACCAGCACTCCTTGACCATGCGGTGGCGCGCGGTCAGCGCTCCACGTCTCGGTTCGCCGTCATCCCTCGACCATCGGCAACGTTCTCGGCGACGCGAATATCCAGTGCGATCAGTGCGCTGCGAGCCTGATCGGCATCCATGCCCTCGGCAACCGCCAGCACTGCGGCCCTCCAGGCAGCACCGATCATTCGACCCATCGGTGGCCGGGCCGGTTGACTGAGCGTCGTCAGCAACTCCACCAATGCGTCGTCAGCCGATCCGGCAGGTGGTTCGCCGAGGAGTCGTTCGAAGTCGTGGCCGACCGCGAAGTCGAACCCGACCAGCAGTGCCGCCTTCACTGCCTCGGGGCCTCCCCCGGTGGCGCTCGCTGCGCCCTCCATTCGGTCGAGCAGTCGAAGCTCGACATCGCGGCGCACGAACAGGTATAGGCCGAGCTTGCTCTCGAAGTGGTGGTAGATCGCGCCGGTCGTCACTCCGGCATCTGCGGCGAGCTCCCCGACGGTGACCACATCGAACGGCCGTGCCCCGAATGCGCGGACGGCAGTCAGCGCCAGCCGCCCCTTCGGGGATGTCGAAACAGGAATCCACTCGCGCATGACAACATAATGCCGTTACGCTGTGAGTAATGCCAGTTACGACACGAAAGGAACACCTCATGAAGCTCGAATTCCTCTTCGCCCCCACCGCGAACTTGGAAGGTTCTCTCGCTCTCTACCGAAACGTCTTCGGCTGCGAAGAGGTGTGGCGCGAGGGCGACACGACGGTTGCACTCACCCTCCCCGGCACCGACGTTCAGCTGATGCTCGACTCCAACGATCCGGGTGCGCCGTTCGGGCCGCTGTTCGTAGTCGAAAGCGTGCAGGCCTTCCACAACGCGCGTCCCGATGCGCTGCAGGTCGTCGAGGAGCCAGCCGAGATCCCCGGCGGCTTCAATGCCGTCTACAAGGATGCCGGTGGTCAGACGATCTACATCATGGATCAATCGATCGACGCCGAGTAGCGCCTTCGTTCCCTTCCCCGCGTACCTCGTCCCGATTCTCGGTACGGCAGCGGCCTGAACGGCGCCCATACGGCATACCAACGCTTCGGGCAAGGGGGTGACGTGATGGCTGCAACGTGATTTTATGAAGGAACCTCATTCTGAAATCGGGGTCCACGAAGAAGCTTCATTTCTGAAATCGGGGTCAAAATGATTGGAGATCAACATGGCTGACAACGACGGAATCTTCCTCTACATCGGCACGTACCCGAGCGAACTTGCCGCTCGGGCCGATTACGACATCGTCAAGGAGTTGCACCATTCAGGCACCGTCGGCACCTACGATGCGGCAGTGATTACGAAGGACGCCGAAGGAAAGGTGCACGTCAACAAGGACGAGATGGCAACTCGGCACGGCGGTTGGGGTGGCGCAGTCGCCGGCGCGGTGGTTGGTCTCCTCTTCCCGCCGGCCATCATTGGCACTGCGATTGTCGGTGGCGCGATCGGCGCAGCGAGCGGCCACCTCTGGCGCGGTGTGTCCCGCGCCGAGGTCAAGGAACTCGGCGATCTCATCGACTCAGGCCAGGCAGCGCTGGTCGTTGCCGGCGCCAGCAACGTCGAAGATGCACTCAACAAGGTAGAGCTGAAGGCCGAGAAGCACGTTGCCAAGCAGCTGACCAAGGTGAAGAAGTCCGAGCTCGACGCAGCAGTCAAGGCCGCTGCAAGCGAAGTGGGCGCAGGAAGCTAACTCCCACTCCGCGAGACGACGGGCCCGGCTCAGAGGAATCTGAGCCGGGCCTCTTCCTGTTCAGAGTGTTCTCGTCGTGGATCAATCGATCGACGCCGAGTAGCGCATGGATGCACCCAGGTGAGTCCCGGCCGCCGTCGCTAGCGTCGACCGGGACTCGTGAGGATGACGAGTCGCTGGGTGGCTCTGGTCATAGCGACATATCGGTCGACCGCTCCTTCGATGCCCGTGCCGAAATCCTCCGGGTCGATGAGAATGACCAGGTCGAATTCGAGTCCCTTCGAAAGTTCAGGGGTCAGTGACCGGACTCGGGACGTCGCCCCGAACGCGTCGACATCGACCTCGCCCGTACCGATGACGCACGCGATCCCGTCGGCATGCGTGGCAAGCCAGTTGCTGAGGATCGCGCTCAGGTTCGACGTGGATTCGTGTTCGACTGCGACGCCGCTGCTGCGAATCGAGGTCGGCACATTGGCGTCTGGCAAGACGGCTCGGATGATGGGCTCGGCTTCCTCCATCACCTCGGACGGCGTGCGGTAGTTGATGGTCAGGGCCGACTGGGTGATCCGGTGGAGTCCGATCCCTTCGAGCCGCTCCTGCCAGGACTCCGTGAATCCGTGTCGTGCCTGGGCGCGGTCGCCGACGATGGTGAAGCTGCGCGACGGGCAGCGGAGCAGCAGCATCTGCCACTCGGCATCCGTCAATTCCTGAGCCTCATCGACGACGATGTGCGCGAACGGACCGGCGAGCACGTCCGGATCGGTCGCCGGCAGCACGGCCTCGTCGACCAGCGCGTTCTGCGCGTCCTGTCCACGTAGCATCGACATCAACTGCATCTCGGAGTCGTCGGTCGCGATCAGGTGATCGACGACCCGGGCCATCTCATCACGCTCGGCGGCGAGGATGGCAGCATCACGACGCTTGCGCTGCGACGCCTTCGGGTCGCCGATCCGCTGCCGCGCCGCGTCCAGCAGCGGCAGATCGGCCACCGTCCAAGCGCGGGCATCTGCGCGCTGCAGTGCCTGGATCTCGTCGTCGTCGAGCCATGGGGCGCACTTCCTCAGGTACGCAGGGACAGACCACAGGTCACCGACGACGCCGGCCGCATCGAGCAGCGGCCACGCTCGGTTGAAAGTCGAGCGCAGCTCGCTGTTCTGCTCGAGTGACCGACGGAGCAGGTCAGCCGAAACGTCCTCGTCGTTGTCCATCAGGATCGTGAGCAGCTCGTCCCACACCTGATCGCGCGCCTCGTTGTGTGGAGTGCCTGGTTCCGGCGCCTCGAATGCCTCGGCCCAATCGCCGGCGTCCAGCCAGATGTCCGACCAGTGGGTTTCGATCACCATTCCCGTGGTGGGCGGCCGCTCGTAGTGCCTGACGGCGGCCTCGACCGCCTTCACCAGGTCGGCTGACGACTTCAGGCGGGCGACATGCTGGTCGATCTCGATCGTCGACTCAGGCCCCTCGACAACGAGATCCCGCAAGGTGCAGATCTGTACGCCCTCCTCTCCGAGGCTGGGAAGGACGTCGGCGACGTATGCCAGGTACGCCTGATGGGGACCGACGAACAAAACGCCACCTCGACGGTGCCCGAGCCGAGGGTCTGAGAAGAGAAGGTAGGCGGTGCGATGCAGGGCGACGACGGTCTTCCCCGTGCCCGGGCCACCGTCGACGACGAGTGCCCCACGGGATCCCGCGCGGATGAGGGCGTCCTGATCGGCTTGAATGGTGGCGAGCACGTCCCGCATCCGAGCGGACCGGCTGCTGCCGAGGCTGGCGATGAAGGCGGACTGATCGTCGAGCGCAGCGTTCCCTTCGAATCCGTCAGAGGTGAACACCTCATCCCAATAGTCACTGACCCGGCCGCGAGCCCAGCGATACCTGCGGCGACTCACCAAACCCATCGGGTTGGCGTGCGTCGCTCCGAAGAACGGCTCGGCGGCAGGGGAACGCCAGTCGATCAGCAGTTGGCGGCCTGCGCTGTCCGAGAGACCGAGTCGTCCGACGTACACGGGTGCGGGGTTGTCCGCGCTCACCATGCGCCCGAGGCATACGTCCAGACCGAAACGGCGCAGTGTGCGCAGACGAGCGGTCAGGCGGTGTATCTCCAGGTCCCGATCCAACGCCTCCTGCCCCGCCCGACCGGGTTGCCTGCGCACGGCGTCGAGACGGTCGGAGATGTCGGCGATCGAGTGCTCGAGGCTCTCCGCGATCGTCGCGAAGTGTTGCTCGTCGTCGACGATCAACGGTGGGACGGCCTTGGCCGTGAGGCGGTCGGGAAGGTTGAACGCGCTTGTCGTCAGGCTCATGTCATCGGTTCCCTTCACCGGTGTGCGCGTCGAGCAGATCGAGACACCGCGCGTGCCGCCCGTGCCCTCGCCCCACGGTGCACACCGCCGCAGCCCAGCGAGTCCCACTCGCGGTTCGACGGCCCCCGGACAAACCACTCTTCGACAACCGCACACGCATCCCTTGACTCCCCTATCCCGCAGACTCCGGCCTCGGCCGACCAGTCTGCGGGATACCCGGGGTCTTGCCGCAAGCCCCCCTCTCCGCTATAGATTTAAAGTGGCGGGGTGAGTAGTCCCACGCCCTCTTCTGAGACCTGTGGCCAGCCGTGCGACGATCGCTCGCTAGTCGTCCAGGCTCCCCATGGTCAGGTTGACGGTTGTCCCCGTCATCCCGCTCGCGAGATCGGAAGCCATGAAGGCCGCTACGTTCGCCATCTCCGTGAGCGTCATGAGCCGCCGCGGGTGGGTCCTGCTCGCGAGCAGCCCCTGCCACTGCGTCCAGCTCAATCCCGATGCCTCGGCGCGCGGCTCATAGGCTTCCCTGATCGTGGGTGTCTCAGGCATCGCCTGTGGTCGCAGGCCGATCACGCGAATGCCGTGCGGCGCGAGTTCTGCCGAGAGGTCCCGTGTGAGTGCCTCCTTAGCCGCCATCGCCGGGCCGTACCCGCCGACCAAGGGGATACCCATTCGGGAGTGAGTCGCGGTGACCGTCATGATCACGCCTGATTTGTTCGTGACCATCCGCCGAGCTGCCAGGCGTGCGGTCAGGAAGTACGACAACGAGTAGCTCGTGATCGGCAAAGAGAACTGCGCGGCATCCAGCTCGGCGAGCGGGACGCCCAGAATCTTCGCATTCGAAATTCCGACGGCGTTGAACGAGATGTCAACGCGGCCTGCCGCCGCGATCACCGACTCGAGGTGCCCGTCCACGGCCTGCTCATCGAGAGCGTCGACTTCCATCGCCTCGGCGGAGCCACCTGCGGAGACGATTTCGGCGGCGACGGTCTCGACTGGCCCGCGGTGGCGGCCGGCGAGGAAGAGCGTCGCCCCTTCACGCGCGAATGCACGCGCGACAGCGCTCCCGATGCCGCCGCCCGCTCCGTAGATCACGGCGACCTTGTTCTCCAGCATCATCGCTCCCCCGCTCTGCATCGGCAGCTTGCACCGAGCAAGCTATCTGCTTGCGTGATGCAAGTCAAGGGCCTACGTTGACTACATGCTTGGACATCTCTACGAGAATCAGGATTGTTCCGCCGCTCGAGCGCTTGAGCTCGTCGGCGAACGCTGGAGCCTCCTGATCCTGCGAGATGCGATGTTCCGCGGTTTCACGCGCTTCTCTCAATTCCAGAAGAGCCTCGGCATCGCGACGAACATCCTGTCGAAGCGCCTCGACACGTTCGTGGCCGACGGCCTCATGGAGCGTCTGCAGCCGAAGACGTCTGCCCAGGCGGAGTATCAGCTGACCCGCAAGGGGCTCGAGCTGAAGTCGGTCATCATCGCGTTGACCGTGTGGGGCGACACGTGGCTCCAACCCGGCCCGGTCGAGTTCCGAGACGAATCCGACGGACAGATCGTGGAGCTTCAACTGCGACGCGCCGTCGATGACGTTCAGATCGGCGTTGTCGACGTCGTCGCCCGGCGGCGGTAGCCGATGCGCGGCAGATCGACCATGGCGGCACTCGACTCCCACAGATCGACAGCGTTCTCCAAGTCGTACGAAAGCCTCGACGAACGCGTGGGCGTACTCGCTCCGACGGAGCGGAAATCACTCGTCGCAATGCTGCAACGCATCGCCGACGGTGCCGGGCTCGCACCGGGGGTGCACCCGGGGTACGACGCGATCGACCCAGCAGGTACCTAGCCGACTCGGGTGCTCAGAGCGACGTATTGCGCTCGGCGAACTTCTCGAGTCGCTTTCCGGATGCCGGCATGCCGAGTTCGTTGTAGGGGCCCTCGACCTCGGGTTCGGGCAGGCGCTGGTCGGTCGGGCAGACCAGCACCGTGTTCGCGGTCGAGTGGTCGATGACGTGCTCGAACATCGGATGCCCGCAGATCGGACATGCCCGCTCGCCGGCGGGTATTTGAGGATCCGACCCCTCTTCCACCACCGGCGGTGGGCCGAACGCTGGCAGCAACGCCCGGTCGATACGGTCGAAGAAGTGAGTGAATGCGTTGCCGTCGGGGCGGCTCGCGTCGTCACGTGCCATGGCCAGATGGTACGCCTGCTCGTCGACCACCGCCACCGTCGAAAGCGCGCCGTCGAAAACGCGCCGTCGAGCGCGCATAGGCTGAATGCATGACGGATGCCGCAACTACACGCCCGGTCACGATCATCACCGGTGCGAGCCGCGGCATCGGTGCCGCGATCGCCGAGCGCCTCGCCGCCGACGGTCACGATCTGGTGCTCACGTACCGTGAGCGCCGAGACGCGGCCGACGCGATCGCTCGCCGATGCGCGGCTTCCGGTGCTCGCGTGCTCCTGTTGCGGGTCGATCTTGCCGACCTCGATGCCGCGGCGACCGTGGTGCCTGCGGCGATCACCGAGTTCGGTCGAGTGACGGGGCTCGTCAACAACGCGGGGATCACCGGGCTCATCGGCGGGTTCCTCGATGCGACGATCGAAGAGAGCGAGCTGCTCTTCCGGGTCAATTTGCTCGCGCCGATCGTGCTCACGAGAGCGGCGATCGCCCACATGGCGACCGACCGCGGCGGGGCGGGCGGATGCGTCGTGAACATCTCCTCGGGCGCTGCGACGTCTGGTGCACCGAACACCTACATCCCGTACTCCATGAGCAAAGCCGCGTTGAACGCGCTGACGACGGGCGCATCGAAGGAGTTCGGACCGGTGGGAGTGCGGGTCAACACGGTCTCCCCCGGTACCACACGCACCGAGATCCATGCTGCAGCCGGGAGGCCCAATGCGCCCGACGAGCGGGCCGGCAACATCCCCATGCGCCGCCCGGGAGAGCCGCATGAAATCGCTGGCGCCGTCGCCTACCTGTTCTCCGCCGATGCGGCGTACACCTCGGGTGCCGACATCAGGGTCGCCGGCGGCAATTGAGCCGCACGACGGGCCGCATCACGCTTCGCCGAAGCCCGATTCGGCGAGCTCGGCGATCGCATCGACGGCTGCTCGTGCGTCGGGGTCTTCACTCGCGATCTCGACCTGGGCACCTTTCGTGAGCCCGAGCGACATGATGCCGAGCAGACTCTTCGCGTCGGTGCCGTTGACGGTGACCTTCTGTGCGAACGTGCTCGCGAGCTTCACGAGTTCCGCCGCGGGCCGGGCGTGCAGTCCGTCGGAGTTCACGAGACTGATGGTTCGGGCATAGCCGGATGCCGCGTGCTGGCCGCCGCCCGCAGCACCCGCTCGTTCGGCCGAGCGCGCGCCGCCGGCCGACTCGCCGGCGACCCCACCCGCGGTCGCCCGCGCGGACTCGGCAGCCGCGACGACGACGTCGATCGCGTCCCCCGACTCCGCTGCAACCGCCGCGGCCACCCCGCCCTCGACGAGCGGCGCGTCGGCGATGCGCACGCGCGCCCGCTGTTCGTCGTCGAGAAAATCGAGGGCGGTTTCGGCCGTGAGGATCGCTGAGCCGAGGTCGCACAACACCACGACTCCGATGCCCGCATCGGCCTCCGCGATGCCCGCAGTCACTCGATCGAAGCTCGTGCCGATGCGACCGTCTTCGGTGCCGCCCGCCGCGACGAGTGTGGCCGTCGGCGCCATCTGCCGGGCGAGTTCGACGAGCCCATCGGCGATGGCGGACGAATGCGAGACGAAGACGACGCCGACTTTGCCGGTGGTGCCCACCTCACGCCCCCGCTGAGGCCGCAGCCGCATCCGCGGCGGCTCGGAGCAGCAGTGCGCTCGATTCGGCGCCCGGGTCGCGGTGGCCGGCAGAGCGTTCGCCGAGATAGCTCGCCCTGCCTTTTCGGGCGATGAGCGGCTCGGTCGCCGCCGCACCGGCCTCGGCCGCGTCGGCCGCGGCGGCGAACACACCGGCGGCGTCCGTACCGGCGGCCGCGGCGGCCGCCGCTGCATCGACGGCCGGCGTCCATGCGTCGACCATCGTCTTGTCGCCGGACTCGGCCTTGCCGCGTGACACCACCCCGTCGCGCGCCGCTGCGAGGATCGCGGCGATGGCCGGGCCATCCAGTGAGACCGCACCGCCCGCGGCTGCCGCCGCCTTCAGGTAGGCGGTGCCGTAGAGCGGACCGGCGGCGCCGCCGACCGTCGAGATCAGGGTCGTCGCCACGAGCTTCAGCACGTCACCGGGTGTGGATCCGGCAGCCAGGTCGTCGAGTTTCGGCAGCACCGCCTGGAATCCGCGATCCATGTTCTCGCCATGATCGCCGTCACCGATCTCACGATCGAGCGTGATCAGCTCGACTCGATGCTCCGAGATGACCTGCGCGCTTCGTCTGACCCAGTCCACAGCCCAGGTGATGTCCAATCCCACCGAAATTCCCCCTTCGATCCGTCTTCATCGTCCCCACCGCAGTGCGGCAGTCTGCACCGGAGCATCCCACAATTCGACCATCTCGTCGTCGAGCTTCAGCAGCGTGATCGACATGCCCTGCATCTCGAGCGCCGTGATGAAGTTGCCCACGAGCGATCGGGCGACCTCGATGCCGCGTTCTTCGAGCACCTCTGCCGCACGTCGGTACGCGAGGTACAACTCGATCTGCGGCGTGCCGCCCATGCCGTTGACGAACAGCAGTGCGCGTTCGCCTCGCTCGTACGGCAGGTCTTCGAGGATCGGCTCGAGCAACCGGTCGACGAGTCGGTCGGCGGGTTCGAGTTTGATGCGCGCTCGCCCCGGCTCGCCATGGATTCCGATGCCGATTTCGATCTCGTCTTCAGCGAGCGTGAAGCTCGGTTCACCGGCGTGCGGCACGATGCAGGGTGTCAACGCGAGCCCCATCGACCGTGCACCGGCGTTCACCCGCTCGGCGATGACGGCGACTTCATCGAGGGAGTCGCCCCGTTCGGCCGCCGCTCCCGCGATCTTCTCGACGAGCACGGTGCCGGCGACCCCTCGCCGGCCCGCCGTGTACAGCGAGTCCTTGACGGCGACGTCGTCGTTGGTGATGACGGCGCGCACGTCGATGCCGTCGGCGGATGCCAGGTCTGCGGCGGTCTCGAAGTTCAGCACGTCACCCGTGTAGTTCTTCACGATGTGGAGTACACCCGCTCCCCCGTCGACGGCTTTGGTCGCGGCGAGGATCGGGTCTGGAGTCGGAGACGTGAACACCGCACCGGGCACGGCGGCATCGAGCATGCCGAAGCCGACGAAGCCCGCGTGAAGGGGTTCATGCCCACTGCCGCCGCCGCTCACGATGCCGACCTTGCCTGCGATCGGGGCGTCGGCCCGTACGACGAATATCGGATCGAACTGGACTCGCACGAGATCGGCATGGGCGAGTCCGAACCCCGCGACCGACTCTTCGACGACCCGCTTCGGATCGTTGATGATCTTTTTCACGGACATCCCTTCCACTCAGCTGACGGACGCCGTGCAGACGTGCATCAACGTCGACGCAGCACTCCTCGCAAACCTACGCCCGTCGCGCCGTCGACCGTAAGAGGCCGTGTGAAATCTCACACCCCCATTCCGCGGTGCGGCCGGTCTGAGTATCGTGGGCAGTGTTCCGCCCCTGGGCGAAGCCCACCGGGCTCGGCGAAAAGGATGGATGGTCAACGTGGACAATCTCGGAGTGCTGTTCCTCAGCGAGCTCGTCGGAACGGCGATGCTCGTGCTCCTCGGCTGCGGGGTGGTGGCCAACGTCGCCCTCGCCAAGACGAAGGGTTTCAACGGCGGATTCCTCATGGTGACGTTCGGCTGGGGCCTCGCGGTCTTCGCCGGCGTCATCGTGTCGTATGCGTCGGGCGCGCACATCAACCCTGCGGTCACCCTCGGGCTCGTCGCGAACGGTGCCACGGAGTTCGGCAATGCCGGCCTCGGTATCACCGTGCCGGTGGACTTCCTCTCGGTGATCGCCTACATCGGTGCGCAACTGATCGGTGCCATCATCGGTGCCGTGTTCGTCTGGCTCGCGTACAAGCAGCACTTCGACGAGGAGCCGCAACCGGCGTCGAAGCTGGGTGTCTTCTCGACCGGCCCGGGCATCCGCAACTACGCGTGGAACCTGATCACCGAGATCATCGGCACCTTCGTTCTGGTCTTCGTCGTGATCGGTTTCGGCGGCGGTCGCCAGGGCGACGGCGGTCTGGCCGCACTCGGCGCACTCCCAGTGGCGCTCCTCGTGATCGGCATCGGCGTCTCGCTCGGTGGTCCGACGGGGTACGCGATCAACCCGGCCCGTGACCTCGGTCCCCGGATCGCGCACGCGATCCTTCCGATCAAGGGCAAGGGCGCCAGCGATTGGTCGTACTCGTGGGTGCCGGTGTTCGGGCCGATCATCGGCGGCCTGATCGCCGGATGGGCGGCGATCCCGCTGCTCCCCCTCATCAGCTGAGCGCTTCGGGGGCCGGTCCATCGGACCGGCCCCCGAGGTCATCCATCAGAACGACCGCCGGCGCCCGCCGGCTGAGCAGAATGAGAGAACCGAATGGCCGACTACATCCTCGCGATCGATCAGGGCACGACCTCGTCGCGCGCGATCATCTTCGACAAGGCCGGATCGATCGTCTCGACCGGCCAGCTCGAGCACGAGCAGATCTTCCCGAAGGCGGGATGGGTCGAGCACGACCCGGTCGAGATCTGGCGCAACACCCGGGAGGTCATCGGGCAGGCCCTCGGCAAGGCCGATCTGACCCGGCACGACATCGCGGCGGTGGGCATCACGAACCAGCGCGAGACCGCCGTCGTGTGGGACAAGAACACCGGCGAGCCGGTTTACAACGCGATCGTCTGGCAAGACACGCGCACGCAGTCGATCGTCGACCGGCTCGCGGCCGACGGCGGGGTCGAGCGCTTCAAGCAGCAGGTGGGATTGCCGCTGGCGACGTACTTCTCGGGTACGAAGATCGTGTGGATTCTCGAAAACGTGCCGGGTGCGCGTGAGAAGGCCGAAGCCGGTGACCTGCTCTTCGGCACGACCGACTCCTGGGTGCTCTGGAATCTCACGGGTGGCCCTGACGGTGGTGTGCACGCAACGGATGTCACGAACGCGAGCCGCACGATGTTCATGGATCTCGAGACCCTCGCGTGGGATGACGAGATCCTCGCCGCCTTCGGAGTGCCCCGCTCGATGCTGCCCGAGATCAAGTCGTCCTCCGAGGTCTACGGCGTCGCAGAGCCGTCGAGCCTGCTCCGCGAGGTTCCCGTCGCCGGCATCCTCGGCGACCAGCAGGCTGCGACGTTCGGTCAGGCCGCGTTCGACACCGGCGAGTCCAAGAACACCTACGGCACCGGCAACTTCCTGATCTTCAACACCGGCGAAGAGATCGTCCACTCGAAGAACGGCTTGCTGACGACGCTCGGCTACAAGCTCGGAGACGCGGCCCCGCACTACGCGCTCGAGGGCTCGATCGCGGTGACGGGTTCGCTGATTCAGTGGCTTCGCGACAATCTCGGACTGATTTCGAGCGCGCCCGACGTGGAGCGACTTGCGAAGTCGGTCGACGACAACGGCGGTGCGTACTTCGTGCCGGCATTCTCGGGCCTGTTCGCGCCGTACTGGCGCCCCGACGCCCGTGGCGCGCTCGTCGGCCTCACCCGCTTCGTGAACAAGGGTCACATCGCCCGCGCGGCACTCGAGGCGACGGCCTTCCAGACCCGCGAGGTGCTTGAAGCGGTGAATGCCGATTCGGGCGTCGACCTGACAGAACTCAAGGTCGACGGCGGCATGATCGCCAACAACACGCTCATGCAGTTCCAGGCCGACATCCTCGGCGTTCCGGTCGTTCGCCCGGTGGTCGCCGAGACAACGGCGCTCGGTGCCGCCTACGCAGCAGGGCTCGCAGTCGGCTTCTGGTCGAGCCTCGACGAACTGCGCGCGAACTGGCAAGAGGACTCCCGTTGGGAGCCGAAGATGGATCCCGCCGAGCGGGACCGTCAAATCCGGCTCTGGAAGAAGGCCGTCACGAAGACCTTCGATTGGGTCGACGACGACGTGAATTGAGCAGTCGCGGCGACGGATGCCTCGCTCAGGCCTTCGTCGCCGCGATCCACTGTTCGAGCTTGCGGGCACCCGCGCCGCTGTCGATCGCTTCTTCGGCGACCGCCATCTTGTCGCGGAAACGATCGAGGATCGCACGCTGCACCTGGGCCGGATCCTTCGCGAGATCGAAGGCGACGAGCCCTGCAGCGGCATTCAGCACGACGATGTCGCGCACGGGTCCGCGAACGCCCGAGAGAAGCTCGTTGACGACTCCCGCGTTGTGTTCGGCGTCGCCGCCCTCGAGCTGATCGATCGTCGCCCGCGGAATCCCCAGGTCGCGCGGGTCGAGATCGTGTTCCTTGACCGTGCCGAGGGAGACCTCCCAGAGGTGACTGTGCCCGGTAGTCGTCAGCTCGTCGAGACCGTCATCGCCCCGGAATACGAGCGCGGTCGCGCCGCGGGTCTGGAAGACGCCGACGATGAGCGGTACGCGATCGAGGTGAGCGACGCCGACGGCGGATGCTTCGGGGCGCGCCGGGTTCGCGAGCGGCCCCAGGAAGTTGAAGACCGTCGGCACGCCGAGCTCGGCGCGAACCCGCCCGGCGTGGCGGAAGCCCGGGTGGAACGCGGCGGCGTAGGCGAAGGTGATGCCCGCCTCGCCGAGCACGGCGGCGACACGCTCGGCGGGCAGCGCGAGGTCGAGCCCGAGGGCCGCGAGCACGTCGGAGGATCCGGATGAGGAACTCGCCGCCCGGTTGCCGTGCTTGATGACCGGCACTCCGGATGCCGCGGCGACGATCGACGCCATCGTCGAGACGTTGACGGTACCGAAGCGGTCGCCACCGGTGCCGACGATGTCGAGCGCCATCGGATCCACCGGCAGCGGCACGGCGTGTTCGAGAATCGCGTCGCGGAACCCGACGATCTCGTCGACCGTCTCCCCCTTCACTCGGAGTGCGACGAGAAACGCAGCGAGTTGCGCTTCGCTGACCGCGCCCGTCATGACCTGCTCCATGCACCACGCGGCATCCGAAACGCTGAGATCGGTGCCCTCGAGGAGGGAATTCAGGATGTCTGGCCAGTGCTGTCGTGCGGGCATGCGTCGATCCTATGCGTGATTCACGGCGGATTCGCGGCCTTCACCCAGCTCGATTTAGGGTCGCCTTACCGTGTCGACCCGACACGACTCCCCCGGATGACGAAAACTCAGGCCTCGTTTCAGCCATAATGGGATGGTGACGAGCACCTCAATCACTCATCAGGCGAGCGCGCCCCTGATCAAACGACCGAACACCGTTGCGGTGGGCACGATCGTCTGGCTCGGCAGCGAGGTCATGTTCTTCGCGGGACTCTTCGCGATCTACTTCACGCTGCGGTCGACATCTCCCGAACTCTGGGAGTTCGAGGCAGGCCGGCTGAACGTGCCGTACGCGTTGGTGAACACGCTGATCCTGGTGTTGTCATCAGTCACGTGCCAGTTCGGCGTTTTCGCCGCGGAGCGCATGCAGCCATACGCCACCGGGTGGAAGCCCAAGCAGTGGGGCATGGTCGAGTGGTTCTTCCTCACGTACGCGATGGGTGCCGTCTTCGTCGCCGGCCAGGTCTGGGAGTACGCCACCCTCGTCTCCGAGGGAATTGCGATCGACTCCAACGCCTACGGCTCGGCGTTCTACATCACCACCGGCTTCCATGCCCTGCACGTCACCGGTGGCTTGCTCGCCTTCCTCTTCGTGATCGGCCGCGTCTTCGCGGTCAAGAACTTCGGTCACCGCGAGGCGACGAGTGCGATCGTCGTCTCGTACTACTGGCACTTCGTCGACGTCGTCTGGATCGGACTGTTCCTCGTCATCTACGTCCTCAAGTAAGCCGCATCAGGAGCGTCAGCACAGCATGCCCGTGAACAGGAAGTTACCCATGACTCGCCAGAAGCGACGCACCGGACGCCGGCACCCGCTCGCCACCGTCGCGCTCCTCGCGCTCGGCCTCGTCTTCACCGGTGGCGCGTACGCGGCCCTCAGCAGCGGCACCATCGCGCAGGCCGAGATCGACCCCGACTCGCAGCAGACCATCGAACAGGGCAAGAAGCTCTTCCAGGCCAACTGCGCCACCTGCCATGGACTCGAGGCGCAGGGCAGCGACACCGGACCGAGCCTCGTCGGCGTCGGTGCCGCCGCCGTCGACTTCCAGGTCGGCACCGGCCGCATGCCGATGCAGATGCAGGGTCCGCAGGCGCAGCAGAAGCCGGTGCAGTTCACCGACGATCAGGTCAAGCAGCTCGCCTACTACGTCGCTTCGCTCGGCCCCGGTCCCGACATCCCCGATGATCACCTCACCAATGGCGGCGGCGACGCAGCCAACGGCGCGGAGCTCTTCCGCATCAACTGCGCGATGTGCCACAACGTGGCCGGCGCGGGTGGCGCCCTCACCGAGGGAAAGTTCGCTCCCCCGCTGACGAATGTCTCGGGCGTGCACATCTACGAGGCCATGGTCACCGGCCCCCAGAACATGCCGGTCTTCAACGACCTGAACATCTCGCCGGAAGACAAGCGCGACGTGATCACGTACCTCAAGTACGTGCAAGACAATCGCTCGCCCGGCGGAATCGAGCTCGGCTCGCTCGGACCGGTCGCAGAGGGCCTGTTCATCTGGATCTTCGGTCTCGGCGCGATCGTCGCGATCACCGTGTGGATCACGGCGAAATCCAACTAGCGCACGCCCAGCACTGAAGTAGCTGAAGAAGGAGAACCATGGCACAGGACGACCACAGCGGCGAAGAGCTCGTCGCTGCCGACTCGTCGCACGCCGCGCACGAATACGCCGGATCGCCCGGCACAGCGGTCATCCCGCACGACGGGTTCGAGAATCCCGGATTCGAGCCGCACCGCGCTCGCGTCACCGATGAGAACCCGAAGCGCGAGAACCGAGCCCAGCGAACGGTCTATACGCTCTTCTACCTCTCGGTGATCGGCAGCGTGTGGGCCATCGCCGCGTACATGCTCTTCCCCATCGAGTCGAACGACGTCGGTGCAGTACGTCTCAACAACCTGTTCTTCGGCTTGGGCGCCACCCTCGCACTTCTCGCAATCGGTTTCGGTGCGGTGCACTGGGGCAAGTCGCTCATGACCTCCCCCGAGTCGGTCGACACCCGTCACCCGATCGGTGGGAGCGAGGCCACGAAGCAGGGCGCCATCGAGGTGTTCCGCGAGGCCGACGAGGAGTCGGGCTTCTCTCGCCGCTCCGTCATTCGGAACAGCCTCATCGGTGCACTCCTCGTGTTCCCGTTGCCGGCGATCGTGCTGTTCCGCGGGCTGGCGCCACAGGATCAACTCCCGGTCGAGCTCCTCAGCCACACGATGTGGGCGAAGGGTACTCGCCTCGCACTCGACCCTTCCGGCGTGCCGATCAAGGCCGGCGACGTCACGATCGGCAGCGCGTTCCATGTGATCCCCGAAGGACTCAACGATCTCGAGCACGGCAGACTCGATGAGAAGGCGAAAGCCGCGGTACTGCTCATGCGGCTCGAGCCGAGTGAGCTGCATCCGGCCCCGGGCCGTGAGTCCTGGGCGTACGACGGCATCGTCGCGTACTCGAAGATCTGCACGCACGTCGGATGCCCCGTCGCACTGTATGAGCAGCACACGCATCACCTGCTTTGCCCGTGCCACCAGTCGCAGTTCGATGTGGCGAACAACTGCGAGGTCATCTTCGGCCCCGCGGCCCGGCCCCTTCCTCAGCTTCCGATCGCGGTCGATGACGAGGGTTATCTCATCGCGCGGAGCGACTTCACCGAACCCGTCGGCCCGAGCTTCTGGGAGCGCCATTGAGCACCGTATCGACGCGAACGCCCTCGCCTGCGCCTGTCAAGCGCTCATTCACGGCAGAGGCATCCGAGTACGTCAACGACCGCACGGGCATCGCCGTCGCGATCAAGGGTCTCGGGCGCAAGGCCTTCCCCGACCATTGGTCCTTCCTCCTCGGCGAGGTCGCGCTCTTCAGCTTCATCGTCATTCTCATCTCCGGTACCTTCTTGACGTTCTTCTTCCAGGCGTCGATGGCCGAGGTGCACTACAACGGCTCGTACGTTCCGCTGAAGGGCGTCGAGATGTCGGTGGCGATGGCATCGACGCTCGACATCTCGTTCGACATCCGAGGCGGACTCTTCGTTCGTCAGATGCACCACTGGGCGGCTCTGCTGTTCGTGGCCGCCATCGGCTTGCACATGCTGCGCGTGTTCTTCACCGGCGCGTTCCGCAAGCCCCGTGAGATCAACTGGGTGTTCGGCTTCATCCTCTTCATCCTCGCGATGGCCGAAGGATTCACGGGCTACTCCCTCCCCGACGATCTGCTCTCCGGCAACGGACTCCGCATCATCGACGGCATTCTCAAGGGCATGCCGCTCGTGGGCACGTGGGCTTCGTTCCTCTTCTTCGGCGGCGAGTTCCCCGGCGATGCCATCGTCGGACGCCTCTATACGCTGCACATCCTGTTGCTGCCGGCACTCGTCGTCGCGCTCATCGCGGTTCACGTCGTGTACGTGTTCATCCACAAGCACACGCAGTTCGCCGGTCCCGGTCGAGAACCGACCAACTCCGTCGGCCCGCCCATCCTGCCGATCTACGCGGCGAAGGCCGGCGGCTTCATGTTCATCATCTGGGGCGTGGTCGCCCTCATCGCGGCGCTGTTCACGATCAACCCGATCTGGAACTACGGCCCCTACGACCCGTCGCCCGTCTCGGCCGGTACACAGCCCGACTGGTACATCGGCTTCGCCGACGGCGCCCTCCGTCTCATCCCGCCGGGTTGGGAGTTCGTCTGGCTCGACCGCACGTGGTCGTTCAACATCCTCGTCCCGCTCATCGCCATCGGCATCTTCATCGTGCTGGCGCTGATCTACCCATTCATCGAGGCCTGGGTGAAGGGCGACAAGCGAGAGCACCACATCGCCGATCGTCCGCGGAACGCCCCCACGCGTACCGCCATCGGTGCGGCAGGCGTGACGTTCTACGCCGGCCTGTGGGCCGCAGCAAGCTCCGACATCCTGGCCACGCACTTCTCTCTCACCATGGAGGGTGTGATCCACGCCCTCCAAGCCGCGGTGATCATCGGGCCGTTCATCGCGTTCTTCATCACGAAGCGCGTGTGCATCGCCCTGCAAAAGAAGGATCGCGAGATCGTGCTGCACGGCTATGAGTCGGGTCGCATCGTGAAGCTGCCCGGCGGCGAGTTCATCGAGGTGCACCAGCCGCTCGACGAGTACGACCGCTGGAGGCTCGTGAGCCAAGAGACGTACGAGCCGCTCATGCTGCGCCCGAACGCTCGTGGCAAGATCACCTTCGGTCAGCGCACGCGCGCGGCACTCTCGCGCTGGTTCTTCGAAGACCGCATCGCGCCGGTCACGAAGGGCGAGCTCGAGGCCGGGCACGACACCCACCACTGAGAAAACCAGTAGACGGATTCGGGCACCGCGCCATGTCGATCGACTCGACTTGGCTGCGGTGCCCGAACTGCATGCAAAACCTCGGCACCGTCGCCGATGGTGTGCTCGGTTGCGTGAGCGGACACCGGTTCGACCTCTCCAAGCGCGGCGGCGTCACACTCCTCCCCCCTCGAGCGCCGCGCACGATGGGCGACGATCGCGGCATGCTCGAGGCTCGATCGTCGCTGCTGGAGTCCGGGGCGTACGACCCGATCGCGTCTGCCATCGTCGACGCGACCCGGTTGGCTCTTGGTGATCGACCGGGCCATCCAGAACCCAACACGGCCGTGGGTGGCTCAGGGCAGGCGATTCGGATCGCCGATCTCGGCTGCGGTACCGGATATTATGCACGGCGACTCGCTGAGTCCATCGGCACCACCTCGGTGCTGCTGGCCGATAGATCGCCGACGGCGGTGCGTATGGCCATGCGTCACGTGCCAGACGCGACAGGCGTCGTGGTCGATCTCTGGCGCCCACTCCCGATCCGTGATGCATCCGCCGATGCCGCCATCAACGTGTTCGCACCCCGAAACCCCGCCGAGTTCGCTCGCATCGTGCGTGTGAACGGCGCGCTCGTCGTCGTCGTGCCGACGGCGTCGCATTTCGTCGAGCTCCGTCGACTCGGGGCCGCACTCGACGTACCCGACGGCAAGGCGGAGTTGGTGATCGGTCAATTCAGCGGCGTCGGATTCGACCTGGTCACCACGACACGCGTCGAGTACGAGCTCGCCACGGACCCTGCGATGCGGAACCTGCTGGTCGACATGGGACCCGCGGCGCACCATCGTGCGGCCCCAGGCGATGTCGAGGCGCCCGAGGCCATGACCGTGACGGTCTCGGTCGACATCGTCGCATTCCTCCGCGCGGCAGCAGATGCCGCGACGCGCGGCGCCATCGCCGACTGATCGAACCCGAGCGAAGGAAACAGCCCCCGTGGCCGCAAGGGCACGGGGGCTGTCTCAGAGCGTCGGACGATATCAGCGGGCGAAGTTCCCGCGGTAGTACTCGTAGACCCAACCGACCAGGCTGATGACACCGAGCCCGACGGCGATGAACGAGATCCAGACCCCGATGGCGAGGCCGAGGAACATCAGGGCGGCAGCGCCGGCCAACATGATCGGCCACCAGCTCCAGGGGCTGAAGAAGCCGAGCTCCGCGTCGCCGTCGTCGATGTTCGCGTCGAGGCGGTCTTCGGGCAGTTCTGCTCCCTGCGCCTTGTGCACTCGGCCGAGGTAGAAGGCGATGAACGCGCTCAGCACGGCAGTCAGCGTGAGGGCGACGGAACCGGCCCATTCTGGGTGGTCGCGTCCATGCGAAGCGTTGTCAGCCCAGCTCCACCCGATGTATGTTCCCGCCACCAGCAGGAGGAAGACCGTGAGGATCCAGAAGAGATTGGCGTTCGCGCGCATTACTTGATCTCCTCCGACGCGGCATCATACGTGGGCGCCTGCGGGGCATCCTTCGCGGGCCCGATGCCGACCGGGATGCCGGCCTCGGGGTGGTTCAGGTCGAACGCGGGTCGCTCCGAACGGATGCGTGGGATCGACGTGAAGTTGTGCCGCGGCGGCGGGCAGCTGGTTGCCCATTCGAGCGAACCACCGTACCCCCATGGATCGTTGACGGTCACCTTCGGTGCGCGTCGAGCCGTGATGTAGACGTTCAGGAGGAACGGGATCATCGAGACCGCCAGGATGCCGGCACCGATCGTCGACAGCTGGTTCATCCACGTGATGTTGTCTTCCGGCAGATACGAGTAGTACCGTCGTGGCATCGCGACGACACCCAGCCAGTGCTGGATGAGGAACGTCGTGTGGAAGCCGATGAACAGCAGCCAGAAGTGCCACTTGCCGAGCGTCTCGTTCAGCATCTTGCCGGTCCACTTCGGCCACCAGAAGTAGAAGCCGGCGAACATCGCGAACACGACGGTGCCGAAGACGACGTAGTGGAAGTGGGCGACGACGAAGTACGTGTCGGAGACGTGGAAGTCCAGCGGTGGCGACGCGAGGATCACGCCCGTGAGACCGCCGAAGACGAACGTGATCAGGAAGCCGAGCGACCAGATGAGCGGCGTCTCGAACGTGATCGAGCCTCGCCACATCGTGCCGATCCAGTTGAAGATCTTCACGCCGGTCGGCACTGCGATGAGCATCGTCATCAAGGCGAAGAACGGCAGCAGCACCGAGCCCGTGACGTACATGTGGTGCGCCCACACCGTGACCGAGAGCGCAGCGATCGCGATCGTCGCATAGATGAGCGTCTTGTACCCGAAGATCGGCTTTCGGCTGAACACCGGGAAGATTTCGGAGACGATGCCGAAGAACGGCAGGGCGATGATGTACACCTCTGGATGGCCGAAGAACCAGAAGAGGTGTTGCCAGAGGATGACGCCACCGTTGGCTGGATCGAACACGTGAGCACCGAAGATACGGTCGGCGCCGGCGGCCAGGATCGCCGCGGCGAGCACCGGGAAGGCCATCAGCACGAGGATCGACGTGACGAGCGTGTTCCACGTGAAGATCGGCATGCGGAACATGGTCATGCCGGGCGCGCGCATCGTGATGATCGTGGTGATGAAGTTGACCGCACCGAGAATCGTGCCGAATCCGGAGAGGCCGAGGCCGAGCATCCAGAGGTTGCCGCCGACGCCTGGTGAGAACGTCGTCGAGGCGAGTGGTTGGTAGGCGAACCATCCGAACGACGCAGCGCCCTGCGGAGTGAAGAAGCCCGCGACGGCCATCAGCGAACCGAAGTTGAAGAGCCAGTACGCGAATGCGTTCAGTCGCGGGAACGCCACATCGGGAGCACCGATCTGGAGTGGCATGATCACGTTCGCGAAGCCCGCAAACAGCGGGGTGGCGAACATCAGCAGCATGATCGTGCCGTGCATCGTGAACAGCTGGTTGTACTGCTCACGGGTCTGGATGATCTCGAGGCCCGGCTCGAAGAGCTGCGCCCTGATGATCAGCGCCATCACGCCGGCGATGCAGAAGTAGATGAACGCGGTGATCAGGTACATGTACCCGATGACCTTGTGGTCGGTGGACGTGATCCACTTGACGAGGATGTTGCCCTTGTGTTCGACCTTGGAAGAGCCGAACGGAAGCGCGCTCGCTGAGGGGCGAGCCGGTGCGGTCGTGGTGCTCATCGCGGCTTAGTGCTCCTCTTTCAGTTCGGGCGCGCCCGTTCCGGGCAGGTTCTGATTACGGTCGTACTCGCTGGACAACTGGCCCTCTTGGCCGGCGTCGCGAAGCGACTCGATGTAGTCGTCGTACTCGCTCTGAGAGACGACCTCGACGTTGAAGAGCATGAGCGAGTGGTACTCGCCGCAGAGCTCGGCGCATTTGCCGGCGTAGGTGCCCTCACGTTCGGGCACGAACGACATGTAGTTCGTCTTGCCCGGATACATGTCTTTCTTGTAGAGGAAGTCGACAACCCAGAACGAGTGGATGACGTCACGGGATTCAAGTTCGATCTCGACGTTCGCCCCGACCGGCAGGTAGAGGGTCGGCAGCTCGGACTGCACGAGTGAGCCCCTCGGACCCTCGTCGGAGAGTTGGCCCTGGATGCCCGGCGAGTACACGTCTTCTTTGACGTAGTTGAAGTCCCAGGCCCACTGCTTCGCGATGACCTCGACCTGGACGTCGATCTGGTCTTCGGCGAAGCGCTGCTCGATCTCGGCCTGATCGCGCGCCGTGAAGGCGAAGAATCCGAGCACCAGGATGAGCGGGACGATCGTGTAGAACACCTCGATCGGCATGTTGTAGCGCAACTGCACCGGCAGGCCGGTCTGGCCCTTGCGGCGACGGTATGCGATGACTGCCCAGATCGTGAGACCCCAAGTGATGACACCGACGATCAGCAGCACGATCCACGAGGTGACCCAGAGTCCGGAGACGAGATCGGTATGGTTCGTGACCGGCGCCTCCCCCTCAACGAATCCGGGGAGGAATCCGTTCAACTGAGCCTGGGTGCACCCTGCGAGGACGAGGCTGAGTGACGCTGCGATCGGAATTGCAGCCCATCGGAGTCGGCGATTGTGGCGCACCGGTGACCTTTCGGGAGACTCGAAGGCGCTTCACAGCGAAGCGCGTTGATCGTTGCCTAGCCTACTCCGACTCGACCCCCGGGGTGTGCACCCGACGGCGGTGTCGGGTGTGCCGTTCCACGGAATTCCCGCTCGACCGGCGCAAATGACGAAGGGAGGCCGCTCTCGCGGCCTCCCTTCGGAGTAGACGTCAGTGACTCAGTGGAACGAGTCACCGCATGCACAGCTGCCCTCTGCGTTGGGGTTGTCGATCGTGAAACCCTGCTTCTGGATGGTGTCTTCGAAGTCGATCGCGGCGCCATCGAGGTAGGGCACGCTCATCTTGTCGACGACGACCTCGACACCCTCGAAATCGACGACGGCATCGCCGTCGAGGAGGCGCTCGTCGAAGTAGAGCTGGTAAATGAGTCCCGAACAGCCACCGGGCTGCACGGCCACCCGGAGGCGGAGATCGTCTCGCCCCTCTTGTGCGAGGAGATTGCGCACCTTGTCGGCGGCGGGGTCGCTCAGCTTCACGCCGTGCGTGGTCTCGATGATCGTGTCGCTCATGTCTCTCCTCGGTGCGTCAAACGGAACCTGTCTCCATGGTAACTCCCGAAACGGAGAGTGCGTCCGGCGCGCTCTCAGGAATCTTCAGCGCGGGCGTCGAGGCGGGCGAGGAACAGCGCCTCGCTCAGCAGCGCACGCTGGAAGACGCCGAGGTGCAGCGACTCGTTCGGGCTGTGAGCTCGAGACTCCGGGTCCTCGACGCCGGTGACGAGGATCTGCGCCGACGGGAACTCGGCGACGAGTTCCGCGATGAACGGAATGGAGCCGCCGACGCCGATCTCGACGGGCTCCTTGCCCCATCCTTCGGCCATCGCCGCATTGGACTCGGCGACCGCCCAGCCCGAGGTGTCGACGAGGAAGGGGTTGCCGAGCTCGAACGCATCGAACTCGAGGTGCGCACCGAACGGCGCATGACGCTCGAGGTGGCCGCGGATCACCGCGAGTGCGTCGACATCGCTCTGCCCCGGCGCCACGCGTGCACTGATCCGCACCGCGACACTCGGCACCAGGGTGTTGGAGGCGTTCGCGACCGTCGGGGCGTCGATGCCCGTGATCGTGATCGATGGCTGCGCCCAGATGCGCGAGAGGATCTCTCCGCGTCCGATCGGCGTCACACCGTCGAGGAGTCCCGTCTCGGAACGCAACTGCGCCTCGTCGTAGGCGGGCGTCTCGAGATCGGCCGAGGTGAGGCCCTCGACGGCGACGGCCCCGTCGGCGTCGTGCAGCGTCGCGAGCAGCTGGATGGCCGCGAGCATCGCGTCGGGCACCGCGCCGCCGAACATGCCCGAGTGCGATGCGTGTGCCAGCGTCGACACGCGCAGACGGAAGGCGACGGCACCCCGGAGCGCGACCGTGAGCGCCGGCGTCTCGAGATCCCAGTTGCCGGAGTCCGCGACCACGATCGCGTCGGCGGCGAGCACGTCGCGGTTCTCGCGGAGGAAGTTGGCGAACGAGAGCGATCCGGACTCCTCCTCCCCTTCGATGAACAGTGCGATGCCGAGATCGAACTCCGTGCCGAGCACTTCGGTCAGCGCACGGATGGCACCGATGTGCGCCATCACCCCGGCCTTGTCGTCGGCGGCGCCGCGCCCGTAGAGGCGATCTCCGCGAAGCGTCGGTTCGAACGGGGCGGTCTCCCAGTCCTCGTCTTGGCCGGGCGGCTGCACGTCGTGGTGGGCGTAGAGCAGCACGGCGGGTCGCCCGTTGCGCGCCGCCCGGCGTGCCACGACGGCCGGCTTGCCCAGCGGGGTATCCGGGGCGTCGCCTTCTCCGATCGCCGCGCGACGGATCTCGACGAGGTCGAAGACGCCGAGCCCGCGCACGAGCTCCGCCACCGCCTCTGCACTCGTGTCGACGTGGGCCGGATCGAACGCGGCCCATGAGACTGACGGGATCTTCACGAGACGTGTGAGGTCTGCGATGGTGGTCGGGAAGGCGGCTTCGACGGCACCGCGCAGGGCGTCGCTCGTCGTCGGAGTGTCGGAGGTTCCGCGGGAAGCGGGAGAAGTCTCGGTCATGCCGGTAATCTTAAGGGGAACCGATTCGAGGACTCCCGTGGCCAAGCAGCCGAACAACACCGATGAACCGAGCGCCGAGACGCTCGAAGAGACCCAGGCTCGCCTGAAGGGCAAGGGCGCGCCCACGCCGAGTCGTGCGCAGCAGGAGGCGGCCCGCAAGCGGCCGCTCGTGCCGAACGACCGCAAAGAAGCAGCGAAGCAGGCGCGCGCGAAGGCCGCCGAGTCGCGAGAGCGCGCTCGGGTCGGCATGGCCGTCGGCGACGAGCGCTACCTGCCCGCCCGCGATCGCGGCCCGCAGAAGCGGTACGTGCGCGACTATGTCGACGCGCGGTTCAGCATCGGTGAGATCCTCATCCCGGTGATGTTCGCCGTCATCCTGCTGACGTTCGTGCCGAGCCCCGAGGTGCAATCGATCGGCATCCTCTCGCTCTGGGCGTTCTTCCTCGTCGCGGTCATCGACTCGGTCGTGCTCGGCTTCATCCTGACGAAGAAGCTCGGTGCGAAGTTCGGAGCCGACAAGGTGGAGCGGGTGCGCTGGTACGCCGCGATGCGGGCGCTGCAGCTTCGCCCGCTGCGCCTTCCGAAGCCGCAGGTCAAGCGCGGACAGTACCCCTCCTGAGACGGATGTCGCGGCGCGGGCGTTGTCCGGTGACGACACCCATGACCCCTCGGCCGCGCTCGCCGCGCCGCGGAATCACGCGCGTGCGAACACTCCCCCGCGGATGAGCGGCACTCGCGTCTCCTCGTCGCTCAGCGAGCCGTGCTGGCCGATCATCGATTCGGCCTGCCGGTTGGCTTCGCGCCGGTCATAGTAGGCGATGCCTGCACGAGCTGCGATGACGATGTCGCCGATCCGCTCGCGCACCGCAGGGTCGACCGTTCCGTAGAGTCCGGCGTCGATCGCCTCGTCGCGACCCAGCACCCAGGCCCGAGACGCCTCGGCGGCGCGCCAGGACTCGAGGAGCGCCGCCCGGGAGCTCGCATCGAACTCGGGCTCGAAATAGAGCGAGAGACAGCGCGGCTCACCGCCGACGTGCCGGATACCGTCGAGCAGGGCGAGATCGGCGTCGATGTACACGTGCCGGTGCGATGGAACGTCGATGACCCCGTGGTCGGCGGTGACGAGGAGCCCCGCCCCACGAGGCATCCGACCCTCGAATGCAGCGAGTTCGGCGTCGAGTTCTTCCAGTAGGCCGAGCCACCGGTCGGACTGCCAGCCGTGCGAGTGCGCCGCCTGGTCGAGTTCGGGCACATACAGGTAGACCAGGGCCGGCTCGCCGGACGAGATGAGACGCGCGGCCTCGGCGAAGCGGTCGACGACGGATGCTGCGGGGCGATATTCCGCCCCGCGGAGCACCGCGCGCGTGAAGCCCGAGTCGGCGTAGCGTGCAGCGCCGATCGCGTAGCTGGCGGTTCCGGCCGCACGTGCGGTCTCGAAGACGGTGGGAACGCGTTGCCAGCTCTCGGGCCGCATGTCGTCATCCCAGCCGCTCAACTGGTTGACGACGCGGTCGTGCGCGGCGTCGAGCACTCGGTAGCCGACGAGTCCGTGCTCGCCCGGCGCCTTCCCTGTGGCAAATGTCGCAAGGGCCGCAGCCGTCGTCGAGGGGAACACCGTGCGGATGACGTCGCGCTTGCCCATGCGGGAGGCGAGGAATCTCGCATGGCCGGCGCGCGCCTGCAGGTTCGATGCGCCCAGTCCGTCGACGACCACGACGACGACGCTCGACGCCACGGGCAGCCCCAAGTCGTTCGGAGCAGCTCGGAGGCTCGAGATCGAACTGCCGAGCACCCCGGCAAGGCGCGGAACGGTGTCGGCGGGCACGGGTAGCATGGCAGACATCGCGCCCAGTCTGGCACAGGCCGGGCGCGCCCCTGTTCCTGCGTGTTCGCACGCTTGCCATAGAGACGACGGATGAGCCGAGCCAAGAATCAGCCCGCTGAAGAGACGATCGTCGAACGCATCGAAGACGTCGACGTCGCCACCGAGATGCAGGGTTCGTTCCTCGAATACGCGTACTCGGTCATCTACTCACGAGCGCTCCCAGACGCACGTGACGGGCTGAAGCCCGTGCAGCGGCGCATCCTCTACCAGATGACCGAGATGGGCCTGCGGCCCGACCGCGGGCACGTGAAATCGGCCCGCGTCGTGGGCGAGGTCATGGGCAAGCTGCACCCCCATGGCGACACGGCGATCTACGACGCACTCGTGCGCATGGCACAGGCCTTCACGCTGCGGGTGCCGCTGATCGACGGCCACGGCAATTTCGGCTCACTCGACGACGGCCCCGCCGCGCCGCGGTACACCGAGGCGCGGCTCGCATCCCCCGCCCTCGCGATGACCGACGGCCTCGACGAGGATGTCGTCGACTTCGTGCCGAATTACGACAACCAGCTCACGCAGCCCGAGGTGCTGCCCGCCGCGTACCCCAACCTGCTGGTCAACGGTGCGAGCGGCATCGCCGTCGGCATGGCCACGAACATGGCGCCGCACAACCTCATCGAGGTGGTCGGGGCGGCCCGGCACCTCATCGCCCATCCCAACGCGACGCTCGAAGAGCTCATGGAGTTCGTTCCCGGCCCCGACCTGCCCACGGGCGGCACGATTGTGGGGCTCGCCGGCATCGCAGATGCCTATGCCACAGGCCGCGGCAGCTTCAAGACCCGCGCGAAGGTCAGCGTCGAATCCATCACGGCCCGCAAGACCGGGCTCGTCGTCACCGAGCTGCCCTACCTCGTCGGCCCCGAGAAGGTCATCGAGAAGATCAAAGACGGCGTCAACGCGAAGAAGATCAGCGGCATCTCGGATGTCACCGACCTGACCGACCGCACCAACGGCCTGCGACTCGTCATCGGCATCAAGACCGGGTTCAGTCCTGACGCCGTGCTCGAACAGCTCTACCGACTCACACCGCTCGAAGACTCCTTCAACATCAACAACGTCGCGCTCGTCAACGGCGGCCCGCAGACCCTCGGGCTCCGCGAACTCCTGCAGGTCTACGTTGCGCACCGCATCTCGGTGGTGACTCGCCGCTCCGAATACCGGCTCGCCCGCAAGCGCGAGCGCCTCCACCTGGTCGACGGCCTGCTCATCGCGATCCTCGACATCGACGAGGTCATCCAACTGATCCGTTCGAGCGACGACACCGCCGCCGCCCGAGCGCGCCTGATCGAGGTCTTCGACCTCAGCGTGGTGCAGGCCGACTACATCCTCGAACTGCAGTTGCGGCGACTCACGAAGTTCTCGCGCATCGACCTCGAAACCGAACGCGACAAGCTCCGCGCCGAGATCGCCGAGCTGGAGGCCCTGCTCTCGAGCCGGCATCGCATCGAGGCCCTCGTCTCCGACGAATTAGCCGAGATCGCCGAGCGCTTCGGCACGCCGCGACGCACCTTGCTCACCGATGCGCGGCCCAGCATCGCGGGCGCGGCGGCGAAGCGCGCCGCCGCAGTTCTCGAAGTCGCGGATGTCCCGTGCCGGGTCTTCCTCTCCGCGACCGGGCGCATCGCGCGGGTCGACCTCCCCGTCGGCGACGACGGCCCGCCGGTGATCACTGCGCCGGCGCGCCGCAGCAAGCACGATGCCATTCGGTCGACGCTCGACACGACGAGCCGTGCCGAGATCGGCGCCGTGACGAGTCTCGGCAGGCTCATCCGCTTCACGCCCGTCGACCTGCCGATGCTGCCGCCGACGTCGGTGCAGCTGGGAGCCGGCGTGAAGATCGGCGATTACCTCACGCTCCCCAACCGCGACGAGAAGGTGCTCGCGATCGTCTCACTCGACTCCGACCGCTCGATCGCGCTCGGTACCAGGCAAGGGGTGGTCAAGCGCGTGGCGACGGGCGCGTACCCCAGCAAGCCCGAGTTCGAGGTGATCGGGCTCAAGGCGGGCGACGAGGTCATCGGCGCAGTGCAGGGCGATGAGAGCGATGAGCTCGTGTTCGTGGCATCCGATGCGCAGTTGCTGCGGTTCGCGGCCTCCACGGTTCGCCCCCAGGGCTGCGCCGCGGGCGGCATGGCCGGCATCAACCTCGGCGGCGGTGCGCACGTCATTCACTTCACGAGCCTCGCAGCGGATACTGCAGCTGAATCGGTTGTCGTGACGATCGCGGCCAGTACCGACACGCTGCTCGGCGCAGACCCCGGCAGCGCGAAGGTGAGCGAGTTCGCAGAGTTCCCGGCGAAGGGCCGTGCGACGGGAGGTGTGCGAGCTCAACGCTTCTTGAAAGGTGAAGACGCGCTGCATCTCGCGTGGGTCGGCCGCTCCCCTGCGCTCGCCGTCGGGCCCGATGGTTCGACGCGCACCTTGCCAGATGTCGGTGCCAAACGCGATGCGTCGGGCCAGCCGCTCGACGCCGTCGTCAGCACGATCGGCGTGCGCATCGGTTGAGGCCCGGTTCGCCGTGCGCTCAGCCGACACTCGAGGTGGCGCGCAGACGACGACATGATGTGCGAGCGGTCGTGCGAGATCCGGGCGCACGCCCTGGATTGGATGCGGTCGAGGGCGACATCACCGATGTCGCCGACGTGCGGCGGTTGACCGCCGATGCGGACGCGGTGGTCAATGCCATGGCGCGCCTCGACGTTCCGGCGACTGACTTCTACGGTGATGCGACCCGGGCCCTCATCGCAGGCATGGGCTCCGGGCGCTGCGATGCTGGAGTCGCCGGTCGCGCGAGTCGCGGCGGGTTCTTAGACGTCGATGCGGTCACGCTCGAGCGTGTCGGAACTCTCGATGATGAACTCCTTGCGAGGGGCGACCTCATTGCCCATGAGCAGCTCGAACACGCGTCCTGCATTCTCGGCATCTCCGATACCGACACGGCGGAGGGTCCGGTGCCGACGATCCATCGTGGTCGTGGCCAGCTGATCGGCGTCCATCTCGCCGAGGCCCTTGTAGCGCTGGATCGGGTCTTGGTATCGCTTCTTCTGCTTGTCGAGCGTCTTGAGCACCCCCTGCAACTCGGCCTCGGAGTACGTGTAGATGGTCTCATTGGGCTTCGAGCCCGGATTCATGACCACGACGCGATGCAACGGCGGCACCGCGGCGAAAACACGGCCGTTCTCGATCATCGGTCGCATGTAGCGGAAGAAGAGAGTCAGGAGCAATGTGCGGATGTGCGCACCGTCGACGTCGGCGTCGGCCATCAGGATGACCTTGCCGTATCGCGCCGTTGAGAGATCGAAGCTGCGACCGGACCCGGCACCGATCACCTGGATGATCGAGGCGCACTCGGCGTTGCCGAGCATGTCGGCGACGCTGGCCTTCTGCACGTTCAAGATCTTGCCGCGAATCGGCAGCAGCGCCTGGTGCTCGCTGTCCCGAGCGAGCTTCGCCGTGCCGAGCGCGGAGTCGCCCTCGACGATGAACAGCTCACTGTGGGCAACGTCGTTCGATCGGCAATCGACGAGCTTCGCCGGCAACGACGAGCTCTCGAGTGCGTTCTTTCGGCGCTGCGTTTCTTTGTGGGCTCGCGCGGAGATGCGCGACTTCATTTCGGCCACGACCTTGTCGAGCAGCAGCGCCGACTGCGCCTTGTCGTCGCGCTTCGTGGAGGTGAAGCGCGCGCCGAGCTCTTTCGTGAGCACACCGGAGACGATGGCACGCGCGGCCGGGGTGCCGAGCACCTCTTTCGTCTGGCCTTCGAACTGCGGCTCGGGCAGGCGCACGGTGACGACCGCAGTGAGCCCCGCGAGCACGTCGTCTTTCTCGAGCTTGTCGTTACCGGCCTTCAGACGTCGTGCGTTCTGCTCGACCTGCTGACGCAGGAACTTCAGGAGACCCTGGTCGAAGCCCGCCTGATGGGTGCCGCCCTTCGGCGTCGCGATGATGTTCACGAACGAGCGGATGACGGTGTCGTAACCGGTGCCCCATCGCAGTGCGATGTCGACCGCACACTCGCGCTTCAGCTCGGTAGGCACCATGGCGCCACCGTCGGTGAGCACGGGAACGGTCTCGGTGAAGTGGCCGGTGCCGGTCAGACGCCAGACATCGGTGAGCGGAGCATCGGATGCCAGGTGCTCGACGAACTCGGAGATGCCGCCGTCGAACTGGAACGAGGTGGTCTGCGGTGCCTCGCCTCGTTCGTCGGTGACGTCGAGCGCGAGACCGGGCACGAGAAATGCCGTCTGTCGCGCGCGTCCGAGCAGTTCCTCGGTCTGAAACTCTGCGCCTTTGGTGAAGATCTGCCGGTCGGCCCAGTAGCGGATGCGCGTGCCGGTGACGCCCTTTGCGACCTTGCCTGCCACCCGAAGCTCGCTGCGCTGTTCGAACGGCGTGAACGGCGCGTCGGGTGACGGGGCCCCCGTATCGGCGAAGTTGCCGGGTTCGCCGCGGTGGAACGACATCGCCCAGGTCTTGCCGTCGCGATCGACCTCGACATCGAGCCGCTCGGAGAGCGCGTTGACGACTGAGGCGCCGACACCGTGCAGACCTCCGGAGGCCGCATAGGAGCCCGAGCCGAACTTGCCGCCCGCGTGCAGCTTGGTGAAGACGACCTCGACACCCGAGAGTCCGGTCTTGGGTTCGATGTCGACCGGGATGCCGCGTGCACGGTCACGCACCTCGACGCTGCCATCGGGGTGCAGCGTCACGCCGATGTCGGTGCCATGGCCTGCGAGCGCCTCGTCGACGGAGTTGTCGATGATCTCCCAGAGACAGTGCATGAGGCCGCGCGAGTCGGTCGAACCGATGTACATGCCGGGTCGCTTGCGCACAGCCTCGAGGCCTTCGAGCACGGAGAGATGGCGGGCGGAATAGTCGGAGCTCACGTCGGTCAAGCCTACTGAGCCGCACCGACACATCCGGTCAGGCGCTACGCGCTGAGCGAAATGCCCGGCCCAACGGAAGGAACGAGGCCTCTCACGTGTTTTCATTGATGAACGGAACACCGAGCATGAGCGACGAAGGAGGAGCCATGACCCAATACACCGAGACCACCGGTGCGGTCGATGAACTCGAGACCCCTTACGAGCTCACCGCGCTTGATCGATGTGACGCGTGCGGCGCGCAGGCGTACATCCGCGTCGTCGTCGCGAGCGGCGAACTGCTGTTCTGCGCCCACCACGGCCGCAAGCACCAGGAGAAGCTCTCGCAGATCGCCCACAGCTGGCACGACGAGTCGAGCAAGCTGCAGGCCGACGACCGCAACTGATACGAACTCGCGAACGCCCCGGGCTCACCCGGGGCGTTCGTCGTTTCCCGGCACTGATCGGCGCTGAGCGTCCGACCTCGCTCGCGTCCGACCACACTGACCCGGCCGACCGCCGTCAGGACGCGGGGACGGGTACTCCAGCCGCGGCGAGCTGCGCCGCCCGAGCCGCCGAAGCGTACCCGTCGACGGTTCGGGTCCGCTCTCCGGGGGCGTACTCGAGCCCGGCACGAGAGGCCATGATGCCGAGCAGATGATCGGCGAACGCCGGATTCTTCGCGAGCACCGGTCCGTGCAGGTGCGTGCCGTAGACACTGCCCATGGACACACCCTCTTGACCCGACTCGCGTCCGTTGCCGTGGCCGGCTTGCACACGGCCGAGCGGAGAGCCCTCCGCGCCGAGGTAGTCGCGGGCGTGGTTCTCGAAGCCGACGAGGGTTCCCAAGCGAGGCATCTTCACCACGAGGTCGCCGGTGACTCGGCCCGCGCGAGGCACGGCCCTGCCGGGGAGGATGCCGAGCCCCTCGACAGTGCGGCCGTCAGCCAGCTCGATGCCCCAGCTCAAGAGCTCCCATCCGGTGCCGATCGAGAGGATGGGCAGACCTTCGGTGCCCCAACGGCGCAGCTCGTCGTGCATCGTGATGAGCGCGGCTCGGCTCCGATCGAGCGCGGCGTCGCTGCCGGAACCGAGTACGACCGCATCGACTCGCTCGGGCAGGTCGTCGGGCCCCTCGACGTCGACGACCTGAGCAGCCACGCCGGCCCAGTTCGCACGGGATGCGAGCACTCGCGCGTTCTCCGCGTCGCCGTTGGTGTTCGCCAGCCCGGGCAGGAGCGAGACGATGGTGAGGGTCATTCTGCTCCCGCGAGTCCGAGATGGGCGCGTGTGCGGCGCATCGCATCAGCCGTGAAGACGATGGTCTTCACCCCGACGTCGGGCTCCGGCATCGCGAGGAAGTCGTCGAGTGCACGTGAAAGGTCGGGCTCGACGCGGTCGATGTCGACGCCGTCGTAGGCGAGCATCAGCGCAGCCTCGGCCGCCTTCGACCCGCTCACGATCGAGACGCGGCCGAGCGACGAGGCATCCGTCGGCCAGAAGTACGACGGGTCGCGCACGTCGGAGCCGATCGCGAACAGTACCTGCTCGGTGCCCGGCGCGATGCTGTCGACGTTGAGTTGGTAGCTTGCGGGGTTCTGCACGAGCACGAACTCGACCTCGTGGCCACGCACACGTGTGCGCTCGCCTCGCCCGAACACCGCAGGAATCGCGCTGAGCGCGGCCGACGCCGTCTCGGGCGCGAACCGGTCGGTGAGGACCGCCTTGGCCGTCGCGTACGCGGCGGCAGCATCGACGGCGTAGTGGATGCCACGCGCTGGAAGCCCGATCGCCACGGATGACCCGGCATCGTCGAGCACCGCGGCCGCGGCGTCGACCGCGTCGACGCGCACGCCGGAGCCAGTCGGCAGTCGCGCGGCACTCGTCTCGGTGTAACCGAGCCCACGAGGTGCGGCAGCCAGCACTTCGGGTGCGACCCCGAATCGATGGACGGCGACATTCGGCGGCACACGGTTCGCGATGCGCTCGAGGTAGGCGTCGTCGGCGTTCACGATGACCGCCTCACCGGCCCGTGCGGCGATGCGCTCGAGCATCGCCGCGACCATCTCCGAGTCGTGGAATCGGTCGATCTGGTCGACCATGACGTTCATGAGCGTGACGACGCGCGCATCGACACCCTGCATGACGAGGGCGCCATGGCCCTCGTCCATCTCGAGTACCGCGACGTCGCCGGGTACCCGCCCACGCCAGTCGGCCCGCTCGAGCAGTGCCGACGTCAGCCCCTGGCTGATATTGGCGGTCGACGGATTCGTGAACACGTCGACGCCATGGGCGCGAAGGATCGCAACGAGCATCTTCGTCGTCGTCGACTTGCCACTCGATCCCGAAACGACGACGAGTCCTTGGGGAAACCCCGAGAGGGTGCGTTTCAGGTAGCCGGGTGCGATGCGGTTGACGACGAGGCCCGGAACAGCCGATCCGCCGCCCGGCTTGCGCAGCCGAGCGGCGAATCGGGTGAGCCTGCCGACGAGGATCGCCGGGGCGTAGCGCACTGGCGGCCTACTCCAGGTAGTCGCGGAGCGACTGCGAGCGCGAAGGGTGGCGGAGTTTGGCCATCGTCTTCGACTCGATCTGGCGGATGCGCTCGCGGGTGACCCCGAACGTGTCGCCGATCTGGTCGAGGGTCTTCGGCATGCCGTCACCCAGGCCGAAGCGCATACGGATGACGCCGGCCTCGCGCTCGCTCAACGAGTCGAGGAGCGACTCGAGCTGCTTCTGCAGCATCGTGAAGCCGACCGCGTCGGCCGGGACGACCGCCTCGGTGTCTTCGATGAGGTCACCGAACTCGCTGTCGCCGTCTTCACCGAGCGGTGTGTGCAGCGAGATCGGCTCGCGGCCGTACTTCTGCACCTCGATGACCTTCTCGGGGGTCATGTCGAGCTCGCGGCTCAGCTCTTCGGGCGTGGGCTCGCGACCCAGGTCTTGCAGCATCTGGCGCTGCACGCGGGCGAGCTTGTTGATCACCTCGACCATGTGCACCGGGATGCGGATGGTGCGCGCCTGGTCGGCCATGGCGCGCGTGATCGCCTGGCGGATCCACCACGTCGCGTAGGTCGAGAACTTGAAGCCCTTGGTGTAGTCGAACTTCTCGACCGCACGAATGAGACCCAGGTTGCCCTCTTGGATGAGGTCGAGGAACTGCATGCCGCGGCCGGTGTAGCGCTTCGCGAGCGAGACGACGAGGCGCAGGTTCGCACCCAGCAGGTGACTCTTCGCGCGCTGGCCGTCTTTCGCGACCCACTGCAGCTCACGACCGAGTTGCGAGCGCTTCTCGGCGTCGGACATGTGCGAGAGCTTCTCTTCGGCGAACAGGCCCGCCTCGATGCGCATCGCGAGCTCGACCTCTTCGGCCGCATTCAGGAGCGCGACCTTGCCGATCTGCTTCAGGTAGTCCTTGACGGGGTCGGCCGTCGCACCGGTGATGGCGCTCGAGTAGACCGGGACCTCGTCTTCGTCGTCGACCGCTCGCAGCACGAGCGCACCCGTGGGGTGCGGCTCGACCGCAACGGGCTTCGTGTCGTCGTCGTCGGCCGCTTCGGCCTCGACGTCGACCGCCTCGAGTTCTTCAGTCTCTTCTTCGCCGGCCTTGGCCTTGCCTCTCGGCTTGGCCGGTGCCTTCGCGGTGGCCGTGCGCGGCGTCTTCGCCACGGGCGTTGCCGCCGCCTTCGCCGTCGTCTTCGCGGCGGTCGACTTCGCGGCCGGCGCGCGCTTCACAGCAGGCTTGTCCGCCTCGCTCTCAGCCTTCGTCGGGGCTTTCGTCGTTGCCATTCGTTGAACCTCTCCTACCGTCGTGCGGCGTGTGCCCTTTGGAGGCGCGGCTCGTGCACTCGGCCGGTCGTTTTCGGACATCATGTCGTTTTCGGACACTATGAGGACCCATGTCAAGTCCGCTTGTTCGGTGCGAGGATGTCACGCCGGCGGACCAGAACGGGTCCTGATCACCATTATACAGACCGACACACCGCATCGCGCCCGATGCAGGCAGCCCGCGCCCTCATCAATGTCAACATCGGCGACGTGACGGGAATTCCCTGGTCGCTCAGACCCCGCGCGGCGTGTCGCCGTCGTTCGTGCGCCGGAACGCGAGGAACTTCTCGAGCTCTGCCGCGATCTCATCGGCGGAGGGCAGTTCGCCGTCTTCGTCGGTGAGCGGTGAGCGCAGCGTCGTGCCCTCCATGTAGGAATCATGCCGCTGCTCGAGGGTGCCCACGAGCTTGGCGAGTTCAGGGTTCTCGGAGACCTGTTCATCGATGCGCGCGACGAAGTCACGCCCTTGTTCGCGGAGCGCATCGGTCGGGAAGATGCGGCCGGTCGCCGCGCTGATCGCCTCGAGGGCGGCGATCGCAGCCGATGGGTATTCGGCGTCGGAAAGGTAGTGCGGGATGAGCAGGACGAATCCGGTCGTCGGGTGCTCGAGCTCCTGCAGTCGGTATTCCACGAGGTGCAGCGCGTTCGCGGGCACTTGCGTCGTGGGCCGCCAGATCGACATCGCCTCGATGAGCTCTGCACGATTGCCGCTGACGGTGACACCGATCGCGCGCGTGTGCGGCACCGGCATGGGGATCGAGTTGATCCAGGTCGTCGACGACACCTCGAACTGCTCGATCAGGCCGAGCAGAGCGGCACTGAACCGCTTCCACTGGAAGTCGGGCTCGTAGCCGGTGAGGAGCAGGAACGGCTGCCCGAGCTCGTCGGTCGCGAGGTCGATACTGAGTCGCGGCGGTGTGTAGTCGGACAGGTGGTCGCCCTCGAAGAGGATGATCGGGCGGCGCGCGCGATAGTCGAGCAGCTCGTCGGCGTCGAACGTCGCGACCACGGTGCTGTCGAGGGTTGCGAGCAGGTACTCGGCCGTCTGCGCGACGGCCGCCCCGGCGTCGGCGAAGCCCGTGAGGCCCGCGACGAGCGGCAGACCCGAGGGCACCACAACATCGGGGTTCAGCTCGTAGAGGGAACGAGGTTCGCGCATGTCTTCAGCCTACTGAGGTCGACGGAGACCTCCTCCGGATCGGCTCCGTCGGCGTGATGCCGAGAGCGAACACGTACGATCGGCTGCATGCCCGTTCCGACCCTTTCCGTGACCGACTCCCCCGCAGCATCTTCCGACGCCGACGTCGTCGTGCTCGCCGCACGCAAGGGCGCGGAGGGCCCAGAGCTCCTCGCTGCGCCCGGATTCGAGTGGGTGACACCGCTGCTCGGCGTGTTCGACATCGGCGGTGCACCCGACGAGTTCGTGCGGCTGCCCGCTCCCGAGGGCGGACCGCGGATCGTGGTCGTGGCAGGCATCGGCGACCGAGCGGATGCCGCGAGCCTCCGTCTCGCCGCCGGCAGCGCGCTGCGCCAGCTCAACGGCCCGCTCTCCGTGGCGATCGCCATCCCGACCGACGACGCCGATGCGGCTGCAGCTCTGCTCGAAGGCGCGGCGCTCGGCGCCTACGGCTACGGCGAATACCGCTCCGACCCGAAGCCGCGTCCGACGCAGATCACGCTTCACACCGCCTTCGATGAGCGCGCAGTCGGCATCGACCGGGTGCGCGCGGTCGTCACTGCGGTCGCCCGCACCAAGGACCTCGTCAACATGCCGCCTGCCGACCTGTTCCCGGCGCGTCTCGCCGAGCTCGCCGTGGAGGCGGCGGCCACCGTCGGCATCACCTCCAAGGTGTGGGACGAAGAGGCGCTCGCCGCCGACGGCTTCTCCGGAATCCTCGCGGTGGGCCGGGGGTCGAGCCGTGGCCCACGGCTCGTACGCCTCGAGTATGCGCCGGTCGGGGCATCCGTTCACCTGGCACTCGTCGGCAAGGGCATCACCTACGATTCGGGCGGCATCTCGCTCAAGCCCATGGGCTCGCTGGTCGGCATGAAGACCGACATGGCCGGGGCCGCGGCGATCCTGGCGGCCATGGTGGCACTGGCCGAACTCGAGGCGCCGATCCGCATCACCGGATGGCTCTGCCTCGCCGAGAACCTGCCGTCCTCGACCGCGCTGCGGCCGAACGACGTGCTGCGCATCCGTGGCGGCAAGACGGTCGAGGTGATCAACACCGACGCCGAGGGCCGTCTCGTGCTCGCCGACGGCCTGGTCGCGGCGAGCGAAGAACAGCCTGACGCGATCGTCGACGTCGCGACGCTCACCGGCGCGCAGGTCGTCGCGCTCGGACATCGCATCGCCGGCCTCATGGGCGACGACGACCTCGTCGAGCAGGTGCGCGACGCAGCGGAACAGGTCGACGAACGCACCTGGCCGATGCCCCTTCCCCGTGATCTCATGCAGTACTTGAAGTCGGATGTCGCCGACCTGACGAACACCAAGCTGGGCATGACGGTGCCCGGGATGCTCCTCGCCGGCGTGTTCCTGCGCGAGTTCGTGGGTATGCGTGAGGGCACCGACGAACGCATTCCGTGGGCGCACATCGACATCGCGGGGCCGTCGAACAACACCGGTGGCGGCTACGGATTCACCGGCACGGGCGCCACCGGCGTCGCGGTTCGCACCCTCGTTCGGCTGGGCGAGCGGCTCGCCGCCAAGTAGTAAGGTCATATGGGCGAGAACGTCGCCCATACAGCCTGTCCCGGCAACCAACCGGAGACAGTCCGTGTCGCAGATCTGGTGCGCAAGGGAGATTGCGGTTGTCCGAGCAGAACTTTGACATTGTCGTCCTGGGCGGAGGCAGCGCGGGCTACGCGGCTGCTATCCGCGCCGTTGAACTCGGCCTCACGGCCGTGGTGATCGAGAAGGACAAACTCGGCGGCACATGTCTGCACCGCGGCTGCATCCCCACGAAGGCACTGCTGCACTCGGCCGAGGTCGCCGAGGTTTCGCGAGAGTCCGCGAAGTACGGAGTGAAGACCGCGTTCGAGGGCATCGACATCGCCGGGGTCTCCGCGTACCGCGAGGGCATCGTCGCGAGCAAGTTCAAGGGCCTGCAGGGTCTGCTGAAGGCCCGCGGCATCCCCGTCGTCGCCGGTGAGGGCCGACTCGTCGGCGCCAACACCGTGGCCGTCGGCGACGACCGCTACGTCGGCAAGAACGTCGTGCTCGCGACCGGCTCGTACTCGCGCTCGCTGCCCGGCCTCGAGATCGGCGGCCGGGTCATCACGAGCGAACAGGCGCTCGAGCTCGACTTCATCCCGAAGAAGGTCGCAGTGCTCGGCGGCGGCGTCATTGGCGTCGAGTTCGCGAGCGTGTGGAACTCCTTCGGCGCCGAGGTCACCATCATCGAAGCGCTCCCCCACCTCGTGCCCAACGAAGAGGAGTCGATCTCGAAGCAGCTCGAGCGCGCCTTCCGCAAGCGCGGCATCGAATACTCGCTCGGGGTGCGCTTCCAGGGCGTGACCCAGAACGACGACGGCGTCGTCGTGACGCTCGAGAACGGCACCACGTACGAGGCCGAGCTGCTGCTCGTCGCCGTCGGGCGCGGTCCTGTCACCCAGAACCTCGGCTATGAAGAGGCGGGCGTCACGATCGATCGCGGCTTCGTGATCACGAACGATCGTCTCGAGACGAGTGTGCCCGGCGTCTACGCTGCCGGCGACATCGTGCCCGGCCTCCAACTCGCGCACCGCAGCTACCAGCAGGGCATCTTCATCGCCGAAGAGATCGCAGGCCTCGCCCCGATCATCGTCGAGGATGTCAACATTCCGAAGATCACCTACTGCGAACCCGAGGTGGCCTCCGTCGGCTACACCGAAGCGAGGGCGGCCGAGAAGTTCGGCGCCGACCAGGTGTCGGCCTACGAGTACAACCTCGCAGGCAACGGTAAGAGCAGCATCCTCGGCACCACCGGTTCCGTCAAGGTCGTGCGCGTCAACGACGGTCCGATCGTCGGCGTGCACATGATCGGCGGCCGAGTCGGCGAGCTGATCGCCGAGGCCCAGCTCGCCGTGAACTGGGAGGCCTACCCTGAAGACATCGCCCCGTTCATCCACGCCCACCCGACCCAGGGTGAAGCGTTCGGCGAGGCAGTGCTGAAGCTGGCCGGCAAGCCGCTTCACGCCATCTGAACCACGTCGTACGAATCAACGACTGCAATAAGCTAGAAAGCGTTCCCACGCTGTGAAGGAGACAAGCGCATGAGCGAATCCGTCAGCCTCCCGGCACTCGGAGAGAGTGTCACTGAGGGCACGGTCACCCGCTGGCTGAAGAATGTCGGCGACCGTGTCGAGGTCGACGAGCCGCTGCTCGAGGTCTCGACCGACAAGGTCGATACCGAGATCCCGTCACCCGTCGCGGGTGTCATCGAGGCGATCCTCGTCCAAGAGGACGAGACCGTCGAGGTCGGCACCGCACTCGTGACCATCGGCGATGGTTCCGGGTCGGGTGCAGCGCCCGCTGCTCCTGAGGCAGAGGCACCCGCCGCACCCGCGGTTGCGCCGGAGCCCGCGGCTGCGCCAATAGCGCCGGCCGAACCCGTTGCGCCGGCACCGGCTGCAGAGCCGTTGGCCCCCGCGCCCCCGGCCCAGCCTGTTGCGCCGGCACCTGCCCCTGTGGCCGAGCAGGCTGCTCCTGCACCGACCCCTGTCGCTGAGCCGGTTGCACCGGTTGCCCAGCAGCCCGTACCCACTCCCGCCGCGCCGGTCGAAGCGCCCGCACCCGCGGCGGCGCCCGTAGCTCCGGCAGCCGTGGCTGCACCCGCTGCCCCATCTGCCGCACCTGTGCCCGAGACTGCTCCGTCGGGCGGTGCCCACGCCGGCTCCGCCGGATACGTGACGCCGATCGTGCGCAAGCTGGCGAACGAGCAGGGCGTCGACCTCGCGAGCGTCACCGGAACCGGTGTCGGCGGGCGCATCCGCAAGCAGGATGTCATCTCGGCGAACACCGCACCCCCGGCATCCGCTGCACCGGTCGCGACCCATCAGTCGCTCGAGATCTCGCCGTTGCGCGGCACCACGGTGCCGATGACGCGACTGCGCAAGGTCGTGGCCGAACGCGCCGTCGTGTCGATGACGTCGACCGCGCAGCTGACGACGGTGGTCGAGGTCGACGTGACTCGCGTCGCGCGCTTGCGCGACAAGGTGAAAGGCGACTTCCTCGCCAAGACCGGCAACAAGCTCTCTTTCCTGCCGTTCTTCGCCATGGCCGCCGCCGAGGCGCTCCGGGCCTACCCGATCATCAACTCCACCGTCGATGGCGACACCATCGTCTACCCGGCGCAAGAGAACATGAGCATCGCGGTCGACACCGAGCGTGGCCTCCTGACTCCGGTCATCCGAGACTCCGCCGAACTCGACCTCGCGGGGCTCGCCGCGCAGATCGCAGACCTCGCCGACCGGACGCGCAACAACCAGCTGAAGCCCGATGAGCTCTCGGGTGGCACGTTCACCCTGACGAACACGGGATCGCGCGGGGCGCTCTTCGACACACCTGTCGTGTTCCTGCCGCAGTCGGCGATTCTCGGCACCGGCATCGTGGTCAAGCGGCCGGTTGTCGTCTCGACCGATGGCGCCGACGCGATTTCCGTGCGCTCGATGGTCTACCTGGCCCTCTCGTACGATCACCGCATCATCGACGGCGCCGACGCTGCCCGCTTCCTCACGGCGGTCAAGAATCGCCTCGAAGAGGGAGCCTTCGAAGCCGATCTCGGTATCTAGTCGAAGATCTCACGCAGTCGCCAGCCGGCCTCGCCCCTCATCACGAGGAGCGAGGCCGGTTCTCGTTCGTCGACCGCATAAGGAACCGTCAGCAGTACCGCTGAGCCCATCTCCGCAGCGACCGTGATGCGACTCGAGTCGAATGCCGGCGGGGTGCCGCCTCCGTCTCGGGCGACGGCCATGTCGGCGACATCTTCCGCCTCGATCGCTGACGCCGGTTGCAGCACCTCCGACAGGCACGCCAGGTCGAGGGCGGCAAAGCATTCAGCACGACGATCGAGCAGGGAGACGGCGGCCGCGACGACGTCGTCGCCGGTGAGTGCGTCGGATGGTGGTGACTCGGGATCGGTCGAGGGGTCTGCACTGGGCGCGACGTTGATGTTCGCGGCACCGGTGTCGCCACCCGCCGCTGGTGGAGCGGGGGCAGTGCTGGCGCCGCTTCCGGCGACTGGAGCTTCGGCCGAGCCGGCCGTCGCGGGTGGAACGAGAGTCAGTAACAGCACGAGCACTCCCCCACCGACGAGCCCGCCGACGAGGAACGCGGGCCGACGACGACGCACGGCGTCACGGACGCGACCCCGACCGCCGGACCGGCCATCGCGGTCGGCGCCACGCTGAGCACCTTCTGCGTTGCGGGCGAGGAAGCCCGGCAACTGGGCCAGCTCGAGCAGCGTCTGGATGCCCCTCCGACGTTGGGGCCCGGCAGGATCGACCGGGGTGCCGTCGTCGAGGTCTGTCGCAGTCGGCGGCGCCTCGAGCGGCGCAGTCATCCGCGCCGGCAGACTCTGACGGCGAGCACGGATGACGTGACCGCCGATCGGAGCCGGTGCGGCGGCGGCGAACAGCGCGCGCTCGAGCTCGGCTTCGCACGGTGTGAACGGCCGTGCGGCCAGCCGGCTGCGCAGGAGCTCGGCCGCCGCAGCGAGTTCGTCGGACGGCCGAGTCGCATCGACCACCTCGTCGACGAACGCCGACAGGGCGACGTGCCCGGCTCGAACGACGGGAGTGCGCACGTGCGCCGCGGCGGGCAGACGCTCGAGACTCCCGAGACCGATCAGGCGGGGCCGCCCCAGGTCGTCGAGCACCACGTCACCGGGTGAGAGCCGTGTATGCACGAAGCCGAGTCGCGCGAGCTCGGCGACGGTGACCACGATCGGCGCGAGAATCGTGACCGCTTCGCCGGGCGTGAGGGTTCGTTCGCCGATGATCCGAGCCACCGAAGGCCCGCTCAGCCGCTCGACTGCGACCGCGCAGCGGCCGTCGTCGAGGGAGGCGATATCGAAGAGCTCGGGCAGTGAACCCGAGGCATCCGTCGACATCGCCTCGATCTCGGTCGCGATCGAGACGCCGGGCACCTCCGGGCCGTAGACCCGTACGGCAACCAAGGGCGCAGGCTCGGCGTCGTCGGTATCGGCGGGCCGATCGACGGTGGCGAGGAACACGTCGGCTCGGTCACCGGAGGCGATGCGGCGCAGCAGACGATAGCCCGCGAGCGTCGAAGACGTTGGCGGCGGCCCTTCGGGCACCGTCTCGGCGGGAACTTCTCTGCCATGTCGAACCATGGAGACAGCCTGCATCTGCAGAGACCCTGCGAATCGCGATCGCCCGTCGATTGTGGCCCCGGGCGCGGAGCGCCGGGTGTTGAGGACGAGTGACCTAGGCTGAACACCATGCTCGACTTCGTCGTCGCGGGGCTAAGCGCCAACTCCGTACCGTACATCGAGGGTCTCGACCTTCAGCGCGCCGTCCATCGCGCGGTCGTCAGGGGCGAACGCCCCGACACCGTACTCCTCCTGGAGCACCCGTCCGTCTACACCGCCGGCAAGCGCACAGCGCCCGACGAACGACCGACCGACGGTACTCCCGTCATCGACGTCGATCGAGGCGGCAAGATCACGTGGCACGGCCCGGGCCAACTCGTCGGATACCCGATCCTTCGATTGCCCGAGCCCACCGACGTGGTCGGCTACGTGCGCCGACTCGAGGGCATCCTCATCGACGTGCTCCGCGCATTCGACGTCGACGGTCGTCGTGTCGACGGCCGATCGGGTGTCTGGGTCGGACCCCCGGGAGCAGAGAACAAGATCGCCGCCATCGGCATCCGGGTCGAGGGAGGCGTGACGATGCACGGCTTCGCCCTGAATGCGAACAACTCCCTCGAACCGTACGGCAGGATCGTGGCCTGCGGCATCCGTGACGCCGGGGTGACGACGATCAGCCGTGAACTGGGTCGCACCGTGACCCCGGCCGATCTCGTGGACCCGATCACCGAACGGTTCCGCGTCGAGGCGGCGGTCGCCGCATGAGCACAGCACCAGATGGGCGCCGCATGCTGCGCCTCGAAGTCCGCAACGCCCAGACGCCGATCGAGCGCAAGCCCGAGTGGATCAAGACGCGCGCGAAGATGGGACCCGAGTATCGGGAACTGCAGGCGCTGGTCAAGAGCGAAGACCTGCACACCGTGTGCCAAGAGGCCGGCTGCCCGAACATCTACGAGTGCTGGGAGGACCGCGAGGCGACGTTCCTCATCGGAGGCTCGCAGTGCACGCGTCGATGCGACTTCTGTCAGATCGACACGGGCAAGCCGGCCGACTACGACATCGACGAGCCGCGTCGAGTCGCCGAGTCGGTCGAGCGGATGCGCCTGCGGTACGCGACGGTGACCGGCGTGGCGCGCGACGATCTATCCGACGAGGGCGCCTGGCTCTACGCGGAGACGATCCGTCAGATCCACGACCGCACACCCGGCACCGGGGTCGAGATCCTCGTCCCCGACTTCTCGGGCAACCCGGTGCACCTCGCCGAGGTGTTCTCGGCGAGGCCCGAGGTGTTCGCCCACAACGTCGAGACGGTGCCGCGCATCTTCAAGCGCATTCGACCGGCGTTCCGCTACGACCGCTCGCTCGGCGTGCTCACCGCGGGCCGCGAGGCGGGTCTGATCACGAAGTCCAACCTCATCCTCGGCATGGGAGAAGAACGAGCGGAGGTCTCGCAGGCGCTCCGCGACCTGCACGACGCCGGCACAGAAATCATCACCTTGACCCAGTACCTGCGCCCGAGTCCCCGACATCTGCCGGTTGCACGATGGGTGCGACCCGAAGAGTTCGTCGAGATCAAGGAGGAGGCCGAGGAGATCGGATTCCTCGGCGTGCTCGCCGGACCGCTGGTGCGCTCGTCGTACCGGGCGGGCCGACTCTGGGCGCAGTCCATGAACGCCAAGGGCAGAGAACTGCCGCCAACGCTCGCGCACCTCGCGGACACGTCGCTCGGATTCGCGCAGGCGGTCGGCTAGCGACATCCGCCGTCTCGGGCCGCTCGAATATCGCGGTCCGAGACGGCTCGTTGCGCCGGTATCCTTGAGAACATGGCACGCACCAAGGACGCATCGAAGGCTCAGAAGGAGCCCGGCCGCATGAAGCAGATGTGGCAGGTCTTCCAGATGACCCGCCGCTACGACCCCACCGCGCAGTGGCTCATGCTCCTCGGCTTCCTCGCTCCCGTGCTCGTCAGCCTCGGTCTGGCCCTCTGGCTCGGCGAAGGCAACGGTCTCACGATCGCCCTCTGGGTCGTCGCGGGCGTGCTCGCCGGCCTGCTCATCGCCCTCGTCATCCTCGGCCGCCGCGCGGAGCGTGCCGCGTACTCCCAGATCGAGGGCCAGCCCGGTGCCGTCGGAGCTGTGCTTCGCAGCGGGCTCCGCGGAGGCTGGCTGGGCAACGAGATGCCCGTCGCCGTGAACGGCAAGACGCAGGATGCGGTCTATCGCGCGGTCGGCCGAGGCGGTGTCGCGCTCATCAGCGAGGGTCCGACGTCGCGCACGAAGCGCATGCTCGACGACGAGCAACGCAAGGTGACTCGAATTCTGCCCAACGTGCCGATCACCCTCATCTCGGTGGGGAACGACGAAGGCTCGATCGAGCTCCACAAGCTTCCCGCCGCGCTGCGCAAGACGAAGCGTTCGCTCACCAAGCCCGAAGTGCTCGCCGTCTCGAACCGGCTGAACTCGCTGCAGACGTCGCTTCCGATCCCCAAGGGCATCGACCCGATGAAGGCCCGCCCGCAGCGCGGCAAGATGCGCTGATCCGACCGTCGGCCATGTTCATCGACTCAAGTCGGGATCACTCAGACCGGGTGCGCACTGTCAAGACCGGATGAGCACCGTTCCGGCGAGCTTGTCGTGGAAGCCGCGTTGATCGGCGTCCCAGATGAGCGCGGGCACGACCAGTAGGAGCAGCGCGGTGCGCACGAGCGGGCGCCAGAGACCGACCCAACCGCCAGAGAGCGGCACGACGTAGATGCCGAGCAGACGGTGGCCGATGCTTCCGCCGAGTGTCGGGATGAAGACGATCTGCAGCACTGCGAACGCCAGTGTCGTCACCCACGTGTAAACGGAAGATTCGTACGGCGTGAAGAGCAGGGCGGTGAGCATCGCGGTCGCCCAATCGATCGCGAGTGCAGCGATGCGCCGGCCTGCGCGGGCGACTGAGCCTCGGCCTTCGGCCGGAAGTCCGAGTCGTTCTCCGGGCCACCGATTCGGCTCGAGATCTCTGGAAGTCGGGGGTTTCGCGTCAGGCACCCGATGAGTCTACCGAGCCGGTCTCGGCGTAACATGGCCGAAACATTCCGGTCACGGCAGGGAAACGGCACCCGGCTAGCGTCACTACCGGCTGTGAAAAGTCCGTCCGGTCCACTCCGGTCCACCCGCCCCCTTGGAGATTCCGTCACATGTTCAGTGATTCGTCCGAAGTGCTCAAGTTCATCAAAGAGACGGATGTCAAGTTCCTCGACATCCGCTTCACCGATCTTCCGGGCGTGCAGCAGCACTTCAACATCCCGGCATCCACCGTCGATGAGGAGTTCTTCACCGTCGGCCAGCTCTTCGACGGCTCCTCGATCCGCGGCTTCGCGAACATCCACGAGTCGGACATGCAGCTCATCCCCGACGTGACGACCGCATACGTCGACGCCTTCCGCGCCGAGCGCACCCTCATCATGGTGTTCGACATCTACAACCCCCGCAACGGTGAGATCTATGCGAAAGACCCTCGCCAGGTCGCCAAGAAGGCCGAGAAGTACCTCGCCTCGACGGGCATCGCCGACACCGCGTTCTTCGCCCCGGAGGCCGAGTTCTACGTCTTCGACGACGTGCGCTACGAAGTGAACCAGCACTCGAGCTTCTACTCGGTCGACTCCGAAGAGGGTGCCTGGAACTCGGGCCGCACCGAAGAGGGCGGCAACCTCGCCAACAAGACCCCCTACAAGGGCGGCTACTTCCCGGTCTCCCCCGTCGACAAGCAGGCCGACCTGCGCGACGACATCTGCTTGAAGCTCATCGACGCCGGCCTGATCCTCGAGCGCAGCCACCACGAGGTCGGTTCAGGCGGCCAGGCCGAGATCAACTACCGCTTCGACACGATGGTGCACGCGGCCGACGACATCCTGAAGTTCAAGTACATCGTCAAGAACACCGCCGAGCAGTGGGGCAAAACGGCGACGTTCATGCCGAAGCCGCTCTTCGGTGACAACGGCTCGGGTATGCACACCCACCAGTCGCTCTGGAGCGAGGGCAAGCCGCTCTTCTACGATGAAGCCGGTTATGGCGGGCTCTCCGACCTCGCACGCTGGTACATCGGCGGTCTGCTCAAGCACGCGCCGGCAGTGCTCGCGTTCACGAACCCCACGGTGAACTCGTACCACCGCCTGGTGCCCGGCTTCGAGGCTCCCGTCAACTTGGTCTACTCGGCCGGTAACCGCTCGGCGTCGATCCGCATTCCGATCACGGGCACGAACCCGAAGGCCAAGCGCATCGAGTTCCGCGCTCCGGATGCCTCGGGCAACCCGTATCTCGCATTCGCCGCGCAGCTCATGGCCGGTCTCGACGGAATCAAGAACCGCATCGAGCCGCACGAGCCCGTCGACAAGGACCTCTACGAACTCCCGCCCGAGGAGGCCAAGTCGATCCCGCAGGTGCCGGGTTCGCTCGGCGAAGCTCTCGCGGCGCTCGAGGCCGACCACGACTTCCTCCTCGAGGGCGGCGTGTTCACCAAGGAGCTCATCGAGACGTGGATCGACTACAAGCGCGAGAAGGAGCTGAAGCCGCTGGCCCAGCGTCCGCACCCGTTCGAGTTCGAGCTCTACTACGGCGTCTGAATTACCGCAGTCCCCAGGATCCCTCCCCCGCATCAGGGGACGGATCAGACGTGAATGGGCCCGCACCGCTTCGGCGGGGCGGGCCCATTCGCCGTTCACAGCCACGGTTGATGCATCCGCCGAACACCTCAACCGGAAGTGGGCTCGCGCCGTACCTCGATGCCATAGAAGCCACGATCGAACACGGCGCGCGCGCGACGGGTGACGTGCAGGTAATCCTGCTCGAGTTGCGTGGCCGAACCGGGCGGGTAGCCCATGATGCGGGCGACGCCCTCGAGCTGCGACCGCTCGACCGGGAGCACATCGGTGGTGCGATCGAGCCACAACGTGAGCGCCGAGCGCGCTCGCGAGGCGAACACCCAGGCTGCGCGAAGCGTTTCAGCGTCGGATGCCTCGACGAGGTCGTACTCGACGGCGGCCGCCAATGCGTCAAGCGTCGAGGTCGTGCGAAGCGCGGGCACATCAGCAGCGTGCTGCAACTGCACAAGCTGCACGAACCACTCCACATCGGAGAGCGAGCCTCGCCCGAGCTTGAGGTGCCGGGTCGGGTCGGCGCCCTGCGGCAAGCGCTCGTTCTCGACGCGCGCCTTGATGCGCTTCACCTCTCGCACATCGCGCTCGCTGATCGAAATCGGGTATCGCACGGTGTCGGCGAGTTGCGTGAACGCAGCGACCAGCGCACGGTCGCCAGCGACGCCTCTGGCCCGCAGCAGCGCTTGCGCCTCCCACGTCAGCGACCACCTCGCGTAGTACGCGCGGTACGCGTCGAGTGAGCGAGCGACGACCCCGTTTCGTCCTTCAGGGCGGAGGTCGGCGTCGAGTTCGAACGGCAGGCGAGCGTCTTCGCTGAGACGCACGAGCTCGGCGACGATGCGCAGCGCCCGCGAATGCGCGGCGTCGGCCGCGGCATCCGTCGCCCGATAGACGTAGATGATGTCGGCGTCCGAGCCGATGCCCAGTTCGCGACCGCCGAATCGCCCCATGCCGATGACGGCGAACTCGATGCCGTCGGGCTCGGGCGCCCTGATCGCCGCGACGAGCGCGGCGATGTGGTTCTCGGTCACGTCGCTCAACCCATGCCCGAGCTCCTCGACGGTGCAGACGTCGAGGATGGCCGACAGCGCCAACCGCAGCACCTCACGGCGGCGGATGGCGCGGAAGATCTTCGCAGCGGCATCGGGCTGCTCGTGCCGTCGGAGCACTGCGCGAGTCTCGTCTTCGAGCGCTGAGAGCGATCGAGGGCGCAACTCGTCGAGGTCTTCGAGCCAGGCGACCGCCTCGGGGCTGCGTTCGAGCAGTTCTGCCGCGAAACGGGAACCGGTCAGCACCCTCGTCAATCGGAGTGCGGCGTCTGACGAGTCGCGGAGCAGCCGCAGATACCAGTGCGTGGTGCCGAGGGTGTCGCTCAGGCGACGGAACGACAACAGCCCGAAGTCGGGGTCCGTACCATCGGCGAACCACGAGATCAGCACCGGCATCAAGTGCCGCTGGATCTGCGCGCGCCTCGACACACCGGTGGTCAGTGCGGCGATGTGCGCGAGCGCTCCCCTCGGGTCGCGGAAGCCGATCGCCGCCAGGCGTGCCTCGGCCTGGTCGCTCGTGAGCCCGAGGCCGGATGCGGGCAACGCCGCGACCGCAGAGAGCAGCGGGCGGTAGAAAAGGCGTTCGTGCAGGCCGCGCACCCGTTGGCGTGTGCTCTGCCACACCGCCGTGATCTGTTCGGCGGTGCGCCCCAGGCCGGAGGCGCGCGCGAGCACCCGCAGGCGATGCTCGTCGCGTGGCATCAGGTGCGTGCGACGAAGCCGCTCGAGCTGCATTCGGTGCTCGAGCACCCGCAGCACCCGATAGTCGCGGGCGAACTCGGCAGCCTCTTCACGACCCACGTAGCCGCGCTCCGCGAGTGCAGCGAGGGCGGGCAGGGTCCCGCCCTGACGGATGCCGTCGTCGCTCGCGCCGTGCACGAGTTGCAGCAACTGCACGGTGAACTCGATGTCGCGGATGCCACCGGGCCCGAGCTTGATCTGCACGTCGACCTCATCGGCCGGGATGTGCTGGGTGACCCGCTCGCGCATGGCCTGCACCGACTCGACGAAGCCCTCGCGGCTGGAACTCGTCCACACCTTCGGCGAAACGCCATCGGTGTAGCGGCGTCCGAGCTCGCGGTCGCCGGCGAGCGGGCGGGCCTTCAAGAGGGCTTGGAACTCCCAGCTCTTCGCCCAGCGCTCGTAGTACTGCAGATGCGACTCGAGCGTGCGCACGAGCGCACCGTCCTTGCCTTCGGGCCGGAGGTTCGGGTCGACCTCCCACAGCGGCGGTTCGACGCCGGGCTCACCGATGATGCGCATCGTGAGCATCGCGAGACGCGTCGCGATCTCGAGGGCTCGCGGCGTGGAGACGACGGTCTCGTCGGTGGATTCGGCGACGAAGATCACGTCGACATCGCTGACATAGTTGAGCTCGCGGGCCCCAGCTTTACCCATGCCGATGATCGCGAGCCGTGTCGCCTCCACTTCGGCGGCTGGATATCGGCCGGGCGCCGCAGCCGCACCGGGATCGCGGGTGACCACGCGCCGAGCGGCTTCGAGCGCGGCGTCGAGAGTCGCTCCGGCGAGATCGGCGAGCCCCGCCGCAACGACGTCGACGACGTCGACCGGGTCGCTCCGTGTGAGGTCGAACACGGCGATGTGGGCGAGCAATCGGCGATACCGGATGCGGATGGCCCTGGCGGCGGCCTCGGAGTCGCCGGGTGCGATCGAGACCTCGTCGAGCGCGGCGAGCAACGACCCGCGTGCCTCGCCGACGCTCGGCGGTGCGCTGGGCACCTGTTCGAAGACGGTGAGCTCCAACGGGTGTCGCAACATGAACTCGGCGAACCCGCGCGACGCGCCGACGAGCCTGGTCAGGCGCGCGGCAGCGCTCTCATGCGCGAGCACTGGCGCCAGCTCGGCCGGCGCCTGTTCATGGAGCCGTTGTACGACCGCGAGCGCCTCGTCGGGATCGGCAGCCTGCGCGAAGACGTCGAGCAGTCGCTCGACGTCGAACCCGGTCTCGAGCGAGAGCCCCGCGAGAGCGGTCGCAGCGCCCTCGAGGTCGGCGAAGCCCGCACGGGCGACTCTTCCGAGCGTGGGAGTCTGCCGAGACATCCGCGGCGAGGTCAGAGGATCTCGAGGTTGCGCTGCAACTCGAACGGCGTGACCTGAGAACGGTAGTCGCGCCACTCGGCGCGCTTGTTCGCCAGCACGTAGTTGAAGACCTGCTCCCCCAGCGTCTCGGCGACGAGTTCGGACTCCTCCATGCGCTGGATCGCGTGATCGAGGCTCGCCGGAAGGGAATCGTAGCCGAGCGCCCTGCGCTCGCGGTCGGTGAGAGCCCATACGTCGTCTTCGGCCTCGGGAGGAAGCTCGTACCCCTCTTCGATGCCCTTCATGCCCGCAGCGAGCAGCAGCGAGAACGCGAGGTAGGGGTTGGCCGCCGAGTCGATCGCACGGTACTCGACCCTTGCGCTCTGGCCCTTGTTCGGCTTGTAGAGAGGAACCCGCACGAGCGCGGATCGGTTGTTGTGCCCCCAGCACACGAAGCTCGGCGCCTCGTCGCCGCCCCAGAGCCGCTTGTAGGAGTTCACGAACTGGTTGGTGACGGCGGAGATCTCGCCGGAGTGGCGAAGGAGGCCCGCGATGAACTGCCGGCCGATCTTCGACAACTGGTACTGCGAGCCGGCTTCGTAGAAGGCGTTCGCGTCGCCCTCGAAGAGCGAGAGGTGCGTGTGCATGCCGGAGCCGGGGTACTGCGAGAAGGGCTTCGGCATGAACGTCGCGTAGACGCCCTGCTCGATCGCAACCTCTTTGATCACGGTGCGGAACGTCATGATGTTGTCGGCGGTGGTGAGCGCGTCGGCGTAGCGCAGGTCGATCTCGTTCTGACCGGGCCCGGCCTCGTGGTGGCTGAATTCGACCGAGATGCCGAGGTCTTCGAGCATGCGCACCGAACGGCGACGGAAGTCGTGGGCCGTGCCGCCTGGCACGTTGTCGAAGTAGCCGGCCGAGTCGACCGGCTTGGGGCCCGCCCCGCCGTACTTGGACGACTTCAGCAGGTAGAACTCGATCTCGGGATGCGTGTAGAACGTGAACCCGCGGTCGGCAGCACGCGCGAGCGTGCGCTTCAGCACATTGCGCGGGTCAGACACGGCCGGTTCGCCGTCGGGCGTGGTGATGTCGCAGAACATGCGCGCGGTCGGGTCGATGTCACCGCGCCACGGCAGCGTCTGGAACGTCGTGGGATCGGGGTAAGCGAGCAGGTCGGACTCGAACGTGCGGCTGAGCCCTTCGATGGCCGAACCGTCGAACCCGATGCCCTCGGTGAACGCCCCCTCGACCTCGGCAGGGGCGATCGCCACCGACTTCAGGGTGCCGACGACGTCGGTGAACCAGAGCCTGACGAACTTGACCCCTCGCTCCTCGATCGTGCGAAGTACGAAGTCGCGCTGCTTATCCATCCACACCCTCTCTCGCACCTCTCAGCGTACTGGCTCGCACGCGCCCGCAAGGCCGAGAGCGGATGCCGCGTGTGCCAGACTTGCCCCATGTCAGGCGAGCCCCAGACCGCAGCATCCGACTCCTCGGCCGGCGCCGAGCAGAACCCCTACGGCGGCGCCGCCGCAACCGGTGGGCCGAAGCGCGTTCGCACGCGACATTTCCAGAACGCGAAGCGCGACGGCATCAAGATCACGGGCCTGACGAGTTACGACCAGCTCACGGCGCGCATCTTCGACGAGGCGGGCATCGACTTCCTGCTCGTCGGCGACTCGGCCGGCAACAACGTGTTCGGTTACGAGACGACGCTGCCCGTCACGGTCGACGAACTCATCCCCCTCACTCGCGCCGTCGCGGGCGCCGTCAAGCGAGCCTTCGTCGTGGCCGACATGCCGTTCGGCTCCTACGAGAACGGCCCTGAAGACGCGCTGCACACCGCGGTGCGGTTCATGAAAGAGGCGGGCGCGCACGCCGTGAAGCTCGAGGGCGGTGAGCGCAGTCACAAGCAGATCCGTCGCATCGTCGGTGCCGGCATCCCGGTCATGGCGCACATCGGCTACACACCGCAGAGCGAGCACGGCCTCGGCGGCCACGTCATCCAGGGTCGCGGTGAGGGCGTCAAGCAACTGCTCGCCGATGCGAAGGCCGTGCAAGAGGCCGGCGCGTTCGCCGTCGTGCTCGAAATGGTGCCCGCGGATGCCGCGCGACAAGTCACCGAACTCCTCGAGATCCCGACCATCAGCGTGGGCGGCGGGCCGCACACCGACGGCCAACTGCTCGTCTGGACCGACTGGGCCGGGCTCACCATCGGACGCGTGCCGAAGTTCGTGAAGCAGTACGCCGACCTGTCCGGAATCCTCAGCGCGGCCGCGAAGGAGTGGCGAGCCGACGTGGAGTCAGGCGTCTACCCGAACGCCGAGCACTCCTACGAGTAAGGCTCAGTCTTCGGCGGCTTCTTCTTCGGCCCACTTCGCGCTGTTCGCACGCAGGATGTCCAGTGCCCGCTCCGCCTCGGCGCGTGTCTCGAACGGGCCAACCCGATCGGTCGAGGGCGACTCGAATCCCTGCTCCACCTCACCGGTGCGCAGGTTGTACCAGAACATGTGTTCGACATCCTCGGCCATAGGCTGATCCTATGCCCAAGGACGCCTCCGGCCACCTGATTCCCGGCCGCTTGTCGCCGACGCGAACCGTGCCCGCCTCGATCGCACGCCCCGAGTACGTCGGCAAGCGGGCGCCGGCGCCCTACACTGGCGGCGACCGCTACTCCCCCGAGGAAGTCGACCGCGTTCGTGCGGCGGGGCGGGTCGCCGCAGGCGCGATCGAGGCGGCGTCGGCCGCGATCCGGCCCGGCGTGACGACCGACGAGCTCGACCGCATCGTGCACGAGCACGTGGTCGCCCACGGCGCCTATCCGTCGACGCTCGGCTACCGAGGCTTCCCGAAGTCTTCTTGCACGTCGGTCAACGAGGTCATCTGCCACGGCATCCCCGACGACACCGTGCTGGCCGACGGCGACCTCGTCAACATCGACGTCACCGCCTACCTCGACGGCATGCACGGCGACCTCAATCACACCTTCCTGGTGGGCGAGGCGAGCGAGGAGGCCGCGCAACTCGTCGAGCGCACGAGGGAAGCGCTCCGCCGAGGCATCCGTGCCGTCGCACCCGGTCGGCAGATCAACGTCGTCGGTCGCGCGATCGAGGCGTACGCGAAACGGTTCGGCTACGGGGTGGTGCGCGACTACACGGGCCACGGCGTCGGCAGGGCATTCCACTCGGGGCTCATCATCCCCCACTACGACGCGCCCGAATACGACACCGTCATCGAGGTGGGCATGGTCTTCACGATCGAGCCGATGCTCACCCTCGGCGGCATCGAATGGGATGTCTGGGCCGACGATTGGACCGTCGTCACGCGCGACCGTTCCCTCACCGCTCAGTTCGAGCACACCCTCGTCGTCACGGAACACGGCACCGAGATCCTGACACTTCCCTGAACACCACCCGAACGACCCGCGATAGTGTGACAAATATGGCGACTGAGCACGCGATCGGCATCGACATCGGCGGCACGGGTATCAAGGGCGCGGTCGTCGACCTCGCCAGCGGAGAGCTCGTCTCCGAGCGCCGCAAGGTGGCCACTCCCGAGGGCGGTCGCCCTGCCGACATCCTGACCGCGACCGGCGAGCTGCTCGACGCACTCTCGAACGAGTTCGGCGATGCGCTCCCCCTCGGCGTGTGCTTCCCGGCGGTCGTCAAGCACGGGCGCACGCTGTCGGCGGCCAACATCTCACGCGAGTGGATCGGCCTGCCGGCCGAGCAGCTGTTCGAAGACACCTTCGGTCGCGAGATCCACTTCATCAACGACGCGGATGCCGCGGGGTACGCCGAATCCCGGTACGGCGCCGCGGTCGACGCCGAGGGACTCGTGATCCTGACGACCCTCGGTACCGGCATCGGTTCGGCGTTCCTCTACGACGGCGTGCTCGTGCCGAACACCGAACTCGGCCACATGGAGGTCGACGGCGTGCAGGCCGAGAAGCGCGCCGCGTACTCCGCCATGGAACGGGAATCGCTCGGCTGGCAGGACTGGGCGGCCCGACTGCAACGGTTCTACGCAGCCGTCGAGTTCCTGTTCTCGCCCGACCTCTTCGTCGTCGGGGGCGGTGTCTCGAAGCACCACCCGCAGTTCCTGCCGTTGCTCGAACTGCAGACGCCGATTGTTCCCGCGATGCACCGCAACAACGCGGGCATCCTCGGGGCCGCGTCGCTCGCCGCGCACTGAGTCTCGGCGCTCGCATTCACCGTTCGACGATGCCGGGGTGTGAGTGGGCCGGCTGATACGCCGGGTTCTGTTCACCGGGCGCTTGCGCGACACCGGCTGGACGGCCATCTCTCTCGGGACTACGTTGCCGCAGCCCTCCAGCGGTCTACCCGGGAACGGGACGGGCAGCCCCATCGTTCCCTGTCTGACCTTGCTCCGGACGAGGTTTACCGAGCCGACCACGTCACCGCGGCCGCTGGTGGGCTCTTACCCCACCGTTTCACCCTTACCCGGTGCTTGCGCACCGGGCGGTCTGCTTTCTGTGGCACTGTCTCGCGGGTTGCCCCGGGTGGGTGTTACCCACCATCCTGCCCTGTGGAGCCCGGACGTTCCTCGGCGCACGATCGAAACCGTGCGACGCGACCGTCTTGCCGACCCACTCGCACCATGAGTCTACCGGCCGCGGACGCTGGCGGATCGCCGAGGCATCCGCCCCCGTCGCACGCCGTCTCGGACTGTGCGCGGTCAGAGACCCGACTCTTCGGTGCGCACCAGGATGCGGTCGCACTCGGGGCACTGCACGACATCATCGGGGGCCGCACGGCGCACCGACTCGAGATCGGAGCCGGTCAGCGTGATGCCGCAGCCACCGCAGGTGCGCGCCTGGAGCAAGGCGGCTCCGACTCCCCCGCCGCGCACTCGACGCTGTTCGTAGAAGGCGAGCAGCGGCTCGGCGATGCCGCCGGCGACGACCCCGCGATCACGCTCGGTCTGCTCGCGTTCGACGCCGAGCCCTCCGGCGGCCTCGTCACGTTCGGCTTCGAGCTTCGCTACGTCGGCGTCGATCGCCGCGCGCTGCAGATCGATGCTGGAGACGGCCACCTCGGCCTCTTCGACCCGCTCCATCACGACGAGTTCCTGCTCTTCGAGGTCGCTCAAGCGCCGCCGCAGCGATGCGAGTTCGGATTCGAGCGCCGAGACATCCTTCACCGATGAGGTGTGCTGCAGGCGATCGCCGTCGCGCACGATGCGCGCCTCGACAACGGTGACGTCGGACTCGAGGCGCTTCAGCTCCACCTGCGCGTCTTCGAGGGCGCCGATCGCTTCGGCCCGCTTGCCCCGCACCGCCTGGTCACGAGCGGCGAGCTCGGCGAGCGGGCCCGCCTGCGGCAACGTGCCGAGCCGGTGAGCGAGTTGCGTCAACCTGGTGTCGAGGGATTGGAGCCGCAGCAACTGTTCTTGTTCGGCGGGGCTGGCCTTCACGTAGTGCTCCTCGTGGGATCGGGTCGTCGGTGAGGACGGTGGTCGGTGGTGCTGATTTACTGCACGATCTGGAAGTCCCAGGGGTCGGTGCGAGTTTCGGAGACGATGACGGTGAGCTCGGGATGCGCGGCGCGGAGCTGCTCGGCAGCAGTGTCGAGCCAGAGCCACTCGCTCGCCCAGTGGGAGACGTCGATCAGGGCCGGCCCGCCCGTGAGCTTGGCCTGCTCCCGCGCTTCTGAGGCCGGATGGTGGCGCAAGTCGGCGGTGATGTAGGCGTCGGCCGTTCGCACCGCGGGATCGCCGAGCAACGAATCGCCGGCGCCACCGCACACGGCGACGGTCTCGACCCGATCATCGAATCCGCCGGCGACGCGCACACCGGTCGCCGTCGGCGGGAGGATCTCGGCGAGTCGTCTGGCCAGTCGGCCGACGGTCGTGGGTTCGGGCAGCCGCCCGACACGGCCGAGTCCAGTGCCCGGATCGGCCGACGGCACGATGGGGGTCGCCCCGACGAGGCCCAAGCGTTCGGCGAGCACCGCCGAGGTGCCCTCGTCGACGACATCGGCGTTCGTGTGCGCGGTGACGAGCGCGCAGTCGGCCCGGATCAGTCTCGCGAGCAGCGAACCCTTGTAGCGGTCTTCAGCGACCGACGTCACCCCGCGCAGGAGCAGCGGGTGGTGGGCGATGATGAGGTCTGCTCGCTCGGCGAGGGCCTCGTCGATGGTCTCGGCGACCGCGTCGACGGTCAGGACGACACGGCGCACCGCTGCAGCGGGATCGCCGGTCACGAGGCCTGGGGCATCCCATGACTCGGCGCCTGTGATCGGCCAGAGACGATCGATCGTCGTCAGGAGGTCGGCGAGGCTGGCGGTCACCCATTCAGCCTACCTTCGCGGTCGACACGACGTTCCGCTCGGCGATGAGGCGCTGCAGGCCGCCGCTGAGGATCCGCTCACGGGAGATCGTCGAGCCAGATGCTGATGCCATCGGCGGCCAGTGCCGCGGTCGTCGAGAGGTGCGGCGGCACGGCGCTTGCCTCGGTGCTGGTGTCGCGGTCGCCTCTCGCGTTCACAGCTCCTCCAACGGCGCTCGCTCGTCGGCAAGACGCTGCGGATCGATCCGATCGCCGCGCCTGATGATGCCCTGCACGGCCTCGTTGACGTCCCACACGTTGACATTCATGCCCGCGACGACACGACCCTCCGCGAGCCAGAACGCGATGAACTCGCGGCGAGCCCGGTCGCCCCGGTAGACGATGTCGGCGCCGCGCGTGAGCGGCCCGAACCCCGAGTACTCCATGCCGAGGTCGTACTGATCGGTGTAGAAGTACGGGATGTCGTCGTAGGAGACCGGCTGCCCGAGCATGGATCTTGCGGCGGCAACGCCGCCGTGCAATGCGTTCGCCCAGTGCGCGCTTCGGAGGCGCAGGTCGACGAGCGGGTGGTAGGCCTCGGCGATGTCGCCTGCTGCGTAGACGTTCGGCACGTCGGTGCGGAGCGCCGCGTCGGTGAGCACACCGGAGCCGATCGTGGCCCCGGCACCCCGGGCGAGATCGAGGTTCGGGATCGCGCCGATACCGACCAGCACGAGGTCGGCATCGATCACCTCACCGCCTTCGAGGCGCACTCCGGTGACCCGGCCGGCCTCCCCGATGATCGAGTCGACGATGACGGACGGCCTGAGGCCGACGCCGTGCGAGAAGTGCAGTTCGGCGAACATGCTGCCGAGCTCGTCGCCGAGTGCATTCGCGAGCGGAATCGGGTCGCGTTCGAGCACGGTCACCTCATTGCCGAGGGTTCGCGCCGTCGCCGCGACCTCCATGGCGATCCAGCCCGAGCCGATCAGCACGAGTCTTCTGCCGCCGCCGGCGAGCTCGACATGCAGCGCCTCCGAGTCGTCGAGCGTGCGCAAGGTGCGCACACCCTCGAGGTCGGCGCCCGGAGCATCGAGGCGGCGGGCGTGCGACCCCGTTGCGAGCAGCAGTGCGTCGTAGTCGATCACGTCGCCGGAATCGAGCTCCACCCTCTGTGCGGATGCATCGAGTCGGATGACCGAGGTGCCGAGGTGCAGCTCGATGTCGTGCTCCGGGTACCACGCGGATGGCTCGACGAACACCGAGTCGCGGGCGGCGTCGCCGGCGAGGTAGTCCTTCGACAGCGGCGGTCTGATGTACGGGTGGTGCGCCTCCGCACCGATCAGGTCGATGTGGCCGGTGAATCCCTCGTCTCGCAAGGTCTTGGCCGCCGTGGCTCCGGCGAGGCCGGCACCGACGATCACGAACTTCGGCGTCTTGGTCACGATCACCCGTCTCTCGTGCGACTCGATCGCACCTCTCGTTCCGACTGTAGGAGTGCGGTTTTCTTACGTCAATCGTCGCCGTTTTAGAGTTCTCTTCTTCTGTCGAGAAACACTGTTTTAGAGTTACGATGTGCCTCATGGATGACTCCACGCGTCTCGACGACTTGGTCGCCGTCGCCGCGATCGCAGACCCGCAGCGACGGGCCCTGCTCGAGTTCGTGGCGCGGCATCCAGAGCCCGTCGGTCGCGACGATGCGGCGACCGCCCTCGGCATGACGCGCGGAACCGCCGCATTCCATCTCGACCGACTCGTCGAGGCGGGCCTGCTCGTCGCGGAGTTCCAGCGACGCAACGGCAGGTCGGGCCCTGGGGCAGGTCGGCCGGCCAAGCTCTATCGACCCGTCCCCGGCGAACTCGTGGTCTCGGTGCCCGAGCGTCACTACGACCTCGCGGCCGAACTCCTGACCAGGGCTGTCGAAGAGTCGGACCGCACCGGCGAGCCCATCCGCCCGACTCTCGATCGCGTCTCTGCCAAGCTCGGCCGGGCGCTCGGAGCCGCTTCCGACTCGATGACCGAAGTGCTGCAGCGCCTCGGCTACGGGCCTGTCGACGACGGCGATGGCGGGATGCTGCTGACGAACTGTCCCTTCCGCCGAGTGGCCCGGAATCACACCTCGACGATCTGCAGCGCGAACGCGGCCCTCCTGCGCGGCGCAGCCGAGGGCGCCGGGGAGATGCGCCGGGTGGACCCCGCGCCTCGCGACGGGTATTGCTGCGTGCGACTCGTGGCCGACGCACCACGCTGACGCACCGCGCTGACCCACGGATCGTGTTCGCCTCTGAGTCGATCGCGGCCGAGGTGCTCCGGTGGGTCTCGCTCACGCCGAGGCATCCGGATGCCTCGACCTCGGTCGTGGCAGGAATGCACTCAATACGCGATCGACAACTTGCATAAATCCTGCACATGCAATATTTTAATGGCATGTGCAGGATTCACGCGTGAACACCGAGAAGCTGAGTGCCACGCTCGCAGCGATCGCGAGTCCGCAGCGCATGCGCATCATTGCGATCCTCTCGACGGAGACGCTCCACGTCAGTGAGCTCGCCAGGCGGATGGGAATGTCACGCGCACTCCTCTATATGCACCTCACCAAGCTCGAAGAGACCGGATTCGTGACCGGGCATCTCGAGATGTCCGACGACGGCAAAGCGCTCAAGCTCTTCGAACTGCTGCCGTTCACACTCACACTCACCGCGGAGACGCTCGCAGAAGCCGTCGCCGCACAACAGGAAAGCGAGAACAGCCGACCATGAACGAGGATCTTCCGACCATCTACCTCCTGATCCCGTTCATCGTGCTGGTGTTCGGTTTCGTCTACATACTCGTCCGTACTTCCTGGAAGTCGAAGGAACGGATCGCGCAGGGCAGCTCGGAACTCACCGAGGCTCTCGCAGCGAGCGCAGCCGCGAACACGGCGATCGCCGAGCGCCTCGACCGCATCGATTCGCGCCTGGCCGCCATCGAGAAGGCGCTCAACGACATCCCGGTGTAGTGGCGTTCGGACGCCGAGCGGAGACCAAGGGTGCCGCGGGTGCGCCGATCCCGCCAGGCGAGCTCAGCTGGCTGCGTCCTCCCAATTCTCAACGAGCCGAGTGCGACGAAGAGGGATGATCGGGCAAGACACGGAATCGGGGACTCGGCCCGGGAACGTCGTTGGTGTGAACAACGACGCTTGGGTGGGCCCTGCCGGGCTCGAACCGACGACATCCACGGTGTAAACGTGGCGCTCTACCAACTGAGCTAAAGGCCCGCGTACTGCGCGCGGCGCACAGCCATGTTATCGCGGGCTGCCTAGACTCACGGCCATGGAGCCGATGCTGCAGCATCCGAGCCGGAGCACGCCGACCGAGCACCGCTGGCCTTCCGTCGTCGCGCTCGTCATCGCCTTGGCTCTGTACGCGGCGCTGCCGAACGAATTCCTCGGTGCGCAGCGCTTCATCGTCGTCGTCTTCGGCGTGGCGCTCCTGGTGCCGCTCGTGGTCACGAATCCGCACCGGCTCACCCGGCGCTCTGCGTTCACGAAGTGGGTCTCGATCGCCCTCGCCGGCGGGCTCGTGATCGCGAACCAGCTCACCATCGTGCTCCTGCTCGTCACGCTTGCTGCGGGCGGGGTCGACGACGCGCACGGTCTGCTCCTTGCTGCGGTACAGGTCTGGGTCGCGAACGTCATCGGGTTCACGCTGCTCTACTGGGAGCTCGACCGCGGCGGCCCGGTCATGCGCACCATGGAGGCTCGCGCCGACCTCCCGCCCGCCGACTTCCGGTTCCCCCAAGACGAAGACGACGACGCCGTCAGCGAGGTCGCAGCCCGATCGTCCGTCGTGCACGACTGGATGCCGCGGTTCGTCGACTACTTCTACTCGGCACTGTCGAACTCGATGGCGTTCAGTGCGACGGACGCGATGCCGTTGTCGCCGCGGTTCAAGCTCCTGATGGCGCTGCAGGCGTTCGGCGGCTTCCTGATCCTCGCCCTCGTCATCGCCCGATCGGTCAACATCCTCGCGTGAGTGCGAACGCGAGAATCGAGCGGATGCACCGAGCTGGGCTCAGAGCGAAGCGAGTGCGTGCCGATACTGCTCGAGGGAGCGCGCCTCGCCCCGGGGCGTCGCGAAGCTCGCCGCGATGACGCCGTCGGCATCGAGCACGAACGTCGCCCGGTCGGCCAGGCCCGTGGCGTCGTCGAAGGCACCGAAGGATGCCGCAACAGCTCCGTGCGGCCAGAAGTCGGAGAGCAACGCGAAGCCGTACTCCTCGCGTTCTGCCCACGCCCGCAGCGTGTGCTTCGAATCCACCGAGACGGCGAGGAGTGCGACATCCGATTCTTCGAACATGGCGATGTTGTCGCGCAACTCGCAGAGCTCGCTGCGACAGAGGCCCGAGAACGCGAGCGGGAAGAACACCACGGCGACCGCTCGGCCGCGAAACCCGGCGAGGCTCACGGGCTGGCCGAACTGGTTCGGAAGGGTGAAATCAGGCGCTGCGGCGCCGGTGGCGAGGATCACGAGACGGGTTCCCTCCCAGGACGTTCGGTCGAATCGAGGCCTCAGCCTAGCCCCCACGTTGCAGGCATAGAATCACTAGGATGGCGTGGTGCCACCCGGCCGCGAACCGGCCCATTCGGCGTGCGCACGTCCCACACCCGCAGGCATGATCTGCTGAAGAGAGAGGTCGAGTGTGACTGTCAACGACCAGGATCCTTACTCGGTCGAGGCGATGGACGCCGATCCGGAAGAGACTTCCGAATGGGCCGAGTCCCTCGATGCGCTTGTCGCTGAGAAGGGACACCAGCGTGCGCGAGAGATCATGCTGAGCCTCCTGAAGCGCTCGAAAGAGCTGCACCTCGGCGTGCCGATGGTGCCGACCACCGACTACCTCAACACGATCGCCCCCGAGAACGAGCCCGAGTTCCCCGGCGATGAAGAGATCGAGCGCCGCTACCGCGCGTGGATCCGCTGGAACGCCGCCGTGCTCGTGCACCGCGCGCAGCGCCCGGGCATCGCCGTCGGCGGGCACATCTCGACGTACGCCTCGAGCGCCTCGCTGTACGAGGTCGGCTTCAACCACTTCTTCCGCGGTCAAGACCACCCGTCGGGTGGCGACCAGATCTTCATCCAGGGCCACGCCTCCCCCGGGCCGTACGCTCGTGCCTTCCTCGAGGGGCGCCTCACGGGCGACCAGCTCGACGGCTTCCGCCAAGAGAAGTCGCACGCGCCCAATGGTCTCTCGTCGTACCCGCACCCGCGCCTCATGCCCGAGTTCTGGCAGTTCCCGACCGTGTCGATGGGTCTTGGACCGATCAACGCGATCTACCAGGCGCAGACGAACAAGTACCTCACCAACCGCGGCATCAAAGATGCCGGCGACCAGCAGGTCTGGGCGTTCCTCGGCGATGGCGAGATGGACGAGGTCGAGAGCCGCGGCCAATTGCAGGTCGCCGCCAACGAAGGCCTCGACAACCTGAACTTCATCGTCAACTGCAACCTGCAGCGACTCGACGGCCCGGTACGCGGCAACGGCAAGATCATTCAGGAGCTCGAGAGCTTCTTCCGCGGTGCGGGCTGGAACGTCATCAAGGTCGTCTGGGGCCGCGAGTGGGACGACCTGCTCGCCCGCGACCACGACGGCGCACTGCGCAACCTCATGAACGTCACCCCCGACGGCGACTACCAGACGTACAAGGCCGAGTCGGGTGCATACGTGCGCGAGAACTTCTTCGGTCGCGACCCGCGCGCCCTCGAGCTCGTCTCCCACCTTTCGGATGACGAGGTGTGGGGTCTCAAGCGCGGCGGTCACGACTACCGCAAGGTCTACGCCGCATTCAAGGCCGCGAGCGAGCACAAGGGCCAGCCGACGGTCATCCTGGCGAAGACGATCAAGGGCTACGGCCTGGGTCCTGCCTTCGAGGGTCGCAACGCGACCCACCAGATGAAGAAGATGACCCTCGACAACCTGAAGACCTTCCGCGACCAGATGCGCATTCCGATCACGGACGCGCAGCTCGAGGAGAACCCGTACCTCCCGCCGTACTACCACCCGGGCGAGGGCGACGAGGCGATCCAGTACCTGCACGAGCGTCGTCGCGAACTCGGCGGGTATCTGCCCGAGCGCCGGTCGAACCACACCGCGATCTCGCTGCCCGACGACTCGGCCTACGCGATCGCGAAGAAGGGCTCCGGTACTCAAGAGATCGCCACGACCATGGCGTTCGTCCGACTGCTGAAAGACCTCATCCGCTCGAAGGACTTCGGTCACCGCATCGTGCCGATCATCCCCGACGAGGCTCGCACCTTCGGCATCGACGCGTTCTTCCCGACCGCGAAGATCTACAACCCGAACGGCCAGCACTACACCTCGGTCGACCGCGAACTCCTGCTCGCCTACAAAGAGAGCCCGCAGGGTCAGATCCTGCACGTCGGCATCAACGAGGCCGGCGCGATGGCGGCCTTCACGAACGTCGGCACCTCGTACTCGACCCAGGGCGAGCCGCTGATCCCGGTCTACGTCTTCTACTCCATGTTCGGTTTCCAGCGCACGGGCGACGCCATGTGGGCGGCCGGCGACCAGATGGCCCGCGGGTTCATCATCGGCGCCACCGCAGGCCGCACGACGCTCACCGGCGAAGGACTGCAGCACGCCGACGGGCACTCGCCGCTGCTCGCGTCGACCAACCCGGCCGTCGTCTCGTACGACCCCGCCTACGGGTACGAGATCGGACACATCGTGCGCTCGGGCCTCGAGCGCATGTACGGCGGCAACCACGCCGACCCGAACGTCATGTACTACATCACCGTCTACAACGAGCCGCTCGTGCAGCCGGTCGAACCCGAGGGTGTCGACGTCGACGGCATCGTGCGCGGTATCCACCGTCTCGGTGAGTCCGACGCCGCCGGGCCCAAGGCCCAACTGCTCGCCTCCGGCGTCTCGGTGCCATGGATCCTCGAAGCGCAGAGGCTGCTCGCCGAAGACTGGGGTGTGTCGGCCGACGTGTGGTCGGTCACCAGCTGGGCCGAGCTGCGCCGCGACGGCCTCGCGGCCGACGAGCACAACTTCCTGAACCCCGATGCCGAGCGTCGCGTCTCGTACCTCACGCAGAAGCTCGCCGGGGCGCGCGGCCCGTTCGTCGCGGTCTCCGACTTCATGCACGCAGTGCCCGACCAGATCCGTGCCTACGTGCCCGGCCCGTTCGCGACGCTCGGTGCTGACGACTTCGGCTTCTCCGACACACGGCCCGCAGCGCGACGCTTCTTCAAGATCGACGGCCCGTCGGTCGTCGTGCGCACGCTCGAGCTGCTCGCCGACCGCGGCGAGGTCGACCGCTCACTCCCGGCCCAGGCGATCGCGAAGTACCGGCTGCACGAGGTCAATGCCGGCACCACCGGATCGGCCGGCGGAGAGAGCTAGCGGTCGACGAGGTGGCGACGAAGCCCAAGACGAAGGCGGAGACGCTCGCATGGTTGCGGACCATCGCGGGCGAGCTCGCCACTGCGACGCTCAAACGACTCGAAGACACCTTGCCGTGGTACGGCGACATGCCGCCGAGTCGCCGCTCCGCGGTGGGCCTCGTCGCCCAAGCCGGCATCTCCTCGTTCATCGCCTGGTTCGAAGACCCGCGGTCGACCCCGTGGATCGCAGCCGATGTCTTCGGGGCCGCCCCACGTGAGCTCCTGCGCTCGGTGAGCCTGCAGCAGACGCTGCAGCTCATCCGCGTGACGGTGGAGGTCGTCGAAGACCGCGTCAAAGACGGCGGCGAGCTGCTCCGCGAGGCGATTCTCCTCTATTCGCGCGAGATCGCGTTCGCGGCGGCCGACGTGTATGCGCGCGCGGCGGAAGCCCGCGGGCTCTGGGACGCGAGGCTCGAGGCACTCGTCGTCGACTCGATCCTCTCGGGCGAGGCCGATGACGAGCTGCCGAGCCGCATCGCCGCGCTGGGCTGGCACGGTCACGGCGAGGTGTCGGTGCTCGTCGGCACCGCGCCGAAGCAACTCGATGTCGACCATGTGCGTCGAGCCTCACGTCACATGCACGCCGATGTGCTCATCGGGGTGCAGGGCAACCGGCTCGTGCTCGTCATCGGGCGGGCTGACCCGCTCGCCCGCGAGGCCGACGAGGCGATCGGCACCGCCCCTGCCCTCACGTTCATGGAGATCGCCGACCAACTCGAACCGCACTTCGGGCCCGGGCACCTCGTGCTCGGTCATGCGGTGCCGAACCTCGTCGACGCATCGAAGAGTGCGAAGGCGGCGCTTGCGGGATTCGCGGTTGCGCGCTCCTGGCGGCACGCCCCGCGCCCGGTTCACGCCGACGACCTCCTTCCCGAGCGCGCACTGGCCGGCGACCCGCTCGCGCGGGCGACGCTCGTGCACCGCATCTACCGGCCGCTGCAGGCGCACTCCACCGAGCTGCTGACGACCCTGTGGAGCTACCTCGACAACGGCCGTTCGCTCGAGGCGACCGCGCGCGAGCTCTTCGTGCACCCCAACACCGTGCGGTACCGCCTGAAGCGAGTCTCCGACGTCATCGGTTGGGATGCCACGGGCGCGCGCGAGGCACTCATCCTGCAGTCGGCGCTCATCATCGGTTCGATGAGCGATCATGAGCATCCGCCTCGTCGCCGCACGCAGAGCTGACACGACTTCTGTACCGTCTGTACAAGGCTTTCGCGAAGAGCTTGTCGCGTGTGCACACCCGAGCGGGTCGTCACCTTGGCAGACTGGTGTGGTGATCGTCGTCGTCTGCCCTGGACAGGGCTCCCAGACCCCTGGTTTCCTCTCCCCTTGGCTCGGAGAACCGGCTTACGCCGAGCGACTGTCGGCGCTGTCGGATGCCGCGGGGCTCGACCTCGCCCACTACGGCACCGAAGCCGACGCCGACACGATCCGCGACACTGCGATCGCGCAGCCGCTCATCGTCGCGGCCGGCATCCTCACGCTTGAAACGCTCCTGGCAGATGGTCGCGGGGCCCGCATCGGCGGTATCGCCGGTCACTCGGTGGGTGAGATCACGGCCGCGGCCGGGTCGGGCGTGTTGAGCGACACTGATGCGATCCGGTTCGTCGCCGAGCGCGGCCGTGCAATGGCGGATGCCGCGGCCCTCGTGCCGACCGGCATGAGCGCGGTCATCGGTGCGGTCGAGACGGACCTCCTCCCCCGGCTCGACGAACTGGGCCTCGAGCCCGCGAACTTCAACGGCGGCGGACAGATCGTGGTCGCCGGCGCCCTCGACGCCCTCGAGGCGCTGAAGACCGAGCCGCCGCCCGGTGCGCGGGTGATCCCGCTCCAGGTGGCGGGAGCCTTCCACACGCGATACATGCGTCCGGCCGTCGAGCGCCTCGCCGACGTCGCCTCCGGCCTCGCCCCGGCCGACCCCGTGCTCCCGCTCTGGACGAATCGCGACGGCAGCCCCGTCGCATCCGGCGCAGCCTTCCTCGATCTTCTCGTCGGCCAGGTCTCCTCGCCCGTACGCTGGGATTGCTGCATGGAGTCCTTCGCTGCCGCCGGCGTCACCGGCATCATCGAAGTGGCCCCCGCAGGAGCCCTCGTCGGCCTCGCCAAGCGCGCGCTCAAGGGTGTGCCGACCGTGGCCGTGAAGACTCCCGACGACCTGCCGGCGGCAATCGCGCTCATCGAGCAGCACGCCTGAGCCGACGAATGACACGAGAAAGCCGAGCATGACGAGACCGACCCTGCAGCAGTCCCACGGGCCCGCGTACACCCGCATCTACTCGATCGGTGCCGCGCGCGGCGCCAACGCGGTACCGAACGACGACCTCGTCGGCCCGATCAACTCGTCTGACGAGTGGATCCAGCAACGCACGGGCATCGTCACCCGTGCGCGCGCCGGGGCTGACGTTCCAGCCATCGACCTCGCAACGGATGCTGCCGTCGAGGCGATCGAACGCTCTGGGGTCTCACCCGAGCTCATCGACCTCGTGATCATCGCCACGATCTCGAACGTGCAGCAGACGCCATCGATGGCGGCCGTGGTCGCCGACCGGGTCGGTGCGAACCCTGCGGCGGCCTATGACACGAACGCCGCGTGCGCCGGCTACGCATATGCCGTGGCGCAGGCCGACGCGCTCATCCGTACCGGAGCGGCGCACTACGCACTCGTGATCGGCGCCGAGAAGCTCTCCGACGTCGTCGACCCGACCGACCGCAGCATCTCGTTCCTGCTCGGAGACGGCGCCGGCGCGGTCGTCATCGGCCCGAGCGACACGCCCGGCATCGCACCCACCATCTGGGGCTCCGACGGGTCGAAGGCGGGTGCCGTCGGCATGAACAGCACACTCACCGAGTTCCGTGACGGCAACGCCGAGTGGCCGACGCTCCGTCAGGAGGGCCAGACGGTCTTCCGCTGGGCCGTCTGGGACATGGCGAAGGTCGCGAAGCAGGCTCTGGATGCCGCGGGCGTGACGTCAGCCGATCTCGCGGCGTTCATCCCGCACCAGGCGAACATGCGCATCATCGACGAATTCGCCAAGCAGCTGAAGCTGCCCGAGACGGTCGCGATCGCCCGCGATATCGAGACGACGGGCAACACCTCCGCCGCGTCGATCCCGCTCGCGACGCACCGCCTGCTCGAAGAGCACCCTGAACTCTCCGGAGGCCTCGCCCTCCAGATCGGCTTCGGCGCCGGACTCGTGTTCGGCGCCCAAGTGGTGGTTCTTCCCTGAACCGCCTCCCCCTTGTCCATCTAGACTGTCTCTCGGTCAAACGAGACACCCCCAAGGAGAAGAACAATGGCATCGTCCACCGAAGAAGTGCTTGCCGGCCTGGCCGAGCTCATCAACGACGAGACCGGCATCGCAACCGACACGGTTGAGCTGGACAAGTCGTTCACCGACGACCTCGACATCGACTCGATCTCGATGATGACCATCGTCGTCAACGCCGAAGAGAAGTTCGACGTGAAGATCCCCGACGAAGAGGTCAAGAACCTGAAGACCGTCGGCAACGCCGTCGACTTCATCGTCAAGGCCCAGGCCTAGCAGCTGCGTGGAGCGGGCCGGCGCCTCTGCCCGGCCCGCTCGTTCAGCATGACCGTTCTCTCCATCGGAGTGTTTCTCGAATGACCAAGAAGATCGTCATCACCGGTATCGGTGCGACCTCGCCGCTCGGCGGCACCGCCCCCGAAAGCTGGAATGCCCTGCTCGCCGGCGAATCCGGCACGCGCACGCTCGAACACGAGTGGGTCGCCGAACTCGAACTGCCCGTCACTTTCGCCGCCGAGGCGAAGGTGCGCCCAGAAGAGGTGCTCGAGCGCCCGGTCGCGAAGCGGCTCGATCCCTCGAGCCAGTTCGCGCTGATCTCGGCCAAGGAGGCGTGGGCCGATGCCGGCGCACCCGAGGTCGCCCCCGAGCGACTCGGCGTCGACTACGCCACCGGCATCGGCGGCATCTGGACACTACTCGACGCCTGGGACACGCTGCGTGAGCGCGGCCCGCGTCGAGTGTTGCCCATGACCGTGCCGATGCTCATGCCGAACGCCGCGGCGGCAGCCATTTCGATGCACTTCGAGGCGCGCGCGTTCGCTCGAACGGTCGCCTCGGCTTGCGCCTCGAGCACCGAGTCGCTCGCGAACGCCTACGAGCACCTGCAGCTGGGTCTCGCCGACGTCGTCATCGCCGGCGGTTCCGAGTCGGCGATCCACCCGATCACGCTCGCATCGTTCTCGTCGATGCAGGCACTCTCGCGTCGCAACGACGATCCGGCTCACGCATCGCGCCCGTACAGCGTCGACCGTGACGGCTTCGTCATGGGTGAAGGTGCTGCGAGCCTCGTGCTCGAGACCGAGGAGCACGCGCTCGCGCGCGGCGCCCGCATCTACGCCGAGCTCGCGGGCGGTGGCGTGAGCGCGGACTCGTTCCACATCACGGCGAACGACCCCGAGGGCCGAGGCGCGCGCCGCGCCGTGCTCGATGCGCTCGCACAGGCCGGTGCCACTCCCGATGAGGTCACCCACATCAACGCGCACGCCACGAGCACGCCGGTCGGCGACATCGCCGAGTACACGGCACTCGCGGGCGTGTTCGGCGACCGCGTGCGCGAGATCCCCGTCTCCGCGACGAAGGCCTCGACCGGTCACCTGCTCGGCGGTACCGGTGCGTTGGAAGCGGTATTCACGATCCTCGCGCTCCAGCACCGCGTCGCTCCGCCGACGATCAACATCAGTACGCAGGACCCCGACATCCCGTTGCTCGTCTCCGGTGAGCCGCAACCGCTCGCCGACGGCCCGCAGCTTGCGATCAGCAACTCTTTCGGGTTCGGCGGGCACAACGCGGTCATCGCGATCCGCACCCCGTAGGCGAAAAGCCCGCGTGACGATGCACGCATGAGAAGACCCCGGTCGCGCCATCGCGCCGGGGTCTTCTCTCGTGCACGGTCCGAGGGTTTCGCTCGCGCGCTGCCGGGATCGTTCCTCCGACCTCGCGTCACGCCGCCGGCGGACCGAGGCTCGCTCAGCCCACCTGGTGCAACCAGACGACCGGAGCGAAGTCGCTCGCGTGACGAAACGGCTCGAGCTCGTCGTCCCACGCTTGCCCGAGCGCGAGTCGCAGCTCGCGGTGCAACTCGATCGGGTCGGTGCCGCCGACCTCCATCGCGTAGCGGATTCGGTCTTCGGGCACGACGGTGTTGCCTGCCGTGTCGGTCTGCGCGTAGAAGACGCCGAGTTCGGGCGTGTGCATCCACCTGGCGCCGTCGGAGCCGGGAGTGGGGTCTTCACTCACCTCGAAGCGAAGCTGCTCCCAGCCGCGCAGCGCGGACGCGAGCTTCGCACCGCTGCCGGCCTCGCCCTCCCAGTAGAATTCCGCGCGCATCGCGCCTCGGAACACCGGTTGCTCGCTCCAGTCGAAGTTCACCGGCGTGCCCAAGGCACTGCCGGCCGCCCACTCGACATGCGGGCACAGCGCCCTCGGCGAGGAGTGCACGAACAGCACACCTCGCGCGGCGCGCACAGCCCGCGTGGCATTCTTCGTCATCTCGATCTCCGTTCTTGAGGTGCGTCTTCCCCAACGACCTCTGACGGACGGATGACCGGTATTCGATTGTCGACGAGCGAGCCGTCACCGCCGATTATGCCCCGCATCAGCCTCATTGACAAGACTCGGAACCATATACTCAGTGAGACGTTCACATCTGATCGGAGAGTCCATGGCCGTACGCGATGCACTGCTCGCCCTGCTCACTGCTGGTCCGGGGTACGGATTCCAGCTCCATGGCGATCTCGCTGAACGCACCGGCGGCCGTCGGAGCGTGAACGTCGGCCAGAGCTACGCGACCCTCGAGCGCCTCGGCAAGCAGGGGCTCGTCGAATCCGCCGGCGCGACCGACGACGGCCTCCCGCTGTACCGATCGACTGCAGACGGCACCGCCGCCACCACGGCATGGTTCAACGGCACGGATGCCTCGGGCAGCGACCCGTGGGATGAGTCGATCGATCGGGTGCTCATCGCCGCGTCGTTGCCGGGCGTCGATGCCGGTCGCATCGTCGCCGCGGAGCGTCGACGATGGGAGGAACGCCGCGCCGCGGCATCCGCTCGCTCGACGCTCGACGACCGTGGGAGCGCACGCGATGCCGATGTTGCGGCGCCCGCGCGGCTCGGCGCGCTCGCCGCCGCAGCCGAGCGCGCCCGCGCCGGAGCGGCACTCGCGTGGTTCGACGAGGTCGAATCGGCGCTCGGAACGCATGATCTCTCGTTCGCGCCACGCATGGAACGACCTCGGCGCGGCCGCAGGCCGACGACGAAAGCAGGGCCGTCGGCGACCGCCGCCGATCAGGCGTCGGCCAACTCGTAGCTGTCGACGATCGCGAGGTCGAGCGGGAACTCCACGGGGAACTCGCCGAACATCAGGCGGCCCGCCGCGTCCGCGGCTTCCGTGACGGCCGCGGCAACGTCGTCGGCGAGTTCGCGCGGAGTGTGCACGATGATCTCGTCGTGAAGGTAGTACACGAGATGTGGCACGTTCGCGAACGCGATGCCGGAACGGTGCGCGCTCTCGCCGGGGTCGGGTGCCGCGAGGGCGATCGCGGCGAGTTTCGAGCGCAGGGCGGCCATCCAACAGAGCGCCCACTCGGCCGCGCTGCCCTGCACTACGAAGTTGCGCGTGAAGCGACCCCAGTCTCGTGCGCGCGCGCGGGCCCGGCGTTCGTCGGCCGCTGTCGCCTCGGGCTGGCTGGCCAGCGATTGCGTCGATCGCCAGTCTTCGCCAGGCAGCGGCGAGGAACGGCCGAGCAGGGTGGTGACGCTGGCCCCGCGCTCACCGTCGGCGGCAGCACGATCGACCAGCGCCATGGCGCGAGGGTACGCACGCGCGAGCCGCGGCACGAGCCGGCCGCTCTCGCCCGTGGTCGCGCCGTACATGGCGCCGAGGATCGCGACCTTCGCCTCGTCGCGTGACTCGACGACGCCGGCTCCGACGATGCCGCTGTAGAAGTCGCGGCCTCGCCCCGCCTCGGCCATCGACTCGTCATGCGCGAGACCGGCGAGCACGCGCGGCTCGAGTTGGGCGGCGTCGGCGACGACCAGCACCCAGCCGGGGTCGGCCACGACGGCGCTGCGCACGTTCTTCGGCAGCTGCAGCGCTCCCCCGCCGGCGGTCGCCCAACGGCCGGTCGCCGTTCCGCCCGGCACGTAGTCGGGACGGAACCGGCCATCGATCACCCACTCGTCGAGCCACGCCCAGGCATTCGCGCTGAGCAGTCGGGCGAGCTTCTTGTAGGCGACGAGCGGCTCGATCGCCGGATGCTCGTGTTCGCGGAGCTCCCATCTGCTGGTCGACTCGACCTGGATGCCGGCCCCGCGGAGTGCCTTCAGCAGCGCCGCTTGCGAGTCGAGATTCACTGATGGCGCGCCGAGCGCCGCGCGCACCCGGACGGCGAGCTCCTCCATGCGAACAGGCTTGCGTCCTGGAGCGGGTTTCGGACCCAGCACACCCTCGAGCACGCGCTCGTGCACGCCGCGGTGCCACGGCAGGCCCGCGGCGTGCAGCTCGGCGCCGATGAGTGCGCCGGCCGATTCCGCCGCGAGCAACAGCCGAAGTGCGCCGGGCCGTTCGGACGCCGTCACGAGGGCGAGCTGCCTGGAGTGCTCGGCGAGGATCTCTGCGACCGGCACGCCGAGCACGTCACGCGGGCCGGTGAGTTCGGTCAGCCCGGAGGCATCCGCCTCGCCCTCGAAATCGCCGAGGTCGAAGAGAGCTGCACGAGCAGCGGATGCCGCAGGTGCGAAGCCGACCGACTGCCCGGCCTCAGCGGGGCCGGCGGGCAACCAGGCCGGTCTCGCGAGCTCGCCGGTGCCGCGAACCGCGGCCGTCGTGGTCGAGTGGTCGAGGATCGCCCCGGCGAGGACGAGGTCGTGACAGCGCTCGACTCGCACGCCCTGGGCGAGCAGGCGCGGGTACCACCGGCGGGTGTCGGCCCAGACCCACCGCGGGTGTCGTGACTCGAGCGCGCGCACCGCACTCGGAAGTTCTTCGAGCGTCACCGCGTCGAAGGGTTCGTTCGAAACCGACGGATCGACGAAACCGACCAGGCCTGGCCCCATCGCACCGACAACGATCCGCATCGTCCCATTCTCCCGGTTGCAACCGACATCGGCGACGGATGTCGGTGGTCGACGACAGGATCGTCTGCATGAACGAGATGCGGCAGTGCACATGGTCGCGGTGAGCTTCGGGTGCGGCCACGGTGCCGATGCCGGCGCACCGGAATCAGTGTCGCTCGCTCGCGTCTGCCCGCTTTGCATGCTCGTGCACGAGACGCAGCGTTCGCGCGCCGAACTGCTCACCCGCGTCGTACCGTCGCAACGAGCCGCGCTCGCCCGCGAGACGCGCATCGGCGCGAGCTACGAATGGCGGTGCCGTCGCGGGCACGACCGCTACCCGGCGACGGTGAGCGAGGTGCTCACCGGTCCGAGCTGTGCGAAGTGCCGGGCCAACGCTGCAGCACCGGCAGCACTCCGCGAGGCCGGTCTCGCCTTCATGAAGCCGGGGCTCAAGGTCGGCACCTCACGCGTCGAGCAGCGATTGCGACTGCTCCTCGGCCAGCGCATCCGTCTGCACCATCGCGTCAACGCAGTGCGCATCGCCCGCATGTTCTACGGCAAGCAGGAGGTCTGGCCCGACATCCTGGTGCCGCAACTGCGCATCGCCGTCGAGTACGACGATCCCGGTCGATCGCGGCGAGCGCATCTCGGCCTGAAAGAGGCCTCCGACCTCGAGAAAGACGAGGCGCTCCGTGAGGTCGACTGGGAGGTCATCAGAATTCGGGCGGGCGGTTTGGGCCCGCTCGGTGCGCACAGCGTCGTCTGCCGGAGCCTCACGATCGCCGCGGTCGACGAGGTCATCGCGATCATGCGGCGCATCCGCGGCGACGCTGCGATCGACGCCCTGTCGATCCGGCATGAGGTGGCCGGCTGAGCCCACGATGCCCGGCACGGCATACTCCTGGCGATCCACCGAGAAGAGTTGGTGCATGCGAGCAATCCTCCCGATAGGGTGAGTGGACCCGAGCGCCCCTTCCGGCCCGGGTTTTCGCGCGCAGAGAGGCACTCGATGCTCCTTCCGTTCATCATCGTCGGAGGCATCGGCCTCGTGCTGCTGCTCATCTCACTGGTGCTCGGCGACATCTTCGACCACCTCGACATCGGTGACGGCGCACTCTCAGGCACTGCATTGGCAGTGGGCATGGTGGTCTTCGGTGCATCCGGCGCCCTCGTCTCGAGCATGGGGCTCGAACTGGTCTGGGTGTACGTGCTCTCGATCGTGCTCGCCGCCGTCGCCTACGGGCTCTGCGTGCTCGCCATTCGCAATCTCACCCGCAGCTCCGATGGCGCGCCGGCATCGGCCGCGGGGCTCTCGGGCGTCGCGAGGTCGGACATCTCCGCCGCCGGCGGCGAGGTGAGTCTCGACGGCCCGGGCGAGGTCGAACGTCGGCTCGCGTATTCCGAGCAGCCGATCGGCGAAGGTACACGCATCCGCGTCACCGAACACGTCGGCAGCCGCGTGAAGGTCGTCGCGGACTGACCTCACGGCTGCTCTCGGGTGGCAATTTGCACCAACCCTCCACTTCCCCTGCCCCTGCCCCCCCACCCCTTCTCCCGATAGGAACCCGATGCTCTCCCCCCTGCTGATTCAGGTCATCTCCGTCGTTGCGATCGTCATCGCCCTGCTCGCACTGCTCACCTTCATCGCCCGCCGCATCAGGCGTGTGCCGCCGAACGAAGCCCTCGTGATCGTCGGCCGCGGCGCCGGCCGTGCAGCCCCCGAGCAGTCGTCGGGGCAACGCGTCGTCATCGGAGGCCGCACCTTCGTCTGGCCGATCCTGCAGCAGGGCTTCGCAATCTCGCTCGAACAGCGTCAGATCGGCATCACCGTCGAGGGCGTCGACAAGAACCGCATCAAGATCGCGATCAAGGCCTCGATCAACTTCAAGGTGAGCGGCACCGAAGACGGGGTGCGGCGTGCTGCGCAGCGCTTCCTCTCGCAGCAGGAGCTGCTGACCGAGATCATCAAGGAGTCGCTCGAAGGATCGCTCCGCTCGATCGTCGGCGACATGACGATCGAACAGATCATCTCCGACCGCAAGAGCCTCTCCGACCGAGTCGTGTCCGAGACGAAGACCGACCTCGTCGAACAGGGCCTCCAGGTCGACCTGCTGAACATCTCCGACATCTCCACCCCCGGCAGCGAATACCTCGCGAACCTCGGTCGAGCCGAAGCCGCGCGTGCTCGACAGGTCGCCGAGGTCAGCGAAGCCGAGGCGGCGCGGGTGAGCGAGTTCGCGCGCATCGAGGCGGCCGAGCAGGTCGCCGAGCGTCAGAAGGCGCTGAGTCTGAAGCAAGCCACGATCAAAGCGGAGACCGACCGGGCCAACGCCGAAGCCAACGCATCCGGCCAGCTCGCCACGGCCGAGCAAGACAAGCTCGTCGCCGTGCAGGAGCGCGACGCGCTCTCCGAGCAGGCACTCGTGACGCAGGAGCGCCTCGACATCGAGATCCGCAAGCCGGCTGAGGCCGAGGCGTACGCGGAGGTGCAACGCGCCACAGCCCAGCGCGACGCGGCGAACGCGGCCACCGAAGCCGACGCGTACAAGCGCACCAAGATCGCCGAAGCCAACAAGGTCGCGGCCGTGCAAGACGCCGAAGCCTCCGCCACCGCCGTGCGCTTCTCGGGCGAGGCCGAGCGCGACCGACAGGTCGCCCTCGCCGCGGGTATCCGTGCCGACGGCGAAGCGCGCGCCGCAGCGGTGCAGGCACAGGGCCTCGCCGATGCCGCGGCGACCGACGCCAAGGCGATCGCCCTCAAGAAGTACGGTGAGGCGGCGCTCGCGCAGGAGATCATCTCCCGCCTGCCCGAGATCGTGCGTGCCGCCGCTGAGCCGATCTCGAACATCAAGAACCTCACTGTCGTCTCGACAGACGGCGCGAGCGCGATCACCAAGACCGTCGGTCAGGTGCTCAGCGAAGGCACCGAGGTCGTGAAGTCACTGACCGGACTCGATGTCGGGTCGATCCTCGCCGGCCTCGCCGGCGGACAGCTCACGAAAGCCGACAGCGCCACCGCTACCGCTACCGAGTAACCTCGGCGTTCTCTCGTTGCACCGATCGACGACCGAGGGTGTGTGCCGCGCGGCGCACACCCTCGCGGCTCGAGCCGGCCTTCAGCCTCGAGTTCAGATCCGGGTTCGTCGGGCTGCATTGCCTTCGGGATCGATCGACCGAGGCAGGAGCTGCACCGTGACGCTGAGCGCTGATGACGCCGACGCGCGCATGCGCTCGATGCGACGATCCGGCGCATATCGTCGACATACCGAAGATCACCACGCGACGTCGGTCACGCGGTCACGCCTGCTCCATTTGCGTATCGGATGCGCCGAGAGCGAGCCCGATCAGCTCCGCCAGCGAGTCGGCGGTGTTGTCGCCGAACGCCTCCCTCACGGCGAACCCGCTCGGCGTGACGTCGAAGATCGCATGGTCGGTGTAGACCCGTGTGACGCAGCCGACGCCGGTGAGCGGATACGTGCACGCCGCGACGAGCTTGGAGGAGCCGTCCTTCGCGAGCAGATCCGTCATGACGTACACCGACTTCGCACCGATCGCGAGGTCCATCGCACCGCCGACCGCGGGGATCGCACCGGGCGCACCAGTAGACCAGTTCGCAAGATCGCCGGACTGCGACACCTGGAACGCCCCGAGCACACAGACATCGAGGTGCCCGCCGCGCATCATCGCGAAGGAGTCCGCATGGTGGAAGTACGCGGCGCCCGGCGATGCCGTCACCGGCTGTTTTCCCGCGTTGATCAGATCGGGGTCGATGCGACCCGCTTCGGGGGCAGAGCCCATGCCGAGCAGTCCGTTCTCGGTGTGCAGGATGATCTCGAGGTCGTCGGGGAGATAATTCGCAACGAGCGTCGGTGCACCGATGCCGAGGTTCACGTAGGAACCCTCGGGGATATCCGCGGCGATTCGCTCGGCGAGCTCGTCACGGGTGATGCGGGCGCTCACTGGGTCGCCTCCCTCACGGCGAGCCGTCGCCCTTCGATATCGACGCCGCCGACGAACACTCCATCGTGCACCCACGAGCGGGGGCCGACGGCGACGAGGCGGTTCACGAAGATCCCTGGGGTCACCACGGCCTCGGGATCGAGCGCCCCCAACTCGACGACGTCGTCCACCTGGGCGATGGTCGTGGCGGCCGCCGTCGCCATGATCGGGCCGAAGTTGCGCGCCGTCTCGCGATAGACGAGGTTTCCCCATCGGTCGCCCGTCAACGCGGAGATGAGCGCGAAGTCCGCTCTGATCGGATACTCCAGCACGTACGCGCGCCCGTCGATCTCCCGGCGCTCTTTGCCCTCGGCGAGCTGTGTGCCGACGCCGGTCGGCGAGAAGAACGCACCGATTCCGGCCCCGGCAGCGCGGATGCGTTCGGCCAGGTTGCCCTGAGGCACGAGGTCCAGTTCGATCTGTCCGGCCCGGTACAGCCCGTCGAACACCCACGAATCGTGCTGTCGCGGGAACGAGCAGATGATCTTGCGCACCCGCTTCGCCGCGAGCAGGGCTGCAAGGCCCGTGTCGCCGTTTCCGGCATTGTTGTTGACGATCGTGAGGTCGGATGCACCGTGGGCGATGAGGGCGTCGATGAGCTCGACGGGCTGACCGGCCCGCCCGAAGCCGCCGATCATCACCGTCGCGCCGTCCGTGATGTCGGCGACCGCGGTGGCGGCGTCGGGAACCCTCTTGTCGATCACCTGCCCTCCCCGGAATCGGATCGAGCGAATACTTCGGCTGCGATGCGGAAGGCGGTGTTCGCGGCCGGAACGCCCGAGTAGACGGCAGACTGCAGGATCACCTCGCGGATCTCGTCGATCGTGAGTCCATTGCGCAGCGCTCCGCGCAGGTGCATCGCGAGCTCCTCATGATGACCGTGCGCGATCAGCGACGACAGCACCGCGATCGACCGGGAGCGCCGGTCGAGTCCGGGCCTGGACCAGACGTCGCCCCAGGCGACGCGGGTGATGAAGTCCTGCCAGTCCGCGGTGAGTTCGGTGGTGTTCGCGTCTGCGCGGTCGACGTGCGCATCGGAGAGCACCGCACGGCGGACGGTCATGCCCTGTCGGTAGCGCTCTTCGTCGGTGAGCCCTGCACCAACCGGTCTGGTCATGATGCTTCCTCCTCGGAGTCGAAGAACTCGAGCAACAGCCCCGCGATCGTCGCGGCCTGTTCCGCGGGCGGCAGGTGCGCGGCATCCGCAATTCTGGCGATCCGTCCGGCCTGCACACCGGATGCGATCTCCTGCGCCTTCTCCTCGGGCGCTACGACGTCGTACTCGCCCCATGCCGCGAGCACCGGTGCGGTGATGTCACCGAGCCTGCCGCGCACGTCGTAGGCGGCGAGAGCTTCGCAGCAGCGCGCGTAGCTCTCGTCGTCGGCATCCTGCAGTACGTGCAGGAGCCGCCCGCACAGCTCCGGTTCGCGGGCGATGGAGTCCGGTGCGAACCAGCGTTGGGCGGAGGAGATGAGCACGCTGGAGGTGCTCTCGGCGCGCACCTTGGCCGCGCGCGCCGCCCAGTCATCCGGGGTGCCGAGCTGCGCGCCGGAGGCGATGATCGCGGCGCTGGGAACGCGGTCCGGATGCCGGAGCAGAAGCTCCAGTCCGACCGCACCGCCGAGCGACACGCCGGCGTAGCGGAAGGGCTCTCGGCTCGACACGACACGGGCGACGGCGTCGGCGAGCTCGCCGACGGTGAACGGCTCCGCCGACGGGGCGGAGGCGCCATGCCCCGGGAGGTCCCAGGTGGTCACCCGATACCGCCGGGCGAGGGTCGGGATGCAGTGCTCCCAGAGGATCCCGGAAGTGCCGAGTGATGGCCCGAGAACGAGCAGCGGCGCGCCTTCGGGCCCGACCGGATCGGTCAGCGCGACATCGGGGGTGGTCACGGCAATTCCTTCTCCGCAGTGGCGATCGCCTCGTCGACGAGCGGGCCGGCGAGCCCGGTGTACTGCGTGGGATCGAGCAGCTCGCCGATGTCGACGCCGCCCGACTTCCCCTGCACGAGCGCCGCCAGCGATTCACCGGCGCTCGCACGCGCGATGATGTCCGCCACGGCATCCTGGCCGATGATCGGCGTGAGCCGGATCGACAGTCGTTCCGCGACGATGAGCCCGTGAGTGAGAGCCAGGTTTCGGGCGACGGCCTCACCGTTCACCCTGAGTCCGGCGAGCAGGTCTGCCGCGGTGCCGCTCGCGCCGCGGGTCAGGCGCAGCAGCTCGCGCAGGGACGGCCATTCGGCGTGCCACGCACCATCCGGCCGCTCGTCGACGGCGAGTGCCGCGGCGGTGTGCAGTGTGGCACCCAAGTGCGGCGCGCGGATCGCGGCGGAGCGGATCAGGATGGATGCCGCCGGGTTCTGCTTCTGGGGCATGGCGCTGGATCCCCCGCCGGCACCCTCTGCCAACTCGCCGATCTCGGTGCGGCTGAGCGTGGCGACGTCCGCGGCGATGACGCCGAGTGCATCGTTCGTCTGCACGAGCGCATCGGCCAGCTCGGTCACGGGCCATCGGATCGTGTGCCAGGGCGCTGCGGGGACGGCCAGCTGCAATTCTGCTGCGAAGGCCGCGGGAAGGGCGGCCGCGGCATCCGCTCCGCCGATCTCGACGAAGGATGACAGCGTGCCCCCTGCGCCGCCCAGCTGCGCCGGCAGCCCGGCCACCGCATCGCTGAGCCGGGCGCGGGCTCGCGAGACCGCGCGCAGCCACGTGGCCATCCGCAGTCCGACCGTGGTCGGAACGCCGTGTTGCGTGAGGGTGCGGGCGGCGGCGGCGACGTTTCGCTGAGCTCTGGAGAGGTCGATGAGCCGGCGCTCCGCCCTCACGAGGTCCTGCTGGATCCGCTCGCCTGCACGGCGGGCGGTGACCATGAGTGCAGAGTCGAGGATGTCCTGGCTCGTCGCACCGCGATGCACCCATGCCGCTGCATCCCCGCCGACTCGTGTGCGCAGCAGTGCGACCAAGGGGATCACCGGGTTTCCCCCGGCACGTGCGGCAGGCACGACCGAAGCGGCGGAGAGCCGGAGCACGTCGTCGGCCGGTCGGCCCGATCCGGTCTCGCCGAGGGCGGCCACGACCTCGGCAACGGCCTGCGCCGGTGCCACCCCGACCGCGCCCCACGCCTTCGTGAGAGCCACTTCGACCGCGACCAGATGCGCGAGGATCGCGGCATCCGTCGTGTCCTCTTCGAATTCGATGGTGACAGGTGAGAGCAGGCCGATGTCGAACGGCGTACCCGGTTCAGAAGGCAAGGAAGACGGTCTCCTTCTCCCCCTGCAGCCGGATGTCGTGGTGGAGATATCCGTCGGGGGTGCGCGTTGCGATGAGCGTAGCCCGTTCATCGGCCGGGAGGGTGGCGAGAAGTGCATCGGCGTCGAGGGCGGGCTCGTCGTCGGGGAGGTAGATGCGGGTGTGCAGCTTGTTCGGGAGGCCGCGAGCGTAGACGATCGCAGCGACGAAGGCCGCAGCGCCGTCGGTCGTGGCGCCGGGGTTCCGCGTCCAGAATTCGTAGTGCCCCTCATCGTTCGTGAAGGCGCGCCCGAAGCCCGTGAACGTGTGACCGTCCCGTCGGAACGAACCTCGCGCTCGCGGCACCGAGCCGTCGGCGCCTGGCGAGAAGATCTCCACGAAGGCGTCCGGCACGGGCGAGCCGTTGCCGTCGTACACGGTGCCTCCGAGCACGATCGCTCCCGGCGAATGCGGATGCACGAGCTGATTCATCAGCGGGAACTCGACGCCGTAGGCGAAGAAGGGCCCGACGGTCTGCCCGGGTGTCGGTCGGTGCGTTCGTGCGGGTACGGGCACGTCACTCCCCCTCGGGTTCGAACCAGGTGGCATCGGGTCCGTCGACGACGATGTCGAAGCGATACCCCGTCGACCACTCGGGAGAAGTGAGGTCGTGGTCGTAGACGCTGATAAGCGCATCTCGATCCTTCTGCCGCCAGATCGTGTTGTAGATCGGGTCGAGAGCGAACAATGGATCGCCCGGGAAGTACATCTGGGTCACGAGCCGCTGCGTGAACGAGGAACCGAAGATCGAGAAGTGGATATGCGCCGGACGCCAGGCGTTCACGTGGTTCTTCCACGGATACGGCCCCGGCTTGATCGTCGTGAACACATACTCGCCATCGTCGTTCGTGACGCCGCGCCCGGCACCCGTGAAGTTCGGATCGAGGGGGGCCGGATGCTGGTCACGCTGATGGATGTAGCGACCCGCGGAGTTGGCCTGCCAGATTTCGACCAATTGATTCGCCACCGGGCGACCCCATGAGTCGAGCAGTCGTCCGCGCACGGTGAGCCGCTCGCCGAGCGGCTCACCGTCGTGCTGGATCGTGAGGTCGGACTCGATCGCGGCGACATCACGCTGACCGAATGCCGGCGAGAGCAGTTCGATCGTCTCCGGGTCGACGAGCTTCGGGTTCTTGGTCGGATGCCGCAGGACGCTGGAGCGATACGGCGGGAAATCGTACATCGTCGCCGGCAACCTCTCGCCCGCGGCCTCGCGTTGCTCGTATGCCGCGTGCAGGTCCTGGATCTCCTGGGTGATCCCCCGCTGCGAGGCCTGATCGGATGACTCGAGCGGCGACTCCGGAGCTGCGGTTGCGCGGTCTGACATGGGCCTCCTTCAACACCTCAACGGGCTGCTCACATCCTCCGCCGGATACGGCCGTTTCCGAGCCCTGCTCCCGATCAATGGGAATTGATCTCCATCTCTGTCATGCTGTCACCGTGGCCAACTCACCTTCCGGCGACTCCTCGACCGATCGCCTCGTGCGGATCCTGGAGACGTTCACTCCCACCCGAACCGTGCAGACGACCGCCGAGGTCGGACGACGATCGGGGCTCCCCTCGTCCAGCGCGCACCGCATCGTTGCAGAGCTCGTCGAAGCCGGACTCCTCGAGCGCGACGGGAGTCGGCGAGTGCGCATCGGCATGCGACTGTGGGAGCTCGCCACGCGCTCTTCCGGCGCCCTGCGCCTGCGTCAGGCGGCGATGCCGTTCATGGAGCGCGTGCAGGCCAGGGTGCGCGAGCACACTCAACTCGCGATCCTCGAGCAAGACGAGGCGCTGTTCCTCGAGCGACTGAGCAGCCCGAGTTCCGGCTCGAACATCACCCGGGTCGCCGGTCGGCTGCCGCTGCACGCCTCCAGCTCCGGACTGGTGCTGCTGGCCTTCGCCGACCACGACGTTCAGGACCGCATCCTCGCAGCCCCACTGACGCGCCTCACCCGCGCGACCCTGTCCGACCCGGCAGCAGTGCGGCACAAGCTCGCAGAAGTGCGCGTACTCGGTCATGCAGTCGCGCCCGGCTACATCGAAGAGGTCTCCACCGGCATCGCCGTACCGATCCGGGATGAGACGTCCGCGGTCATCGCCGCACTCTCCGTCGTCCTTCCGCGAGAGGCGGAGTCGCAGTACGCGCTGGTAGAGCTGCACCGCGCAGCTCGCGACATCGAGCGGGTGCTGGGCTTCCGCCACTGAGTACCGATTCCACTGAGCACAGATTCCCGATGAACGGGATACCGCCCTGGATCGAGAGAGCGACGGCACACAATGTGAACCAGCCGCACGGCGACCCCGTGCCGTTCGATCGTCGAGGGAGACGCCATGACCACCACCGGCCGTACGCAGGTCGCCATCGTCGGCGCGGGCCCCGCCGGTCTCGTGCTCTCCCAGCTGCTCGCGGTTGCGGGCGTCTCTTCGATCGTCATCGACCAGCGTTCCCGCGAGGAGATCGAGACGACGATCCGCGCCGGCATCCTCGAACAGGGCACGGTCGACCTCCTCGCCGCCATCGATCCGAACTCGCGCGTTCACACCACCGGCCAGCGGCACGACGGAATCGAGTTGCGCTTCCAGGGCGAAGGGCACCGGATCGACTTCCCCGGCCTCGTCGGGCGCAGCGTCTGGCTGTATCCGCAGCACGAGGTGCTCACGGATCTTCTCTCGCTCCGGCTGAGAGCCGGACAGGATCTCCGCTTCGGCGTCGCAGCGACGCACGTCGACGGTGTCGAGGGCGACCGACCGCGCGTCATCGCGACCGACGCGAACGGCGGCGTCCTCGAACTCGATGCCGACTTCGTCGTCGGGGCCGACGGCTCGCGCAGTGTCGTCCGCGCAGCCGTCACAGGCTCTGCGACAGGCGGATACTTCCGCGAGTACCCGTTCGCCTGGTTCGGCATCCTCTGCGAGGCGCCACCGAGCTCTCACGAACTCATCTACAGCAATTCGGATGCCGGTTTCGCACTCATCAGTCAGCGCAGCTCCGAAGTGCAGCGGATGTACTTCCAGTGCGATCCCGACGCCGACCCGAACGCGATGAGCGAGACGGAGATCTGGGAGACGCTCCAGGAACGCGTGCCGGGTTCGACGCTCACCGAGGGACCGATCTTCCAACGCGACGTGCTCCGCTTCCGCAGCTTCGTCGCCCACGAGCTCCGCCGCGGCCGCGCTGCACTCGTCGGCGATGCTGCGCACACGGTTCCGCCGACCGGCGCGAAGGGCATGAACCTCGCCGTGGCCGACGTCATCGTGCTCGCCGAGGCTCTGCGCACCCTGATCCTCGAACACGACTCCCGCCTCATCGACGGCTACGCCGAGCTCGCCCTGAAGCGCATCTGGAAGGCGCAGCACTTCTCCTGGTGGATGACGAACATGCTCCATATCGCGCCGGATGCAGGCGACTTCGACCGGCGGCGCCAGCTCGGCGAACTGCGCTCCGTCGTCGAGTCGGAAGCCGGCCGCACCTACCTGGCGGAGGCGTACACGGGATGGCCGGTCAGGTGACTCGGTAGGCGATGTATCGCACCATGGAGGCGTGCCGCTCGGCGACGGCGATGTACACCGGGGTGGGTATCCGTGACACCGCACCAGAACCGGGTTGTCTCATATCGACGTCCGATGGATCGCGGCGGCGATGTCGGCGCTACGTTCCACCAGGAGAGACAGTCCGAAGATGAAGAAGAATGCACCTCTGGTCAGGTCACCCAAGGCGTACAGACCACCCTGTTCTCTGGGGCCGCGGACCGCACTGGTGGCGCCGGTCACCTCGATGCCTCCAAAGTCGTGCTGTCTGGCCAGACCATGTTTGATTGCGCTGTCCACGAGCTCTTGCACGCTCGGATGGACGCCATAGCTGCTGGGAGTGATTGCGTTCACGACGTAGTCGACGTGCTCCTTGGTCGAGGGCAGCTGTACATCGAATCCTTGTCGTGCAGGGAGCACTGACTCGATGCCTGTCCTCACCTTCATCTGGCCGGTGTCGAGCATTGCCAGGACCTTCTCCGCGTTGACTGGCGGCATCGGACTCACGCGGCTCATGATGTCGCGGAGCGTGGGGGCCGTCGTCAACCGGTCTCTGTCCTGGTGGCGCAGGGCGTACCAGATGTCACCCCAGAGGCCGGCAGTGGCCACCGACTTCTGAAAGATGAACGTCTCCAGGTCACGGCGGTCGTGGGGCTGTTGCTGAAGCTGCCAGCGCAGCCAAGACCGCGGGTCGGCGATCGGCGGCGGTGGGAAGATGCCTCGCGGTGTGCCTCCCCAGGCCTGGACCTCTTGGTTGAAGAGTCGCTCCAGATCGGCAAGACGGAGTTCGCCGGTTGCGCGCGCGAGGTCCGCGATTCGATCGGATGTGAGGTGTTTGGCCACCCAGTCGGGTCCCGGGCGACGGACGAACGGGAGGACGCCCGATCGTGAATACAGGCTCACCGGGCCGGCATGGCCGCGCGCGGTGAGCGCCGCTATGGTGTCGACCGCGGTGAGGCCGCTTCCGAGGATCCCGATCGCAGCATCCGATGGGATGTCGCTGAGGTTTTTGTCGGTCGGATATGGAGCCGCGACGTAGCCTTCATGTGAGGCGAGACCGTATTGGTCGGCGAGGACGCTACCACCGGCGCAAAGAATGACATGGTCGTGTTCGTCGCGACGCCCGGTGCTGCCGATCGTGTATCCGGAGTCGCCATTCGGCGTGAGCGAGGTCGCTCGTTCCTTGACGAACTCGACGTTCCAGCCTCGACCTCGCATCTCGTCGACGAGCCCGTTCGCATGCTCTGAGAGATAGCGCCCGTAGAGCGACCGCGGCAGGAAGGTGTGCCCAGAATGTTGCGGGTCGAGATGATTCCCTCGAACGAGCCAGCGCTTGGCGTGCGCGTCGTCGCCATGCCGGACCGACATATTGGGCACCGTTACGTTGGCGAGCACCCAGTCGCCATCGTCCTGAAACGCGCGTCCGACCCACGGTTCGTCGACAGGGTCGTAGAGGGTCAGGCCGATATCAGTCCGGTGCCCGAGCATCCGATGGAGGCTGTCCAACATGCATGCGCCGGCTGCACCAAGTCCAATGATGGCGATTCTCACGCTACTGACTCCGTTTTCGTCGATGGATGTCCTCGGACGGCTTCATTTCCGACCTCGCCATGAGTGGGCCAGCCGGCACGGGCACGTGAACTGACGCGACCTCGTCAGTTCTCGCTGTCGAATCGTGCTTTGAGAGCGAACAGGAACTTGGCTGAATCGCGAGCGTCGGCGTTGGAGAGCCGTGGCGACGTCGGATAGAACTTCAGGCCCGCCAGTCGAGCCCCCGACGGAGTCGAAGCGAATCTGCTGCTGTAGGAGTAGTACGGTCCGGCGCCGCCTTGAGACGTCCGTTCGCGCTCGTCCCAATCGACGAATCGACGGATGTAGTCATTCACCGCGGCGGTGAACTCCTGCTGCTCGGCACTGTCGCTCGTTCGCTCGGTAGCTCGGAGCGGCGAGCCCACCAGGTCCGGCGGATATATGCGCACCATCGACTGGTACCCGCGTGAGTACGGGTTCTCGACCTGCAGATCCGAGTACCTGTCGATCTGACGGCGGAAGGCCTGTGCAGCGTCGACGAGTCCGGCGAGCACGGTCCGGTAGCCTTCGGCACCGAGGGCATGGAGTGACCCGAGCGCAGCGAGCGCCTTCGCCCCGGCTCGTGATGTCTCCAAGGTGTAGTCCGCTGGCGATTGGGTGCTCAGCTCGGGCGCCACCTGGTGCATCTCGTCGGGCCTTTCAGCTCCGTTGAGGTAGCCCAAATCGCGGGCGTCGTTGAACTGCACAACGCTGCAGTCGACCGGGCAGCAGCCTGCCCCTTTGTGAAAGTCCACCCCCCAGGAGTCCGCGTTCTGGATCGCCGAGGTGACGAGCGCAGCCTGCTCGAGCAGTATGCGCTGAGTGTTCTGGTCGATCTCGTGGCCTGCGGCAAACGTAGAGTCGCGAAAGAACAGCCACTCCCAGCCGATGACACTATCCACGTGGATGTGCGGGCGGTAGTCGAGGTTGTACCGCTCCACGAGCTCGTCGATGAAACGACGGAACCGTGCGACGCCGTCAACGCTGTGGTCATACGTCGTCCCGCAGTTGAGCACAAGCGCTGCGAGGCGACCCCCTCCAGCGATCTTGGTCTCGATCATCTTGCAGGCCTCGTCGAATCGCGTGGCGCGCTGTTCATCGGACGGCAGAGTCACGATCTGGTTGTCGCCCAGCCCCAGCCAGCGAGCGCTACGTGCGTGGGAGAAATGTGCCTCTTCGGTGATGGCGACGAAGGTGTCCTTGCTCACTCCTTGACTGTCGATGTCAGGTGTCGCCTTCGCGAGGCCGCATCGGATTCCGTACGCGATCGTCCCGGTACCGCCGAACACGAACAGCCCGCGAGCTGCACTCTCTGATACCCCTGCGAGCGTGCTGAGCACACGAGAGACGAGTGCCTCAGCCTCGATCACGCGCCCGGCAACCCCGTCGTTCACAAGGTTGACATTGGCGTCCAGCCCAAGCGCGTAGAGAGCGGAGGCGACGAGTGTCGGGGGCGCGCCGACATTCACCTGCAGCGACGGGTGGCGCCAGTCCACAGCGCCGGTGAGGAACGTCGTCGCGATGCGCTCGACCAGGGCGCCCGCGTCTTCGGCCGGGTGCTCCGGCATGCCGGATTCGAAATCCTCCAGCAGCCGGCCGAAGGCGGTCGGATCCGGGTTGCCGAAGCGTGCACCAACAGGTTCAAAAGCCGCCGAACCGGCCGCCACCAGGCCCGCAAGCGCCACTGCCCGGTCCTCAACGGGAAATAACGCGTCCAAACTGTTGCGACCGAATCGACGCGCGAACAGGGGCTGCTCATCGTGCGTCGAGGATTCCTCTTGGCCATCTGAACGCGGTGTTGCATACACGGTGTTGGTCATCGAGACTTCCGTTTCTCGTCGGTGAATGTCCTCGAGCAGCTTCCTGCCCGGCCTTCCTGGAGACGCGCCGGCCCAGCACGTGAACCGGCGTGGCCGAGGAGCACTCCGGCTCGGTCCTTCGGCCACTGGCGAGTGAGCGCGACCAGAAGACGGTCGCTCGCATCAGGGTTCACCGTGACTCATTCGCTCGATCTGTCGCTCGGAGTCCGTCGCCCTGTCGAGAGTTCGCTGCCGCTGACGTCGGCGGGTCGGCAAAGAGACGGCCGCGGCGATGATCAGAACGAACAGCGCTCCACCGGCGATGAGCCAGGGCACCAGTCCACCGGGAGCCCCATCGTCTGGCGTTGTCGCCGCGGCCTTGGTTGCCTGCCCGCCGGGGGTGTCATCCACGCCGGTGATGAAGCTCGCGTTCGCTGTACGGACTATGGGCGAGGCGTTGTCGCCGATGTAGACGCTGGCGAGTGTGGTCACGCGCCGATCGGTATCCGGAATCCTGCCGATGGTCGCGTGAATGGCGAATTTCGAGGTCTTCCCGGCACCGAGACTTGTGGTCCACGTTGCTTCGCTCTTCTCGACCGTCGCGTCGTTGCTCGCCTCGAGCGTGACGTAGGTGGGGGCGGCCACGACGACCTTGACGTCTGTGTCGGCGTCGGCGAGGTTCTTGACCTCGCCCGTGTAGATGACCTCGTCGCCGGCGGTGACGGTCGTCTCGCTGCTGTTCAGCGTCACGGACAACTGCGGTGCCGAAGCGGCTGTCGCCGCGGTAGGTGCGAAGGCGAGCGTGAGTGCTATCGCCGCGACGACGGTAATGATCGCCCTTCGAGGGTGGCAAGCGGTCATGGTGTTCCTCCGGGGTGCGGGCGGGTCAGCGGGAGATGCGCTGACCCGCCCACCGCTACTCGGTTACTTCGCCGCCGGGCGACGTCGGATGAGGACGATACCGAGACCTGCCATGACTGCGAGCAGCGCCGCGATCACCGACGGCGTCAGCCAGGGGCCGATGCCGGTCGAGGCCAGCCCGCCCGGCGATGGCGGGTCGTCGACTTCGGTCGTCGTCGAGCACGCCTCGTCATCCGAGTCGGCAACACAGTTGCTGCCCGGAGTGACGACCGCGTTCCGCAGCACATGGTCCCCCAGATCCGGACTGTTCACCGTCACCGAGTAGGTGACGGTCTGGACCCCGCCGATACTGAGCGGACCCGACCACGACAGCACTGGTGCGGTGTACCCGGCACCGCCCGTCGCGTCGTCGTTGTAGCTCGCATCGTCGAGCACCGCCGAGAGGTTGTCGGAGAACGAGGCCGGGTCAGCCGCGGTGTAATCCGCCGTACCGGTGTTGGTGAGCGTGATCGTGTAGGTCACGGTCTTACCCGGGGCGGTGCTGGTGCTGTCACTCGTCTTGAACGCCTCGAGCGCACGGACCGGTGTCGTGTTGGTGCATTCAACATCGGTCACGCACGAGCCACCTGGGGAGGTCGGTCGCACGAAGTTGTTCAGAACCTTATCCCCCGTGTCCGGATTGTTCACCGTGACCGAATAGGTGATGGCGATCTCCTGACCGACCGCCAAGGCTCCGGACCACGAGAGCGTGGCGCCGGTGACCGTGGCGCCGTTGCTGGCATCGCCGTTGTAGGTTGCGTCGTCCAGCACGGCCGAGAGGTCGTCGGAGAACGAGGCGGGCTTGTCAGCCGTGTAGCCGATCGACCCGGTGTTGGTCACGGTGACGGTGTAGGTCAGGGTGCCGTCCTGGTCGACGGTCGGCACGGAGGCCGACTTCGCCACCGTGTAGGACCCCGACGGGATCTCCACGAAACACGCCGGGTCGTCAGAGCCGACGGGGCAGTTGCCACCATCGCCGGTGACAACCGCGTTCGGCAATACCGCGTCTCCAGTTTCGGGGTCGTCGACCGTCACTGAGTAGGTGATCGTCGCCGATGCACCCACCGCCAGCGGGCCCGACCACGACAACACCGGATCGGCGAAGCTTGCGCCACCGCTGGCGTCGTCGTTGTAGCTCGCATCGTCGAGCACGCCGGTCAGGTCATCGCTGAAGGTCGCCGGGGCGTCGGCCGTGTAGTCGACCTGACCGGTGTTCTCGATCGTGATCGTGTAGGTGATCGTGTCACCAGGCACGACGTCGGTCGCGTCAGCCGTCTTCGTGGCTGTGAACGACTGGACCAGTGTTGTGGTCTTGCAATCGTCGGGGTCGCAGGAGCCGCCCGGGCCGGTCGGTGCGACCGTGTTGGTGAGATCGTGATCCCCGTTGTCTGGATTGTTCACCGTCAACGAGTAGGTGATCGTCACGGTCTCACCGACCGCGAGGCCGCCCGACCAGGACAACGTGACGCCATCGACGGTGGCACCGTTCGATGCGTCGTCGTTGTACGCGGCGTCATCCAGCACCGCCGTCAGATCGTCGTCGAAGGACGCCGGATCGGCTGCGGTGTAGTCGACCTGGCCGGTGTTCGTGACCGTCACCGTGTACGTCACCGTGTCACCGGGGGTTACCATCGTCGTCGATGAGGACTTGGCCACCGTGTACGAGCCCGAAGGGATCAGCACGATACAGGCCGGATCATCGGAGTCGGCCGGACAGTTCGTGCCCGGTGTCGTCGACACGATCGCGTTGGTCAACCTCGAGTCCCCCGTGACGGGATCATCGACCGTCACCGAGTAGGTGATCGTTTGCGTCGCCCCGACCGCAAGCGGCCCCGACCACGACAGCACAGGGTCCGCGTATGTTGCGCCGCCGGTTGCGTCGTTGTTGTAGCTCGCGTCGTCCAGCACTTCGGTCAGGTCATCGGTGAAGGATGCCGCAGCGGCCGCTGTATAGTCGGCCTGGCCCGTGTTCTCCAGCGTGACTGTGTAGGTGATGGTGTCACCAGGCACGACCTCATTCGTGTCCGCCGTCTTCGTGAGAGTCAACGACTGGACCGGAGTCGTCGTGGTGCATTCGAGGGCAGGATCGCATGTACCGCCTTCGCCAGTCGGAACGACCGTGTTGGCCAACGCATGATCGCCAGTGTCCGGGTCATTGACCGTCGCCGAGTAGGTGATTGCCTGCGTTTCACCGACTGCCAGCGGCCCGGACCAGGACAGCGTGGTGCCATCCACGGTGGCGCCATTCGAGGCGTCCCCGTTGTAGGTGGCGTCATCCAGTACCGCAGACAGATCGTCTGTCAGTGAGGCTGGGTTGTCGGCGGTGTAGGGGACGGTTCCAGTGTTCGTCACCGTCACCGTATATGTGAGAGTTGCGCCCGGGGTGACGGTTGTCGCCGAAGATGTCTTCGAGACGGTGTAACTGGACGTGTTGGCCGTGTTCGTGACCGTGCAGGTGTAGTCGTCCGCGGCGGCGACATTCAAGGTCCACGCACCGACGGCCCCCCCGGTCGTGACCGTCGCCCCGCTGCCGTCCACACATACGACGGTGGCGGCATACGACGCCAGACTGCCAGGTGAGCCGACGGCCATCGCGTCGGTGATTGTATAAGTGGCATCCTGCGACACCGGCCAGTTGGTTGTGGAAGCCGAGGTGTTGGCCCCGGTGGTGGTGGTGGAGGTCAACGTGGTGCCAGCGGTGTCATTCAGGCCGACCGTGAACTGGTCTGCAGCCGTCGCGCGCCCGTTGACCTGCTTCACGACGGTGATCGTCGGGATTGCGGCGGTGGCGCAGCGGGCACCGTCGTTTCCTCCCGAGATGGGGCCATTCGACAATAGGATCGAGGCGCGGGTGGAGGGGTCCACCCGGTAGATCACGCCGGTGTCGTTTTGACCGAAGTAGAGGTTGCCGGCAGCATCGGCGTACGCAGCCCCGTAGGTGCTATTCCCATCGGTGCCGGTCACCGGCCCAAGGTTCGTCGTTTCATGCGTGGCCGTGTTGAAGGCGATCAGCTGCGCGGCGCCGGTGCCCGAGGCCGTGTCAGCGAGGCCATAGAACGAGCCGTTGACGAAAGTCCAGTCAGAGGGCATGTTTCCGAGATCGGCGGGTTTGGTCGCAGTACCCGAGGAAATGAGCTGCCCATACGTCGCAGAGCCCGGTGCGAGATCAACCTCGATCCATTCCAGCGTCCCAAAACCTCCGTACTGGAGGTACAGGTGACCGGCGTCGTCGAAGTCGCCGACCTGGTAGCCGACACCGGCCGGTGCTCCGGCCGGGCTGCCGAGGTCCTCTAAGGTTCCATCGGAAGAGATGCGAACGATCGTGGCCGTGTCGTTGTCCCAGCCGTACATGTAGTTGTCGAGGGTGTTGTAGCCGACGGCATTGACGGAGTCCGGCGTGGTACCAATCGCCGTTGCCTCGCCGCTCACCAGGTCGACCTGGACGATCTGGTGTGTTGTCGCGTCCGGCGTCTGGAAGAGATAGCCGAAGGAAGAACATGTCCATGGCTCCGGCGCAGCTTCCGCAGGCGAAGTGGTGGTCAGCGCAGCCAACCCACTCAGCCCGCTGGCGAGCAGACCAACGCTGAGGATGACGGCGAGTAACCCACTACGGCGTTTGCTTGTGCCGAAGATGCGCCTGCGTTCTCCCGATTTCCGATAGGTGGCTTTACCCTGCATGACGATCCTTTCCCCCAACTCGCGGCCGACGCCTGGATGGCGCGGTTCGAGCTCTCCCCCGACCCACGGCCACCGCGTAGATGACGCGGTGAAGAGCTGTGAATCACGGCCAGTCTTCAATAGGCGACGGGAAGTTTGAGGGTTCCCCTCGGAATGCACCCCGGAATTAGTACTCGTTGGGCGGAACAGCACGGGTAGGTTTTTTGTATTACTGAATGGTTCCTTCGTGGTCCATCTCAGGGTTGTTCGCGGTCGCCCGGTCGGTCTGACATTTTTCGGATCGCAGATCCGTCACTTCACTGGTATTGACGTTTCGACGACGCGTGCAAGGGGTTCACGTATGTTCGATTTCGATCTGGGTGAGACGTGGTGTGGCCTGCCCGAACCGTCGGCCAGGATCACGGGTCGCCGGTTGTGACATCCGACCCTGGAGCACCACAACCACCTCCCGGAGGCGACTGGATTCAAGCTGAGAACCTTCCGGATGCCGTCGTGGCGATCGCCCAGCGCGAGGGGGCGGAGGCGGCTACCGCTCTCGTCCAGAAACACTGGGACCGATATGCGAGCACCGAAGCTGTTCACTTGCTTGCGGCGGTACGCGCCCTCCCGGGCGCAGTCTTCGTGGACAATGCCGGCATGGTCATCGCGGCCAACTACCTGAAGCATGTCGTCAGCGGTGGCGAGCCCCACCGTTTCGAGCGCGACCACTACTTCTCCGACCGATCCGAGGACGCCGGGAGCTCGCTCGCCACACAGCTGATCGAGCTGACCGCGACCGCCGCCGCCGAACGAACGCGTGGGGCATACGCCCGAGGCGTCGAGGCGGCCTTGGAAGCACGGCGGCGCCTCGACGCCGCGCCAGATCACGAAGTGGCGCCGCTACGCGCGAACCTGCCGCACCTGTTCGTGCAGTGGGGTCGCACCCTCGAACTCTCCGGCGACGACCAGCTGGCCGTCGAGTATGAGTACGAGGAAGCACACCGGCTGGCTCTGGCCACCGAACAGCTGGATATCGCGCGGCGTGCGGCCGGGCACTTGGCATGGCGCAACACGTTCCGGGGGCGTCTCGCCGCTGGTGAGTACTGGCTCGAGCGCGCCCGTGGGCTCAGCCGGCCGAACCCCCGCTACGACGCTGCCATCCATCTCACCGCCGCGCTGATTCACATCAACCGCCGTCATCCCGAAGAGTCCCGAGCGGAGCTTGGCCTGATGGAGGCTCACCGGATCGGCGAGTATTGGGCTGCCGCACTGTGGGTTCGCTCCTGGCATGTCGGAACCGCCGCCGAGCGTGCGTTGCTCGAGACGGATGTGGTCAAGGAACTCGATCGTCATCCGGCAGCAGTGTCGAGAGGTGGGATCACTGAACGCCTCCTTCGGGCCATCTGGATGCGGCTGGGCCACCCGGTCACTCCACCGACCGCCACGACGTTCGCCGCCCACGCCCTCGATGCCGAGCGTGAATACCGACGCGGCGACTTCCACGCGGCGCTGGAGCATGCCCACCACGCAATCGGTGCAGGAGCACCGCCCCGAACTCGGGCAAACGCTCTCCTCATCACGGCCGCAGCGGCCCTCGGTCTCGACCGGCCGATTTCGGCTGCGAGAGACTTCGAACTCGCGCACGCCATCATCGAACGGGAGCACCTCTACACGAGCTATGAACTCATCAGTCCGGGTCACCTCGAGGTACTCGCAGAAGGGATGCCCGGCACGCCCGTACCCGCACGGCAACGCGAACCTCGTGCGGACACCTCGGTTCTCCTCGCGAGTCTGACGAAACGCGAACGCGAAGTGCTCACCATGCTTCCAACCAATCGCTCCATGACCGAAATCTCCGGCGAGCTCTTCATCAGCCCCAACACGCTGAAGGCGACGGCGCAGCGCCTCTACAGAAAACTCGACGTCACCTCACGCACAGCGGCAGCGGACATCGCCCACCAGGCTGGACTCCACATCGACTGAGGGAGTACAGGCCCGTCATGCGAGCCCCGCACGAGACTGCCGACGGCGCATTACCACGGTCATGTCAAATATCGACCACTCTGTGAAGGTCTCGACATTGATTCCGATCGTGCCCCGGCTGCGCGTACTCCCCCGCACAGGCCGCCCGACCTGGTTGCGGTACCGAAGGGTCGACGCGACGAACGTTCCCACTCGATGGGACCCTGCATTCCACACCTTCAGCTGACCAGGTGAGCCGCGTCGAGATGTCGGCGGGCGGCGCCGATCGCGAGGCGGGCATGCTCCTTCGCACCGACCTGCGCCACGAGCATCGCGCGCGGGATCTCCAGTGCGAACGGAATGCCCGCCGGCAGGGCTGCGAGGATGCCGAGCATGTCGATCTCGCCCTCGCCAGGAACGAGCCGCTCGAAACGAGCGGTGTGGATCAATCCTGCCGTGGTGGCGGGGATCTCTCCGGGGGCGTCGCACACGTGGGCGTAGTGGAACCAGTCGCGCGGAAGCTCACGCAATTCGGCCACGCTGGATCCCGACCGAGCGAAGTGCAGGAGGTCGATGAGCAACCCGGCGTTGGGTTGGTCTGCCGTTCGCAGGACCCGGGTGGCCTCGGTCAGGTTCGGCGTTTCAGTCCATGACGGAAATTCCAGGTCGATGGTCAACCCGAGAGGCAGGGCCAGCTGACACAACTCGGCGAATCGATCAGTCTTGCGCGAGAAATCCGAATCCGGCAGTTGTGTGATGACGTGGCGTGCTCCGAGCTCGGCGCCGGCCTCCAGGAAGCGCAGATAGTCTCGCGGATTGTCTCCGGAGGTCATCCGCGCGAGCTCGATGTCGAGGACCTCGATGCCGGTCGCCGCGAGGTGCGTCTTGGTGGCCCGCATCAATGCCGGGTCGTATGCCAGAGGATAGTGGGGCTCCTGCGCCGTGACCTTGGTCATACGCAGGCCCACATAGCGGTAGCCGGCGGCGGCGGCGGCATCGACCAACTCGGGCGGTGACAGGCTCAGCGCCGTCAGGTGGGCGAGCGAATAGTCGTGCCGGTGTTCAGATGGGGTTTCGGTCGGCGCGCTCGCCAGCATCCGCAGCCGCTGGCGGCGGTGCGCGGCCATGCGCAACGGCACACTGTGGGGGTCACCGAAGCCGTCATAGCCGTTGATGCGCTGCACCACCTCGAAGAAGACGCGCGAGCCCAGCATCTCGGTGAAGAAGTGCAGGAACTCTCCCCCATGCTCGTCGCGGTCATACAGGATCGAGTTCTCGCGAAGATGGTCGACGAACTCGGCCGGCATGGAGAAGCGGGCGTCGAGGTTGTCGTAATAATTGCCCGGAATTTCGAGGATCGGTGCCCCGCGCTCACGCATGATCTTTGCGCAAGTGATCGCGTCATCCGTGGCGAATGCGACGAGTTGCGGGCTCGACACACCGGGCGCCCAATCGCCACGCCGCAACGGCGTGGTGCTCAACGCGATGCGCACGCCTCCGCTGGGATCGCTTGCCGACCAGTTGCGGATGAGCCCGAAGGGAGCGGTGACTTCCGTGGACTCCCCCGGCACGAGGCCGAGGACGGCGCGGAAGAACAAGGTGGACTGATCGAAGTCGTCGATCGACTCGGTGATCGAGACATGATCGATCTTCCCGAGGAGTGGCGACGGGCCCGCCGGCGCGCCGGTCGGCCTGAAGTCGTCGAGCCAATGCCGCCGGCCTGCGGAGTCGCAGAAGAACAGCGCAGTGCCATCGGGCGTGGCCACGGAGCTCAGGTCCGTCTCGTCAGGTCCGCGACGTCGGGCGAGCTTCGGCGCCAACAGCTTCTGCGCCCGTTGCATCGAGGCAGTCGCATCCGTGCTGTCGACCGCGAGCGCACAGATCGATGCAGTGGCAGGGTCGATCGATCGCTCCGGGGCGAGGTTGAGCAGGAGCCGAGCGCCACCCTGCTCCCACAACTGCACCGGCTTGGAGCGATGCTGCCCGACATGGGAGAACCCGAGGGCGTCGAGGACACGTGAAGCCAACGGAGCCGACACCTCGTCCACAGCGAGCTCCGCGAACGCGAAACCGTCGAGCCGAGGAGCCGGCGTCACGTCGCCGTGAGAGAACTGCTGGAGAAGTTCGCCCGAGCCGCGTGCGGCTACCGCCTCTGCGAGCGCAAGCATTGAGCGCATCGCGTCGGTGGCCGCGTGTCTGGGATCTTCCTGCTGGTAGACGTCGTTGAACACTTCGAGAGCGATCGGGCCTGAGTATCCCATGGTCAGGATCTGACCGAGGAAACCCGCGACGTCGAGTGAACCCTGTCCCGGGAACATCCGGTAATGAAGGCTCCACTCGCGGACATCCATGTTCAATCGGGGTGCATCTGCAAGCTGGACGTGGAACACCTTGTCGATGTCCATCTGCGCGAGGACGGCGGGATCGTTGTCCACCGAGAGAACATGGAAGCTGTCGAGACACAGACCGAGCGCGGGGTGGTCGACTCGTTGGACGATGCGCCAGGCCTCCTCGTGCGTACGAACGCGCCCCCAAGGCACGGCTTCGTACGCGAGCCGCAGCCCGCGTTGCTCGGCGCGCTCTGCAATGGTGTGCAACTGCTCCGCCGTGAGATCGTCGTCGTCGAGTCCCCTCGCGGTTCTGGCGGAGCAGCACACCAGGACGCGCGCACCGAGCTCGGACAGCAGGTCGAACGTCCGCTCCGCGTGACGCAAGCTGGCGCCGAACAGGTCGGGCGGCACCGTCTCGACGTGAAACGGCTGATACACCTCGACCGACAGACCGAGGCCCGTAGCCTCCTCGGCCAGTCGGCGAGGCGACCACGGCGACATGACGAGGTCGTACTCGAGCATTTCCACGCCGGCGAAGCCGGCCGCGGCGGCGGCGCGCAGTTTGTCCTCGAGCGTGCCGGACAAGCACACGGTCGAGATGGAGACGTTCTGCGCACCAGGTACGACGTTCATGAGCCGACCGCCTAACGGATCAGTGAGTCCTTCTTGCGACCACGGAGGTCATCGTGTCGCGACGTGCTCGATCGTTTCGCCCGGCGAGTAGATGTCCAGGATGTTCCAGTGACCGGTCGTCGGCGTCGGCACGTTTACCATCGACACGTCGATCACGACCGGACTGCCGAGCGCGATCGCCCGCTGGAGGGCGGGCTTGAACTCCGCAGCCGAATCGACCCTGATGCCGGTGACCCCGTACGCTTCCGCGATCGCCGCGAAGTCCGTGTACATGGGATCCTCCGCGTTGCCGAAGACGGTCCCGTAAGTGGTGTCGAAGGCGGCCTTCTCGAGTCCTGCGATGGTGCCGAAGGCGTTGTTGTTCATCACGACCCAGACGACGGCGACACTCTGCTCGCGCGCAGTGGCGAGCACCGCGGGGTTCTGTCCGAAGCCGCCGTCTCCCACGAGGGAGACGACGACGCGATCCGGGCGGGCGATCTTCGCGCCGACAGCGGCCGGCGCGCCGAAACCCATGGTCGCGAAGCCGCCCGGTGTGAGGAACGTACCTGGGGTGAGGATGTCGAACTGCTGACCGACCCCGTTCTTGTTCCAGCCCACATCCGTGGTGATGATCGCGTCACGCGGCAGCACCTCGCGAGTCTCGGAGAGGATACGCTCGGGCCGCATGGGCCATGCGTCGGAGACTTGGGCATCCGCGTTCTGGAGCTTCATCGCCGCGCGGTTCGCGGCGATCTGCGCGAGCAGCTCGGTGCGCTGCACACCTGCCGGAGCGAGCCGCCGCGCGACCCGGATGAGCACGGCCAGCGCGGACTTGAGGTCTGCCAGTGCGCCGATCTCGAGCGGGTAGTTGCGCCCCAGCTCAGCAGGATCGATGTCGATCTGCATGAGCTTCGTGGCCGGGATGTCGAAGGTGTACTCGGCGTACCACGAGCTCGAGTCGGCTTCCGCGAATCTGGTGCCCAGTGCGAGGATCCAGTCGGCCGTTCGCGTCGTCTCATTGGTGAACGCTGTTCCCCAGAATCCCGTCATGCCCAGGACCAGGGCGTTGTCGTCGGGCATTGCGCCTTTGCCCATGAGGCTGTGTGCAACAGGCAGCGACAGCAGTCCGGCGAACTCGGCGAGCTCTGATGCCGCGTCTGCCGCGACGATGCCCCCACCGACGTAGAGCACGGGCCTGTCGGCATCCAGCAGGCTCTGCACGATCCGCTCGGCGACCGCCTCATCGAGGCTGGGTCTCGCGAGCGAGCGGGTGTTGCCGACCACCTTGTCGAATAGTGCGACATCGACCTCCGCTGAGAACACGTCCATGGGCACGTCGACGAGCACGGGCCCGGGGCGGCCGCTCTCCGCAAGGGTGAACGCCTTGTCCAGCACCTCGGCGATGAGGTGCGGCCGATCGACGCGCCACGCCCGCTTGACGAACGGCCGATAGATCTCGTACTGGGCCGCATCGGAGTGGAGATTGATCTCCTGATGCGGGTGCTTCCCGAAGTAATGCGTCGGCACGTCGCCCGCGATGACGACCATCGGGATCGAGTCGAGCGCGGCGTTTGCCACTCCCGTTGTGGCATTCGTCAGCCCCGGGCCAAGGTGTGTGAGTACGACTCCTGTCCGCTTGGTCGCCCGTGCGTAGCCGTCCGCAGCGTGGGCGGCGATCTGCTCGTGACGCACGTTCACGAAGGAGATCCGGTCGCTCTTCTCGAGGGCTGCGAGCAGCGCGATGTTCGTATGCCCGCACAGTCCGAAGACGTGCTCGACCTCGCGCGCCTCCAGATAACGGACGATCTGGTTGGACACCAGGTCCTTCATTGCAATCTCCTTCATTGGTCGCGTGTGTTCGGAACGGGTCGGCGTGTCGGACCCGTATAGGTGTATCCGATGGATTTCGGCATTGGCCCCTTGATGCGGCCTCCCTGCGTCATCTGCTCGATGGCGTGAGCGAGGATGCCGACGGAGCGGGCGAGGATGAAGACACCGCGACCGAGTTCGGGTGCCAGACCGAGCTCGCAGTAGATGACGGCCGTCACTCCGTCGACGTTCATGGGAATCCGTTTGGGCTTTCCCGCGCTGATCGCGTCCTCGACGGCGCGTCCGATCTCCGCGAAGCGACCGTCCACGACGCCCTCCGCAGCTGCGGCGTCGACGAGCGACAACAGACGCGGCGTGCGCGGATCGAGCGGATGGAATCGGTGGCCGAACCCGGGGAAATACCTGATGCCCGCATCGCGGTGTCGTTGGAGGACGACGCGGGCCGCCTCTTCGAGATCACCGACCCGCCCGAGCTCGGCGTCGATCTCGAGGTACAACTCCATGCACTGCTGGCCCGGACCGCCATGGATGTCGCCGAGCACGTTGATCCCCGAGGCCATCGCACCGTTGACGGGCACGCCGCAGGTCGTCGCCATCCGGGCGATGGCGATCGAAGGAGCATGGGGCCCGTGATCGACGGACGCCACGAGTGCTGCTTCGAAGAGGGTCGCCTGTTCACGCGTTGGCAGCTCGCCGAGCAGCATGAGCCAGATGGTGTCGACGAAGCCGACGTTGCCGATGAGCTGCTCAATGGGATATCCGCGGAGCGCGATCTCGCCTGGGCGGACGTCGATGATCTCCGTCTGCCACCATCGCCGTGCTTCGTCGACGAGCTCTTCCGGCGATGCTCCGGTCATCGGCTCGCTTTGCTCATCGTGCTCAATGGGTGTGCTCACGGGGCCGCGGCCAATGTCGCGTCCGCCGATTCGAGCGCGGTGTCGTAGAAGTCTCCGAACAGCTCCTCGTCGGATGGCCGGTCCTCCTCGATGGTGCGCGCGACCCAGGTCGTATTCAGGTAGTGATGGAGGGAGACGTTCTCGGAGGTGATGTTGCCTCCCCAGGTGCCGCATCCCATCGACGAGGTCATCGGCATCCCGTTCGTGAACGATCCCGCGTTCGCCTTCGAGTTCGGTTGGCGCACCATGATGCGCGAGACCGGCATGTGTCGAGCGAAATAGTCGATGTGCGCGTCGTCGGTGGAGGCGATGCCGCACGAGTGTCCCTTGCCGCCGATGTCGTAGAGCCGCTTCGCGAGTTCCACGCCATCCTCGAAGCTGCCCTCGTAGGCGTGGACCGCCATCAGAGTCGTGAGCTTCTCCTTGCAGAACTGCCTGTCGTCGGCGATGCCGTCGCCCTCAACCAGGATGAACCTGCTGTGCGACGGGATCTCGAATCCGGCCGCCATCGCGAGCGACTGCGGCGATACGGCGACGGTGTCGGGCAGACGGTGCCCTTCCTCGTCCCACATCACCGACTGCAGCGCCGCGCGCTCGTCCGAGGTGGCGAGGTAGCCGCCTTCACCCTGGAGCGCTTCGAGCATCTCCCGATATCTCGCCGCCGGCACCAGAACGTTCCCATCCGCCGAGCAGCCCGAGCCGAAGTCCGACGTCTTCGACAGCATGCAGTTGCGTGCTGTCTCCTGGAGATCCGCGGTCTCGTCGACGAACTCGGTCGCGTTGCCTGCTCCGACCCCGTAGGCGGGCGTTCCCGAGCTGTAGGCCGCCCGGACCAGTCCTTGGCCGCCCGTGGCGATCACGAGGTCCGAGCGGCGCATGATCTCCTGCGAGGCTGTCAGACTCGGAAGCGTGATGCACTGCAGGATGTCGGCCGGAGCACCCTCCGCTTCGAGCGCCTCGCGCATGAGCCGGACGGTCTCGAGGGTCGTGTGCTTCGAGCGCGGGTGCGGTGAGAACACGACCACGTCGCGCGCCTTGATGGCGTAGATCGCGTTGCCGGCGGGCGTCAGGTCTGGGTTGGTCGTCGGAACGACGCATCCGATGACTCCGACCGGTTTTCCGTACTTGACGAGGCCTTTCTCGGCGTCCTCCTCGATGATTCCCACTGAAGGGCTCCGGAGCGCGTCACGAAGGACGCCGCGAATCTTCATCCGTTTGTTCATACGACTCTCGAAGTCGCCGAGGCCGGACTCCTCGATTCCCATCCCGACCAGCCGATGGAATGCTGAGCGATTCGCGACCGACCACGCGACGGCCTGGATCAAACGGTCGACGCGGTCCTGGTCATAGGTCTCGATGATTGCGAGCGCCGCCCGCGCGCGGGCGAACACGTCGTCGAGCTCCTGCTCCTGTTCAGGCGACAGGGATTTGGGTGCGGCAGCGGCCATGACAACTCCGTCTTGAGCGTTGGTGGGGACTGCCGCATGTTAGGCACACGCCGTCGTCGTCGACAAAGCGTGTCCCATTGGGCAGAAATGGCCTCGGCGATCCGATGGCTGTGCCCGCGTCACGACGGGAGTTGTACCACTCGATGGGTCGTGTGCTTGCCCCCGAACGGGGGCGGCGATAGCGTCCCCAGCGCTGACCGGTTTCACCGATCGCAAATGTCGGGCGGGCTGGCGGCACCCCAGAACGACGTCGGGCGGGCGCGAGCTCATCCGCCGTCAGATCAACGACGATCAAGGAGTCAAGGGATGCGCACACGACTGACCACGAGGTTGGGCGTCGCGGGAATCGGGGCACTGGTTGTGCTCGCGATGGTCGCTTCACCCGCCCATGGACTGGTGGGACCGGCCGAACCGGTCCCGCCCACAGAGCTGACGGGCTTGGAACCGACGGGCGCCGACATGCCGACCGTCGGCGGAAACCTCGGCAATCAGCACTACTCCGGGTTGACGCAGATCCGGAAACGCAACGTCGACGACCTCGCACCGGCCTGGCGCACGCACGTGTCCGCGGTCGCACCCGCCTCCGATGATGTGGGTCAGCAGACGACCCCCATCGTCGTCGACGGCGTGATCTTCCTCGATACGCCGAGCGGCGGCGTGATCGCCGTCGACGGCGCGACGGGTGATCCCATCTGGAAGTGGGAGAACGACGTCTACGGCCTGTCGGGCACTCGCCGTGGCGTCTCGGCCGGTGACGGCAAGATCTTCACCCTCGCAGGCGACAACCATGTCGTCGCCCTCGACGAGGCCACCGGCCAGGAGATCTGGGCGGAGCAGCCCATCGGCCCGGGGGGTGAAGATCTGGGACGGGTCGGAAAAGTCGCGACCGTGTACTACAACGGAATCGTCTACGCCCACGCGGCGGACGGCGACCGCGGCGCCGTCGTCGCGCTCGATGCGAGCGACGGATCCTACCTGTGGCACTTCTTCGGCGGACCGAAGCGGGGCCAGCAGTTCACCGGAGTCGACGGCGTGACGTTCGATGCGTCGGCGACGTGGGGTCCGGTGCTTCCCGATGGCACCGACTGCGCTGAGGAAGGCGGTGCGACGTCATGGATGCACGGCGCTGTGGACGCTGAGCTCGGCATGTACTACATGACCTTCGGCAACGCCCGCAGCTGTACATCCTCGCAGAACGGGTCCCTCCGCCCCGGAGACAACCTCTTCTCGAGCACGATGGTGGCCGTCGACGCCACGACCGGCGAGTACAAGTGGCACCACCAGTCCATCCGGCACGACGTCTGGGACATGGACAACGTGCACCCACCGACCCTGGCCGATATCGAGATCGGAGGCGAGGAGCGGAAGGTCGTCTTCTACGGCAGCAAGTCGGGGCACCAGTTCGTGCTCGACCGCACGAACGGCGAACCGGTGCTCCCCGTGATCGACAAGCCCATGATCACCGACTCGCGCCAGAACCACTCCCAGACGCAGCTTTTCCCCGAGACACGGCTCCTGCCGGAATGCCTCGTGTGGGAGAAGCTCGACCCGGAGAACATCCCCGGCGATCCCTGGCGTGGCGTGCCGAACTACAACGGCTACCAGGCCGACGCCGAGGGCAACCTGGTCTTCAACCCCGACAGCTACGTCGCGGTCGACGAGCCGTTCCTCAGCTATCCCGACGGGCACCCGTCGGGGCACCGTGAGGGCTGCATGTACGACCCGCAATGGGATGCGCCGATCCTGTCGACCACCAGCCAGAACGGCGGCGGCGACTGGTCGAACCACTCGTACAGCCACAGCACGAACCTCGTCTACTTCCCGTACGGCGCCAATCCGGTGGCACACTACAACGGCGCGTCCGCCAACGGCTTGCGGGCCATCGGGCAGTACCAGACCGGCGGCATCCTCGCGTACGACGCGTCGACCGGTGAAGTCGCGTGGCAGAACCACCTCGGCACCGACATGTCGCACGGTCAAGGACCGCTGACGACGGCATCCGACCTGCTCTTCGTCGGGCAGATCGACGGCGAGCTGCTCGCGATGGATGCCACGGACGGCGACGTGCTCTGGAACTTCCAGACGGGCTCCGGCATCGCCTCCGCGCCGATCACCTACAAGGTCGACGGCGAGCAGTACGTCGCGGTGTTCGCCGCCGGGTCGACCAACCCGTACGGCGGGTCGGTCACGCAGGGCGACTCGCTGTGGGCGTTCAAGCTCGGTGGCACCTACACGACCGAGTCGGGAAGCCAGGAGGGGCCGGACACGGCTCCGCTGTCGATCCGTCGTCCGGTGGGCGGCGCTGCTGTCGCTGGCGAGACGGTCGGCAACACGGTACTCCTCGCACGCTCCAACCGCACCGCCGACACCGAAGCGGCACGCGACAGCGTGTCGCAGAACGGGATGCAGCCCACGCATCTGCGAGTGCCGGTCGGCACGACGGTGACGTTCAGCAATCCGGGGGCCGAGACGTTCCCGAACTTCCCGAACCTGAAGCCGCACTGCGCGACGCAGTTCTTCGAGGGTGAGTTCAACGTCGAGCTGCAGCCAGGAGAGACCTATCAGCACACATTCGACCGTGCCGGCGAGTACTACTTCAATGACTGCACTGATCCACGGCCGACCGGCAAGATCGAAGTGTACCTGGAGCCGCAGGATCAGCCGGGCGCGCTGAGGTTCACACCTGCCCGGCTCGACCTCGGCTCGGGGACGGGCCTGTTCACCGGCGTGAACCGTAAGATCTCGGCACACTTCGAGCTGCCGCCGGGATACGAGTACGAGAGCGGCGCAGTGCTGGTCACTCCGCTCTCGCCGACTCCGATCCCGGCCTCGAAGGTGACGGCCAACAAGAACCGGATCATCGTCAAGTTCGACGCCGCCGACCTCGACAACAACGTGCCGACGGGAGAGGTGACCTTGACCCTGCGGGTCAACGTCCTCAACTCCGAGGCCGTTCAGGAGCAGCTCATGTCGAGTGCGACCGTGACCGTCGTCAAGTAGTCGATTCCGACGCACCACCGATCCGTCTCCGTCGACTTCGACGGGGGCGGATCGATGCGTGCAGCGCGTGTCCCATTCGGCGAGACTCGACTTTGCACGCGCAGGATCGCAGACCAGAGTCGCAGGGGCAGCGATGTGCGCGAGCACGCTCGGCCCGCATCAACAGAGAGGTTGACAATGCACCCTGACACCGTGGCGGTGACGCCGTGACCGACAAGGAACGTGGGTCCGACCCCGAGGAGGGCCGGTCCGATGAGCCCGAGAAGGCAGTGCGCAAGGCCTCGGAGGCTGACCTCGGGGAATCCATCTATCCCCACACCGACACCTTCTACGCGGGGCCCGAACTCAACACGGGCGTTCCAGCCGACCCCACGTTCATCCGAGTGCTCTCCCGGATCGAGATCGCGATCGGCGTTTCACTCTTCGCTCTCATCGTCTTCGGCGTCATGTATCAGGTGCTCGGCCGCTACTTCCCGTCGATCAGCTGGGTCGGCGCCGGAGAGATCGCCCTCATGTCGATGATCGCCATGACCTTCATCACGACCGGCTACCTCGTGGGTCGCAACGGCCATATCGTGCTCGAGATCTTCGACGAGCTGCTTGCCGGAAGGCGGCTCTTCGTTGCGCTGCGGGTCATCTCGGCAGTCATCATGGTCGCCACGAGTCTCGCCCTCGCATACGAGGCATTCGTCAAGATCGAGACTGAATGGGTCAGACTCAGCGCCGCGATGCATATGCCGGTCGGCGTGCTGTACCTCTTCGCGCTCGTCGGCTTCGTGTCGGCCGCGATCCACTCCACCTTCAAGATACCGTTCGCGAACCGTCCGGAGCGCAAGCTCGACATCGGCGAGATGGAAGGCTGATCCTTGGACCTCTGGCTCTACATCCTGCTGTTCGTCCTCTTCCTCTTCCTCCGGGTGCCCGTCGCGTTCGCGATGATCGCGTCGAGCATGCTGTACTTCTACAGCCACGGCCTCTCCGCGGGTTACGCGATCTCGTCCGTGGTGAACGGGATCAACAGCTTCCCACTGCTCGCAGTCCCGCTGTTCATCTTCGTCGGCACCATCGCAAACCATCTCGGCATCGCCACGCGGCTGTACGACCTGGCGCGGTCGCTCCTGCCGCGGCTGCCGGGCAATCTCGCCTACGTGAACCTCGGCACCGCGATCGGCTTCTCTTGGATCAGCGGCTCCGCGCTCGCGGACGCCGCGTCGACGAGCAAGGTCCAGATCCCCCAGATGCTCAAGTCCGGTTACCCGTACGGATTCTCGGCAGGCCTCACGGCATCGGGCTCGCTCATGAGCACCGTCATGCCGCCGAGCATACCTGCCGTGCTCTTCGCCGCGACCGCGTCGATCTCGACCGGTGCCCTGTTCGCAGGCTCGATCATCCCGGCGATGCTCATGGCGCTCGGTCTGGGCGCCTACGTCTTCTTCTGGGTGCGGCGCCACCCCGACGTCGCGGTCAGCCAGCCCTTCGTCGGGTCGATGCTCGCCAAGGCGGCCGTGCGAGTGATCGGCCCGGCGATGCTACCCGTGATCATCCTCGGCGGCATCTTCAGCGGACTGTTCACGCCCACCGAGAGCGCGGGCATCGCGGCGGTCTACATGCTCATCCTGGGAGCGATCTACCGCACCCTGAACTGGCGGGTGTTCTGGAAGGCGGCCAAGGAGACAGTCGTCGTGTCCGCTGGGATCCTTCTGATCCTCGGCGCGTCGAACCTCATGGGTCAGGTCCTCGCGCGCGAGCAGGTCTCCCGGGCGTTGGGCGAATGGCTCACGGGCTTCACCGACAACCCGATCGTGTTCCTGCTGATGCTCAACCTGCTCCTGATCCTGCTCGGCATCCCCCTCGAGGCCCCGCCGGTGATCCTGGTGCTCGTGCCGATCCTCATGCCGATCATCGCGCAGTTCGGTATTGATCCGGTGCAGCTGGGCGTCATCATGATCCTCAACCTGATGATCGGATCGCTGACACCACCGGTCGGTGCAGTGCTGTTCGTCGTCGGCTCGATCACTCGCAGACCCATGGGCGAGCTGTTCCGCGGGATCCTGCCCTTCCTGATCCCGCTCGGAGTCGTTCTGCTGCTCCTGACACTGTTCCCAGTGATCGTCACGAGCCTGCCGACGCTGCTCGGCCTCATGTAGCCGGGCCCCAGTCTCCGATGGCCCCGCGACGCTCGTGTCCTCCCCCACCGTCGCGGGGCCGTCGGACGAACACGTCGGTTGCGCCTGAAAGGAATTCCTGTGGCCAGAAACCTCTTCGTGCTGAACGGCTCGAATCTGAACATGCTCGGTCTGCGCCAGCCCGAGCTGTATGGCACCACGACGTTGGACGACGTGCGCCGCGACTGCGAGCGAGTTGCGCGCGAGCTGGGGTTCGACCTCTTCTTCGCGCAATCCAACGCGGAGCACGAAGTCGTCGAGTGGGTGCATGAGGCCTTTCGCCGGCAAGCGATCGTGGTGATCAACCCGGCGGGCTTCAGTTTCCAGTCCGTTCCGCTCCTCGATGCGCTCAGGATGCTCACCGCTCCGGTCATCGAGGTGCACATCACGAACATCCATGCTCGCGATGCCGTCTACCACCACTCCCTGATCTCCTCGGTCGCGCGCGTGGTGATCGCAGGCGCGGGCGTGTATGGGTACGAACTGGGGATTCGCGCCGCCGACCGGTTGGCGCGCGAGAGCATCCGCGGTTCCGACGCCCACGAAGAGCTGTGATGCGACGGGTCAGCCTTGAGCGATCGCGTCGGCGGCCTCGAACCCGAACACCAGCGCCTTCGTGAGCGCTGTGCCCGTCATGTAGGACGCACCATGGAAGCCGCCGACGACCTCCCCGGCGGCGTAGAGCCCCTCGATGCGGCTTCCGTCGACCCGCTTCACCGAGCTGTCCGCCGCGACGCTGAGTCCGCCATACGTCGAGGTCATCGCGGTCACCGCGGCGTACGCGTAGAACGGTCCGGTTACCACTGGCATCAGCGCGCCCACCCCGTTCACGAGACCCGTCCGGCCGAATGGGTCCTCATGGCGACCCGACACGTTCTCGTTGTAGCGCGCGACCGTGCGTTCGAGCCTTTCCGGCGGGATTCCGAGTTCGCGCCCGAGCGCCGCGATCGTGGGTGCGCTCACGAGGTGCCCGAGCTCCTCGAGGCGCTCCATGTCCGAGAGCGGAACGCCGGGCTTCGAACGGGCCCGCACGACGGAGTCGAAGATCTGGAAGGCCGTCCGCCCGGGCTGGCGCAGCACCGCAGACCCGAGGACCTTGTACGACTCCGACTCGTCCGCGAAGCGCTCCCCGCGAGAGTTCACGAGGATCGCCCCGAGGTAATTGGCGGTCAGCAGCTCGTGCTCATCGTCCGTCGTCTCCGCGTGCTGTCCGTAGGTGCCGGCGACGTGCCCGATGTCGGCCAGTCCAGCACCCAGCATCCAGGCCATTCGAAGCCCGTCGCCCGTGTTCCCGACACCGCCGTACGGCATGGCCGCAGCCTGATCGGGCACGAAGAGCTCGAGCAGTTCGCGCGAGCGCGAGAATCCCCCGCTGGCGAGGACGACCCCCGAGCCCGCGATGAGGACTCCGTTCTCGGACGTGATGCCCGCCACTCTGGATCCATCCGTGACAAGTCCGCCGGCCGCGTGTCCGGGGAGGATTGCGGCACCCGCGGCGACCGCCTCGTACTCGAGATGCGCGAGCAGATCGCCGATGCGAATCAGATGTGCCCGTGCCACCGTCATCCCTGCACTGACCTTGAGTTCGTCGGTCCACGCCCCAGCATGATCGATCGCGGCGACCGCATTCGCTTGCCGGTCGACGAGCGCCCGCATCAGCACCTCGTCGGCGAAGCCTCCGCCGGTCTCGAGCATGTCCGCGAGGAAGAGGTCGTCGGAGTCCTCGACGCCTGCTCGGCGCTGGAGCGTCGTGCCGGACAGTGCGAACCATCCTCCGCTCATCGCGGAGCTGCCTCCCAGCCGATCGCGCTTCTCGACGAGGGCGACACTCCGTCCGTGCGCGGCGAGGCGCTGCGTCGCCGCCAGGCCCGCGAGTCCTCCCCCGACGACGATCGCGTCGAATACCCGAACATCCAGCTTCGTCATCGCCGGCCTTCCTCGTCATGTCCCCGGGTCATGACTGCTCTGCTGCTTCGATCTCTGCCCTGAATCGTGCGACGTCGACCGTTGCGCCGGTGCGGGCGGCAAGCGCTGCCGCCTCGACGAGCGCGAGCGTGCGCGAGGCGTCCTCGGCTGAAACGAGGGGTTCCGCACGTCCACGCGCGACCTCAATGAAGTGATCGAGCTGCGCCTGGAACGAGCCCCGCGATGCAACGGGGAGGTAGGTGCGCGACAGGGGCGAGAACCAGTCTGGCGGCACTGACGCATCGTAGGCGTACTTCGCGAGGTTGGGCACCGACAATGCCCCGCGCGTGCCGACGATCCGGTAGGCCACCCCGTCGGGAAGGAATGGGAACGCGAGCGTCTCTTCGGTGGCCTGGTCCCAGCCCCACGGCGAGACTCCGGCATCGGAGGCGAGGAAGCTTCCAACCGCTCCGCTCTCGAATCTGAGATTCAGCGACACCGTGTCCTCGACCTCGAGGCCTCGGGCATGCGAGCTGTGCATCGCCTGAATCTCGGCTACCTCGCCGCAGAGGTGCCGCAGCAGATCGACGTCGTGCACGACGTTGATGAGCGTCACGCCGGCACCGGGCAGGCGGTGCCAGGGCGTGTCGGTGAAATACGCGTCCCCTTTGCGTGCCGACCAGAGTCCGCTGACGGCGACGATCTGTCCGAGCTCACCGGCGTGGATGGCGGTGCGGGCGCGCGCGACGGCGGGATGGTGACGCCGATGGTGGCCGACCAAGAGGCGTCCGTCCAGACGCGCGACGGTGTCGACGAGCCGACGGGACTCGGCGCAGCGCATGGCGACCGGCTTCTCGAGGAGTACCGCGACGCCGGCCTCGAGGCATTCGACAGCCGACTCCACATGCAGCGGGTTCGGGTTGGCGATGATGACCGCATCGAGCTGCTCGGATGCCAGCATTCCCGCGGTGTCCTGAAACGTCGGACACTCGAAGCCGATGTCGCCGGGTAAGACCGGGTCGGCGATCGCCGCCAGGGCCGCGCCTGACGCCGCTCGGATGAAGTCGATGTGCTGGCGCCCCATGAAGCCGACTCCGACGACGCCGATGCGAAGTGGCAAGGGTTCGGATGCCGTCACGGAGCCTCCCTGCATCGTCGCCTTCGCGACGGTCCGGAGAGAGCGTATGCCACGATGGATCGACGCACAGGGAACGTTCCATTCAGCGGCGAATGCCACGGGCGGTGGCCCGGGACCGCATGTTCCACTCGACGGGACATCGCTTTGCGAACCGATCGATGTCGGTAAGAGTCAGCACTGCCACCGGGCCGTAACTTGACAGCGTGGTCGACGACGATCCCGCCCCGTGCGAGAGGTGTCGACCGGATGTCGTGCTCCGGCCACAGAATGTCATGCCAGTACTCGCACGAAGACGTGCGCAGAAGAAGAGGAGAGTCCCATGGGCACAGCCCGTTCGATGCGCCGAGGCCTAATCGCCGCGTCGATGCTCGCAGCAACCACCCTCGCCATCACCGGCTGTGCCGGAGGAGGCGGTGCTCCCGAAGAGACCGGCGATGCGGGCGCTTCGGAGAACAAGCCCGTCACGCTTACTGTCGCAACGAGCCAGAATGAGCAGACGCCGAACTATTTCTGCGGTGTCGAGCTGCTCAAGGAGCGCCTCGAGGACGCCGACATCGGCTTGACCGTCGAGCTGTATCCGGCGAGTCAGCTCGGCCCTGATGCCGACCGATTCCCGCAGGTCCAGGCAGGCGATATCGACATCGACCTGCAGGGCGCGTCCGCGCTGAGCGCCACCTACGAACCGATCGGCGTCGTCGATGCCGCTTACGCATTCAATGACGTGGACCACGCGTTCCAATGGATCGACGAGAGCTCGGAAGACCTGTTCTCTGGCTTCCACGAGGCCACCGGTGTCAACGTCGTCGACGGCTGGTTCTTCGGCAACCGCACGTTCACGACCAAGGATGTCGAGGTGCACAGCCCCGACGATCTGGCAGGCGTGCCCATCCGGTTCCCGAACTCCCCCATCTTCCTCGCGAATGCCGAAGCGCTCGGAGTGACCAGCCCCGTCTCGGTTGCGGTGGAGGAGGTCTACACCGCTCTGCAGCAGGGGATCGCGGTGGGCCAGGAGAACCCCATCGTCGCGACCCGCTCGTCGAGCTATGACGAGGTCCTCAACACCGCGATCCTCAACGACCACAACGTCGGCATCCACTGGATCATCGTCAGCGACAAGACCTACGAGAAGCTCAGCGAGGAGCAGACGGCGCTGCTCGAGGCGACGATCCACGAGATTCGGCCTGAGAATCGCGATTGCGTCGACGAGCAGACCGAGGAGATCCTCGACGAGTACCGCGCGAACGACGCCTTCACCGTGATCGAGCAGGAGGACATCGACATGGATGCCTTCATCAGCCAGGCGGAGGAGTTCTTCGAGGGCTACTTCACCGGCGAGAACCTCGAGGCCTACCAGGCGATCCGCGAGACGGCAGACTGACCTCAGAGATCAGCAAACGGGGTGGGTGCGAATGCGCATCCACCCCGTTCCCGTCTCCACGGTCAGTGATGGCCTCCTGCGCACATCCGACGACTCAGGCTCAGGGCGGCAGCGCGCACGTCTGGAGCGATGCGGTCGGGCACCACGTCGGAGGCTGAGCCAGCGATGGAGATCGCGGCGATGGGCGCGCCGCCATGATCGAGGATCGGGCTCGCCGCGCAAGCGCGGTCGTTCGCGCACTCATCCATCGCGGTGGCCACCCCGAGCCTGCGGATGTCGCTCAACTCCCGCAGGAGCGCTGACGGCTCGGCGATCGTGTGCGGTGTTCGCACTTCCAGTCGACCCTGGATGATGCGCTCGCTGACACCCCGCGGGGAGAACGCCAAGATGGCCTTTCCGAGCGCCGTCGCGTGTGCTGGGAGGCGGCCGCCGATCCTGGCGAGTGGCTTGGAGGTCGGCCCGCCGCGCAAGATTGCGATGAAGACGACGTCGGCTCCGTCGAGAATCGCGAGGTTCACCGTCTGACCGGTCGCGTCGCGCAGCTCGGCCATCACGGGGAGCGCGAAGTGACGGAGCCTTCGCGGCTCCTCCACGCTCTGCGCCAGCTCGAAGAGGCGGACGCCCAGATAGAGCTTGTCGCCGTCGCGGTCGAGGAAACGCTGCGTGACGAGATCGGCGGCGATCCTCGAGACCGTCGACTTCGGAAGGTTGGCACGCCGGGCCAGCTCCGAGACACCGAGGCCGACATCTTGCTCGCCGAAAGCGTCGAATACGGCCGTCACGCGGTCGAGAACGCTGACCGAATCGGTCCAGTCGGCGGTGCGCATGCCTTACGCGGCCGTGAGTCGGCGGCTGACGTTCGTGCCTGCGGCACGAACCAGGGGTGCGACGCGATCCGGGTCCATCGCTCCGCTGGGGCCCGCGATGGAGATGGCACCGAGCACGACGCGGTCACCCGAGAGGACGGGGCTGGCGACGGCGAGGATGCCGGGGTACGAGACCTCCAAGTCCATCGCGACGACCGAGGCACGCACATGAGTGAGTTCGTCTCGGAAGTGGTCGGCGGCGGCGGCGATGAGCGGTGCGCTCACCCGGTCCAGTACGCCCTGATCGGCACAGAAGGCGAGGTAGGCTTTGCCGCTCGCCGTCGTCAGTGCGGGCGAGTGCATGCCGGCCCGCGTCGGGAGCATCGGAAGGCGACCCGCGACGGCGGCGATCGACACCATGTCGGTCCCCTGCGGCACCCAGAGCCCCACTCGTTCTCCCGTGACATCCCGCAGGTGCCGTATCACGGGCGCCGCAGCGGCGAGGAGCCGGCGAGGGAGGCTCGCGCGTGCGCCGAGCTCGAAAAGACGCAGCCCGAGCGTCACGCCGTCGTCCGCGCGCTCCAGGTAGCGCTGCCCGGTCAGCTCCGCGACGAGGCGCGAGACGGTGGACTTCGGCAAGCCGGTCCGCATCGCGAGATCGGTGATCGAGATCGAGCCGCCGGACTCCTTCACCGCCTCGAGGATCGCGATGATGCGACCGAGCACGGAGACCGGTCCGCCCGACCGAGCGGGGATCGTGTTCCATTCGGCGAGACTCGTCATCGAGTATCCCCTTTCAGCGGCTTGAATCGTCGTCGATCGCCCTTCGATCTCGAATGTACTAGTTAGTACAGACCCATGCAATGCTGTTCCGAGAATCATGTAGGCACCATCGCCGGTGGCCGCAGAGAGGCGCCATGCGCACATCGATCGCCACAGTATGCCTGAGCGGCACACTCGATCAGAAGCTCGTCGCCGCACACGAGGCGGGCTTCGATGGAGTCGAGATCTTCGAGCCTGATCTGATCGCCTCGCCGCAGTCGCCTGAGGCCATCAGAGCGCGAGCCGAGCAGCTCGGGCTGTCTCTCGACCTGTACCAGCCCTTTCGCGACTTCGAGGGTGTCGGCCCCGAACTCCTCGAGCAGAACGTTCGTCGCGCAGCGGCGAAGTTCGCCCTCATGAATCGCCTTGGCATCGAAACCATGCTGCTGTGCAGCAACGTCGCGACTGCGCGCAGCGGCGATGAGCAGCTTGCCGCGGCCCAACTCCGGCAACTCGGAGATGTCGCCGGGCGCTTCGGCGTTCGCGTCGCCTATGAGGCGCTCGCTTGGGGCCGATTCGTCGACAGCTATGAAACCGCCGCTCGCATCGTGCGCCTGACCGACCATCCCCGCGTCGGCCTCTGTCTCGACAGCTTCCATATCCTCTCGAAGGGGCATGATCCTCAGGCGATCGAGACCATACCCGCCGACAAGATCTTCTTCGTCCAGATGGCAGACGCCCCACTCCTCTCGATGGACGTGCTCTCGTGGAGCCGACACCACCGCGTCTTCCCAGGCGAGGGCGGCTTCGACCTCGGCACCTTCATGGCACACCTCGTTCGCACGGGCTACGACGGTCATGTCTCGCTCGAGATATTCAACGACACGTTCCGCCAAGCCGATCCCCGCGCTACGGCGATCGACGCTCGACGCTCCCTGCGCTGGCTCGAGCATGAGACAGCCGTATCCTTGGGCACCGCCGCGGGCGGCCGCGCCGCTCGAATGTCGACCGCCACGCTTCCCGACATCGAGTCCGCCGCCGACATGAACTACGTAGAGTTGCGAACCAGCGAGCTGCATGAGCTCAGACGCCTTCTCATGCAACTGGGCTTTCGCTCCCATGGCGCGCACCGGACCAAGAACGTCGAGCTGTGGTCACAGGGGGCAGCTCGGGTCGTGCTCGGCGCGCCGGACTCGGAGCATCCGCAGCCGACGGTGGCCGGCCTCGGCCTCTCGGTGAGTGATCCCGCCACCGCATTGCGACGGGCGAAGGAACTCTTCGCGCCCGAGGTCCCTCGCGAGGAGGGAGCAGGCGAGGAACCCCTCGTGGGTGTTCGAGCGCCCGACGGTTCGGAGGTGTTCTTCGGTGCCGCGGGAGAAACGGAGCCGCGATGGGTGAGCGAGTTCGGCACCCCCGATCACGATGACCCGCACATGATCGAACGTGTCGATCACGTCAACCTTGCTCAGCCGTGGCAGCACTTCGATGCAGGGGTTCTCTTCTTCCACTCTGTACTCGACCTGCGTGCGGAGGCATCGATCGACGTGGCCGCGCCGGTGGGCCTCGTGCGCAGCCAGGTCCTTCGCAGCGCCAACGGAACCCTACGAATCGCTCTCAATCTGGTGCCCTCCGGTGCTGGCGAAGATGCGATACTGCCGCAGCACATCGCCTTCGCAACGTCCGATATCCTCGCGCTCGCTCGAGCGGCGCGCGAGCATGGTTTCAGACCCCTCGACATCCCCGCGAACTACTACGACGACGTCGAGGCTCGATACCAGATCGATCCCGCCCTCCTGGATGAGCTCAGGGAGCTGAACGTCATGTACGACCGGGACGAGTCCGGGTCGTTCCTGCACTTCTATACACCTCCCATCGGGACCGTGTTCCTCGAGGTCGTCGAGCGACGTGGTGGATACGCGGGATACGGCGCGCTCAACGCGCCTGTCCGACTGGCGGCCCAGTACGAGCATCGCCGCGCCGCAAGTCAGGAGGCTCTCGCGTGATCCGACACGTCGCCGTCTTTCGATTCGTCCCCGAATTCACGACCGAACAGCGAGAGCACTGGATGTCACTCTTGCGGGCGCTGCCGGAGCAGATCCCGCAACTGCGAAGCATGAGCGTCGGTCCAGATGTGCTGGGAGGCCCGGCCTCGCATGAACTTGCGCTCGTTGCCGACTTCGATGATCTTGACGGGCTGGATGCCTACACGCGGCACCCTGCCCACGCCGAGGTGCTCAGGATCTCCGCACCCGTGAAGGCGTCACTCGCGACGGTCGACTTCGAATTCCCGGATGCCTCGTGACGGATCAAGAGCGGGACATCGGATCGGGTCTTCGCCCGCGCCGGGAGCACTACCTCGTCGGCCTGATCGGCGAAGGCATCACCGCATCCCTGACGCCGGCGATGCATGAAGGAGAGGCCACCGAGATGGGACTCGACTACGAGTACCGCATCTTGGATCTCATCGAGCTCGGCCGACCGGCCGAGGACGTCGGCGCGATACTCGCCGAAGCCGAATCTGCTGGTTTCGCCGCGATGAACATCACCCACCCCTGCAAGCAACTCGTCCTCGATCTCGTCGATGAGCTGGACACGGATGCCGCGCAGCTGGGTGCAGTGAATCTCGTGGTGTTCGACGATGGCCGTCTCGTCGGGTACAACACGGACTGGATGGGATACCGCGACGGTCTCACGACAGGCCTGCCAGGAGCATCGTTCGAGCGCGTCGTGCAGATCGGCTGCGGCGGCGCCGGCGCTGCGACCGCATACGCGCTCCTCTCGAAGGGCACGGCGCGGCTAGATCTGTCGGACATGGACGACACCCGCGCCGAGGACCTCGCCGCCCGCATGCGGGTTCATTTCCCGACGCAGACCATCGTGACGTGCAAACTGCACGACCTTCCCCATGCCATCGCCCAAGCAAGCGGCGTCGTCCACGCAACACCGATGGGGATGCTCCATCACCCGGGGATCGCCCTCGACCTCGACCAGCTGCGGGGAGGAGCGTGGGTGTCGGATGTCGTCTACCGACCGCTCGAGACCGAACTCGTCCGGCAGGCTATCGATCGAGGGCATCCTGTGCTCGACGGCGGGCGGATGGCCGTGGGCCAGGCATGCGCTAGTCTCCGAATCATCACGGGCATGTTGCCCGATCGTGACCGGATGGAGCAGCACTTCCGAGAGCTCATCTGCGCTGAGTCCGGCACTGGAGGGAGCTCGTCATGACCGATCGGCTGAGCGATCTGCGCGACAGCGGGATGACCGACCGTGCGATCCGCACCCAGGGGGACATCCTCGAGGTCGCCACCGCGGAATTCGCAGCGAACGGCTATGCGGGTGCGCGAGTCGACGAGATCGCCGCGCGTACGCGCACCACGAAGCGCATGATCTATTACTACTTCGGCTCGAAGGAGGGGCTCTACCTCGCAGTTCTGGAACGCGTCTACGCGCAGATCCGCCAGGTCGAGCGCGGCATCCACATCGACGAACTGTCCCCCGACGAGGCACTGCGAACGCTCGCAGAGGCGACATACGATCACCACACGACGCACGAGGCATTCATCCAGCTCGTCAGCATCGAGAACATCCATCGCGCCGAGCATCTGCGTCAATCCCCGACGATCCTGCGGGAGAACGTCACGGCGATCACGCTGCTCGAGGAGGTCATCGAGCGAGGGGTGCACGACGGCATCTTTCGCGCCGACGTCGATGCGCTGGACGTGCACATGATCATCAGCGCCTACGCATGCTTCCATGTCGCCAACCGGCACACGTTCGCCGCCATCTTCGAGAGAGACATGCTCGACCCCGCGCTCCAGGAATCGCACCGACGGCTCATCGGCGACATGATCGTCGCGACGATGACGGGTCGTCGCGACGACCGACGCGTGCACTGACGGGCGTTAGACGGCTCCTGGCCTGCCCGCGCCGAGGCGGCCCGTGAGAGTCAGCGCAGCCGCGCGGATGGCCGGCGCGAACCGGTCAGCGTCGAATCCGTCCGCGCGTCCCGACACCGAGATCGCCCCCACGAGCCTGCCCGAGGGCGCGAACACCGCGCTCGCCGCGCAAGACAAGCCGGCGGCGAACTCCCCCACCTCTGCAGCGAGCTCACCCCGTCGGATGTCGTCGAGCTGACGCCTCAGCACTGCCGGATCGCTGATCGTCTGGGACGTCCAGGCATCGAGTCCTGAAGAGACGACCTCGTCGACGTCGGAAGGGGGTGAGTGCGCGAGCACTGCCTTTCCCAGCGCTGTGGCATGGATCGGGAGCCGTCCGCCGACGCGTACTGCCGGCGGCGCCGCCGAACGGCCGCGCATGACGGCGATGCAGACCATCTCATTCCGGTCGAGGATGGCAAGGTGCACGTTCTCGCCCGTCTTGTGACGGAGGCCTGCCATCACCGGCAGAGCGGCGACCCTGAGTTGCCGCGGCTGCTCGGCGAGCTGCCCGAGCTCGAACAACCGTAGGCCCAGATGGATCCGCTTCCCGTCGCGCTCGAGATAGCTCTGGCGCACGAGCGTCGCGACCAGCCGGGAGACGGTGGACTTGGGAAGGCCTGCGCGCAGAGCGAGTTCGGAGATGCCCAACCCCCTGTCGTCCTGGTCGAAGGCCTCGAGGATGGAGGTCATCCGGTCGAGGACGCCGAGTGCGTCGTTCACGGCGTCGGGCATCGATCAGGCTATCTGCAGTGCCAGCCGGTGTGTGAGCGCGAGAGCCGCGTGCCGCACCAGCGGCATCATCCGGCTCGCGTCCATGTCCGTCACCGGCCCCGCTACGGAGATCGCCGCCACCGGCACGCGTTCCGGTGACAGGACCGGGCTCGCGACCCCGACGACTCCGGGGAAGGTCTCGCATCGGTCGATGGCGACTGATTCTCTGCGAACCATGGCGAGCTCCCGCTCGAGCATGTGACGCTGGTGAGGGTCGAGCCCGGTCATCACGCTGGAGAGCACCGACTCGTCGTTCGTGAAGGCCAGGACCGCCTTGCCGAGGGCGGTCGTCACTGAAGGCACTCGAACTCCCGCCCGGGACGGCACCGGCCGCAACCGCCCCCGCACCGAGATCACCGAGAGCATGTCGCTCCCCTCCTGAACGGCGACGTTCAGGTGCTCACCGGTCGCGTTGAACAGCTCGGCCAGCACCGGCAGTGCAGCGATGCTGAGGCGCCGGGGGGTGCTCGCGCGTGCGCCGAGCTCGAAGAGCTTCAGACCGATCACGACTCCATACTCGCTGCGCATCAGGTATCGCTGCCGGATGAGGTCGCCAACGAGTCGCGAGACGGTGGACTTCGGGATGCCGGTGGCCAGAGCGAGCTGGGTGATCGTGGTTGTGCCGTGCGACTCGCGGACGGTATCGAGGATGGCGAGGATCCGGTCGAGCACGCACACCGGCTCGTCTCTGAGTGCGGATCGCATGAGTGCAGTATCCGTCGAGTTCGAGAGGGCGGCAAGCGTGCCTCGCGTCGACGCTGTCATGATTCCACTCAATGGAACACGGTCCTTCGTAGCACCGTCTCAAGGCGCAGAGAGGGGGCCTGAACCCTCCACACGGATGGGTTCAGACCCCTACCTGGGACTCTCGGTTCTTGGTTCGGCGTTAGACCGCGCAGAACGGCTTGACACCCATGGCGCTCTCCAGACCCTCCATGACGTGCTGCTTGAAGAACTCGTCGCCCGCCAGCGGAGCGTCGGTCCAGGCCGCGACGTCGTGACCGAGTGTCGTCAGCCATGACCGTCCGCCGTCGTAGTAGTGGCACCAGCTGACCGGGTGCGATTCGCCGTGGCCCGCGGGAGTGGCCTCGCTGGTCGCCTGGTCGACCTCGAGCAGCACGTTGACGTAGCTCGGGTAGGGCACCAAGTTGTACCACTCGTCCTTGAAGACCCAGGTCTTCGGCATGAACGAGGTCGACACGTCCTTCCTGTTGATCCGCTCGACCGTTCCCTCGCGGTTCGGTCCGTGGTTGTAGAAGTTCGCTCCGCCCAGGAGGCCCTCGTAGTACGGCCAGTGGTACTCGGCACCGAAGGCATTGTGGATGCCGACGAAACCACCGCCGCCGCGGACGTACTGCATGAGCGTGGTCTGCGCGGCGTCGTCGAGGGTGTCACGGTTGGAACCCAGGAACACGACGGCCTGGTAGTTGTTCAGCCGGCTGAAGCTCGCCAGGTCCTCCGTGTAGTCGACGGCGATCCCACGTTCCTCGGCCCACGCCTTCAGGGCGATCTGGGCGACGTTGTCGGCGTTCAGCGGCGGGTTGAGCCCGGGTGCCAGCGGTGTGCCGAGGTGGGCGTGGCGCGGGCCCGCGGTACGGCTCCAGACGAAGATGCGCTTCTGCTCACCCTCGACCCATCCGTTGCCCCACTCGTTGTAGCACTCGGGATCGGTGCCGCGACACACGCCGTAGTCCTTGATCTCGTCGAGGTAGATCTCGTCGGCGGACACCGACTGTCCACCGCCTCCGTGTCCGTTCCCATGTCCGTTGCCCCGGTCGTTGCCGAGGGCCGCTCCGCCGAGCGCCAGGCCGGCGCCGAGCGCCGCCGCGGCGACGAGGGCGGCTCCGGAGCGTATGAGCGATTTCATGTGATCTCCTTTGATCGTTCGTGCTGACCTCGGGTGCGCCAAGCGCGATCGGCCCGGGGCTGCTGTGAATCTAGGCGTCCCCGAAGCCGCACGGCAAAGCTCGTTCCACCCAGTAAGCCGGCCGGGTCTTCCGATGGACACGAACGTCGGTCATGCCCTTCACTGGAAAGCGGAGGCGCCATGAACGACGGACGATTGCTCGTCGTATGCAAAGACGACAGCATGCTCGAGGTGATCGACCTCGAGACGTCGAAAACCGTGGGGGCCGCGATCGCCTCAGGCTTCGCACCGCACGAGGTCGTCGCGACAGGCGACGGACGACTTGCGTATATGCCGGTGTACAGCGATGCGCCTGTCGGGTCCCCCGGAAGCGACGGCCGGCGGGTCGATATCGTCGATCTCCTGACCTTTCAACGTGTCGGCGAAATCCGCCTGGCCTTCCCGAGCCGTCCGCACCAGTCCAGTCTGCTCACGAGCGATCACGTGATCGTCTCCACTGAACTCGACGAATCAGTCACCGTGATCGACCGGCGAACCCTTCGCGTCGTCGCGCGGTTGCCAACCGGTCAGGCGGAATCCCACACGTTCGCGGTCAGCGCCGACGGAAGTCGCATCGTGACGGCGAATGTCGGCCCGGGGAGCGTCAGCGTGATCGATGTCCCTTCGCGCACGCTCGTCGGCATCGTGGGGGTCACTGAGAAGGTGAATCGCATCTGCCTCGAACCCCAGGGACGTTTCGCCTACACGGCCGACCAGGGTTCGCCTCGCATTTCCGTCATCGATACGGAGCTCGTCGAGCACGTCGCCTGGATCGAGTTGCCGTCGATCGGATTCGGCACGGCGGTGACGGCCAACGGTTCGCACATCGTCGTCGCTCTCAGGGAGGCTTCGGAGATCGCGGTGGTCGATCGCCGATCCGGCGAGGTCGTGCATCGAGTCGCAACGCCGAATCACCCTCAGGCGATCGTTCTCCATCCCGACGGCGTCCGCGCGTATTCCGCCTGTGACGCCGACAATTGCGTCGTGGAGGTCGACATCCGTGCGGGTCGACTGCTGCGTCGGCTAGAGACCGGTCGCAAGCCCGATGGAATCGCCTGGAGCCCGCTTCCTTCTTCGGACTCGAAGACCTGACAGTGCGAATCATAGAGACCGCCACTGACGCCTACCGGCTCAACCACTCCGGTCAGCACACCAGCAGCTGAGACCCCAGCGACGAGTCCGGCGCTGCGATCACGTGGCCGTGGACGTGGCGGGGGTATCGGAGCGGTAGGAGTGCCCGAGTTGGGTGCTGAGTCCGAAGTAGTGACGGAAGTTGTAGATCAGCGGTTCCCATACCCCGGGATCCACATGGTTGGTGCCCGGCACCACGATCTGCTCAGCGGCGTGGACCCGGCTCACAGCCGCCTCGATGATCATGAACCCGCCCGCTGCCCCAGGGATCACGTTCACGGCTTCACCTTCGAGCTGGAACGGGCACTCCGCCACCCGCGGCGGCCGGACCGTCACGGACGGGGCGGGTGTCAACCCGGCGGCACCGAATTTGTCCGGTTCGAACCTCATTCCAGCGGGTTTGCTCGCCGGGACCGGGAACCGCCCCGTCAACGACGCCAGCCGTTCAATGTTCGCCCACGACCCCGCGGACGGCACACTCACGACCAGCTCAGGTCGTTCGAGAAGATTCGTGACGGTCTGACCGGCTGAGCCGATCCCGAGCACCAGGGTGTGGCCCAGCGCCCATGCCGAGGAGATCGGCGCGAGGTTGAACGTCCCGTCGGAGTTCTCGGTCGTGACCAACACCACCGGGGTTCCGAAGTACAGGATGTTCGGCTCGATCACGACAAAGCCGTCAGCACCAACCTGTGATTCAACGTCAACAGCACTACTCACACCCACCAACGTAAGCGCTGGACACTTCGGCCAGAGGCGAACTCTGCCGCACGACGTGCTCCGCGCTTCGATTGCCACAGTGGGCCCCAGCTTCAGCTGACGTGACCACCGGCCGGTGAGCGCGTTGAAGAACGCGGCCGCCAGGGCCGGCGGCGAGCCGCGGCCGGTCGCACCGGAGCCTCCCCTGGGCGATCGATGACCGGGGAGGCTCCGACACTGGCCGACGGCCCGTCACCACGAGGTCAGAGGCGCGGGTCCTCCTGAACCTTCACGGCATTGACGATCGGCTCGCGCTCGCTGATCTCGCCGCGGAACTCGATCGTCAGGTCGCCGCCGGCGTGCTCGACGGTAACCTCCTGCACGTCCGCCGTCAGCGCACCCACGGTTGCCTGGACGTCGTGGTCGTGGAGGACGGGCGCCCCGTTCACCAGGACGTCGAACGCCCGCTTGCCGGCCTTGACCTTGTCGATCTCGGCGAAGTCGAGGCCGATCCGGTAGGTTCCGGCGGGCGCGTCCTTGAACACATAGCTGAACGTCTTGCCGGTCCGCTGGGTGCGGAACAGGTCGTCGTCCTCGGTGCCGCCGATGTCGGCCTTCGTGGCGCGCTCGGCACCACCGACGTACCCCCACAGCTCCGAGTCCAGCGCCCGGTCGGGCGACCAGACGAAGCCGTCCGTGCCGACGAACCCGGCCCCGCCGACGTCGACGCCCTGCCAGTAGGCCGAGGTCGCCAGCTGTACCGGCTCGAACTGGGACGCGCCCTTGCCGGCATTGGACGCGACGAGCACGTCCCCGACGAGCACGCCCGGCTCGACGCCGGCGTTGTCGACTTTCGCCGTGACCGCGGTGGACTCGCCGACTTCGAGCTCGACCATGCCGTCCACGGCCTCGCCCTTGAGCGTCAGCCACGGCAGATCGGCGGCCTCGTGCCCGCTGTCGTCAGCGCGCTGCTGTTCGCTCAGCCGGACCTGGAGCGGGGCGGAACCTGCATTCGTGACGGTCACGTCAGTCGTTGCCGTCTGGCCCAGGCCCAGGCCCAGGAACCAGTCGAGGTCGCCTCCCGTGACGGTCGCGACGCCGGTCGTCAGTGCGGTGTCGACCACCTCGGCCTGGTCCTTCGCGGCGATGGTCACCGGCCGGCCCGCCGTAACGTAATTCGGCGCAGAGACCTCCACGGTGTTCTCGCCGACCAGGGCCTGAGCCTTCCACCGGCCCAGCTCGTCGGCCGTGATGACCCGGTCGCCGGCGGGCCCGAGCAGCGTGACGATCGCACCCGCGATCGGCTTGCCGTCGTTCGCGTCGGTGACCGTCCCCTCGATCGTGCCCGACGCCGGGAGCGTGTACTCCAGTCCCAGCCCGGACGTCAGCGCGGTCTCGTTGAACGAGTACTGGCTCGCGGGGTTGCGCGTCAGGCTCTCCAGGCCGACCGTCGCCGACGACCCGCGGGTGAGGGGGCTGTCGCCGCCGACGCCGTCGCCGTACCCGATCTGGATGCGGCCGTCCGCGATCAGGGTGACCGAGAAGCTCACCCGGGCCGTCCGGTCGCTGTAGAAGGTGGCGTTGCGCCACTCGATGACCTCCGCGGCCGTCCCATCGACCTCGGTTTCGCCGAAGTAGATGCCCGCCTGGTCGTCGACGACGAGGTCGTCCCACAGCGGGTAGATGGCGTCGATCGGGCTCCCCGACGGCAGTGCCGAGTTGCCGCCCAGCGTGCTCGCCCGGTCGAAGACCAGCGACCCGTTCGTCGTCACGCACACGCCGTCCCAGGCCGTGTCGTAGAACGGGAACAGGAAGCTGGAGTCGAACCACAGGGGGCCGCAGACGTCGTCACCGTGCCATCCGGAGTCCGTGGTGCCCTGCCGGTAGAGCCCGTCGGTCACCTGCATCGAGTACGAGCGACCGGCCGGAGCCACGGGCACGGGGCCCGGTTCCGGCTGCTCGGGCTGGGGCTCAGGCTCGGCCTCGGTCCCGCGCGGGTCGAGCGTGACGCGCAGCGCCGCGACGCTCGGGGCCCGCAGGCCCTTCGAGCCCCGCAGCTCGACGGTCAGCGGGCCGCCCTCATGCTGCACGACGGCGGTGTGCCAATCGGCGGCATCCGGACCCACGGCGGAGGCTGCGTCGTAGGCGTACTGCGTCAGCTCGTCGTCGACGAGGACGTCGAACACCCGCTTGCCCGGGCGCACCTGCTTGGTCTCCGCGAACCCGAGGTCGACGGCGTAGGTGCCCTTCGGTGCATCGGGGAACGTGTAAACGAGGTCCTTGTCCGGCGTGGTGCGCTGGGACTGGATCAGAGTGTCGTCCTCGGTGCCCTCGATCGGGGTGCGCGTGGAGGTCGCCTTGTCCTTGCCCTGGAAGCCCCACGTGCCTTCGCCGGCCGCCTGGTCGGCGGACCAGGTGAAGCCGGTGGCATCGGTGAACGAGGGCCCGCCGGCGTCGACGCCCACCTGGTACATCGTGGTCGTGAGCGTCACCGGGACGTAGGTCTTCGACTGCCGCCCGGAGTCAGACCGCACGACGATGTTCGCCCCCAAGGTGGCGGGGTCGACGTCCTTCGAGGAGATCGAGACCTTGACCGTCGTCGACTCTCCTGGGGCGAGGGTGCCACCGTTCGAGGAGAGCGACAGCCAGGGCAGGTCGGTGATCAGCTCGTCCTCGACGTCGACGAGCATGACGTCGTCGGTCAACTGGTCCACCGCCCACAGCGCGCCGGTCGAGTCGGTCTCGAGGCCGCCGCCCGCGCCCACCTTCTGGCCCGGGAACCACCACGCGTTGACGAGCGAGCAGTCATCAGGGTCGACCTGCAGCAGGCGGGTGGGCCGGTTCGAGGTCAGGTCGGTGTACCAGATGGTGTTCGACGCCTGGTTGAAGGCCAGGCCCATGATCTCCGGCAGCGGCGGGGTGCAGAACGACAGCAGCGCGCCCGCGTCGTCGTGGGAGGTGCCCGCGACTGTCCCGATCATGCCATTGCTCCGGCCGCCGATATAGAACACGTCCTCGGCGGGGTTGTAGGCGAGCCCGGTCAGGGGCAGCGTCGACCAGTCACCCTTGATCTGCCGGGTCTCCTTGCCCGTCTCCCGGTCAAAGCAGTGGATGTAGCTGTCGGGGCTGTCCTCCATCTGGCACATGTCGCCGGTCTTGGTGTCGAGCGCCATGTCGAACGCCCGGTAGTCGGGGTTCCACGACGCGTCGAAGACCTTGCCGGTGGGCTTGCCCGTCACCGTGTAGGCGGTGTTGGTCCGCTTGTTGTAATCGTGGATCCACACGTCTCCGTCGTACCCGACACCCGTGGGCTCCTTCTCCGCGATGGTGCCCGGGATCGCGATGCGGGTGATGACCTCGCCGCCGGCCGTCGCGCCGACCTCGGCGGAGGCGGTCTCCTCCGCGGCAGCGGACGCCACCAGCTCACCGTCGACGTTCGACGGCACCATGTCGATCGCACCGGCCTGCCAGGCGGTGAGGTCGATCGTGCTGTCCGCCTCCGTCCCGGTGCGCGTCGTGGCGGCGGGAGCGTCGAGTTCGGGATGGCGTTCGGCCTCCCCCAGGTCGTACGTGAGCGGGGAGGACCCGGTGTTGGTCAGCTTCAGCGAGCCGACGCCGTTCTGGTCTGTGCCCATCACGGCGTCCAGACCGTCGGTCTTCAGGTCGGCGACGCCCGTGGTCAGGGGCGCGTCGATGGTCGCTTTCGCGAAGAGCTCATCCAAGGTGAAGTCGTACGACCCGGTGACGTAGTTCGGCGCCTCGACCGTCATCGTATAGTCGGCGACGGGAAGCTGGCGGTGCACGAGGCCCGTCCCGTTGGTCGTGACGCGCTCGACGAGGCCGTCCTTGTCGGCGAACGAGACCGTGGCCCCGGACACCGGCAGTCCGTCGTTCTTGTCGACGACGGTGGCATCGAGGTAGCCCCAGTCGGGCAGGTCGTACGTGACGAGCATCCCGTCATGGAGCACCGGCGCGTTGTTCGAGAACTGGATGCCGTCCACGCCCGCCCAGCCCTGGATGCCCGTGATGGCGCGGGCGCCGCCCGTCACGGCGTCGTCGGTGCCGATGCCCTCGCCGTACCCGAAGAGGATCTTGCCCGAGCGGGTGAACGTGGCCGAGAAGTTGACCGGCTCCGTGTACTCCGACCGGATCGGGTAGGACCAGATCTTGGCGTCGCGGTACTCGACGACGAACGCGTCCTCGCCGTCGAGCTTCGTCGCTGCCGTGAACACGCCGCCACCCGGGGCGAACTGGACCGGGGTCTCGGCGGAGAACGGGAAGGCGCCGGCGCCGCCGGTGCCCGGTCCCGTGGAATCGCCTGGAGCGATGACGCCGCGCAGGCCGATGCTGAGCGTGTCGTGGCTCCCGTTGTAGAGCGCGATCGGGAACGGCAGCTCCACCGTCGCCCAGACGCCGCTCGTGAAGGTGACGGGGTCGGTACCGCGCAGGTGCTCCCCCTCGGAGACGGCGCAGCTGTAGCCGCCCTCGTCGACGACGAGCCCTACCGGGATCTCCAGCCGCTCGTTCTCGGCGTCGACCGTCAGCGGGACGGACGTGGGCGAGAAGCAGGCGTTGGGCGTGACGGCAATTCCGTACCGGCCCTCGGGCACGCCAGCCATCGTGAACGCGCCGTCGGCGTCCGTGCGGACGGGTTCCAGCGGCGTGCCCTTGACCGACACGTCCGCGTTCGGGACGGGGTCGCCGTCCCCGTCGACCACCGTGCCGCGGATGTCGTGCCGTGCGGCCACCGTGAGCGGGAGGTCGGCGGAGGACTCCTCGCCGAGGGCGATCGAGAACTCGGCCGTCGCGGTCAGGTAGCCGAAGACCTGCGTGCTGAGCCGGTAGTCACCGACGGGCAGGTTCGCCGAGAATCGGCCGTTCTCGTCCGTCCCGACGGAGCGGCTGAACGGGCCGCTGATCGTCACGTCGGCGCCGACGACCGGCTCGCCGTTCGCGGTGACCACGCCCGTCAGCGTGCCGCCCTGACGGGGTGCGAGTTCGAGCAGGCGGGGCAGGTCGAGCCGACCCTCGCCGTACATGTTGTTGAAGTCGGCGGTGCCGCCGCACGACGTGTTGTCGACGTCGACGGCCGACTCGCCGAGCAGGCGACGGGTCTCCTCGACCTGCCCGATGAGCGTCGGGTCATAGCTCCACAGGTCCGCGACTGCGCCTGCGACGTGCGGTGCGGCCATCGACGTGCCGGACATCTCGACGTACTGGTTGCCGGGGTAGGACGAGCGGACACCCACCCCGGGCGCCGAGATCTCGGGCTTGATCTGGCTGTTCTCGCCCTCGCCCTTGCGCGAGAAGGCCGCCAGGTTGCCGTCCACGTTGTAGGCGCCGACGGAGTAGGCGCTCGGGGCCGACCCCGGCGAGGAGACGGTGTCGCAGCTCGCACCCGGTGAGGTGTTGCCCGACGACCAGACGCTGAAGATGCCGGCAGCCGTCCACGCCTCGTCGATGGCCTGGAAGAAGTTTTCGAAGTTGTGCTCGGCCTCTTGGCCCCACGAGTTGTTGATAACGTGCGGGCGCCTGGAGGGGTCCGGGTTCTTGCCCTGGAGGTCGGTCGGGGCCAGCAGCCACCAGCCGGACTCGAGCAGGGACTCGACCCCGGAGCTGTCGCAGCAGCCGTTGGTCGCGATCCAGTTCGCGCCCGGGGCGACGCCGACGTGATTGATGCCGTCGTCGCCGACCATCGTGCCCATGGTGTGCGTGCCGTGGCCGTTGTCGTCGCACGGCGCGTCCGAGCAGGTGCCCCGGGCGGCCATCCAGTTGTAGTCGTGGGTGAAGGTGCCGTCCGACTTGGCGCCGCGGTACTTCGACATCAGCGCCGGGTGGTCGAACTGGACGCCCGAGTCGAGGTTGGACACGGTGATGCCGGCGCCGGTGGCGCCCATCGCCCAGGCTTCGGGGGCGCGGATGGCGTCCACGCCCCACGCGTCGACGCCCGCGTCGCCCGCGGCCTCGTCGTCCTGAGAGCGGACGCCCTCGTTGGCCGGCGTCTCCTCATCGACGGGTTCGACGAGCGCGACCTGCGGCGACGCGTGGATCTCGGCGACCTGTCCGACCGAAGCGATGTCGAGCGCGAGGTTCTGCGTGCCGCCCTTGACGAGCACGGCATTGACGAGTGGGTAGGACGTGTACTTCACGCCCGCCGCGTCGAGCTCGGCGGCGACGGCCGCCTCGGACGCCCGAACAGACTTCTTGAGGGCGTCGTAGACGAACTGGCCGCGCTCGTCCCAGTCGGTGAGCTCCTTCGCGGGCGTCAGGTCGGCTTTGGTGTTGAACGTGATCCAGAAGTCGGCGACCGGGTCCTCGTGGAAGCGCTCCTTCAGGTCACTCGAGATCTTGGCTTCGGGCGGGCCGGCATCCGGCTCAGCCGCCGCCGGGAGCGCCGTACCCATGATCAGGCCGGCCGTGACGGCCAGCGTCGTGACGATGGCGGTGAGTCTCATGGGTGGGCCTCCGGTCTACAGGGGTTGGTAAGGGTCGTGGCTCAGTTGGTGCGGACGGTCGGCGGCGCAGTCGGGATCGGCGGCGCCGTCGGGATCGACGGAGCCGTCGGTGGTGCACGGTCCACCCGACTGGGGCGGCGCGGGATCGGTGCTCGTGTCGTCACGTGCGACGATCTCCTGGCGGGCGTACGACTCCGGGTCGTGGTACATGCAGGTCATGCTCCGGCAGGCAGCCCGCACGTCGCTATCCGGCGAATACGTCAATCTTTACGAGAGCGTCGCGCCTGGGTCGTCGTCCACGAGCATGCCGGCCTCGGTCACCTTGACGGCGAGGGCGGTTCGGGAGGTCACCTTGGCCTTGCGCATAGCCGACCTCAGCTGCTGGTCCACGGTGGCCGGCGACTTGGCGAGGATCTGGCTGATCTCCCGGTTCGTCCTGCCGGCGACCACCAGCCGGACCACCTCCAGCTCGCGGGGCGAGAGCCGGTCGCCGTACCCGTTCCGGCCGCCGCGCCATAGCCGGGGTACCTCCCCGCCGTGCTCGCGGAGCCGCTGGATGACCCGGTCGGCGTCCCGGCGAGCGCCGAGCCGGTACAGCCCCTCGTACTGAGTGGACAGCAACTGCCGCCCCTCGGGGACTCGGCCTGCGGCCAGGAGCGCGACGGCCTGGCCTTCGCGCGCACGCAGGGCGTCGTACGGCCGCGGCAGCGCGTCCCACGCCTGCGCCGCCTGCGCGTACGAGGCAGCGGCCGTGGCCGAGTCGCCGCGCGCGGCGGCCACGTGCGCCCTGCACAGGGCCAGCGCGGCCCGAGGGGCCGGGGCGGTGTGGCCGTGCAGCTCGCGCGAGAGCTCCTCGGTGAGCGCTGTCGCGGCCTCGACGTCCTCCGCCGCGATCAGCGCCTCGACCCGCACGGGTGCGAGGTCGGTCGCCCACAGCCAGATGCCCTTTGCCCGGACGGTCCGAAGCGGCGGGTCGGTGATCTGCAGGGCCCGGGCGATATCGCCGTCCGCCAGCCATAGTCGCGCCAGCTCGGCGGCGGGCTCCATCATGTCGTCGGCGGCGCCGAGCCGCGTCGCCTCGTCGAGGACGAACCCGAACTGCTCCTCCGCCTCCCGGCGCCGTCCGGCCGCGGAGGCCAGCCGGGCGGTCAGCCGGACGCCCGCCAGGTGGATCGCCGGCCGGTCCGGGTTCGCCTCGACGAACGCGGCGCTGCGGTCTGCGAGTCCCTCCCACCGGCCGGTGAACCAGTCCAGGTTGGCCAGTTCGAGCTGGATGTTGTTGCGCAGCCTCGAGGACCCCTCGGCGTCGGCGAGCCTCAGCGCGACGGCGAGGTGTCGCTCCGCGTCGGCGTACCGGCCCCACATCACCGCGCCCGTCCCGACGTTGGTGTGGATGCGGGCGACGTCGAGCCGCTCCGGCGCGGTAGCGCCGTCGAACGGGAGCTCGGCGACGACGTCCCAGGCCTCGTCGTCGCCGAGCATGAGGAACGCGGCCGCGCGGTTGCCCGCCAGATTCAGTCGGATCGCGGGCGACTCGATCCCGGCCGCGAGGTCGGCGGCACGACGCAGCCAGCGTCGATGCGTCGAGGCCGGCCACGGCGACCCGTAGGCCCAGCCCAGGTACGTCATGGCCTTGGCCGCCTCGGCGGGGTCGTGGCCGAGGTCCGCCACCGCTCGCTCGAGCTCCTCGCGCGCGGCCCCCGCCTCGCCGCCGGTGATCAGGAGCCGGCCCAGCGGGTTGCGGATCTCGGCCTGCTCCCGGGCGGACAGCCCGGGGACGTCGAGCACCGTGCGCAGGCCGCGTACGACGCGGTGGTAGACCCCGTCGACCGGCTCGCGCCGCCCGAGGGCGGCGAGCCCCGCGGTCCTCGCGTTGCGGGCCAGCTCGTCTGGCGGGAGCGACGCCTCGGTCAGGAGGTCGACGAGCAGGACGACGGCCGCGGTGTTGTCGCCCGACGCCATGGCCTGCGCCGCCGCCTGTTCGGCGTATCGCGCCCACGGCTCGGTCTCGCCGGCCTCGCGGAAATGGTGGGCCAGGCGCGCGACGGGCCGCGGATCGACGCTCTCCAGCGCCTCGCCGGCCTTGCGGTGCAGGAGCCCCCGATCGGTGCGTGCGACGGCATCGTAGACCGCCGTGCCGACCAGGACGTGCCGGAACCGCCACCGGCCGCGGTCGTCGCCGGCCAGGATCCTGGCGCCGGCCGCCTCTGCGATGCCGGCGCGGGCCTCCTCGGGCGTGAGGCCGGCGGTCGCTGCGATCGCGGCCTCCGACGACCACTCGGCCAGGACAGCCGACGCCCGCAGCGTCTGCTGCGCCGCGGGCGACAGGCGGTCCACCCGCTCCCGGGTGGAATCACGGACGGTGGGTGGCACCTGGAGCTCGCTGAGCGCCAGCCGGACCCATTGCCCGTCGCGGAAGATGATGTCCGCGCGGTCGTAGAGGAGCCGGACGGATTCCTCGATCGCCAGGGGTACGCCACCGGTCCGCTCGTGCAGGAAGGTGCGGAACTCGTCGGAGACCGGTTCCCCGCCCAGCATCGACGACACCAGCGACGCCGTGTCGTCGGGTTGCACGGACGCGAGGGCGATCCTCGAACCGGTGACCCCGACCGGCAGCCGGGAGGTCAGCCGCAGCAGCAGCGACCCTGCGTCCACCTCCTCCGGGCGGTAGGAGATCACCAGGCTCGGTCCGTCCGAGCGCTGGCGGGAGATGAGGAACAGGAGGAACTCCAGCGTCACGTCGTCCGCCCAGTGGGCGTCCTCCAAGACGAGGACCTCCACGCCGAGCGCCCTGAGCAGCTCGTCGAGCGCGCGGAACAGACGATGCCGTGCCGTCTTCGCGTCGTCGAGCGGTTCGAGGGCGGGCGGCAGGTCGACCGACCATTCCGGGAACAATGGCCGCAGCGCACCCGCGAGCTCGGTGAGCCGCAGCCCCGCCACGAGCCGCTCGACCCCCCGGAACGCGTCGACGATCGGGCCCAGCGTAAGCGACTCCCGCAGGGGCGGGCACACCGACACCAGGGCGGAGAGCGTGTTCGCCTTGCGAGCCACTCCTGCAGTAGCCGGCTCTTCCCGATGCCCGCCTCGCCCTCCACCAGCACGATCGCGGGCGGCTGGGTGACTGCGTCGCGGAGCTCAGCCAGCTCCCGGTCGCGACCGACGAAGTCCGGCGTGGAGATCACCCGAGGGTTCGCGTCCGCGCCGTTGACCATGCGCGATGGTCTCACTTGGCGCCTTCGGCGTTGAGACCGTCCCCGTCGTGGGAGTACCCGTAGGTGCTGGCGACGGTCAGATCGGGGTAGGTCTCGGCGAGAAGGTCGGCCGGCGGTCCCCACCACCGGGTGTTCTTGCGGATGTACGCGCCGTCATCGTTCGTGGGGTGGTTGCCGAACACGTCTCTGCGCCCGGGCTCCCTGCGTGAGGCCTGAGAACCCCCACTTCTGCACGGGTGCGACACCAGACCTCCGATGACGACAACATCAATAACCGCTTGCACCCCTGTCTCACATCCCCTCGATTTGTCACTGTCAAGTCAACTGAACGGGCTCTTCGGACATCCGGTGGGGGTCACGGGGGGTGTGTCAAATAACGGTGGATCTGGTCCAGGCGCATTCGGTTCGTCGAGGCGGCCTTCGAACGTGAGCGCGAAGGCGTTCGTCGCGGGCTTCCACCTGGTCATCCATCGTGCCCGTCCCCGGCCGGTGGGGTCAAGCGACCGGGTCACGAGGTAGAGGGACTTCACCGCTGCGGCGTGTTCGGGAAGGGACCGCGCGCTCGTCCCAGTGCTCCCGCGACGCGAACCTGACGGGTGTTGCGGATCAGGTGAATCATGAGCGGGCCTGTTGGACTGGCGAGTGACAACTGGGATGGCGTGCCCGGTTAACCATGAACGATGTCAGCAGTCATAGAGAAGACACGGGAACTTCGGATCTACTACGCGGGTTTCAATATTCCGTCGTACTCGTGCCACGACCTCTTGCGAACCCGGCGATCGCACTCCAGGTGGAGCAGATGAACCCTCATCTGATCGAGTTCGAACCCCGGGCGTGGGGGCGTCAGACCTTTATCCCGAATAGCCCTTCTGCATTTCGGAACGCAATTTTTTCCTTGCTCTCACGTGGCAGGTCAACGGCCCGAAACCAGTCGGTTCCTTCCTTCATGTTCGCAAACGGGTAGTCGGTCGCAAACATCACCCGATCCACACTGATGTACTTCAACAAGAGATCGAGGAGTTCATCTTGAAAGAATGCGCTCGTTGTGAACCAGAAGTTGTCGTGGAAATATTGCTCGAACGGCTTATCCAGTGAGCTTTCGGTCACGCCACTCATCTTTTCCACGACGCGCTTGTAGAAGAACGGAAGGCCCTCGCCCATATGGCCGATGATGATCTGTAGTTTTGGAAATCTGTCGAAAACGCCAGATGTGATCATGCGAAGGCATTGAATAGTTACTTCTTGGTGCCATCCATATGCGGAGAGACTGAGAACCCGGTCCTGGAACTTCGTCTGATACTCCGGCAACATATTGCTGTAATAAATCTGGAAAACATCGTCAGGTGGCAGGCCGGGATGGATGTATATCGGCACACTAAGGGCTTCGGCACGAGCCAGCACGGGCTCAAAATCTGGATGATCGAGGAACCTCTTCCCGATGATCCCATTGGTCAAGGCACCCAGGAAGCCATCTTCCCGGACAGCGCGTTCCAGCTCATCCGCTGAGGCCTCCGGGCTCTGCAACGGCAAGGTGGCAAACGCCTGGAACCGCCCCGGATAAGTGGCCATCGGCCCATCGACGAGCACCTTGTTGAGCCGATAGGCAAAATCGATGCCTTCCTGACCTGGGACATTCTGCACACCGGGCGCATGCGCGGAGAGAATCTGAACGTTGAGCCCTGCCTCATCCATCGCATCGATGCGGCGCGGTCCCATCTCGACAAGATCATCAGCCTCGAAGGCTAGCGTGTCGTTCAGCGCTATCAACTCATCAGTGGAAAAGGTCTCCTCAGTGCCGATGAATCGCAGGTCCTGGTCTCGCAACGAGATACCCGGGCTGTCTTGAGGTTCTTCGGTCGGTGTCATGTCCGTCTCCTCTGATGTTGTGATGTTGCGATCCAGTTCGGCTGGGTGAACTCCAGAGCACGTACAACACCGCTGACGGATGAGGTATCCGTCCGTCACAGACGGAAAGCGGAGCTGCCCTGTCAGAGTAGCGGCGTCTCACTCGGGGGGGGGGGGGGGGGGGATGGCCCGGATTCCCGAGCCCCACCAGGATCCCCCCCCCCCCCACCCAGATTACCGAGCTCCGCCAGGAAGCCCTTGGATGCAGCGTCATCGCGCGGAGGCTGGGCGATCGGCCTCGACTCGTCACCTTAAACCGAGCCTCCGAGATTCGGCGTCCGGTTGGGGATCCCACTGCGGGATGCATCAAGAGGCTGGGACGACCGAATCCAGCCTTCTCGGACTACGCTCTGAATCACATCGCGGTCACAGGGGGTGGCGGCGTGAGAGAGACGACGGAGCATCACGCATGACCGACGGTACGCAGCGCTCAGCCCTTCCGATCCCTGACCTGGAGTACACCGGGACTGTCACCTATGACGCGACGGATCCCGATACGCACTACCCGCCGATTCAGCCGATCCGCCCGCCCGCCGGAGCGCCGAACGTGCTCGTCGTGCTCATCGACGACACGGGCTTCGGCGCCTCGAGCGCCTTCGGCGGGCCGGTGCAGACGCCGAACTTCGAGCGCGTGGCGGCATCCGGGCTCAAGTACACCCGCTTCCACACCACGGCGTTGTGCTCTCCCACCCGTGCAGCCCTGCTCTCCGGTCGCAACCATCACACCGTGGGCATGGGCGGCATCACCGAGATCGCGACCAGTGCCCCCGGATACAGCAGCGTGCGCCCCAACAACTGCGCCCCTCTCGCCGAAACACTCAAGCTCAACGGCTACAACACCAGCCAGTTCGGGAAGTGCCACGAGGTTCCCGTGTGGGAGGCGAGCGCGACCGGCCCGTTCGACCACTGGCCGTCTCCCGGCAACGGCTTCGAGTACTTCTACGGCTTCCTCGGTGGCGAGACCAACCAGTGGTATCCCGCCATCTACGAGAACACCTCGCCGATCGAGCCGTGGGGAGCGCCCGAAGAGGGCTACCACTTCATGGCAGACATGACGGAGAAGGCGATCGACTGGACCCGCCAGCAGAAGTCGCTCGCCCCCGACAAGCCCTTCTTCACCTACTTCGCACCCGGTGCCACGCATGCTCCCCACCACGTGCCGACGGAGTGGGCCGACAAGTACAAGGGCCAGTTCGACCAGGGCTGGGACGACGTGCGTAAGGAGACCTTCGCCCGTCAGCTCGAGCTCGGCGTCATCCCCGCCGATGCCGTGTTAACCGAGCGCAGCCCTGGCATCCCGTCGTGGGACGAGATGAGCGATGTCATCAAGCCGGCCCTGGCCCGCCAGATGGAGGTCTACGCCGGCTTCCTCGCCTACGCCGACCACTACGTCGGCAAGCTGCTCGACGCCTACGAGGAGCTCGGCATTCTCGACGACACCCTCGTCTACGTGATCATCGGCGACAACGGCGCATCAGCCGAGGGCTCGATGCACGGCACCACCAACGAGGGCTTCACGATCAACCACATGAACGACATCGAGAGCGAGGAGTACGTCGCCGCGCACATCGACGACATCGGCACTCCGCACTCGTACAACCACTATGCGGTGGGCTGGGCGCACGCCATGGACACCCCGTACCAGTGGACCAAGCAGGTCGCGTCGCACTGGGGTGGGACGCGCAACGGCACGATCATGAGCTGGCCGAACGGCGGCGTGGAGCAGGGCGGCATCCGGAACCAGTTCAGCCACGTCATCGACGTGGCGCCGACCGTGCTCGAAGCGGCAGGTATTCCCCAGCCGTCGACGGTGAACGGCGTGACGCAGCGTCCCTACGAGGGCACGTCGATGAACTACACTTTCGCGGATCCCGACGCCGACGAGCGTCACACCACCCAGTACTTCGAGATGGTCGGCAACCGCGCCATCTTCCACAAGGGCTGGACGGCTGTAGCCAAGCACAAGGATCCCTGGCTGGGCTCTAGCCATGGACTCGACGAAGACGTATGGGAGCTCTACAACGTCGAGGAGGACTGGACGCAGTCCAACGACCTGGCGGCGCAGGAACCCGAGAGGCTCGCTCACCTCCAGCAGCTGTTCCTCATCCAGGCTGCGCGCTTCAACGTGCTGCCCATGGACATCCGCACGGCGGAGCGCTTCAACCCTGACCTCGCAGGGCGACCCGCGCTCATCACCGCACAGAGCCAGAAGCTCTACCGCGGCATGCGCCGACTCAGCGAGAACTCGTCGATCAACATCAAGAACAAGTCGTTCACGGTAACGGCGAAGGTCGAAGTGCCCGACGACGGCGCCAATGGTGTGGTGATCGCTCAGGGCGGCGCCTACGGTGGCTGGTCGTTCTACGGGGTCGACGGCAGGTTGGCGTTCGCCTACAACCTGCTCGGCATCCAGCTGGACATAGTGCGGTCTGGCACCTCCGTGCCCGGGGGCACCACCGAGCTGAAGGCGCATTTCGCCTATGACGGCGGTGGAGTCGCCAAGGGTGGTACCGTCACGCTGTTCGCCGACGGCGACCAGATCGGGGTGGGCCGGGTGGAGAAGACCATCCCGTTCCAGTTCACCTTCGATGAGACGACGGATGTCGGAGTCGACCTCGCTTCACCGGTCTCGACCGACTACACAGCGAAGGGCAACGAGTTCACCGGGACTCTCGACTGGGTACAGATCGACTTGGGCGACGACGATCACTCCCACCTCATCGGCGACGAGCACAAGATGCACGTTGCGATGCTGAAGCAGTAGGCCATGGCCGACCTGCCCTCCTGGCGCGACACCGCCACTCGCTCGATGATTCTGGACTTCGTCGAGCGGGTGAGCGGTGATGGGCCGGATACGGTTCCTGTGGAAGAGCGTGTCGCCGCATTCGACAACGACGGCACGCTCTGACCGAGAAGCCGATGCCCACCCAGCGGCACTTCCTCGTACAACAGTGGGCGGCGGCCGCCGCAGCCGATCCGTCGCTTGCCGACACGCCGACCAGTACCAGCAGCGCGAGGACGAGCGTGATCACGGGCGCAGCGGTGTTGAGGTCGAATGGCAGCAGGAAGTAGAGCGCGACGAGCACGACTGTCGAGCCGAGGGCACGGAGCAGTCCCAACGCGATGAGGCGACGCCGCCGCACCGGCGGTAGTGCCCGCGGATCAGGATCGGTCACGATGGAGTAACCGTTCCGGGTGACGTCGTGGTTATCGTGCGAGCCTTCCTGGCGCCTTTGATCTCCGCATCCTCCTCGGCGATGAGGTCTCTGGTGCCAGTGAGGTCGCCGAGCAATGGTCGGACCCAGCTGGCTGGCGGGTACGTGTCAACGAGCATCAGGCGAACGAGGAGCGTCAGCGGAATGGCCAGGATGGCACCGATCGGCCCGAGGATGACGGCCCAGAAGAGCACGGAGAAGAAGGTGATGGTCTGACTGAGTGAGACGGCGTTGCCGATCACCCGCGGCTGGATGACCGATTGCACGATCGCGTTGATGACGCCGTAGACGACGATCACCGCGATCACCGTGGGCCAGCCGCCGACGAGCGCGCCGAAGACGATCGGCGGGACGAGCGCGAGGAAGTAACCGACGTTCGGGATGAAGCTGCAGAGGAATGCCAGCAATCCCCAGATGAATGCTCCGGGAACGCCGAGCAGGACCAGGGCGATGAAGTCGATGACGCCCTGCAGAAGGCCGAGCAGAGTGGTCCAGACCATGTAGCGGCGTACGTTGGCGGCGTAGTTCGACAGGCCGGTGACCAGCAGCGGGTGGGTCGTGCCGGTCTGGGCAAGTACGGCGGGCATGTAGCCGGCATCCATGCCCATCAGCAGCGCGACGGTGAGGAGGATGACGAGGGCCGAGCCGATGCCGGCCAATCCACCGATCAGGCCTTCGACGAATGCGACCAGCTTGGACGGGTCGAAATCGGCGGCGAGAGCACTGAGTTCCCTCGACGAGATGCCGAGTGAGTTCAACCAGGCGACGACATCCTGGCCGAATGCAGTGATCTGGTCCGCGAATTCCGGGAGCAGCGCGCTGAACTGGCCGAAGGCGACGAGGACGGCGTATCCGAACCCGAGCAGCAACAGGATCACCGCCAACACGACGGCCCCGGTGGCGATTCCGCGCGGGATGCGGTGTCGTTCCAGCCAGATCCGGAGGGGATGCATGCAGATCGTCAGCACCACCGCGAGGAACACCGGGGCGATGATCGACCCGAGTCCGGCAATTCCGAACCCGACGAGGACCGCTCCCCCGAGCCCGATCAGAATGAAGGCGTTGCGATGGTTTCCCGAGCCTGCGTTCACCGCGGCCACGTCAGCCACGGCCTTGGGCTCGACCGTCTTCTTGTTCCAGCGCACCGGTTCCTCCGATGTCCGATTGCACGTCAACTAGCGCACCAGCTCGAACTCCCCAGGCCTCCACGTCTGGTCGAAGAACGGCTGCAGCGGGCTGTAGAGGCGCAGCAGTACGAACCACCCGCGCTCGGGATCGGTCTGGATCCAGTTCGAGCGCGGGATGCCATCGGGCTGGGTCGGGGCGAAGTAGACCACCGTGGAGCCATCGGACTCGGCCTGCGCCGCCGGCGAGGGGTATTCCTGGCTGCCGGCTCGCGGGTAGATCTGATCCGTTTGCAGCAGCGAGCGGGTCTGGTTGTCGTAGGCGTTCAGCGACCAGAACCGGGCGGCGGGGATGTCCTTCGGCAATCGCACCCGATAGGTCTTAGAGCCGTCGAAGGCGGCGCCGTTCTGGTCGACATTGGCCACGAGGTACTGCGAACCGGCATTGGTCAACCGCATGCACATCGCCGGGGTGACGCCCGTTGCGGTGTAGAAGAACGACGTGCGAGCGTGGAGCTTACGGGCATTTCCGTTCGGGTAAGGCTCGATCCCTTCGGCGGTGATGCGGGGCGGCGGGGTGATGAACTCGAAGCCGCCGTCGAACAGCATGTTCCACCACGCGGAGTCGTCGTAGTAGCGGAAGTCGTCCGACGGGTGGGCACCCATCCCCAACGTACGCGAGGCGGCGTTTCCGACTGATGCGGCGTCGTCCAGAATCGCGCGCAGCCGGTCATCGGGCGCGAACTTTCCGTCCTTGATGATCCCGATGGCGGCGAAATCGCCGGCCACGTCGGGATCGAGCGCCTCGGCCGGCTCGAGTTGAACGAGCGCGTCCAGCATCTCGAAGTGGCCGAAGTCGGTGGGCGGGAGCGTGTTCATGGCGAGCCCGCTGCCTTCCATGAAACGAGGGCTCTTCGACGCCGTGAGCTGGCCCAGCGGGCCCTTCCCGGTTAGGTACGCTCCAATGCTGCTTCCGACACCGCCCGGCGCGTACGGGTAGACCTTCAGCTGCTCGCGGATGCGGGCGGCGGCGGGAGCAGGGTCGTTGCCCGGGTACTCGTTGATGAAGGCTCGCCCGAGGAATATCACCCGGTTGGTGCGGGAATGGCGCACGTAGGCGCCGCCTTCCGGCAGTGGTCCGTCGTATCCGGGCGGCACGAGGAGGTACGTCCCGCCTTCGCCACGATCGGGGCCGGGAAGCCCGAAGTCGGTGATCCATCGGAACCACATGTCGTCGACGACGCCGAGCGTGTCCGAGGGGGTCTCGATCACGACCGGCCCGCGCGAGAGATCGAGGAACCCCCAGAAGTAGACGGTGTCCGCGTTGCCCGTGAGGAACAACGATCTCGAGTCCATCAGCTTCGAGTAGAGCAGGATGTCGCCGTCCTCGATCCCTGCGTCGTGGAAACCCTGACGAAGAGCAACGAGCGACACACCTTGGACCGAGTTCATGAACGATTCGACGCCATGCAGGTAGTCGAGGTGGTCGCGCAACGTCGCCGCCGTCTGTTTCGTCGGGTAGCCGTCGGTGAACTCCAACGTCCCGATCCCCGTCTTCACGCGCGACGGCGTGGCCACCACATCGGGTACGGATGTTCTGGGTGTTTCGGTCGCGGACATCGCGGTCTCCTCCAGGTCAGTTCCTGCGTACCCGCCAAGAAAATCAGTCGGGGAGTGATAGGTCATCACGCAGATCACATGAACCTGTCCGCGGCGCTCACGCGGCCGTAGTGGGCGGCCACCTCGGGTTCGCCCACCGGCGTGACTTCTACTGGTTCGTTGCGCCACCGCTTCGCGGATGGTTTCACGCGATCTCCATGATGCGATGCGCCGTGGTTCCAGGCTGCAATAGGGCCTGCAGCGACGCTGCTTCCGAATGACAACTGAACTCACACGAACGGATCGCAGACAGTGCCGGATAAGGGCTACTTCGTCATCCTCCGGCTGTACAACCCGCTGCAGTCGTTCTTCGACAAGACCTGACGGCCCAGCGAGATCGAGCCGGCCTCACCGGCCGGAAGCTCGCACGGCAGTGACGCGCGGCGGCGGGGCGCTCCTGTGCGGCCGAAAGGAACAAACCATGGACAGACCCCTCGCCGGGTTGACCGGCCGGAACTTCATGCGCGAGGCGGTGGCCGGCGTCACGCTGCTCGCGATCGCCGTCCCGCTCAACATCGGATACGCGCAGATCGCCGGTCTCCCTCCGACGGCAGGCCTGTACGCGCTCGTCGTCCCGGCCGTCGTCTATGCCCTGGTCGTCTCCTCGCGTCAGGTAGTCGCGTCTCCCGATGCTGCGGCTGCTGCCCTCGTCGCGTCATCGATCGGGGGACTCGCGGTTGCCGGGAGCGCCGATTACGTGACGCTGGCGTTGGCCCAAGCCATCCTCTGCGGCGTGATGTTCGCACTGATGGCATTCTTCAAACTCGGTTTCCTCGCCAACTTCCTCTCGAAGCCGATCCTCGTCGGGTTCGTCGGCGGCCTGGCGCTCGACATCCTGGTGAGCCAGGTCGCGAAGATGCTCGGCGTGAAGATCGATTCGGGTGGGGAGTTCGTCGAGAAGGTCGGTGATCTGGTCGGCGGGCTGGGGACGATGAATGCCTGGTCGATTGCGATCTCCGTGGCTGCCCTCGCCGTGCTGCTGATCGGACGGCGACTCGCCCGCGCGGTCCCGTGGGCGCTCATCGTCCTCATCTTCGCCACGATCCTCGTCGTGACGGCCGATCTGGACAATGCAGGCGTCGACGTGCTCGGCACGGTGGAGGCTGGGCCGCCGACACTCACATGGCCGGTCATCGACTGGGCGACCTGGCTGCTCCTCATCCCCTCGGCGATCGCCCTCACCATGGTCACGACCGCAGAGGGACTGCTGGTCTCCCGGGCCTACGGGGAGAAGAACGGCTACGCGACGAAGCCGAACCATGACTTGCTCGCTTTCGGGCTGGGTAACATCGCAGCCGGAGCGACCGGCGGATTCGCCATCGGCTCATCGACGTCGCGTACGGCCGCGATGGACCAGCTGGGGTCGAAGACCCAACTCCCCTCCCTCATAACCGCGGTGGGTACTTTCTTGCTGCTCATCTTCGGTACAGCATTGCTCGAGGAGATCCCGTCACCCGCGATCGGGGCCATCGTCGCCGTCGCGGTCGTACCATTGCTCGGCATCAGGGAGTTTGCGCAGCTCTGGAGACTCGACCGATTCGAGTTCACGATCGGCGCCGCCTGCTTCCTCGTCACCGTGTTCGTAGGTGCGATTCCCGGCATCATCGTCTCGTTCGTGCTCGCACTCATCAATATCGTCAGGCGCGCGTCGAGGCCAAGCATCGACATCCTGGCGGCGGATGACGACCCACTCGAGTCGCTCGTATCGGCAGCGCCGGTGGGAACTTTCAGCGCCCCGGGAACGATCGTCGTGCGCATGGCGGCTCCGTTGTTCTTCGCCAATGGCGCCGTCTTCGATGACGCGGTCAAGAGAGCAGTGGTGGCGGTTCCAGGGGGCGCTGGCGCCGTCGATCATCTCGTCGTGGATCTCGTCGCCGTCGACGATGTCGATGTCACCGGGGCCGAGAGCTTCGAGTCGCTCAAGGAGTGGCTTCACGCGAACAGGGTCGAGCTGAGTTTCAGCCGGGTGCGTCCGGACGCTCGTGCCCGGCTCGTTCGCCTCGGCATCCTGACCGCAGAGAAGGTCTTCGATACCAATCGGGCGGCGATCGCGGCTCTGCGCCGTCGCTGACGGTTCCGTGCTCGCGGCCGAGGATCGTCACGTCCTGCGGCACTGGTTGCACTGGAGCGGCGGCAGTTCTACGATTCGAACGTGACCGACACCGCTCGGATCGCAGCTGCGGGGGCAGTCGAACTCGATCAGCTGTTGCTGGAAACCAAACTGGCGATTCCGCTCCCTCGAGACGGCCTCGTTAGCCGTGTCGATCTCATCGCGTCGGGGCGCAACAGCGGCCGCCGGGTCGTCGCGATCAGCGCACCCTCCGGCTATGGGAAGTCGACTCTCCTCGCGGAATGGGCCGCACTCGAGCAACGGGCCGTCGTCTGGTCGACGCTCGACCACTATGACGACGACCCCGCGATCCTGCTCTCGTTGCTGGCATCTGCATTCGTGCGTGGCACAGGGGCCGACCCGTCTCTTATCACCGACATGCGCGGTCATGCCACGTCGGCCCTCGGCCGCGCGGCACCGCGGCTGGCCGCGGCCCTCCGCGCGAGTACGACTCCGTTCGTGCTCATGCTCGACGACCTCCACGAACTCAGTTCGCCGGCGTGTCATGACGTGCTGAGCGTCGTCATCACCGGGATCCCCCAGGGGTCCCAGATAGTGGTGGCCAGCCGCATCGAGCAACCGCACGTCCCGCGGCTCCGCGCCTCCGGCGAAACGATCGAGTTCGGCGTCAACGACTTGGCGTTGGATGCCGCCGCAGCGCAACACATCTTCGCCGAAGCCGATGTCGCCCTGACGATCGATGATGCTGAGGCCGTCACCCGATCTACGGAAGGCTGGCCGGTCGGCCTCTACCTTGCGGCCGTTATCGCGCACGACACCGCCGACCAGACGATCCTCCTCACCGGCGACGACAGATACGTCGCCGACTACCTGTACCGGGAATCATTGGCCGGACTGCCGAGTCGATTGCAGTGCTTCCTCCGGCGCACCGCGGTCCTCGACCAGTTCTGCGCAGACCTCTGCGACTCCGTGCTCGATGCAACCGGTTCTCAAGGGCAGTTGCGGGAACTCGAAGTCTCCAATGTGTTCCTGATCCCCCTCGATCGTCGCCGCGGGTGGTACCGCTACCATCCACTCTTCCGCGAGTTCCTGGAAGCCGAACTACGGCAGGCGGAACCAGAGCTGATCACACCCCTCCATACTCGCGCAGCGGACTGGTACGAATCCCACGGATCGCCGGCCATGGCGATCGAACATCTCCTTGCCACTCCCGAACGTGACCGCTGCGTGCGCCTCGTCGCCGAGAACGCCCTGACGATCTATCAGGCAGGCCAGATGGCGACCGTTCGACGTTGGGTCGACGTGCTCGGCGAGAACGCGGTTGCCGACTACCCTCCGCTGGCGGTCCTGGCCGGGTGGATCGCGGTGATGTCGGGGCACGCCCGAGAATCGGAGAAGTGGGCGAACCTCGTCGAGGAGGCTTCGTTCGACCTGCCGCCAGTCGACGGCACAGCATCATTCGCGTCTGCCCGGGCGATGCTCCTGGCAATGATGTGCGCAAACGGGCCGGATCAGGCCACCGCCCACGCCACTTTCGCCCTAGCGCAGGAGCCGCCTTCGAGCATTTGGCGTGACCAAGCGGTTTACATCGCAGCTGAGATGCACTTCCTCAACGGAGACGTGGACGCCGCGGAGCTGATGTTCTCCGAGGCATCTGAGCTGAGCAGAGCCACCGGCAACAATGACGTCCAAGTGCTCGCTGATTCCGAACGCGCGATGATCGCCATGGATCGTGGCCGGTGGGTGGAAGCCGTCCAACTCGTCGGCGCGGCCCTCGCATCGATCGCGAACCACCGCCTCGACGACTACTCCATATCGGTAGTGGCGTTCGCTGCGGCGGCCCGGCTCGCCCTTCACCGCGGCGACCCGACAACAGCAACGACGGAGCTCACTCGAGCGATGCGCGCTCGCCAGTTCTGCACCTCAGCCCTCCCTACCCTGGCCGTCCGCGTGCGCCTGTGTCTGGCGAAGACGTCCTTCGCCATGGGCGATCACGCGGCGGCTCGTCACCTGATGCGCGAGGCCGACGATCTTCTGGTTCGTCGCCCGGCGCTCGGGGCCCTCGTCGAGGATGTGTCCGATTTTCGGGCCATCATCGATTCGGGCGCTGCGGAGTCAGCCGGAACGGCGCCTTTGACTCCTGCCGAGCTGCGGCTGCTCCCGTACCTGCAGACGCATCTCACGATCCCCGAGATCGGAGCGCGCCTGTTCATCTCCCGCAATACCGTGAGCACGGAAGTGGGTTCCATCTACCGCAAGCTGGGCGTGTCATCGCGAAACAACGCCGTGAACAGAGCCCTGGCGATCGGCCTACTCGGCGCGTAGCCCAAAGTGCGACAGCGCATCCCGGTGGCGGGCAACTCCGGACCGCTTCAGTTCCGGCCGCGGGTAGCGCACATCGATGGATGGCCTGCGGTGTAGTCGCCCGAGCGGCTCCAGAGGCGCCCGATCACGGTTCACATTCATTTGTGTTCCCACACCTTTGTCTGCGCGCGCATGAGAGTCGAGGGCTGCGACGCCGCCTATTCGGTAGAGCTGATGCCAGCGTTGCAAGGTCCGGGCCGAGATCCCGGTCTCCCGAGCGAGGACTGCGAGCGGGATCTGGTCTTCGACATGAAGCCGAAGAACACGCCACCGCCCCGCCGCGTCCACGAGTCACCTACACGGTGGTGCTCTCCCGCGCCGCGAGGGCCTGCTGATGCCGGTAAAGAGTGGCGCGGCTCCAGCCGACGAGTTTCGCGGCGTCCTCGGCGGTGCGGCCCTTCGCCCTCGCTTCCGTGACGAGCTTGAGCTTGTCGGCAACGACGACGGGATCCGACAGAGGCCGGCCGAACTTGGTGCCACCCTCCCGGGCGGCCGTGATCCCGGCGTTCACCCGCTCGGTAATCGGCTCGCGCTCGTACTCAGCCAAGGTGGCGAGCATGTTCAGCATCAGCCGACCCGAGGTCGTCGACGGGTCGATGCCATCAGAGATGCTCTGCACCTGCACATCCCGCTCCCGGAGCAGCTTCACCGTGTTCAGCACATCGATCAAGGATCGCCCAAGGCGATCGACCCGCCACACTACGACGGTGTCACCGGGCTGGGCGTACTCGAGGAGCTTCTTCATTCCGGGGCGTGAGATCGCGGTCCGGCTGCCGGAGGTGACGTCGGCGAAGATGTCACGCTCCTGGACGCCGGATTTGACCAGGGCGTCGACCTGCAACTTCGCGTCCTGGCTTCTAGTACTGACCCGCGTATAACCGAGATGTCTCACGAGATCATTCGTGCCGCAGAAACTGCTAGAACGGGTGGCGCAAAGACACTTTACGGTGAGACGTATTTCCAAGACAGATCGCGCCGCGGAACCCGCCACTTCAACGCGACTGTGGAGTTCGCCGTTCTTTGGCGGCATTCTGTGATCGCTTTGTGTCGTTAATTGCCGATGACGAGGATGCTTGCGGCGGCTTCGATGACGTCGTCAGTGATGGTGTCGAGTTGGTTGATCTTGAGAACGCGATTGATCTGAGGGAAGAGTCGTTCGAGCAGGCGGAAGTTGCCGCGGGTGATGCGTTCGATGGCGGCAATGGCTTGCGCGTCGGTGAAGTCCTCCGGGTCGAGGATTCTGCCCAGGCGTTTCCAGTGACGGTCGAGGACGAAGAGGAGCTCTTCGCGGCCGAGGGCGCGGTAGTGGTGTGAGAATCCGAGGCGGCTGTAGAGCTGGGGGTAGTGGCGGAAGCGTTCGTCGATGCCGGGCATGCCGATCAGGATCATCGCGAGATGGGTGCGGTCGTGCTGGTCCCGGAGCAGTTCCAGGGCGGTGGGGGTGAGCCGTTCGGCTTCGTCGATGATGAGGAGTTCGACGAGGCGGGTGACGTCGTTCTGCCTGACTATTTCCGGCTCGGGTATGAGGGAGCGGAGGTGCTCGTCGGCGCAGATCCCGACTTTCACCTGCCAGTGGTCGATGCCGTGCATGAGGTCTTTCGGTCGGCAGAGGACTTCGGGTGTGTAGAAGACGGTGCGGGATCGGCTCGCCAGGGCGTAGTGCTTCGCGTCGTGATCACCGCGGGGTCCCCACTCGTTGATGTACGGCTCGAGGGCATCCCAGTTCGCGTAGCGGCGGGCGGAGTTGGTTTTCCCGACGCCGGCGGCACCGTGGCAGATCCCGATGGTCTTTTCTTTGCGGACGGCGTTAGCGAACTCGGTGAAGCGTCGGTGTTCTTTGGTGACGATGAATGCCTGGTTCATCACTCGTCCTCTTCATAAGTACGCAGCTTCGGCCGCCGCTTTGTGGGTTCGGGGGTGCGAGGTTTCTCGCGGGTGGCAACGGTCGGGATGCGATCGTTGATCGCGCGACGTAGCTGCTTGCGGCGGGTCCGGCGGGCGGTGTCTATGTCGCGGAGGCTGAGGCGAAGGTTGGGGTGGGCTTCGTCGATGGCGGTGCAGATGAAGGTGTCTCGGTCGTAGACGCGGATCTCGGAAATATCGCGCGGGTCGTACCGGATGGTGATGGTGTGACCGACGAACGGGGCGAGGGTTGGGGCGAGGTAGCGCTGGCCTTGGAAGTGGATGCCGTCGCGTTGAACGACCCGGTTCTTCGGAACAGTAAGGAGAAGCCCGTCGAGCTCTTGAAGGCTGTCGGGCATTCGCGGAAGCCACCCGTCCGCTACCCACGCGTCACGGGGTGAGATCCCCAGCTCGCTGTGGGTCCGGTCGTTGTAGGTGCCGACGAACTCGCCGATCGCACGATCGAGGCTGGCGAGGTCGAGGGCGGGCGTTGGTGTCCGGCTGCCGGGTCCGAGGTGACCCGGGAGCGTGGCTAGGAGTTCGGTGTTGACGGTGCCGAAGAACCGTTCGATCTTCCCGCGGCCCTGGGGTCGGCCGACAGTCGAGTGGATGATTCTGACGTGCAAGGCGACAGCGGTTCGCTCGAGGTGGTGGCTAATGAAGTCGGAGCCGTGATCGACGTGCAAGATGTCCGGGATGCCGCACTGACTATGACAGCTTGATTCAGGACCGGGATGACGGCCTGATTCAGGACCATCTCTCTGATTACCGGTGTGTTGTGACGGTTTGATTCAGGACCACCCTCGACGGTTGTCGTGCTCTCATTTCGGGGGCGTGGAACTGAGGTGGTCAGATGGGAAGTCGCGTGGACCTATTCGCACGCATCCGACGAGATGCTCGGGCCGAGTCGCTGGGCATCCGTGCATTGGCGCGGAAGTACCAGGTCGGCCGAGACACGGTGCGGCTGGCGCTGGCGCAGGCCGAGCCGCCGCCGCGGAAGACTCCGGTTCGGGTGTCGCCGAAGTTGGGCCCGTTCAAGCTGTTCATCGACGCGATGCTGACGCAGGATCTGGATGCACCGCGCGAGCAGCGACACACCGCGACGCGGATCCTCGCCCGTCTGGCTGATGAGCACGGGGCGACTGAGCTGTCGTATCCGACCGTGCGGGACTACGTTCGTGTTCGTCGCGCCGAGATCGATGTCGAGGGCGGACGCCGGGTTGAGGTATTCGTCCCTCAGGAACATTCGCCGGGGCAAGAGGCGGAGGTCGACTTCGGTGAGGTGTGGGTGATCCTGGCCGGGGTGAAGACGAAGTGCCACATGTTCGTGTTCCGACTCTCGCACTCGGGCAAGGCCGTGCACCGGGTCTACTCGACGCAGTCGCAAGAGGCGTTCCTCGAGGGCCACATCGACGCATTCGAAGAGATCGGCGGCATCCCGACCCGGCATATCAAGTACGACAACCTGACCGCCGCCGTGCAATCGGTCCTCTACGGGAAAGGGCGAAGCCGTGTCGAGAACGACCGGTGGGTGCTGTTCCGATCCCACTACGGGTTCGACGCGTTCTACTGCCAGCCCGGCATCGAGGGTGCGCACGAGAAGGGCGGCGTCGAGGGCGAGGTCGGCCGGTTCCGCCGAACCTGGCTGTCACCGATGCCCGAGGTCGACTCGCTCGCACAGCTGAACGAACAGATCCGCGGCTGGGACGACCGCGACAACGGCCGGCGCATCAACACACGTATCCGGACTGTTGGTGAAGACTTCACGGAAGAGCAACCGTTGTTGGCGGCGCTGCCGTTCGAGCGATTCGATCCAGGCCTGCAGTTGCATCCCCGCGTTGACCGGTCGAGCTTGGTCACAGTCCGGATGGCGAAGTATTCAGTCCCGGCCCGGCTGATCGGCCGGCAAGTGCGCGTGTCACTCCGCGCGTCTGAACTCGTCGTGTTCGACGGGCACACCGAGGTCGCCCGGCATCAGCGGGTCGTAGCCCGCGGCGGCGAATCGATCCTCCTCGACCACTACCTCGAGGTGCTGCGGCACAAGCCCGGCGCGCTCCCAGGATCATCGGCATTGGCCAAGGCCCGCGAGCAAGGCATCTTCACGAACGCGCATGATGCGTTCTGGCAGGAAGCCCGCAAAGTCGACGGCGACTCTGCCGGCACCCGCGCACTCATCGACGTATTACTGCTGCACCGCACGATGCGTACCGTAGACGTGACCGCAGGGATCAGAGCTGCCCTGACCGTCGGCGCCGTGACCGCGGACGTCGTCGCAGTCGAAGCCCGCCTACACGCGGGTGGGTCTGTGTTGAACCGTCATCCCGTTGAACAAACCCCGAAGCATGAGCAGCGAGTTGTCAGCCTCACGCAACGACGTCTCGCGGACCCAGCAGCGGTGATCGCGGGGCTGCCCCCTGACCGGCGCCCACTGCCGTCCGTCGCGCACTACGACGAACTCCTCAACCGAAGACCAGTCCCGGCAGAAATCACCGATGAGAAAGAAGGAACCACGGGAAGATGAGCACGCCAACCAAGATCACCAGCACCTTGCGCCGCCAACGCGGGATGACCGAAGAAGCAGCAGCCGCGGCCGTCGATCAAGCCTGCCGTCGGCTACGTCTTCCCACAATGCGCGCGGTGATGGACGAAGCCACCCGAGCCGCTGAACGCGAGCAGCTGTCCTACCAAGGATTAGGTTTTCGAGACGGGGCAGACCCATCCAATTCTCTTCGTGCCTAGGTGCTCATACATGTCTATAGCGGGCCCTCAAACGTCCAGACAGCGACCACGATCCAGTCTTTATTGAAATCGGGGCGTGGGCATTTTGAGGTTGCGGGCTGTGCGTAACGTGTCGTTGAGGACGGCGCGCGGTTCGGTCGCGTGCGGATCAGTGTGCGCCGCGAGGCTCACGCGTGCGATCGGGAACTTAGTCGTTGCCCATGCCGCAGTTGTGCCGATGAGGCGAGGAAAGCGGTATGGCATGAGAGCTGCGCGGTGCTGGCGGAGGTCAATACCTCTTGCCTCAAGGACGGGGAGTAGTTCTCGAGTCCTCAAAAATGCTTTTCTGAACGCCAGACCATTTCCGATCATTGCGGCCATTGAGCCTGTCTGGATCGCTTGGGCGAACATGCCCGCGTCGGAGATGAAGTGAAGCCACAGCCGCCCCCTCATGTCCTTTTCCTCGTTGATGTCGAGCCCTGCTTGTTGGAATGCGGCGCGGACATCGAGTTCGCGCGTGCTCAGCGGCATGGAGGTCATACCGATGGTGACGGATCTGAACAACGCGCCGTGGAGTATGCCGTCTACTCCGTACCCGCCGCCGGCCATCGGCAATCCAAAGATGACTTGATCGGCAGGAAGAGGCGCGATGGCGGCTAGTGGCTCTTCCCAAATGTTGCCGAATACCAACACAGTCGCCCTACCGATTCGAGGAGCCAGGAACTCCACGGCTTCAGCGAGACGGTGATGGCCTACGCTCAGCACGATGAGATCGAATCCATCCTCCGGGGAGATCGATTCTCGCACTGCCGTCTGGAACGATTCCTGCACTCGCTGGCCACGCGCCTTGCGACGCGCGTCGATGAGGTCCATCCTGACGTCGCCGCTGTAGTCGATGGAGCGACCTGGACGGACGTAGAACTCGACCTCGTGCCCGGCGGATTGAAGTACTCGCCCGTAGATCGTCGCTATCGTTCCGCGCCCGAACATCAAAATACGCATGCTATTCCTTCGAATAAGGTGGAGTCCATCTCCGTTTATCAGAATATGGAGACAATCTCCGTTTGTCAAAGTAGGAAGATCGTGGACGTGCCAAGAGTGCCAAGGGCAGATGCCCGCCGAAATAGGGAAGCAATCGTGGCGGCCGCACGATCGGCGTTTGATCGCGACGAACACATACGCTTCGACGATTTCGCGGCACGTGCCGGCGTGGGCATCGGCACTCTGTATCGGCACTTTCCCACAAGGGAATCGCTACCGGCCGCGGTCTATGGGGGTGAGATGGCCGCGCTCCGCGACCAAGCACACGACTCGACGCGCTCGCCTGGCGAGAACCTCGAAGCATTCTTGCGCGGTTTCGTAGAGTATGTCGTCGAGCACGCAGGCCTCGCGCGAACTCTTGCAGCTGTCGTCGACCCTGCGACCCAAATCGAGGGCGGAACCGAACTCGAACACACGGTTTCCGACCTCATGACTCGCGCGGCCGTCGAAGGGACAGTCCGCGCCGACATTGAGCCGGGCGCCGTGATGGTTGTGCTTCACGGCATCGGTTCCGCAGCAGACCGCCCCATGTGGGCATCAGAATCGCGCGCGGTAGCGGAGATACTGATCGCCGGGCTAAAAACGTCCCGGTAACTCGCTCCTCCAAGCGGCAGCCCGCGTTCTCGCCACAATTCACGCCAAATAGCGATCACAGAACGCGGCCAAATATCGGTCAGCTCCACAACGCGACGCTTCGGAGGAGGTTCCTTGTCTCGGAAAGCTCTACTATTTCGAGACGCCGCCAGTCGCAGATAAAGCACGCGGGTCACTTCAGGAGCTGCTCGGAGCGGTCCCAAAGGTCGCGTGCGAGGTCAGCGTCAAGGGCGAGCGGGTTCAGCTTTTTTCCTGCTGTGCGTTTCGCGTAATACTCCCCCGATACCCATGTTTCACCCGGGGTGCCCTCGGCGAGCCAGGCGAGCTGGTCGGCGCCGTTCTCCGGTGTGGTGAGCAGCAGCTTCCGGGTCACAGGGTTGGTCACGATGGTCTTCATCAGCCGACTAGTCGTCTCTGACGCAAAGTTGGTTGCAATATTTCCTGGGTAGAACGCAGCTGCCGATAAACCCCGGCTGTGGAATCGACGGTGCAACTCTTTGGTGAAAAGGGTGTTCTCGAGCTTCGCCTGTCCATAGGCGCGGACAGCTTCGAAGTTGCGATCCATATTGAGGTCGTCGATATCGATCGCCTTACCCAGACCTCCGTGAAGCGTACTCGTCTGAATGACGGTTGCTTGTGAGGCGATGAGTTTGTCCATCAGCAAGCTGGTGAGCAGGAACGGGGCGAGGTGGTTGATTTGAAAAGTCTTTTCAAACCCGTCGATAGTCTTCGTCGGGTCCCCGAACACACCGCCGGCGTTGTTGGCCAGGACATCAATCCGCGGGTAGGCGGTTTCGAGATCGGCGGCGAGCTTGCGTACGTCGTCCAGGCGGGCGAAATCAACGATGAAGTGATCGGCGCCAAGCTCAGAGGCGACGGCGCGCGTCTTCTTTGCGGAACGACCAACAACAACTACATGGTGTCCATTCTTGTGGAGTTGGCGCGCAGCGGCAGCACCAATTCCGTCGCTGGACCCAGTAATAACGATGACCTTGTGAACGGACACGATGAGACTTCCTTCCTAAGCAAAACAGTGACCCAATTATGACACACCATCCCATTTGAGAATGGATGTAGCATTGTGGGCATGGTCGATCAAATTGCTCCTCGACGAGGTGGAGCGCGTGTCATGGCCCGGCAGGCAATGACGGCTCAGGTTTCCGCCATGGCTTTCGACCTGTTCGAAGCGAAGGGCTATGAAGCGACGACTGTCGATGACATCTGCGCCGTAGCGGGCATCTCTCGCAGCACCTTCTTCCGCTACTTCTCGTCGAAGGACGACGCGCTGCTTTCCGAAGTCGCAGACTCTCCAGTTGAACTTCTACACGCGCTGAGATCCCGCCCAGATGATGAAGCACCGTGGCTTGCACTCCGGCGATCGTTGGATGTGCTGATCCAGCGCTACGCAGCAAATCCGGACTCAGCGCGGCGCTTGGCGCGACTGATCACGACCACCCCTGCGCTGGCAGCGAAGCACGGCGAAAAGAACGCCAGTTGGCACGAGATCCTGAAACCAGAACTGGCGCGCCGCCTCGGAACGGACCCCTCCGACGCCTCCGACCCGCGTCCGGCCGCGCTCATTGCTTCTGCGCTCGGCTGCGTCGATGCCGCGATCAGCTCGTGGGAGAGCGACGATCACACGCGCCCGCTTGGAGAGCTTCTCGACATCGCCATGGACACCCTCCCTCTCAGTCACGGATAGGTACGTAAGGGACCGCGGCACGACTCGGCTCAAGTCTTCTTCGTGGGTCTCCTAGCAAAGATACTTGCGCTGCTAAAGCCGTACGTACCCGTGGGAGGACGGCCATAGAGATTCGCCCTGGGCAACCTTCCTGCCTAGATGGTCTTCGAGACCCCGGCATCGACGACCCAGTTGGCGCCATGGACGCTAGCCGCGAGTGGCGAGACGAGGTAAGCGATCGTGGTCGCAATCTCTCGTGGCTCGATGAAACGGCCAGTGACCATTCCCATCTGTGACGGGCCCCAAAGCGCTGCGTTTTACACCCACTGTTCAGCCACTCATTCCGCCAGGTCTTCGACGTCATAGCCGAGGGCCAGGGCGATTTCGGGTGCTGCGGCGACGACGCGGGGCACACCGACCACGGAGCTGACCGCGATGAGCACGTCGACGATCTCGTCAGCCGACGCCCCCGCACTCACTGCTGCATCGGCCTGCTCGCCGAACGAGGGCGCGGCTGCGCCAATCGCGACGAGGGCGGCGATCCTGCACAGCGAGAGAGTCTTCGGATCGATACTCGTGGTATCCGCAGCGGTCACGGCGCTGTCGTCTGCAGCGCCGGCTTGGTTGATAGCCAATCGACGCAACCGTTCCGTGTAGTTCGAAGCCACGTCATCCTCCCCATCATCCGTGGGCGGGTGGTTCCGGCCCCCGAGTCCGGCGGGCGGCGGGGCGGAACAACTCCGGATCCTCACCACCATTGGATGACATCGCCGCCGCCACCGCATCACATAGATGAGGTGAATCGTTCGCTCGCACCCTGACGCCGAGCGACTCACGAACGTGAAGGCGTATCCGGCGTTCGGAGGCTTCGATACCGACGAACCCGTCGACACCCATCAGTTCACGCGGATCACATGACGCGCTCGTATCCCGGCCGCGTTACTGTGCTCTCGCCGACATCCACCGCGAGAGGGAAGGCCGCCGATGTCCGAAGCCAATTCCGCACGACCGGGCGCTGTGACGTTGGTCAGCGTTACCGTGTGGATCGCGGGAGCCATCAACGTCGTCACCGGGATCCTCCTCCTGTTCCAACTCGGCAACAGTGAGCTCGTGAGCAGGTTCGGTGGCAGCGTGGCGCTGACCAGCTTCGCCAACGCCACGGCCATCCTCGGTGCGGTGACCATCTTCATCGCGACGGGCCTCCTCCGCGGCAGCAATGGTGCACGGGTCGTCATCACGATCCTCCTCCTCGTCTCCGTCGGGGCCGCCGTCCTCCTCGCGGTGGCCGCCCCCGGCTTCCTCTCGACCGCGATCCTCAGCATCGCGGTTTCCGTCACCGCCCTCGTGCTTCTCTACGTCGGCCGAGCCGGGCAGTTCTTCAGGGTCTGAGATCAGTTCGACCGCGCGGTCGGGATGGAGGATGTCATGCTCGAGTCATTCGTATGGGGAGCCATCGCCGCCTCATCCCTCGTCATCGGAGCGCTCGTCGCCTTCTGGTTCCACATCTCCCTGAAGTGGATCGGGCTGATCATGGCTTTCGGTGCCGGTGTGCTCATCAGCGCTGTCGCCTTCGACCTCATCGAGGAGGCCGCTGAAGCCTCGACCGGCACAGGGTGGGTGGCGTTCGGTCTTGCCGCAGGCTGCCTGGTCTTCTTCGGCGGGGATTGGCTCATCGATCACATGGGCGGCAGTCACCGCAAGGATCTCGACGGCAAACAGGAGGATGGCTCGCCCCTCGCGATCGTCCTCGGCAGCGTGCTCGACGGCATCCCCGAGTCGATGGTCATCGGGCTCACGATCTTCCAGGGCGGCGAAGTGGGAGTCGCCTACCTCGCCGCGGTATTCATCTCGAACCTGCCCGAATCCATCGCCTCCTCCACAGGATTGCTCACCGGAGGGTGGAAGAAGACCCGCGTGCTCTGGATGTGGATCGGGATCGCGGTCGTCTCGGGTCTCGCCTCCCTCGTCGGCTTCGCCGTATTCCAGGAGGCGTCTCCCGACACCGTCGCGTTCGTACTGTCGTTCGCGGCGGGCGCGATCATCACGATGCTCGCCGACACGATGATGCCGGAGGCGTTCCACCACGGCGGCAAGCTCGCCGGGATAGCCACCACCCTGGGCTTCACCGTCGCGTACGCGATCCACGTCATCGCCTAGCAGCGCAGTCTTCATCGGCGGAAGAAGCACATGCCCATCCGAGTCAACGACAACAGAAGGAGAATCATCATGGACAGTCCGAAGCGTGCCGCCGCACGGAGCGCAGAGACCCTCGAGTCCCGAATCGGCACCCTGCAGTACCCGTTGGGATACCCGACTGCGGAGACCTCACAACGGCTCTTCGACGAGATGGACTTCCAACGCGCGGTGCAGGCATACCTCTGGGCCTACCCAGCCGTCTCCTTCGAGTCGATCCGGGTCACCGCGAAGCACGACCTCGGCATCGACTACCTCGACCTGGGCATCGCAGACAACTTCGTCGACCCGAAGTCGCTCTGGCTCACAGCGAACGACACCACCATCTATGCGTTCGTGAACTTCGACCTCGCCAACGGCCCCGTCGTTATCGAGATCCCGCCGGGCGCCATCGTGGGTCTGGTCGACGACTTCTGGCAACGATCCGTCATCGACGTCGGACTGCCCGGACCGGATGCCGGCAGCGGAGGCAGATTCCTCCTGCTCCCCCCTGACGACGAAGGCGACTATACCGTCGACGGGTATTACACGGTGCGAGCAAATATGAACGACCACAACATGCTCGTCCGCGGAATCATCGTCGACGGAGACAAGCCCGACGCCGTGCAACGCATCCGGAACGTCAAGGTGTACCCGTGGACTGATCGCGACGACCCGACGCCGAATCGCTTCGTTTCGATCTCGGGAGAGGAGATAGACACGACTCCCCCGGGCGGTCTGGAGTTCTGGGCACGACTGTCCAGGGTGATCGACAACAACCCGGTGCAGGAGCACGATCGCTACTTCATGGCGATGCTCAAGCCGCTCGGCATCGAGAAGGGCGTGCCCTTCCAGCCCGACGCGCGCCAGACAGCCATCCTCGAGGAGGCCGCAGTGCTCGGCGATGCGATGGCGCGCAACGTGATGTACGAGAACACCAGCCGAATGACCGGTGCAACGGCTTTCCCGCACACGCAGTGGGACTGGGTGATCCTCGTCCGCCCCGACCACGAGGCCGAGTACTACAGCCAGCTCGACGAGACCACCCAGTACACCTACGGAGCCATCTACCTCTCGCCGGGCATCGGAAAGATGGTGCCCGGCCCCGGTGCCACCTATGTTCAGGCATTCAGAGACCGGGACGGCAACCACTTCGACGGCGGCCGGGGCTACCGTCTGCATATCCCAGCGAATCCTCCGGCTGCGGCATTCTGGTCGCTGACCCTCTACGACACCGAGACGCGCTCCATGGTGCAGAATCCGGCGAATGATGCGGCCCGCTCCGGATACGACGAGCTCGCGAAGAACAGCGATGGCTCCATCGACATCTACTTCGGTCCCGAACAAGGCGGAGATTCCACGAGCAACTGGATCGAGACGGTGCCAGGCAATGGGTTCTACCCGATGTTCCGCTGCTACAGCCCGACCGCACCGTTGTTCGATGGCACGTGGAGCCTGCCCGACGTGGAGCCGCTGTGAACGGACGCCGGTGACACTTCCCCAAAGAGCTCAGCGAAGGAGTCATGAAATGCCCACTCGTACGTCTGCCTGCAACTGCGGACAGCTCACCCTCACCTACGCCGGACCCGATCCGGCGCGCATTTCCCTCTGCCAGTGCTACGAGTGCCAGCGGCGCACCGGCAGCGTCTTCAGCGTCCAAGCACGTCTACCCAGAGAGCACGTGACGATCGAGGGCGAGTCCACGACATGGACATTTCCCACCGAAGGCGGGAAGCCGGTCGACTATCTGTCCTGTGACAGCGGAGGCGCCACCTACCACTTCTGCCCCCAGTGCGGTTCGACCGTGTACTGGGAACTCGCCGTCGCACCCGACATGGTCGGCGCAGCAGTCGGCACCTTCATCGATCCCGACTTCCCACCCCCGGTGATCGCCGGCTTCGAAGCATACGGCCCCGACTGGGCGATGAACCCGTCCGCGCTCGGCATCCCGCACCACGAGTACGACGGCATCTCCCACGACGGCAAGCCCGCGTGAGTTCGGGGTGAGGTCCACTCAGCGCCGCCCGTGTGAAGTCAGTGAGGACACGGATGGCGCCGGTTGAACCCGGCGCCGCGGATCGCGGCGCCACCTTCCGACACGAGAGGAGAACTGCGGCTCGAGATCGTGATCTGGATCGAACGGACCTACCACCGCCGACGCCGGCAACGTGGCCTCGGGTAACCGACCCCGATCGAGTATGAAATGATCGCAAACGTCGCACTCGCGGCCTAACCAAGCGAGTCAGTCATACCGACAGCAGTCCGCACGACAAGATGCGTGCTCTCGGGATGGCCCCGGTGCCGTTGATCGCGTCGTTGGCGCGGATATTCCGGGAGACCGGGGTGGCGCGGGCGGAGCCTCGGAAGAAGCCGCGGGCCGCGTATCGGCGGTTCGTGCATCCGGGGCCGAACGCGTGCTGGCAGCTTCTTCCTCGGCTCGGCCCGGCCTTACGGCTAAGCCGGAGGGGACCCGGCCGATTGATAAGGAGCGAGCACGGTTGCTCCCTAGGAGCAGAACTGCAACGCCGTCCCCACGGACGGGAGCTCAGGATCACCGCGTCAGGGCACGCGCCACGGCGTCGGCCGGCCTCCCCTTCCAACTCGGCCCGTGCCCGGGCAAGAGCAGAAGAGCATCAATCTGCGCGAGGGTGTTCAGGGACTCTCGCGCCGTCTGTTCATCTTCATGGAACATCGGAAGGAGCATCTGGGGCCCGGCGCTGTGGGAGGTTCGGTGCGCGGTTACGAGAGCGTCGCCGACGATGACGGTCCCCTCGTCCGCGAAGTGGAACATTGTGTTGCCCGAGGTGTGGCCCGGCGCAGCTATCGCCGCGGGCGCCCCGGGTAGGTCGACCGTGCCGTCTGAGCGGCGGGGCAGCTTCTTCGCACTCGGGACGCCCAACTTTGGCTTACCCTCGACCAACGGCAGGATCCCTGCCGCCCACGCGAGGACTCCGGGACGGAAGATATTGCGTAGAACGTCAGCGGGCCCCACTTGCTCGATCCGTTCGCGGTGCAGATGGGGTACTTCCTCGTCGCGGCCATAGACGGGAACCCCGTACTCAGTGGCCAACCAGCTCGCGCCCCCGATGTGATCCGCATGTGCGTGTGTGAGCAGCACCGCCGCAACATCCGCGGGGTCCTTTCCCAGCCGCTGCAATGATTCCTTCAGCAGTCCACGCTGGCCCAGATATCCCGAATCAATAAGCAGGACCCCGTCTGCGCCGTCATAGATCACCCAGTTCGTGTGCTCTGTGGTCACGAAGTGCAGCCGTGAAGTGGTCTGTTCGACTTTCATGTTTTCTCTCGCATCTGTTGTTTCGATGATTGATGGGCGATGGTCGCGACGGACTCGGCCGATCTGGCGCCGTGGTGGAGCCTCACCTTCCACCACGTTGTGTCGGTCACCGCGGTTCATTCGCTTCACGGCGCGCCACGCGACTTCGGCGCGAGGTGAGCCTGGCTGACACCAGGGCGTGAGCCAGGCCCCCCGTGCGTGAGGACGCGTCAGCGACGCTGTCACCCGGAGGATCGGGTGCGCCCCGGATCAGTTATCCGCCTTGGTGTTCATGCGGGTGGTGGTGAGTAAGCGTGGACGGCGGACACCGGCTCGAAGCCCATCCGGCGGTATACCGGTTCACCGTCGCCGCTGGCCTGAAGGGTAGCGAGCGGCATTCCTTCTTCCCGAGCGCGGACCAGCGCGGCAGAGACAAGGGCAGTAGCCATACCCCGACGGCGATACGCCTCCTGCGTCGCGACCAGGTAGATCCCCGCGACCCCGCCTGCCAGCAGCAGTTCCGTGGTCGCCCGGATCTCCCCATCCGCCGTAAAGGCGTACCTCACGATGCGGCCGCCGTCGTCGCCGCGTGCCTCATCGATGCGAGCGGCGCGCTCAATCTCCGACTCCGGCAGCCACATGGCTGAGGCCCAGCCTCGAACCCACTCGGTGTGATCGCCGCCGGGGGTCCACTCGGAGACCCCAGGCAGTTGCGCGGACGGGAGGTAAGACGACGACCGGGTGAGGTCGAGCTCCATCACCACGGTGTAGGTGTAGTGCTGCGCACCCCACGCGGTCAGCACATCGCGTGTTTCCGGGTCAGACTCCTCGGTCACCTCCCATATCCACGGCACGCCGGCAAGACGCTCCCGGGCGGTTTCGATTACCTCCCGCGGATGAGCTTGGTTGTGAGAGATCCCGTTCAGCCGCGAATATTGCAGCCCGCTCCGGTAGATGTTGAGCGGGCCATCGGTGGAGTATTCCCCGCCCCACCCCTTCCAGTACTGACGGTAGTTCTCCCACTGAGGGGCGAGATCATGCCGGTTGTTCACGCGAAGGCGCTTCCTTCTCTTCAATTGCGTCTTGGGCAGGAAGGTTTGTGCGGTGTGAATCGGCAGATGGGGTCCACCTCAACTGGTAGGTCTTCGGTTCGGCTCACGCCGCGCGCTCAGCGGGCTCCGGCTTCCTTACATCCTCGAGAGCTCTCGACCACGCGATGAGCTGATCGAACAGAGTGTTGATGAAGCCGACCTGGAAGTCCCCGGGGGTGAAGGTGGCGAAGTTCTCGAACTCAGTCATGAGCGAGAGAGTGAGGGTCTGGCGGACGGTCGCCACCTGAAGCTCGGCCAGCACTAGCCGCAGATGCTCGATCGCGCGTGCGCCACCCACCCCGCCGTAACCCACCAGGGCAGCGGCCTTGTTGTTCCACTCGGCGTGCAGGTAGTCGATCGCGTTCTTGAGCACCCCGGATGTGGAATGGTTGTATTCGGGAGTGACGAAGATGTAGCCGTCGAACTCGGCGATCTTCTCGGACCACTTCCTGGTGTGATCGTTCTTGTACTGGCCGGTCGCGGGCGGCATCGGCTCGTCAAGGTGCGGAAGCGGGTAGTCGGCGAGGTCGACGAGTTCGAACTCCGCGTCGTCGCGCTTCGCGGCCTGATCGAGCACCCAGTCGGCGACCTGCTTGCCGTTGCGGCCGGGGCGGGTGCTCCCGAGGATGATGGCGATCTTGGTCATTCTTATTGCTCCTATGGTTGGGCTGATTTGGGGAGGGGTGGGATCGCCCGCCGCGACGAACCTCTGGGTGATCCGTGCAACGATTGACACGTCAATAATGCAACATTGATGTTGACATGTCTATTCCGAGGAGGAGAGATGGTCGAAGGCCACCGCACGATGCCCACGCACGAGCAACTGCGTATTTGGCGGGACTACATCGAGACATCAGAAGTACTTCGAACGCGCCTGGGAAGTCGGATGCAAACCGAGTCGTCACTGTCGGCGGGCGACTATGGCGTGCTGCTTGCTCTTACCGAGGCACCGGCGCACACCCTGAGATCGTCGGAGCTGGCAGAAATCGTCGGATGGGAGCGGAGCCGGCTCTCGCACCATCTGGGTCGGATGGAGAAACGCCAGCTCATCCGCAGAGCACCCTGCGTTGACGACCCGATCGGCGTGAACGTGATCGCGACGGACCACGGCCGAGACATGTTCCGGCGAGGGTCGGTCCCACACCTGCGTGCCGTGCGCGAGCTGTTCGTCGACGCGCTCAGCCCCGAGCAATTCGGTCACCTCGAGGAGATTTCGGTTGCACTGCGTCGCCACCTCGACCTCCCCACCACGCCGCCGCGAGGATCTCCCTGACGAGCGGAGGCAGGCGCGGCGCACCCCTTTCGACCGGGGCCTTAGGACTCAGGACCGCTCGGTGGCGGCCACAGTCCGCTTCTGAAGGTTCTCCGAGGCCCACGCGCCGAGCTGGTCGAGGATTGGCAAGAGGCTCTGCCCGCCGGCAGTCAATGCGTACGAAACCGCCACGGGTGGCCCGCTTGAAACCGTTCGCGCGACGAGACCGGCTCGGGCAAGTTCGCTGAGCCGCTCGGAGAGCACTGTGTCACTGATTCCGCCGACGGCGCGACGCAGCATCGCGAAAGAAGCGGGCCTCGGACCGAGCGTTGCGACGATCATGCCGTTCCATCGCTTACCCAGGACGCTGAAAGCGAGAGTCACTGCGGCATCGCAAGCAGCCACCTCATCGCGCGCACCCATCTGCCCATTCTACGGTGGTAATCTTTCACGAGGCGCTTTGCAAAACAAAGTAACTAGGCTTTAATGGGTCAGAACACGCCTCCGCACGACTGTGAACATCCTTCTCACAGGCCTCGGCGAGCGGCGATCGCGGCCCCGCGTGACCCACCAGCCTGACCATGAATAGAAGAGGAGTAGACCCATGACGGAACGCGCTGTCGAGAGAACCCGCACGGTAGCCATCACCGGAGCGGGGAGCGGCTTGGGACGGGAGCTGGCGCTCCAGCTGGCCGGCAAGGGGTACCGGGTTTTCGGGACTGTGCTCTCATCGGAAGATGCGGGCAACCTGCAGGAGGCGGGGGCGGGCACGATCGAAGCCGCCGTGGTGGACGTCACCGACGAGGCGCGCGTCCGCGCATGGGGGGCTGAGGTAACACATGCCGTGGGCGCGGAAGGTCTGGACGTCCTGATCAACAACGCAGGCATTCTGACTCCGGGCCCCCTGGAGGCTCTGCCGCTGGCGGAAGTGCGACGCGAGTTCGAGGTGAACGTGTTCGGTACCATCTCTGCAACCAATGCGCTCCTTCCTGCTCTGCGGGCGGCGCAGGGCCGGATTGTGATCCTTGGGGCGATGACGGGGCGCTTCCCGCTACCCTTCAACGGCCCGTCCAGTGCCACAAAAGCCACTCTCGAAGCGTTGGCAGATGTGTACCGCGCAGAACTCAAGCCATTCGGCATCGACGTTGTGGTCGCTCAGGCCGGCAACATGCTCACCGGTGGCCCCGCAAAAACCGCTAACGCATTGGCGCGCGTTGCGGAGGGGATGTCGGACGAGCAGCGGAAGCTGTACGGGGCGGCATTCGGTCGATTCTCGGACGCCCTGAACGCGATGCAGGGGGCCGGCCTGAGTGCTCAGAGGTCCGCAGAGCTAGTGATTGAGCTTGCCGAGGAACAGCCTGCCCGTGCAAGGGGGCCCGTGGGTGAGGATGCCGAACAGGTGCTGCGCCTCGTGCGGGAGAAGCCCGACGCTGAGTTGGACGCCCTTCGGCTTGCAATGGTAGGGCTCGAATAAGCGCAGGCGTCCACTTCGCTAGGCGCGCGCCTGGTGAGTCTGCGGCTTGTCTTAGTCCGCCGACCGCTGACCGCTGACCGCGTCAGCCGGGGGCTGGCTGTGGAACTAGGGCTCCACGTCGAGGCGCGCAAGCGCACCCATCTCCACCAGCTGGTCAGGGAGAGCAAGGTCGGGCACACCCATAATTGTGCTTGTAGGGCGATGATCGCCAAAGTAGTCAGCGTGCATCCGTGCGAACGTGTTGAAATTCTCGCGCAGATTTCTAACCAGCACCGTGGTCTCCACGACCTGGCTTCGAGTTGCCCCGAAGTGGTTGAGCACGAGGTCAAGGTTGGCGAGTACCGCCTCGACTTGGAGTTGGAAGGCGCCGGAGCCTATGAAGTTGCCGTCCTGGTCATGTGGGACCTGGCCAGAGATGTACAACGTATCGCCCACCTTCAGCGCTTGATCGTACCCGTACGCCGATTCCCACGGCACACCGAAATTGAACGTCTCCCTCTGGGCAGGCATGATCACTCCTTACGGGTGCAGCGGTCCCCGTTGATCGCTGCGAGTACTCAGATGATATTGGCGGCGACCCAGCGCCAGGGTGCGCCGCGTCACCCGGGCACGCACCTTGAGCGCCGTCGTCGTCCGTCCCCGAGTGCCATGACCGGGCCGTCGCGATCATTCCCACGAACGTTCCCTCACCTATGCGTCGGTCACGCAACGGAGCGTTCAGTGACCGGTGCTCCTGCGGATCGGGCACGACCCCGGCGGCCGGATCTAGCTGGTGGCCGTTTGTTCCGCAGCGGCAGCGATGACGTCGGAGATCGCGTTGGCCTGCGAAATAAACAGCGCGTGGCTCGCCTGCACGTTGGTGATCGCGGCGCCGATCCGGGTTGCCATGTGCTGCAACATTGCTTGATCGAACGCGTTGTCCTCTGTCCCGATGACTGCCCAGCTGGGCTTGTCACGCCAGGCCGCGTTTTTCACAGGTGTCGCGAAAACCGACATGTTGATCGGCACTTGCGAATCGCGAAGGAAAGCAGCATCCGCATCGCTCAGATCCGCCGCGAAACCGACCCTGAACTTATCGGCATTCAAGAACCCAAATCCGTCATCGCCCACGTCGATCACAAAGTTGGACGCCGGCGCGAACCCCTCGTACAGTTGGGCCGTGGTTTCGCCGGCGTCGGGCGCGAGCGCGGACACGTAGACGAGTCCGGCAACGTTTGGGTGAACGCCTGCCTCGGTGATGACTGAGCCACCCCAAGAATGGCCCACCAGAATTGCAGGCCCACCCTGCATATCGAGCACTCTAGTGGTGGCCGCGACGTCGTCTTCCAGCGATGTGAGCGGAATCTGCACGATCGTGACTTTGTAGCCGCGACCTGTCAGGTTGTCGTAGACACCGCGCCATCCGGAACCGTCGGCGAAAGCACCGTGCACCAGCACGACGTTCGCAACCCCCTCCTGAGCAGCAACCATGATCGATGTCCTCTCTGTTCGCGCCGCGTGGCGCATGGTGTGTAGCGGGGTAGTCGGTCGATTCATGTCTAATGCTCACGGCAATCGATAGCAAGGCCGCATGTAGGGGGCTGTCCCCTAGTGCTCCGCTCGCGGAAACTTCCGACTCCTCGAACGACTCTTCCCCCAGATCACCCGAGTGCTGAGAATCAACCAACTCGAAACCATCACAGACGACGTCATCGAAGCAGCAGCGAGCATCCTCGTCATCGGAGACTGACGACACAGAACGCCGCGACAAAGCGCCAAACTCCACAAATGCTCGCCATGCGCTCGAACACGGTGATGCCCGTCTACCCCGCCCGATGAAGATGCCAGGCAGCGGTACGACAACCGCAACGCGATCGAATCCCGAAGAGTTGTCCGTTTGGATAAATCGGTGACAACTGCGGTGGGAATTGGACATGATTCGCGGGAACCTACAAAATGCTCCGCGACGCCGCAAGCACCGGCGTGGCGGCTACTGGCAGGTTCTGGATCGAGTCCCCGCTGTCTGCCTGATCACTCGATAACGAACGCAGGCCTGCGACAATCCGCGCGCATTTGTGGTGAATAAGTGGAGAGCCAGTCAAGTCTCTGCCCGTCCATCAGGACGAGAAGACCTGATCAGACAGATATCGAGGTAGGGCGGACGGGACTTGAACCCGTGACCGATGGATTATGAGTCCACTGCTCTGACCAGCTGAGCTACCGCCCCGCGCGCCGGATCAATCTCGATGCGTCGCCGGCGCGGTATCGGTGACCGGGTCGGTCACCGGCCTCCCACGATACAGGCTCTCGAATGTCGAGATCGTGCGCTGGATGTCGTGTGCGGCGATGAGTCGGATCGACCCGTCTTTCAGTGCACGGTAGTCGGCCGGGGATGCTTCGAGCACGGTGCGGAGCTTTGCGGCGAGATCTTCGGCACTGCCCGGCTCGAAGAGGTATCCGTTCTCTCCGTCGTGCACGAGGTGCGGAAGCGCCATCGCGTTGGCGGCGACGATCGGCAGTGCCGAGGCCATCGCCTCCATCGTGACGATGCTCTGCAGCTCGGCGATCGATGGCATCGCCAACACAGAGGCGCGCTGGTAGGCCTCGCGCAGCTCGTCATCGGTGACGTACCCCGTGAAGGTCACCCGGTCGGCGATGCCGAGTTCCACGGCCAGGTGCTCGAGGTTCTTCTTCTGGTCGCCGCCGCCGACGATCTCGACTTTCGCGTCGAGCGAATCGGGGAGCAGGGTGAGCGCACGCAGCAGCACATCGATCTGCTTCTCGCCGGTGACTCGGCCGACGAACAGGATGCGGTTCTCGGTGCGAGGCTCCCAGCTCGGCGAATACTTGTGCGCGTCGACGCCGCACGAGATGGCGTGCACCTCCGAGAGACCGGTGTGCTTCTCGAGGAACTGCGCCGCCTTGCGGGTCGGCGTCGTCACCGCTTCGGCGCGGCCGAACGTACGGCCGGCAGCCTTCCATGCCAGCCCGACGGCCCATTCCTGCCAGGCGGGCGGCAACAGCGTGAACTCGAGCATGTTCTCGGGCATGAAGTGGTTGGTCCCGATGATCCGGATGCCGCGCTTCTTGGCTTCGACTGAGAGGCCGCGGCCGGTGATGATGTGCGACTGGAAGTGCACGACATCGGGCCGCACCTGGTCGATGATGCGGGAGCTGTTCTGTTTGATGCGCCACGGCAGTGCGAAGCGAAGCCAGTCGTGCGGGTACCAGCGCCAGCTCCGAAGGCGATGCGCGGTGATCTCCTGACCTTCGTGCACCTCCTTCCACGTGCCGTGCTTTCGGCTCGCTGCCGGAGCCATGACGTGCACGTCATGGCCGCGCTCGGCGAGGCCCGCAGCGAGGCGCTCCGCGAAGCGGGCGGCACCGTTGACATCGGGGGCGAAGGTGTCGGCGCCGATCAGGACCGTGAGCGGTCGATCGGTCTCCGCGCCGGCGGTGCCGGCGGGGGTACGCGCACCGGGGGTGTCAGACACGTGGGGTTGTTCCTCACCATTTCATCGAATCGAAGCGATCGGCCTCGTCCGGGCGCCGCGACAGGCGGATCGGCGCGCGGACTGAATCCGACGATAGTCTACGCAGCGCAACGCACGCTGCCGTGCGCTCGCATGTCGGAGTGTGAGTTCGGTTCAGCTCACAAGCGCGTCTGCGGGTGGTTTCGTGCGAGCTGGAACACACCCCACACGGCGATCACCCCGGCGAGGATGAACACGCCGATCGCCCAGAGCGGCGCCTGCGAAGCTTCGCCGAGCACGAGAATGCCGATTGCGACCGCCACCATGGGGTCGACGACCGTCAGTCCGGCGATGACGAGATCGGGCGGTCCCGAGGCGTAGGCGTTCTGCACGAAGTAGGCGCCGAGCGCCGTCGCGCCGAGCAGGCCGAGCACGCACAGCCAGCTGAGCCATTCGAACTCGCCCTGCTGGAGCCGGCCGAGCACGACCTTGGCGAGCGTCGCGACGAATCCGTACAGTACGCCCGCCATGATCACGTAGAAGATCGCCCGGATGCGCTCCCGGAACATGCCGAACGCCACGGCGGCGAGGGCGAGCACCACGGCGAGGATGATCAGGATCGTCACGAGCTGCTGATCGGTGACCGGCTTGTCGACGGCGGTGAACGCGGCGACGCCGACGAACAGGAACACGCCGCCCACGCACATCACGATCGCCGAGATCGACTTGCCGTTCAGCTTCACGTTGTTGATGCGCGAGTTGAGGATCGAGGTGATGACGAGCGCGATCGCGCCGAGCGGCTGCACCACGATGATCGGCGCGAAGTAGAGGCTCGACAGCTGGAAGACGATCGCGAGCCCGAGCATGACCGTGCCGATGACCCACGACGGCCTCGCAAGCAGGAGGGCGAGCTGCCGGCCGTTCAGCCCCTTGCCGAGGGTGTCGACGGTGTGCGACTCGACCTTGACGACACCACGGTGCTGGAACTGCGCACCGAGGGAGAGGAACACCGCGCCGACGAGAGCGAGCGGGATTCCGATGAACTGGGTGGGGTCGAGGGCGATCTGTTCAGAAAGCTCACTCAGGTCCGGATCCACGCATCGACCCTACCCGTTCGCAGCCGGATATCCTTGCCGAATGGCCGTGCTCCCCATACGAATCACCGGCGACCCGGTGCTGCACTCACCCGCTCTTCCCGTCGAGACGATCGACGACGATCTCCGCACACTCGTGCGCGACATGTTCGAGACGATGGATGCCGCGCCCGGCGTCGGCCTCGCCGCACCGCAGGTCGGCGTCGGCCTGCGGCTCTTCACCTACAGCTGGGTCGACGAGTCGGCCACCCTTTGGCGCGGTGTCGCGATCAACCCCGAGCTCTGGATCACACCGCCGCCGGCCGGCGAGCCCGACGTCGACGAAGAATCGGAGGGATGCCTCTCCGTGCCGGGCGAGCGCTTCGGCCTGCGCAGGGCCGAGCGTGCGATCCTCCGCGCAACCGATCTCGACGGCCAGCGGTTCGAGATCGAGGCTGAGGGGTGGCTCGCGCGCATCTTCCAGCACGAATACGACCACCTCGACGGCACGCTCTACACCGACCGCCTCGGTGAACGCGACCAGCGCATCGTCGCGAAGATCAGCCGCAAGCTGGGTTGGGGCAAGCCCGGTCAGCAGTGGATGCCGGGAGTCGACGACCTCGAGGCCTGACCCGGTTCAGCGTGACGGATGCCTCGTGCGCCCGATTCACACGAATGCACGGATGCCGGCCGCCACCGCTGCTGCGACGGCCACGACCACGACGAACGGCACTTTGAGCGCATACAGCGCGGCAGCGACGATCACCGCGGGGACGCGTGCGTCGATGACGATCTCTTGGCCGACCCCGAGTGTCTGCACCGCGATGAGCGCAGCCAGCAGCGCGACGGTCAGCAGGTCCGCGATGCGCGCGGGCCGCTCGCGTTCGAGGAATCCGGCCGGCACGAAGTGGCCGACGAGTTTGAGAGCCAGCGTCGCCGCCGTCGCGATGAGGATGATGTGCCAGGTCGTCACGATGCACGCCGCCGGTTGAAGAGGTCGAACCAGCCAGCGATGACCGCGACCACCGCGGCGACGAGCACCGGCACGCCAGGCATCAGCACTGGCGTCGTGAGCGTTGCCACGACGGCCGCAGCCACGGCGACCGCTCCTGCCTGGAAGCGCTTCAGGCGTGGCCAGAGCAGCCCGAGGAAGGCCGCTGCGGCCGCTGCATCCAACCCCCACGCCCTCGTGTCGCCGAGCGCGTCGCCGATGAGCGCACCGGCGAGTGTGGTGAGGTTCCAGCCGACGAAGATCGTGACGCCCGTGACCCAGAACCCGATGCGCGCACCGCGCTCACTCGATTGTGCAAGGGCGACCGCCGTGGATTCGTCGATGGTGATCCATGCTGCGGCGATGCGCCGCCAGACGCCACCGCCGTCGGCACCGTCGACGATCGGCTTCATGCGCATGCCGTAGACCACGTTGCGGATGCCGAGCATCGCGGCGGTGGCGATCGCCGAGCCGCCTGCGGCGACGCCACCGCCCGCGAGTACGCCGACGAGCGCGAACTGGGAGCCGCCGGTGAACATCACGAGGCTGAGGAAGCAGGTCTGCCAGACATCGAGCCCGGCTGCGACCGAGAGCGCCCCGAACGAGATGCCGTAGACCGCGGTGGCGAGACCGACGGCGAGGCTGTCTCGAACCGCGCCAGAGCGCACCGCCCGCATCGTCTCGGCACGCTCGGAAGGCGGCATCGCAGCATCTGCGTGCTCGTCCACGAGACCTCCCGCATCGCCGAAGGGCCGCCCGGATGCCCGGACGGCCCTCACTGCTCCCCCACTTGGACTCGAACCAAGAACCTACCGGTTAACAGCCGATTGCTCTGCCAATTGAGCTATGGAGGATCGCTTGTTCAGCGTCAATACTCTAGCAAAAGATGCCCCGACTCCCAATTCGAGGCCGGTTCGAGCGTCGTGAACTTCCCCGGTCCGGCATCCGTCATGCCGAGGGACCCAGATCGAGGTCGTCGGTCACGGCATGACCGGCGTCGAGCGCCCCGGCCAGGGCCATGACGTACGGATGCCGCGGATCGTCGAGCACCTCGTCGATCGTGCCGATCGCGGCGAGTTTGCCCTTGTCGAGCACGGCGATGCGGTCGGCTGTGCTTCGCAGCACCGGCAGGTCGTGGCTGATGATCATCGCCGAGAACGTGTGCTGATCCCGCAGCTCGCCGATCAGCTGCGCGACCGCATCGCGCACCGTGAGGTCGATGCCCGCGGTCGGTTCGTCGGCGACCAGCACCGCCGGACCGAGCACGAGCGCGCGTGCCAGGGCCACGCGCTGCCGCTGCCCGCCCGACAGCTCGTACGGGTACTTGTCGAGCATGCCGAGCGAGAGCCGCACACCGTCGAGCATCGTCGCGACCCTCGTGGCAAGGGCGCGCGCGTTGTAGCGACGATCGCGCTCGAGGATCGGCTCCGCGATGATCTCGGAAACGCTCCGGTCGGCCGGCAGCTTCGATGCGGCATCCTGAGGGAGATACCCGACGTGGAACCGGTACTCGGGCACCTTCCGCTTCGGGATTCCCCGCAGCGACTGGCCGAGCACGGTCGCGTCGCCGCCGGTGATGACGGCTCGGCCCTCACCGGCTCGAGTCTCGAACGCCGCGCCCGAGAGCACCTTCGCGAGAGTGCTCTTGCCGCTGCCGGCACTGCCCAGCAGACCGAGCACTTCGCCGGGAGCGATCGTGAGGGTGAGCCCGTGCAGGGCCACGTACGCGGGGCTCGCACCGTGCGCCGGGTACTCGACCGAGAGATCGCTCAGCACGATCGGGAACCCGTGGGCGGCGCCACGCATCAGACGGTCTCCCGGAGTCGACGGAGTTCTTCCCGTCGACTGGCCTGAGCGACCGGATCGGGCACCGGCAGCGAGGCGAGCAGCCGTTGAGTGTACGGGTCGCTCGGCGCGCCGAGCACCTCGGCTCCGGTGCCCTCCTCGACCAGCGAGCCCCGGTAGAGCACCGCGATACGGTCGGCGAGCAAGTCGACGACCGCAAGGTCATGGCTGATGAACAGCGACGCGAAGCCGAACTCGCGTTGCAGTTCGGCGAACAGTTCGAGCACGCGAGCCTGCACCGAGACGTCGAGCGCCGAGGTCGGTTCGTCGGCGATGAGCAGTTCGGGTTCGAGCGCGAGCGCCCGGGCGAGGCTGGCACGCTGCCGCTGTCCGCCCGAGAGCTCATGCGGATAGCGGTCACCGTACGCACGCGGCAACTGCACGGCCTCGAGCAGCTCGTCGACCCGGGCGCGCGCAGCGCCGGGATTCGACGCCCGGCCGTGGATCACGAGCGGTTCGGCGACGCACTCGGCGATCGTGAGCAGCGGATTGAAGCTCGACGCCGGGTCTTGGAAGACGAAGCCGATGCGGCTGCGCAACGGTCGGAACTCGCGCTCGCGCACGTCGTTCATCTCGTGCCCGAGCACGCGGAGGGAACCGCCGGTGATCTTCGTCAGACCGGCGATAGCACGCCCGATCGTCGTCTTGCCCGATCCCGACTCCCCCACGAGGCCGAGCACTTCACCCGGGCGGATGACGAAGTCCACTCCATCGACGGCTCGGAAGCCCGAACGGCCGAACCGGCCCGGGTAGACGATCTCGAGACCGGATGCCTCGACGACCGGCGCCTGGTCGGCCCAATCCGACGGTCGTTGTTCGGCGCGGTCGATCGCACTCGCCGTGCCGGTGCCCACGTACGGCACCGCTGCGAGCAGCGCCTTCGTGTACTCATCCTGCGGCGAGGCGAAGAGCGTCTCGACATCTGCCTCTTCGACGACCTTGCCCTGGTACATCACCGCGACCCGGTCGGCGAGGTCCGCAACGACACCCATATTGTGGGTGATGAGCACGATGCCCATGCCGAACTCATCGCGGCAGCGACGCAGCAGGTCGAGGATCTCGGCCTGCACCGTGACATCGAGCGCGGTGGTCGGCTCATCGGCGACGATCAGACCCGGGTCGAGCACGAGCGCCATCGCGATGACGACGCGCTGCTTCTGCCCGCCCGAGAACTGGTGCGGGTAGTGGTCGACACGGTGCTCAGGATCGGGGATGCCGACGCGGCCGAGGATCTCGACCGCCTTCGCGCGTGCGTCCTTCTTGGAGATCTTGGTGTGAGCGCGGAGCCCCTCGATGATCTGCCACCCGACGGTGTAGACGGGGTTCAGGGCGCTCGACGGCTCCTGGAACACCATCGCGACATCCGTGCCCCTGACGCTGCGCAACTGCTTCCTCGAGAGCGAGACGACATCGTGCTCGGCGGTGCCCGCCTTGTTGGAGAGGATGACCGCGCCTCTGGCCGTGGCAGTCTCGGGCAGGAGCCCGAGAATGGCCTTCGCCGTGACCGTCTTGCCGCTGCCCGACTCACCGACGATCGCGAGGACCTCACCTCGGGCGACCGTGAGCGACACGTCGTCGACGGCCTTGACCGCGCCTGCGTCGGTGGCGAACGAGACGCCGAGCCCTTCGATGCTGACGACCGTGCTCATGACCGGACCTCGATTCCGTGCTCGTCGAATGATTCGCCGTCTTCGAGCCCCGACAGGCCGCCCGGGCCGGCTGTGAGTGTGCCGCCGGGTACGACGGATGTCTCTGCGACCTCACCCGACGACTGCGCCACCCGACGTCGCCCGCGCAGTCGCGGGTCGGCGAGGTCGTTCAGGCTCTCGCCGACGAGCGTGATACCGAGCACGACCAGCACGATGGCCAGACCGGGGTACAGCGCGGTCCACCAGATGCCGCTCGAGACGTCGGACAGGGCCTTGTTGAGGTCGTAGCCCCACTCAGCGGCCGCGGTCGGCTCGATACCGAAGCCGATGAAGCCGAGGCCCGCGAGGGTGAGGATGGCCTCTGACGAGTTCAGGGTGAAGATGAGCGGGAGTGTGCGCGTCGCGTTCCGCAGCACGTGGCGGAACATGACCCGGCTGTTGGAGGCGCCGAGCACCTTCGCCGACTCCACGTAAGCCTCGGCCTTGATGCGTACCGTCTCGGCGCGGATCACGCGGAAGTACTGCGGGATGAACACGACCGTGATCGAGATCGCGGCCGCGAACACGCCGCCCCACAGGTTCGACTGGCCTCCCGAGATCACGATCGCCATGACGATCGCGAGGAGCAGCGAGGGGAAGGCGTAGATGGCGTCGCAGACCACGACGAGAAGGCGGTCGAGCCAGCCGCCGAAGTAACCGGAGACGAGCCCCAGCAGCACACCCGCGAAGATCGAGAGGATGACGGCGATGATGATCACGAGGATCGCGGTCTGCGCACCCCACAGCACTCGAGACAGAACATCGTAGCCGCCGACCGTCGTGCCGAAGAGATGCTCGGCCGACGGGGGCTGCTGGCTTCCGAACGGCCCCTCGGCGTCGCGCAGCTGTGCGAAGCCGTACGGGGCGATCAGGGGCGCGAAGATCGCCACCAGCACGAAGAGGACGGTCAGCACGAGGCCGGCGACGAGCATGCCGCGCTGGAGGCCGACGCTCTGGCGCAATTGGTGCACGACGGGCAGCCGGTCGCGGAGGCGCCGTTTCGGCGCCCGGATGACGGTGTCGGTCGACATGTCAGTACCTCACCCTCGGGTCGATGAGCGCCGCGATGATGTCGACGATGAAGTTGGTGAGCGCGACGATCACGGCGAGCAGGGCGACGATGCCCTGTACCGCGACGAAGTCGCGCGCCTGGATGTATTCGACCAGTTGGAACCCGAGCCCGTTCCACTCGAACGTCGTCTCTGTGAGCACTGCGCCGCCGAGCAGGAGGGCGATCTGCAGTCCGATGACCGTGATGATCGGGATGAGCGCGGGGCGGTACGCGTGCTTCTGCACGAGCCGGTACTCGCTGACTCCGCGCGATCGCGCCGCATCGACGTAATCGGTCGAGAGCGTGCCGATCACGTTCGTGCGCACGAGCCGCAGGAACACGCCGGCAGTCAACAGGCCGAGCGCGATCGCCGGAAGCACCGCGTGGGCGAGCACATCGCCGAGTACCGCCGGGTTGCCCGTCATGATCGCATCGATCGTGTACAGGCCCGTGTTGTTCGGCAGCAACTCCATTTGGAGCTGCGCGCTGACGGAAGCGCGCCCGGCCACCGGCAGCCAGCCGAGCCAGACGGAGAAGACGAGCTTCAGCAGAAGTCCGGCGAAGAACACCGGGGTGGCGTAGCACAGGATGGCGAACACGCGCAGCGCGGCATCCTGACCCTTGTCGCGGAAGTACGCGGCGACGAGGCCCAACGGAATGCCGACGACGAAGGCGACGAGCAGTGCATAGAACGCGAGCTCGAGGGTCGCGCTGCCGTAGGTGACGAGGATCTCGGTGACCGGACGATGATCGGTGATCGTGGTGCCGAAGTTGCCGGTGAAGAACTGGCCGATGTACTCGAGGTACTGCACGATGATCGGTCGGTCGTAGCCTGCCGCGTGGATGCGCTCGGCAAGTTGGTCGGCGGTGAGCCGGCCGCCGAGCGCGGCGGTGATCGGGTCCCCGGTCGAGCGCATGAGCACGAAGACGAGGGTGACGAGGATGAACACCGTCGGGATGATGAGGAGCGCCCGCACGATGATGTATCGGCCGAGGCCGCCACCGGAGGATTTCGGCGGTCGCCGTTTTTCAGGAGACGCACTGCTGGCGGGCGCCGTCGTCGTTGAGGTCAATGTTCGCCAATCGGGTGTGAGCTGGAATGCGGGTGGCCCGCTCCGGAGAGCGGGCCACCCGTTCCTTGCGTTGAGGAGACTCTAGCCGTTCAGTCGGCTCAGCCCTTCGACAGCGCTGCGTAGCGGAACTTGAACGACGCGTCGAGCGTGTCGTCTGCACCTTCAACGTCGGTACCGGTGACCGCGACCTGGGCACCCTGCAGGTACGGCACGGTCGACAGGTCGCCCGCCACCTTCTGCTGGATCTCCTCGATCTGCGCGGTGCGCGCGGCGGGGTCGGGCTCCGATGCCTGCTTGATGATCAGGTCGTTGACTTCCTGGTTCACGTAGTGGTTCCCGAGGAAGTTCTCGATCAGGAAGAACGGCGTGACGTAGTTGTCGGCGTCGGAGTAGTCGGGGAACCAGCCGAGCTGGTACGCCGGGTACACGTCGGACGTGCGGTCCTCGGAGTACTGCACCCACTCGGTGGTCTGCAGGTTCACCGTGAACAGGCCGCTCGCCTCGAGCTGGTCCTTGATGAGCGCGTACTCGTCGGCCGACGACGGGCCGTAGTGGTCGTTCGAGTACTGCAGGTTCAGCTCGACCGGCGTAGTTACCCCGGCGGCCTCGAGCGCGGCGGTTGCCTTGTCGGCGTCGGGTGCACCGGCACCGTCACCGTAGAGCTCCTTCAGCGGCTCGGTCGAACCCGCGATGCCGGCGGGGACGTACGAGTACAGCGGCGTGTAGGTGCCCTTGTAGACCTGCTCCGCGAGCTCGTCGCGGTCGATGAGGTCGGCGACGGCCTGACGAACGGCGAGTGCCTTGGCCGGGTCGGCCTCAGCGGTCTTCGCGCCGTAGGGCTGCGTGTCGAAGTTGAAGACGATGTAACGGATCTCGCCACCGGGGCCCTCGACGACGTTCACCGCGTCGTTGCCCTTGAGGTCGTCGATGTCGGTCGCGGAGAGGCTCCGGTATGCGACGTCGATGTTGCCCTCCTGAACGTCGAGCTTCAGGTTCGACGACTCGGCGTAGTACTTCAGGTTGACGGTGTCGGTCTTCGCCTCGGCGAGGAGCCCCTTGTACTCGGGGTTCTTCTTGAACGAGATGAGGGTGTTGAAGTCGTAGCTCGCGATCGTGTACGGGCCTGCGAACGCGTTCGCCGCGACGATGTCGTCATCAGAGGTCAGCTCGTCGGCGGCGAAGACCTCGTCGTCGACGATCGCACCCGGGAAGCTCGTGAGGATCAGCGGGAAGACCTGGTCGTTCTCGGCCTTCAGGTGGAAGACGACGGTGGTGTCGTCGACGACCTCGGTGCTGTCGAGGTTGTACAGCAGGCTCGAGGCGCCGTTGGGGTCGGCGATCGCGATCTGACGGTCGAACGAGAACTTCACGTCGTCGGCCGTCAGGTCGTTGCCGTTGGCCCACTTCAGGCCCTCGGGCAGCGTGACCGTGTACTCGGTCGGTGCGGTGAACTCGGCGGTCTCGGCGAGGTCGGGCACGACGTCGGTGTTCTGGTAGTCGGTGTTCAGCAGGTACGGGAAGACCTGCGTCTGCACTGCGAGCGAGCCGTTGTCGTACGAGCCGGCCGGGTCGAGCGTCGTCACCTTATCGGTCGTGCCGACGGTGATCGAGTCGCCCGAGGCGCTTTCGCCACCGGCGCCGGCGGAGCAGCCGGCAAGTGCCAGGGCTGCGACCGAGAGACCGGCCACGGCGACGAGGCTGCGCCGGCCGTTCTTGGATGCGGATGTCATATCCGTCTACCTCTTCCTATGGGTTTCGGCACGACCGCCGTGAGGCGGCTGCCGGGCTGTGTGAGACCGGGACGTTCGGGTCCCGAGCGGGACGAACCGGGTTGCTCATTCCCCGCACTCATGACGTGAGATGGGGGCGCCCCACCGCGCGTACGGGAGACCCTTCAAGAGGTAGCACGGCGACCTTGAGGGAGAACCCAAAGTTATCGGACCGTAATGTTCAACAATTCCGAACAATACCGATCGGAAGTCCCCACTCTTCGGAATGTACTGACGTCTGTCGCTCAGCAGACTCGCGATGGGAGGCTTCCTGCACATCATCTTGTCAGCGGATTCAACACCGCTTCACAGGATTGGGAGCGGGCTGCATCGCCCGTGAACACGATCGGGAGGTTGGCAGTGACACGACACAACCCAATGGAACGACTCGAGGCCGGGCGCAGAACCGGCATGAGGCGAACGACCGTCGCGCTCGTCGCGGCCGCGGGCGCCATCGTGCTCGCGACGGTTTCGAACGGCGCCGCGATGGCCGCCCCGCCCGGCAGTTTCGACCCCGACGTCCTCGATCCGGTGGACTCCCAGAGCTGGGAGAACATGGACGACATGACCTGGGACGACTACGTCGGCGTCCCCGGCACCGACTGGGCCAACGACGCCGAGGGCTCCGACCGGCAGTTCAACGGCGCCATCGTGCTCGTCGACTTCGAGAACCAGCCGTTCCTCGTGACGCAGCCGGAAGGCACGCACGCGTTCGGCGATCCCTCCGGCCTCGCCAACGGACTCGACCGAGAAGACGTGCCCGGCTTCTACCTCGACCTGCTCAACAAGCCGAGTGAGCTCAACCACGGCCGCACCATCAACGAGTACTGGATGGAGCAGTCCGGCGGCCGTCTCAGCGTGCAGATGGAGGCATTCGGCCCATACCAATTGCCGGGCAACATCGAGGAGTACGGCCTGAACGACTCGTTCAACAAGCCGAACGCCGCGTTCTGCCCACAGGGCGAGAGCTGCGACAAGAACATCCGCACCGACGCGCTCGCCCTCTGGGGCGCCGACATCGGCAGCACGGATCCGCTGACCCAGTTCGACCAGGTCTTCTACGTCACCGCCGGGCACGACGAGTCGGCGACGTGGGAGGAGTTCGGTCAGATGCTGTTCGAGAACCCCGAAGACGTCACCGACGATTTCGGACCTCCTCGTGACGAGAACGGCATCGCCCTCGACCAGAACGGCGCGCCGATGGCGAACTGGGCGAAGACCCGTTACGTGCCGTGGACCTCATGGGCGGCTGCGGTCAACCATTGGCCGAACGCCAACTTCGCCTCGAACGGGCGGGCGGGCAACTCGACGCAGGCCGAGTCGTCGGGCATGGGAACCTATGCCCACGAGTTCTCGCACATCCTCGGCATCTCCGACAACTACGGGAATCCGTACGGTACCGAAGCCGCCGACGGCGGGCCGCTTCGCGACACCAGCGGACCGTTCGACATCTTGGCGAGAGGAACGTTCAACGGCCCGGGCGGCACGCACGAACGATGGAGTGTCCCGTCGGTCGCCGGCGGATCCCAGCCCTCGGGCGTCGCGCTGCGCAATCGCATCAACCTCGGCATCATCGATGAGTCGAACTACCTGAACCTCCAGGAGAGCGAACTCGATTCGCTCGGTTCGATCGTCACGAACGTCGTCTCGCGCGCCATCATGCGTCCCGGTGAACTCACCGGCATCAACCTGGTGTTCGACAAGCCGAGCGCGGCTGCGGCGGATGATTCGACCGGCACGTGCACCCGGCAGGCCCAGTTCGACTGCGACGGCGGTTCCTTCGACAACTACACCGTGGAAGTGATCGACCAGATGGGCACCGATTCGTTCCAGCCCGACCACGGCGTGATGATCGCGAAGACGAAGAACCGGGATCGCAACCCCTTCATCTGGGCGATCGACGCGAACCCGCAGGACATCGCGACGGTCGACTACGTTCGTCCCGACGGCACGCCGATCATGATCACACGAGGCGATCAGCGCCAGCTGAACGACGGGCTCTTCCACGCCGGCAATGACTCCGGCTCGGAGTACGAGCACGTCGACACTGCGAACGGACTGCACTTCTACGTCGTGAACGTGCAGCGCGACGACGACGGCATCCTCGCCTACGACGTCGCCGTGCGTTCGACGGTGAACGCCGGGCCGCAAGCCCGTGGCGTCGACCTCGGCAAGGCCGTCGTCAACGGTCACCTCGCCTCCATGCACGGGCAGGCGCAGGCGAACGGCATCGCGATCGCGCAGTGCGCCGTTCCGCTGACGAACACGGGCGGCGCGGTCGAGGATGCGAAGGCGAACAGCGACATCTATCGCCTCGCGACCTCGATCGAGGGCCGCGGCTGGTCGGTGCACACGCCGAGCAGCATCGTCACCGCAACGGCCGGGGAGACGATCTCCGTACCGGTCTATGCATCGCGCGGTGCCGACGCCGCCCGGGATGCCACCGTCACGATCACCGCGACGTCGGAGAACGACACCTCGGCGACCGAGACGATCACCTGCGAGCTCGACGCACCGGGCAACGGCCGCTGAGTCGACCGCGCCGATCGGGGCGCGCAGAACGGGAACCACTCCCGTTCTGCGCCGCCCCGTTCGGCGTCGGCACCCCCGCACCTGCACCACCCACCACGCCCGCCGCACTGACGGGCACGAGGAGGCAACGTTTGTTCACGTCCGTCCGACGTTCGGCACTGTGCCTCGCACTCCTGTTGCCGGCCCTCGCGCTCACCGCGTGCGCGAGTTCACGCGGCGCCGACGATTCCGCCGCCGATGGCGGTGTGCTCGAACTCGTCGTCCGCGATGGTCACCTGCGAGAGCTCGGCGCTTCGTGTTCAGGCGCGAGGCCGTACCTCGAGTTCCACAAGGGTGCCGAGCTGACCTTGCTCGACGAGAACGGTGACGAAGCGTTCGGGGCTGTACTCGACGATGGCGAAGCCGTGAAGGTCGACGAGATCGACTACGGGAACGCACCGCGCATCCCGACCTTCTGCCGCTTCCAGCTCGGCGCCGCAGAACTCGAAGACGGCGTGAGTTATCGGGTGAGCATCGACGGCCACGTCGTCGCCGAACATCGAGCGGATGCTGCTGCGACGATGGTGTTCGTCCCCGCACTCGCCGAGCTCGACCCCGCCATCGAAGAACCAGAACGATCGGAAGGACCAGAATGACCGGCATGCGACCGATCGCGATGATCGGCACCGTCGCCGCACTCGTCCTCGCCTTGGCCGCCTGCACGAGCGGCCCTCGAGGGGGCGCCGCTCAATTGCCGGGGCCGCTGCCCGAGGGCGCCTCATACGCAACCGGCATGGTCGGCCCCGCGGCCCCGGCCCTCGAGGGTGCGCTCATCGATGACACACCCGTCGACGTCGAGACGCTCGCGGCCGGCCGACCCCTGATCGTGCAGTTCATGGCCAGCTGGTGTTCGAGCTGCGCTGAACAACAGTCCGTTCTCTCGGAGATCGACTCGGAGTACGGCGACATGATCGCCATCGCGCAAGTCTCGGGTGATACCGATGGGGAGGCCCTCGCGAGCTACCTCGACGAGCATCACGTCGATCAGCCGGTGCTCGTCGATCCTGAACTTCAGATCTGGCGCTCCTACGCGGTGACCGAACCGCCCATGACCGCACTCATCGACGCTGAAGGACACCTCGTCAAGCTCTGGCCCGCCGGCGCCGATGGGGTGAAGCTCAGGGAGCAGCTCGATCGCATCGTGGTGGGCGACGACTGACCCACGCTACTCCGCGCGAAGGGCTCGACGCTCGGTCTCGATCTCGACGAGAGCGCGCTGCAGCGTGCCGTACGCTGCGAGATCGGCACGATCGGTGCGCTGCAGGCGCCCGAGCAGCTCGGACTTCTGTCGCAGCAGCTCGCGATCGACGAGCGCACTCACGACCGCCTGCACGTACGCAGTGAGCTCGCCCTCACTGCGCTGCGGCACGGGGGCGACCGCGAGTTGTTGCACGAGGCCCGCGAAGGGCGCGGGCACCTCGGCGATGACACGATCGACACGCACCGCCGTATCAGGGGTGGCCAGCACCGAGGCGATTCCATCACGGATGACGGCGAGCGACGGATTGCCGAAGCGGCTGTCGACGGCGTGACGCAGCAGCTCAGCTCCGACCGCGTCGGGGTACTGCAGCATCGCCTGGAGTGCATCGCGCTCGAGGCGGGTGGCAGGGTCGGCCGGGAGTTGGGTGATCGAGAACGGGCGCTCGGGGACATCCGTCGCGACTGCCGCGCCACCGCCGGCCGTGACGGGCGCCGGCGACCCGCCCCGCTCCCCCGCCGGCTTCGCGCGACTCGATGCCGATCGCACGGCGCGCGTCACCTCGGCGAGTTCGACGCCGAGCATGCGCGCGAGCTGGTGCGTGTACCCGGGGCGAGCCGCTGGGTCGCGCATCTCGGCGATGATCGGCGCCGCCGCTCGAAGCGCGGCGACCCGCCCCTCGACTGTTTCGAGGTCGTAGCGAGCGAGGGTGTGCTTGATGACGAACTCGAACATCGGCGTGCGCGAGTCGATGAGGGTGCGCACCGCAGCGTCGCCTCGAGCGAGACGCAGGTCGCACGGGTCGAGCCCGTCGGGAGCGACCGCGACGAAGGTCTGGGCTGCGAAGCGCTGCTCTTCGCCGAAGGCGCGCATCGCGGCCTGCTGGCCTGCGGCATCGCCGTCGAAGGTGAACACGACCTCGCCGAGGCCCGAGTCGTCGCCGAGCACTCGGCGCAGCACCTTGATGTGGTCGACGCCGAACGAGGTGCCGCAGGTGGCGATCGCGGTCGTGACGCCGGCGAGGTGGCAGGCCATGACATCGGTGTACCCCTCGACGACGACGACCCGGCGCGACTTGGAGATGTCGCGCTTGGCGAGATCGAGGCCGTAGAGCACCTGCGACTTGTGGTAGACCGCGGTCTCGGGGGTGTTCAAGTACTTGGGGCCCTTGTCGTCGTCGAGCAGCCGCCGGGCGCCGAAGCCGACGGTCTGCCCGGTGACGTCGCGAATCGGCCAGACGAGTCGGCCGCGGAAACGGTCGTATATGCCACGATCGCCCTGCGAGACGAGGCCGGATGCCGCGAGCTCATCACTCGTGTACCCGCGGCCTTTCAGGTGGTCGGTGAGCGCATCCCAGCTCTTCGGCGCGAAGCCGACGCCGAACCGCTTCGCCGCCTCGGCGTCGAACCCGCGCTCGCCGAGGAACCGGCGACCGACCTCGGCCTCGGGCGTGCCGAGTCGTTCGGTGAAGAACTCGGCAGCGGCTTGATTCGCGGCGAGCAGACGAGCTCGGTTGCCGTGATCGGAGGCCTGCCCGCCGTCTTCGTAGTGCAGTTCGAGCCCGATGCGCCCTGCGAGCCGCTCGACGGCTTCGGTGAAGGAGACGTGGTCCATTCGCTGCAGGAACGTGTACGCGTCACCCGACTCGCCGCAGCCGAAGCAGTGGTAATAGCCGAGCCCCGGCCGCACATGGAAGCTCGGACTGCGTTCGTCGTGGAAGGGACAGAGCCCCTTCATCGACCCGACGCCGGCGGACTTCAGATTGACGTGCTCGCCCACGATGTCGGCGATGTTGGTTCGGGCCTTCACCTCATCGACATCGCTCTGTCGAATTCGGCCCGCCATGGTTCTCATCCTAGTTCGCCCGGAAGTCCCGACGGCCGGCCGACGGCATCGGTTCTCAGCGCTGCACGAGGCGCTCGTACCAAGCGAGAGCCGATTGGTCGGTGAGACTCGCGACCTGGTCGACGACGACGCGTTTGCGCGCAACATCATCTGCGGCCGCTCGCCAGTCTTCGGCGAACCCCGAGTCGAGGTGCTGCTCGCCCGTTTCGAGGAGCGTGTCGGCGAGGGAGGTGAGCACCTCCCGCTGCTGGTGATAGATCGGCTGCCGGGTGTTGCGCGACATCACGAATGCCGCGACGATGCCCTTCAGTACCGCGATCTCAGCCTGGATCTCGCGCGGCACGACGACGTCGGCGTCGAATCGGATGAGGCTCGCGACCGGGAACGCCGCCCGAGTCGCTGCGGTCGCAGCGTGCGCGAAGCGACCGATGAGCTGGCTCGTGAGGTTCTTCAGACGGCCTTGGTCGCGGCGACTGCCATCCCAGGTGTCGAGCCAACCGTCGAGCGAATCGAGTCGATCGAACGCCGCGATGAGTTCGTCGTGGGCGATGGACCCGCCGATCCACTCGTACATCGAGCTGACGAGGCCATCGTGATCGACGCGTGCGCCGAGAGCGGCGACGTCGATGTAGCCGTTGACCACGGCGTCTTCGAAGTCGTGCACGGAGTAGGCGATGTCGTCGGAGAGGTCCATGACCTGCGCCTCGATGCAGAGCCTCCGCTCGGGTGCGCCGGCCCGGAGCCAACGGAACACCTCGACGTCACCCTGGTAGAAGCCGAACTTCGCCCGGCCCGACGGGTCGGCGACGCTCGTCTCTTCGGGCCACGGGTACTTGCAGCTCGCGTCGAGGCTCGCCCTCGTGAGGTTGAGGCCGTAGCTGCGACCGTCGGGGCCGAACACCTTCGGCTCGAGCCTCGTGAGCAGTCGCAGCGTCTGCGCGTTGCCCTCGAATCCGCCGATGTCGATCGCCCACGTGTTGAGCGCCTTCTCGCCGTTGTGGCCGAAGGGCGGGTGGCCGAGGTCGTGCGCGAGGCAAGCGGTGTCGACGACGTCGGGGTCGAGCCCGAGACTCTCGGCGAGCTCTCGACCGACTTGGGCCACTTCGAGCGAGTGCGTGAGCCGATTGCGCGCGAAGTCGAGCCCAGCAGTGGGGCTCAGCACCTGGGTCTTGGCCGCCAGCCGGCGGAGCGCACTGGAGTGCAGGAGCCTCGCACGATCGCGAGCGAAGTCGCTGCGCCGCGAGGAGTGCTGTTCGGGGAGCCAGCGTTCGGTATCGGCGGGTTCGTATCCGCCGAAGAGTCGTTCGCGCACGCTCAGCCGCCGCTCGTGTCGAGTTCGGCGTCGACGAGGGTGACCCGATCGTGGCCGACGAGCTCTTGGGAGTCGAGCCAGCCGTCGGGCAGCGCCGGCTTCTTGGGAGTGCCGGCGCGGCCGCGCGGACCCTCGGCGCCCTCGCCCGGGTAGGGCATCGACCAGTCGAGCGTGCCGAGCAGCTCGTCGAGCTGGGCGAGGGACTCGACCGTCGCGAGCCGGGCCCGAAGGTCTCCCCCGACGGGATATCCCTTGAAGTACCAGGCGACGTGCTTGCGGATGTCACGGCACCCGCGTTCTTCGCTGTCGAAGAACTCGGTGAGGAGCTCGGCGTGGCGCCGGAACGTCTGCGCGACCTCGCCGAGCGACGGCTGGAAGCTCTGCGATTCTCCGCGGAACGCTGCGGCGAGGTCGCCGAAGAGCCACGGACGACCGAGGCATCCGCGCCCGACCACGACTCCGTCGCACCCGGTCTCGGCGACCATGCGCAGTGCGTCATCGGCCGACCAGATGTCGCCGTTGCCGAGCACCGGAACGCTCGTCACTGTCTCTTTGAGCTTCGCGATGGCCGACCAGTCTGCCTCGCCGGAGTAGAACTCCGAGGCGGTGCGCGCATGCAGTGCGACTGCGGCGACACCCGCGCCTTCGGCGATGCGCCCCGCCTCGAGGTAGGTGAGGTGGTCGGCATCGATGCCCTTGCGCATCTTGATCGTGAGCGGAATTTCGCCGGCGGCTTGCACCGCGCCCTCGACGATGTCCCGGAAGAGCCCGCTCTTCCACGGCAGCGCGGCTCCCCCGCCCTTGCGGGTGACCTTCGGCACGGGGCATCCGAAGTTCAGGTCGATGTGGTCTGCACGGTCTTCGGCGACGAGCATGGTGACCGCCTCGGCGACAGTCTTCGGGTCGACGCCGTAGAGCTGGATCGAGCGCGGCGTCTCTGACTCGTGGTGCGTGATGAGGCGCATCGACTCGGGAGTGCGCTCGACGAGCGCACGCGAGGTGATCATCTCGCTGACGTAGAGACCGGCGCCGAACTCGCGGCAGAGGCGACGGAACGCCGTGTTCGTGATGCCGGCCATTGGGGCGAGCACGACGGGCACGTCGAGGGCGAGCCCGCCGATCGTCAGCGGGCCCGCTGGAAGCATGGTGGTGGAGGACATCACCAAGATTCTCCCAGAGTTCGGGGCAGGCTCGCCCGCTTCGGCCATGCGCGCCTAGGATTCACGGGAAGACGAGGCTGGGGAGGACGAGATGTCAGAGCTCACGGGCGTAGATCGAGTGCGAGCGGATGCCGCTGCACGAGGCCTCGACGTCGAGATCATCGAGCGCCCGGCAGCGCGCAACATCGAGGAGGCGGCCGAGCTCCTGGGCATCACGCCCGCCGACATCGTCAAGTCGCTCGTCGTCAAGCGCAGCGACGGCGCATTCCTGTTCGCCCTCGTGCCCGGTGGTCGCAAGATCTCCTGGCCCAAGCTGCGTGCGCTCGTCGGGGTGAACAAGCTCCAGTTGCCCGATGCCTCGCTCGCGCTCGCCGCGACGGGCTACGAACGCGGCACGATCACCCCGCTGGGCTCGACCACGGCATGGCCGGTCGTCGCCGATGCCTCGATCGCCGGCCGGCGCGTCTCGATGGGAGCAGGCGAGCACGGCCGCAGCCTCTTCGTCGACGCCGATCGGCTCATCGACGCACTCGGCGCCACCGTGGCTGACATCTCCGATCCGGAATAGCCGCAGGGTCTCGATACGGCGCTGGCGCGCCTACTCGACCGGCGCGCCAGGGATGTAGCAGACGTCACCCTCGCAGACCATCGCCGAAGGGTCGCCCGTGATCATCGCGAACGGCGCGGGCACAGCAGCATCCGTCGCCTGAACTGCCTCGGGACCGCTCATGCGGCCGCTCCGTCGCGCTCGCCGGCGACCTGCGTGATCGCTTGGGCGAAGACCTCGGCAGGTTGCGCACCCGAGATGCCGTACTTGCCGTCGATCACGAAGAACGGAACACCGTTGATGCCGTAGTCCTGTGCCTGCGCAATGTCGGCCTGCACGTCTGACGCGTAGCGATCCGACTCGAGCGCTTCGCGCGCCTCGTCTGCGTCGAGGCCGACCTCGACGGCGAAGCTCACGAGCTCGTCGATGCGGTTCACGCGCCCGCCCTCGACGAAGTAGGCCTTCAGCAGGCGCTCCTTCAGCTCGAGCTGCTTGCCGTTGGCCTTCGCGAAGTGCAGGAGTTCGTGCGCCTTCAGCGTCTTCGTGTGGGCGACTTTTTCGAAGTGGTAGTCGAGTCCGGCGTTCGCGGCGACGCCCGTGACGTGTTCGAGCATCTGCTCGGCGCGCTCGATCGGCATGCCCTTGCGATCGGCCAGATACTCGACCGTGGAGCCCTCGAAATCGAGCGGGGTGTCGGGCGAGAGCTCGAAGGAGTGGTACGTGATGTCGACGGCAGGCGCGTCGTCGCCGAGCGAGGCGATTCCGCTCTCGAGGTGACGCTTGCCGATGTAGCACCACGGGCACGCGATGTCGGACCAGATGTCGATCTTGATGGCTTCACTCACGAGGTATGCGAACGGATGCATCGTGCACCGTATTCCCCACGCGAGTTTCAACCCGGCGAACTCGTTACGACCAGCACCTCGATAGGCTCGGATGATGCCCGATCCCGCACCGCGCCGCATCCTCGTCGCAGGCACGAGCGGGGCAGGCAAGTCGACCCTCGCGCGGCGGATCGCCGCGGCATCCGCCCTGCCGTACCTGGAGATCGACGCCCTCTTCCACGGACCGGACTGGACGCCTCGCCCGAGCTTCGTGGACGATGTCGACGCCTTCACAGCGCAACAAAGCTGGGTCATCGAGTGGCTGTACGAGCCCGTGCGCGAGCTGCTCGCCGGCCGGGCCGATGTGATGCTCTCGCTCGACTACTCGCGCCCGCTCGTGATGCAGCGAGTGATCACGCGCACGGTGCGCCGTCGACTGCGGCGCGAGGAGCTCTGGAACGGCAATAGGGAGGCGCCGCTCCACACGATCTTCACCGACCCCGAGCACATCGTCCGATGGGCCTGGAACACGCATGCCGGCCGGCTCGAACTCGTCGCCGCGGCCGAAGCGCGTCATCCCGCTCTCGAAGTCGTTCGGCTGCGGCATCCGCGCGAGGCAGACGCCTGGATCGCTCACGTCTTCGGACGCTCCGGCCCGGGCACCCTTCCCGATCCGGCCTGAACGATATATCGTTGAGTATCGTTCGATTGCACCTCAGGAGGTCGTCATGAACGGATCAGGCTCCACAGGAGACTTCGGCTCAACTGGCTTCTCGGGCGACGGGCCCGCCGCCGCGATCTGGGAGGCGATGCAGCAGTTGCGCTCTTCGTTCGAGCAGCGACCCGGCTCGTCCCGCATGGCGCGGGGCGACGTGCGCGCGGCCGTGCTGGCACTGCTCAGCGAAGAGCCGATGCACGGCTACCAGATCATCCACGAGATCGAAGAGCGCAGCGGCGGCAGATGGAAGCCGAGCGCGGGTTCGGTGTACCCGACGCTGCAGTTACTCGCCGACGAGGGGCTGATCGTCGCGGAAGAACTGCGGGGGCGCAAGACCTACTCGCTCACCGAGGCCGGCCGCGACGAGGCATCCGCCGGAGCCGACCGACCTGCACCGTGGGAGGCAGCAGGGCCGCAGGGGGCCGACCAGCACCGCGCACTGTCGAAGGCGGGCGTCGAACTCGCCGCTGCGGCCGCGCAGATCGCCCGCAGCGGCACGCCCGAGCAGGCGCGGCGAGCGGTCGAGCTGCTCGACGAGACCCGGCGCGGGCTCTACTCGATCCTCGCCGAGGGCTGAACCAGGTGGAGGGAGGCGCCCGACCCGTGCGCACGCGCCGCATTCTGCGCTTCGCGGCGCGCCAACTCACGGCGCTCTGGTGGTTCGAGCTCGTGCTCCCCCGCATCGGTCTCGCGGGCATCGCCGAGCGCTCGCGGGAACGACGGATGCGCCGGCTCGCACAGCAGTTCCGCGTTCTCGCGGTCGACCTCGGCGGGCTCATGATCAAGGTCGGGCAGTTCCTCTCCTCCCGCCTCGACGTGCTCCCGCCCGAGATCACCGCCGAGCTCGAGGGGTTGCAAGACGAAGTGCCGGCCGAGCCGTTCCCGGCGATCCGAGCGCTCGCCGAGGCCGAGCTCGGTGCCCCGCTCGAGCGGGTGTTCGCCCGCGTCGACGAGACGCCGGTCGCCGCCGCCTCACTCGGCCAGGTGCATCGCGCACGACTCGCCGATGGCGATACCGCTGACACCGGACTCGTCGACGTGGTGGTCAAGGTGCAGCGGCCGGGCATCGATCAGATCGTCGCGGTCGACCTCGCGGCCCTCCGCCGCATCGCCGGCTGGGTGCAGCGCGTCCGAATCGTGTCCGACCGGGTCGACGCACCAGCGCTCGTCGAGGAGTTCGCGGCGACCTGCCTCGAAGAGATCGACTACCTGCACGAGGCCGCGAGCGGTGAACGATTCGCCGAAGCCTTCGCCGACGACTCCCGGGTCGCCGCTCCCGCGATCGTGTGGGAGCGTACAACTCGGCGCGTGCTCACGCTCGAGGACGTGACGGCGATCAAGATCAATGACACCGCTGCGCTGCGTGCTGCGGGCATCGCACCTGGCGAGGTGGCCCGGGTCTTCGCCGAGAGCATGTTCGAGCAGGTGTTCACGCACGGTTTCGTGCACGCCGACCCGCACCCGGGCAATATCTTCGTCACCCCGGGCGTGGCAGCTGCGGGCGCCGCCTCTGCGGGCGCGGCCACTCCTGGCACCGCTGCGCAGTGGCGGCTCACCTTCGTGGACTTCGGCATGATGGCCGAGGTGCCCGCCGAACTGCGAGCCGGCCTCCGCACCCTCGTCATCGCCGTCGCCGCGCGCGACGGTCGCGGCATGATCCAGGCGGCACAGCAGATCGGCGTACTCCTGCCGTCGGCCGACACCGGTGAGCTCGAGCGCGCCCTCACCCAGCTCTTCGCGCGGTTCGGCGGCTTGGGATTCGCCCAGCTGAAAGACGTCGATCCGCGCGAGCTCAGCGACTTCGGCGACGAGTTCGGCGACGTCATGCGCTCGCTGCCCTTCCAGCTGCCCGAGCAACTGCTCCTTCTGTTCCGGGCGCTGGCCCTGACGTCGGGCATGTGCAGCGCACTGGACCCCGAGTTCAATGTGTGGGAGGCGGTCGAGCCCTACGCCACACAGCTCCTGAACGAGGAGCGCGGCAACCTCGCACAAGATCTCGGGGCGCAGGCCGCGACGAACGCGAAACTGGTCTGGCAGTTGCCGAATCGCATCGATGCGCTCATCACCAAGGCCGACGAGGGCAGGTTGTCCTTCGACACCTCACGGCTCGAGCAGCGCATCGATCGCATCGAAGGGCTCGCTCGCCGGGTCGTCTCCGCCCTGCTCTTCGCGGCCCTGCTCATCGGCGGCGCATTGCTCGCCACGCCGAACCCGGCGCTCAGCACGACCCTCGTTGCGCTCTCGGTGCTGCCGCTGCTGCACGCCCTGTTCGCCGGCCTCTTCCGACGGCGCGGGCGGTGACAACGGGGCGCCAGCGGCCCTGCTTCAGCTGACGGTCGGCGTATCCACTGCGCCGCCGAAGCGGCGGTTACGGCCTGCGTACAACTCGATGGCCTGCCAGAGATCGACGCGCGAGAAGTCTGGCCAGAGCGTATCGAGGAACACCATCTCGGCGTAGGCCGACTGCCAGAGCATGAAGTTCGACGTGCGCTGCTCCCCCGAGCTGCGCACGAACAGGTCGACGTCGGGCAGTTCGGGCACGTAGAGCCGCTTCGCGATGAGCTTCTCCGACACGGCCGAGGGACGAAGGCGGCCGGATGCCACGTCGTCGGCGATCGACCGCACCGCGTCGGCGATCTCGGTGCGCCCGCCGTAGTTGACGCACATGGTGAGGGTGAGGGTGTCGTTTCCCGCGGTGAGCGTCTCAGCGAACTGCAGTTCCTTGATCACCGAGGCCCAGAGCCGCGGCCGTCGCCCCGCCCATCGGATGCGCACCCCCCACTCGTTGAGCTGGTCGCGCCGCCGATGCAGCACGTCGCGGTTGTAGCCCATGAGGAAGCGCACCTCTTCGGGCGAACGCTTCCAGTTCTCGGTCGAGAAGGCGTACACCGAGAGGTGCTTCACGCCGGCCTGGATCGCGCCGGCCACGACGTCGAGCAGTGCCACCTCGCCCGCCTTGTGCCCCTCGATGCGAGTGAGGCCGCGCTTGTTGGCCCATCGGCCGTTGCCGTCCATGACGATGGCGACGTGCTCGGGCACCGCCCCTTTCGGCAGCTCGGGCGGATACAGACCCGTCCAGTCGATCGGCCGGTAGGGAACCGCGTCACGGTGGGTGAAGGGCTTCGGACTCACTGGGCGGTCGTCTCCCTGGATACGTGCGGCAACGAGCGAAGACCCCGCTCGAGGTGCCATTGGGTGTAGGCGGCGATGATGCCGCTCGCCTGGCCCCGGTCGCGGTCGCTCGAGGCCTTCGCGAACGCCCAGTCCCCGGCGAGTAAGGCGCCGAGCAGCGCCACAGTGGAACCCGCGATGCGCGGAGTGCCGGGCGGTGCGCATTCGTCGCAGACCACGCCGCCGAGCTGCACGACGACCGCGGTGTGCTCGCCCACCTTGCCGCAGCGGGCACAGTCCTGGAAGCTCGGCGCCCAGCCCGCAAGCGCGAGCGCGCGCAGCAGGTACGAATCGAGCGTGAGGCTCGCCCCGTGTTCGCTCCTCGAGAGCGAGCGCAGGGCGCCGACGAGCAGCAGGTACTGCTGCAGCGAGCCCTCGGCCTCGGTGAGCTTGTCGGCGGCCTCGACCATGGCGTTCGCCGCGGTGTATGCCGAGTAGTCCTGAGTGATGAGCGCGCCGTAGGAGCCGAGCGACTCCGCCTGCGTGACGACGTCGAGGCTGCGGCCCTCGTACAACTGCAGGTCGGCGACCATGAACGGCTCGAGCCGGGAGCCGAACTTCGAACCGGTGCGCCGCACCCCCTTCGCGACCGCGCGAACCTTGCCGTGCTGCCGCGTCAACAGCGTGACGATGCGGTCGGCCTCACCCAGCTTGTGGGTGCGGAGCACAACGGCTTCATCTCGATACACGGGCACCCTTCATTCTCCCACCCCGCGCAGCAGAACCGGCCGAAGCGGATGCCGCGGCGCGGTTGTCTCCTCGCGCTTCCGGCGCGTGGTTCACTGGTGCCGTGAACCACGCACTCTTCACGATCCCCCTCTGGCTCGACCTCGTAGCCGTGGCCATCGGCGCGATCCAGGGTGCGATGTTCGCCGCCCGACTGACCGAACGACGCATCGACCTGCTCGGCGTTGCCCTCATCGGTGTCATCGTCGGCCTCGGCGGCGGCCTCATGCGCGATCTGCTGCTGAATCAACTGCCGGCCGCGATCTCGAGCAACTGGTACCTGCCGATCGCGACCGCGGCCGCCCTACTCGGCATGGCACTGTTGCGCGTCTTCACGAAACTCAACGGCCTCATCATCGCCCTCGACGCAGTGACGATCGGGCTCTTCGGCGCGATCGGCACCTCGAAGGCCCTCGCCTATGGCGTGCCGGTAGTGCCTGCGGTCTTCATCGGAGTGCTCTCGGCCGTGGGCGGATCGATCCTCCGCGATGTCGCCCTCAACCTGCCGATCGCGCTCATGCACGTCGGATCGCTCTACGCCATCGCCGCAACGGCCGGCACTGTGCTGCTCGTCGTACTCGTCGCGCTCGGCGTGAACGTGGTCATCGCGGCCACGGTGTGCGTCGTCGTGACCACGCTCACCCGTCTGGGCTCGGTGCGCTTCGGTTGGAGCCTGCCCGAACAGCGGGCACTCGGCACCTGGAAGGTCTGGCGTCGAGCCTGACAACCCTGCACGCGTCCAGTTGCCCGACTCTGGACAGAGTCGGGCAACTCGATGTGTGGCACCGCCGGATGCCGCGGGCGCACCTCGTGCGCGCGGCATCCGAGACTCGTCAGACGCCGACGAACTCGCGCTCCGCCTCGGACGCGACCGCGTTGCGCAGTGCGCGGTTGACGGCGGAGACGACGGCCTTCAGCGACGCCGTCGAGATGTCGGCGTCGATGCCGACACCCCACAGCACCCGGCCGTCGACCTCGAGCTCGACGTACGCGGCAGCGAGTGAATTGCCGCTCGCCGCGAGCGTGTGCTCGACGTAGTCGCGCAGCGCCACCTTGACGCCCTCTGCGCCGAGTACGGCGAGGAATGCCGAGATGGGACCGTTGCCGCTCGCGTCGGCCTCGACCCGCTCTTCGCCGTCGCGCAGCCCGACGCGCACGTTGACGACCCCGTCGAGCGCGCTCTCGGTGCGCAGCGACAGCAGTTCGAAGCGACCCCACTTCTCGTCGGGGTGCTCCTGGGGCGCCGGCAGGTACTCGTCGTTGAAGACGCGCCAGATCTCATCGCTCGAGACCTCGCCGCCCTCGGCGTCGGTCTTGGCCTGCACGACGCCCGAGAACTCGATCTGCAGGCGGCGCGGCAGGTCGAGTGCGTGATCGGTCTTCAGGAGGTAGGCGACCCCTCCCTTGCCCGATTGCGAGTTCACACGGATGACGGCCTCGTAGCTGCGTCCGAGGTCGCGCGGGTCGACGGGCAGGTACGGCACCGCCCATTCGAGCTCACCGAGTGCGACACCGCGGCGCTCCGCCTCGGCATCCATCGCCTCGAAGCCCTTCTTGATGGCGTCTTGGTGCGAGCCCGAGAACGCCGTGTAGACGAGGTCACCGGCCCACGGGTGACGCTCTGGCACCGGCAGCTGGTTGCAGTACTCGACGGTGCGCTTGACCTCGTCGATGTCGGAGAAGTCGATCTGCGGGTCGATGCCCTGCGTGAACAGGTTGATGCCGAGAGCGACGAGGTCGACGTTGCCGGTGCGCTCGCCATTGCCGAACAGGCAGCCTTCGATGCGGTCGGCGCCGGCGAGATACCCGAGTTCGGCGGCGGCGACGGCCGTGCCGCGGTCGTTGTGGGGGTGCAGCGAGAGAATCACATTCTCGCGGTGGGCGAGGTGCCGCGACATCCATTCGATCGAGTCGGCGTAGACGTTGGGCGTGGCCATCTCGACCGTCGCCGGCAGGTTGATGATGACCTTGCGCTCGGGCGTCGGCTCGAAGATCTCGATGACCTGGTTGCACACGTCGACCGCGAACTCGAGCTCGGTGCCCGTGTAGCTCTCGGGCGAGTACTCGTAGTAGACCGTCGTGCCGGGGACGGTCGATTCCATCTCACGGCACTTGCGCGCGCCGTGCAGCGCGATATCGATGATGCCCTGCTTATCGGTGCGGAAGACGACCTCGCGCTGCAGGATGCTCGTCGAGTTGTACAGGTGCACGATGGCCTGCTTCGCGCCGGAGATCGACTCGTACGTGCGCTCGATGAGGTGATCGCGGGCCTGCGTCAGCACCTGGATCGTGACGTCGTCGGGGATCGCGCCCTCTTCGATGAGGCTGCGCACGAAGTCGAAGTCCGTCTGGCTTGCCGACGGGAACCCGACCTCGATCTCCTTATAGCCCATCTTGACCAGCAGGTCGAACATGATGCGCTTGCGCTCGGGGCTCATCGGGTCGATGAGGGCCTGGTTGCCGTCACGGAGGTCGACCGCGCACCAACGCGGCGCCCGTTCGATGCGCTTGGACGGCCACGTGCGATCGGGCAGATCGACGTGGATCTGCTCGTGGAACGCACGGTAGCGATGCACGGGCATCGAAGACGGCTTCTGGGTGTTCTGCATGAGGTGCTCTTCTCGCTTACGGATGGGTTTCAGCCGACGACGAACTCCGCAGCGAGGGAGGCCTGAGAACTAGGACTCGCTGCGGCAGCTAAGGAGAAGCAGGCCGTGAAGCACACGGCAAGGCTAACACCGCGCCTGGCCGGGCGCGCAACATGACGGAACGAGCGGATGCATTCCGATGCATCCGCTCGTTCCGTTCCCCTTCTTCACCTCGCGTCGTGAGTCCCTAGTCGGCCGCGAGGGCGACGACCGGCGAGACGCGCATCGCACGCCGGGCCGGAGCGATCGAGGCCACGATCGTCAACACGCCGGCCGCGACGATGAGCACACCGAACATCGCCCACGGAATGCCCGGCAGCACGATGCCTGGGCTGCCGTTCACGTTGCCGAGCAGCGCCTGCGCCCCCGCCCAGCCGTACACGAAACCGAGCACGAGCCCCGTCAGGGTCGCCGCGATCGTGAGCGACGCGCTCTCGGCGACGATCATCGCTCGCAGCTGCCGGCGATCGAAGCCGAGCGCCCGCAGCAGGCCCAGCTCGCGAGTGCGCTGCAACACACTGAGCGAGAGCGTGTTGACCATGCCGATCGCGGCGATGAGGGCGCTGAAGCCGATCAGCACGGTGAAGACCGTCACCGTGACGTTCATCGTCTCGTCGATGCCCTGATACACCTCGGGTTGGGCCCGCTGCGCCGCCGCGATGATGTCGCGATAGGACTGCATCGTGACGCTGAAGGTCGTCACGAGCGTCACGCCGATCACGAGGCCGATCGTCATGCGCGAGCTGCGCTCGGGGTGGCGCACCGCGTTCTCCGCTGCGAGCCGGGCGGCCGGCGAACTCCCGAGCATCCGGCCGACGAGCCGCAGCACCGGCGGCATCACCAGGTGCGCACCGAGCACGATGCCCGTGAACGAGACCACGCCGCCGACGAGCCCGATGAAGACCCCGAACGGGCTGACCAACCCCGCGATGACCCCGAGCGCGACCAGCACGAGCCCCACCACGACGAGCGCGAGGGCGATCACGTTGCGCGCGCGCTGCGCGGTGACCTCGCTGCGGTCGTGCTCGTTCGCATTGCCGATTGCTTCGACGGGACTCACGGCGAGCACCCGGCGCGATCCGACCCACGACGCGAGCCACGTCGTCAACACGACCGCGATCGCAGGCAGGGCGACCTGGGGGTTCAGATAGTCGTAGTCGGTTGCAGGGAGCAGGTCGACCCGCACCGCGACCTCCTCGAGCGCGAACGCGAGGCCAGAACCGATGACGACACCGACGGCGGCTCCCACGACACCGATGAGGAACCCCTCTTTGGCGACCTGCGCACGCTGGGTCCTCGCGCTCGAGCCGATCAGGCGGAGCAACGCGATGAGGCGCGTGCGCCCGGCGACGACCGTCGAGACCGTGTTGGCGGTGACGATGGCGGAAACGTAGATCGCGACGACGATGAAGACGCTCGCGACGATCCCGAGCATGAGCGCGACCGTCGCGCTCGAGCCGGTGACGTCGTCGGCGGCGACCACAGCACCGAGCAGCCCGGTGACGTGCAGCAGGGCGACTCCGAAGCTGCCCGCGAGGGTTGCAACGATGAGCGTCGGCCATTGATCCCTGAATTGGCTGCGCATCAGGCCGCCGCCTCCATGGACAGCATGAAGGTCGAGATCTCCCCGGCCGTCGAGCGCCCCGAATCGCGGACGATCCGACCGTCGGCGAGGAAGAGGATGCGGTCGGCGTGGCTCGCCGCGATCGGGTCGTGCGTCACCATGGCGATCGACTGGCCGTATCGGGCGCTGGCCGCGGCGAGGAGCCCGAGCACCTCGCGACCGGTGCGCGAGTCGAGATTGCCGGTGGGCTCGTCGGCGAACACGAGGTCGGGCCGGGTGGCCAAAGCCCTGGCGATCGCGACGCGCTGCTGCTGGCCGCCTGACAGTTCGTGCGGTCGATGCCCGATGCGGGAACGCAGGCCCAGCGTGTCGAAGAGTTCGTCGATCCAGCCCTGCTCCTCGCGCGTGGGCCGGCGCCCGTCGAGATCGAACGGAAGCATGACGTTGCCGCGCACGTCGAGTGTCGGCACGAGGTTGAACGACTGGAAGATGAAGCCGATCCGGCGTCGCCGCAGCACGGTCAAAGCCGAATCCGAGAGCTCGGTGATATCGGTGTCGCCGAGCCACACCCGCCCACCACTCGGCGAGTCGAGCCCGGCCATGATGTGCATGAGCGTCGACTTGCCCGATCCCGATGGGCCCATGATGGCGGTGAACTCTCCGCGGCGGAGGCCGAGCGAGACATCGTCGAGGGCAGTGACGGCACCCGGGCCGTCTCCGTAGCGCTTGCCGAGTTCGGCGACGCGGGCGATCAGGCCGAGGTCAGAGGGTTGGATCTGCATGTCATCGACGTTACGGACGGCGCGGGTGTCGAGGCATCCGGCGAATGGATGGTTCGCCGTCATCCTCTGGGATGATCCCATTCGTCGGTCGAGTAGGCGCGCCAGCGCCGTATCGAGACCTCGCCGGTCCGGCTCGCTGAGCCTGGCTCGCTGAGCCTGTCGAGGCGCTCCTGTCGAGCGCTCCTGTCGTCGGCGACTCCCTTCGACGAACTCAGGGAGCCGGAGCGTCGAGATCGTGCTCGTAGGCGAACACCACGAGCTGCACGCGATCGCGCAGGCTGAGCTTGGCGAGGATACGACTGATATGCGTCTTCACCGTCGCCTCCGAGAGGAACTCGGATGCCGCGATCTCGCCGTTGCTGAGCCCGCGGGCCGCGAGACCGAAGATCTCGCGTTCACGCGGGGTGAGGTCCGTCCATGCGGCTGGCGCCGGGCGCCGGCCACTGCCCCGCCCGACATGGGCGAACAGCGCGCGGGTCGCTGCGGCAGCGATCACCTGGTTGCCCTGATGCACCGTGCGCACCGCCGCGAGCAGGAACTCGGGGTCGGCGTCCTTCAGCACGAACCCGCTCGCCCCTGCGCGGATCGCACGAGCCGCGTTCTCGTCGAGATCGAAGGTCGTGAGCACGAGGATCCTCGGGGGAACGACTCCGTCGCGCTCGGCAGCCGCGAGGATCTGCTCGGTCGCGGCGATGCCGTCCTGCACCGGCATGCGCACGTCCATGAGCACGACATCGGGTCGCTCGCGCGCCGCCAGGACGACCGCGGCCGCACCATCGCCCGCTTCGCCGACCACCTCGAGGTCGGGCTGCGATTCGATGAGCATGCGCACGCCGGCACGGAACAAGGCCTGGTCGTCGACCAGTGCGACCCGGATGTCGCTCATGCGGGCCTTCCCGCCTGCGCCGGAATACGTGCGATGAGCCGGAACAGGCCGTCGTCGCCCGCCTCCGCGCGCAACGTGCCACCCGTGAGTTGAGCTCGCTCGCGCATGCCGGGGATCCCGTGGCGGAACGCGTGCGACTCGGGCGAAGCGGCATCCGCCTTTCTGGCGTTCACGAGCGTGATCGCCACGCCTTCGGCGTCCCAGGCCAGCTCGAGGTGCACCGGCGCGCTCACGTCGCCGTGTCGCAGGGCATTGGTCAGGCCTTCCTGCGCGATGCGGTAGACCGCGATCTGGTGGCCGGTGCCGAGCGGCAGCCGTTCGCCGATCTCGGCGAAGCGCACGTCGAGGCCCGCCGCGCGCACCTGCTCGAGCAATCCGTCGAGGTCGTCGAGCACCGGCTGGGGTGCGCCCGCCTCATCGTGACGGAGCTCTGCGAGGAGCAGGCGCACGTCACCGAGAGCGCCGCGGGCGACACCGGCGATCGTGCCGAGTGCATCGACGGCGGCCTCAGGGCGCGATGGGGCTGCGAACCGGGCGCCGTCGGCCTGAGCGATCACGACCGCGAGCGAATGCGCGACGACGTCGTGCATGTCGCGGGCGATGCGGTTGCGCTCCTGTTCGACGACGTAGCGGTACTCGACCAGCTCTCGTTCGCGGTTCGCCGCGTCTTCACGCCGGCGCACTTCACGCGTGTCGCGCACCGAGCGCACGAGCAGGCCCGCCGTCCACGACAGTACGAACACGGCGATCGATGCGACGAAGAGCACGACGGTCAGGATCAGCGTGCTGACCGTGTCCTGCGGACCGAGGAAGCCGGCGTTGTCGATGAGCGGTTTGATGAGCGCGAGATACCCGGTCGCGAGCAGGGCGCCGACGCCCGCCGACGCGAGGCCCAGCCACTTCACGACTCGGCCGCCGTGTGCCGCGCTCGAGTAGAGCACGCCGAAGACTGCGACGTCGTAGAGCTGCAGGTCGCGCAGCATCAGCATCTGCGCGAGCGCCGCGGCCCAGGCGAGCCCGAGCGACCACCCGGGCGAATACCGGCGCACCGCGAGCGCCCCGGCGAAGACGATGAGCACCGCGACATCGGGCGCGGCGCCGAGCAACGCGAGCGGGAGGCACACGAGCGCGAACACGCCTGCGAGCACGATGTCGGTCGTGAGTTTCGCGCGGCTGATCGGGGTGGGCACCGATCCACCGTACGCGCTCACCGGTGGCACAGCTTCAGCCGGCGCCCGGAATCATCCTCGAGAGGTACGCGAGCGAGACTCCCCGGACCGGGTCAGAAGCCGAGGCGGCCGAGCTGCTTCGGGTCGCGCTGCCACTCCTTTGCGACCTTCACGTGCAACGCGAGGTGCACCTTGCGGCCGAGTAGGCCCTCGATCTGTGCCCGAGCGGTCGTGCCGACCTCGCGCAGGCGCGACCCTCCCTTGCCGATGATGATGCCCTTCTGACTGTCGCGCTCGACGTAGAGATTCGCGTAGATCTCGAGCAGGTCTTTGTCTTCTCGCTCGACCATGTCGTCGACGGTGACCGCGATCGAGTGCGGCAGCTCGTCGGAGACGCCCTCGAGCGCGGCCTCGCGGATGAACTCGGCGATGCGCTCGGCCGGGTCTTCGTCGGTCAGGGTCTCTGCCGGATACAGCGGCTGCTCGGACTCGGGAAGGAGCGCCAGCAGCTCGGCGACGAGCACATCGAGCTGCTCACCGCGCGGCGCCGACACGGGAATGATCGCCGCCCACTCGCGGAGCTCCGACACCGCGAGCAAGTGCTCGGCGATCTGCTTCTTCGACGCGGCATCCGTCTTCGTGACGATCGCGACCTTCTTGGCCCGCGGATAGTGCTCGAGCTGCTCGTTGATGAATCGATCTCCGGGGCCGATCGGCTCGTTCGCAGGCACGCAGAACGCGATCACGTCGACGTTGCCGAGCGTCGATTGCACGAGGGCGTTGAGACGCTCGCCGAGCAGGGTGCGCGGCCGGTGCAATCCTGGGGTGTCGACGAGGATGAGCTGGCCGTTCTCGCGGTGCACGATGCCGCGAATGGCGCGCCGCGTCGTCTGCGGCTTCGAGCTCGTGATGGCGACCTTCTCACCCACGAGCGCGTTCGTGAGCGTCGACTTGCCGACGTTGGGTCTCCCGACGAACGAGACGAATCCGGCACGGTACTCAGCCACGGCTGTTCCTTCCATCGGGGCCGCTCGACTCGAACGCGCTCTGCACGTCGATGAGCGCCTGATCGCGTTCGACGAGGATCGTCGAGATGCGCTTGCGTCGGCCTTCCGTACGCTCCGCCTCGAGCACGAGGCCCGACACGGTGACGCGTTCACCCGGCAGCGCGAGGCGGCCGAGCTCTTTCGCGAGCAGGCCGCCCACTGAGTCGACGTCTTCGTCGTCGAGGTCGAGGCCGAAGAGCTCGCCGAGCTCGTCGACCGGCAATCGCGCATTCACGCGGAACCGCCCATCACCCAGCTCTTCGACTTGAGCGGCCTCGCGGTCGTACTCGTCGGAGATGTCGCCGACGAGTTCCTCGATCAGGTCTTCCAGCGTCACGAGTCCGGCGATGCCGCCGTACTCGTCGACGACCATCGCGAGGTGGTTCGACTCGAGCTGCATCTGACGCAGAAGCGCGTCGGCCTTCATCGATTCGGGAACGAACACCGCCGGTCGCACGAGTTCGCCGACAGTGAGTCCCTCAGCGTCGAGCGGGCGCTCGAAACTGAGACGGGCCAGATCGCGCAGATAGAGGATGCCGGTGACGTCGTCTGCGTCACGCTCGATCACTGGAACGCGCGAGTAGCCGGCGTTCAGGAAGACTGCCATGGCGTGCGAGAGATGCGCCGACGACTCGATCGTGATCATGTCGGTACGCGGCACCATGACCTCGCGAACGACCGTGTCGTTGAACTCGAAGATCGAGTGGATGAGCTCACGGTCGCCCTCTTCGAGCACGTCGAGCTCGGTCGCCTCGTCGACCATGCTGAGCAGTTCCTCTTCGCTCGAGACACCGCCGAACCGGGCCCGCCCAGGGGTGACCCGGTTCCCGAGCGAGACGAGGGCGCCGGCCAGCGGCCCGAGCAATACGCGCAGGAAATGCACGAGCGGCGCGGTCAGTCGCAGCACCATCGCTGCGTTGACTCGGCCCACGCTGCGCGGACTGGTGCCGACGAGCACGAACGACACGGCAGTCATGATGAGCGCCGAGTACAGCAGCACGAGCCACACATTGTCGAGGAACGACGCGAAGGCGAGGGTCACGAGCACCGCTGCAGTCGTCTCGGCGATGATGCGCATGAAGTTGACCGCATTGACGTGCGCGCCGGTGTCGTCGGCGATCGCGAGGAGCGAGCGCCGGGCACGAGACTCGAGCGCGAGCTCGGTCACGTCGGCACGCGAGCTCGACGCGATGGCCGAATCGACTGCGGCCATGAGCCCGCCGAATGCGACAAGCACGAAGGCCGCGCCGAGGAAGATCCACGGCTGCATGTCAGCGGCGCCGCTCCTGCATGGAGAACCCGACGAGGATGTCGCGCTGGACGCCGAACATCTCTTTCTCTTCTGCCGGCTCGGCGTGGTCGAAGCCGAGCAGGTGGAGGATTCCGTGGGTGGTCAGCAGCATCAGTTCGTCGTTGAGCGGATGCCCCGCTGCGCGTGCCTGCGCTTCGGCCACCTGCGGGCACAGCACGACATCGCCGAGCAGTCCCGGTGGCGTTGGCGACTCCTCGGTGCCGGGCCGCAGCTCGTCCATCGGGAAGCTCAGCACGTCGGTGGGGCCGGGCTCGTCCATCCACTGCACGTGCAGTTGCTCCATCGCCCCCTCGTCGACGAGCACGATCGCGAGCTCAGCGTCTGGGTGCACGTGCATCGCATCGAGCGCGTAGACGGCCAATCGCTGGATGGCGGCCTCATCGACTTCGATCGCCGACTCGTTGTTGATCTCGATGCTCACGCCGTGAACCTCGCCTTCTCGCTCACTTGGCCTGTCCATCTCGTTTACCGAGCCGTGGCTGGTGGTCGCGCGGACCCTGGTGACCGCGCCGTTCGGCACGGTTCGCGAACTCTCGTGCTTGGTCGCGTTCGAATCGCTGCGCTTGCTGGCGTTGGTCGTACTCGGTGTACGCGTCGACGATGCGGCCGACGAGGGTGTGCCGCACGACGTCGTCGCTCGTGAGGTGCACGAACTCGATGTCGTCGACGTGGTCGAGGATTCGGGTCACGAGTCGGAGCCCGCTCGCGCCGCCCGGGAGGTCGATCTGGGTGATGTCGCCGGTGACGACCATCTGCGATCCGAATCCGAGCCGGGTGAGGAACATCTTCATCTGCTCTGGCGTGGTGTTCTGCGCCTCGTCGAGCACGACGAACGAGTCGTTCAAGGTGCGTCCACGCATGTAGGCCAGCGGTGCGACCTCGATCGTGCCGGACGCGAGCAGCTTGGGCACGAGCTCTGGGTCCATCATCTCGTTGAGCGCGTCGTAGAGCGGGCGCAGGTACGGGTCGATCTTGTCCGTCAACGTACCGGGGAGGAACCCGAGCCGCTCCCCTGCCTCGACGGCGGGTCTCGTCAGGATGATGCGACTGACCTCTTTGCGCTGCAACGCCTGCACGGCCTTGGCCATCGCGAGGTACGTCTTGCCGGTGCCTGCTGGGCCGATGCCGAAGACGATGGTGTGCTCGTCGATCGCGTCGACGTAGCGCCGCTGCCCCTCGGTTTTGGGCCGGATGGTCTTGCCTCGGCTCGAGATGATCACCTGCCCGAGCAGTTCGGACGGCTTGGCGTTGGGATCGGCGTCGAGCATGCGGGCCGAGCTCCTCACTTCGGTGGGGGTGGGGTCTTGCCCGTTCTTCACAAGCTCCAGCAGTTCTTCGATGAGGCGGCGCACGCGCACGCGATCGTCGACGTCGCCGCGGATCGCGATCTCGTTGCCGCGCACGTGCACGGCCACGCCGGGGTATTCGCGCTGGATGGTCGTGAGCAGCCGGTCTTGCGGTCCGAGCAGTCGCACCATGGCGATGCCGTCGATGCTGAGCCGTTCCTCGTCGGCCTCGGCGGGCTGCGAGGCGTCTCCGGCACCGATGGGGTCACTCATCGGCAAGCGTGGCCTCCTCGAGACCGCCGTCACGGCTGTTGTTCGCGAGCACGTGCGCGTGCACGTGGAAGATGGTCTGGCCGGCGGCGGCGCCCGTATTGAAGACGAGACGGAACTGGCCGTCGGCGAGTTCGTCGGCGACGCCGTGCGCGACCTCGACGAGTTCGGCGAGGAGACCCGGGTCGCCGGCTGCGAGCTCGACGACATCGCGGTACTCCCCCGACTTCGGGGTCACCACGACGTGCACCGGCGCCTTGGGCGCGACGTCGTGGAAGGCGATGATGCGGTCGGTCTCCGCGACCAGCCGCGCGGGGATCTCACGAGCGGCGATTCGCTCGAAGAGAGTCGGTTCTGCGCGGGACGAGGTCATTCCACCATCGTAGCGACGGATGCCTCACCACCGCCCGAGTGCCGCGTTCAGCACGGCGATCGCGGCCGGCCCGGCCGTCGAAGTACGAAGCACGGATGCCCCGAGCCGCACGGGTTCCGCACCGGCCGCTGTGAGGCGCTCCAACTCTCCCGGGGCGATGCCGCCCTCGGGACCGACCACGAGCGCAAGATCACGCCCATCAGGTTGGATGTCGGTCAGCGTCGCCGTCGCCGTCGGCTCGAGCAGCAGCATCCGTTGCCCGCCGAGTCGCTCGGCGAGCTGTGCGGTCGTCGTGACCGGCGAAACCACCGGCAACCAGGCGCGGATCGATTGCTTGACGGCTTCGCGCACGATCGAAGCCCATCGCAGTCGGCCCTTCTCTGCTTTCGGACCCTCCCACCGGGAGACGGAGCGGCTCGCCGCCCATGGCACGATCACGTCGACGCCGAGCTCGGTCGCCGCTTGCACCGCGAGCTCGTCTCGGTCGCCTTTCGCCAGCGCCTGCACGAGTGTGATGCGCGGCGACGGCGGCTGTTCGGCGATGACCTCGTCGACGCTGAGTTCGAGCTCGCGCGCACCCGTCGAGGCCACGACGCCGTGCACGAGCGTGCCGTGGCCGTCGCCGATCGCGATGCGCTCGCCCGTTCGTACCCTTGAGACGGTCACGGCGTGCCGCGCCTCGTCGCCGGAGAGCGCGACGGTGCCGCCGGATACGACGGCCGAGAGGTCGAGCGATTCGTCGAGGTAGAGGTGACTCACCGGGGCATCCGCCTAACCGAGGAACCGGTCACGCAGTCGGGCGAAGATGCCCTGCTGGAAGTGGCTGAGCTCGGGCTCGGGCGCCTTCTTCGAGGCGGCGAACTGCTGCATGAGCTCGCGCTCCTTCGAGGAGAGCTTCGTGGGGGTGACGATCTGCACGCCGACCTTCAGGTCGCCGCGGCCTGCACCGCGCAGCCGAGTGACGCCTCGGTCTTTCACGGTGAGGATCTCGCCGCTCTGGAGCCCTGCCTTCAGCTCGAGTTCGACGTCGCCGTCGAGTGCGGGGATGTTGGCCGTCGTGCCGAGGACCGCGTCGGTCATCGCGACCTCGAGCGTGCACAGCAGGTCATCGCCGTTCCGGCTGAACACCTCGTGGTTCTTGACCTTGATCTCGAGATACAGGTCGCCGTTCGGACCGCCGGCGGGGCCGGCCTCGCCGGAGCCCGGCATCTGCAGACGAACCCCGGTGTCGACACCGGCGGGAACGTCGACCGGCACCGTGCGACGCGCACGCACGCGGCCCTGCCCCTGGCAGGTCACGCACGGCGTCGCGATGATCGTGCCGTAGCCGCGGCAGGTGCCGCAGGGGCTCGAGGTCATGACGTTGCCGAGCAGCGAACGCACCGAGCGCTGGATCGAGCCGGTGCCGTGGCAGATGTCGCACGTGACGGGTGAGGTGCCGGGCTGGCAACACGAGCCGTGGCACGTCTCGCACGTGACCGCCGTGTCGACCTCGATGTCGCGGTGCGTGCCGAAGATCACCTCGTCGAGGCCCACCTCGACCCTGATGAGCGCGTCTTGACCCCGCTCCCGGCGCGATCTCGGACCCCGGCTCTGTTGGCCGGCGCCGAAGAAGGTCTCGAAGATGTCGCCGAAGCCGCCGAAGTTCTGACCACCACCGAAGCCGCCCTGACCTCCGAGGTCGTACTGCTCGCGCTGCCGGGCATCGGAGAGCACGTCGTACGCGTGCGTGACCTCTTTGAATCGCTCGGATGCCTCGGCGCCCGGATTGACGTCGGGGTGGAGCTCCCGGGCGAGACGACGGTACGCCTTCTTGATCTCGTCGGGGGTGGCGTCGCGCGAGACGCCGAGGACCTCGTAATGGTCGGCCACGGAGGGCTTGTCCTTTCGATTGCCGGATGCCGGTCGGGTGCGACGGGCGGCGGGTTCAGCTCTCGCCGAGCGTGCGGGAGAGGTAACGTGCGACGGCGCGAACGGCCGCCATGCTGGTGGAGTAGTCCATGCGGGTGGGCCCGACGATGCCGAGTCGCGAGATGTCGCGGCCGGGGATCGAGAAGGCGCTCGAGACGACCGAGGTCTCGCCGAGGCCGAACGACGCGTTCTCGCGCCCGATGCGCACGGTGACCGCATGCTCGTCGGTCGCCATCTCGCCGAAGAGTTTCAGCAACGTGACCTGCTCCTCGATCGCCTCGATCACGCCGAGGATCGAGCCGGCGAAGTCCTGCTCGGTGCGCACGAGGTTCGCGGCCCCGGCCACGACGAGCCGCTCGGTGCGCTGTGCGCGTGCCTGTTCGGCGAGCGTGGTCGCGAGCGTGTGCAGCACCGCGGCGTGCCGGCTGTCAGCGCCGTCGATCTCCCCGGAGAGCGCCTCGGCGGCATCCGCCATCGTGCGACCACCGGCGATCTCGTTCAACCTCGCCCGCAGGGCGTCGAGCGTGTGCTCGTCGACCGGTTCTTCGAGTTCGGCGAGGCGCTGTTCGACCTGGCCTGAATCGGTGATGAGGATGCAGAGCACCCGATCGGCTGCGAGGGAGACCAGCTCCACGTGACGCACGCGGTCGCTGCCGAAGCTCGGGTACTGCACGACCGCGAGCTGCTTGGTGAGTTGGGCGATGAGGCGCACCGTTCGAGCCAGCAGCTCGTCGAGGTCGCTCGACTCGCCGAGGAACGTCTCGATCGCCTGCCGCTGGGCAGAGGTCAGCGGGCGCACGTCGGTGAGCTGGTCGACGAAGACGCGGTAGCCCTTGTCGGTCGGAATGCGACCCGACGAGGTGTGCGGAGCCGCGATCAGCTCTTCTTCTTCGAGGAGGGCCATGTCGTTGCGGATCGTCGCGGCCGACACGCCGAAGGCGTGCCGCTCGACGATCGTCTTCGACCCGACGGGCTCGCGTGATGCGACATAGTCCTGAACGATCACGCGCAGCACGGCGAGGCTGCGTTCCGAGACCATGGCCCTCGCTTCCGTCAGACGCTTAGCACTCGTTCTGAGTGAGTGCCAATCATATCGCGACATCCCGTGACGAAGCCGTTGCCACCAGCGGGCGGCGGCGCTAGCTTATGGGTATCCCCGCGAGTCACCCCCTTGCAGCGATGCCCGATCGCGCGAGACGCGGTTCACCCGAGAACCCCGAAAGGCACCCGCCATGACCGATCCGAACTCATCAGCACCCGATCAGAACGTTCCGCCCGCCCAACCGGTCGCAGCTGCGCCGCTCGCACAAGAGCAAGATGTGCAGTGGGGCTCGTTCGCGCACCTCGGCGGCATCCTCGGATTCCTGCCGGCCCTCATCATCTGGCTCGTCTTCAAAGACAGGGGCTCCTTCACGAACACCGAGGCGAAAGAGGCGCTGAACTTCCAGATCACGATCCTCATCGCCTACGTCGTCGGCTGGATCCTGACGATCATCTTCATCGGCGTCCTCGTCGTGTGGGCGGCATGGATCGTGAGCGTCGTCTTCTCGATCATCGCGTTCCTCAAGGCGAAAGACGGCCAGCACTACCGCTACCCGTTCGCGATCCGCCTCATCAAGTAGTCCGGGCCGGAGCGCGCCGGGCGAATTCCGTACCCGGCGCGCGCCACTGTGCCAGCATGGGATGGTTGAAAGCTCGCCTGTCGTGCGACGAGACCGAATATCGCCTTCGGGCGAACCGATCAAGGAGACAACATGTCCGACGCCACCCCGCCTCCCCCGCCGCCGCCGCCGAACCCCTACCAGCAGGGCGCGCAGCTCAGTCCGGCCGACGAGAAGCTCTGGGCGACGCTCGTTCACGTGGGTGGCATCTTCTTCAGCTTCATTCCCGCCCTGATCGGCTATCTCGTGCTGAAAGACCGCGGGCCGTTCGTGCGCGCCCACACCGCGACCGCGTTGAACTTCCAGATCACCATGGCGATCGCCTACGTCGTCGGCACCATCCTGACCTTCATCGTCATCGGCATCTTCGTACTGCTCGCGGTCTACATCGTCAACATCGTCTTCAGCATCATCGCCGCAGTCAAGGCGAACCAAGGCCAGCCCTACACCTACCCGCTCTCGATCAAGTTCGTGAGCTGAGCTCCGACGACTCGTCGAGCAGGCGCCTGACCACGACATCAGCGAGCAGCCGCCCTCTTCTGGTGAGTACCAACTCACCGGAGAGGGCGGTTTTCGCGTCCACGAGGCCATCGGCGATGAGCCCCGCCACGGCGTGACGCCCACCCGCGTGCAGTGACGCGATGTGGACTCCCTCGCTGATCCTCGTCAGGAGCATCACACGTTCGGTCTCGCGGGTCGGGGCATCGAGCACTTCCCGGCCCACCGCAGGTGACACGCCCGCGGTCACCCGATCGGCATACGCGGAGGGGTGCTTCGCGTTCCACCAACGCACCCCGCCCACGTGACTGTGCGCGCCGGGCCCCACGCCCCACCAGTCGTCGCCACGCCAGTACCCGAGGTTGTGACGCGAGCGATGCGAGGCATCCGTCGCCCAGTTGCTGACCTCGTACCACCCGTAGCCCGCGGCGGCGAGTCGCTCATCTGCGAGCTCGTACATGTCCGCCTCGAGGTCGTCTGACGGAGTCGCGAGTTCGCCGCGGCGGATCTGCCGGGCGAGCTTCGTGCCGTCTTCGACGATGAGGGCGTAGGCGCTCAGGTGATCGGGCTCCTGCGCGATCGCCTGGTCGAGACTCAACCGCCAGTCGTCGATCGACTCCCCCGGCGTGCCGTAGATGAGGTCGAGGCTGACGTCGAGGCCCGCGTCGCGTGCCCAACCGACGACGAGCGGCACCCGTGCAGGGTCGTGCGTGCGGTCGAGTGCGGCGAGCACGTGCGGCACCGCCGACTGCATGCCGAACGACACCCGGGTGAACCCGCCCTCGGCGAGGCGCACGAGATCGTCGGGGCCGACCGAGTCGGGGTTCGCCTCGGTCGTGACCTCGGCGCCGGGAACGAGCCCGAACTCCTGGCGCACAGCGTCGAGCATCCGCACGAGGTCGGTCGCGGGCAGCAGCGTCGGCGTGCCGCCGCCGAAGAAGACCGTCGAGGCGGGGCGTTCAGGCAGGGCGGATGCCGCGAGCATCTGCCGCGACATCCGGACCTCGGCGATCGCATGGTCGGCGTAATCTACCTGCCTCGCACCGCGAAGCTCATCGGAGGTGTACGTGTTGAAGTCGCAGTAGCCGCAGCGCACGCGGCAGAACGGCACGTGGATGTACACGCCGAACGCACGTTGGCCAGCGCCGACGGCGGTCGATGCCGGCAGGAGCCCGTCGGCCGGTGCCGGGTCGCCGAGGGGCAGAGCGGAGGCCACGCCTACGCGCCGCCCGCGGGGTGCAACGCCCGGAGCTCGAGCTTCGTGAGCTCGCGCCGGCGCTTGCGCTGCATCGGTGCGGAGACCCCCGAGGTCGCGAGAATGGATCGGATCGTGAGCCACACCGTGTCGTCATCTCGGCGCTCGAGGATGAAGGACTCCTCACCGCTCTCGGGGCCGTCACCCGTCGTGCCGTAGGCGAAGCCGATGCGGTCGGGCTCGTCGATGACGTAGACGACGAGCACGGGGGTCTTCGCGGCGCCGAACCGGCGCTGGCGCTGCAGGGTGGCGGTCATGCCCGCGGCGACATAGGGTGTGCCGTCGGCACCGAAGCGTTCCTCGCTGCGCGCGGCGGGCTGTTCGCCGAGCGGCGACCCCTCGGCGTCGTAGACGATGCCGGGGTACTGCGCACCGGTGCCGGACGAGACGTCCGTCACCTCGAAACCTGCACCGCGCTGGATGCCCCAGGTCATGAGCGATTCTGCAGCGCGCTCGAAGCGGTCGACGCCCGATCCCAGTCGCACCGCGTCTTCGGCAGGCCGATACCCGGCGGGCGGATACCGAAGCAGGTCGGGTGCGAGGGTCGCCCCGATCGCCCCGTAGGTGACCGATTGGTCGGTGAACGTGTTTCGGCGGGTCATCCGTCGACCTTTCCTCTGGTGCGACGCCGCACCGGCGCGCAGGTCGGGCGCGGCATTCGGGCGGCAGGCATCCGTCGATTCTACGGATGTCTCCTGTGACCGTTCCGGCGGCGGCTCGCCGCGATCACGCAGACGGCCGAACGGAACGCTACTTCTTGTCTTTCTTCTCCACGTCGCCGGAGAGCGCGGCGATGAACGCCTCTTGGGGAACCTCGACACGGCCGACCATCTTCATGCGCTTCTTGCCCTCCTTCTGCTTCTCGAGGAGCTTGCGCTTGCGGCTGATGTCACCGCCGTAGCACTTGGCCAGCACGTCTTTGCGCATCGCACGGATCGACTCGCGCGCGATGATGCGGGCACCGATGGCCGCCTGGATCGGCACCTCGAACTGCTGGCGCGGGATGAGTTCGCGCAGGCGACCGGTCATGAGCACGCCGTAGGCGTAGGCCTTGTCGCGGTGCACGATCGCGCTGAACGCATCGACCTGCTCACCCTGCAGCAGAATGTCGACCTTGACGAGGTCGGCGGCCTGGTCGCCGGTGGGTTCGTAGTCGAGCGAGGCGTAGCCCGCGGTCTTCGACTTCAGCTGGTCGAAGAAGTCGAAGACGATCTCGCCGAGCGGCATGTTGTAGCGGATCTCGACCCGGTCTTCGCCGAGGTACTCCATGCCGATGAGCGCTCCGCGACGGGACTGGCAGAGCTCCATGATCGTGCCGACGTAGTCTTTCGGCGCGAGGATCGCGGCGCGCACCATCGGCTCGCGAACCTCGACGATCTTCGTGCCGGTCGGGAACTCGCTCGGGTTCGTGACCGTAACGGTCTTCTTGTCTTCGGTCGTGACCTCGTAGATCACCGACGGCGCCGTCGCGATGAGGTCGAGCCCGAACTCGCGCTCGAGGCGCTCGGTGACGATCTCGAGGTGCAGGAGCCCGAGGAATCCGCAGCGGAAGCCGAAGCCGAGCGCGACCGAGGTCTCGGGTTCGTAGACGAGTGCGGCATCGGAGAGCTTCAGCTTGTCGAGAGCCTCGCGGAGCTCGGGGTAGTCGCTGCCATCGATCGGGTAGAGACCGGAGAAGACCATGGGCAGCGGTTCGGTGTAGCCGGGCAGCGCCTCGGTGGCGGGCTTCGCGGCGGTCGTGACGGTGTCGCCGACCTTCGACTGGCGCACGTCTTTCACACCGGTGATGAGATAACCGACCTCGCCGATGCCGAGGCCCTTCGACGGGGTCGGCTCGGGCGAACTCACGCCGATCTCGAGGATCTCGTGGGTCGCCTTCGTCGACATCATCTGGATGCGCTCACGCGGGTTCAGGTGGCCGTCGATCATGCGCACATAGGTGATGACGCCGCGGTAGCTGTCGTAGACGGAGTCGAAGATCATCGCGCGCGCCGGGGCATCCGCTCGGCCCACCGGCGCCGGGATGCGCTCGACGACGCGGTCGAGCAGCTCTTCGACACCGACACCGGTCTTGCCCGAGACCTTCAGCACGTCGTCGGGCGAACCGCCGATGAGGTCGGCGAGCTCTTTCGCGTACTTCTCGGGATCGGCCGCCGGCAGGTCGATCTTGTTCAGCACCGGGATGATCTCGAGATCGTTCTCGAGCGCCAGGTAGAGGTTCGCGAGCGTCTGCGCCTCAATGCCCTGTGCCGCATCGACGAGCAGGATCGCGCCCTCGCACGCAGCGAGTGAACGGGAGACCTCGTAGCTGAAGTCGACGTGGCCCGGGGTGTCGATCATGTTCAGGGCGTACGAGGTCTCGCCCACCTGCCACGGCATGCGCACAGCCTGGCTCTTGATCGTGATGCCGCGCTCGCGCTCGATGTCCATGCGGTCGAGGTACTGGGCACGCATGTCGCGATCGCTCACGACACCGGTGATTCCGAGCATGCGGTCGGCAAGGGTCGACTTGCCATGGTCGATATGCGCGATGATGCAGAAATTGCGGATCAGCGCGGGGTCGGTGGCGGCAGGCACCGGCGGGTTAGCAGCTCTCGGAGACATCCTGTCGATTCTCCCATGACTTCCGTTCAGACTTTCGACGGATGCCGCGCGCGAGGCCCCCGGGCTACGCTCGGAGCACATGGCCGTGATCGAGATTCCCGACACGCGCGTGGCGCCTTCGGCGCTCCGTCCGGTCTTCACCGCGCTCCGACTCGGCCTGCACGTGCTCGTCGTAGGGCTCGCGCTCTTCGTCGTCGTGCGAGCGTTGCTCGCCGATTCGCCCGATGAGGTCTCCGTGACGATCCTCGCGGTCGCATTTCTCGCCTGGTACGGCGCCGGCATCGCGGCGGCCCACCGCCACCTGCCGACCTGGGTGCGAGTGGTCTGGCTGATCGGGCTCCTCGGGCTCTGGGTGGGCATGTCGGCCCTGACGCCAGATGCGGCGTTCCTCGCCTTCCCGCTCTTCTTCCTCGAACTGCACGTGCTGGCGGCCCCGATCGCCGTGCCGCTCGTCGTGCTCACCTTCGGTCTCTCGGTCTGGGGCACCGCGACCCACCTCGGATTCAATGTCGGCTCGATCCTCGGCCCACTCATCAGTGCGGGCGTCGCGATCGTCATCGGGCTCGGGTACCGCGCGATGGCGCAGGAGACACAGGAGCGCCAGGCGCTCATCCTCGATCTCATGACCACTCGCGAGGAGTTGGCGTCGGCGAGCCGGGAGGCCGGCACACTCGCCGAGCGCGAGCGCCTCGCCAAGGAGATCCACGACACGGTGGCGCAGGGCCTGTCGAGCATCCAGATGCTGCTCCACGCGGCCGAGCGCGATGTGACCGACACCGCGACGCAAGAGAAGCTGCAGCTCGCACGCGAGACCGCCGCACTGAATCTCGGTGAGACCCGGCGATTCATCCGCGAGCTCGCGCCGCCCTCGCTCGATGCGCAGACACTGCCCGCCGCGCTCCGGCGACTCGTGGAGGCCACGACCGAGCAGTCGGTGCAGGCGGGAACACCGTTGCGGGTCGAGTTCGGCACCAGCGGCGATCCGATACTCCTGCCGATGTCCGCCGAGGCGGCACTCCTGCGCATCGCACAGGGTTCGCTCGCCAACGTGCTGCAGCATGCGGATGCCGCGCACGCCTCCGTCACCCTGAGCTACCTCGGCGATGAGATCGCGCTCGACGTGGTCGACGACGGCATCGGCTTCAGCGCTTCGAACGCCGATGACCTCACGGGCACAACCGCGGGCGGCTTCGGCCTCCGCGCCATCCGACAGCGCGCCGAGGCCCTCGGCGGGAGCGTCGACATCGAATCGACGCCCGGCGATGGCACCGCGGTCTCCGTTCGCATCCCGGTGGTGGCACCGTGATCCGGCTGCTGCTGAGCGACGATCACCCCGTCGTGCGCGCCGGCATCCGCGCCATGCTCGAGAGCGAGCCCGACCTCGAGGTGGTCGGCGAAGCGACGACGGCTGAAGACGCGGTGCGGCTGGCCGCGACATCCGACGTCGACCTCGTGCTCATGGACCTGCAGTACCCCGGCGCCATGCAAGGCGCGGAGGCGACCCGTCGTATCCGTTCGCAACCGGGCTCGCCCCGTGTACTGGTGCTGACGAACTACGACACCGATGCCGACATCCTCGGCGCGATCGAAGCCGGCGCGAGCGGCTACCTGCTGAAGGATGCACCGCCCGCCGAACTCATCGCCGCGGTTCACGCGGCGGCGGTCGGCGATGCCGCGCTCGCACCCGGGGTCTCCTCGCGTCTCGACGCGTCGCTCGCGAGCGGCGAACGACTGACCGTGCGCGAGGCCGAAGTGCTCTCGCTCGTCGCCGAGGGGCGCACGAACCGCGAGATCGGCAGATCCCTCTTCCTGAGCGAGGCGACCGTCAAGTCGCACCTCGTGCACATCTTCACGAAGCTCGACGTCGGTTCGCGCACCGCTGCGGTGGCGCGGGCCCGCGAACTCGGCGCGATCAGGGTGGGCTGACGGATGCCTCGCGCCCGCGTCGTGCTCGTACACGGACTCCGCACCTCGTCGACGATGTGGCGACGGCAGCTCGAGTTGTTCGCCGGGCACGACATCGAAGCGGTCGCCGTCGACCTGCCCGGACACGGGACCCGGCGCGGCGAACCCTTCTCGCTCGAGGCGGCGATGCAGAGCATCGACCAGGCGCTGAACCCGGTCGCCGCCGAACCCGTCAAACCCGCGATCCCGCGGCTCCTCGTGGGCCTGAGTCTCGGCGGCTACATCTCGATCGAATACGCCGCGCACCATCCCGGCCGTCTCGACGGGCTCGTCGCTGCGGCGTGCGGCACCCGCCCGCGGGGTGTCGCCCTCGACGGCTACCGCCGCCTCGCCGCCGCGATCGGCACGATGCCCGACCGGGGGCGTCGCATCAACGACGCGATGGCGCGACTCTTCCTCTCGCCGAGCGCCGCCGACGATGTGCTCGCGGGCGGCGTCGCGCTCGACGTGATGGCGCCGGTGCTCGAGGCGGTCGGCCGACTCGATCCCGAGGCCGCGCTCGCCGAGGTCGACGTACCCGTCTGGTTCGTGAACGGACGCTTCGACCACTTCCGATTCGAAGAGCGCCGGTTGCTCCACGCCGCCCGCGACGGGCGGCTCGTGATCATTCCTGGAGCCACCCACCTCGTCAGCCTCATCAGGCCGGACGACTTCGCCGCGATCGTGCTCGGCGCGGTCGCCGAACTCGACCGACGTGCCGCCGGCGCCGAGCGACGCCGGGCGCGCACCGGATCGCACGAGACATCCGCCGCCCGACTCGCGCGCGAGCGCATTGGTGACTCCCGCTGAGAGCTGGTATCGTTGCCTGTTGGCTTCCGTGTGGGTCCCACCCCGCACGATTCGCCGGCGAGGCCCCTCTACCTTCGCTCGGCATATCCGGTACCCGCACAAGAACGAAAGACGAACTCCACGTGGCAAACATCAAGTCGCAGATCAAGCGCATCCGCACGAACCTCAAGGCGCAAGAGCGCAACAAGGCCGTCAAGAGCGAAGTGAAGAGCGCCGTTCGCGCAACGCGCGACGCCATCGCTTCGGGCGACAAGGAGAAGGCGACGACCGCCCTCCGCGCCGCGACCCGCAAGCTCGACAAGGCGGCCAGCAAGGGCGTCATCCACAAGAACCAGGCCGCGAACAAGAAGTCGGCGATCGCAAAGCAGGTCGCCGCGCTCTGACGCGACACGTATTCCACGAAGGCTCCGACACGGATGTGCCGGGGCCTTCGTCGTTCGTAGCGACCGCTACGGGCGGTTTCGTCCCCGGGACGAGATGATGCCGACCAATCGTTCGAGCGCGAAGACCGGGTCGCGCTCTGCGCCCTTCACTGCGGCGTCGGTGGCCGCGAGCGCCTCGATCGCTCGACCGAGCCCCTCGTCACTCCAGCCGACCAGGTCGCGTCGTGCGCGATCGATCTGCCATGGCGCGAGGTTCAGCGAGCCCGCGAGCTGCGCGCCCCCGCCGCGAGTGCCCGAGACCTTCGCCATGGTGCGTACCTTCATCGCGAACGCGGCGACCATGGGCACCGGGTCGGCGCCACTGTCGAGCGCGTGCCGGAGGGCGATGAGCGCCTCGCCGTGACGACCGGCGATGGCCGCATCGGCTACCGCGAAGGCATTCGTCTCGACTCGCCCGCCGTAGTAGCGAGCAACGACCGCCTCGGTGATGTCGCCGGGCGCGTCTGCCAGAAGCTGCCGGCACGCTGCAGCGAGTTCGCGGAGGTCGTCGCTGAATGCCCCCACGAGCGCACGCAGAGCGCCCGGGGCGATCTTGCGGCCCGCTGCGCGAAACTCAGCGGCCGCGAAGTCTTGCTTCTCTGCGTCTTTCTTGAGCTCGGCGCAGACGATCTCGATGCCGCCCCCGCCGCCGGCGCGCACCGCATCGAGCAGTTTCTTACCGCGCACTCCGCTGCGGTGGCGCAAGACGAGCGTGGTCGACTCGGCTGTCTGCCCGAGGTAGTCGAGCGCATCGAGCAGGAAGTCGTCGCTCGCACGTTCGACCCCGCTCACGCGGATGAGACGCGGCTCGCCGAACAGCGAGGGGCTCGCGAGGGTGATGAGCTCACCACGGCGATACCCGTCGGCTTCGAGGTCGCTCACCTCGAGCGCGGGATCTTCACCGCGCAGGAAGTCGCGCAGCATCGTGATCGACCGCTCGGCGAGCACGTCTTCTGCGCCGGAGACGAGCACGATCGGAGCGGGCCGGATCGCATGCCATGCGAGTTGCGGAATCGTCGTCTTCGTCTTGGCCGATGCCCCTGTGCGCGCTGCCACGGCACCTCCCGTTCTCTTCGTCGATTCTACGGGGCCGCACCGACAGCGCTTTCGCTCCGCTCGCTCCAGAGCCGGAAGCCGTCACCCTCAGCGGTGAGCAACAAGGTGCCGGAGCGGTCAGTGCGCACCACGGCTGTGCCCTCGGCCTGCAAGAGATCGAGCAGCCGCTCGGTCGGATGCCCGTAACCGTTGTCCGCGCCCACACCGATCACCCCGATCGTCGCGTCCAGCTCGTCGTAGAGGCGCTCGCTCTGGTCTGCCGAGCCATGATGGGCGACCTTCACCAGGTCGACCCGGCCGAGGCTCGCAGAACGCAGCAGCCGATCCTGTGCCTCCTCACCGAGGTCGCCGAGGAACAGGCCTCGGTAGCTCGGTGTCGTGAGATCGATCACCACACTCGCATCGTTGCCGGGCATGGCGCGCGGTTTCGGCCAGAGCACCCGCCAACGCGCATCGCCGAGCGTGCCGCCGAACCCCGCGACGACTTCGACGGGCTCGGCTCCCGCCTCGACCAATGGGTTGAGCGCCCGTTCTGAACGTTCACCATCGAGCGGGCCGTGGATCACGGTGCCGACGAGGCCCGCCACCGCCGAAGCTCCCCCGACGTGATCGGCGTCCCAGTGCGTCAACACGAGCAGATCGATGCTCGTGACGCCGAGCAGCGACACGCAGCGGGCCAGCGCTGCAGGATCGGGCCCGGTGTCGATGAGTGCCGTCGCACCCGCCGAGCGCAGGAACACCGCATCTCCCTGTCCGATGTCGCAGGCCGCGACCTCCCAATCGGCCGGCCTCGTCGCCGCCCCGAGAAGAGGTGCGCCCGCGAACATGCCGACGGGCACCGCGAGACCGATCAGGAGCGCCGCCGCCGCTACCGCGCGAAGTCGGCGCCGTTGCCGACGACGCGCGCCGAGCGCGAGCCAGAGCGCGATGGCCGTGCACGCGGCGAGCAGCAGTGCGCCCGCGGCATCCGGCAGCCACTCGAGTCTCGCGCCAGGCAGTGCCGACGATGCCCGGGCGAGCAAGGCGATCCAGGTCGCCGGGAGCCACGCGCACTGGAGGAACGCGAATCCGACCGACGGCAGGATCGGCAGCAGGAGGCAGCCGATGAGCCCGACGACCGTGCCGACCGGCGCCGCAGGGGCGGCGAGCAGGTTCGCCGGCACGCCATAGAGTGCGAGAGCAGGATCGAGGAGCACGAGCACCGGCTGACACGCCAGTTGGGCGGCGAGTGGCACGCCGATCACCGCGGCGATGGGCATCGGCATCCACCGCGTGAGCGCGCCGGTCAACGGCGCCGCGAGCAACAGCAGGCCGGCGGTCGCGCACACCGACAGCGCGAAGCCGTAGTCCCGCGCGTACCACGGGTCGACGGTCAGCAACACGATGACCGCAAGTGAGAGCGCGGCCACCCCGCCACCTGGCCGCCCCGCCGCGATGGCGACGAGCACCACGACCGCCATCGCCGCAGCACGCACGACACTCGCCTCGGGAGTCACGAGCACGACGAACCCCGCCAGCGCGGCCAGGGCAGCGACGATCCGCAGAAGTCGGGGAAGGCCGAGCAGCGCCGCGAGGGCGAACGCCGCGGCCGTGACGATGGCGCAGTTCGCTCCAGACACGGCAGTCAGATGGCTCAGCGAACTCGCCTTCATCGCCGCGTCGAGCCCGTCATCGACGGCGCTCGTATCGCCGATCGCGAGGCCCGGCACGAGCGCGCCTCCATCTCCGCCGAGGGCGCCGGCGACATCGGCGAAGCCGGTCCGCAGACCGACGGTCCATCCCACCCAGGGCGGCGGTGCGGTCACAACTCGCACGTCACCGCTCGGACTCAATCGGTACGCCGCGCCATCTGCGCTCGGGAGCGCGGCCACCCGGGCATCGAACCCGATGCGCGCACCCAGCTGCAGCTCGCGGGCCGGGAGCGAGATGGCGGCCGTGACCGGTACCGATGGGGTGCCCTGACCGTCGACGACGACGACACGCCCCTCGACGCGCATTGGCGCCGACTCGCCCTCGGCGAACCAGGTGGTGCTCATCGGGCGTGGGGCGGCGGTCAGTTCGAGCACGACCTCCGCGGTGCGGTGATGCCGCCCCGCCTCAGCGAGCGGGGACGCCTCGCGAGCGCCGAGTCCGAGCGCCGAGGCACTCACCACGAGCGCGCACGCCGAGAGTGCGACGAGCAGCGTCGCCGACGCACGTACGAGCGCCGAGACTCCCCCGACGTACTGATTCAGATCACGTCGGTCGACGTGGACACCACGGTCGTCACCGGGGCCGTTGCGGAGCGGTCGTCGGCTTCGACCCCGAATGCCGCCGCACACGGCGATGCCGCCGGCAAGGCACGCCGCCGCCCAGAGCACCCACGCGAGTGTCACCGCACCTGCCGGGGCACTCGGCAAACCGATCGCGCACCACGCTGCCACCCATGCGCTGGCAGCTGGCAGCAGCATCCGGAGATCGCGCATGTCAGAGCGTCACGAGGTCCGCGAGGCCGGAGAACACCGCGTCCCCGATGCCGGCCACGTCGAGCAACTGTTCGATGCTCGTGAACGGTCCATTCGTCTCGCGCCAATCGATGATGCGCTGTGCCAGCGCCGGGCCGATGCGCGGGAGCGTATCGAGCGCAGCGACGTCGGCGCTGTTCAGGTGCACGAGCCCGTCGGTCGCGCCCGGTGTGCCGGTGCCGCTGCCCGTCGCCGCCGGTGGAGGCACTTCGCCGACCACCGGCACCACCAACTGCTCACCGTCGACGAGCAGGCGCGCCAGGTTCACCCCGGCGGGATCTGCGTCGCCGGAGAAGCCGCCTGCCGCTGCGACGGCGTCGACCACGCGCGCGCCCGTCGCGAGTTCGACGAGACCCGGCTTCGCGACGGCGCCGAGCACGTGCACGAGCACCGGTGGCGCGCCGACGCCTGCCGCAGACGCACCGTCGTCGGCATCCGCGACGCCCTCGCCCGACGCCTCGATTCGGCCCTGCTCACCGCCACCCGCCGCGCTGAAGGACATGAGGGCCGCAACCGCGACTGCGGCGACGAAGAGCACGACCGCGGCTCCGACTGCAACGCGCACGCGAGGACCGTGTCGGCGCGCAGCAGGGTCGAGAGCAGCCAACGGATCGGGTACGTCGCTCGCGGGCATGCCCGCACGCTATTCGAGGCACGATCACGTCACGCGCTTTCTCGGTCGAGCGACGGACGCCGAGCGAGACGAGCGCCCTGTCGAGGAGGAGTCACGCCGCCCGCCAGCCCTTGGACCGTGACCCGCTACAGCGCCTCAGCCCATCCAGCCGGGTCATCCGTGCCCGGGATCGCCTGAATCGCTTGCCACAGGACCAGTACGTCGAGCCATCGGGTCTCGGCGGGCCCGAGCGGCCGCACCGACTCGTATCCGGCGCGCAGCGTGCGACGAACGGCTGCCGGTGTCGGCCGCCAGTCGGTGAACCGCGTGCTCAAGTAGACGCAGGCCTTGGCCAGGTCGTTCACCCGGTGGTCCCACACCAACTCGTCGAAGTCGAGCACTCCGACGATGCTCGATCCTCGTGTCAGGATGTTCGCCGCGCGAAAGTCGTTGTGCACAAGTTGAGTTTCGTCGTCCAACTCCGGCAGATCTGCCACCAGTTCGTTCAACCGGTGCGACGCCGTCGGCGCCAACCCCTGGTCGTGGTTCGCCAGCCAGCCCTCGATCCGCGCCTGCACCCCATCGACCTCAGTCGTCGTCAACGATCGATCGACCGGGTAGGCACGAAGTGCGTCGTGCAGCTCGGCCAGACTGGCTCCCGCGGCCCGCACCGCCGCGGCATCCTGCGCATCCAGCCAGTCGCCCGCCAATTCCGGCAGCACCGCGATCGACAACGCACCCAGCGGCCCGTCCAACAGCACCCGAACGCGCCCATCCAGCGCCGCAATCGGTGCCGCCACCGGCACGTTCTGCTCGCCGAGCACTCGCAACAACCGGGCCGACGCTTCCAGACTCGCGAACCGCTCCGGATCCCGCGACCACTTGATCACGAGGGAACCCCGGCTGCTCTCCACCCACACGATGGCGTTGTGGTCGCTGATCACCATCCGGCCGCAATCCACAACCGAGATCTCCCAGACCTCGTCCAGCACGTTGGAGACCCAGTCGATGACAGCGGTGAACCCATCGAACCCGAAGCGTTCCCGCAACGCCGCTTTCGGGTCGACCGGCTCCCACAACATCGACAACCCCGGCGGCAGCATTCGCCAATGGTAACGACACTGGGAGCGCCGTCGGGAATCCGAGGACGGAGATGACCGCGACGCAGCCGTTCTCTCGAACAGAGGCCGAGTGCGCTCTGAGTCGCTCCGCCCGTCAGCCCCTGGTCGCGATGTTGACCAGTCGCGGTGCACGCACGATGACGTTCACGATCTCGCGCTCACCCACGGCACGGGTCACTGCAGCGGATGCGCGGGCGAGGCCTTCGAGCTCGTCGCCCGAGATCTTCGGGGACACCTCAAGACGATCGCGCACCTTGCCGTCGACCTGCACGATGGCCGTCACCGACTCCTCGACGAGCAGTGCGGGATCGGCCTTGCGCCAGGGCACGAGCGCGACCGTCGGCTCGTAGCCGAGCCGCTGCCACATGTCTTCGGCGGCGTACGGAGCGAACAGGTCGAGGATCATCGCCGTGACCTCCGCTGCCTCGCGCACCGCGGCATCGCCGGCACCCGCGCCGGAGTCGATCGCCTTGCGTGTGGCGTTCACGAGCTCCATGAGTCGCGCGACGACGACGTTGAACTTGAACGCCTCGACGAGCCCGGGCGCATCGGCGAGCAGCCGGTGCGTGATGCGGCGCAAGGCCGGGTCTCCCGTCTTCCACTCGATGTCGGGGCTCGAGGTGACCTCGCCCGAGATGCGCCACGCCCGCGCGAGGAACTTCGCGGAACCGACCGGCGAGACATCCGCCCAGTCGACGTCGTCTTCGGGCGGGCCGGCGAACGCGAGCGTGACGCGCAGCGCGTCTGCGCCGTGCGCCTGCAGCTCGCTCGCGAACTCGACGAGGTTGCCCTTGGACTTCGACATCTTCGTGCCGTTCAGGATGACCATGCCCTGGTTCAGGAGCGAGGTGAACGGTTCGGTGAAGCTCAGGTACCCGAGGTCGAAGAGCACCTTCGTGATGAAGCGCGAATAGAGCAGGTGCAGGATGGCGTGCTCGACGCCGCCGACGTACTGGTCGACGGGCAGCCACTTCTCAGCCTCGGCCGGGTCGAAGGCGCGCTCGTCGTTGTTCGGGTCGAGGTAGCGCAGGTAGTACCAGGAACTGTCGACGAAGGTGTCCATCGTGTCGGAGTCGCGGCGCGCGGCACCGCCGCACTTCGGGCACGCGACATTGACCCAGTCCTCGGCCGCACCGAGCGGGCTCGCGCCCTTCGGCTTGAGGTCGAGCCCCGCTGAGTCCGGCAGGCGCACCGGCAGTTCCGACTCGGGCACCGGCACTTCGCCGCACGTCGGGCAATGGATGATCGGGATGGGCGTGCCCCAGTACCGCTGACGCGAGATCAGCCAGTCGCGAAGTCGGTAGTTCTTCGACGAACGCCCGAGACCGCGCTCCGTGAGGAGCTCGATGACCCGGCGAATCGCGTTGGACTTCGACAAGCCGTTGAGCGGACCCGAGTTCACGAGCCGGCCCTCGCCCGCGAGCGCGACACCTGTTGACGCCGGGTCGTCGGCCGGCAGGTCGTCAGGCAGGTAGGGGTCGCCGTTCTCGTCGAGCGGGATGACCGGGATCACGCCGGTCACGGGCGCGTTCGTATCGACGACCACTCGCACCGGCAGGCCGAAGGCGCGCGCGAAATCGAGGTCGCGCTGGTCGTGCGCCGGCACCGCCATGATCGCGCCATGACCGTAGTCGGCGAGCACGTAGTCGGCGGCCCAGATCGGCAGGCGCTCGCCGTTGACCGGGTTGATCGCGTAGCGCTCGAGGAAGACGCCCGTCTTCGGCCGGTCGGTCGAGAGGCGATCGATGTCGCTCTCGGCACGGACCGAGTCGAGGTAGTCCTGGAACCGGGTCTGCACTTCGGTGGATGCCCCGCCAGCGAGCTCGGCTGCGATCTCCGAGTCGGGCGCGACGACCATGAAGGTCGCGCCGTACAGGGTGTCGGGCCGAGTCGTGAAGACGCTGACCCGTGCATCGCGACCCTCGATCTCGAACTCGACATCGGCACCCGAGGATCGGCCGATCCAGTTTCGCTGCATCGAGAGCACCTTCGAGGGCCACGCGCCCTCGAGCTGGTTCAGGTCATCGAGCAGCCGGTCGGCATAGTCGGTGACGCGGAAGTACCACTGCGTGAGCGCCTTCTTCGTCACGACGAACCCGCAGCGCTCGCAGTGCCCGTCGATGACTTGCTCGTTGGCGAGCACCGTCTGGTCGTTGGGGCACCAGTTGACCTGACCGTCTTTGCGGTAGGCGATGCCCTTCTCGTAGAGCTTCAGGAACAGCCACTGGTTCCACTTGTAGTACTCGGGGTCGCTCGTGTGCAGCTCCCGTGACCAGTCGAACGACGGCGCATATTGGCGGAAGGCACGCTTCTGCTGTTCGATGTTCGCGTAGGTCCAGGCGCTCGGATCGACGCCGCGCTTGATCGCGGCGTTCTCGGCAGGAAGGCCGAATGAGTCCCAGCCCACGGGGTGCAGCACGTCGAAGCCCTGGTGCCGCCAGTAGCGCGCGACGGCGTCGCCGTAGCCGAACGCCTCGGCGTGACCCATGTGCAGGTCACCCGACGGGTAGGAGAACATGTCGAGGATGTACTTGCGCGGCCTCGTGTCACCCGGGCGTCCGGCACGGAACGGCTCGGACTCGTCCCACACGGGAAGCCACTTCGCCTGGATGGCGGCGAAGTCGTACGCGCCCGCATCGGCGTGTGCTGGGTCCTGGTCGTGTGCCACGTGACTCTCAATCGTGTATCGCTCGGGGGCTTCCGGGCGCGCCGCACCGCGGCGCACTCGAAGATCAAGCCTACTCACTCTGCGACCGGCAGATCCGCGCCCAGTACAGCGAGCAGCGCCCTCGCCTTGATGCGCGTCTCCTCGATCTCCTCGGCCGCGACCGACAACGCCGTGATGCCCCCTCCCGTGCCGACGCTCGCACCCTTCGGCGTCAGCACGATCGAGCGGATCACCATCGCGAGGTCGGCGCCGCCGTCGACCCCGAGATACCCGAACACCCCCGAGTACACGCCACGCGGCCCCGCTTCGAGCTCGTGCAGGATCGTCATCGCGCTGTGCTTCGGCGCTCCCGTCATCGAGCCGGCCGGGAACGCCGACTCGACCACATCGAGCGCAGTGAGCGGATGTCGCAACTGCGCGGTGACCGTCGAGACGAGCTGGTGCACGTGGGCGTACTCCTCCAAGTCGAGGAGCACCGGCACCTCGACGGTGCCGAGCTCGGCGACGCGTCCGAGGTCGTTGCGCATGAGGTCGACGATCATGAGGTTCTCGGCGCGTTCCTTCTCGCTCTCGACGAGGTCTCGACGCAGCGCCTCGTCGAGCACCGGGTCCGCGCTCCGCGGCCGGGTGCCCTTCATGGGCTTCGTCGAGACCGAGCCGCTCGATTCGACGCGCAGGAACTGCTCGGGCGAGGCGCTGAGCAGCGCGGTGTCGCCGAATCGCAGGTAACCGCCGTGGTGGCTCGGGCTCGTGCGGCGAAGCCGCAGGTAGGCCGCGAGTGGATCAGGGTGGACGTCGATGTCGATGCGATTGGTGAGACACAACTGATACGCGTCGCCGCGGGTGATCGCGGCTTGGCATGCCGCGATCAGGCGCGCGTAGTCGGCCGGGAGGTGGCGCCAGCGCGATGCGGGCCGTGCGGATGCCGGGGACGGCGGGGGTTCGGCTTCCGCGTTCGCCTCAGCGGGCAGCAGCGCGAATGCCTCGGCGACACGCTGCGCCCACTCCGACGCTGCGGCGGGGTCGCTTGTTTCGAGCCACTCGAGCCGCACCGAGCCGGCGGCATGGTCGAACACGATCGCACGATCAGCGAAGAGGAATGCAGCATCCGGCGTCTCTGCCCGATCGAACGGCAGGCCCGCTGTGCGGGTGCCGAACTCGTAACCGAACCATCCGATCCAGCCGAGTGGAGACGGCGAGGCGACCTCGGCACGGGCATCGACGACCTCACCGCCGAGCGCAGCGCCGAGTGCCGCATAGACCGTGGCGGGCGGGGCATCCCCCACGAGCAGCGTGCTGTCGCCATGCGCCCAGGCGATGATGCTCGAGCCGGCCTCCGCACCGGGGCCGCCGTCGAGCCACACGGCGGTGTGCGCCTCGGAGGCGAACGCACTGAAGACCTGCGCGGGGTCGCGCCAGCTCGCCAGCGCGAGGCTCCGGATGCGGCGGGGCATCCCCTCAGCCTAGGTCGACTGCCCGCCCGTCGCTGATCTCGATGCGACGATCGACCAGCGCGGGGTCGACGCCGGCGTGCGCGATGAGCACGACACTGCGTTCCGCTCCGGCCGCGCCGAGCATCTCGGTGAGCAGCGCGTCGGCCCGGTCGGGGTCGACGTTCGCGGTCGGCTCGTCGAGCACGAGCACCGGGAATCGGGCGAGCATCGCCCGCGCGAGGGCTATGCGCTGCGCCTGTCCTCCGGAGACGAGCGTGCCGCGTTCCCCCACCCGCGCGTCGAGGCCGCCGCGTTCGGCGACCCAATCGGCGAGACCGACCCGATCGAGCACGTCGATCAGCTCCTCGTCGCTCGCCGTCTCGCGTGCGAAGAGGAGGTTCTGCCTGATGTCCTCGTCGAAGAGCCACGGTCGCTGTTCGACGAGGCCGACGGTGCGCCGCACGTCGACGGGGTCGAGCGCTCGCGCCTCGACTCCGTCGAGCCGGTACGAACCGTGGTACTCGAGGAAGCGCACGAGGACGTGTGCGAGCGTCGTCTTGCCCGAGCCCGACTCGCCCTGCACGAGGAGCCGTTCCCCCGGCGCGAGCGTGAGATCGAGTCCGTCGAGGGCGGCGGGCCCTCCGGGCCACGACGCCCTGATCTCGCGGAGCTCGATCGCCGGCGGCCCCACGCGCGAACCTGCTCCCGCGTCGGACCGATCGGGCTGCCGTCGGCCATCGGGGAGCTCCGACCGAACCGCGAACGGAGCTGCCGGGGGGACGGGAATCTCCGGCGGCACCGAATCGGGTACGACGTCGGCGACCCGCGCCGCACTGACGCGCGCGACCCGCCAGGCGGCCAGCCCGATGGGGATGGCGCCGGCAACTTCGGCGATCGCGAGGGGCACGAGACAGAGCACCGCGAACTCGGGCCCGTCGATTCCGCCGGCTGCGAATATCGGCCAGGCCACGAGCAGGCTCGCGAGCGTTGCGAAGCCGCCGATGGCCGTCACGACCGCCGCAGCCGCACCGGCCGACGCCGTTCGGGTGCGGGTGGCTCGCTCGAGGTCTGCGCCGATCGCCCGGATGCGGGACCGGTCATCGCTCGCTGCGTCGAAGGCGACGAGCACGTCGAGCGCCTGGACGTGGTCGACGACCGCCGCCTGCAGCGCGCCGCGCAGAGGCGCGATCGAACGCTCGGCCCGGCCCGCTGCAGCGCGCTCGGCCAGGAGTGCGACGAGGAGTCCGATGACGAGAACCACGCCGACGGCTACGGCGGCCGCCGGTGCGAGCAATGCCAGCGCCGTGACCGCGGCGATGAGCACGAGCACCGCACTCACGACCGGCTGAACAGCCCGCAGGGTGACGTTCTGCAGTTCGTCGACATCGCCGACGAACCGCGAGAGCAGCTCACCGCGACGGCTGGTGCGCAGCCCGTCGGGTGCAAGCGGGAGCATCCGTTCGAAGATGCCCACCCTGATGCTCGCGAGCTGCCGGAACGAGGCGTCATGGCCGGTCAGACGCTCGAGGTAGCGGAACGTGGCGCGGCCGAGCGCGAACGCCCGGACCCCGACGATGCCGAGCTGGAGGTAGAGCACCGGCGGCTGTTCAGCCGCGCGCGCGATCAACCACGCCGAGCAGGCGAGCAGCGCGATCGTCGATGCGGCGGAGGCGACCCCGAGCAGCACCGGCAGCGCGAGCCGCTTGGGCCGCGGCACGGCGCGCCGCATCACCGAGCGTGTGCGATCAGACATGCGCCACCGCCGTGAGGGTCACGACGCGGTCGGCCGCGGCGAGGAGGGCCGGGCGGTGCGTGGCGACGACAACGGTGCGCCCCTGCGCCGCGATCTCCCGCAGATGTCGGACGAGTTCGGCCTCCCGCCGCTCGTCGAGTGCCGAACTCGGCTCGTCGAGCAACAGCAGCGACGCGCCGCGGGCGAGGAGGCGGTGCACCGCCCGGGCTGTCGCGACCCGTTGCGACTGGCCTCCGGACAACCCGGAACCGCCCGCCCCGAGTTCGAGCTCGGGGGCGACGTCGACGCCCCCGAGTCGGAGTGCCTCGCCGAGCAGCGCCTGGTCGGCGTCTTCGTCTCCGAGCCGCACGTTCGCCGCGACAGTTCCGGCGAGCAGCGTCGGCGTCTGTCCGGCCCAGGCGAGCCGGCCGCGATCAGACGGCCGCTCACCCGCGTCGAACGGGGCGCCGTCCAGTGTGACGCTCCCCGAAGCAGCAACGAAGCCGAGCAGCGCCCGGAGCACGCTCGACTTGCCGACGCCGCTCTCCCCGGCGAGGGCGAGGATCTCCCCCGGCCCCGCATCGAAGTCGAGCCCGCCGACGATCTCGCGATCGTCGAGGCGCACGCCGAGTCCCCGCACGTGCAGGCCCGCGCCGCCGGTCACGGGAGCGAACGACTCGTGCGCCTCCTGCTCCTCGTGCTCCGGGGCATCCGTAGCCTCGAAGAGGTCGAACGCATCTCGTGATGCCTCGACGCCCGCGGCGGATGCGTGGAATGCCGCTCCGACGTTTCGCAGTGGCAAGAAGACCTCGGGGGCGAGTACGAGCACGAGAAGCCCCGAAGCGAGCGTCATGTCACCGGCGACGAGCCGCAGGCCGATCGAGACGGCGACGAGCGCCACCGAGAGGCTGGCCGCGAGTTCGAGGGTGAAGCTCGAGAGGAAGGTGACGCGCAACACCTTCATGGTGTGCACGCGGTAGTCGTCGGTCACCTGACGGATCCGCCGGGTCTGCCGCTCGGCCCGGCCGTAGAGCATGAGCGTCGACAGGCCGCCGACGACCTCGAGGAAACCGCGCGAGAGGGACTGCAGGCTCGTCCACTGGCGACGCTGCACGGCCTCGGTCGCCAGACCGATGAGCGCCATGAAGACCGGGATGAGCGGGAGAACGATCACGAGGATCAGCCCCGACAGCCAGTCCGTGATCCAGACCGCCGCGATCAGGAGCGGCGTCGCGACGGCGGTGAGCACGAGCTGCGGCAGGTACCGCCCGAAGTACTCGTCGAGTGCGTCGAGTCCGGGGCCGAGCAACGTGGCGATGCGCGAGGTCGGGAATCCGGGCAGCCCGCCCGGGCGGCGCTCGATCCCGGCGAGCAGTTGCGTGCGCAACTCGCCCTTCACACGCATCGCACCGGCTGATCCGGTCCACTCCCAGAGCCAGGCGGCGAGGGTGCGAGCCGCGACCGCAGCGGCGAGGACGGTCAGTGGCGCAGTGGCATCCGCCCAGGCCGTTCCGCCGATGATCCCGGCGACGAGGGTCGCGAGCGCCCAGGCGAACGCGATGATCGCAAGCGCCTGGACCAACGCCAGCACGCCGCCCGCGAGCAGGAACCGGCGCGCCGCCCGCGAACGTCGCACGAGCCTCGGGTCGAGAGGTTTCACGTCAGTGCGCCGCCGCCTCGATGTGCGCGCGCATCACACGCTTGCGGAAGATCCAGTAGGTCCAGCCCTGGTACGCGAGGATGAGCGGAAGGAAGATCACCGCGGTCCACGTCATGACCGTGAGCGTGTACGGCGTCGACGAAGCGTAGGCGATCGTCAGGCTGTTCGCCGGATCGTTCGAGGCCGGCATGACGTCGGGGAAGAGCGAGGCGAACAGCGCGAACACGGCGGCCGCGATCGTGACGGCCATGAGTGTGAACGCCCACCCCTCGGCTCCGCGAACGTTCGCAACCCAGGAGCCGATGAGCGCGATCGCGGCGATGACAGCGAGGATCCAGAACCAGGTGGAGCCGAATGCGAAACCGGTCCACACGAGGAAGCACGCCGCGACGAGCACGGTGAGCGCACCGGCCCTCGTGGCGAGCCGCCGTGCCCGGTCGCGGATATCGCCGTCGGTCTTCAGTGCAACGAACACCACGCCGTGCGTGAAGAACAAGAGCAGTGTCGTCACTCCACCGAGCAGCGCGTACGGGTTCAGCAGGTCGAGGAAGCTGCCGATGTAGTTGTGGTCGGCATCGAGCGGCACGCCCTGCACGATGTTCGCGAACGCGACACCCCAGAGGAGCGCAGGCACCGCGCTGCCGACGATGATCATCCAGTCGAAGCGTCGCTTCCACGCCGCTTCGGGACGCTGGTGGCGGTACTCGAACGAGACACCGCGAGCGATGAGCGCGAGCAGGATCAGGAGGAGGGCGAGATAGAACCCGGAGAAAAGGGTCGCGTACCACTCGGGGAACGCCGCGAAGAGACAGGCGCCTGCGACGATCACCCAGGTCTCGTTGAGGTCCCACACTGGGCCGATCGTGTTGATCAGCACGCGACGGTCAGTCTCGTCCCTGCCGAGGAACGGCAGGGACATGCCGACGCCGAAGTCGAAGCCGTCGAGTACGAAGTAGCCGACGAAGAGGAAGGCGACGATCCAGAACCAGAGCACCGAGAGATCCATGTGCGCATTCCTCCTAATACACCGTGGTGGGTTGTTCGACGCGCCCGGTCTCGGGGTCGGGTTCCGCGAGTTCCGGCGGGCCCTTCTTGATCGCGCGGATGACGAGTTTGAACTCGACGACCGCCAGGGCGCCGTAGATCAGGGTGAAGGCGATGAGCGAGATGAGCACGTCGAGACCGGAGACGTTCGGAGACACCGCGGATTCGGTGAAGAGCTGGCTGAAGACGATCCAGGGCTGCCGGCCCATCTCGGTGAAGACCCAGCCGAAGATCATCGCGGCGAGCGAGAGCGGGAAGCTCCAGACCGCGGCCTTCCACACCCATGCCTGCTTCGGCATACGACCCTTGCGGGTGAGCCACAAGCCGACGAGGGCGACGAAGATGTGCAGCAACCCGAGGCCCATCATCCAACGGAACGACCAGTACGTCACCCAGAGGATCGGCGCGTAGTCGCCGGGTCCGAAGAGCAGTTGATACTGGGCCTGGAGGTCGTTGATGCCCTCGACGCATCCGTCGAAGCTGTGCGTCGAGAGGAGCGACAGCAGGTACGGCACTCGAATCGAGAAGAGCTCGCTCGATCCATCGGGTGTGCCGAGCGTGAAGAGCGAGAACGAGGCATCCGCGCCGCAGACCGTGTTGAATGCGGCTTCGGCTGCGGCCATCTTCATCGGCTGCGTTGCGACCATCGCGAGGCTCAACTGGTCGCCGAACACGACCGTGAGCACGCCCGCAACCACCATCGTCCAGAGGCCGAACTTCAGCGCAGGCCGCATCGTGTCAAGATGCTGATTGCGCGCAAGGTGCCATGCGGCAGCCGAGATGATGAGGCCGGCGCCGACCATGAAGCTCGCTGCGATCGTGTGCGGGAAGGCGGCGAGCGCCACGGGGTTCGTCAGGAGCGCCCAGATGTCGACGAGCTCGGCACGCCCGCGCTCTTCGTTCAACTGGAAGCCGACCGGGTTCTGCATGAACGCATTCGCGGCGAGGATGAAGTACGCCGACAGGATCGTGCCGACCGCGACGATCCAGATGCTCGCGAGATGCAAGGCCCTCGGCAGGCGATTCCAACCAAAGATCCAGATGCCGATGAAGGTCGCTTCGAGGAAGAACGCGAGCAGTCCTTCGAGGGCGAGCGGTGCGCCGAAGACGTCGCCGACGAATCGCGAGTACTCCGACCAGTTCATGCCGAACTGGAACTCCTGCACGATGCCCGTCACGACGCCCATGGCGAAGTTGATGAGGAAGATCGTGCCGAAGAAGCGCGTGATGCGCAGGAATTCGAGCTTGCCGGTCCGGTACCACGCGGTCTGGAAGATGGCCGCCGACGTCGCGAGGCCGATCGTGATCGGAACGAAGAGGAAGTGGTAGACGGTCGTGAGCCCGAACTGCCATCGGGCGAGGAGCAGCGGGTCGAGCAGCTCGTTCAAGGATGCCCCTTTCACACGCGATCGCAAGCGACCATCGTTTGTTCTACATCGCGTAGAACTCTCTTCTACAGAGCGTAGAACATTTCGCTCGCGGACGGTAGTCTGGAGGCATGGCGAGTCTCGGCGAACTGGAGCGCTCCGTGATGGAGGTGCTGTGGTCGCGCGACACCGCGCTCACGGCCAATGATCTTCGCGACTCGCTCGCGCTCCGCGATGGCGAGCCCGGCCGCGCCGTCGCCACGACGACGGTGCTCACGGTGCTGTCGCGCCTCGAGCGCAAGGGCTTCGTGACCCGCGCACGCGACACCCGGCCGCATCGCTACCGAGCCCTCCTGACCCGCGAAGAGCACACCGCAGAGCTCATGCACGAGGTGCTCGATCGCTCGAGCGACCGCGACGCGGCCCTCGCTCGTTTCGTCGGCACCGTGAGCGCCGGCGAGGCCGCCACGCTGCGACGGCTCCTCGACGAGCTCTCCAAATCCTGACCATGCTCGCCGTCGCTGCACTGCTCGGCGGGTTCGCGCTCCTGCTCGCCTGGCCCATTCCAGTCGTGCTCTCCCGGGCAGCCTGGCCCTCCCGATCACCCGCGATCGCACTCGCCCTGTGGCAGGCCATCGCCCTCGGCGGCGGGCTTTCGATGATCGGCAGCCTGCTGATCTTCGGCGCCTCCCCGGCGGGTTCGCTGCTCGCCGCGGCAGGCGAACTCCTCCCGCACCTGTTCGCCGGGCCGATCCCACCATCATTCGGGGTGGCGCACATCGCCGCCCTCGCCCTCGCCGCGGGCCTCACCCTGCACCTCGCGCTCAACCTGGCGCTCACCGCCGTGCGCGCCGAACGTGAGCGCCGCCGCCAGCACCAGCTCATCGACATCCTCGGCGATCCGATGCCCGGCGAACCGCGCACTCGGGTGCTCGCCCATCCCCTGCCACTCGCATACTGCGTGCCCGGCATCCGCACAGCCACCGTGCTCACCGAGGGCCTGATCGACGCGCTCGACGAGTCGGAGCTGCGCGCCGTCATCGCCCACGAGCGCGCGCATCTCGATCAGTTGCATCACCTCGTGCTGCTCGCGTTCCGCGCCTGGCACAGCGCACTCCCCTGGTTCCCGATCGCCAACCGCGCCGAGCGCTCGGTCGCGCTGCTCGCAGAGATGCTCGCCGACGATCAGGCACGGCGAGCAGCGGGCGACGACGCACTCCGCCGGGCGATGCTGCAGGTCGGCAGCGGCGGCGAACCCGGGACCTACGCCGAGTCCGGCGGCGTGATCCCCGACGCCGAGATGCTCGAGGCACGGCTGTCCCGCCTCGGCGAGACCGACCGGCAGCCGAGTGTCGCGCTCCGGGGCCTGGTGGTCGTGGTGGCAGCGGCGATCATCGCGATTCCGATCGTGTCGCTGCTCGCCACTCTCGGCCCGTTCTCGTAACACCGGCCGCGCACACACTGCGGAGCGTTCCGTCGACCCCGACCACGGTACGGGTTCCGGCGACCCGGAATCAGCCCGCAGACTGATGCGACGGCGCGGCGGCCCTCGCTACGCTCGAACGATGAACGAGATCCTCGACTGGATCCTCGACACCGTCCAGGCTGTCGACCCGATCGCACGCACCCTGCTCGCCGGGCTCGGGATGCTCCTCGAGACCTCGGTGCTGATCGGCCTCGTCGTACCCGGCGACACGATCGTGATCGTGGCGTCGACGGCCGTCGACGGGCTCGGCGAGTACTTCGCCCTCACGATCACCGTCATCGTCGGCGCCCTCGTCGGCGAGAGCATCGGCTTCGCCCTCGGTCGCTGGTTCGGGCCGCACATCCACCACTCGTGGGTGGGGCGCAAGATCGGCGACGAGAACTGGGATCGCGCCCAGCGCTATCTCGAGCGCCGCGGCGGACCAGCGGTGTTCATCTCCCGCTTCCTGCCCGTCTTGCACTCGCTCATCCCGCTCACGGTGGGCATGAGCTCGATGCGCTACCGGCGCTTCATGGCCTGGACGGTTCCGGCGAGCGTCATCTGGGCCTTCGCCTATGTCACCGTCGGCTGGCTGGCGGCGGGGAGCTACCGCGAGCTCAGCCGCGAACTGCACTGGGCCGGCTACCTGTTCGTCGGAGTCATCGCCGTATTCCTGATCGCAGCTTGGGGCGTGAAGAAGCTCTTGGTGCGTTCCGAGTCGAAGCACATGGGGGCCACGACGAAGGATGCTATGGGGCCCATCGACGATTCGGCGGCGCCCATCGACGGCGAAGGGCCGGATGCCGCAGCATCCGACCCCTCGAATCTCGACGCGAATCGCTAGAAGAGGGCCTTCTCGGCCAGCCAGTTCTTCGCGATCTCGTCGGCCGATTGCTGTTCGTTGACGCTCAGCGAGTTGAGCGCGACGAGGTCTTCGGGGGTGAGTGCGGCGCTTACGGTGTTGAGCACCTCCGCGATCTCGTCGGTCACCTTCTCGCTGACGACGGGCACGACGTTCGACGCCAGGAAGAGACCTTCGGGGTCTTCGAGGGTCACGAGGTCGTTGGCCTTGATGTTCGGGTCGGCGCTGTAGATGTTCACGAGCTGCACCTGATCGTCGATGAGTGCCTTGAGGGTCAGCGGGCCGCCGCTGTCTTCGATCGGCGTGAACCCGACCTCGACGCCGTACACCTCTTTCAGCCCTTCGGGACCGTAGGGACGCGTCTCCAGCTCGGAGTTGCCGCCGAGCGTCAACGGAGTCGTCACCTTCGCGAGATCGGCCAGGCTCGTCACGCCATTGGCCTCGGAGAACTCCTTGGTGACGTTGTACGAATCCTGATCGGTCGCCGGCGACTGGTCGAGCACCCGGAGGCCCTCGGGCAGCGACGTCTCGAGCTCGGCGTAGACGTCGTCGCTCGTCGTGGCGGTGGTGTCGGGCACGTAGAACTGGAGGAGGTTACCCGTGTACTCGGGGAAGACGTCGATCTCCCCGCTCTCGATCTCGGGGATGTACACCTCGCGCTGTCCGATGCGGAGCTGCCGGTCGACCGTGTAGCCGTTCTCCTCGAGCGCCTGCGCGTAGATCTCGGCGATGATCTCGTTGGAGTAGTAGTCCTGCGAGCCGACGACGATCGTCTCGGACGAAGCGTCGCCGCCTCCCGATCCGCTGTCCAGCGGGTCGCCCGACGCGCACCCTGCCAGGGCCACTGTCGCCCCGACCGCGACTGCTGCCAGGGCAGCGAGCCGGCCTTTTCCTGCTGTGTTCATTCTCGATTCCCTTCGATGATGGGTTGCCCCACGACCGCTCGAGGCCGGGTCGGCCGCGAGCGGAGCTCTCTGGTTCGCGTCGCACGCACGCCGGCGGGCACCACGAGTCGTTGCGTGATCGCGAAGATGCCGTCGACGATGAGGGCGAGGAGGATGACGAGGATCGAGCCGCCGAGCATTTCGGCGTAGTCGCGCGTTTTGAGCCCGGCGAAGATGAACCGGCCGAGTCCGTCATCGGCGATGTAGGCGGCGAGCGTCGCCGTCGCGATGATCTGCAGCGTCGCCGAGCGGATGCCGCCCACGATGATCGGCATGCCGAGCGGCACCTCGACCTTGCCGATGAGTTGCGATTCGCGCATGCCCATGGCGCGCGCCGCGTCGATGGTGCGCCGATCGACGGACTCGAATCCGGCGTAGGCGCCCGCGAGCAGCGGCGGGATGGCGAGAATCACGAGGGCGATGATCGGAGCGCCGAGACCGATGCCGATCCAGAGGCCGAAGAGCGTCAGCACGCCGAGGGTCGGCAACGCTCGGAGCCCGCCCGAGACTCTGACTGCGAGCTCTCGACCCTTGCCGGTGTGTCCGATGAACGCTCCGATGGGCAGTGCGATCACCGAGGCGATGACGAGCACGACGGCCGAGATCCACACGTGCTCCCAGAGGCGCTGTGGAATGCTGCCGACGCCGACCCAATTCGCCGGGTCGAGGATCCAGCCGATGCCGTCGAGGATGAAGTTCATGCGGCGTCCGCCTGCTTCACGAGCGCGGCCGACGAGGTGCGGGACCTCGCTGTTTCGGTGCGCGACCACGGCATGAGCAGCCGGCCGGCGACCACGCAGAGCCAATCGAGCACGAGGGCGACCACGATCGTCGCGACGATGCCGGTGAAGATCTCGATCTGGATGTCGCGTTGGAAACCGTCGGTGAAGAGCGTGCCGAGGCTCCGCACGCCGATCACCGCACCCACCGTCGCAAGGCTCACGGTGCTGACCACGACGACCCGAAGCCCCGACAGCAGCACGGGGCCGGCCAGCGGCAGCTCGACGCCCCAGAACCGGCCGGCCGGCGAATACCCGACCGCGGTGGCCGACTGGCGGGTGTCGCGATCGACCGAGTCGAACGCATCGGCCGAGGTGCGCACGATGACGGCCACACCGTAGAGCGTCAAGGCGATCACGAGGTTGACCGGCGAACGCAGCACGAGACCGGTGAGCGCCGGCAGGGCGATGAAGAGCGCGAGCGACGGAATCGCGTAGAGCAGCGCGCAGAGCGCGAGCAACACCCCCCGCGACCATCGGTAGCGGTGGGCGACCCAGCCGATCGGCACGGAGACCACGAAGCTCAGTATGATCGCGGGCACCGACAATGCGAGGTGCGTGAGCGTCAGCTCGCCGACCAGGTCGAGATTCGACCAGAGCCAGTTCACGAGGCGAGCACTCCAGCCGGGCGACCGTCGGCGTCGACGACGAGCCGGCGCCCATCGACCTCGGTCAGGTGCAGGGCACGTTTGCCGCGGTTCGCGCCGACGAAGTCCGCGACGAACTCGTCGGCCGGGTTCGCGAGGATCTCGGCCGGAGACGCCGCCTGCGAGATCTGGCCGCCGTGCTGCATGATCACGACCTGGTCGCCGAGGAGGAACGCCTCGTCGATGTCGTGGGTCACGAAGACGACGGTCTTGCCGAGCTCGCCCTGCAGGCGCAGCAACTCCTGCTGCAGCTCGGCGCGCACGATCGGGTCGACCGCACCGAACGGCTCGTCCATCAGCAGGATGTTCGGGTCGACCGCGAGGCCGCGGGCGACGCCCACCCGTTGCTGCTGCCCACCCGAGAGCTGACTCGGGTACTTGTCGGCGAGCGAGCGATCGAGTCCGACCGTATCGAGCAGTTCGAGTGCGTGCGCGTGCGCCTCGCGCTTCTTCTCACCGCGCAGCAGCGGCACCGTCGCGACGTTGTCGATCACCTTGCGATGCGGCAGCAGACCGGAGTTCTGCATGACGTAGCCGATGCCGCGGCGAAGGGAGACGGGATCGAGGGTCGCGACATCCGTTCCGTCGATGAGCACTTGGCCCGAAGTCGGGTCGACCATTCGGTTGATCATTCGCAGGAGCGTCGTCTTGCCCGACCCCGAGGACCCGACGAGCACCGTCGTCTTGCGCGGCGGGATGACGATGTCCACTCCCGCCACCGCGACCGTGCCGTCGGGGAACTGCTTCGTGACGCCTCGGAACTCGATCATGCTGCCTCATCCCTGGCCCGGCGTTCGCCCGGCGCGGTTTCAAGCCAAACACCATTCGGGCGGAGAGGCAACGCACGCGCCCCGGTGCACGTCAGGCGGCGCTGCTGGCGGCGCGGGCTTCTCCGAGGTGTTCAGCGAGATAATCGTGCACGAGGCGCTTCGCCTCGGTGAGGTAGCGCTCGTCGCCGGCCGCCGCGCGCTCGAAGGCGCGGCTGATGAGCGCGTCGCCGAGTTCGATCGCCACACCGAGTCGGAACCGGAGCTCCGTCTGGTCGGCATCGCCGCCGAACTCGGCATCGATCACCCGTGCCATGCGGTGGGCGAACTCGGGCTCGACATCGTCGTCGGCGATCTCGCGCTGCGCCGCGTGCACGACACTGAAACCGGGTTCGTCGCGGTACATCGCAGCGCAGGCGTCGAGCGCCACGTCGACGACTTGCCACCAGCTTGCGAGTTCGGTGCGCGCCAGGTCGTCGGCGACCCGTTCCCGGAATCGCCTGATCGAACGCTCGCGCAGTGCGTGCAGCACCGCGACACGGTCGGGGAAATAGCGGTAGACCGTGCCGATCGACGCTCCGGCCCGTTCGGCGACCATCTGCGTGGTCAGCCGCTCGAAGCCCGACTCGTCGACGATCTCGGCGGCGGCATCGAGTAGCGCGTCGAGTCGCTGCGTACTGCGTCGCTGCGTCGGTTCGGTGCGGATCGAGCGCCTCCGGCTCGGATCGGCCCCCAGGATCAGGTCGACATTCGGCACGGAACCTCCTCAGGTGCGCGTCCACTCTACCGGGAGCCGCGTGCGCGCTCCGACCACCCGCGGCCGCGTTTCGCGGCGCGACACCCCCGCATGACAGACTGAGTGGATGCCGGCGAGCTCCCCCCTTCCGGCCGGATCCCGAGAGCGCCAGGTCCGGCATCGTGCTGCGCGCCTCGAAGACTGGGCCCACGAGATCCGCGAACGCTGGGCGCGACGCCGGGGACATGTTCCCACCGTGGTGCCCTACACCGGATACGGCTCGACCCAGTGGGTGCGTGTGTTCTGCCGCGTCCTGCTCAGTCGCCCGGTCGACCCGAACGAGCGGTCCAAGCGTCGACGCCGCCGGGGTGAACAGGGCATTCGCGGATGGCGCAGCTTCACGAGCGTGCCCGTCGGCGACGTGCCCGTGGTCATCGAGGTCGCCGGTCAACGGGTCGAGGTTCTCGCCGACCGTGGCGGGGTCGTCGACACGAAGGTGCCGGTGTCGCTCGAACCGGGCTGGCATCGTGTGACCCTCCGCACCGAAGGATCCGAGGTCGTCGAAGCGCCCATCTGGATCGTCGGCCCCGATGTCGGCTTCGGCATCATCTCCGATGTCGACGACACCGTGATGGTCACTGCACTCCCCCGGCCGTTCGTTGCATTCTGGAACACCTTCGTGCTCGACGAGCACGCGCGCATCCCAACGCCCGGCATGGCGGTGCTTTTCGAACGACTCGTCAGGTCGCATCCGGGCTCGCCCGTCATCTATCTCTCGACGGGCGCTTGGAACGTCGCCCCGACGCTGACACGATTCCTGTCGCGCAATCTCTATCCCGCGGGCCCGTTGCTGCTCACCGACTGGGGTCCGACGCACGACCGCTGGTTCCGAAGCGGCCGCGAACACAAAGAAGAGAACCTGCGACGCCTCGCAGACGAGTTCCCCGAGATGCGCTGGCTGCTGATCGGCGACGACGGCCAGCACGATGAGGAGCTCTACGAGCGCTTCGCGGCGGAGCATCCTGGCCGGGTGGCCGCCATCGCGATCCGGCGCCTCTCGAAGGGCGAGGCGGTGCTCGCGGGCGGTCGTACCAAAGGCGAGCAGCACGCTGCGGGTGTGCCGTGGGTGTCGGCGAGCGACGGATCGACGATCGCCGACAAGCTCGCCGAGATCGGCGTGCTCTAGTGCAGTGACCTGCGGCGCCTAGACGCGTGCAGCGAGGGCGTTGCGGCGGTCGCGTGCGAACCTCGCGAGCCCGCGGTTCACCTGGCGCGCCCAGAGCGGCCCGCGGTAGATGAACGCTGAATAGCCCTGCACCAGAGTGGCGCCGGCGTCCAGCCGGTCTTGCACGTCGGCCGCGGTCTCGACACCGCCGACCGAGACGACGCAGAGTTCAGCAGGCACCTGCCCGCGAATGACCCGCAGCACCTCGAGCGAGCGGGCCGCAAGTGGAGCGCCCGAGAGCCCCCCTGCCCCGATGGCATCGATGACGGATGCCGCCGCGCGCAGGCCTGCGCGGGAGATGGTCGTGTTCGTCGCGATGATGCCGTCGAGCCCGAGCCGTTGCACGAGTTCGCAGATGCGCACGATCTCCGAGTCGGCGAGGTCGGGAGCGATCTTGACGAGCAGCGGGGTGTCTCCTGAGGCCGCACGCACAGACTCGAGCAGTGGGGCGAGCGAGTCGATCTCCTGCAAGCCTCGGAGTCCGGGGGTGTTCGGCGAGCTGACGTTGACCACGAGGTAATCGGCGAAGGGCGCGAGCACGCGGGCGCTCCGCTCGTAGTCGGCGACGGCGTCTTCGACCTCGGTGACCCGGCTCTTGCCGATGTTCACGCCAAGCACCGGGCGATCGCGGCGGCGTGACAGCCGCGAGAGGCGACCCGCCGCGGCATCCGCCCCGCCGTTGTTGAATCCCATGCGGTTCACGAGGGCGCGATCGCCGACGAGGCGGAAGAGCCTCGGCCGGGGGTTACCGGGCTGGGCGATCGCGGTGATGGTGCCCACCTCGACGTGCCCGAATCCCAACTGGCCGAGACCACGCACGGCGAGGCCGTCTTTGTCGAAGCCGGCCGCGACGCCGAACGGCGACGGGAATCGGAGGCCGAGCGTCTCGACGACGAGCGACGGATCGGGCGCGGTCATCCGCTCGACGAGTTTTCCGAACCCCAGGGTGGGCAGCGCACGGATTACCCGGAATGCGAGGTGATGGGCGTCTTCAGGGTCCATGCGAGACAGGAAGACGGAGAAGAGAAGTCGATACATGCCGCACTCAGGCTATCGGAGTGCGAGCAACCGACCGACGTCACTCGACTGGACGAGCCGGAAGCCGGCCGTGCTCCTCGCGAAGCTGTTCGATCGCCGATTCGAAATCATCGAGCGAATCGAAGGCCTGGTAGACGCTCGCGAATCGCAAGTACGCGACCTCGTCGAGCTCCCTGAGCGGGGGCAGAATGGCGAGGCCGATGTCGTTCGCTTCGAGCTGCGACGCGCCGGTGGAGCGGATGGTCTCCTCGACCTTCTGCGCGAGCATCGCGAGATCGGAATCCGTCACAGGGCGACCCTGACAGGCCTTCCGCACACCGAGCACGACCTTCTCTCGACTGAATGGCTCGACGACGCCGGAACGCTTGATGACGACGAGGCTCGCGGTCTCGGTGGTCGAGAACCGGCGTCCGCACTCGGGGCACTGGCGTCGGCGTCGAATCGAGAGTCCGTCATCGCTCGTGCGCGAGTCGATGACGCGGGAATCGGGGTGGCGGCAGAACGGACAGTACATGGTGCCCCAAGCCTAGCGGCGGCGGTTCGCGCGTGCTCCCCGCTGGGCCGCCCGACCGCGAACGTCAGCGCACTCGTCTCATCGTTCGAAGCGCGCCGAGACCGCTTCCCCGTGTGCAGGCAAATCTTCTTCGGCCGAGAGTGCAGCGATGACGGGAGCGACCACGCGAAGTGCCGCCTCGTCGTACCGCACGACCTGCTGCGGCCGCAGGAACGTCGCCGCGGAGAGCCCCGACGCATACCGCGCCTGACCACCGGTCGGCAGCACGTGATTCGAGCCGGCCGCGTAGTCACCCAGGCTGACGGGTGAGAACGCGCCCACGAAGATCGCGCCCGCGTTCTCGATGCGTGCGAGCGTGGCATCCGCGTCACGCACCTGGATCTCGAGGTGCTCGGGACCGAAGGCGTTCGCGAAGTCTGCGGCCTGCTCGAGATCGTCGACGAGCACGAGTGCCGACTGCGCACCATCGATCGCCTGGCGCACGCGCACGCTGTGTCTGGTGGCGTTCGCCCGAACCTCGAGGCGCTCGCTCACGCGCGCCGCGAACTCGGGCGAGTCGGTCACCAGTACGGCTGCTGCGAGCTCGTCGTGCTCGGCCTGACTCAGGAGATCGGCCGCAACGAACTCAGGGTCGGCGCTGTCGTCGGCGATGACGAGGATGTCGGTGGGACCGGCCTCGGCGTCGATGCCGGTGACGCCCTGCACGAGGCGCTTGGCCGCTGCCACGTAGACGTTGCCGGGCCCGGTGACACGCTGCACGGGCTCGAGGCCGATGCCCTCGACGCCGTACGCGAATGCACCGATCGCCCCGGCGCCGCCCATGGCGTAGACCTCGGTGATGCCGAGGAGCGCCGCGATGCCGACGATCGTCGGGTGGATGCGCCCACCGAACGCGGACTGGGCTGGGGATGCGAGCGCGATCGAGCGAACCCCGGCGACCTGTGCCGGCACGACGTTCATGATCACGCTCGACGGGTACACGGCCTTGCCGCCCGGCACGTAGAGACCGACTCGGGCGACGGGCTGCCAGCGCTGCTCGACGACGGCACCGGCCGCGAGCTCGGTCGTCTGCGGTGCCGGCACCTGCGCCTCGCTCGCAGCGCGCACCCGATCGATCGTCTGGAGCGCCGCCGAGCGGATCTCGGGGGTGAGCCCGTCGAGCGCTGCGGCGAGTTCATCGGCCGGCACTCGCACCGCCGTGGGCCGAACGCCGTCGAACCGTTCGGCCTGGTCGAGCAGTGCCGCCTCGCCACGCTCGCGCACCTCGTCGATGATCGAACGAGTGGCGTCGAGCGCCGCCGAGACGTCGGTCGCGGACCGCGGCACGAGAGCGAGAAGCCCTGCGGTCGTCGGACGGGTTCCACGGAGATCGATGGTGCGCAGCATGATCATTCCAGCCTACGCGTCGGGCAGGCGACGCCGCTTTCGTCAGGCGGCGAACGTCACACGAGGCAGTTCGGGCCGAGCAGGCTCTTCAGCTCGCCGTACAGGTCAGCGGTCACCTTGACCGGGTACTGCCCGACCTCGAAGACACGACCGACGCGGCCCTTCGTCAGCGTGATCCGAACCTCGGTCTCCCCGCGATGACGCACGAGCACGTCTCGGAGCGCCTCGGTCGTCTCTTGCGTCGCCCGTTGGTCGGGCAGCGTGATCTTCACGATGCCCGATTCTTCGTCCTGACCGATTTCGGGCGTCAGCACACTGTAGGCATGCAGGTTCAGGCCGTCGTCACGCATGCTGACGCGCCCGCGCACGACCACGATCGAATCGGCCTGCAGGCCGGGAGCGAACTCCTGGTAGGCCTTGCCCATGAACATCACCGTGATCTCGCCCGAGAAGTCCTCGACCGTGATCATGCCGTACTGGTTGCCCGAGGCCTTCGCGATGCGGTGCTGAACGCTCGTGACGAGACCCGCGACCGTGACGGTGTCGGCATCCTGCGTCGAATCCGAGGTCATCAGATCGGTGATGGTGGTCGACGCATGCTTCGCGAGTGGAGCCTCGAGTCCCGCAAGCGGGTGGTCGGACACGTAGAGCCCCAGCATCTCGCGCTCGAAGGCCAGCTTCTGCTTCTTCGGCCATTCGGGACGCGCAGGCACGAGCGACGGCGCGGCATCCCGCTCGTCGTCGTCGAAGAGGCTGTCGAAGTCGAAGCCGAAGTCGCCGACCTCTTCGGCACGCTTCTCCTTGACGACCGACTCGACCGCGCCCTCGTGGATCTCGACGAGCGAGCGACGCGTGTGTCCGAGCGAGTCGAACGCGCCCGCCTTCGCGAGCGACTCGACCGTGCGCTTGTTCGCCACCGGTAGCGGCGACTTCTTCAGGAAGTCGTGGAAGGACTCGAACCGGCCCTTCGTCTCGCGTGCACTGCGGATCGCTTCGACCACGTTGAAACCGACGTTACGGACCGCGCCGAGTCCGAATCGGATGTCCTCGCCGACGGCGGCGAAGTACCCGATCGACTCGTTGACGTCGGGCGGAAGCACCTTGATGCCCATGCGCCGGCACTCGTTGAGGTAGAGGGCGAGCTTGTCGCGCGCATCACCGACACTCGTGAGCAGTGCCGCCATGTACTCGGCCGGGTAGTGCGCCTTGAGGTACGCCGTCCAATAGCTCAGCACGCCGTAGGCGGCAGAGTGAGCCTTGTTGAACGCGTAGTCCGAGAACGGGAGCAGAATCTCCCAGAGCTTCTGGATTGCGGCATCGGAATAGCCGTTGGCCTTCATGCCTCCCGAGAAGCCCTCGTACTGCTTGTCGAGCTCGGACTTCTTCTTCTTACCCATCGCGCGGCGGAGGATGTCGGCCTGACCGAGCGAGAACCCGGCGACCTTCTGCGCGATCGCCATGACCTGCTCCTGATAGATGATCAGGCCGTAGCTCGTGTCGAGGATCTCCCGGAGCGACTCCTCGAACTCGGGGTGGATCGGGGTGATCTCCTGCAGGTCGTTCTTGCGCAGCGCGTAGTTGATGTGCGAGTTCGCGCCCATGGGCCCCGGCCGGTAGAGCGCGATGACGGCGGAGATGTCTTCGAAATTATCGGGCTTCATCTGGCGCAGGAGCGACCGCATCGGCCCGCCGTCGAGCTGGAACACCCCGAGCGTGTCACCCCTCGCCAGCAGGTCGTAAGCGCCCTGGTCGTCGAGCGCGAGGTCTTCGAGCACCGGGCGGTGGCCACGGTTGGCCTCGATGTTGTCGAGGGCGTCGTCGATGATCGTGAGGTTGCGCAGCCCCAGGAAGTCCATCTTGATGAGGCCGAGGGCTTCGCACGCGGGGTAGTCGAACTGGGTGACGATCTGACCGTCTTGTTCGCGCTTCATGATCGGGATGATGTCGGCGAGCGGATCGCTCGACATGATCACGCCGGCCGCGTGCACACCCCACTGGCGCTTCAGGTTCTCGAGGCCGAGTGCCGTCTCGAAGACGGTCTTCGCCTCGGGGTCGGTCTCGACGATGGCCCGGATATCAGAGGCCTCTTTGTACCGCGGGTGCTTCGTATCGAAGATGCCGGTGAGCGGGATGTCTTTGCCCATGACCGCGGGCGGCATCGCCTTCGTGAGCTTCTCGCCCATCGAGAACGGGAAGCCGAGTACGCGGCCCGAGTCTTTGAGCGCCTGCTTCGCCTTGATCGTGCCGTACGTCACGATCTGGGCGACCCGCTCGTCGCCGTATTTCTCGGTCACGTACTTGATGACCTCACCGCGTCGACGCTCGTCGAAGTCGACGTCGAAGTCGGGCATCGAGACGCGATCGGGGTTCAGGAACCGCTCGAAGATGAGGCCGTGCTGCAGGGGGTCGAGGTCGGTGATGCGCATCGCATACGCCGCCATCGAGCCGGCACCCGAACCTCGGCCCGGGCCAACCCGGATGCCGTTGTTCTTCGACCAATTGATGAAGTCGGCCACGACGAGGAAGTAGCCGGGGAAGCCCATCTGCAGGATGACGCCGACCTCGTAGTCGGCCTGCGTGCGCACCTCGGCCGGGATGCCGTTGGGGTAGCGCACGGCCAGTCCGCGGTCGACCTCTTTGACGAACCAGGTGTCTTCGCTCTCCCCGTCGGGCACCGGGAAGCGCGGCATGTAGTTGGCGTTGGTGTTGAACTGCACATCGCAACGTTCGGCGATGAGCAGGGTGTTGTCGCACGCCTCGGGGTAGTCGCGGAAGACGTGCCGCATCTCGGCCGCGGTCTTCAGGTAGAACTCGTCGGCGTCGAACTTGAACCGGTTGGGGTCGTCGAGAGTCGAGCCCGATTGCACGCAGAGCAGGGCCGCGTGACTCTTGGCGTCGTCGGCGTGCGTGTAATGCAGGTCGTTCGTGGCGACGAGCGGCAGGCCCAGATCTTTCGCGAGCCGGTGCAGGTCTTCCATGATGCGGCGTTCGATGCCGAGACCGTGGTCCATGATCTCGGCGAAGTAGTTCTCTTTGCCGAAGATGTCGCGGAAGTCGGATGCCGCCTTCACCGCTTCGTCGTACTGGCCGAGCCGCAGCCGGGTCTGCACTTCGCCCGAGGGGCATCCGGTCGTGGCGATGAGTCCCTTCGAGTACATCGACAGCAGCTCGCGGTCCATGCGGGGCTTGAAGTAGTAGCCCTCGATCGACGCCCGGCTCGAGAGACGGAAGAGGTTGTGCATGCCCTCGGTCGTCTCAGACAGCAACGTCATGTGCGTGTAGGCGCCCGAGCCCGAGACGTCGTCGCCGCCCCCGCTGCCCCACCGGATACGTGTCTTGTCGCCGCGCGCGGTGCCCGGCGTGATGTACGCCTCGGTGCCGATGATCGGCTTGATGCCGGCGTCGGTCGCCTGCTTCCAGAAGTCGTAGGCGCCGAACACGTTGCCGTGGTCGGTGATCGCAACGGCGGGCATGTCCTCGTTCTTCGCCGCCTGGATGAGCTCCCCCACCCGGGCTGCACCGTCGAGCATCGAGTACTCGCTGTGCACATGCAGGTGGGCGAAGGAATCGGCGGCCACTGGGCTCCTCATCGTGTATGGCGAGTGTGTTTCGGGGGTCCTTGAAGTCTACGGCGACCGGGTGACGCCTGGCCCAGGTCGACCGCGCGTCAGTCTCCGCGCAGCACGTCGAGCGCGTGTGCGAGGTCGGCGGGGTACTCCGACACGAAGGTCGTCCACTCACCGCTGCCGACGTGCACGAACGCGAGTTGCTTCGCGTGCAGCCATTGCCGCTCGAGGCCGAGCCGGGCAGACAGCGTCGGGTCGGCGCCGTACATCGAGTCGCCCGCGCACGGGTGACGCTGGGCAGCCATGTGCACACGGATCTGGTGCGTGCGGCCCGTCTCGAGATGCACCTCGAGCAGCGACGCGTACGGGAACGCCTCGATCGTCTCGTAGTGGGTCACCGCGTGCTTGCCGTCGGCGGTCACCGCGAACTTCCACTCCGAGCGGGGGTGCCGGCCGACCGGCGCGTCGATCGTGCCGGCGAGCGGATCAGGATGGCCCTGCACGATCGTGTGATAGATCTTCTCGACCTCGCGGTCGTGGAACTGTCGCTTCAGGTCGGTGTATGCGCGCTCCGACTTGGCGACGACCATGAGCCCGCTCGTGCCCGCGTCGAGGCGGTGCACGACTCCTTGGCGTTCGGGTGCACCGGAAGTGGAGATGCGGAATCCGGCGGCGGCCAGCGCCCCGACCACGGTCGGCCCGTTCCACCCGACCGAGGGGTGTGCTGCGACTCCCGCCGGCTTGTCGACGACGACGAGGTCGTCATCGTCGTGGATGACGCCGAGATCGGGAACCGCGATCGGTTCGATCGTGAGACCGCGCGGCTCCTCCCAGCTCACCTCGAGCCAGGCGCCGGCACGCAGACGGTCGGATTTGTCGACGGATGCCCCGTCGAGGCTCACGCCGCCACGGGACGCGATCTCCGCGGCCAGTGTGCGCGAGAACCCGAGGAGCTTTGCGAGCCCCGCGTCGACGCGCGAACCGTCGAGACCGTCGGGAACAGGGAAGGAGCGGTTCTCCATCAGGCGCCGTGCGCGGCTTCGCGCAGCCGGGCATCGCCCTCGCCCGCGGTGGCCTCCGGCGCGGCCGGCGCTGTCTCGGCGGTTTTTGATTCGCGCGGTTGACGCGAGCCGTCGAGGCCGATGCCGCGAATCGTGAGGATCATGAAGAGCACCATGCTCGACACGATCGCCATGTCGGCGACGTTGTAGATGGCCGGGATGAGCCACGGCGTCGAGATGAAGTCGATCACGTGCCCGAGGCCGAAGGACGGCTCCCGGAAGAGCCGGTCGGTCAGATTCCCGACCACACCGCCGAGCAGGAGCCCGAACACGATGGCCCACGCGACCGAGCGGATACGACGTGCGAACCACACGATGAAGGTGATGACGCCTGCGGCCAGGATCGTGAAGATCCAGGTCATGCCGCTCGCGAACGAGAACGCGGCACCGGGGTTGCGCACGAACTGCCATTGCAACAGCGTTCCCAGTACGGGCACGATCTCACCTTCGGTGAGGTTCGTGACGACGAGGAACTTGCTCAGCTGGTCGAGGCCGTACGCCGCGATTGCGGCGCCGGCCACGACCAGGAGTGCTGTGGTTGAGCCGACCTTGACGGCCCGCTCAGCCTCCAAAGCCCTGGAAGGTCGGTGCGGGCTGCTCAGCGGGCAGGCCCGCCGGAGCGGAGAAGCCCTGGTTGCCCGACGCCTGCACCGGGGCCGCCGTGTCGAGCTCGCGGAGCTGGCCCTCGATGTAGTTCTTCAGCTTCGCCCGGTAGTCGCGCTCGAACAGGCGAAGCTCGTCGACGCGCTTCTCGAGCGCCACGCGCTCCTGGTCGAGCACGCCGATCTGGGCGCGCTGCTTCGCTTCGGCCTCGGCGACGACACGCGCAGCAGTCGCGTGGCCCTCGGCGATGAGCGCGTCGCGCTTCTCGATGCCCTCGCGCACGTGCTCCTCGTGCAGCCGGCGGGCCAGCTGCAGGAGGTTCGTGGTGCTCGTCTGCTCGTCGAAGTCCGACTGCGGAGCTGCGGGCTGCTGCATCTGCACCGCGACGGTGGGAGGCGGCGCAGCCGGCTCGGTGTACACCGCCGGGGTCGGTGCCGCGGCAGCCGGCGCCTTCGAGGCATCCGCAGCACGGGCCTCTGCCGCTGACAGCCGCTGACGCAGCTCTTCGTTCTCCCCGTACAGTCGACGAAGCTCGACCACGACCTCGTCGAGGAAATCGTCGACCTCATCTTGGTCGTACCCTTCCCGGAACTTCGTCGCCTGGAAGCGCTTGTTGACCACATCTTCCGGAGTTAGCGCCATGGCTTTCCACCCTCAAATCTGTCGAACTGTTCGATCACGTTCAGCTAACGGTAGCAAAGAGATCCTCAGAGTCGTGAGTGCCGATCTTCTCGACCTCATGCTCGGAGGAGATCATCAGCCGGGCACGGCCGCTGCCTGCGCCAGAAGCGACACCACTGTCATCGCCACGATCACCACGAGCATGGCCAGACTCCAGCCCAGATCGAGGGCGACCTGGCCGATGCGGATCGGCGGCACGAGCCGCCGGAAGAAGCGCACGAGCGGATCGGTGAGACTGTAGACGAGCTCCACGATCACGAGCCAGGCGCCTCTCGGGCGCCACGATCTGTTGAAGGTGCGCACCAGATCCAGCACAAACCGCCCCCACATCACGAAGAAGTAGATGAGCAGCAGCGCGTAAAGGATGTTCCAAACGACGACGAGAGCGCCCACGGGGCGCTACGCGTGCGTGAAGAACGACGCGTCGACGTCGCCTTCGCTCTCGCCGGTCTCTCCCGAGACAACGACGTGCGCGGGCGAGAGCAGGAACACCTTGCTCGTGACGCGCTCGATCTTGCCGTAGAGGCCCTGTGAGAGGCCGCTGGCGAAGTCGATGAGACGCCGAGCGTCGGCATCCGACATCTGTGAGAGGTTGATGATCACCGGTACTCCCTCGCGGAAGGACTCGGCGATCACCTGCGCGTCACGGTATTGACGCGGGTGGACGGTCAGGATCTCGTTCATCTCCGCCTGCGGTGTGCTCGGTTGGACATGGTTCTTGCGCAGCGGTGTGACCGCCGCGCCGGTCCGCGGGGCAGGCGCCGCGGTCACGACCGGCGTCACCGGTACGGGCGCGTGTGCCTGCTGGGTCTCCTCTTCGAGCTCTTCATCGGCGAGTCCGAGATAGACCATGGTCTTCTTGAGCGGGTTCGACATCGCTGCCTCCGTCTGTGTTCCGTCTCTTCGAGGTTAACCGGCGACCGGCCGATTCCCGGTGATTGCCGTTCCGATTCTCAGGTGTGTCGCACCCTCCATGATCGCGTCGCGAAAATCGTGCGACATCCCCATGGACAGATCGCGTGCAGTGGGTTCTAATGACTGCACGAGTTTGGAGAACTCTCGCATGCGCGCGAACGCGGGCCGCGCAGGCTCGCCGAGCGGAGCGACCGCCATGAGCCCTCGAAGCCGCAGCCCGGGTGTGCCGAGCACCCGCTCGACGAGCGACTCGAGCGCGTCGGGAGCGACGCCGCCGCGGCCGGGGTCATCCGTCAGGTTCACCTGCACGAAGCAGTCGACGGATGCCTCGTCGGAACGGAGCCCGTCGACGAGCGCAGCGCGGTCGACCGAGTGGATCGCCGAAGCGTATGCGCGCACCTGTTTGGCCTTCTTGCTCTGCAACTGGCCGATGAAGTGCCAGCGCAAACCGAGACTCGCGAGCTCGGCGGCCTTGGCTTGCGCTTCCTGATGGCGGTTCTCGCCGAAATCGTCGACCCCGAGCGCCGCGAGCTCGGCGACGAGCGTCGCCGGCTGGAACTTGGTGACGACGATCGTTGTCAACTCGTCTGCGTCACGACCTGCGTCGGCCGCGGCATCCGCGATTCGCCCGGTCACCTCGACCAGGCGCTCGGCGAGCGTGTCGGCGCCCGCCGCGGCGCTCCGGCCGCGGATGCCGTTCACTTCAGGAAGTCGGGGATGTCGAGGTCGTCGTCATCGGTGTCGAACGCGGGGTCGGAGACGATCTGGTCTGCGGTGCTCGACTCGACCTCGCCCCAGTTGGCCGTCTCGACCAGTTCGTCGATGTCGATCTCGGCGATCACGTCGGCGGCCTCTCCCGAGATGGCACCGCCGCCGACCGCCGCACCGACCACGGCCGGCGCGAAGTTCGTGCGCCGGGCCTCGACGGGCTTCGCTCCCGGTTCGCCGCCGTCGAAGCCGGCGGCGATGACCGTGACGCGTACTTCGTCGCCGAGCGTGTCGTCGATGACGGCACCGAAGATGATGTTGGCCTCGGGGTGCACGGCCTCCTGCACGAGGCGTGCGGCGTCGTTGATCTCGAAGATGCCGAGGTTGGATCCGCCCTGGATCGAGAGCAGCACACCGTGCGCACCGTCGATCGATGCTTCGAGCAGCGGACTCGCCACGGCGAGTTCGGCGGCCTTGATGGCGCGGTCGGCCCCTCTCGACGAGCCGATGCCCATGAGCGCCGAGCCCGCACCCTGCATGACCGACTTGACATCGGCGAAGTCGAGGTTGATGAGGCCTGGAGTCGTGATGAGGTCGGTGATGCCCTGCACGCCGGCGAGGAGCACCTGATCGGCGGTCGCGAACGCTTCGAGCATCGAGATGCCGCGGTCGCTGATCTCGAGCAACCGGTCGTTCGGCACCACGATGAGGGTGTCGACCTCGTCTTTCAGGCGTGCGACGCCCTGCTCGGCCTGTGTCTGGCGTCGCTTGCCCTCGAAGCCGAACGGCTTCGTGACGACACCGATGGTGAGCGCGCCGATGGACTTCGCGATGCGCGCGACGACCGGCGCACCGCCCGTGCCCGTGCCGCCGCCTTCGCCCGCGGTGACGAAGACCATGTCGGCGCCCGCGAGCGCCTCCTCGATCTCCTCCGCGTGGTCTTCGGCGGCTCTTCGGCCGACCTCGGGGTCGGCGCCGGCGCCGAGGCCGCGCGTGAGGTCGCGCCCGACGTCGAGCTTGACGTCGGCGTCGGACATCAGCAGCGCCTGCGCGTCGGTGTTGATCGCGATGAACTCGACTCCGCGGAGGCCGAGTTCGATCATGCGGTTGACGGCGTTGACACCGCCGCCGCCGATGCCGACGACCTTGATGACGGCGAGGTAGTTCTGGTTTGTCGACATGACCGGCCTTCCGTGCGAACTCTGAACCTCTAGTCGAAGGTTAAAGTTTTGCTGAGTATGCAATTCCTGAAGTTGACGGTAGGTGCCCGTCGCATCCTCCTGCGCAAGGCGCGCCCGCGTGTCGCGAACCGCGTCCCGGATCAGCCCGAAAACAGCCTCGCAGGCCCCTCGGTCACCGCGTGACGGCGCTCGTCGGAGACGAGACGTCGTACTCACCGACCACATCGGGCGGTGCAGCAACCATGAGGTCCGCCAACACCGCCGCCTTCTGCGCCGATTCCTCGGAGCTGCCCCAGACGACCGTCGCTCCCGATGCGAGCTCCAGGCGCACATCGTCGGCCGTCGCCGCCGACGCCCCCACGAGCTGCCCCCGCACCTCGGGCGGCAGGCTCCTGATCACGGCTGCAGCTGCGCGGAACCCCTCGCCCGCGACACCGCCCTCGGCCACGATGAGCGGCTGCCCCTCGGGTCGCTCCGCCGGCCGCTCGATCACGACACCCGCTGCGTCGACGAGTTCGAATCCCTCGCCGCTGTCGACGACACCCACCGGAACACGCTCCACGATGCGCACGACGAGGGTTCCGGGCGGGATGGTCTCCGTCGAGTACGTCTCGATGAGGGGGAAGTCGGAGAGCGCCGCGAGCACATCGCCGCTCGCGATCAGCGGCAACGGCGTGCCGAGGGTGTCGGAGAACGCCGCCTGCACCTCGGCCACCGGAATGCGGGATGCACCCTCGACGCGCACCTCGCGCAGTGCCATCAAGGGCGAATAGGCGGCGACCGCGACCACCACCACGAGCGCCGCGACGGAACCGAGCACGACCGACCAGACGATGCGCCGGCGCCGGGACCGCTTCGTGAAGCGCCGAACCTCGTGGCGCTCGTACCGGCGCCGTTCCCTCGCGGCGGCCGCGACCGCACGCTTGGCGGCCCGTGCATCCCGTGGCAGCGGGCCTGCTTTCGAACGGCCATCGCCCGCGGCGTCCGTCTGCGACTCGGGCACTCGTGGGGCGACTCGCGGGTGCGCCGATCCCGACGCGATCGAAGACACCGGAGCTGCGGCGACGACGTCGATCGGCTCCGTCGAGATGCGGTCGGGAGCGAAAGACGGCGAACTCGCGGCGCCCGCGCCGCGCTTCCTGGTTCCGGCCCGGACCACTGGTTCGGATGCGGCGGCCTGCGCCGCCCGGCCGCCCGTCTCGCCGGGATCCCGGGAAGCCGGACGCTGTGAGCGCGGTGCACGCGCGACCGGCCCGTCGAACCCCTGGGGCCGCTTCACTCCAGCACCACCGTCATCCGCGCTCCCGCTCGAGCGAGCCGAGCAGCTGCGGCACGATGCGGTACACATCGCCGCAACCGAGGGTGATCACGAAGTCGCCCGCACGTGCGATGCCCGCGGTGTAGTCGGCGGCCTCCTGCCAGTCGCGCACGAATGCCACGTGCGACGGGTCTTCGAATCGCTCGCTCACGAGTGCTCCGGTCACGCCGGGCTCGGGGTCCTCCCTGGCGCCGTAGACATCGAGCACGACGGTCTCGTCGGCGAACTGCTCGAGCACCTCGGCGAACTCCTTGGCGAAGAGCCGCGTGCGACTGTAGAGATGCGGCTGGTGCACCGCGATGATGCGTCCCTCCCCCACCACGGTGCGTGCAGCCGACAGCGCGGCCGCGACCTCGGTCGGGTGGTGCGCGTAGTCGTCATAGACGCTCACACCGCCGACGGTGCCGTGCAGCTCGAAACGCCGGCCGGTGCCGGCGAACCGTGCGATGCCGGCCAGAGATGCCGCGGGGTCGAAGCCGAGGCCCACGAGCACCGCGAACGCACCCGCCGCGTTGATCGCATTGTGGCGCCCCGGGATGCGGAGCTGGGCGCGATACTCGGAACCCAGGTAGGAGACGGCGAATGCCACGGGGCCGTCGGTTGCGATGGAGTGCACGCGCACCGTCGCATCCGCCGCCTCGCCGAAGGTCATCACTCGCTCGTGCGCGAGTCTCGAGGCCACCCGTGCCGCGCCGACGTCGTCGGAGGAGATCACGACGAACTCACGGGCCCGGTCGGCGAAATCGACGAACGCCTGCTCGAACGCCTCGAGCGAACCGTAGTGGTCGAGATGGTCGGGGTCGACGTTCGTCACAAGTGCGACCGAGGTGTCGTAGAGCAGGAAGGAGCCGTCGGACTCGTCGGCCTCGACCACGAACAACTCACCGTCGCCCGATGCGGACGAGACGCCGAGTTCTTCGATGACGCCGCCGTTGACGAAGCTCGGGTCTTCACCGAGCGCGAGCAGGCCAGTGACGATCATGCCGGTCGAGGTGGTCTTGCCGTGGGCGCCGGCGACCGAGACGAGCCGCTGGCCTGCGATGAGCGCGGCGAGGGCCTGCGAACGGTGCAGCACCGGCAGGCCGCGCTCGAGTGCGAGCTGGTACTCGGGGTTGTCGAGCCAGAGCGCCCCGGTGACGACGACCGTGTCGACGTCGTCGGCGAGGTTCGCCGCGTCATGGCCGATCGCGATCTCGGCGCCGAGCGCTCGCAATGCCGCGATATTGTCGGAGTCGCGGGCGTCGGAGCCCGTGACCCGGTGTCCGGCCTCGAGCATGAGCCGCGCGATGCCGCTCATGCCCGACCCGCCGATGCCGACGAAGTGCACGGTGCCGAGTTCAGCGGGGATCGGAGCGGAGAGGTCGGGCTTGATCGTCACGGTGCGGCTGTTCTTCCTCGGTACGGTCGGAATGCGGTCGGTCGGTCGCGGGGCGCCCGACGGGCGCTGGATTCGGTGCGAACGGATGCCGCGACATCCGTTCAGTCAACGTTACGCGCCTCGCAGGCGGTCGTCGGCTGCCTCGCCGAGCGCCTCGTCGACGAGTGCGACCATGCGGTCGGTGCCGTCGCGGAAACCCACGGATGCCGCGGCGGCCGCCATCTCGCGATGGCGGTCGGAGTCGGTCAGCAACGGCAGCAGTTGCGCGGCGACCCACTCGGGCACGAAGTCGGCATCGTCGACGAGCACGCCGCCGCCGGCTTCGACGACGCCGGCGGCGTTGAAGCGCTGCTCGCCGTTGCCGACGGGGTACGGCACGAACACTGCCGGGATGCCGAGCGCCGCGAGCTCACTGACCGTGGCCGCGCCGGCGCGCGAGACGGCGACATCTGCGACCGCGAGAGCGAGGTCCATGCGGTCGGCGTACTCGACCATGCGATAGCCGTCGACTCCTGGGTCTGCGACCTCGGAGTTCGCGCCCGTCACGTGCAGCACCTGCCACCCGGCAGCCGCGATCGTGGCCGCCGAGTCGACCATCGTGCGGTTGATGCGGCGTGCGCCCAGCGAGCCGCCCGTGGCCAGCAGCACCGGCCGGGACGCGTCGAGACTGAAATGAGCGGCCGCATCGCCGCGACGTGCGGGAGGGTCGAGCGTCTCGATCTCACGACGAAGCGGCATGCCGACGAGGCGGGCGCCGGGCAACGGGGTGGCCTCGAATGCGACGCCGACGGTTGCGGCGAATCGGGCGCCGAGCCGATTGGCGAGCCCGGGCTTCGCGTTGGCCTCGTGGATCGCCACCGGGATGCCGGTCCGGCGTGCGGCCAGGTACGCCGGCGTCGAGACGTAGCCGCCGAACCCCACGACGACGTCGACCCCGCGCTCGTCGATGATGGCGCGGACCGACTCGATCGACGCGCGGAATCGCGCTGGGAATGCGAGAGCCGCACGGTTCGGGCGCCGCGGGAACGGCACCTTCGGGATGGTCAGCAGTTTGTAGCCGCGAGCGGGCACCAGCCGCGCCTCGAGTCCTTCGGCCGTGCCGAGCACGAGCACGGTTGCCGCTGGGTCGCGCTCGCGCAACCTGTCGGCTACCGCGAGCAAGGGGTTCACGTGTCCGGCTGTGCCCCCGCCTGCGAGGAGATAGACGGTCATCGCGGTGCCCGCGCAGACGCCCCGCGTGTCTTCTTGCGCGACGCGGCACGAGCGGCGGCACGAGAAGCCGCCTCGGGGTCGCGGGCGACCGACAACACGATGCCGATCGCGAAGAGCGTGGTGAGCAGGGCCGTGCCACCCGCCGAGACGAGGGGAAGCGGCACGCCGAGAACTGGGAAGACGCCGAGCACGACACCGATATTGACACACGCCTGACCGATGATCCACACGAGCACCGCCGCAGAGACGGCGCGGGCGAACGGGGTGCGAGCCCCGCGCAGCACGCGACTGAGTGCGACGGCGAGCAGCACGAACATCGCGATGACGACGATGGCGCCGATCAACCCGAGTTCTTCGCCGATGATGGCGAAGATGAAGTCGTTGTCGGCGGCCGGCAGCCACGACCATTTCGCGGCGGAGTTGCCGAGGCCGACGCCGAAGATGCCGCCGTTGGCGAGGGCGAATGAGCCGTGCTGGATCTGCCAGCAATCGCTGACCGCGTCGCCCGTGCCGCCGCTCTCGCAGTTCGCGTCGAGGAACGAGGTGATGCGTCGGAGTCGGCTCTCGCTCGAGATCGCGACGAGCACGAAGATGGCCCCCGCGGCGAGGAGCGGCGGGATCAGCAGCCGCAATCGCACGCCGATGAGGAACAGCGCGCCGAGCAGCATCGCCCCCATGACCATGACGGTGCCGAGGTCGCCGCCGAGCAGCACGAGCCCGATCGCACCGCCGCCGACGAGGATGATCGGCAGGATGCCGTGCACGAGATTTCCGAGCAGCGCCTCCTTCTTCGTGACGATCAGGCCGAGCCACATGACGAGGGCGACTTTGATGAGTTCCGACGGCTGGAACTGCAGGGGCCCCAGCTGGATCCAGTTCGTGTTGCCGCCGACCTTGATGCCGAGCGGCGTCGCCACGACCAGAAGCTGGAGGAAGCACGACGCGATGAGCACCGGCCATGCGATCCGCATCCAGAACCGCTCGGGCATGCGGCTCGCGATGAGCATGATCGGAACGCCGAAGACGGCATAGAGCGCCTGCCGCAACGCTTGGGCGAAGAAGCTCTCATCTTCGAGATGCGATTGCACGACAGATGCCGAAAGCACCATGACGAGTCCGAAGACGACAAGGAAGAGCGTGGTGCCGAGGAGCAGGAAGTAATCGGCCGACTCGACGCGGAACACGCGGCCGAGCCGGATGCGGGCGGCGGAGACGCCCGGCCGGTCAGGCTCCTGGGAGCGGTTCGCGCGGGGCGGCGTCGCCATCCGCCTCACCCCCCAGCATCGATCGGACTGCGTCATGGAACCGCCGCCCGCGGTCGCCGTAGTCGGCGAACTGGTCCATCGACGCCGCAGCAGGCGCAAGCAGCACAGTGTCGCCGTCTTCAGCAACCCTCACGGCCAAGGCGACCGCGTCGGGCATCACCGTTTCAGTGTCATCCGTCGCCACTTCGAAGAGCGGCAGCTCGGGGGCGTGTCGGCGGAACGCGGCAACGAGGGATGCGCGATCGACGCCGATCACGATCGCCGCGCGCAACCGCCCGACGTGCGCAGCGACGAGCGAATCGGCGTCGACGCCCTTCAGCAGACCGCCGACGATCCAGACCACCTTGCCGAACGCGCGCAACGAGGCTTCGGCCGCGTGCGGGTTCGTCGCCTTCGAGTCATCGACCCAGCGGATGCCACCGGCGACCGCGACCGTCTCGATGCGGTGCGCGTCGAGACGGAACTCGCCGAGCGCGTCGTGGATCACGCCCACCGGTACCCCGTACGAACGCGCGAGCGCCGACGCGGCGAGGATGTTCGCCACGACGTGCGGGGCGGCGAGTCCATGCGGCTCCAGCTCGTCGAGCGTGATGATCTCGAGCGCTGCCGAACGACGATCATCGAGGAACGCCCGGTCGCAGAGAATTCCGTCGACGACGCCGAAGTCGCTCGGGCCGGGCACGTCGAGTCCGAACCCGATGGCGCGAGCACCCTCTTCGACCTCGGCCTCTTCGACCATGAAACGCGTCGCCTCGTCGGCGCGGTTGTACACGCACGCGACCTTCGTGTTCTCGTAGACCGTCGCCTTCGCCGCACGATACGCCTCGGGTGAACCGTGCCAGTCGAGATGGTCGTCGGCCACGTTCAGCACGACGCTCGCCCAGGGGTGCAGCGCGCCTGGTCCGGTCTTCGGCAGATGATGCAACTGGTAACTCGAGAGCTCGACGACGAGCACGTCGAAGCCGCCTGGGTCGCGCACGGCGTCGAGTACCGGAACCCCGATGTTGCCGCACGGTGCCGCGCGCAGGCCGTTGGCGGCCAAGAACGTCGCCGTCATCTGCACGGTCGTGGTCTTGCCGTTCGTTCCGGTCACGAGGACCCACTCGGCGGCATTCACCTTGTCGCGCACGCGCCAGGCGAGCTCGATGTCGCCCCACACCGCGACCGCCTCGGTCGCAGCCCACGCGAGCACGGGATGATCGGGGGGCAAGCCCGGCGAGGCGACGACGAGTTCGGGTGCGAACCGCACGACCGCGGTCGGCACGGCATCGAGCGGATGCCGCAGCAGCTCTGCTCCGATCACCTCGAGAATGCCGGCACGGTCGTCATCGACTTCGGGCGCGACCACGAGCACCCTCGCACCGAGCTCGGCGAGCGTATCGGCGACGGCGAAGCCCGTGACACCGAGTCCGAGTACGACGACGCGAAGATCCGACCAGTCGGCGTACCAGCTGGTCAGCGAATCGAGGCGATGGGGCACGCGAGTTGCAGCATCCGTCATCAGCTCTGCAGCCACTCGAAGTAGAAGGCGCCGACGCCCGCGGCGACGAGCAGGCCGCCAATGATCCAGAAGCGCACGACGATCGTGACCTCGGCCCAGCCCTTCAGCTCGAAGTGGTGATGGATCGGGCTCATCAGGAAGATGCGTTTGCCGTGGGTGAGCTTGAAGTAGGCACGCTGGACGATGACCGACCCCGTCTCGATGACGAAGAGTCCGCCGATGAGCAGGAGGAGCAGTTCGGTGTGGCTGACGATCGCGAGGGCTGCGAGGGCGCCGCCGAGCGCCAGCGACCCCGTGTCGCCCATGATGATCTTCGCGGGGTTGGTGTTCCACCAGAGGAAGCCGATGAGGCCGCCGACGATCGCCGTCGCCACGATCGCGATGTCGAGTGGGTCGCGCACATCGTACGAACGGTACGCGTCGCTCTGGTTGAGGCCCTCGCTGAACCTCGACTGGTTGAACTGCCAGAAGCCGATGATGACGAACGAGCCGATCGCGAGGATCGAAGCGCCGGCGGCGAGGCCGTCGAGGCCGTCGGTGACGTTCACGGCGTTCGAGGTGCCGGCCGTGATCACGCAGACCCACAGAACGTAGAGGATGATGCCGACGACAGTGCCGAAGACCATGAAATCGAGCGGGAGATCTCGGATGAACGAGACCTTCGTGTTCGCCGGCGTAATGCCGTGCTCGTTCGGGAACTGCAATGCGAGGAGCGCGAACACGCCAGCGACGACCACTTGGCCGGTCACCTTCGCCCAGCCACCGAGCCCGAGACTCTGCTTCTTGCGCGTCTTCAGGAAATCGTCGAGGAATCCGACCGCACCGAGGCCGACCATCATGAAGAGCACGAGCATGCCCGACGCCGTCGGCTTCTCGTTGCTGACGAGCGTCGCCACGAAGTATCCGAACAACGCGCCCAGGATGAAGATGATGCCGCCCATCGTGGGCGTGCCGCGCTTGACGTGGTGGCTCTTCGGCCCATCGTCGCGGATGAACTGGCCCCACCCGAGCCGTGTGAACAGCCGGATGAACAGCGGGGTCAGAAACAGCGTGAAGGCGAGCGACAACGCCCCAGCGGTCAGCAGTGCTCTCACGCGAACCATTCTCTCAATCGGTCATCGAGCAGGCCCATCATCTGCCCAGCCCCGCCGAGTTCCTGCACAGTGCTCACGCGAACCATTCTCCCAGTCGGTCGCCGAGGTGGCGGAGGCCCGCCGCATTCGACGATTTCACCAATACCGTGTCGCCGGAGCGCACGGAAGACGTGACGAGGTCGAATGCCTCGTCGGCGGACTCGACGAACGCGGATTCGCCGTCCCATGAACCTTCATTGATCGCCGTGATGTGCAGGCGCCGGGCGCCCGCCCCCACCACGACGAGCTGCGAGATGCCGAGGCGAACGGCCAGCAGGCCGATGCGATCGTGCTCCTCGCCCGAGAACTCGCCGAGTTCGCTCATCTCGCCGAGCACCGCGATCGTGCGCGAGCCGGGCGCTTTCACCTGCGCGAGCGTCTTGAGCGCGGCCGACATCGAGTCGGGGCTGGCGTTGTAGGCGTCGTTGATGATCGTCACACCGTCGCGGCCCCCCATGACCTGCATGCGCCAGCGCTCGGCAAGGGTCACCTGTTCGAGCGCGTCGACGACCGCGGGCAGAGCCACGCCGAGTTCGATGGATGCCGCGATCGCCGCGAGTGCGTTCATGACGTGGTGCTCGCCCAGCACCGAGAAACGCACGCGTGCCGTCTCGCCACCCGGAATCGTCACGGTGAAGTCGGTACCGCGTGCGTGCGCCCGGATGTCACTGGCGCGCACGTCGGCGGCCTCGCCGAATCCGAACCAGACGACGCGCGCCGCGGTCAGGCCAGCCATGGGCACCACTCGCGGGTCGTCGGCGTTCAGCACCGCGACATCCGTCTCGAGGAGGTCGGTGACCATCTCGGACTTGGCGCGCACGGTCTGCTCGATGCCGCCGAACTCACCGGCGTGAGCGAGCCCGACTTTGAGCACGATGCCGACGTCGGGGCGGGCCATGCGTACGAGCCGAGCGATCTCGCCGACCGCCGATGCCCCCATCTCGGCGACGAGGAACTCGGTTTCAGAGGTGAGTTCCAGCATCGTGATCGGAGCACCGACCTCGTTGTTGAACGAGGCGCGTGCAGCGACCGTCGGGCCGACCCGCTCGAGCACGGTGCGCAGCAGGTTCTTCGTCGTCGTCTTGCCGTTCGAGCCGGTCACGCCCACGATGCGGAGACGGCCGAGCTCGCGCACCAGGCGCACGACCTCGGTCGCCAATGCCCCGAGGGCATCGACCGAATCGGTGACGACGATCTGCGGCACCGGCACCGGCAGCTCGAGCGCGTGCTCGACGATGAGCAGAGCGGCACCCTGCTCGGCCGCGGCGGGTGCGAAGCGGTGGCCGTCATCGAACTCGCCTCGCTTGGCGACGAAGACTCCCCCGACACCGATCTCACGCGAGTCGGTCGTCACGACGCCGTCGATCATCGTTTCGGGAGCGGCATTCGTGCCGTCGAGTCGGAGCACGCCGCCGGTGGCCGAGGCGATCTCGGCCAGGGTCAGGGCGATCATGCCGGCCACCCCGCATCGCGCAGCGCCTGTCTGGAGTCGTCTCTGGCCGAATACGGGATCTTCACACCCTTCACCTCGTGATAGTCCTCGTGCCCTGGGCCCGCATAGAGGATCGCATCGCCTTCGCCGGCGAGGGCGAGCGCTGCGCGGAATGCCTCGCGCGGCTGGGCGATCTCGTGGATCTCACGCTCGGGCACCGCAGCGCGGGCGCCGGCGATGAGCGCGGCGCGAATGGCCGCAGGGTCTTCGAACCGCGGGTGGAAGTCGGTCACGACGAGTACGTCGGCGCCGCGAGCGGCGATCGCGCCCATCTCGGCGCGCTTCGTCGTATCGCGGTCGCCGTCGGCGCCGAAGACCATGACGATGCGCCCGTCGGTGCTGCGCCGGATGGCGCCGAGCGTCTGCAGGAACGCGTCGGGGCTGTGGCCGTAGTCGATGTAGACGACGGGGCCCCGGTCGCCCGAGATGCGCTCCGCCCGGCCCGGGATGTAGGCGTCGACGCCGCCATCGCGTTCGAGCGCTGCGGCGATGAGGTCGAGGTCGTAGCCGGCCTCGGTGAGCATGACGATCGCGAGTGCTGCGTTGGCAGCCATGTACCAACCGAGCAGTGGAACCTGCGTCTCGAGTCGGCGTCCGCCGGGCCCCTCGAGCAGGAACGAGGTGTGGTCGGCGCCCTCTTCGAGCACGGTGACGCGCCAATCGGCGCCGACTCCCTTGACGGTCGTCAGTGTGGTCACCGGAATGCGCGACTCTGCGAGGAGGCGACGACCCCACTCCGAATCGATCGTGACCACGCCGCGACGCGCGCGCTCGGGCTGGAACAGGTCGCGCTTCGCCTCGAAGTACTCGTCCATCGACGAGTAGTCGTCGAGGTGGTCGTGGGTGAGGTTCGTGAAGCCGACGACGTCGAAGACGAGTCCGTCGACGCGGTGACGCGAGAGCGCCTGTGCGGAGACCTCGACGCCGACGGCTCGCACCTCGACCTCGCGCATGCGAGCGAGCAGGGCGTGCAGTTCGCTCGCCTCGGGTGTGGTGAGCGAGCTCGTGACGGCCTCGTCGCCGATGCGGCGTTCAGCGGTCGAGGTGAGCCCGGCCATGACGCCGAGCTGGCGCAGGATGCCGTAGAGCAGGTAGACGACGCTCGTCTTGCCGTTCGTGCCGGTGACGGCGAAGAGCGTCGCGGGGTTCTCGGCGGTGCGGTGGATCCACGCCGCGACGTCTCCGAGCGCGGCGCGCGCGTCAGCCGTGACGAGGATCGGCAGGCCCGCGTCGGACGCGAGCTCGGCGCCGGCGGCATCGGTGAGCAGCGCGACCGCGCCCGCGTCGCGCGCTGCACCCGCGAACTCGGCGCCGTGCACGTTGCGCCCGGGAACCCCGACGTAGAGGTCGCCGGGTTGCACGGCCTTCGATGACAGGCCGACGCCCGTCACCTCGATTCCGCTGATGTCGCCGAGCACGGCGAACCCGAACGCTTCGGCGAGGCCGGAGAGCGATCGAGCACTCGGGTGCTTCGGCCGGAGGGCCGTGAGAGGCGATCCGGTCACGAACCCAACTTTCTCACCAGGTAGCTGGCAGCTCGGGCGCCGGGGCGCCGGATGGAACGGTCCGGTACTTCTTCAGCACCTGGCTCATCACCTCTTGGAAGACGGGAGCGGATGCGGCGGACGAATTCATCTTAACGGGATTCATGATGCTCACCGAAACGACGAACTGCGGATCGTCGGCCGGAGCGAAGCCCGACACGGAGACGAGGTAGCCGTGCAGGTAGCCGCCGTTGCCATCGGGGACCTGCGCGGTTCCGGTCTTCGCTGCGACGCGGTAACCGGGGATGTTCCATTCGTCGGAGAGCCACGCGTCTTGGTAGACGCGCTCGAGCATCTGACTCGTCTCGGAAGCGGCTTCCGGCGAGATGACCTGCTCACCCTGCGACGGCGTCGTCGTCGCCGCGCCGTCATCGCTGACGCAGCCGTCGACGAGGCTGACCGGCATGCGCACGCCGCCGTTGGCGATGGTCTGGTAGACGCCGGCGATCTGCACCGCCGTCGTGGTGAGCCCCTGTCCGAACATCGTGGCGTACTTGGTCTGGTTGTCCCAGTCCTCGTCGGGGTCGCCGTGCAGGTCGCCGCTCGCCTCGGCCGGGAAGCCGACCTCGGTCTCGGAGCCGAGGCCGAACTTCAGCATGTCGTCGTACCGTTCGCGGTCGGTCATCAGTTCGCCGAACTTCGACATGCCGGTGTTCGACGATTCGATGAGCACACCCGTGAGGGTGAGCTGCTGATCGTCATGACGGGAGCTGTCGTTGATGTCGGCCCCGTTCGAGGGCTCGTATCGATACGGCGCCACGACCTGGCTGAACGGGTCGGCCTTGCCTGCATTGACGACGGATGCCGCGGTGAGCGCCTTGAACGTCGAGCCCGGTTCGAACGGTGCGGTGAACGATCGAGATCCCCGATCATCCTCAGCAGTCGCCGATGGCTCGTTCGGGTCGACCGTCGGAACATCGGCGACGGCGAGGAGCTTTCCGGTCTTGGCCTCCATCACGGTGACCGTCGCCCAATCGGCACCGGTCGCCTGGCGCTGCGCCTCGGCGATGCGCTGCACCTCCCATTGCAGGTCGGTGTCGATCGTGAGCTTGAGCGTGCCGCCATTGCGTGCCTGCTTGTGCACGTCCTCGGTGCCGGGAATCTTCACCCAGTCCTGCAGGCTGTGCAGGTAGCTGATCTCGCCGTTCTCGCTCGCGAGGCACTCGTCTTCCGAGAGCTCGAGTCCGGCCGCAGGCTCGCCGTCGGTGCCGACCCAGCCGATGAGGTTTCCCGCCACCGCGCCGTTCGGATAGCGACGGCTCGGGTGTTCGTCGGCGTACACCCACGGAATGTCGAGCGCCTTCACCGCTTCGTACGTCTCGGTGTCGACGAGCTTGACGACGTAGGCGTAGTCGGAGCTCGGATCCTCTGCGAGCGCCGCGGTGATGATGCCCTGCACCTGGTCGCCGGTCAGTCCAACGACGGCGCCGAGTTCCGCCGCCAGCTCCGCCTGCGGCACCTCGACCTTCTTGGTCGAGTCGGGGTCATCGGGGTCGGGCACCTCGCGCTCCACGAGCGCCTTGGACGCCTGCTTCGGCGACAGCGTGATGTCGTACCTCATGACGCTGTCGGCGAGCACCTTGCCGTTGGCGTCGACGATGTCGCCTCGCGCTCCATAGACCGTGACCGGTTGTGAGCGGGCGTCCTGAGCCTGCTCGCTGAGTTCGGACGCCCGCACGACCTGGATGTCGACGAGGCGCACGACGAACACGCCCACCACGGCGACGAGCACCGCCGCGGAGAACAGGATCCGCCGCATCGGGTGACGGCTGGTGCGGTTCATCGGAGCCTTCCCAATGGTCGTACGGTCAGTGCGTGGCAGGAGTCGGCAGACCCCCGTCGGCGGGCGGCGCAGCGGGTGCGCCAGCTGGTACGTCGGCCGCCGCGCCACCGGGAACTCCCCCGGTCGGAGTCTCTCCCGCGGGCTGCTCGCCGCCGGACGGCACGCCGTCGATCAGCGCATTCGGGACGAGCGGCGCAGACGCGCCGGCACCGCCCGACGCTGCCGTGGGCTGGCCGAGCACAGCGCCATCGGAGAGTCGCAGGTACACGGGGTTCGAGTTCGGCACCATGCCGAGACCCTCGGCCTTCGTCGCGAGGAACTGGGGAGACTCGACACGGTCGAGGTCTTCCGCGAGCGTCGCCTCTTCGCGATCGAGTGCGGCCTGGCGCGTCTGCAGAGCGTCGATGTCGTAGGCCCCCTGCGTGACGGCGATCGAGAGCAGCAGCTGGGCGACGATGATGACGACGACGCCCCCGAGCGCGATGACGGCGTAGGCGAGTCTCGGCTTCGCGCGGGCGGCGCGTACGGCGCGCTCGGGCGCCGGCCGAAGACGCCCCGGTGCGCGCTCGGGGGCGACCCGGCGCGGCGCGGGGAGGGATTGGGCGGGCACTGCACTCATCACGGCCTCCGCAGTCGTTCGGCCGCGCGCAGCCGCACCGGCTTGGCACGCGGGTTCTCCACCTGCTCGGCCTCGCTCGCGAGCTCGGCGCCGCGCACGAGGAGTTTGAAGACCGGGCGGTGTTCGGGCAGTTCCATCGGCAGCCCGGCAGGGGCGGTGGAACTCGACGCGGCGCTGAGCGCGCGCTTGACGATGCGGTCCTCGAGCGACTGGTAGGCCAACACGACGATGCGACCGCCGACGGCGATCGCCTCGAGCGCTGCCGGCATCGCACGCTCGAGCACCGACAGCTCTTCGTTGACCTCGATGCGGAGTGCCTGGAAGACGCGTTTGGCGGGGTGCCCCTGGCGCTGCACGGCGACCGGGGTCGCAGCCTGGATGACGGCGACGAGTTCGGATGAACGGGTGATCGGAGCATCCGTTCGCGCCCGGACGATGGCTCGTGCATATCGCGCGGCGAGCTTCTCTTCGCCGTAGTCGAGGAAGATGCGGCGCAGCTCCTCTTCACTCTCTTCGGCAATGACGTCGGCTGCGGTGCGACCGCTCGTGAAGTCCATGCGCATGTCGAGCGGCGCGTCTTTCGAGTACGCGAAGCCGCGCTCGGCCCGATCGAGTTGGAGCGAGGAGACGCCGAGGTCGAAGAGCACCCCCTGCACCTCGCGGAACCCCGCCGAGCGCACCGCGCGCTCGATGCCGTCGTACACCGTGTGCACGAATCGCGCGCGGTCGCCGAACTTCGCGAGTCGCTCCCGTGCAATGGCGAGTGCGTCAGTGTCACGGTCGAGGCCGATGACGGTGAGTTTCGGGAACCGTTCGAGCAACGCGGCCGCGTGTCCGCCCATGCCGAGCGTTGCGTCGACGAGCACGGCGCCGTCACCCTCGATGGCGGGGGCCAGGAGCTCGAGCGTGCGCTCGAGCATGACCGGGGTGTGGATGCGTTCGATGTCCATGATCTGCCTTGCCTTCCGGGCCTCGGGTTCCGATCCCCATCCGTTCGTCCTGATGCGGGGAAGTGCACCAGGCGCGGCCGGCTGGGAGTCGGAGCCCGAGGATCAGAAGAGTCCGGGGATCACCTCCTCCGCCGTGTCCGCGAAGGCCGCCTCTTGCTCGGCGAGGTAAGTCGCCCATGCCGTCGCATCCCAGATCTCCACCCGGCTGCCCGTGCCGATGACCGTGAGGTCGCGGTCGAGGCCCGCGTACGCGCGAAGCGTTGCCGGGATGGTGACGCGATGCTGCTTGTCGGGGGTCTCCGCGGAAGCCCCCGAGAGGAAGACGCGCATGTAATCGCGCGCCTGCTTGCTCGTTACCGGGGCTTGGCGGATCTTGTCACTCATGCTCTCGAACTCCCGTGCGCTGAACACGTAGATGCAGCGTTCCTGCCCGCGCGTGAGCACGAGGCCGCTCGAGAGCTCCTCCCGGAACTTCGCCGGAAGAATGACGCGGCCTTTCTCATCAAGCTTTGGTTCATAGCTACCGAGGAACACCACATCACCCCCTTTCCTCCGGCCAGAATCCAGGTGACCCCACTTTACTCCACTCTCATCCACCAATCAACGACATTCGCTCGTTTTCCTCGTCAGCTGGCTGTGAGTTTCCCGGTAACAGTGGGAAGACCGAGCGTGGAGTGGAGTGGAGGGAGTTCCGCGGCGGAGCACGAGAAGCAGGCGCGATCAGCCGCGATCAGCCGCGATCAGCGACGGATGGCTCCGGCCGAGCTGTCCGAACGGTCGATCTCGACTCCCGGCGCACGAAAAAACGGGCCGATCCGAAGATCGACCCGTTCAGCTGGTGGGAAGTGGAGGGATCAGTCGTGGCCCTGCTGGCGGCGATCCCAACGATCGTTCATGCGGTCCATGAAGCCGCCGCCCGAACGGCGTCCGCCCTGCGTTGCGGCTGCGGGCTCCGAAGGGGCGGCCGTGGCCGCGCCTCGCTTCGACGGCGTGATCGCGACGAGCACACCCGCGAACATCAGGGCGAACCCGATGACGCCGATGATGAGCAGCTGCGATGCCACCCCCGCGATGAGTGCGCCGGCGCCGGCGACGGCGAGCAGCACGCCCAGCACGATGGCCCGGTAGTTCGGTCTGCGCCCTCGAACGCCGCCGACTGCTTGAACGAAGTCGGCGTCATTGCGATAGAGGTTGCGCTCCATCTCTTCGAGAAGACGTTGCTCCTGCTCTGAAAGCGGCATCTCACTCCCCTCAGGCTTCGGGATCGACGCATCCGAGTTCATTCTAGCCCTGCGCTGCCTCGCTAGGCTAGGCAGGTGGCTCACGGTTCCCGACTGGTCGATTTGGTGCACGAACGCATCGAGGATTTCCTCGCCGAACGCACCTCCATTCTCCGCTCGATCAGCCCCGACCTCGAGCCGCTCGATGCGTTCTCACGGCGCTTTCTCAGCGGAGGCAAACGGTTCCGGGCGCTGTTCTGCTACTGGGGCTGGGAGGCCGTCGGTGCGCGCGGGTTCGACCCGTTCGCGGGCGACGACGGTCGCGACCGGTTCCCCATCGTCTCCGCGGCATCCGCGCTCGAGATCTTCCACGCCGCCGCCCTGCTGCACGATGACATCATCGACAACTCCGACACCCGGCGCGGTGCTCCGTCGGCGCATCGACTCTTCGAGCAGTTGCACACCGATTCCGGCTGGGCCGGCAGCTCCCCCGACTTCGGCCGCGCCGCGGCGATCCTGCTCGGCGACCTGCTGCTCGGGTGGAGCGACGAGCTCCTCGACGAGGGCCTCTCGGCACTGCCCGATCGCGAAGCCGCCCGGGGCGCGCGCGGCGAGTTCATGCGCATGCGCACAGAGGTGACCGCCGGTCAGTACCTCGACATCCTCGAGGAGCGCGCCTGGCTCGCCCAGCCCGAATCGGAGCAACGGCTCCGCGCCGAGCGCGTCATAGTCTACAAGTCGGCCAAGTACAGCGTGGAAGCACCGCTCGTGATCGGCGGAGCGATCGCCGGAGCCTCGAGTGCCCAGCTCGGCGCCCTTCGAGCGTTCGGCCTGCCGCTCGGCATCGCCTATCAGCTGCGCGACGACCTGCTGGGCGTCTTCGGCGACCCCGAGGTCACCGGCAAGCCGAGTGGCGACGACCTGCGCGAAGGCAAGCGCACCATCCTCATCGCCATCGCCCGCGAACGACTCACGCCCGGCCAGCGCCGCTTGCTCGACGAACTCCTCGGCGACCCCGACCTCACGCCCGAACAGGTGCGGATGCTGCAGCGCACCATCGGCGAATGCGGCGCGGTCGACGAGGTCGAAGCGCTCATCACCACGAACGTCGCGAAGGCGATGGCGGCGCTCGACGACGCACCGCTCAGCCGCGATGCCCGAGCCGAACTCGGTTCACTCGCAAAGACGGTCACCCGTCGGGCGAGCTGAACCACCGGCCCCCACGCGCTGCACAGCGCCGCGGCGACGTCGGATCAGGCCAGCGCCTGCGCAATGCGACGCACCTCGGCCTTTCGGCCTGCCCTGAGGGCGGCGATCGGCGAGGTCCCGAGGCTGTCTTCCTCGGCGAGCATCCACTCGAGCGCTTCAGTATCGGTGAAGCCCGCGTCGGAGAGCACGTTGGCCGTACCGTGCAGTTCGGGCAGGGGCGCTTCGTCTCGGAGGAACACCGACGGTACCTTCAGCACACCGTCGACCCGGGCGGCGAGCAGATGCCGGTCGTCGATGAGTCGGCGGATGCGACTGGGGCTCTGCCCGAGCATCTCGACGAGGTCGGGAACAGTCAGCCAGTCGGTCTCGGCAGCATCGGTCACGGATCAAGACTGCCATGACCCGGGCGACTTCCGGAACCCGAACTTGAGTGCGAGCGGCCGCGGAGCGTCGCGGCACGGCTTCACCGGACTCGCGCTGAGGTGTTTGACTCGTCCGTGGGGCTATGCGACGGTTGCCGCGGGGGCCGGGAGCAACGCGCCGGCGAAGGGGGAAAGATGTCGTACGAAGCCGAGACCGAGCCTGAACCAGACCCGGCGGCCCGTTCCCGACGGGCCGAGTTCGAAATGCCTCGCCGCCGTCGAGGCATCCGCCGGTTGATCACGCTGCCGCTCGCGGTCGTCTCGACGATCGCCGTCACGCTCGGCATCGCACAGCCCGCCGAGGCGGTGCCGCAATCGGCGAAGCGGTTGCCGAAGGCGAAGGCGACGAATGCGCCGACCGCGCCGCCCGCGTCGAGTGCGCCATCGGCCGCCGTCGTGCCCGGCGAAGTGACCGTCGGCGACGGCGACACCGTGAGCGGCATCGCCGAACGGTACGGCGTGGCCACTGCCGACATCCTGGCGCTGAACGGTCTCGGATGGTCGAGCCTGATCTTCCCGGGCCAGCGACTCGCCCTGCCCGGCGACACCGCGGCTCCTGCTCCCGCTCCTGCGCCTGCGCCGGTCGCCGCCGAGCTCTCCCGCCACACGGTCGCCGCAGGCGACACCATGAGCGGCATCGCCGCGGCGTACGGGCTTTCGCTCGACCAGGTGCTCAGCGTCAACGGACTCAGCCGACAGAGCCTGATCTTCCCCGGCGAGTCGATCGTGCTTCCGCCTGCGACCGGGGCGGCCGATGCGCCGGCCGCGCCTGCGCCGTCGCCGTCACCCGCACCGCAACCGGCACCGCAGCCGCCCGCCGACCCGGTCACCGCCGACACCTACGTCGTGGTGGACGGCGACACGCTCTGGGACATCGCGGCGCGCCACGATGTCGGCGTGCAGGAACTCGTCGCGGCAAACGGACTCGATGCTTCCGCCGTCATCCGCGCAGGGCAGGTATTGCGCATCGCCAGGCCCGTCGCCGTAGTGGCCGTCGCATCCGTGAGCGTCACTCTCACCGACGAGATGCGCGCCAACGCTCGGATCATCATCGATGTCGGCCGCGCCCTCGGCGTCTCCGACCAGGCCATCGTCATCGCCCTCGCTGCGGCCGCACAGGAATCCGGACTCAAGAACTCGAACTACGGCGACGCCGACTCACTCGGGCTCTTCCAGCAGCGTCCGAGTCAGGGCTGGGGCACCGTCGAAGAGGTGCTCGACCCGGTTCGGGCATCGACGGCGTTCTTCGGCGGTGCCGCAAACCCGAATCCCGGGCGCACCCGGGGCCTCCTGGGCATCACGGGCTGGGAGAAGTTGACCGTCACCCAAGCTGCCCAGGCCGTGCAGCTGAGCGCCCACCCCGACCATTACGCGAAGTGGGAGGCGTCGGCGAGGGCCTGGCTCTCCGAACTCGGGTGATCCGGGCGGCGCCGCTTATCACGATGGGATTGCGATCGGCGCGCCGTCGGCGTTTGGGCCGACTGCGGCATATACCCCTTCGTAGACTCGGAGAGTGACCACCGCGCCCGCAGATCCCATGATCGGCCGTCTCATCGACGGCCGCTATCAGGTGCGCTCGCGGATCGCTCGCGGCGGTATGGCCACTGTCTACCTCGCGACCGACCTGCGCCTCGAGCGCCGGGTCGCGATCAAGATCATGCACGGCCACCTCGCCGACGACAACACCTTCAAGACCCGCTTCGTGCAAGAGGCCCGCTCGGCCGCACGACTGGCCCATCCGAACGTCGTGAACGTCTTCGATCAGGGCCAAGACGCCGACATGGCCTACCTCGTCATGGAATATCTGCCGGGCATCACGCTCCGCGACCTGCTGAAGGATTACAAGAAGCTCACGCCCGAGCAGACCGTCGACATCATGGACGCCGTGCTGTCGGGCCTGGCAGCCGCGCACAAGGCCGGCATCGTGCATCGCGACCTCAAGCCCGAGAACGTGCTACTCGCCGACGACGGGCGCATCAAGCTCGGTGATTTCGGCTTGGCACGGGCCGCCAGCGCGAACACCGCCACCGGGCAGGCACTGCTCGGCACGATCGCCTACCTCTCGCCCGAACTCGTCACCCGTGGCGTCGCCGACGCTCGCAGCGACATCTACGCGGTCGGCATCATGATGTACGAGATGCTCACGGGCGAGCAGCCCTACGTCGGCGAAGCGCCGATGGCGATCGCCTACCAGCACGCGAACGACCAAGTACCCACGCCGAGCTCGAAGAACCCCGCGGTGCCGGTCGAACTCGACGAGCTCGTGCTCTGGGCGACCGCCCGAGACCCCGAGGAGCGACCGAACGACGCTCGCGAGATGCTCGACCGGCTGCGCGAGGTCGAGCCGTCGATCCGCTCATCGCACCGTCCGCTCACCACTCAGGCGACGATGGTACTGCCCGCTTCAGCGCTGCCAGCCGGTGCCGCGACGGCGGAGACCCGCGTGCTCAGCGGTGGCGGTGCGGCGATCGCCTCGACGGCGACCCTCGAGGCATCCGACGGCGACGACACCGCGGCGCTCGCGAAGAGTGCCGATCGACGCAAGCGACGCGGCTACTGGATCCTCGCCTTCATCGTGCTCCTCACGGGGCTCGCCGTCGGCACCGGCTGGTACTTCGGCGCGGGGCCGGGTGCGCTCACCCAGGTGCCCGAGACCGCGGCTCTCACCCCCGACAGCGCGACGACCGTGCTCCAAGAGGCCGGGTTCACGGTCGAGCCCGCCGAACGGAACGACCCCGTGGTGCCGATCGGCCAGGTCTCGGGCACAGACCCCGAAGCCGGATCGCAGGCACAACGCGGCTCGCTCGTCACGCTCTACGTCTCGAAGGGGCCGAGCATCCTGTCGGTTCCCGAGGTGCGAGGCTCCCCCTCCGCCGAAGCCCGCGACGCGCTCAGCGACTTCACGGTCGCCGAAGGCAGCGCCATGCAGTTCTCGACCGATGTGCCGGCCGACCTCGTCATCGACGTGCTCGATGCCGAGGGCAATTCCGTCGGTTCCGAATACGCCGAACTCGGCAAGCTCACGCTCGTGGTCTCGGCCGGCGCTGTGCCCGATATCGTCGGCATGCCCAGGGCAGAGGCCGAGGCCGCGCTCGACGCCGTAGGCCTGACAATGAACGAGGTCGGCTCCGAGTTCGACAACTCCGGGGCAATCGAGGCCGACGCCGTGTTGAGCGCGAGTGCGAACACCGATCCCGTGCGACCCGCCGACTCGATCGATGTGGTCATCTCGAAGGGCCAAGACCTCGTGAGCGTGCCGAACGTCGTCGGCATGAAGCTCTCCGATGCGATCGAGGCGCTCGAGGCGGCGGAGTTCACCGTCGCGCACAGCTTCCCCGCGCCGTTCCTGGCGTTCGTCACCGTGACCTCGCAAGACCCCGCCGCGGACGCGCAGGCCGTGCGCAGGAGCGAAGTGAAGCTCGTCGGCACGCTCACGCTTTGAGCAAAGCAGATCGGACGAACGGCCTGACGCCGGCCGCCCGCTCACGAGCGGGTGCGCGGGGCACCCGTCACCGGACGCCCCGCGCGCCAACTCAGCGAGCCGCGAGCTCCTCGGCCACGAGGAAGGCCAGCTCGAGCGACTGCATGTGGTTCAGGCGCGGGTCGCAGAGCGACTCGTAACGCGTCGCCAGTGTCTCTTCGTCGATGTGCTCGGAGCCGCCGAGGCACTCCGTGACATCGTCGCCGGTCAACTCGACGTGGATGCCACCCGGGTGCGTTCCGGCGTCGCGATGCGCCTCGAAGAAGCCCTTGACCTCGTCGACGACGTCGTCGAAGCGACGCGTCTTGTAGCCGTTGGGCGTGGTGATGCCGTTGCCGTGCATCGGGTCGGTGACCCACAACGGGCTGGCATCGCTCGCCTTGATCGCCTCGAGGAGCGGGGGCAGCGCGTCGCGGATCTTGCCGGCGCCCATGCGCGTGATGAAGGTGAGACGGCCGGGCTCGCGCTCAGGGTCGAGCTTCTCGACGAGCTCGAGCATGGTCTCGGGTGTCGTCGACGGGCCGAGCTTCACACCGATCGGATTGCGCACCCGCGAGAGGAAGTCGACGTGGGCGCCGTCGAGCTCGCGCGTACGCTCACCGATCCAGATGAAGTGGGCCGACGTGTCGTAGGGCGTGCCCGTGCGCGAGTCGATGCGGGTCATGGGCCGCTCGTAGTCCATGAGCAGGCCCTCATGCCCGGTGTAGAACTCCGTGTGCTTGATCGCTTCGAAGTCGGCGCCGCACGCCTCCATGAACTTGATCGCGCGATCGATCTCGCGGGCCATGGTCTCGTAGCGGGCGTTGGCGGGGTTGGAAGCGAAGCCCTGGTTCCACGAGTGCACCTGGCGCAGGTCCGCGAAGCCGCCCTGCGTGAACGCACGGATGAGATTGAGGGTCGAGGCGGCGGTGTGGTAGCCCTTGACGAGCCGCGCCGGGTCGGCGGCGCGTGACTCGGGCGTGAAGTCGTAGCCGTTCACGATGTCGCCGCGGTAGGCGGGAAGTGTGACGTCGCCCCGGGTCTCGCTGTCACTCGAACGGGGCTTGGCGAACTGACCCGCCATGCGCCCCATCTTCACGACCGGCATCGACGCACCGTAGGTGAGCACGACCGCCATCTGCAGCACGGTCTTCACGCGATTGCGGATCTGGTCGGCAGTGGCGGCCGCGAAGGTCTCGGCGCAGTCGCCCCCCTGGAGCAGGAACGCTTCGCCGCGTGAGGCAGCGGCCAGCCGCTCGCGCAGGATGTCGACCTCGCCCGCGAAGACGAGCGGCGGCAGGGTCGCGAGCTCAGCGGATGCCGCGTGAGCGGCCTCGGGTGAGGGCCACGTCGGCTGCTGCTTGATGGGCAGCGTGCGCCAATAGTCGAGGCCGGCAATCACGGAGGGATCTGCTTTCACGACCGGCTCGACGAGCTGTACCACGGGATGTCCTGAGGGGTTCGGGGCGCACGATCGCGCCGGGAAAGAGAACGGCGACGCACGTCGCGCCACCGCTGAACGAGCCTATCGCGATTGCGGGGCGCGCTTCTCCTTGACGGAACTGGCGTAGACGTCGACGTATTCCTGACCGCTCAGCCCGCGAAGATCGTAGACGAGCTCGTCGGTCACCGAACGGAGCACGAATCGGTCGCCCTCGAGTCCCTCGAAGCGACTGAAGTCGATCGGTTCGCCGAGGATGATGCCGATGCGACGCACCTTCGGCAGGCGCGTGCCGATCGGCATGACGTGCTCGGTGCCGATCATTGCGACGGGGATCACCGGGACGCCCGCCTCGAGCACCATGCGGGCAACGCCCGTGCGACCTCGATACAGCTTGCCGTCCGGGCTGCGGGTGCCCTCGGGATAGATGCCGAGGATCTTGCCTTCGCCGAGCACGCGGAGCCCGGTCTCGAGCGACGCCTCGGAAGCCTTGCCGCCCGATCGGTCGATCGGGAGCTGCCCTGCCGCTTTGAGGAACAGTCTCGTCGCCCAGCCCTTCACGCCCTTGCCCGTGAAGTACTCGCTCTTGGCGAGGAAGGCGACCGGGCGGTCGACGATGAGCGGCAGGAAGATCGAGTCGATGAACGAGAGGTGGTTGGAAGCGAGCACGACGGGCCCCTCTTTGGGCACGTTCTCGAGGCCGACGACCCACGGTCGGAAGATCGAGAGCAGGATCGGCCCGATGACGAGGTGCTTCATGATCCAGTAGAACACCCTGAAGCTCCTTCCCGCTGCGGCACCGACCCAGCCTAGCGTCGCCGATTCAGCCTAGCGTCGCCGGCTCAGGCGTGCTCGGCTACCCAAACCCGGGCGAGGTCGGCCGCGCCGACGACCCCGGCGTCGTTGACGAGCTCGGCGATCACGAAGTCGGGCTCGGGGTGGTACCCGCGGGCGGGCAGGTGTTCGAGATAGGCCGCGCGGATCGGCTCGAGCAGCAGCTCTCCGGCAACGGCGACCCCACCACCGAAGACGAAGCGCTGCGGATCGAGCACCGCCGAGAGACTCGCGGCCGCCTGTCCGAGCCAGTTGCCCAATTGTCGCAGCGCAGTGATCGCGCCGGGGTCGCCGGACTCGATGAGGGCGCCGACGAGGCGCCCGTCGAGGGCCCCGTGCTCGGTGCGAACCCGCGCAAGGTTCTGGCCGATGCCGCCGGCATCGGCAATCTCGTTCGCCATGCGCAGCAGCGCCCGGCCCGAACCGTACTGCTCGATGCATCCGCGCTGGCCGCACCCACAGGCAAGCCCGTCGGGCACCACCCGGAGGTGACCGAGTTCCGCACCGGCGCCGAACCCCCCGCGGAAGAGGCGATCGCCTGCGACGATCGCGCCGCCCACCCCGGTGCCGATCGTGAGCATCACCATGTCGCTGACCATGCGGCCCGCCCCGAAGCGGAACTCGGCCCAGCCGGCCGCATTGGCGTCGTTGTCGACGACCACGGCAGTACCGACCCGGGCCTCGAGCTTTTCGCGAAAGGGCTCGTTGCGCCAATCGATGTTCGGTGCGTAGTAGACCGTGGAGTGCGCAGCATCGACGAAGCCCGCCGCCGCCACCCCGATCGCGACGATCTCGGCCGCTGCCCCGGCGCGCAGGGAATCGATCATCTGCACGACCGCGTCTTCGATCTGTCTCGCGTCACCGGCAGGAGTCGCGACTCGCTCGTTCGCAACGATGTTGCCGAGCTCGTCGACGACCGCTCCGGCGATCTTCGTTCCACCGATGTCGATTCCGATCGCATGCACCAGGAGGCTGCCTTTCAGATGGGGACGAGCGTGATCGAGCCGAGACCTGGGGCCGCACGAGCAACGACTAGAGTGTAGTAGACCCCAATGCCGCGGTTCACGCTGGTACCCGAGCCGCGTGTAACCCTCCCGGTGCCGAAGGAGCTACCGTGATCGAATTCGCCACCCCACCCGTGGTTGCCGCCGACCCCGAGGCGAACACCACAGACTTGCTGGTCGACCGCGTCGCCGCGACGCCCGACTCCGTGCTGTTCTCGCTCCCGACCGCTGACGGCGGCTGGACTCCCGTCACCACCAAGGAGTTCTACGACCAGGTCATCGCACTCGCGAAAGGGCTCGTCGCCGCCGGCATCCAGCCGGGCGACAAGATCGGTCTGATGTGCAAGACCCGGTACGAGTGGACCCTGATCGACTTCGCGACGTGGTTCGCCGGCGCCGTGCTCGTGCCCGTGTACGAGACGAGTGCACCCGCCCAGGTGCGATGGAACCTCAGCGATTCCGGCGCGATCGCCCTCATCGTCGAAACGCCCGACCATTTCGCGCGCTTCGACGAGGTGCACCCCGATCTGCCGTTGATCCGCGAAACCTGGCAGATCGACCTCGGTGACCTCGACAAGCTCATCGCCGGCGGCACCGAGGTGGCCGACGAAGAGATCGAGCGTCGTCGCAACCTCGCGGTGGGCTCCGACATCGCCACGCTCATCTACACCTCCGGCTCGACCGGCAAGCCCAAGGGGTGCGTGCTCACCCACTCGAACTTCGTCGAGCTCTCCCGCAACTCCGCGGTCGCCCTCAGCGAGGTCGTGTCAGACCCCGACGGTGCCTCGACGCTGCTCTTCATCACGACGGCGCACGTGTTCGCGCGCTTCATCGCGGTGCTCTCCGTGCACGCCGGGGTGCGGGTCGGTCACCAGCCCGACACCAAGCAACTCCTCCCCTCGCTGGCGAGCTTCAAGCCGACGTTCCTGCTCGCAGTGCCGCGAGTCTTCGAGAAGGTCTACAACGTCTCCGAGCAGAAGGCCGAAGCCGGCGGCAAGGGCAAGATCTTCCGCGCCGCCGCCGACACTGCCGTGGCTTACTCGATCGCGAGGGAGAACGGCAAGGTCCCCTTCGGCCTGAAGCTCAAGTTCAAGGTCTTCGACGCGCTCGTCTTCTCGAAGCTCCGTGAAGCCATGGGCGGCAACGTCAAGTACGCCGTGTCCGGCTCCGCGCCGCTCGGCCCGCGCCTCGGACACTTCTACCACGCCCTCGGCATCACGATCCTCGAGGGCTACGGCCTCACCGAGACCACGGCGCCCGCAACGGTGAACCTCGCGAACAAGTCGAAGATCGGTACGGTCGGCCCACCGCTCCCCGGTGTCGCAGTGCGTCTCGCCGACGATGGTGAGATTCAGGTCAAGGGCATCGATGTCTTCAAGGAGTACTGGAAGAACCCCGAGGCGACCGCAGCATCGTTCGACGGTGAATGGTTCATGACCGGTGACCTCGGCTCGTTCGACGCCGACGGCTTTCTCACCATCACGGGTCGCAAGAAAGAGATCATCGTCACGGCGGGTGGCAAGAACGTCGCCCCCGCGGCGCTCGAAGACCCCATTCGCGCGAACCCGCTCGTCGGCCAGATCATCGTCGTCGGCGACAAGAAGCCGTTCATCTCGGCGCTGATCACCCTCGACCCCGAGATGCTGCCCGTCTGGCTCAACAACAACAGTGAAGACGCCGGCATGTCGATCGAGGAGGCCACTGTCAACCCGGCGGTGCTCGCCGAGGTGCAGCGCGCGATCGACGCGGCCAACGAGACGGTCTCGCGTGCAGAATCGATCCGCAAGTTCACCCTGCTCGCGATCGAGCTCACCGAAGAGAGCGGACACCTGACGCCGAAGATGAGCATCAAGCGCAACATCATCCTCGCCGACTTCGCACCGCACATCGAGGCGATGTACTCGGGCGCGCCTGCGACCGAGGGTCACTCGATCGTGCACTGAGTTCGATCACGCACTGAGTCACGAGACGACGAAGGCCCCGCTCGCGGGGCCTTCGTCGTCGGTGGGTGCTCGCGAGTCAGAACCAGTCCGACTCGCGAATCTCCTTCATCGCGAGACGCCGTTCGGCCTTCTCGAGGCGGTCGATGTACAGCAGACCGTCGAGATGGTCGGTCTCGTGCTGGAGGGCTTGGGCCATGAGCCCCGTGCCCGAAACCTCGATCTCATTGCCGTCGAGGTCGATGCCGCGCACGCGGGCGAACGGATGCCGCGGCGTCTTGTGCCAGAGCCCAGGAACCGAGAGGCATCCCTCGTCGATGAGCTCCTTCTCACCGGTGACCTCGACGATCTCGGGGTTCAGGATGTAGCCGACTTCACCGTCGACGTTGTAACTGAACGCCCGCAGGTTCACGCCGATCTGCGAGGCCGCCACACCTGCGCGGCCGGGAATTCTCACGCTGTCGAGCAGATCGGTCACGAGTGCGCGCACACGCTCGTCGGGCTGTTCGACGGGGGCGGAGACGGTCTTCAAGACAGGGTCGCCGAACAGGCGAATGGGTCGTTCGGGCAATGGTTCTCCGTTCAGTGCTCGCGCTCGGCGGGCATGCCTTCCACCACCAGCGCCGCGAGCTCACGAGCCGCGTGCTGGGTGACGGGGCGTAGTTCGTGCCAGTTCACGACGGAACCGGCCGCGAGCTGCGGATCGTAGGGAATGCGCACGATCTCGCGCACCCGGGACTGGAAATGTGCCTCGATCTCGTCGACCTTGACGAGGTGCGTGCCCTGGGTGGCGAGGTTGATCGCCACGATGGCATTGCGCACGAGTTCGCCGTATCCGTTGGCCTCGAGCCACGTCAGCGTCTCGGACGCGAGACGGGCCTCGTCGACGCTGCCGCCCGAGACGATCACGACCGAGTCGGCACGCTGGAGCGTGGCACGCATGACGGAGTGCACGATGCCGGTGCCGCAATCGGTGAGCACGATCGAGTAGTACCGGGCGGCAAGACCGGCGACGACGTTGTAGTCGTTGTCGTCGAACGCCTCGGACAGTGTCGGATCGGTGTCGGAGGCGAGGATGTCCAGACGAGTCTCATCGCGCGAGACGAATCTGGAGAAGTCGGTGTATCCGCCGATCGACGAGGCTTTCGCCACCACGTCGCGCACGGTCTCACGGGTCTGGCGGTCGACACGCTCAGCGAGGGTGCCGCGGTCGGGATTGGCATCGATCGCGATGATGCGGTCGTCGCGTGCGTTGGCGAGGGCCATTCCGAGCAGCGCGGTGATCGTCGTCTTACCGACCCCGCCCTTCCGGGTGAGCACCGGCACGAAGCGCGCGCCACCCTCGAAGCGCTTCTGGATGCGCTGGCTCATGGCCTTGTGCGCCTGCACCTTCGCCGAGTCGCCGAGGTTGACGAGGTGGAGGGATGCCTCGTAGACGAACCGGTTGACGCCGCCCTGCGGCGCGGGTCGCGTCGTGCGATTCAAGTCGATGAGCCGGTCGGCCGTCAGCGAGTCCGCTGTCTCGGGCACCTCTGCCCTGGGCTGCGGCTCGCCGGGGACGTCGACGACCGCGACGTGGCTGCCGGTGTCGGTGCTGACCCGCTCGCGGCGGAGTTTCGATGCGTCGGCGGCGAGCAGCGCGCCGTACGGCGAGGGCTCGCGCCGCGCGGCACCGCGGTATCCGGCACCGGCGAGGGCCGGCGTGATCACCTCGACGGAGGTGGTACTGCTGCCACCGCCGACCAGGCTGCCCGGATTGACCGCGACATCGTCGATCGCCACTGCGACCTCGTCGTCGGGCATCTCGTGCACCGGCGCCGGCGGCAGGTCGACCCGAATGTTCGGGTTCTCTGCCAGCTCCGCACCCGAGTGCGCCCCGGTAGCGGCCAGCCTGCGGCCTCGATCCAGTGCCGACGTACGTGTTGCCGAACCGCGACGCGTCGCAGCTTCTTCTTCGAACTTGTCTTCAGCCACCGATACCCCTCCTCATCAGTGTCAACCAACGCCCAGCCTAGCGCGGGCGCACCACGACGAGCAGGTCACCCGCTTCGACCTGCTGCGTCTTGGGTATCGCGACCCGCTCGACGACGCCCGCGATGGGCGAGGTGATCGCAGCCTCCATCTTCATCGCCTCGATCGAGGCGACGCTCTGGCCGGCCGCGATCTCGGCGCCGGCCTCGACCTGGAGGGTCACCACGCCGGAGAACGGCGCGGCGATCTGCCCGGGCTGCGAGGCATCCGCCTTCTCGGCCGTACGGGTCTCGACGACGATGGCGCGATCCCGGACGAAGACCGGCCGAAGCTGGCCGTTCAGGATGGTCATGACGGTGCGCATGCCCTTGTCGTCGGCTTCGCCGATCGCCTCGAGCCCCGCGTAGAGGCGCACCCCCGTGTCGATCTCGACGACGTGCTCGGCGCCCTGGCGAAGGCCGTACAGGTAGTCGGCCGTGTCGACGACCGAGAGGTCGCCGAACAGCTCCCGGATTTGCTCGTACTGGCGCGTGGGCGCCGGGAAGAGGAGGGCGTTCAGGGTTGCTCGTCGCGTCGCGCTGTCGGCCTCGAGCGCCTCGCGCTGTTCGGCGGTGAGCTCGGTGACGCCGATGCGGATGTCTTTGCCCGCGAGCACCTTGGTGCGGAACGGCTCCGGCCATCCGCCGGGCAGGTCGCCGAGCTCGCCGGCCATGAATCCGATCACGGAGTCGGGAACGTCGTACTTCTCGGGGTTCGCAGCGAAGTCGGCGGGATCGGCCTTGACAGCTGCCAGGTGGAGGGCGAGGTCGCCGACGACCTTCGAGGACGGCGTCACCTTCGGCACTCGGCCGAGGATGTGATCGGCAGCCGCGTACATGTCTTCGATGAGTTCGAAGTCGTCGGCCAGGCCCAGCGCGATCGCCTGCTGTCGGAGGTTCGAGAGCTGACCGCCCGGGATCTCGTGGCGGTACACACGGCCCGTGGGGCCGGGCAGACCCGACTCGAACGGGCGGTAGAGGCGGCGCACGGCCTCCCAATAGGGCTCGAGGTCGGAGACGGCGTCGAGCGAGATACCGGTGTCGCGTTCGGTGTGCGCGAGTGCGGCGACGAGCGACGACGCCGATGGCTGGCTCGTGGTGCCCGCCATCGGTGCGCTCGCGACGTCGACGGCGTCGACGCCCGCGCGGCTCGCCGCGAGCAACGTCGCCAGCTGACCGCCGGCGGTGTCGTGAGTGTGCAGGTGCACCGGCAGGTCGAAACGTTCACGGAGCGCCGTCACGAGCTTCTCAGCGGCGGTCGGCCGCAAGAGGCCGGCCATGTCCTTGATCGCGAGCACGTGCGCCCCGGCGTCGACGATCTGCTCGGCGAGCCCGAGGTAGTAGTCGAGCGTGTAGAGATCTTCGGCCGGATCGAGCAGATCGCCCGTGTAGCACAACGCGACCTCGGCGACGGCGTGCCCGGTCGAGAGCACCGAATCGATCGCCGGACGCATCTGCGAGACGTCGTTGAGCGCGTCGAAGATGCGGAAGATGTCGACGCCGGTGTCCGCGGCCTCGCGCACGAACGCATCGGTGACCTCGGTCGGATACGGCGTGTACCCGACCGTGTTGCGACCGCGGAGGAGCATCTGGATGTTGATGTTGGGCAGCGTCTGCCTGAGCGCAGCGAGGCGCTCCCAAGGGTCTTCGCCGAGGAAACGGAGGGCGACGTCGTAGGTCGCACCGCCCCACGCTTCGACCGAGAGCAGCTCGGGCGTCATACGGGCGACGTACGGTGCGACGGCCACGAGGTCGCGGGTGCGTACGCGGGTCGCGAGGAGCGACTGGTGCGCATCGCGGAACGTCGTCTCGGTCACGGCGAGCGGCGTCTGCGCGCGAAGCGCCTGTGCGAAGCCGACCGGACCGAGTTCGAGGAGACGCTGTCGCGATCCCGCCGGTGCCGGGGTCGTGAGATCGATCGCGGGCAACTTCTCAACGGGGCTGACGGTGGTCGGCGCGGCACCGTTCGGCTGGTTCACCGTGACATCCGCGAGCCAATTCAGGATCTTGGTGCCACGGTCCTTCGAAACGCGGCCGCGCACGAGCTGTGGTCGCTCGTCGATGAACGAGGTGCTGAGGTCACCGGCAACGAACGCCGGGTCTTCGAGCACCGCCTGCAGGAACGAGATGTTCGTCGAGACGCCGCGGATGCGGAACTCGGCGAGGGCGCGCTTGGCGCGTGCCACCGCGGCCGGGTAGTCGCGTCCGCGGCATGTGAGCTTCGCGAGCATCGAGTCGAAGTGCGGGCTGATCTGGGCACCCGGGTTGATCGTTCCGCCATCGAGGCGGATGCCGGCGCCACCGGGCGACCGGTACGTGGTGATCTTGCCGGTGTCGGGCCGGAACCCAGCCGTCGGGTCTTCAGTCGTGATGCGGCACTGCAGTGCAGCACCCCGGAGCCGGATCGAGTCCTGCGTCAAGCCGAGGTCGGACAGCGACTCGCCCGCCGCGATGCGGATCTGCGAGACCACGAGGTCGACATCGGTGACTTCTTCGGTGACCGTGTGCTCGACCTGGATGCGCGGATTCATCTCGATGAAGACATGCTCGCCGGCGCGCTCCCCCGCCGTGTCGAGGAGGAACTCCACCGTGCCGGCGTTCACGTAACCGATCGACTTCGCGAAGGCGATCGCGTCGCGATAGAGCGAGCGGCGTACCTCGTCGGAGAGGTTCGGGGCCGGCGCGATCTCGATGACCTTCTGGTGGCGGCGCTGCACCGAGCAGTCGCGTTCGAAGAGGTGCACCGTCTCGCCCGAGGCATCCGCGAGCACCTGCACCTCGATGTGACGGGGCCGCAGCACCGCCCGCTCGAGGAACATCGTCGAGTCGCCGAAGGCGCTGTCGGCCTCGCGCATCGCCTCTTCGAGGGCCGCGCGCAGATCATCTTTCGTGCCCACCCGGCGCATGCCGCGCCCGCCGCCGCCGGCGACGGCCTTGGCGAAGATCGGGAAGCCGACCTCGTCGGCTTGGCTGATGAGGGTCTCGATGTCGCGCGAGGGCGGCGTCGACTTCAGCACCGGTACGCCTGCGGCGATCGCATGCTCTTTCGCGGTGACCTTGTTGCCCGCCATCTCGAGGACCCGCTTCGGCGGACCGATGAAGGTGATACCCGCCACCTCGGCGGCCTGCGCGAGCTCGGGGTTCTCCGAGAGGAATCCGTAACCCGGGTAGATCGCATCGGCGCCCGACAGCTTCGCCACACGGATGATCTCGGTGACATCGAGGTATGCGCGCACCGGATGCCCCGGCTCGCCGATCTGGTACGCCTCGTCGGCCTTCAGGCGGTGCAGTGAGTTGCGGTCCTCGAATGGGTACACCGCGACCGTCTTCGCACCGAGCTCGACAGCGGCCCGGAACGCTCGGATGGCGATCTCGCCGCGATTGGCAACCAGGATCTTCGTGAACATGCAGACCTTTCAGACGGGTTTCCGCACAGCGAACGTTTAGGTTTCGCCCGAGTAGTAAAGGTAACGTATCTGTTCGTGCACGTACTCAGCGTCAGTTCTCTGAAGGGCGGTGTCGGCAAGACGACCGTCACCCTCGGACTGGCGTCCGCAGCGTTCGCTCGCGGCGTCCGTACCCTCGTCGTCGACCTCGACCCGCAGTCCGACGTTTCGACCGGCATGGACATCCAGGTTGCGGGCCATCTCAACGTCGCCGACGTGCTCGCTTCCCCGAAAGAGAAGATCGTTCGTTCGGCCATCGCGCCGAGCGGATGGGCTCGATCGAACCCGCAATCGACGATCGACGTGATGATCGGCAGCCCGTCGGCCATCAACTTCGACGGGCCGCACCCGTCGATCCGCGATATCTGGAAGCTCGAAGAAGCGCTCGCGAACGTCGAAGCCGACTACGAACTCGTGCTCATCGACTGCGCGCCGTCGCTGAACGCGCTGACGCGCACCGCATGGGCCGCGAGCGACCGGGTGGCAGTCGTCACCGAGCCAGGGCTCTTCTCCGTCGCGGCGGCCGACCGGGCGCTCCGGGCGATCGAAGAGATCCGCCGTGGCTTGTCACCTCGACTGCAGCCGCTCGGCATCATCGTGAACCGCGCGCGCGTGCAGTCGCTCGAGCACCAGTTCCGCATCAAGGAGCTGCGCGACATGTTCGGCCCGCTCGTGCTCTCGCCCCAGCTGCCCGAGCGCACCTCGCTGCAGCAGGCGCAGGGTGCCGCGAAGCCGCTGCACATGTGGCCCGGTGAGAGTGCCGAAGAGATGTCGGCGCACTTCGACCAGTTGCTCGAACGCGTGCTGCGCACCGCGCGCATCGGCGAGTTCGCCGGCCTGCCGCTCGACGGCCCGACACCTTTCGGCTGACAACAGGCCGCTCCCCCGGGCACTCCGTCGCGCGGACGCTCAGTCGCGGCGGCCGGCCGCGCGATCGTCAGGAGATCTTGCGCGGGCGTTCGCTGCGTCGTGCAGCGAGCTCGTCGAGCGGATCGGCCGACTGCGTGTCGATCTCGACGAGCGTCGACTCGACCTCTCGCAGCACCTTGCCGACCGCGATGCCGAACACACCTTGTCCGCGGTTGACGAGGTCGATGACTTCATCGTCTGATGTGCAGAGGTACACGCTCGCGCCGTCGCTCATGAGCGTCGTCTGGGCGAGGTCGTCGATGCCCGATTCTCGGAGTTGGGAGACGGCCGTGCGAATCTGCTGGAGCGAGATGCCGGTGTCGAGCAGCCGCTTCACGAGCTTCAGCACGAGGATGTCGCGGAATCCGTAGAGCCGCTGCGTTCCGGAACCCGCTGCGCCGCGCACCGTCGGTTCGACGAGTTGCGTGCGCGCCCAGTAGTCGAGCTGTCGATAGCTGATGCCTGCGGCTCGAGCCGCGACGGCGCCGCGATACCCGACGGCGTCGTCGTGCACCGGCATGCCATCGGTGAAGAGCAACCCGAGGTCGTAGCGCGAGCGTGGAGTCCGGTCGAGCTTGCTCATCCGATTCGCCCCTCACTCTCGCGCCGGCACCCCGTCGACGCGAGTTCCACGCTACCGAGGCGGGCGGGCTCTGTCGAACACATCGGGCCGAACGTCACGGCGTGTCGCGACATCATCTCGCGGGGCGGCCGAGCGAGGCGCGCACGACGCTCGCGTGCACCGCCTCGAGATGACCCGCGAGCTCGAGACCGTGTTCGACGGCACGAGCCTTGTCTGCGGCATCCGCTCGTCGCGACGGTGCGATCGCGCGCTCGACGAGTGCCGCCTCGCGCTCGGCCGCGGCTCGTACTCCGCGGAGATGGCGCGGCTCGATGCCCACCGCGCGAAGCGCCACGAGAGAGCGGAGCACCCCGAGCGCATCGTCGCCGTAGTACTCGGCGGCGGGCAGCAGCGAGGTCGAGACGGCGTCGTCGAGCAGCGCACTCGTCGCGCCGGCCTGTGCGATGAGTTCGTCGCGTCGGAACCTGCGGGCACCGGCGAGGAACGCCGCGGCACTCGTCGCCCCCGGTAGTGCCGGCGTCTCACCCGCATCGATCGCCTCGAGGTGCGTGCGAATCACCTTGAGCGGCAGGTAGTGGTCGCGTTGCATCGACAGCACGACCGTGATGCGCTCGACATCGACGGTGGAGAACTTGCGATAGCCCGCCGCGGTGCGCGCCGGGGAGACGAGACGTTGCTCTTCGAGGAACCGCAGCTTCGACGGAGTCAGCTCGGGGAATTCGGGCTGGAGTCGGGCGAGAACCTGCCCGATGCCCAGCAGTGGCGCCTGGCCGCTCGCGCGCGTGGACGCAGCGGGAGCTGCCACTATTCGCTCGCCACCGGAGCCAGGTCGCGTCGCGAGGCGTAGAACGTGAGGCGGAACTTGCCGATCTGCACCTCTGCACCATCGCTCAGGAGGGCCGTCTCGATGCGCACGCCGTCGTAGTAGGTGCCGTTCAGCGAGCTGAGGTCGCGCACCTCGAACGCGGTGCGATGCCGGACGAACTCCGCATGCTTCCGCGAGACGGTCACGTCGTCGAGGAAGATGTCGGCGTCTGGGTGACGGCCGACGACCGTGACGTCGGTGTCGAGGAGGAATCGGGCGCCGCTGTTCGGGCCCCGACGAACGATGAGCAACGCCGACCCCGAGGGCAGCGCAGAGATCGCCTCCTGCTCTTCGGCAGTGATGTCGGCGTCAAGTGCGCTCAATTGCGCCGCCGTCTCACGGCTGAAGCCGATGGTCGTATCGGTCGCACCGTCGACCGCAGCATGCGTCGACGTTGTCGTCGACGGTTCACCACCGGTCTCGCTCGTACCACCGGCCTGAGTGATGTCGGAATCCGCCACACTAACCTCCCTGTCCCAGCGTATCCGATCGAGGCTCGTCTGCCACCCGCGGAATGCGGATGACGCGAGCGGTCTCGATCGCGTAGATGATCCCGGCCCACCAGTAGAGGAACGCCCCCCACAGGGTGATCGCCCAGCCGACCGGCTGGCTGATGTCGGCGACGACCGGGAATGCGAGCCCGAGCATGATCACGGGCAGACCGAAGAACAGCGCGAAGGTCGCGACCTTGCCGAGCTGATGCACTGGCAGCGGCCCGTATCCGTGGTTCGCGAGCACGACGCCGAGGGTGAGGAGGAAGACGTCTCGCGCGACGATGACGACGACGATCCACCACGGCACGAGGCCCTGGGCAGCGAGCCCCACGAGAGCGGCGAAGATGTACAGCCGATCGGCGGCAGGGTCGAGCAACTGCCCGAGTCTGGTCACCTGCCCGAGGCGCCTCGCGAGGTATCCGTCGAGCAGGTCGGTGAAGCTCGCGACGATCAGCACGACGAGCGAGACGACGTAGTCGCCGCGCACGAGGAAGACGAGGAAGACGGGAACGAGGGCGAGTCTGAGCATGCTGAGGATGTTCGGGATCGTCCAGATCTCCGAACCGACCACCCCCGCGCGCTCCCCAGCCACGACACGATCCTATCGATCCGTAGAATGCAGCCATGACTCCACTGCTCGTGTGTCTCCTGATCTGTGCCGCGATCGCGCTCGCGACGTGGCTCGCTTCGATCATCACTCGCGAGTACTCGTGGGTCGACCGCATCTGGTCGATCGCCCCGATCGCCTACGTCTGGGTCTTCGCGGCTGCGAGCGGATTCGACGCGCGGCTCGTGCTGATGGCGGCACTCGTGAGTGCGTGGGGCATCCGTCTGACCCTCAATTTTGCCCGCAAGGGCGGCTATCGCCCCGGCGGCGAGGACTACCGCTGGGCAGTGCTGCGCGGGCGGATGTCGCGCGCGCAGTTCGCTACGTTCAACCTGTTGTTCATCTCGATCTACCAGAACGCGATCATCCTGCTCATCTGCCTTCCTGCGTACACCGTCTTCGAGGCCGGCGCGTCACCGCTCGGGGCCGGCGACGCAGTGCTCGCGATCGTGTTCCTGGCATTCCTCGCCGGGGAGACCATGGCCGACCACCAGCAGTGGGTGTTCCACCGGTGGAAGGCCGCAGAGCGCGCAGCGGGTCGCACGCCGCAGGCCGGATTCCTGCAGACTGGCTTGTTCCGGGTCTCGCGGCACCCGAACTTCTTCTTCGAGCAGGCGCAATGGTGGGTCTTCTACGGGTTCGCCGTGACCGCGACGGGTGCATGGCTGCACTGGAGCATCGCCGGGGCCGTACTGCTGACGACGCTCTTCATCGGATCCACGATCTTCACCGAGTCGATCTCGCGCTCGAAGTACCCCGACTACGACGAGTACCGATCGCGCACGTCGCCGATCGTGCCGTGGTTCCCGCGGGCTGCGAATTCGCAGGTCGGCGAGCGCATCACCTGATCGGGCGGCTCAGAGTCTCGCGGCGAGGCCGGGCCAGGCTTCAGCGAACCGCGGATGCAGCGCGAGCTCGGTGACCCGATCGGCAGTGATCCAACGCAACTCGATGCTCTCGGGGTCGCTCACGACCGGCTCGAATCGTTCGGTGGCATCGGCGACGACCGTCGTGTACGACCAGTATCCGAGGTCGAGCACGGTGCTGAAACGCACCTTGAGAAGTTCGGGCGTCACGCCCGCCTCTTCGCCGGCCTCGCGGACGGCCGCCTCGACAGCGGTTTCGTGTTCGTGCCGCGCGCCGCCGGGGATCCCCCAGGTGTCGCCGAAGTGGCTCCACACCGCACGGTGCTGGAGCAGCACCTCTCGCGTCGGGCTGACGACGAGTAGCCCCGCCGCGCCGTACCTGCCCCAATACCGTGCGCCGTCGGGACCTTCGACCCATTCGTCGCCGCTCGCTGCGCTCATGACTCCAGCATGACGCACGCGCCGCGAGCGCACGGCCCGCCCGTAGGCTGGTGACATGAACGGCGAGTCACCGGTGCGCGTCGACGCCTGGCTGTGGGCGGTGCGCCAGTTCAAGACGCGATCTGCCGCGACGGCCGCATGCCGCGCGGGACATGTGCGGGTCAACGGTGAACGCGCGAAGGCGGCGCAGCCCGTACGACCGGGCGACGAGGTGCGCGTTCGCATCGACGGATTCGATCGCATGCTCGTCGTGCGTCAGACCCTCGTCAAGCGCGTGTCGGCGACGCTCGCAGCTGCGGCGGTCGACGATCGCACGCCGCCCCCGCCGCCTCGCGAGACCGTGGCCGTCGTCGCCACGCGCGACCGTGGCGCCGGCCGCCCCACCAAACGCGAGCGACGAGACCTCGATCGCCTCCGCGGACACTGAACACCCACGGCGTAGCCTGAGCAAGTGCACAAGGACCTCAGCCACGACCCCGACGCGCGCCGTTACGTGCTCCTGGTCGACGGAGACATCGCGAGCGTGCTCGATTATCGGGTGCTCGGCGACTCGGTCGCGTTCACCCGGACCTTCACGAACCCGCCGTACCGCGGCAACGGCCTGGCCGGGGAGCTCGTCGAATTCGCGGCCGACGACGTCGAGGCGACCTCGACGCGCCACATCGTGCCGAGCTGCTGGTACGTCGGCGAGTGGTTCGACCGGCATCCGGATCGCGCCGCTCTGCTCGACCCTCGCACGGTGTGAACGGCGAAACCGTTCGGACGGACGACGAAGTCGAAGCGCAGGCGTCGCTCGCAATTCTGCCCGAACGGTCGATCGCACCGGTGTCGACGGCGAACCTCATCACGGGCGCCGACGACGACCGTCAACGCTTGCGGTGCGTGGCGTCGCTCACCGCGTCGCTTCCGCTGCGGTTCTCGACCTTCGCCTTCTTGTCGGCGCGCTTCTCTTTGAGGGTCTTGCTGGCAGCCGTCTTGGATGACGACTTCTTCGGCGACTTGTCTGACATGGATTTGCCCTTTGATCGGAGGCCCGGACGGCCCCGTGCGGCAACCATACGCGAGATGGGTCGGCGTCAGTACCAGTTCATCGACTGGGAGTGCGACCACGCGCTGCACGGCGTGCCGTAGCCACGCGCGATGTAGTCGAGGCCCCAGCTGATCTGGGTCGCGGCGTTGGACTGCCAGTCGGCGCCGGCGGTGGCCATCTTGCTGCCGGGCAGCGACTGCGGGATGCCGGTGGCGCCGCTCGAGGCGTTGTAGGCGGTGTACGACCAGCCCGACTCCTTCTGCCAGAGCTGGTTCAGGCACTGGAACTGCGAGTCGTTCCATCCGTACTTCGACGCGCCCAGAGCACGGGCAGTCGCACGTGCCCCGTCAGGGGTGTTGGCTTGCGCGAGTGCCGCGGCCGCGACGGCGGCCTGCTCGGCCTCGATGCGGTCGAACTCCGCGGCCGCGGCGGCGGCCTTCGCGGTCTCTTCACGAGTCTGCTTCGTGAGGTCGACGATGGAGTCGAGCGGCAACTGCTCGTAGTCACCGAGCGAGGCGACGGATGCCGCGAGCCCACTGGAATCGACCTTGCCGTCCACAGCGGCGAGCGTGACATTGGCTGCGGTGATCGTGTCCTGCGCGCTGTTGCGCGTGCGGGCCTCGGCGATCGCGCTGTACGCTCCGAGTTGCTCCTGGTGCACGCCGGTCGATGCACTGAGCGCGGCCGTCGCGTCGATGCTCGCCTGCGTGACGACGCCTGCCTGCACCGCGAATCCACTGCCGACGACAACGCCGGTGGCGACGATGGCGCCGGCGACGATGAGTCGCTTGCGGCCGATTCGACGGCGGCGGATGCTGCGGCGCTGGTGGTGCTCTGCGGAGGCGGTTTCGGTTTCGGGCGTTGAGGTTTCGGGCGTTGAAGTAGTGTCGTTGCGCATAAGAGTGAGGTGCTCGGATCGGGTTTCTGTTGGGGGACGGCCCCCGAGCGAGGGCACAAGTCAGACACTCTGCCCTGAGTTTCTGAAGGGTTCCTCAGTTCTTCCTGTGTGGACCATGATGGTCGGCCGGCGGCGCCGCGATACTGGGAGCATGCCGACTGTCGACCGCCCTTTCGTTCCAGCCTCCGGCGCGCGATGCCCGTGCCTCAGCGGGTCCGTCTTCGGCGAGTGCTGCGGCCGCCTGCTCGCGGGGGCGACGGATGCCCCGACGGCCGCCCAGCTCATGCGCTCCCGCTACACGGCATTCGCGGTCGGCGACAGCCGCTACCTGCGATCGACGTGGCATCCGAGCACGCGTCCGGCAGTGCTCCACCTCGAGCACGAGCTGCGGTGGTATCGACTCGAGATCGTGGACACCGTTCGCGGTGGCCCCTTCGATCGGGACGGCGAGGTCGAGTTCCGTGCCTCATACCGTTCGGGCGGCGACCCGGGCGTGCTGCATGAACGGAGTCGGTTCATTCGCGACGGTCGCCGTTGGTTCTACCTCGACGGCGATGTCTGACGGTCGCCGAGCGCTCAGTCGCGTTCGTCTTCAGTGCTGAACCCATCGCGCAGCGCTCGCTCCTCGGAGCCTTCGAGCTCTTCGAACACCGTGATCTGCAGGCCGGCGGGCGCGTCAAGGCGCGAGTTGAGCGATCGCCATGGCGTCACCACCGGTTCGGCGACGATCGCCGCCCCGGCGTCGGCGAGTTGGCGGGTGGTGCCCGCGCCGTCGGTGACCTCGAAGGCGAGCCGGATGCGCTGGCTCTCCACCCCGTCGGCCTCGAGTTCGTCGATGACGCGCTTGTGCGTCGGGTTCGCGATCTCGAGCGTCGCCCGACCCGCTTCGAGGATCGTGACGCGGTCGTCGCCGCCCTCGGCGTACGCCAGGAGTTCGGACATGCCGAGCGCGTCGCGGTAGAAAGCGACGGCTCGCTCGTAATCGTCGGCCTCGATGACCACTCGCAATTGCAGGACCGGTGGATCGGCGGCATCCGTCATCTCTGCATCATCCCAGACCGATGTCACGCGAACGCCGCGTCGTGCGCCACGGGCCAGCACCGCGTGGTCACGCCGATCGCGTCCCACACGTTGATCGTGATGATGAGCGAGACGAGCGCGGCTGCGCGCTCCTCACCGAAGACGGCGACGACGGCTGCGAGGTCCCCCTCGGGCACATGCGTCTCCGAGAGGCGCGTGATCGACTCGGTCAGGTGCAGGGCGGCGCGCTCGGCGGCGGTGAACAGGCCCGAGTCGCGCCAGACCACGACCGCGTGGAGCTTCTGCTCGGTGACACCGGCCGTGCGTGCGTCTTTCGAGTGCAGGTCGACGCAGTAGACGCATCCGTTCAGTTGCGAGGCGCGCAACCGCACCATCTCACGCAACGCGGGATCGACGCCGACGCGATCGAGCTCGGCGGTGGCGGCGTGGTCGAGCGAAGCGACCGCGCGCGAGAAGCGCGGGACGATCGCATCGAAGTCGAGGCGAACGGGGATGTCGATGAGTGCATCGGTGATGGTCATGACACCACGCTACGAACGATCGGCCCTCTGCTACAGTCCAATTCCATGCCGAGAACCTGGGCCATTCACGGCCTCGACCTGCACCTCGACCTCGATGCGCGTCGAAAGTCGTCGTCACTCGAAGAGGCGCTGCGCGCGGCAGTACGTGATGGCCGTCTCGAATCAGGCAGCCGGCTGCCCGCGAGCCGATCCCTCGCCGCCGACCTCGGCATCGCGCGCAACGTCGTGGCCGAGGTCTACGGGCGTCTTGCGGCGGAAGGGTGGCTCGAGACGCGGGTCGGCGCGGGCACCTGGGTCGGTGATCGCAGCGTCGGCGCAGCGGCCGAATCGGAACCGCCGCGCACGCCGGAGCGGCTCGGTCTCGATCTGCGCGGCGGAATTCCGGATGCCTCGTCGTTCCCGCGTCGCGAGTGGGCGACGGCCGCCCGCCGGTCGGCGCTCGACGCGCCGGCTTCGACCTTCGGCTACGGCCCGCCCCGCGGCTCCCCCGCGCTTGCCTCCACGCTCGCCGAGTACGTCTCCCGCACCCGCGGAGTTTGGGCGCCTGCCGACCGGATCGCGGTCACGCGTGGCTTCGGCGCGGGTCTCGCAATGGTCGCGGGCGCCCTCGTGTCGCACGGCGCCCGACGCATCGCCGTCGAGGAGTACGGGCACGAGGCGCACCGACGCATCATCCGAGCCGCCGGACTCGAGGTCGTCGCCGTGCCGGTCGACCGCGACGGCGCAGTCGTCGCAGAGCTCGACGCGCTCGCCGTCGACGCCGTGCTCCTGACACCCGCTCACCAGTTCCCGACCGGTGCGGCACTGGCGCCCTCGAGGCGACTCGATGTGGTCACATGGGCCGAACGCGCCGGGGCGTTCATCGTCGAAGACGACTACGACGGCGAATTCCGCTACGACCGGCGCGCGATCGGCGCTCTGCAGGCCCTCGCTCCTGAGTCGGTGATCTACCTCGGCACCGCGTCGAAGAGCCTTGCGCCGGCCGTGGGGCTCGGTTGGGCGGTCGTCCCCGAGCGCCTCGCCTCCGCCTTCGACGAGCAACTGCTCGCGACGAGCGGTCTCGCCGATGTGCTGAACCAGTCGACACTCGACGCCTTCATGCGCGCGCACGAGTACGACCGCACCGTGCGGCGACGCCGAGCCGAGTACCGTGCACGGCGCGAGCGCCTCGAGGGCCGCGTCGCGGCAGAGCTCGAGGGATGCCGGGTCAGCGGGATGCGAGCCGGGCTGCACTGCCTGATCGAGTTGCCGGCCGGTGTCGACGAGCGTCGCGTCACCGCCGCAGCCGACCGGCTCGGCGTTCACCTCGATGGACTGCGCTCGTATCGCCACGGCCATGCGGCATCGTCACGTGGGCCTGCGATGGTCGTCGGGTACGGAGCGCCGCCGCCGCACCGGTTCGAGGCGGCGCTCGACCGCGCCTTCGCCGCCATCGGATCGGAACTCGAGCGCACGGCCTCCGTCGGGCGGGACTGAGCAGCGCGGTGCCGCGCGGTGCAGCGCGGTGCGGCGCGGTGCAGCGCGGTGCGGCGCGGTGCATCGCAGCGCCGACGGCGCGCGACGTCAGCGCTCGAGCGCCTCGAAGAACGCGGCGAGGTGTCCCGCGAGCAGCTCGGGCTCCTCGTGCGCCATGAAGTGACCGCCCACGGTCGCCGAATGCCAGACTCGGATGTCACTGCACGCGCGTTCGGCGATGCTCTTCGGCATGTCGCGGATGATCGCCTCGGCACTGAGCGTGAACCCGGCCGGCACCGAGATCACGGGCCGGGGTCGGTTCGCCGGAAAGTCGAAGTACTGACGGAACGACGTGCCGATCGAACCGGTCGACCAGGAGAGGGTCGCGAGCGTGAGCAGGCTCTCGCGATCGAACCGGCGCTCGAGGTCGCCGCCGCCGTCGCTCCAGTCGCGCAGCTTGTCGATGATCCACGCGAGCAGGCCAGCCGGCGAATCGATGAGTGCAGCGCCGATCGTGTCGGGTCTCGTGCCCATGATCGCGCTGTAGCCCTGGTCGCCTTCGTCGAACGCAGCCTCGGCGTCGAACAACCGCTGTTCGGCGTCGGTCACGGGCTCGGCGAACTCGGCCGGGACCGGCGGGTGGATCATGTAGAGCCCGAGCACGCGATCCGGGTACTTCGCGGCGATCCAGGCGGCCACCGTACCGCCGATGTCACCGCCGAACACCCCGAAGCGCGTCTCGCCGATCAGTTGCAGCATGAGCTCCGCCATCAGATCGGCCATGGCCTCCCTGGTCAGCGGGCCATCGGGCAGTTCCGAGAAGAGGAAGCCGGGCATCGAGGGGATGACGAGGTCGAACCGGATGCCTCGAGCCACCCCTTCATCGTGCAGCGCGCGGGCGAGAGGCAGCATCTCGAGAAAGCTCGAGGGCCAGCCGTGCATGAGCAGGAGCGGCAGCACCGGCCCGTCGGCCGCACCGACGCTCATGCGCACGAAGTGCAGTCGAGTGCCGTGCACGACCGCCACGCGGTGGTCGAGGCGATTGAGCCCTGCCTCGACCGCGCTCCAGTCGAACCCGTCGGCCCACTCGGCGACGAGCTCGGAAAGGTAGGTGGGATCAACGCCCGCTGCCCAGGGGCGCGCGCTGCTCGCCTCGACGAATCGTGTCTGCCGCAACCGCGTGCGCAACTCGTCGAGTTCGCCTGCGGAGACGTTGATCTCGAACGGCTCGTCGATGCCCGTCACGCGCCGGCCTCCGCGGCACGATCGAGTGCCAGGTAGGCGCGTTCGACGGCGCCGACGAGCCCATCGACGGGGATCGTCCAATCGTCGTGGGCTGCGAGCGCCTCGGCGGCCGTGAAGCCGGCGTCGTGCGCCGCGCGGAACCGGTCGGCTATCAGCCGGAGCTCATCGGCCTGCCGCTCGACGAACGCACGATCGACGACCCTGCCGTGACCCGGGATGACGCGGTCATCGTGCCGCATCCGAGCGACGAGCGACTCGAGCACGCCCGGCCAGTCGAGGGGGAAGCTGCCCGATCCGTACATCACGGGCCCGGACTCCTCGATGAGGTCGCCGACGATCCACACCCGTTCGTCGGGCACGAACACCACGAGGTCGGTGTCGGTGTGCGCCGGCAGCTGTGGCACCAGCTCGACGAGACGGCCCCCGAGGTCGAGCATCAGGGGTTCTGCGAGCGGATGCGTCGGGGCGGTGAGCACCACGTCGTCCCACTGCCGATCGGGCTCACGCGCGGGGTCGGCTCGCCAGGCGGCGAGCCGCGGGCCCTCGAATTCGGAGAAGTGCGCGTGGATGCGGGCATGGCCGTAGATCGCGGCATCCGTCGTCGTACCCGGCCCGAAGACCTGGTTGCCGAACGTGTGGTCGAAGTGCGCGTGGGTGTTGACGACCCAGCGCACCGGTCGTTCGAAATGGGCCCCGATGTCGGCGGCGAGTTCTTCGGCCTCGCTCGGCTGCACCCGGGTGTCGACGAGGAGGAGACCGTCATCCCCCTCGATCACGACGATCGAGATGTCGAACGGGTCGTACCGGCGCTGATGGATGCCGGGTGCGACGGTGCGCCAATCTGCCATGTCTCGAGACTAGCGATGCGCCATCGGCGAACGGACGCGGCGATCAAAGGGAATCCAGAGCTTCAGGTCGTAGCGTGGCATCCGTGACCCCGCTCGACGGAACGCCGCCAACCAGGCACGCCGCAACACCGCCCATGCTCACGGCGCGTGCGCAACGCACCCTCGAGACCATCGACGGCCAGACGCTCGATGAGATGCGCGCGCTCCGCGACGAGACCGAGCGGTTCATGCTCCGGTACAAGTTCGGCATGGACGAGGTGATCACGAAGCTCTCGATCCTGCGCGAGGAGTTCAGCCAGACCCACGACTACAACCCCATCGAGCACATCTCGAGCCGGCTGAAGAGTCTCGACAGCGTCGTCGAGAAGATGCAGCGCAAGGGCATCGATCCCACGTTCGAGACGATCCGAGGCACGATCACCGACATCGCGGGCGTGCGGGTGACCTGCAGCTTCGTCTCCGACGCGTACCGTATCTTCGAGCTGCTCACGGCGCAGCGCGACATCCAGGTGATGCGGGTCAAGGACTACATCAAGGAGCCGAAGGCCAACGGCTACCAGAGCCTGCACGTCATCGTCGAGGTGCCGGTGTTCCTCTCCACGGGTGCGCACCCGGTGGCCGTCGAGGTGCAGATCCGCACGATCGCGATGGACTTCTGGGCGAGCCTCGAGCACAAGATCTACTACAAGTACGACCGGCAGGTGCCGCAGGAGCTGCTCGACGGGCTGACTGATGCCGCACACACGGCGGCCGAGCTCGATGCGCGCATGGAGCGGCTGCACCGCGAGGTGCACGGCTCCCCGCAACCCGCGGCGTCGGCACACGTCCACCCTGTCGAAGGCCAGGTGGGCATCGAGGTCTGAGCAGGCGTCTCACCCGAGCGAGGCGAATGCCCGCTCGCCTTCGTCGGTCACCCGCAGTGAGCGATCGCCGGAGCGCCGCACGACCCAGCCCTCGGCGAGGAGCCGGGCAAGCAGGTGCTCGCCGAGGCGGCCGGCGATGTGCGGGCGCCGCTCGGTCCAGTCGAGGCAGCCGCGTACGGCGGGCCGGCGGGAAGGGCCCGCAAGCTCGGCGACGCGCAGGCGCTGTGCGAGCGGTGTGTGCGGATCGAGCACGTGGCCGGACTCGCCTGCGACCAGCGGCGCGATCACGCCCTCCCCGACGAGCGCGTCCGTGAGGTCGAGCGCGAGCCGCCCGGCGAAGTGGTCGTAACAGGAGCGCGCGAGCGCGAGCCGTTCGGTGGTGGCGGACTGGGCATACGAGGTCACGGCACGGCGCGGCGCGATGAGCTGCAGGGCCTCGACGGCATTCGCCACGTTTGGGCCCGCGAGCGTGAAGTAACGATGCCGGCCGAGCTTCCGGTCGGTGACGAGGCCGCCGCCGAGCAGTTGCGCGAGGTGCGCGCTCGCGGTCGGTGGGGCGATGCCTGCGATCGCGGCGAGCTCGCTCGCCGGGAGCGAGCGACCGTCGAGGAGCGCCACGAGCATCGCCGCCCTGGCCGGTTCGCCCATGAGGCGGGCGGGTTCTGCGAGATCGGCATCTCCATGCATGGCTCCACGATACGACGATGACACTTCGTCGCCCACCGAAGCGTGCCGGGCATAGCGTCGAGGCATGACCGAGATCATCGACCGCGCCGATGTCGCACGGATTCTCTCCGACCCCGCCGCTCGGGTTCCCGAACCAGCAGGATCGGCCGACACGTCGTTGGAGCGCTTCCGCGCACGTGCGTCGAGGTTCGTGAACGGTGCCGAACACGATGCTCGACGGGCGCGCATCGACGCGATCCTCGCCGCGCTCGACCCGGCGCTCCTCGCTCGCGCGGCCGCCGAACGTACGCGATCCGCCCTCGTCGACCATCGCTGGGGCGTGGCTCGCGGAAGCACGCACCGCGCTGATGCGATGGCCGTGCTGGCCCGTCGAATTCCGGTCGTGACGCTCGGCGCGGCGCTCGGCTTCCGCGACCCCGACTCGTTGCCGGCGCTCGTCGCGACGGTGGCGTCGGCGTATCCGAGCGGCGAGACGGCCCATCCGTCGGCCACGGATGCCGCGGTGGACGAGCTGATCGCCGCAGCGGGAGCGTTCGACGAGACCGATCGGGTGCTGCGCACGCAATTGCTCGTGCAGGCGTACGCGGCGACGGCGACGCTCATCGAGCGAGCGCTCGAGCGCGCGGCCACCACCCAAGCGGAGCCCACGCGGGCGCTCGTCGAGGCCGTGCTGCGTGACGATTCTCCGGTGCCGTTCACGAGGCGTCTGCTGCCCGATCGCGGCGATCATGACGTCGTCACGCTGCGACTTGACGGCCCGGACCGCGCTGCCGATGCAGATCACGCTGCCCGAGTGCTCGCCTTCGGCGCCGGACCTCGTGCATGCCCCGCACCGCATCCCGCGCTCGCGATCGCCACGGCGATCATCGACGTCGCACGCACCGATGACGCCGCACGCACCGTGGGGAGATGACAGCACATGCTCACGCTCGCTGAATTCGCCGCCCTGCACCGGCCGGGCGACCCGTTCCTCCTGCCGAACGCATGGGACCTCGCCTCGGTGCGCTGGCTCCACGCCGCCGGCCACGACGCGATCGGCACGACGAGTCTCGGCATCGCCGTCGCCGCGGGCAAGCGCGACGGCGATGGTGCGATCGCACCGGAATCCCTCGATCTCGCTCGACGTGCCGCCGAGCACGACGTCGCCCTGACCGTCGACCTCGAAGCCGGGTTCTCAGACGATCCGGATGCGGTCGGCCGCTTCGCCGCCCAGCTCGCGGCCCTCGGCTGCGTCGGCGTGAACATCGAGGATTCCGACGCCGACGGGCGCCTCGTCGACCCTGATCTGGCCGCGGCGAAAGTCGCAGCGATCGCCGCAGCTGCGCCGGAGCTCTACCTGAACGCCCGTACCGACCCGTTCTGGGTCGAGGACCACGCGCGAAGCGGCATCCGCTCAGGGGAACGGCACCGCAGTGCCGTGTCGCGCGCCCGACGGTATCTGGCGACCGGGGCATCCGGTATCTTCGTGCCCGGCGTGCTCACGCCGGCGACCATCGCCGCACTCGCCGGCGAGATCAACGCACCGCTCAACGTGCTCGTGCAGCCGAACCTGAGCGTCGCAGAGCTCGCGGCGCTCGGAGTGGCGAGGATCAGCACCGGGTCGCTGCTGTTCCGCACCGCGCTCGGCTCGATCAGCTCGGTCATCGCCGCACTCGCCGGCGACTCGGTCGACGGCGCACCGACGCCCTCGTACGACGTCGTCGCAGCGCTGCCGCTCCCGCGCGGGTGAATCAGGGCTGCTGCTTCGCCCGGCTGGGCTGCACGCGCGGCGGCTCGCCCGGCATCTTCGGGAAGTCGGGCGGGAACGGCAACTCGCCGAGTCCGTTGTCGAGGTCGCGCTGCCACCACTCGAGCAGTGTGTCGATGCGGCCGGGCGCATCGTGCATGCCCTTCCAGGGGTCGCCGATTCGCTGCAGCCGTTCGGGCACGGTGCGCACGGTGTGCTCGCTCGGATCGGTCTGTTCGAGCTCGTCCCACTCGAGCGGGCACGACACCGAGGCCACCGGCAGCGGCCGCGGGCAGTAGGCGCCCGCCATCGTGCGATCGCGGTTGGCCTGGTTGAAGTCGATGAAGATGCGGTCGCCCCGCTCCTCTTTCCACCAGTTGGTGGTGACCTGTTGCGGCATCCGCCGCTCGAGCTCGCGGCCGAGTGCGATCACCGCGTGCCGCACGTCGAGGAACTCGTGCTCGGGCTCGATCGGCGCGAAGACGTGGATGCCGCGGCTGCCCGAGCTCTTCACGAAGCCGGTGAGGCCCACCTCGCCGAAGAGCTCGCGAAGCGCGAGCGCCACGGGCACGGCTTCGCTGAATCCCGTGCCCGGCTGCGGATCGAGGTCGATGCGCAGCTGATCGGGGAAGTCGGGGGTCTCGGCGCGCGAAGCCCACGGATGGAACACGATCGTGTTCATCTGCGCGGCCCACACCGCAGCGGCGGGCTCGTCGATCACGAGCTGCGGATGCGTGCGCCCGCTCGGGTAGGTCACGGGCACCGACCGCACCCACTCGGGAGCGCCCTTCGGTGGATTCTTCGAGAAGAACTGCTCGCCGTCGACGCCCGCCGGAAAGCGTTGCAGTGACACCGGGCGGTCGCCGTTCGCCTCGACGAACGGTCCGCCGACCGCGATGAGGTACTCGGCGAGTTCGAGCTTCGTGATGCCGGCCTCTGGCCAGAGCACCCGTGTCGGACTGGAGATCCGCACGTCGCGATCGCCGTGCGGACCCGGAACGGTGAGAGTGACGGCATCGGCCATGGAAGCGACGCTACTCCCCCGGTGGGCGCGTCGCCCGGCCGCCTCGCGGGATCACGCCGTCTGCGCGGCCGGCATCGCGGCGTACCGACCAGCCGCCCGCTCACGGGCCTTGGCGGCCTCGACCTCGCGGTTCTTCGGCGGTGCGGTGGTGACGAGGTCGTCGAGCAGATGGCGCGTGACGTGCGCGATCTCGGCGACTGCGCGGTCGAACGCCTCGGCGTTGGCCTTGGAGGGCTTCGTCGAACCGCTGACCTTGCGCACGAACTGCAGTGCAGCCGCGTGCACCTCGTCGTCGGTGGTCTCAGGCTCGAAATTGTGGAGGGTGTGAATGTTCCTGCACATGTTCCGAGCCTAACCCGTGGAATCGAGGATGTCTCGGGTGACGTGCGATGCTGCGCGTACCGGTTCAGCCGGCCGGGGCGATGCCGCCGTCACGCGCCGCCGCACGCGCCGCATCGCGTGCGGCATCCGCGGCAGCCGCCTCTTCGGGCGTCGGCGCGGTACCACCGAGCTTTCGAGGCTGCCACCACTTGCCGGTGCCGTTGCCGGGGTACTCGGCCTGGAGTCGATCGACGAGGGCCTGCATCGTCTCTCGAAGTCGCTCGGTCACGGTTCGCGGGTCGTCGTTCGCGCCGACCGTGATCGGTGCCCCGAAGGCGAAGCTCACCGGCACCCCGAACCGTTCGAAGAATCGGATTCGATGCCCCTTGGTCATCAATCGATGACCGCCCCAGACCGCGACCGGGATGATCGGTACGCCCGCCTCTGCCGCAAGTCGCGCCGCACCGGTCTTGAGTTCGCGCACGGTGAAGGAGGCGCTCACGCCGGCCTCGGGGAACACGCCCAGCAGTTCACCTTCTCGCAGCGCGGTGACCGCCTTCGCGTAGGCGGCGGCACCGGCCTTCATGTCGACGGCGATGTGCTTCATGCCGCGGAGGAGATGGCCGATGACGGGCTTGTCGAAGACACCCTGCTTGGCCATGAACCGAATGTGCCGGCGCGTCGCCAGCCAGGTCACCCATTCGACGAGTGCGAACTCGAAGTACCCGAAATGCGTCATCGCGAGCACCGCGCCACCGGACCTGGGCACGTTCTCGACGCCAGTGACGCTGCGCTTCAGCCCCCAGAATCCGAAGAGCCCGCGCCCGGCCACGATGGCCGCGCTGTAGATGGGTTCGCTGCGGCGTCGCGTCATGTCCACAGCGTAGTCGCGGGTGCTGAGCACGGCCTGTGGCATTCGTCACGCATCGTGCACACTCCTCACATCGAGGCGTCGTGCGACCCGGCGACCGGCCGAAGCAGGAACAATCGCACGACACGACCCGAGTCGCGCTCGTACGCACGGTATCCCGGCCACTGGGCTTCGATGCGGGCCCACGCGGCATCGCGTTCGCCACTGCCGATCACGCTCGCACGCACCGGCATCCGTATGCCTCGCACCGTGATGACGGCATCGGGGTGCGCGAGCAGGTTGTAGGTCCAGCCTGGATGCCGATCGCGCGCGAAGCTCGTGCCTGCAACGATCGCGCGCCCGTGACCGTCTGGGGCGTACATGAGCGCGGTATCTCGCAACTGCCCCGACTTCGCGCCCGTCGTGTGCAGCACGAGCGACGGAACGAGGAGTGCGCTCAGTTGCACCCGGCCGCCGGAGACCGCCCCGAACACCCGCTCGACCGACGGCAGCACTCGGGGAGCACTCCAGCGGAACAGACGGGCGCGGGTGAGCGGCGAGATCACGGATCGGACGAGGTGCAACACGGTCGGCATCTGCCCATTCTTGCGTGCAGCGGCCTTCATGTCGCCCCCGTCAACCGCCCGTCCGCTCGCGCTCGACCGCGTCGCGCGCCGCTGCCAGTTCAGTCGCGGCATCCGCTGCCCGTCGCTCGGCGTGCTGCATACGCCGAATCGCGATCGTCGGAGCGCCGTGGCGCGCGTGCACGCGGTCGTGCTCCTCGTCGACGCCCGTGACGATGTACGCCGCGGCGACGAGGATCACCTGGCACGACAGGTTGAACCAGATGAGCAGGGCGATGAGCGATCCGAAGGATGCGAGCAGCGGGTTGCTCGTCGCGCCGCCGACGAAGAGGCTCGAGAGCACCTGCAGCACGGACAGCCCGATGCCGCCGATGACCGCCCCGGTCCAGAGCGAACGAGCGCTCGGGCGCAGGCCCGAGAGCACGCGGAACATCACGGCGATCACGAGCGTGTCGATGGTGAAGATCACGACGATCGAGACGAGTCGGGTGCCGGCATCGAACACGGCGTTGTGCGCGGCGATACCGAGCCAGCCGAGAACGGTGCTCAGCGCCGTCGTGCTGAAGAAGGTCACCGCTGCTGCGGCCGCGAGAGCGGCACCGAAGCCCACGGCGAGCAGCAGGTCGCGCAGCAGCAGCCAGAGGAAGAACGTCTGGTCATCGGCCTGATCGCCGATCGCGCGGAACGCCGTGCGCAGCGAGCGGATCGCCCCGATGGCCGCTCCGACGAGCCCGACCAACGCGATGATGCCCGCGATGCTGAGAGTCAGCGGCTGCACGAGGTCGTCGGGGTCGATGAGCCCGCCGTCGCCGACGAGGCCGGGGATCGCCGTACCGAGCGTGGCGATGAGCGCATCGAACACGTCGGGGTTCCCAGCCAGCCAGACTCCGGCGATGGCGAACCCCAGGAAGACACCCGCGAAGACCGAGAAGAGCACGCGGTAGCTCACACTGTCGGCGAGCATGGCGCCGTGGTGCTCCTGATACAGCAGGAACGCACGAACGGGCTTCCTGGCCAACGCCCAGGCCATCACGCGTTTTCCGAGCGCGACGATGCCGCCACTCGCCGATGACGTCGCATTGCCGGTATCCCGGCCGGCTCCCCCGTGCTCGTCCATGCCGTCAGGCTATCGAGGCACGGAGGTGCCGCGCAGCCGCTTGACAACCGTGAATACCGAACGGCGGTGCCATCGGGCTGAACCCGACGACACCGCCGCTCGAATCATTCGGCTGCGATCAATACCAGCCGGCGGACTCCGAGTGGTCCCAGGCGCCGCACGGCGTGGAGTAGCGGCCAGCGATGTAGCCGAGGCCCCACGTGATCTGGGTCGCTGCACTGGTCTGCCAGTCGGCACCGGCGCTGCCCATCTTGCTCCCGGGCAGGGCCTGGGGAATCCCGTATGCGCCACTCGAGGAGTTCGAGGCGTAGACGTTCCAACCGGACTCGCGGTTCCAGAGGGAGACGAGGCAGCCGAACTGGTCGTCGCCCCAGCCGTACAGGGAGGCCATGAGGTCGCGAGCGGTCGCCTGGGCTCCGCTGGGGTTCGCGGGTCCGGTCGGGCGAGTCGAGGTCGTGGGCGTCGCGGCCTCCTCCGCTTCGGCAGCGGCAGCGGCGGCGGCTTCCGCCGCTGCGGCCGCGGCCGCAGCCTGTTCGGCGGCGAACCGATCGACTTCGGCCACCGCTGCCCGCACCGGCGCGACGTGGGCCTGCGTCTGGTTCGCGAGCTCGAAGACCCGCTCGGGGGCGAGCAGTTCGTAGTCGTCGAGTGCGGCGACGGAGGAGGCGAGCACCGTGGTGTCGACCTTGCCCTGTGCCGCCGCGATCGTGTCGTTGGCGACGGTGAGCGTGTCGTTGGCCTGCTTCACCGCGCGAGCTTCGAGGATGCCGGCGTGAGAACCGAGCTGCTCGATGTCGAGGTTCGCAGCGGCGGTGAGGGTCTCGGTCGCGGCGATGCTCTCGCTCTGCGCTGCCACCGCGGACTGCACTGCGAAACCGGTGCCGACCATGGCGCCGACGAGGGCGACCGCAGCGGCCGCGAGGATCGGGCCGCTCCTCCAGAGGGGACGATTGCGGCCGGGCCTGGGGCGAAGGGCCGTGGACTCGCGGTGTTCGGACGAAGGAGTTTCAGAAGAAGAAGTCGGGTTCTGCATAACTTTCACAAGGCGGATCGCCGAGGCGCAGGGCGCATGGCGATCCTTGATCGACGATCCACAGGCGGGGGTGCCCGGGCGAAGGAGCCAGTCTGCCGAGAGGTTCTGGACAGAACCTCATGTTCACCTGTGAATGTCATCAACGTGCGCGAGCGCCTCGCACGCGCGCTGTCGGAGCTCTCAGCGCGAGTCAGTACCAGTTGTTCGCTTCGAAATGCGCCCATGCACCGCACGCGGTGCCATACCTTCCGGCAACGTAGCCGAGGCCCCAGCTGATCTGCGTTGCCGCGCTCGTCTGCCAGTCGGCACCGGCGGCGGCCATCTTGCTTCCCGGCAGCGCCTGCGGGATTCCGTAGGCGCCGTTCGGGTTGCCGGCGTACACGTTCCAGCCCGACTCACGATTCCAGAGAGCCACCAGACAGCCGAACTGATCGTCGCCCCACCCGTATCGCGCGGCGATCATGTCGCGGGCGATGACCTGTGCCTCACTCGGATTCGCCGGCGCGCCAGGCGCGGGGGCGCCGGGCGCGGGCGGTGCACCTTCAGCTTGCTCAGCTGCGGCCTGCTCCGCCGCCGCCTTCTCCGCCGCCGCCTTCTCCGCTGCGGCCTGCTCCGCGGCGGCTCGCTCCGCAGCGATCCGGTCGAACTCCGCGACCGCCGCGTGCACGGTCGCCGCGTGCGCGCGCGTCAGATCGGCGAGGGCGAACACGCGTTCGGGCGCCAAGAATTCGAACGACCTGAGGGCCGAGACGGATGCCGCCAGGTCGGCCGCGTCGGACTTGCCGCTCGCCGCCGCGAGTTCCGCCTCGGCGCCGCTGAGCGCATCGGTCGCGTCTTGGCTCGCCCGAGCGGTCAGGATTCCGCCGTGCGCACCGAGCTGGCTCGCATCGAGGTTCGTCGCCTCGGTGAGCACGGCGGTCTTCTCGATGCTCGCTTCGCGGTCGACGACGGCGTCTTGCGCGAGTATTCCGGTGCCGGCCGTAGCCGCGAGGCCGACCACGGCCCCTGCGGAGACGAACGCACGCCACCGTCGACCGGGCGGTCGACTGCGGCGTGTGCCGAGTCCGGTCGATCCACCCGGCGCGCGCCGTGCAGCGGTCGATGGTTCGGTTGCTTCGCTCATGCTTCTCCCCAAGCGGGGAACGCGACTCAGCGGCTGATCCCCGGAATGCGACGATCCGCGAGCGCCCTCCGCCCGCGGAAGTTGCCAATCCCGACAGCTAAGCGAACGGATCCGCTCGTTTGCAAGCCCGCCGTGCCGGATGTCCGCGCACCCCGTGAACGTCACGAGTGGGCGAACTCGGCAGCGGGCCCCCCGTTCACAGCGAACCCACAGCCCGGCGACCCGGAATGCGGAACACTTCTGCGCCTCACAGCGAACCCACAGCCCGGCGACCCGGAATGCGGAACACTTCTGCGCCCGCCGTGGTTTTCCATGGTGACGCCGCAGCCAGCGGCGCCGAGCTTGGAGGAAACGTGTCACAGGACTACCGCAAGACTCCCGAGGCCCTCGCCCGCCTCACTCCGAATCAGTACCGGGTCACGCAAGACGGCGGCACCGAGCCCGCCTTCCGCAACGAGTACTGGAACAACCATGAGCCCGGCATCTACGTCGACGTCGTCTCCGGGCAGCCGCTCTTCGCCTCGACCGACAAGTACGACAGCCGTTCGGGTTGGCCGAGCTTCACGAAGCCGATCGACCCCGATGCCGTGACCGAGCACACCGATCGTTCACTGTTCATGAAGCGCGTCGAAGTGCGCTCGGCAGGTGCCGACAGTCACCTCGGGCACGTCTTCGACGACGGGCCGGTCGATGACGGCGGCCTTCGGTACTGCATGAACTCCGGGGCCCTCCGCTTCATCCCACTCGCCGAGTTGGACGATGCGGGATACGGTCGATACCGCACCCTCTTCGAGAACCAGGAGAACGCACGATGACTGCACGAACCGAGACCGCCATTCTCGCCGGCGGCTGTTTCTGGGGCATGGAGGACCTGATCCGCAAGCGCCCGGGTGTGATCAGCACGCGCGTGGGTTACACGGGCGGCGACGTGCCGAACGCGACCTACCGCAACCACGGCACGCACGCCGAGGCGATCGAGATCGTGTTCGACCCCGAGACGGAGTCGTACCGGGGCCTTCTGGAGTTCTTCTTCCAGATCCACGACCCGTCGACGAAGGACCGCCAGGGCAACGACATCGGCACGAGCTACCGCTCGGCGATCTTCCCGACGAACGACGAGCAGGAGGTCGTCGCGTACGAGACGATCGCCGACGTCGACGCCTCCGGCCTCTGGCCGGGTCCGGCGACGACCGAGGTCTCCCCCGCCGGCCCGTTCTGGGAGGCCGAGCCCGAGCACCAGGACTACCTCGAGAAGTACCCCAACGGCTACACGTGCCACTTCGTGCGGCCGGGGTGGAAGCTGCCGAAGCGCGACAACGCGACTACGGCCTGACTCGCGGAGAGAAGAGCGGCCGTCCCGGCAAAACGCCGGGGCGGCCGCTTCGTCGTTCAGTGAGCGGATGCCGCGGCATCCGCTCATCGATCGCAAGACTTCTGAGTGTCTGTTCGATGGCACGAAGAACATGGACTCCGTGACCGCGGTCGAGACGTCGAGGATGCGATCGTGGAAGCCCGGCGGATCGCCGATGAACATGCTGGAGCATGAGTTCGATCACCCAGGTGTACCGGGTGCACCCGATGAAGTAGGTGCCGAACTCGCCCGGCCCCGGGCGACCGAACGGCATGTTGTCGCGCAGGACTCCGAGTTCGACGCCGTCGTGCTCGATCGTCGATGCGCGTTCTGCACGATCGTCAGGCCGTCGAGGCCGAGTGTGCCGCTGATGCTGTCGTCGACCTGACGGATCGGTCTGGCGAAAAAGGTCCCCCGAGGCGCATGATGGGCTGGGCAGGTGCAGGGTGTGCAGTGCAATCGGTGAGGATCGTCGCACATGGCTTCGTTGGAACGTTCGGCGGCCGCCGCGCCGCGAGACGCGCGTTTCGACGCGCTCGCCGCCATGGCCACAGACCTCGCGGGGCAGTTCGCACTCGCGCCGCTGCTTGAACGCATCCTGCGTCACACGATGGAGCTGCTCGGCTGCGAGAGCGGGTCGATCTGTACGGTCGATGAGCTCGCGGGCACCTACCGCAAGGAGGTCGACGTCGGCGTCGGATGCCTCTCCGGCCGCACCTTCCCGCTCGATGAGGGTGTCACCGGCGAAGTGGTTCGCGCTCGCCGTTCGGTCGTCTTCGACGAGTACGCCGATGTGCGCGGCGGGCACATCACCACCGAGGACGGGGCATCACTGCACGGCGTCATCGGCGTGCCGATCCGCTGGGACGGCGCGATCATCGGCACTTGCGTGGTCTTCAGCCGTGAGCACGGTCGACGATTCACCGACGAGGACGCGACGCTCGTGGAGCTGTTCGCGACGCATGCGGCCATCGCGATCACCAACGCGCGACTGCATGCCCTGGCCGCAGAGAGGGAGAGCGACGCTGCGATCATGGCCGAGCGCGAGCGCGTCGTGCGCGATGTGCACGATACGGTCGGGCGCGGACTCGCCACCGTGCTGCTGCACCTCGATGCTGCGGAACGCGAGCTCGGCAGCGAAAGCAATGCGGCAGTTGCCCTCGCCGACGCACGTGCGGCCGCTCGTTCTGCACTCGGCGAGACCCGGCTCACGGTGCTCGGACTCGGGCCGGCGCTGCTCGACGGCCGTTCCCTCAACGAGGCGGTCGCGCTCGAACTCGCATGGGTGCAGTCGACGGCGGCGATCGACACTCGGCTCGTCGTGGTCGGCGAGCCCGAGACCCTCGCGCCCGAAACGGCCCGGCAGTTGTTCCGCATCGTGCAGGAGTCGTTGACGAACGTGCTTGAGCACGCCCGCGCGCGGCAGGTGCGTGTCGGTCTCGTCTACGGCGGGCAGACCGTGACAGCGCTCATCGAGGACGACGGATGCGGCTTCGACCTCTCCTCGATCACCGGGACACCTTCGAGCCTCGCCAGGGGTCTCGGGCTGCAGGGGCTCGCCGCCCGGGCCCGGCATCTCGGAGGGACGCTCCACATCGACTCGACACCGCAATGGGGCACGCGCATACGCGCCGACGTGCCGTGCTTCGATTCGGCGCTCTCCGAGGCTTCCCGCTCGCGCTGGCGGGTCCTCATCGTGCACGAGCGTCCCGTGGTTCGCGCGGGCCTCGTGCGCATGCTCAGCCAGATCGAGCCCGACATCCAGGTCGTCGGCGAGATCGGCGACGCCGTGCAGGCCGTCGAGGCGTTCGAGCTGCTTCGTCCGCACGTCGTGCTCTCCGACCTCGACCTCTCGCACATCGACGGGGTGCAGCTCACTGCGTACCTCCGCGCCGTCGATCCCGCCGCCGCCGTCGTGCTGCTCATCGACTCGGTGACCGACGACCGAGTCCGGGCTGCCGCGCAGATCGGCGCCGTCGGATTCGTCGAACACGACGCAGATCCGGCCGCCCTCGCGCGGTCCATCGTCGCTGCAGCCCGCGGCGATTCGCTCGTGACCTCCGAGTTCCTGAGCCGTTTCACCGCCTCGCTCACGGCCGCCCCCGACGATCACCTCACCGCCCGCGAGCGGGAGGTACGAACGCTGGTCGAACGGGGCCTGCCCGACAAGCAGATCGCGACCGAGCTGCGAATCTCGGTGAAGACCGTCGAGAAGCACGTCGGCGCCATCCTGCGCAAGACCGGCTCCGCCAACCGCACGGTGCTCGCCGGGCAGTCGGTGCATCACTGAGCTGTGGAGGAAATCCCTACCCCCGGGTAGGGGAAGCACTCATGTCGCGGGAGGATGCACCTGCCTACGCTGAAGAAGCGGGCGACGAGGAGGTTCCCCCCATGGCAGTCGTGTCTCTCAAGGACATCGTCGATCGGGCCTTCGCGCAGAAATACGGCGTGCCCGCCATCAACGTCGTCAACGACCTCACGCTCGAGGCGGTGCTCGCCGGAGCGGTCGAGGCGCGGTCGCCGGTCATCGTGCAGACCTCGGTCAAGACGGTCCAGTCGATCGGTCTCGACGTGCTCTACGCGATGTGGGAGACGATGACGCGAGGAATCGAGGTGCCCGTCACGCTGCACCTCGACCACTGCCCCGACCGGCAGGTGATCAGCGACTGCCTCGCCCGCGGCTGGAACTCGGTGCTCTTCGACGCATCGACGATGCCCGTCGAGGAGAACCAACGCCAGACGGTCGAGGTCGTCGCGGAGGCGCGCCGCTATGGCGCGCACGTCGAGGGTGAGATCGAGGCGATCCAGGGTGTGGAAGACGGCATCGGGGTCGAGACGGCGACTCGTCGGCAGAGCCTCGACGTCGCGATCGAGTTCATCCGCGAGACCGGCGTCGACGTCTTCGCGCCGTCGATCGGCAACGCCCACGGTGTGTACTCGTCGACCCCCGACCTCGACTTCGAGCGCGTGACCGACCTCGTGGCCGCTACGTCGACACCGATCGCCTTGCACGGCGGCAGCGGCATGACCGATGACCAGTTCACCGACCTCATTGCGCGCGGCTGCGCCAAGGTCAACATCTCGACCGCCCTCAAGATCGAGTTCATGACGTCGAGCCTCGCGTTCCTCAAAGGTGCCGAGGAACGCGACAAGTGGGATCCGCCGTCGCTCTTCGCGGACGTGCGCCAACACATCGTCGACCTCACGACGGGCCTTGCCGCCAAGTTCGGCAGCACGGGCAAGGCGTGGTGAGCATGCCGTTCCTCATCTTCGACTGCGACGGCGTGCTCGCCGATACCGAGCGAAACGGCCACCTGCCCGCGTTCAATCGCACCTTCGCCGAGTTCGGCGTTCCCGTGGAGTGGAGCGATGCCGACTATGCCCAGAAGGTGCTGATCGGCGGGGGCAAGGAGCGCATGGCGAGCCTGCTGACGCCGGAGTTCGTCGCGGCCAACGGCCTTCCCGCCGACGAGGAGGGGCAGCGCGAACTGCTGGCTCGATGGCACCGGCGGAAGACCGCGATCTACACCGAGCTCGTCGACTCGGGGGCGCTGCCTGCTCGACCCGGGATCGCACGCATCACCGCGGAGGCCGCCGCCGCGGGGTGGGGCCTCGCCGTGGCCTCGACATCGGCCGAGCCGTCGGTTCGCGCCGTGCTCGAGCGCGCGGTGGGCACCGAGGCGGCGGCCGGCTTCCGGGTGTTCGCGGGCGACATCGTCGCGCGAAAGAAGCCCGCGCCCGACATCTACCTGCTCGCCCTCGAAGAACTCGGAGCCGCAGCGGATGCCGCGATCGTCATCGAAGACAGCGGCAACGGCGTCGAGGCATCCGTCGCCGCCGGTCTGCGCACTGTCGTCACGGTGAGCGCGTACACGGTCGACGAGGACTTCTCGGGCGCTTCACTCGTGGTCAGCTCCCTCGGAGACGAAACGGAGGCCGCGCGTGTCATCGCCGACCCGCTCGGCATCCACCCGGGCGTCGAGGTCACCCTCGACGACCTCGTTGCGATTCTCGACCAACCCCGCCCCGAGTCCTGAGGAGGACAGATGACGAGCTTCACCGACGTCGAGTTCGTGGTGCGCACGATCGCCCAGACATCCGTCGACAACGAGAAGTACTTCGGCGAACTGGACTCCGTCGTGGGCGACGGGGACTTCGGCTATTCCCTCGCCCGAGGCTTCGAGATCGTACTGAGCGACTGGGATTCCTACGACCGTACGGATGTCAGCACGTTCCTCACGAAGATCGCCGTCGCCATCACAGGCCGGATCGGGGGCACCTCCGGCCCGATCTGGGGTACGGCCTTCCTGCGGGCGGCATCCGCGGTGAAGGGGCAGACGGAGATCAGCGGCGACGATGTGGTCGCCATGCTCCGCTCCGCCATCGCGGGCATCATGGCGCGTGGCAACGCGGAACTCGGCGACAAGACCCTTCTCGACGCGTTGGCTCCGCTCACCGACTCGATCGAGTCCGGTGTCGCAGCCGGCGACGACCCCGAGGCGATCGTGTCGGCAGCGGCCGCGGCCACCCGCGCTGCGGCGGACGCCACGACACCGATGATCGCGAAGCGGGGCCGGGCCGCCTACACCGGCGAACGCAGCATCGGCTCCCCCGATGCGGGTGCGGTGGGCGTCGCCGTGATCCTCGAAGCCCTCGCCGCCGGGTGGGGAAGCAAAGACGGCGTGAGCTGAGCCGAAGACGTCACGCGACACCCGAGGAACCGTCAGGCAACACCGAGCAATGGAGAAGAGCAGATGAAGAAGATCGTCAATGACCCGCAGCAGTTCGTGCCGGAGATGCTCAAGGGCCTCGCCCTCGCCAACCCCGAGACCCTGCGCTACGTGCCGGAGTACAACCTCATCATGCGAGCGGATGCCCCGCGCGACGACAAGGTCTCGATCATCCAGGGCTCCGGCTCCGGCCACGAGCCGGCGCACGTCATGGCGGTCGGCAGGGGGATGCTCGACGGCGCGTGTCCCGGCGACGTGTTCGCCGCCCCGCCGATGGACTACGTCTACGAGACGACGAAACTGCTGAACTCGCCGAAGGGAGTGCTCCTGCTCGTGAACAACTACACGGGCGACCGCATGGCCTTCGACATGGCGGAGGAGATGAGCCTCGCCGACGGTCTGAACGTGCGAACCCTCTTCATCGACGACGACGTCGCCGTGCAGGACTCGACCTGGACGGTCGGCCGCCGCGGTGTCGCGGGCAACTTCTTCGTGATCAAGGCGGTGGGCGCGGCATCCGAGGCCGGTGCCGACCTCGACGAGGTCGTGCGCATCGGGGAGAAGGTCAACTCCGTGACCCGCACGATGGGTCTCGCGCTCACGGCCTGCACGCCCCCGGCGAAGGGATCGCCGTTGTTCGAACTCGGCGACGATGAGATCGAGATCGGCGTCGGCATCCACGGCGAACCGGGCCGCCGGCGCGCGAAGATCGTGCCCGGCGACGAGCTCGTCGACATCCTGCTCGAGCCGGTCGTCAGCGACCTGCCGTTCGAGAGCGGCGACCGAGTCGCGCTCATGATCAACGGGCTCGGCGGCACGCCCATCAGCGAGCTGTACATCGCGTACGGCCACGCGCACGAGCAGCTCGCCGCACGCGGCATCACGGTCGCCCGCAGCTATGTCGGCGAATACTGCACGTCACTCGACATGGCCGGGTTCTCGCTGACGCTGGTCCGCCTCGATGACGAGATCGAGGGCCTGCTCGCGGCACCCGCAGAGATCGGGGTGCGCATCTTTTGAGACTGCGATGTCGGGCGCTCTGGTTCAGTCCGGGACGCCGAGGCCGTCGAGTGCGTCCTGCACGATCGCCAGGCCGTCGAGCCCCGACCAGACGAACCGGGCGAAGGTCGAGCCGGTCGCGAAGGCTGCCGTGCGCGGTCTGCGCGTACTCGCGCACATCGAACGCCGTGGGCGCTGCGACCATCATGTGCCGAGGTGAGCCGCCGGGGATCACGAGGTCGATGAGTTCATCGCGGCGACGAGTTGCGGGCGCTCGCCGGGTGAACGTCGGTCACGGCGTCAGCCCCCGCGCAGCGCCTCGAGCGCGTATCGGGCGCGTGCGGCGATGGGGCCGTCGGCGTGGCGCGTGAGCGCGTCGAGCGCGTCGGCGACTGGTTCGGAGCGCGCGGTCAGGAGCTCGAGCACTCGTTGTTCCCGCACCACGTCGACATCCTGACCCTCGAGCACGAGCGCCGCGGTCTCGTCGGCCCATCGCCGCAGGGCGTCGTCGTCCCGCCGCAGAGTCACGAGGAGTTCGGCCGTCGCACTCGGTGGCTCGCCGGGCCCCGCGTCGTCGAGCCGGATACGCCGAGCGCAATGCACGTTGAGCTCGGCCGACTCGCCGTCGGCGAGCAGGTCGCGCACGTGTTCGAGCGCGAGGAAGTGGTTCAGCGGCATCCGCTCGACCCGCGGGGCATCCGAAGTGAGCGGGAATGCACCCTCGAGGCCGCCGACCTCGACGGCGTCCGCGTAGGGGTCGGCGAGCGGTACCCCGTCGGGTCCGGCTGCCGTGAACGCATACTCATCGCTGCGACCGGTCGAGCGGGAGGCGCCGACCACGAGGCCGACCGTGGCGCCCGCGTGGAGCGAGATGACAGCCGTGAACGGCACCGGACCGCCGGCCGGCGCCGGTTCTTCGTCGACCCGGAAGTCCACGACGATGATGCGGCCCGCGGTCGCCACCTCGCCTCGAGCATCGCCCGTCACAGGAATCGCACCCTCAGTGTCGTGCGCTTGTTCGCGAGCACGTTGTCGACCGCGGTGACGGTGACCGCGCCCGTGAACGCCGCCGGACGGGTGAGCACCGCGGTCGTGGCGACGGGAGCTGCAGCGGCGATGCCGACCACGGTGACGCCCGCCGCGGCCGCCGCGCCGTCCACGGTCCAGACGACCGTGCGGCCGCCCGGAGCCGCGTTGAGCGCGAGGTTCGCGGAGAGCGTGCCCGCCGGCACCGGTGACGGCACCGCCGCGAGCCCGTTGAGCGCCACGTTCACGAGACGAACGCGACCGGTGCCTTCGCGGTTCGGAAGGGCCTGGTCGACGACCTTCACGGGGAAGTTGCCGGATCGGAGGCCCGAGGTGACGACGACGGGTCCGCCCACGGGGACGGCCGCGCCCGGAATGGCGATGGGACCGGTCACGACGCTCCAGATCACGTTACGGCCGGCCACGGTCGTGTTGACGGTGACGTTGCCGGTCGCCACGCCGTCCGCCGCAACGCCGCCGGCCGCGGCGGGCGCGTTGGCCGCGGTCGCGATGTTGTTCAGCACGATGAGCGGGTTCACTGCCGCGTAGGCCTCCAGAGGAGCCACGACGCCTCCGCCCGGGAAGCGGTGCTCGGTGCGGAAACGGAAGTTGTTGCCCTGCCTGATGAGGGAGCGGATGTGGAGCCCGTTGTCGAACTCCACCGGTGAGCGGGTGCCGTCCCAGCCGAACGCGTGGAAGCCCTGCCGGAGCTGCCAGACCGCGGGTAGCGATCCGCCGGGCGCGTTCTTCCCGACGAACCGGTTGACGTCGACTCCCGCGTGGCCGGTGCGGAGGCTGTCGTTCCAGTTGTTCGCGGGCGCCGAGAGCCCTCCGATCGGTGCGGGGTTGGGTCCGCCGAGCGCCAGGTTGACCCTCGCCGTGAGCCCGAACGCGTCGGAGCCCCCCGCGGTGATGGTCTCGCCGATCACTCGCACACTCGGGGCGGTGCCGTCGGTCTGGCTGAACCGCACCGGGTTGAGCGGGCCGTAGCTGCCGGCCACCGCGCCCATGCCCCCCGACGGGCCGATGCCGTTGACCTTCTTCGGCATCGAGTCGATGCGGTGGCGTGCGTCCTCGTTGAACGTGGCGGTCGCGGGGTCCGTGGCGCGCACACGGAGCGGACCGGTCTTGTCGCCCGGGGTGATCACGAGGCCGGCGACGGTCGCACCCGATGCCTGCCGAAGGGTGGCGGTCGCCACTCTGCCGGCCGGCTGCGTCGTGACGACCACGTTGCCGGTGCTCCCGACGAGTCCGTCCCGGTTCGGGTCGAGCACATTGGCGGGAGCCGCCTGCGTCCCGCCGCCGAAGATGGGAACGGCGATCTGCGCCGGGGTGGGATTGACCACCATGGAGTCGACGGTGACGAAGAGCACATTGCCCGAGACGGCCAGGTCGGCGGGAGTCGCAGTCAGTGCCGCCTGCACCTGGAAGTTCGTTCCGCCGCCGGCCGGCACCGTGCCGAGGGCGGCCGGTGCCGAGCGGATGACGGCGCCGCGGCGACCCCGCGGGGTGACCGTGACGCCGGCTGGGGCTCCGACGAGCGTCCAGGTGAGCGGAGCGTTGCCGGCCGCGGTCGCTGTGACGTTCATGGTGCGCCCTGAGCCGAGCTCGCCCCCGGCGACCACGGCAGTCACGGTGGGCGCCGGCTGCGGTCGCACCGGCGTCTTCGAGAGCCGCTCGGCGGCACCGCCGGGCACCGGTCGCCTGCGGTCGCGGGACTGCTGGACGACGTGCGACAGCTCGTGGTGCAGCAGGCCCCGATTGCGTTCACTCTCGAGGTCGCCCGTGGGCCCGGCGACCGCGATGTCGTCACCCGTGGTGAGCGCCTTGGCGCCCGCGGCGTGCACGCGCTCCCCGGTCGCGGCGTCGTCGTGCAGGCGCACGTCGCGGAAGTCCCAGCCGAACCGGCGCTCGGCGGTCGAGCGCACGTCGGGGCGCAGCACGCGACCGGCCCGTGGGGCCGATTGCGCCTGCCGGGCGGCGATGGGCTTGCGCACCGCGAGCTCGTCGCTCACGGCTCGGTTGCCTGCGAGGCGCTGCAGGGCGAACGCGGTCGAGCGGGCGGCGGTGCCGTCGGGCAGGGAACGCAGTCGCTGAGGCGCGGCGACGCTCGGCGAGGGCGCGGGCGCGGGCGCGGGGCGACGGTCGATCCGGTGAACTGCCGCGGGCGGCATCCCGGTCCGTATCGCGGTGGCAGCCGACGGCGCTAGACCAGCCATCGAATCAGTCTCCGCCCCGGCCGGGCCGGCGGCAAGTGGCCCGACCGGCCGTTCGGGCGGCGATGGTCGCCCGAACGGGCATCCCGGCGGCCCCGATCGCCCTGGTGCGGCGCGCCGGCGCAGCGGCGCGAGGAGGCCGAACACATCGGTCAGGCCGCTGATCGCACCCGGTCGTGCAGGAGCTTCGCGGCGAAGCCGAGAGCCTGTTCTGCGAGCGGCTGACGCTGCGCGGGCACGGATGACTCGCTGAGCACGGCGATCGCGAAGACGCCACCGTCGGCGTGCTCGAGCACGCCGACCTCATGGCGAAGATGCAGGAACGTGCCGGTCTTGGAGTGCCACACGGCATCGTCCGATTCCAGGTCGGGGGCGAGTCGGTGACGCATGACGTTCATGCCCAGCAGACCGCGCATCTGATCGCGCTGACCGCTGAGCGACGGGTCTCGCCAGATGCGATCGAGCAGTTCGACGCAGGCGTTCGCGGTACCGGCGTTCGCGCTCGACACGTCGAGTTGCGGAATGAGGTGGCCGCCGCCGCGTGTGGAGGCGCGGATGGCGAGCGCGAGCGCTTGCGGCATCTGCTCGGGCGGGAGCGTGCTGGCGAGCGTGAGATGCAGGTCTCGGATCGAATGACGCACGCTGATGCCCGTGATGCCCGACTCGCGAAGCGACGCGGTGACCGCGTCAGGCGGGCAGAGCGCGAACAGGGCGTCCGCCGCCGTATCATCGCTCAGGCACACGGCCATGTAGAGCAGGTCTTCGACCGACACGGTCGTCGGGTGCCGGAATCGGCAGTAGCCCGTGACACCCGGCGTGCGATCGCCCGGATCGAGTGTCACCCGGCGCGCCGGGTCGATCGTCCCGGCGGCGACGCGTTGCAGCACGGCGAGCGCGAGTGGGAGCTTGACGACGGATGCGAGCGGGTAGGCGTCGTCGGCGGCCAGCGAGAGCTCACGGCCGTTGCCGAGGTCACGCACTGCGATCGACGCACGCAGGCCCGCCTCGCTGAGCACGTCGGCTGCTTCGCGCAGTACTGCCCGGTCAGTGTCCACCAGAGCGCCCCGTCGTCGGCGGAGTGGAGACGGAGAAGCCGCTGACCTCGCTCGAGTGCAGCAGTGCGGCGAGATATGGGCCGGCGATCTCGAGGAATCGCGACGCGAGTTGCCCCTCCCGGTAGGCGAGGGCGTACCCGCGCACGAGGTGGAGGTCGCCGAGCGCCCGCCACTGGAGACCGAATGACTCGCTCTCCGCCGAGGTGCAGAGCACGAGGTCCTCACCTCCGAGCACCGCGGCCATCGCGTTGATGTTCGATGGCGATATGCGGAGCTGTGCCGGCGTGAGTCCGGCGCCGTTTCTCACCCGTTCCAGGCGATCCCGCACGTGCGGCACGTCGTCTTCGGGCTGCAACCACAGTCGTGCGACGCGACGGATGCCCCGGCGCGGGCGAAGCTCGGCGAAATAGAACTCCCGATCGCGCGAGGTCGGTGCGGACCCCGCGACGCCGAGTGGTTCCGCCCATTGAGCGCGATCGGGTGCGATGGGCTCGAGATTGAGCCTCGTGCGCCCGGCGGCGAGGGACTCGGCCCGTTCTGTGGGGCCAGCGGAAACGAGTTCCACGTTCATCGACCGGAGCGCTGCGCCGGCGGTCAGCTTCGCCGCTTCCACTTCGTCGATGCGATGCGGCACGCCGACCGTCACTGGAAGCCGACGTGACCGCTCTGCGTCGTCGGAGAGCTCGTGCGCCGCATCGACGAGTTTGATGGCGCTCGGCAGCACACCGCGACCGAACTCCGTCAGCTCCACCCGCCGCGACGATCGTTCGAAGAGCCGCGCCCCGAGGTGCTGTTCGAGTGCCGCGACGCGACGGCTCGCCACGGATTGCGTGACCCCCGCACCCGTTGCGCCGGCCGTGAAGCTCTCGTGTTCGGCGACGGAGACGAAGGCCTCGCACGCGGCTCGCAGATCGAGGTGTCGCGACATGCATGCGATTCTTGCATCGATCGCCGCGTTCCCGCCTTTGTCTGCATCGCCGACCGCGGGTCAGACTCCGGACATGACGAATCGACCGACATCCCCCGTCTCCCGCCGCTCGTTGCTGGCCTTCGGCGGCATTGCCACCGTCGGGGCGGCCGCGGCCGTCTTCTCGACCTCGCCGCCTGCAGTCCCCGCGCCGGCCTCGCCCGCGGTCGGCAGTCACCGCCAACTGGCGCGGGCGGTCGCCGAACTCGAGCGCGCGACATCCGTCACCATCGGCGTCACCGCCCTCTGGCACGATTCGCGACGCTCATTCCGGTACCGCGGCAGTGAGCTCTTCCCGATGTGCTCCCTGTTCAAGACCCTCGCGGCAGCCGCCCTCGTGCAAGCGCGCGGCTACGACGAGGACTACTGGGCGACGCCGATTCCCTTCACCCGCGCCGACATCGTCGAGAACTCGCAAGTGCTCGACAAGACGACGACCTATCAGGCCACACCCGAAGAGCTCGCCGACGCGGCGCTGCGCTTCAGCGACAACACCGCCGGCAACCTGATCCTCCGCGAACTCGGCGGCCCGTCGGCGGCCACCTCGTTCGCGTCATCGCTCGGTGCGAAGGCGACGCGACTCGACCGGTGGGAACCCGAGCTCAACGACGCGTTGCCCGGCGACGAGCGCGACACGTCGACGCCCGACGATATCGCCGACCTGTACCGGGCGCTCATCCTCGAGCAGCGCGCCGGCGTGCTCGCCGCTGCTCGACTCCAGGAGTGGATGCTCCGCAACACCACATCGGGCGCCCGGATGCGAGCCGGCCTCACCGCTCCGTACGAGCTCGCCGACAAGACCGGTGGCGGCGACTACGGGGTGGTCAACGACGCCGGTGTGCTCTGGCGGCCGACTGCCGAGCCCCTCATCCTCGCGATCATGACGCGCACCGATCGTGCCGACGCGACATACAACAACGAGGTGCTGGCCGAAGTGACGCGTCTCGTCGCGGCGGTCTGAGGCGCCCGCCCTCTCGCCGAGGGGGTCAGAGCCGTTGCGGGCCCGACCCGTCGTCGCCGAGTGCGTCGTCGGGGTTCAGCAGCCCGCACGCCTTCATCGAGAGGCACCCGCAGCCGATGCATCCGGTGAGTTCGCGCTCGAGGCGTTCGATGCCGTGGCGGCGCTGTTCGAGCTGTCGCTTCCAGCGGCGTGAGGCCCGCTGCCAGTCCTCATGGCTCGGCGTCGTGTCGAGCGGCACGTTCTCGAACGCGGTCTGCACGTCGGAGAGGGGAATGCCGAGCCGCTTCGCGACCGAGATGAGTGAGACGCGCCGCAGCATGTGTCGTGGGTACCGCCGCTGGTTGCCGCCCGTGCGATGCGAGGCGATGAGGCCGAGGTCTTCGTAGAACCGCAACGCCGACGGCGCGACGCCGGTGCGCCGACTCATCTCCCCGACGGTCAGCAGCTCGTCGGGTGCGTGTCGCGCGGTCGACGTCGTCACCGTCTCGTGCTCGTCACGCTGCGACATCCGCGCCCTCTCGTTTTGACTTCAAGGCTACTTGAGGTTTTACGGTAGAGACATGCGAATCGTGAAGTTGGTGGTCACCCCGTGACGTATGTGATCGCGCTGCCATGCGTCGACGTGAAAGACAAGGCCTGCATCGACGAATGTCCCGTCGACTGCATCTACGAGGGTGAGCGTTCGCTCTACATCCACCCCGATGAATGCGTCGACTGCGGCGCCTGCGAACCCGTGTGCCCCGTCGAGGCCATCTACTACGAAGACGACCTCCCCGAGATGTGGGCCGACTACTACAAGGCCAACGTCGAGTTCTTCGAGATCTCGAACGGCGGGGCACCGGCTCTCGGCTCCCCCGGCGGCGCCGCCAAGACCGGAATGCTCAGCTTCGACCACCCGGTGATCACCGCGCTCCCCCCGCAGGCGTCGCATTCATGACGGATGCCGCCGCAGTGCGCGACCCGATCGTGACCGCCGATACGTCCGACGCCGCCGAAGGGTTCAAGGCCGCCTTCCGTGGTCACCCCGCCGGCATCGCACTGATCACGGGCATGACGCCCGACGGACCGGTCGGCCTGACGGCGTCGAGCGTCGCTTCGGTCGCGGCCGACCCGCCTGCGCTCTCATTCTCGGTGACGCGAGCGACGGGTTCGGCCGGCGCGCTGCTCGCCGCCAGAACCCTCGTCGTGCACTTCCTCGCCGCACATCAGGTCGACGTCGCCCGCGCGTTCGCGCGATCGGGCGAGCCCCGGTTCACGACCGAACAGGGCTGGTCGCTGCTCGAGACCGGTGAGCCGTGGCTCGCCGACGCGCGCGCCGCCCTGCGCTGTCGCACGCTGCAGACCGTGCCGGTCGGCAGTTCCTCCCTCGTCGTCGCCGAGGTGCTCGAGGTGTTCCTCGGGCCCCCAGCACCCTCGCTCGTCTACCGCGATCGCCGCTTCCACCGCCTCGACCACGACATACCCGAGCTCTGACCCCGCCACGCGCCACCCGCCGCATCGCAACCGCGAACGGCACATCGAAAGGAAGCATCCGAATGCCGGCCTATTCACTGCCCGACCTGCCCTACGACTACTCAGCGCTCGCGCCCCACATCTCGGCGGCGACCATGGAGTTGCACCACTCCAAGCACCACCAGGCATATGTGACCGGCGCGAACACCGCGCTCGAGCAGCTCGCCGAGGCCCGCGAGAGCGGCAACCTCGCGAACGTCAACAAGCTCGAGAAAGACCTGGCATTCAACCTCGGCGGCCACATCAACCACAGCGTCTTCTGGCAGAACATGTCGCCCGACGGCGGGGGTTCGCCCGAGGGCGAGCTCGCGGCGGCCATCGACGACGGCTTCGGCTCGTTCGATGCGTTCCGTGCCCACTTCACGGCGACCGCGCTCGGCGTGCAGGGCTCGGGCTGGGCAGTGCTCGCCTGGGACAGCGTGGGCGCCCGGCCCGTGATCTTCCAGCTCTTCGATCAGCAGGGCAACGCGCCGCTCGGCGTCACGCCGCTGCTGCAGCTCGACGTGTGGGAGCACGCGTACTACCTCGACTACCGCAACGTGCGCGCCGACTATGTGAAGGCGTTCTGGGAGATCGTCGACTGGGCCGACGTGCAGGCCCGCTTCACCGCAGTTCGCACAGCGACACGAGGTCTCATCGTGCCGAGCGCCAACTGAGCACTCCGACCGAACCCCCTCGCGCGCCCCGGCGCCGGCGTCGACGACGCCGGCGCCCGTCGGTCGCGCTGCTCGCGGTGCAGATACGGCGCTACGGACTCCTCGCGCTGATCCTCCTCACCGCGATCGGAACATTGATCGCCTGGCTGAGCGGGTAGAACGGGTCGCTGCGCAAGCGGTTCCTGATGCCGCGAAATCCGGCACGTCGGCTAGGATGGGAAGTTCTTTGCCAGACGACTCCGCGGGGTCGCCGAGAGGGAGGGACTCCCCGATGACCATCGAATCCGTATGGATGACGCCGGCCGCACTGGAGCGGCTCGAAGCCGAACTCGCCGAACTCTCGCGGCCCGGGCGAACGCTGACCGACACCGAACAGGCACGCACCACCGAGCTTCGCGCGATGGTGCGCAACGCCGAGGTGGGTCTCAAGCCCGACGACGGACTCGTCGAGCCCGGAATGCGCATCACGGTGCGATTCGACGACGACGCCGAGCCGACGAGCTTCCTGCTCGGCAGTCGTGAGCTCGCCGACCTCGATGGAAGCGTCGACCTCGACGTGTACTCACCGACCTCCCCGCTCGGCGCGGCGATCACCGGCCGGTACGTCGGCGACTCCGTCGCATACGAGGCGCCGAACCGCACCGTGCAGGTCACGGTGCTCGAAGCGGTGCCCTTCGGCTGAAGCACCAGCCCGCACGACTCGGGTTCGGTGACGCTGTGCGATGCGCTCGCGGAGGACTACCGCGAGCGCGCCTTCGCGCCGAGTTCGACGAGAGCGACGCTGATCGTGTGCTCGACGAGCGCCGAATCGATCGCCTGAAGACCCGGCAGTAGCGCTCGCATCAGGAGCGGGCCGGTGAGCAGGTCGCTGATCCACTCCACATCCACGGATGCATCGAGCTCGCCGCGATCGATCGCGCGCTGCACCGCGCGAGTCGTCGCCGTACGCCGGGGGCCGAGGAACTCCTCGGAGAAACGCCGAGCGGCGTCGGGCTGCACCGAGAGGTCGTCGATCAGGCCCGGAAGGCCGCGCACGATCAGCGGGTGGTTGAACAGTTCCAGGCGATGCCGCTGGATCGTGCGCAGGTCGGTCTCGAGGTCGCCGGTGTCGACGCCGGGATCGGTGCCGAACCGGTCGCTCAGCACTGCGATGACGAGTTCTGCGGTGGTGCGAAACCGCCGGTACACGGCGGCACGCGTCGTCGAGGCATCCTTGGCGACGCGGCCGATCGTCAACGCCTGGTAGTTCTCGAGTTCGACGATCCGCACAGCGGCATCGAGAACGGCACGGTCGATGTTCTCGTGCCGCGGTCGCCCCAACGTCGTTGCCGTCATACGATACATTCTGTACCGTAAAGCTTCGAACCCGCCATCCCACCACGATGACGAGACCCACCGGCCAGTGACACGATCGAGCGGCCGCCTGATCCCAGCGATTCCGTCACTCTGCCGACAAGGTCTTCATGCCTGTTCCAGCTCCACTCCCCCATCTGTCTCGACGTTCCGGCGGCACGACGCGCTCTCCGGTTCGCGATCTGCTCGCGCTCACCGCCGATCCCGACGTCATCTCGTTCGCCGGTGGCCTGCCGGCTCCCGAACTCTTCGACCTCGAGGGGCTTCGAGCCGCATTCGAGACGGCGCTCGGCGATCCGCGCGGCCTGCAGTATTCGACGACCGAAGGAAACGTCGCCCTTCGCGAGTTCATCGCCGATCGGTACACCGCCCAGGGCCTGCCGACGACGAGCGACGAGATCCTCATCACGACGGGGTCGCAGCAAGCGCTGAGCCTCCTGGCGCTCGCACTGCTCGATCCAGGCGACATGGTGCTCGTCGAGCGCCCGAGTTACCTCGCCGCACTCCAAGCGTTCACCCTGGCGGGCGCCCGCGTCGTCAGCGTCCCGGTGAATGCCGATGGCGTCGACCTCGACGCCCTGGGCCGGCTGGCGCAGCAGCACCGCCCGAAGCTCATGTACACGGTGCCGACGTTCCAGAACCCGACCGGCGCCTCCCTCGACCTCGCGACGCGCGAGGGGCTCGCCCGGCTCGCCGCCACTCACGGGTTCCGCATCATCGAAGACGAGCCCTATCGCGAGTTGCGCTACTCGGGCGATCCTCTGCCGTACCTCGCCGCACTTTCCGCCGAGCACGTCATCACCGTCGGCAGTTTCTCCAAGATCCTCGCCCCCGGCCTTCGCCTCGGCTGGATCCGCACCCGGGCCGATCTCCACTCGACCGTCGTCGTGACGAAGCAGGCCGCCGATCTGCACACGTCGACCGTCGATCAGGCTGCCGCCGCCCAGTATCTGCACGCCGGCACCCTCGAGCCGTCGCTCGATCGGATTCGCGCGGCCTACCGTGAGCGCCGAGACACGATGCTCGCGGCGCTGCCGCACGCACTTCCGGGCGGAAGCACGTGGAACTCCCCGCAGGGCGGGATGTTCGTGTGGGTCACCCTGCCACCCGGGCACGACGCCGCTCACCAGCTCACCCGCGCGATCGAGCACTCGGTCGCATACGTGCCGGGAGCGCCGTTCTACGCCGATCGGCCGGACCCGACCACGTTGCGGCTCTCGTTCACCACCTACCCACCCGCCACGATCGGGGAGGGACTCAGCCGTTTGGCGCGGTCGTTCTGAATGTCGGGGAACCGGACATTGAACCAATTGGTTCAGTCTGCAATACTGAACTTCTTAGTTCACTGTTGAACATCGAGCTGCCGTCCTCCATCGGAGGTACGAGGGCTCGGGAAAGGGTTCCACCATGTCGACATCCGATACCGCTGCCCGCGGCGAGAGAACAACGACCCGACTCCTCGTCTGCGGCGTCGTCGCCGGACCAGTGTTCCTCCTCGTCTGGGCGCTGCAAGCCTTCACTCGCGACGGCTTCGATCCGACTCGTCATCCGCTGAGCCTGCTCAGCCTCGGTGAGCTGGGATGGATACAGGTCTCGAGCTTCGTGCTGGCGGGCGCGCTGTACGTTGCATGCGCTCTCGGCCTGCGGCGCCGACTCCGCCCAGGGTGCGCGTCGACCTGGGCGCCCATCCTGATCGCACTCAACGGCATCGGCCTGATCATCGCCGGGGTCTTCGTCACGGACGCAGGCGCAGGCTTCCCGCCCGGCGCGCCACAAGGGGCTCCCGACGTCAGCTGGCACGGCATCGTGCACGAGATCGGATTCGGCATCGCGACCGTGTCGTGGATCGTCGCCTGCATCGTGCTCGCACGCCGGTTCGCCTCGGATGGAAGGCCTGGATGGGTTGGGCTGTGCATCGTCGCCCTCGTGCTCAACATCGGAGTCAGCGCGTGGCCCGATCTCGCGAGCCTGAGCCTGCGGCTGGTCGTGGGGACTGCGATCTCGTTCGGCTTCGTCGCCGCGATCTCACTCCGCTTGCTCCTCGACGGCCCGGGCGACGTCGCCGCTCCGACCTCATCGGTTCCGGCGGCTCCATCTCGCATCTCCCACAACTGATCGGGATCAGCGCAAGGCGATCGTCGAAACACGGTCGGTGTCCACGAGCACGGGCACCTGTGGCCAGGTGAGTTCCGGAGCATACTGGGTTCGTCCGAGCCAAGGGAGGGGCCATGTCGCGAGGAGCAGAGCGCCGCGATCACTCGGAACCCCCATCGGATACCGCGTCGGCCTCGACTCCGCCCCGGCAACGCGTCGTGCTCGTGACCGGCGCGACGGGCGGCATCGGCAAGGCGACCGCGCTCGGGCTGGCCCGAACGGGTGCGCACCTCGCGATCGTCGGGCGTGATCGGCAGCGCACCGAGGCCGCTGCACGCGACATCCGTGAGGCCGCTGACGGTCCAGTGGACGCATTCGTCGCCGACCTCTCGTCGCAAGCCGAGGTGCGACGCGTCGCGGCCGAGGTGCTGGGGCGCCTGCCGCGCATCGACGTGCTGGTGAACAACGTCGGCGGATTCTGGCAGACCCGGCACATCACCGCTGACGGCCTCGAACGCACCTTCGCCGTCAACCACCTCGCGCCCTTCCTGCTGACGAACCTCCTCCTCGACCGGCTGAAGGCCGACGCACCATCGAGGATCGTCACGGTCTCGTCGAACGCCCACCGCACGGGACGCATCGACTTCGACGACCTCCAGGGCGGACGCACCTACTCCGGCTCCCGCGCCTACGACCAGTCGAAGCTCGCGAATCTGCTGTTCGCCTACGAACTCGCCCGAAGACTGCAGGGCAGCGGGGTCACCTCCAACGCGCTGCATCCCGGCGTGGTGCGCACCTCGTTCGGCGCCGAGGACCCGGCGACGGTGCAACGCGTCATCGTTCCCCTGATCAAGCCATTCATGAAGACGCCCGCCCGAGGCGCTCTGACCTCGATCCACCTCGCCGCAGCGCCCGAACTCGAGCAGGTCACCGGCGGATACTTCTCGAACGGCAAGCGCGTGAGGTCCTCGAGACGAAGCGAGGATCGAGCCGACGCCGAGCGCCTCTGGCGGGTCAGCGCAGAGCTGGTCGGTGTGAACACCGGTACGACCGAGGAGGGTCATCGATGACGACGTCGCCCGCAGCCTGCATCCTGTTGATCGTCGTGATCGGCACGGTGCTCGTGGTGTGCTCGCTCGAATTCGTCGGCCCGTTCGAGCGGAACGGCTGGAGGCTCGCGGCGATGCTCACGCCGTTCACGTACATCGCGTGGTCGCTCTGGCTCGCCGTCACGGGGGTGGTGCTCCTCATCTAACCCTGCGCTTCGGGATGCGAACGCTCGGAGGAGCGCGGGTGTGCGTCGGTTGATCGGCTCGAGGAGAGCAGGTGGAGCTTCTCTGCGCTGTCGCTGCGTTCGTCGGGGTAGTAGAGCACGAGGATGAGATCGCCGATGGGAAGCTTCTCGCGGTGAAGGCGAAGCTCGCCGACCGTCGGGTGGTTCACGATCGTGCTGCCCCCGTCGAGTTGCCGCACGTCGTGTCGCGCCCAGAGCGATCGGAATCGAGCACTCGCGAGTGAGAGTTCGCCGACGAGTTCGACGGCGCGCGCATCGGTGACGTCGTCGCCGATGGAGCGCCGGAACGATGCGACGAACTCGACCACGGCCCGATCCCAGTTCTCGTGGAACTCGCGCTCTTCGGGATCCAAGAGCAGGGACCGCAGCCGATTCTGCCCCGGCGTGAGGCGAGGCGAGAACGCGACGGCGAGCGGGTTCGAGGCGAGCACGTCGAAATGCCGCCCTTCGATGAATGCCGGCATGTCGAGGGCGGCCAGCAGGTGGTGCAACCGCGCAGGAACTCGCTCGGTGTGCCGCCGCCGCCGGACTCGCGGGCGAGGTCCGCCGAGGCCCAGCAGGTACTCGGTTTCAACTTCGTCGAGTCGCAGAACACGGGCCAACGACTCCAAGACCTGTGAAGAGGGGTTGCTGTCCCGCCCTCGTTCGAGCCTGAGGTAGTAGTCGGCACTGACGCCGGCAAGGAACGCGACTTCTTCGCGGCGCAAACCCGGCACGCGACGGTTCGAGTCGACGGCGATCCCGAGCTGTTCGGGAGTGACCAACGCGCGCCGCGCGCGGAGGTACTCACCGAGCCGATTCGCCTCGCCGTCGACATTCGCTTGGCCGTCAACATCCATAGAGGCCACGATATCCGTGCGGCAGCGGGTGAAAGGGGTCCTGTCACTCCCCGGACCGATGGGGTCCTTCCTGAGCTGTTCCGTTCGGGTGACCATGGTGAGACGTACCGGTCATCGGCACGTACCGCTCATCGGATGGAGAGAACACAGACATGGATATCAGCAATCGCACCGTTCTGATCGTCGGAGGAACGTCGGGCATCGGGCTCGGGCTGGCACGACGTTTCGTCGGCGCGGGAAGCACCGTCATCGTCGGGGGGCGTGACACCGGCAAAGTCGAGGATCTCGAGGCGGTCGAGATCGACGTGACCGACGCGGCATCCGTCCTCCGGGCTCGTGACGAGGTTCTCCTGAACCATCCCGACCTCGACGTCGTGGTGACGATGTCGGGTGTCATGACCATCGAGGACCTCCGCGACCCTGCGCATTTCGCCCAGGCTGAGACGACCATCACCGTCAACCTCCTCGGCACGATTCGTGTGATCGACGCGTTCACTCCGCACCTGATCAACCGCGGTGGCGGCGACATCATCACGGTGACCTCCGGCATCGCGTTCCTTCCGTTCCCCGCCATGCCCACGTATGGCGCGTCGAAGGCGGGCGTGCACGCGTACACCGAATCGCTCCGCGCACAGCTCGTTGGCACTGGTGTCGAGGTCACCGAACTCGTGCCGCCGGCGGTCGCAACGGCCGGCCAGGAGAAGATCAACCCAGCTGCCCTGCCACTGGACCAATTCCTCGACGAGGTCATCGGTCTCATGACGGTGACCCCGACCCCGAACGAGATCGTGGTCGAGCGCGCACAGACGCTTCGGTGGGCAGAACGCGCCGGCACCTATGCAGAACTCCTCGAACGCCGCTCGCAGCCGCTCGACACACTTCTCGGGCGCACCGTGCCGTCGAGCATGTAGAACGTGCGCGGCGGGGCCCGGTTCTACGCCGGATCGGCGATGGCGTAGAGGAGGTCGCGGACGCCGGGGCGCCCTTCGCGGTCGGAGCGCCAGACCAGGCGAAGTTCGAGCTGCGGTGTCTCGACCGGAAGGCGCACGAGTTCGCCGGCAGCGAGTTCGGTCGTGATGGCGAAGTCCGGAAGCAGCGCCAGCCCGTCGCCGTGAATCGTCCAGGCTTTCGCGATCGCAACGCTGCCTGCTTCGACCCGCGGGGTGCGCGGGGCGATCATCTTGTCGGCCGCGAGCCAGAACGAGCAACCAGGGCTGGTGCCGACGAGCGGGTAGACCTCGAAGTTGTCGGGTTCCGGCGGCGCCGATTGCGCGAGCGGATGCGACGCCGCCACTACAAGGGAGAGTGACACCGGTTCGATGTCGAGGTAGGCGAAGTCGCCTGGTGGCGTCTCGAATCCGAGTTCACCGAGGCCCTCGCCCAGGTCGAGCAGGAGTCCAGCGTCGATCGCCCCGCTGCCGAGGTCTTCGAGGAGGGCGACGCGGCTGGCCGTCCAGCTCTTCTTCACCTGGATGCCCGAACGTCGGGCGCTGAGCCGGGCCAGCATGCGGGGCACGTGGATCGCCATGACGGTTTCGAGGGCGCCGAGCCGGACCTCGACTGGAGTCGCGGCCACGTCACGGCGAGCATCATCAGCCGTGTCGAGAAGGCCGCGGGCCCACCGTTGCAGCCGCTGTCCGGCCGGCGTCAGCTGCATACCGCGCGACTTCCGCTCGAACAATGTGACGCCGAGTGATTGTTCGAGCGTGCGCAGTTGTTCGGATATCGACGAGGGCGCACGGTCGAGCGCGATCGCCGCACCGCCGACCGTTCCTTCGCGAACGATGGCCTCGAATACCGCCAGTTGTCTGAGCTCCACCGCGCACCTCCGTTCGGATTCTCCGAAATCAGCATACGGCTCAGCCGGTCGCTGACTTCGCTCGTCCCGCACAGGATTGGCTCCGAACTCGATTCGATTCCGTGGGAGGAATACATGGTGAACGCTCGCCAGCGCCAGTCGTATGTCCAGCACTCAGTGAGCTCTGCGACGCATCCTGGACGCTTCCGGGCACTGCTCGGCCTGTCGCTCGGCTACTTCATGGTCCTCCTCGACACAACCGTGCTCTCCGTTGCCGAACCTGACATCGTTCGGTCTCTGCACGCCTCGGTCGGCGGACTGCAGTGGGTGGTGAACGGATACACGATCACGCTGGCGGCGTTCGTGCTCTCGGCCGGCGCAATCGCCGATCGGTTCGGCGCCCACCGAGTGTTCCGAGTCGGGATCGCCGGGTTCGGGCTGCTGTCCCTGCTGACCGCCTTCGCGCCGTCGGTCGGGCTGCTGGTCGCGTTGCGCGCGCTGCTGGGCGTGGCGGCCGCGCTGTGCATCCCCTCGTCGATGGCGATGATCACCCGCCTGTACCACGAGCCCGCCGCACGCTCCCGAGCGCTGGCAGCCTGGACCGCGATCAGCGGTGTCGGGCTCGCCTCCGGACCCATCATCGGTGGCGCGCTGGTGGCGTTCGCGGGATGGCGCGCCGTGTTCATCGTCAACGTGCCGATCGCCGTCATCGTCCTGGTACTGGTCGCCGGTTCCGGATTCGCCGCTCCTCTGACCCAACGTCGGATCGACGTCGGCGCGCAGTTGCTCGCCGGCGCGACGCTGGCCCTTCTCAGCGGCTCGCTGATCTCGTTCGGCGGCCGGGACATCGTGCTCGCCACGGTGTCGGGAGCGGCTGCGATTGCCGTTGCCGCGGCCCTCATCATCGTCGAACGGCGAAGTGCCTTGCCCGTGTTCGCACCACAGGTGCTCCGAGCGCGGGGTGTCGTCGCCGGGCTGATCGCCGGCGCCGCCGTGAACTTCGTACTCACTGGCGCGATATTCGCGCTGCCCTTGCTGCTGTTCCAGAACCTCGACCTGACGCCTCTCCAGATCGGGATGTTCCTGCTACCGCTCACGATCCCGTGTGCGCTGAACCCTCTCTTGACGGGCCGGATCGTGGCCCGTTACGGACCACGACCTCCGATCATCGGCGGTCTGACGCTGCTCGCGTTCGGCAGCGCGGTGCTCACCGTGGCCGTCACCGTTCGCTTCCCGCCGATTCCGACCGCAGTCGGACTTGCCATCGTCGGGTTCGGAGTCTCCTTCACCCTCCCCGCATTGATCTCCGCTGTGCTGTCAGCGGCGCCAGATGGAACCGCGGGCAGCGTCGGCGGCATATTCAACGCCGTCCGCCAGGTGGGCGCAACACTCGGCGTCGCCGTGATGGGCGCTCTCATCGCCGCACCGCAACACGACACCGGTGGTACGGCGTCGCTGCTCACCGCGGCCATCATCGCCGCCCTCGGATGCTGCGCATACGTGTTGCTCACCCGCGCCTCGCGACCCGGCTCGCCGAGCTGACCGGTTCAGCGAGTGGATGCCCCGCCGCCGGCCGTTCCGCCTGCGCCGCCACCACCCGTGGCGGCCGCCCTTGCCGCCGCGGCCGCATGCGCCTCGAGGCGCTGCTGGAGCCGACGCAGCGTCTCCATGGCCTCTTCATACCGGCGGAAGGCGTCGGCTCGCGCAGTCGTTCGGGCGGCATGAGTCCCTCGAGCAGAGGGATCCCGAGTCTCGCGACTGGCGAGGATGAACGCACGGTGCGCCTCGCGCGCCCGATCGCGCACCTGCGGGAGCATCCGGGCGTCGTTGAGCACGGCGGCCGCGACATCCTGCCCGTGGATGCGGGCGTCGATTTCCTCGATGAGCATCTCGTAGTCGTTGTGCGCTCGAGTGTGCGCGTCGAGGGCTTCCTGGTAGCGCGCACGCGCGTCGCCGAGTTGCCGGTTGTTCTCGGGCAGGCCGAGCCGTGAGATGAAGTCGAGGCGACGCATCGCGACGCCGAGCTCGTTCTTTCGGATCTTCGTCATGTCGTAGATCCGATTCCGAGTCGGACCGTTCGCGCCGAACACGCTGTCGTAGAAGGCGGCCGCGGCGTCATGGTGCAGCTCCCCCGCGCGGAACGACTCCGCGGGCCGTGCTCCGGACTGCGCCTCCCAGGCGGCCTTCACCGTCTGCGCATCGAAGTTCCGCAGCACGACGTCGCCTTCAGCGCGCGACCGCACGTCGGCATAGGTCGCGCCCGGCATCGCGCGCTCGATGCGCAGCCGAGCCATGCGGAACCACTGCAGCGCGTGCCGCGCCTCGTGGGCGATCGTGTCGCACGCATCGGCGAACTGCTCTGGTGTCGGATCCCGCTGCGACACGAGATCGCGGTTGATGTGCAGCTCCCACACCGAGGCGGGCTGCTTGCCGAACTGGTCGGGGGTCGGGTTGTGCAAATGGTTGGGAATGAGCTGCGGCGCACCCGACGCCGTGAGCTGCCGGTTCGTGATCTCGAGCAGGGCGTCGAATCGCGCTTCGGGGGTCATGCGGCGGTAACGGTCGTAGAGGGGGACGAACTCCGTGGCGAGCGCCCGCGCCTCAGCACCGAGGTGATCGACGACGCGTGCGGCATCCCTGCCGCCGGGGCCGCCCGTCGTCGCCTGCGGCGACCGCGTCGAGGCGGGTTCGGCCACGAGCCGCACGTCGGTCTGTCGCCCCCACCCGGGCGACTTCGCGTCGAGGTACTCGGTCGCGTGCTGCACGTGCTGCGCCGCCTCGTCGCCCGTGAAGCGCACCTCGACCTGACGCCCGCCACCCGAGTCGATGATGACGACCTCGCCGCCGAACACCGCACCCGCGTTGCGCGCGAGCCCCTCGCGATGCGCCTCGAACCGCGCGATGAGTGCGTGCCGCTCGGGCAACGGCAGGTTCGCGCCCAGGCCGGTTCCGCCCTGCAGCTCGGCGTGGAGCCGTTGCCATCCGCCTGCCTCGGTGAGCAGCGATCGCACGGCGACATCCGAGAGCCGGGCGCCCGTCTTTCCGGTCGCGCCCGGCACGTCGACCGCGGGTGCCGCTCGCCCAGCCCCGCCCCCGGCATCCGTGACTGCGGTCTCCGGCACCATGACTGCGGGTCCGCGCGAGCCGCCGCGCCATGCCTCGTACTCCTTCGCGACTCGGCTGTTGACGCGGGCGAGGCCGAGGTCCATGGCGACGTTCTGCACCACGCCGTCGACGATGAGGTCGGCGAACTCGTTCGCGTTCTTCGGCAGCGCCTTGCCCTCGACGACGGACTTCAGAACGGTCTCGGTCGCCGTCATGTAGACCGACGAGGTGCCGGCGGCCATCGCGCTCGCGGTGAGTTCTGCGAGCTTCGTGCCCACGAGGTCGGGGATACGGTCGATGCGCGCCTTGATCGCGACCTGGAATCTGGCCTGCAGGGCGCCGCCGAGGTAGGTCATGATGGCGCTCACGCCCGCGGCCTGCACGAGGCTTGCGAGTCCGAGGCTCGTACGCTGGCCGTAGTGCATTTCAGCCGCGCGGCCGAGTCCCTCCTGCGCGAAGGTGTAGCCGCCGGCGACGAGGGCCGAGCCCGTGAGGCCGAGCCCGCCCGAGGCGATTCCAGCGGCGATAGTGCCTGCGGTCTTCAGCCGGTTGAGCCATTTCACGGCGGTGCCCGCGCCCGTCATGACGCGGTTCTCATAGGCGGAGAAGCGCTTGGCCGCGTCGGCGGTCGACTGCTCGGCCATGGCGATGAGCGGCACGGCGAGTTCGTACTTGCGCTCGCGCAGCAGCGGCCACGCGCGCTCGATGAGCTGGCGCGGCTGGTCCCAGATGCGGATCGTGGGGTAGGGATCGCTGCCCGAGCCGAGCGCTTCAGAGACGTGTCGGATCGCCCCGAAGCCGATGCGCTCGGCGTTGATGGCGCTTCGCTCGAGGTGCATCGGCTGCAGCTCGTGCCACACGTCGGTCGTCTCTTTGAGCGCCTCTCGCAGCTTCGCGAGCTCTTCGCGGTTCGACACACGCCGCGCGTACTCTTCGGGGTAGTCATTGCGCAGGTCGTCGGCGGTCACGAAGCCCTTCGTCTTGTAGACGATGCCAGGCATCGGGTGCTGCCCGAGCGCTTCGCCGGGCACCGGCCGCATACTGAGCTCGAGCGGCCGCTTCGTAATCTGCTCGACGGCCCACTGACGGAAGTCGGTCTCTGCCTTGACGTCCCACTCGGGCGGCTCGCTCACATCGTCAGCGAGCAGCAGCCGCACGTCCACGCTGAGGTGCTCGTCGGGTTTCGGCGGCACGGCGCCAAGCAGCCGGCGCCGCTCCTTCAGGTAGTCGGGATGCTGCTCGCGGACCGTGCCGTAATAGGCGAAGTCATCCCACAGCCGCCGCACGCGGGCGTCGATGTGCCATGCGATCGTGAAATGGTCGACGACCCGCTGCCAGTGCTCGAGCTGCACCGAGGTGAGGGCGCCGAGCAGCGCCGGATACCGGGCTTGCAACGCCGGCCGGATGTCGGGACCGCCCTTCGGGATCGGCTCGCGCGCATGCCGTCCCGCGAGCGAGTCGGGCTCGAGATCGCGCTGCACGTGTGCCGCGACCGCGCGGTTGCCCGCGTCCCGCTGCAGATCGATGACGTCGTCGGCCCGCAGCATCCACGGGGCATTGAGCGATGCCTGCGCGCGCTGTGCGGCGCGCTTCACGGGCGTCGCGCCGCCCGCGCGTTTCGCACCCGGGTCGACTCGCTCGCCGTGCCTGCCCTGCTCGCCTCGCTCTTGGATCGGCAGACCTCCTCCTGGCTTCCCTCAGCTTCCATCACCGCGCGCCGGGAGCAGTACGTCCAGTACGGCCGCGCAGCGGACCGCGCACGGCTCGCTGCCCGAGCGGGCAGCAGCAGGCCCGCGCGAACGCACCTTGCGACCCATCGGGTGGCAGGGTGCGTTTCACGCAGGCCCAGTAGACGCTACTGGCGCGAACCGATCTCGGCGATCGGCGCGCTCCGCATCGCAGCCCGTGTCGCGACAGCGAGCGAGATCAGGCCGATGATGCTCAGAGAGCCGACGATCGCGGCGGACTCGATCGGCGAGACGTTCGGCAGCAGCTGTCCCGAAATACCGAAGCTGATCCCGATCAACGGGGGTAGGGCCACCAGTACTCCGAGCGCTGCGGCGAGCACCACGACCATTGCAGACTCCGTGCGCATCATCGCCCGCACCTGCCTGCGCGTCGCTCCGACCAATTGCATCAGCGCGAACTCACGCCGCCGCTCCCCCGTTGCCATCACCAACGTGTTCACCACGGCAATCGCGATGTAGCCGAGGATGACGGCGAGCGCGATCAGGTTGACGAGTGAGTTCGCATCGCGCGCGCTGTCGCCTGCCGCGCGGAGCTCGCTGCGGTTCGCCACGGTGAATCCGGCCTCGTCCAGTGCCTTCTGCACGTGCGCCAGCTGCCCCGGCTGCGTGCCCACGAGCACATAATTGCTGAGGCTGGTCGTCGTGTGGGCGAGCAACGCGGGATTCGTCATCGTCACGTCGCCGAAGCCCAAACCGCGGGTGTAGATGGCAACCACGCTCGAGGTGACCGCCGTTCCGTCACCGAGATGCCCGCTGACTGTATCGCCGACGCCCACGCCCGCCGCCAGCGCCGCGTCGGAACTCAACGCGACGGTGTCCGCACCGGTCAGAGACTCGAGCGTGCCTGCCACCACGCCCAAATCCAACGTTGAGGCAGTCGCTGCCGGATCGATCCCCTGTACCGGATACTGCTCGGACGTCGGATCGCCGAGCTGAACGAAGCTGAAGATCATCTGACTGAGCGCCACCGGGTTCGCTGCACTCACACCCGAAGTCTGGGCGATGGAAGCGACGGCGTCCTCAGAGAGTCCGGATGCTCCGCCTGTCACCATCAAGTCGGCCGTCACCCCGGCGTGCGACTGCGTGGTGGCCTCGGCCGCGATAATCGACTGCGTACCCACCTGCACGAGGCCGAGACCGATGCCGAGCGCCAGTGGGACGATCGCTGCGGCGAGTCGACGCGAATTACTGCGCGCATTCGCGGCCGCGAGGAAGGCTGAGGGCGACTTCAAGTGCCGTAGCGGCCCACCGAATACCGTGATGGCGGTACGCACAAGGCGTGGCCCGAGCAAGCCGACGGCAATGATGAGGAGCAGTGCGGCTGCGGCCGGGCCGGCGACCGCGATCGTACCGGGGACGAACAGCGGAATGGCACTTGCGAGCAAGCCGATGACTCCGAGGATGATGCCGGTGATCGTGCGGCCACGCCCCAGACGGGACGGCGTGGTCGATGCTTCTTGCAGTGCTTCGATCGGATTGATGCGCGCGGGCCGCCGAGCAGCGACCGCAGCGGCGAGTTGGGACGCCACGACCATGACCACGACGGCGATCAGCGCAGGAATCGGGCCGAAGGTGAGCGCGAAGTCCTCAGGAATCACCCCCGCTTGCGCGAAGCCGAATCGCATCGCGGCCGCCAGAAAGAAGCCGGGGATCACTCCGACGAGTGCGCCAGCGCCTGCGACGAGGAGCACCTCTTGTGCGATGAGTCGATGGATCTGCATGGGGGTGGAGCCGATGGCGCGCATCAGAGCGAAGTCGCGCCTTCGCCGCTGAATGGACAGCGACAGTGTGCCTGCGACCACGAACAGAGCAATCAGGATGGCTGTGCCGGCGAACGACGAACCGATCGCGACGAGCGTTGCTCGGGCGGCACCGGCGTCGAGAAACTCGGCGGCGCCGCGGTCATTGCCCGTATATGTGACGGCACCGGGCACCTGTGCGCGAATCTCACTCGCCAGATCACTCGGCGAGACGCCTGAACGCGCGAATACTCCGACGACGTCGCCGGCACCGCCGCGCGGCGCCAGTGCGGCTGCCGCGGCATCAGTCAGGAAGACGTGCCCCGCACGGGCGGGGTCGTTGCCCGAAGCAGCAGTGGCGATCCCGACGACACGATACTCGGCGTTGGTGCCGCCGTGAGCGAGCGTGACGGTGTCGCCGACCTCGGTGCGCGACGCCAAGCTGCCGTCAACGACGACCTGGTCCGCTGCGCGGGGGGCGTTCCCGTCACTGACCTCATACGGGGTGAGCGCCGCGGAACTCCACCCGTGGGCTTCGATCGGCGATCCGTCCCACGACATCGGAACCGTGGTGTCCGTGACGACGCTCGCCGCATTCGGAAGCGTTCGAATCAGAGCGAGCCCATCGGCGGAGAGCGGCACGCGCTCCGGGAGGGAGTACGTCGTCCCCTCTGGGGTCTCGAACGACTGCTTTCCACCCACGATCACGTCGGCGGCGGCGTAGCGTTCGGGGTCGACCCCGCCGCGTGAGCCGGATTCGATCAGAACGCCGAGTCCGGTCGCGAGCATCGTCGCGGTGAGAACGGCGACGAAGACGCCGATGAGCGTTCCCTTGTTTTGGCGGATTCCCGCCCGGATGAGTGTGTTCACCATTTCCCCAACTCGGTCATGCGGTCGACGATCTCCTGCGTCGATGCGCCGTCCTGGTATCCGACGAATGCACCGTCGGCGAGAAAGATGACCCGGTCGGCGCGGGATGCGACCGCCGGGTCGTGGGTCACCATGATGACCGTCTGGTTCAGTTCGCGTGTCATCTGTGCGAGCAGGTCAAGCACCTGGCGACCGGTTCGCGAGTCGAGCGCGCCCGTCGGTTCGTCGGCGAAGACGGCGTCAGGCCGCGTGATGAGCGCCCGTGCGATGGCCACCCGCTGCTGCTGACCGCCGGAGAGCTCCGCCGGGCGCCGCTGTCGAAGTTCGTCGAGGCCAACCGAGCGGATGATGCGGTCGAGCCAGCCGTCCTCCACGCTCTTGCCGGCCAGAAGCAGGGGCAGCGTCACGTTCTGCTCGACCGTCAGAGCAGGAAGCAGGTTGTAGGCCTGGAAGACGAACCCGACGTGCTGACGCCGGAACTTCGCGAGCTTGTTGGCCCGCATCCGTGAGATATCGGTGTCGCCGATCCAGACGGAGCCGCTCGTCGGAGCGTCGAGGCCCGCCGCGGTGTGCAGAAACGTGCTCTTTCCCGAACCGGATGGCCCCATGATGGCGGTGAACGACCCCCGCTCCAGGGTGAGATCGATGCCGCGAAGAGCGATCACTGCTGACGGGCCGGTGCCGTATTTCTTGACGACCGTCTCGAGGCGTATCGCCTGGCCCGGGTGCGGGCCTGACAGCCTGGATGTCTGTGTTTCGGATGCCTGAATGCTCATGTCATGGACGTTACGGATTGCCGCTCGCCGCAACGATCCTGGCCGCTACCCAGTTAATGGTGTGGCTGGCTCCACCCCTTGCGCGCGCGCACTACGGCAGACTGAACGGATGAGCCGCGACCGACTTCGACGATGGTGGCGCGCCCTGCGCTATCTGGTCGTCGAACTGGGAGCCGGTTTCGTTTCGCTCGCATTCGTGGTGATCGGCGTGATCCTGATGCCGCTGCTGGTGCTCAGCGGCGGATGGCTCATCGTGCCGCTGATCGTGCGACCGTTGCGATGGTGGGCATCACGCGCGCGCACTCGCAGTGCACCGAACTCCCGTAGGGACGTCGAGTCGGCATACAGTCCGATCCCGGCCGATCCGACCTTCACCGAGAGCCTGCGCATCGCTTTCTCGCGGTCAACGGGTAGGGATCTACTGTGGCTGATCGGGCACGGTGCGATCGTGCCGTTCGTCAATCTTCTGACCATCGCATTGCCGCTCGCCGCCGTCAACGCGCTCATCGTCCCCGCGTATTGGTATCTGGCGCCCTCCAACGACCCCATATCGAGTCCGTTTCCGGTGACATCGTGGGCCGCGGCCGCCTGGACGCCCCTTGTCGCCGTTGGCTATGCCCTCCTCGCCTGGTGGATCGTTCCCGGGCTGGCATTTGCGCAGAGGTGGGCGCAGAACAAGATTCTGACCCCGAGCCGCGAGGACGAACTTGCCGCGAGGGTCACGGCGCTGACGGCCAGCCGCGCGGCCGCGCTCGACGCACACTCGTCTGAGTTGCGGCGCATTGAGCAAGACCTGCACGACGGTGCGCAGAATCGTTTGGTGAGTGTCGTCATGATGCTCGGGATGGCGGAACGGTCGTTCGAGACGAGCCCGGGTGACGCTCTCCCGCAGCTTCAGCGTGCGCAGCAAGCCGCAACGGATGCGCTTGCCGAGCTGCGCACCATGGTGCACGACATCTATCCGCCGATCCTGGATGAGCTCGGGCTGGAGTGCGCGCTGTCGTCGGTGGCCGGACGCTCGTCCGTGCCCTGCTCCCTCGATGTGGTCGGACTGGACCGGGTGCCGACCGCCGTGGAATCCGCGGCGTACTACATCGTCGCCGAGGCGGTGACGAACCTCAACAAGTACAGCGGCGCCACCAGAGCGACGGTCTCCGTTCGGTACGATCCATCGGTGGGGGTCGAGGGCCTGCTGATCGTCATCGAGGATGACGGACGCGGCGGCGCGGTCGAGCGCCCGGGCGGCGGCATCGCGGGCATCCGTCGCCGCATCGAGGCGTTCGAAGGAACGCTGCTGCTGACCAGCCCGGTCGGCGGCCCGACGAACATGAGGGTGGTACTGCCATGCGGGTGGTGATAGCCGAAGACGATGCTTTGCTGCGCGAGGGACTCGCCATGTTGCTGCGCAGTGAGGGCTTCGATGTGGTGGCGGCGGTCGACAATGCCGACGACTTTCTGGCGCTGCTCGACGATACGGATGCTGCGGTGCTCGACGTGCGGATGCCGCCCACGTTCACGAATGAGGGTCTGAAGGCGGCCGAAGTCGCGCGCCGGCGGCGACCGGGATTTCCGGTGCTGGTCCTCTCCGCGTACGTCGAGGACCGCTATGCGGGACAGTTGCTGGCAGAGGGCGCCGGCGGTCTCGGCTACCTGCTCAAAGAACGCGTCGGCAAGGTCACTGAGTTCACCGACGCGTTGCGCAGGGTCGCCGACGGCGGCACCGTGATGGATCCGGAGGTGATCTCGCAGCTGCTGAGCCGGCGTCGCGCAGATGACCCGATCCAATCGCTCACCCCGCGAGAGCGGGAGGTGCTCGGGCTCATGGCGGAGGGCCTCGACAACACCACGATCGCCGGGCGACTTTTCGTCAGCGAGACAGCGGTGAGCAAGCACATCGGCAACATCTTCGCGAAGCTCGGGCTGTCGACCAGCGACAGCGGCCATCGTCGCGTTCTCGCCGTGCTGGCGTATTTGCGAACCTGATGGAGGCTATGGTTCTTCACCGGCATCCATTCGAACAGGGCCGGTCATCGACACCCTCGGCGCGGGTGGTTTCGTCACTGGCCCGTTCCCTGCGTCGCTCGGGTGCGGAACGACGCGCGGCTCGGGATGCTCGACCATCGCGTCAGCGACCCAGCCTGGGGCGTCCAGCCGGATCGTGTCATCGCCAACGAACACCGCGAGGTGATCCTCGAGGCGGTCGAGCTGTTCCGCGCCGACCTGCGCGGCCCACTCCCCTCGCAGCTCGTCGAATATCGAAGCGCCCTCGCGCATCAGCCGCTGACCCGCATCCGTCACCGTGACCTTCTTGCGCCGACGATCCAGCGCGTCATCCTCGATCGCCACCCAACCGCGCTCGCCGAGAAGCGCGATGGTCTTGGCCGCCGCCTGCTTGCTCACCGCGAGCGCCCGGCCAAGCTCCGACGCGCTCCCCGCCCCGAGGTCGATCGCGGTCATCGCGTAGTGGAATGAGGGTCGTACGTCTTCGAACCCGCGTGCCGCCAGTCCGAGCACCGCGGTATCGGCGAGTTTGCGGTAGCTGGCGAGCAGGAGCAGCGCGAGATCAGGGCCGGATCCGGTCATGGAACAAGGTTAGCGAAGGGTGGTGCGACGATCCCGTCGAAAAGCACGTCGAGGTAGTCGGAGGCGCGTTCGGGTCGCAATCGTGCGGAGTAGCCCAACCCACAGAGCAGAATCATGATGTCGGCGGGCTCCAGATCTGTCCGGAAATACTGAGCGGCGCGAGAGACCAAGGTCGAGAATGCCGCGAAGAGATCAGCGCGAAGCGCACGCGTCTCCTCGCGCGCCGCCGTTGACGCCAAGACAGCGCCGGCGAAATCCGGGTCGTCGATGTAGATCTGCATCGACTGGGCGATGAACGTTCGGATGGCTTCGAACTTGTCAGGGTCGGTCGCCGCCGCTCGAGCAGCGTCGGCCATCTCCAGGAATCGGTGCTCGACGAGCGCTTCCATCAGCACCTCGCTCGACGAGAAGTGGCGATACACCGTCCCGACTCCGACGCCGGCGCGATGTGCCACGGCGTTGAGGTGCAGGGCATCGCCGTCGGAGCGCAGGATTCTCGCGGCCTCGAGGATCCGCTCGCGGTTGCGAGAGGCGTCGGGGCGAAGTGCGGTCATGCATTCAGCTTAATAGATCATTCACCGAAACGGATAATGTATCCGGTTTTGCGTTTAGCATGACACCATGACCACTCAGCGCAACGAATCGATCGACGCCGGCGGGCACCGACGCAGCTACATCCATGTCACGCCCGCATTCCCCCTGAGCGAAGCACCACTGCTGCTCGCTCTGCACGGCACGTCACAACAAGGCCGGACGATGCAGCGCTTCAGCGGTCGGACCCTTGACGCCTTGGCCGAGCGTATCGGCGCTGACCTCATCTATCTGAACGGCCACGGCCGGGCGTGGAACGATGCCCGCAGGCAGAAGATATCGCGGGCGCAAAAGGCAGATATCGACGACGTCTCATTCGTGAGCGCAGTCGTCCGACGCTTCGACCGACCCACGATCGCCATCGGATACTCGAACGGTGGTCAGCTTCTGCATCGCGTCCTGCGAGAGAAACCCGCCCTCCTCGCTGGTGCTGTGATCGTTGCCGCAGGCCTGCCCCTCGACGACGACTTCTCGCTCGTCAATGTCAGACCAGCCGCGATCCCGACCCTCCTCCTGCACGGAACAGCCGACCCGATAGTGCCTTACGACGGTGGAGCGACCAAGATTCTCGGCCGCACCCGCGGGCGAGTACAGTCCGCTCAGGCGACAGCCCGTCGCTATGCGCCCGCGACGGAACCCGTCACTCGCCGCGACGGTGATCTTGAACGCACCGACTGGGACGGCGTTCGCCTCGTGACGCAGATCGGAACCGGCCATGTGATTCCGAACCGCACAACGTCGCCCGGTCGGCTCGTCATCGGGCCATCACACCAGGATCTTGATCTGGGCGAGGAGATTGAGCGCTTCTTCGGTATCACCGCACGGGCACGACAGCCGGGCAGTGCTCGATGAGGCCGTGACGGGCCGCGCGGCGCCCGAGGCCGGGCGCCGGCGGGCCGCGGGCGAGCCGGACTTTGACTATGCCCGGCTGTCGATCGGGAGAAGCACCTGAACAGCGCGCCGCCGGCCATTCTTGGCCGAAATCAATGTTAGATACCTTAAGATTGATTTACCAGTGAATTCCGCCCACCTGAGGAGGCCTCGATGCCGACATTCATCGAACGGGTATGGGACCCCGATGACGCTGGTCAGCTCGGGCGCAAGGATCGCGCTCCCGGCCACTATCGCGCCTTCGTCCCCGACGAACTGGGGGCCGCGCTCCTACTCCTCGGTGGAGAAGCGCGGTCGGCTGCCGAAGACGCAGTAGCGGTGCTCGCGCGCGCCGACGAGCGCATCGGGTCCCGCGGCGCCTACCTGAACCACCTGCTGATCCGGTCCGAGAGCATCTCGTCGTCGTGGATCGAGGGCAACCGCATCAGCCCGAAGCGGCTGGCGATCGCCGAGGCACTGCGCGAGGGCAGCCGGGTCGCGCTCGACGTGGTCGGCAACGTGCGCGCGACCGAAGCCGCCATCGCCGCGCTCGCCGATCGCTCCCGGCCCATCACCGTGGCCGACATCGAGGGCCTGCAGCACGCCATCGAGCCGACGCTCGAGCCGGGGTTGCGCACCGAGCAGAACTGGGTCGGTGGTCCGGACTGGAGTCCCCTGCGCGCCGAGTTCATCCCACCGCCGGAAACCGAAGTGCCACGGCTGGTCGCAGATCTCGCGCGCTTCGTGACCGAGACGACCGGCAACGCGGTCGTGCGCGCCGCGATCGCCCACGCGCAGTTCGAGACGATCCACCCCTTCATCGACGGCAACGGCCGCACCGGGCGTGCACTCATCCATACAGTGCTCCACCGGGCCGACGCGCTTCGAAACATCCTCATCCCCATCAGCACGGTCTTCGCGGGCGACACCAACGCGTACATCGCCGGTCTCACCGCCTTCCGCGCCGACCCGCCACAACTCGACGACTGGGTCATCGCTTTCGCCCAGGCCACCGAGCGTGCCGCGGGCAACGCCGTGCGACTGTCCGCCGACGTCGCAGCGCTCGATGAACGCACGCGCGAGGAACTCATCGCCCACCGCCGAGCCCAGGGCCACAGCCCCGCGGTCCCGCGACGCGGCGCCGTCATCGGCCGCATCCTCGACAGGCTCGCGACCGAACCCGTCCTCACCGTCGAGTCAGCCGCCCAGCAGCACGGCGTCTCGACGACCGCTGCGCACAACGCTCTGGTCGAACTGGCCGACGCCGGCATCCTCGGCCGTACGAAGGACCAGCGTGGACGGCTCATCTGCTGGACCGCAGACCGGCACCTCGCGCTCGTCGCAATCACCGAGCGCAGCAACCGCGTCGGAGCCGGTGACACGGCCGGACGCAGACCGAAGCAGGGACCGCCTCTACCCGAGATCGGCCAGTTCGGTCGCTTGCAGCCGCCCCCGCACGGAGGACGCAGCCTCACCTGACGGATGCCGCCTCCCGAGCCTCGATCAGGGGGTTGCAGTCGGCATCAACAGATGCGCTGCGATGCGCTGCGCTGCGCTGATGATCGTTCCGGCAATCGTGATCGTCGGGATCGGGCCGGTGAGATCGTTGTCGCACCTGCAGGGACGTACGCTACATGGCCGGTGCCCAATGGGGTCGCTTCGCGTGGGGCGGGCAGCATCCGGGTAGGTTGACGGCCCGCTGGCGGGTCCCTTCGGGCGCCGACGAGATAGAGGCGGGTGCTGGGCCGTCCAGTCTGGCTGCGGGGTCTACCGCCTTTTGCCGCCGATGCCGGGCACTAGGGAGCGTCTCCCAAGTCGCGAAGGGGCTGGTCGGTGCGGGATGCTGGTCAGGTGGCTCGTGGTCGTGAACTCTCGGATTCTCAGTGGGAACGGCTCGAGGTTCTGATGCCGCATCCGGCGGGGCGGAGTCGTCCGTGGCGTGATCACCGTCGGTGGTTGAGGGCATCATCTTCCGGTACCGGACCGGTGTGCCGTGGAGGGATCTGCCGGAACGGTTCGGGCCGTGGCAGACGGTGTGGAAGCGGCACCGCTGGTTCTCTGTAGACGGCACCTGGGACCGAATCCTCGCCACCCTGATGACCGTCGCGGACTCGGTCAGCGGGATCGATTGGGCGGTCAGCGTGGACTCCACGATCGTCCGCGCACACCAGCACGCAACAAGGCTCGGCCGGGTCACAGGGAGATATGTCGAATCACAGGAATCCCCGCACCGAGCCACCGGATCACGCCATCGGCCGGTCGCGTGGCCGCCTGTCCACGAAGATCCACCACTCCGTCGACGGCCGAGGTCGTCCGCTCGCGATCCTCATCGGCCCGGGGCAGGCCGCAGACTCGCCAATGTTCCTCCCGCTCCTGGACCACGTCCGTGTGCTGCGACCCGACGTCGGTCGGCCACGGACCCGGCCGGTCGCGGTGCTCGCGGACCGAGCGTACTCATCGCGGGCGATCCGCGCTGACCTGCGCCGTCGCCAAATCCGAGCCGTCATCCCGGAGAAACGCGACCAGAAAGCCAACCGGCGGCGACGCGGCACCGCAGGCGGCCTCCCTGTCAGCTACGACCGGGAGCAGTACAAACGCCGGCACACCGTCGAGTGCGCGTTCAACCTCATGAAGGAATGGCGGGGCCTCGCCACCAGGTACGACCGTCACGCCGTCATCTATCGCGGTGCCGTCGTCCTCGCCGCGATCCTCACCTGGTTGCCATAGCCGGCCCTACCGTCAGTGGATAGGAATGAGAGTTCTGCCGACCGATAGGGGCGTTCGTCTCAATATCTGTCGTGAATGTTCGGGGCAAAGTGCCCTCGGGCGCCGACCAAACCCGAACCCACGCCTCGGCGACCGCAGTCGTCGTTTGATCTGCCGCGGCGAACATCTCACGCTTCTCACCTCCGACGCGCACACATCCAAACCCGGCCGGGACGTCTTGTAAGGGAGTTCGCTGCGCGCCAACCAGCTATGAATAGGGGCCCGACTGGTCCGACTCATAGTCGAATAAGCCCCGAAGTGATCACTCTGAATGGGTCAGCTTCTCAGCCGGTAGGTTACGCGTGATCGAATCGCAGGCCGTGTTTCAGTACGCCGTCGATATGTGCCGCCTCGTAGGGTTGGGGGCATGCGCGTGTTGATCGTCGAGGACGAGCCTTTTCTGGCGGAAGCTGTTCGTGATGGTTTGCGCTTGGAGGCAATCGCGGCCGACATCGCCGTTGATGGTGATACCGCTCTTGAGCTGCTGAGCATCAACGCCTACGACATCGCTGTGCTCGACCGGGACATCCCCGGCCCGTCTGGTGACGAGATTGCCGCGCGCATCGTCGCTTCCGGCAGTGGTATGCCGATTCTCATGCTCACCGCTGCTGACCGGCTCGATGATAAGGCGTCGGGGTTCGAACTTGGCGCCGACGACTATCTCACGAAACCTTTCGAACTGAGAGAGCTCGTGCTCAGGCTCCGGGCGCTCGACAGAAGACGCGCACACCATCGGCCGCCCGTGCGCGAGATCGCGGGCCTACGGTTGGACCCGTTTCGCCGCGAGGTCTATCGCGACGGTCGCTACGTTGCGCTCACCCGGAAGCAGTTCGCCGTGCTCGAAGTGCTCGTCGCGGCTGAGGGCGGGGTGCTCAGTGCTGAGGAACTTCTCGAACAGGCATGGGACGAGAATGCCGATCCGTTCACCAATGCCGTGCGGATCACCGTCTCGGCGCTACGCAAGCGTCTTGGCGAACCCTGGATCATCGCGACGGTCCCCGGCGTCGGCTACCGCATCGATGCAGGAACGGACGGCGCTGAAGGAGACGCTCGTGGCTAGGCAGCCTGGGCTGAGCGTCCGACTCAAACTCACTCTGAGCTACGCCGGGTTCCTCATGGTTACGGGTGTCCTTCTGCTCGCGGTCGTGTGGGTATTCCTCCTGCGCTACGTGCCCGACGATCAGATCACGGGGCCCGGTCCGCTCGTGCCCAACCGCGGCGACCTCGTGCGCGCCTTCGTCCCGCCTGCGGCCTGGACCCTGTTCTTTCTGCTGCTGTTCGGTCTGCTCGGCGGGTGGATACTCGCCGGCCGCATGCTCGCTCCGCTGACACGAATCACGGATGCCACGCGCAGGGCGGCGAACGGATCACTGGCGCATCGGATCGAGTTGGAAGGTCGCAACGACGAGTTCCGCGAACTCGCGGACATCTTCGACGCGATGCTCGCACGGCTCGAAGCGCACGTCGCCGAACAGGAGCGATTCGCCGCCAACGCGTCCCATGAACTCCGTACCCCGCTGGCAATCACCCAGACGCTGCTCGAAGTCGCTCGAAACGATCCGGCGAGCGTTACCGGCGACCTCATCGAACGTCTCCACGCCGTCAACACCCGAGCCATCGACCTCACCGAGGCGCTGCTGCTCCTCAGTCGCACTGACCAGCGCGCCTTTACCCGAGAACACATCGACCTGTCGCTCATCGCCGAAGAAGCCGTCGAAACACTGCTCTCCCTCGCGGAGAAGCGAGGCGTCACGATCGAGACGTCCGGGGACGTCGCTGTTGCCACTGGCTCGCACGCGCTGCTGCTGCAGATGACCACGAACCTCCTGCACAACGCCATCGTGCACAACTTGCCGGAACACGGCACCGTGCAGTTGAGTACCACCACCGGCCCCGACGTCGTCGTGCTCACCGTTGAGAACACCGGCGAGAAGCTCAGGCCGGAACTGGTCTCAACACTCACCGAACCGTTCCAGCGCGGCACCGAACGGATACACAGCGACCATGCGGGCGTCGGCCTCGGTCTGGCGATCGTTAAGAGCATCACCCAAGCCCACGACGGGACGCTCACCATCGTGCCGCGCCCCGACGGCGGACTACGCGCCACGGCACACTTGCCGGCCGCTCCGCTGCACAATCGCAGATGACACGAGTGTGACAGCGCTGAGCTGTCGGGGCCAATCCTTGACGTCCGCGGCGTCTCGATCGAGTGGACTTCGAGACCACTGATGGTCTTCCGCTGCTGATTCCGAGCGCCGACATTAAGGCCGGAGCTCAGGGGTGCAGCTCGCCTGCCAGGGCCGGTGAACTGGTCGAGCGAATCTGACCCACCCGCCGGTTGATATTGCCGACATATCGAAATCCTCATACGGGCTGGGAACATCCCGCCGTCTTGACTGGTGGCATGTCCCACAGCGAAACCAGCAGGAACAGCAGCCGAAGCGCCGGCCCCCTCGCCATCCTCGACCGTCAGCCTGTTCCGCGTGTCGGCATTACCGTCTACGGCTGCGAGCAGGATGAGGCGGATGCGTTCAATGAACTGTCACTGCGTCTCGGGGTCACCACGACGATCACGGCCGCTGTGCTCACGGAAGTTGGCGCCATTGCCGGGCCGGGAGACCGATGCATCAGTGTGGGACACAAATCCGAGATTTCCCGGTCAACGCTTCGTGCGCTGAAGGCAGCTGGCGTTGAGCACATCTCCACTCGCAGCATCGGCTTCGACCACATCGACCTGCACGCCGCCGACGAATTCGGTATCACCATCGAGAACGTCGTATACGCGCCGGACGGGGTCGCCGACTACACCCTGATGCTGATGTTGATCGTGATCCGCAACGCGAAGGAAACCATCCTCGCGGCGGAACGAAACGATTTTCGGTTGGGCCACATCCGAGGCCGAGAACTACGCGACATGACGGTCGGCGTAGTCGGGGACGGCCATATCGGTAGTGCCGTCATCGAGCGGCTGCGGGGTTTCGGTTGCCGCGTGCTGGCACACGGCAACCGCCCGAGCGCTGCACCACCGGCGAACCGCACTTCGCTCGACAAGTTGCTGCGCGAAAGCGACCTGATCACGCTTCACCTGCCGCTGAATGCGGACACGCACCACTTCATTGGGCGCGAGGAGACCGAAATGATGAAGCCCGGCGCGTTCCTTATCAACACTGGACGCGGGGCGCTCGTGGACACCGACGCGCTGATTACAGCCTTGGAGCGCGGAACATTGGCCGGCGCGGGGCTGGACGTCCTCGAGGGCGAGGAAGGGCACTTCTACTTCGACTGTGCAGAGCGGGCGGCCGATCATCCATTCCTGCCCAGGCTGCAGGCACTACCCAACGTCGTGATCACGCCGCACACCGCCTACTACACCGAGCGGGCGCTGTACGACACCGTCGAGATGACCCTCATGAACTGCCTGAATTACGAAAGGGGCCGGTCAAATGACTAAGCCAAGAATCGCGATCCTGTTCGGGGGCGCATCCGAAGAACACGCCGTATCGGTCAAGTCTGCGATGGAGGTCGCCGCGGGCATCGACACCCAAAAGTACGAGCCGATCTACATCGGCATCACCCGATCCGGTGTCTGGCAAATCTGCGAGCGGCCGAGCCCGGACTGGGAGGCCGGTGACTGCCGCCGAGCGGTGATCTCACCGGACACGAAGACACACGGCCTACTGGTCGTGGACGACCAAGCCGTCCGTCTCGATGCGGTCTTCCCGGTCCTGCACGGCAAATCGGGTGAAGACGGTGCGGTGCAGGGCCTGCTCGAACTTTCCGGTATCCCCTATGTGGGCTGCGACATTCAAAGCTCGGCCATCTGCATGGACAAGTCGCTGGCGCACACCGTCGCCAGAAGCGCGGGAATCGACACCCCTGAATTCATTGTCCTGAACCGCGCCGGCACTGCAGCGCCAGACCAACTCGCCTACCCCGTCTTCGTGAAGCCGGCGCGTTCAGGCTCGTCGTTCGGCGTGAGAAAGGTCGATAACCCCGACGACCTTGACGCCGCCATCGCGACCGCGCGCCAATACGACAACAAGGTACTGCTCGAGCAGGCAATCTCGGGCATCGAGGTCGGCTGCGCGGTGCTCGGCAACGGTTCTGAGCTGATCGTCGGAGAAGTGGATCAGATCCAGCTCCGGCACGGCATCTTCCGTATCCATCAGGAAGCCGAGCCCGAAAAGGGCTCCGAAAACTCGACCATCACTGTTCCCGCGGATCTACCGGTCGAGACGCGTGCACAGATCCAGGAAACGGCCAAGTCCATCTATGCGGTACTCGGCTGCACGGGTCTTGCCCGCGTGGACATGTTCCTGCAAGAGGACGGACGTATCGTGCTCAACGAAGTGAACACCATGCCCGGATTCACTTCGTACAGCCGCTACCCGCGCATGATGGCCGCGGCCGGCATTAGCTTCTCCGACTTGATCGACCGCTGCATCACGCTGGCGATGGGGCGGTGAGCATGATGGAACGCGGGTTCGTCTTTCTGGACGAAGTGCTGGACGGTGTCCGGTGGGACGCCAAGTACGCGACCTGGGACAACTTCACCGGACTGCCCGTCGATGGATATGAAGTCAACCGCGTAGTGGGCTCAATTGCCCTGGCGGAGGCGCTTCGAACGGCGAAGACCCGGGCAGCCGCGCTCGGCTTCGGCTTGCTGATCTGGGACGCCTACCGTCCCCAACGCGCGGTCAATCGCTTCATGCAATGGTCGGAACAACCAGACGACGGGCGCACAAAACAGAGGTTCTACCCCAACATCGACCGGGCGGCGATGTTCACCAATGGGTACGTCGCACCGGAATCCGGCCACAGCCGAGGAAGCGCCATTGACCTGACGCTCTACAGGCTGGACACCGGGGAGCTCGCATCCATGGGCGGAGGTCACGACCTCATGGATCAGCGTTCGCATCACGGGGCACAAGGAGTTGCGGAGACTGACGCGGAAAATCGCCGGATTCTGTGTTCCGTCATGGAAGACAGCGGGTTCGACCCGTATACCCACGAATGGTGGCATTACGTTCTCCGCGACGAACCCTACCCCAACAGCTATTTCGACTTTCCCATTGCGTCGTAACCAAAACGACTGAACCGAGGAGTTCCATGAACCCGCTTCTTCCCCGACGTTTGGCGTCCGTCACCGCCATCGGCGCCGCACTGCTCTTGGCCGGTTGCTCCAGCACCCCATCACCCACCGCCGTCGCTCCCGTCACGGGGACCACGCAGTCGGCTGCCGCTCCGGGCACACCCGGCGAATCGAAGGAACAGCACCGATGAAGCACCGCCGCGGCGCCCGTACCGCTGTCGCCCTGACAGCGCTCGCGCTCACCGTCGCATTGACGGCGTGTGCCGCTGGACCGGAACTGGTCGAGACCCTCCTGCCCGGGGCGAGCGCAGCCGGGCTCACCGACGCGGACGGCCATATTCCCACAGGCGACGCACTCACACTGGACAGCGACAAGCCCGCGGTCACCAAGCTGGCCCCGGAGCTGCTCGCCGCGCTCCGGTCCGCCAACACGGCGGCAGAGGACGAGCGCGGAATCTCGATCACGATCGTCGACGGCTGGCGGTCGGAGCGCTACCAGGACTTCCTCTTCGAGCAGGCCGTTCAGAAGTACGGCAGCGAGGGGGAAGGCGCGAAATGGGCGAAGCGGGGCACCGATTCCGCTCACGTCTCGGGTCACGCCGTGGACCTTGAGATGGCTGATGCGATGGACTTCCTCAATCGCTTCGGCTCGCGATGGGGTCTCTGCCAGGTCTACTCGAACGAGATCTGGCATTTCGAGTTGCTCACCACCGCGGGCGGCACATGCCCGCCGATGAAGGCAGACGGCCGCGGCTGAACTCGGGACCGTATCGTCGACTGAGCGCTGCCACCGCAAGTGGGGTGATTCCGCAACGTCTTGGCAGCCAGCGCGTCTACCGCCTCGGCGATGTCACGCTGCGGTTGCGGAAGGCTGGCGATATAGACAAAGACCGGTTCGTCTCCGATAGCCGCCTTCGCAGGGCTTGCCCTCCCGGTCATGGCCGCCGGCAACGACGTGTAGACGTCACCTTCTGCCGCCCCGGTTGAAACGTTCGCGGTCCGCACGTCACTCGTGTCGTTCTCGCTATGCTCATTTCTTATCTCTCCTCGCACCGGCCTGAAGACATTGGTACGCGAGCCACCATTTCGGTCAAATTCAATCGTGCCGAACAGCGTTGTCCTCTCTCTGCTCGATTAAGAGCACTTCGACGCCCCTACTTCTGACGGGCGATCGAAACGAATCACGTGGTCGCCGCCGCGAGACCCCGTTCGGCGTAGACGCTTTGCAGTGACGCAAAGGCCTGAAAATCAACTGGGATGGGGTGTCCTGAGAGCGCCGCCTCGAGACGGTCGAAGCCGTAGTGGCCGCCGACGACGTCGCCGCGCTCGATAGCCTGGTCCGGTTCGGGCGTAAAGTACGTGGCACGCAAGAGCGTCCCCTCATCCGTCGGGTCGAGTTCATACCGCATCCACGAGCCGGGGCTCGTGTGCGTGTGTTCGAGAAGCGTCGGTGGCGTGATGCGCAGGAAGCGGAACTCGAGTTCCGGGCCGTCGGGCCAGTCGAAAGTCATCGATCCGCCTTCGCGGAGGTCGACGGTGACGTCGGTCGCGACCGGCGGCCACCAATCGGCCAGCCGCTCCGGCTCAGTGAGCGCCGCCCACACGTCCCCGATTGGGTAGGGAAGTCGCCGTTCGAAACGAACGAGGCCCCCCATCGCGGTGCGCTCGAGGGTAGCCAGTTCGGTGATCATCAGTTCTCCTTCTTGTGGATTTCGGGGGAAGTGCGTTCCAAGTGCCGTTCAAGTGCGTCCAGACGGCCTGACCACTCCGCGCGGTAAGGCTCGAGCCAGGCGTCGAGATCCTGCAGCGGCTCGGCCCGAAGGCGGTAAAGCCGGCGCTGTGCATCACGGCGAACGGAGACGAGACCAGCGTCGCGCAGCACCTTCAGATGCCGCGAAATCCCGGGTTGGTTCATGCCGATGTGCGCGACGAGGTCGCCGACGGAGCATTCACCGTCGCGCACGGTATCGAGGATGCGTCGCCGCGTCGGTTCCGCAATTGCCTCAAGCACCAATGTCGCGTGCGGTTGGGCCATCACTGACGCCGCGCGAGGAACTCGAGCACGCGTCGCGTGAGGAGTTTCGTCGCGGCGGCGTCGTAGCTCGGCAAGCAGGGGTCCGCGAAATAGTGCTGGTCGCCCGGATAGAGGAACAGCTCGGCGGCGTCGGCTGACTCGACGAGTTCACGGGCGGCCTCCACATCGCCCTCCTTCATGAAGATCGGGTCGGCATCCATCCCGTGGATCTGCACCGGAACACCGGCAGGCCACCCGCCGAACTCCGCGACGGGGACGCAGGAGTAGAAGAACAGCGCGCCTTTCGTGCCGGTACGGGTCTGGGCGAGCTTCTGCGCGAGCATGACCCCGAGCGAGAAGCCTGCGTAGACGAGCTCGTTGGTCAGCGCACGCGCGGCGTGCTCGCCGCGTGCGATGATCTCATCCCAACCGACCTCGTCGGCGTATGCGACACCGGCCTCGATCGAGTCGAAGGTGCGCCCCTCGAATAGACCGGGCGTGTGCACGGTGTGGCCCGCTTGACGTAGCTCGTTCGCGAAGAGGTGCAAACCCTCCGTGAGGCCGAGCGCGTGATGGAAGAGCAGTACTTCGGCCATCATGACTCCTTCGTCCTCGTCGATCGGCGACGTCGATCGATCTCTCGTTCGAATGCATCATAGGTGACTACTTTGACACGTGACAACCTTGGCACCTATATTGAGCCCTATGGACGACGACGAACTGGTATTCAAAGCGTTGGCCGACTCGACGAGGCGGCTGCTACTGGATCGGCTGTTCGTCCGCGATGGGCAGAGTCTTGCGGAACTGATGCGCGACATCGAACTCACCCGGTTCGGTGTGATGCGACATCTCGGTGTGCTTGAGGGGGCCGGACTCATCACGACCAAAAAATCCGGACGGTGGAAGCTGCACTACCTGAACCCCGTGCCCATCCGGCTCATCCACGACCGCTGGATCGACAAGTACACGGCCGAGCGCGTCGGAGCGCTGACCGAACTGAAAGAGGCATTGGAGCATGGAAATGAATGACGACACTCCTGTTGTGCCGCGATTGCGCGACGAAGACCTGGCGGCATCACGCCGCCGCGCTACGACTCAGATATACGAAATCGAGATCGCCGTCTCGCCCGAGCGCATTTGGGAGGCAATCACCGATCCCGATTGGACAGCCCGATACGGTTACGGCGGACGTGCTGTGGTCGAGCCGCGGGTCGGAGGTCGCTACTTCGTTGAAAAACCGCCGCACCTTCGCGTTGTTGCCGGAGACGGCACGGTTCCCGCGCCCGACATCATCATCGAGGGTGTCGTTATTGCCTACGATCCGCCCTCGCTGCTTGCGACGAGAATGCGCTTCTTGGTTGATCCGGAATCCGCCGATGAGCCTGCCACCGAAGTGCGATATGCGATCAAGCGCTTGGGGGATGGCCGCTCCCGCTTGACCGTAACGCACGATCTCCTCGGAGCTCCTCATATGGCCGCAGTGGTGAGCGGGGACTTCGAACGCCTCGGTGCGGGCGGAGGCCATCCGTACATGCTGCGCGACTTGAAGAGTCTTCTCGAGACTGGGCGGACCCTGCGGGAGAAAATCGGAAGCGGCGATGTCGACCTCTGAAACGCGGCCCGTCGCGAACGGCGTCGCCCCACCGGCCGATCCACGCCGGTGGAAGGCCCTCGGAGTACTGGCGGTCATGCAATTCCTTCTCGTTCTCGACCTCACCGTTGTCAACATTGCTCTTCCTCGCATCGGCACTGACCTCGACCTCAGCCCCGCAAACCTCGTTTGGGTCGTCGACGCATATGCGCTCACCGCAGGAGGGCTACTGCTGCTCGGCGGACGCATCGCCGACCTCGCGGGCCGACGCAGGATGTTCTTTACGGGAGTCATCGTCTTCGCCGCGGGCTCCGCCCTCGCGGGCCTCGCGCCAACTGGGTGGATCCTCGTCACCGGCCGGGTCATCCAAGGGATCGGCGATGCGATCGCCGCACCCGCCGCACTCGCGCTCATCGTCGTACTCTTCCCCGAGACACCGGAACGAGCAAAGGCGATCGGCGTCTGGGGTGCACTCGCAGGGATCGGTGGCGTGACCGGCACCGTAATCTCCGGGGTGCTCACCGACGTAGCGAGTTGGCGCTATGTCTTCCTCATCGCCCTTCCCGTAGTGCTCCTGGTTCTCGTGCTTGGACCTCGCCTCTTGAGGGAAAGCCGAATGGCGCACGCCGCTCGACCCGAGTTCTCCGGGATGTTCGCCGGAACTCTCGGACTTGCCGCCGTCATCTACGGGCTGCTGAGGGCATCAGAGAATTCTTGGACTGCCCTTGACGTCGTTGTCCCGCTCATCGTGGGAGTAGCGCTGCTTGCGCTGATGTTCCTCATCGAGGCTCGAAGCAGCCGACCCTTGATCCCGCCCGCCTTTTTCGCCAACAGGACCCGGCTGACCGCCAATGCGGTGACGCTCGTGAATGCGGCCGCCTTCGGCTCGTTCCTGTTCATCCTGAGCCTGTACGTGCAGAGCATCCTGCACTATACGCCGCTGACCGCGGGGCTCGCCTACCTGCCGATCGGTATCGCAATCGGTGCGGGTCTCGCCCTCGGCTCGACCATGATTCCTCGCGTGGGCCTCCGCACGGTGCTTGCTGGAGGTTGCATTCTCACCGCCCTCGGGCTGGGGTTGACTGTCGCCCTCCTGTCGCCGGACGCAAACTACTGGTGGCAGATTGCACCCAGCATGGTGGTCGTTGGCCTCGGCCAGGGTGTTCTCCTGCCCTCAATGACGACCACGGCACTGTCCGGCGTCGGCGAACAAGATGCTGGGCTCGCATCGGGGATCCAAGCCACCATGACCCACGCCGGCGGGGCTCTTGGCCTCGCAATATTCGTGAGTATCGCCGTGCGATACGCATCCGATGTCGGAGCGACGAGCACGGCCGCGCCAGAAGCAGAACTCGCGGGCTTCGGCCTCGCCCTCGGTATCGCTTCCCTCAGCATGGCCCTAGCGGGCGTCGCCGCTGCAGTTTTGGTCGGCAAACCCGCGGCGCAACCCACCCCAGACACAGGAGCTCACACGACATGAGTCCGAGAAGAGTCGTCGTTTACGAGCTGATGTCCCTCGACGGCCCGGGTTGGCGCGCTGCCGATCCACGTGTGGGAGGCCGCATCCGACACGGAGCGTACGAGCGTCGGGGTAGCCGTCGTGCAGCACGCACCGGGCGTGCGGGCCGATGTGGCCCGCACGCCCGGTGCGTGAACAGGGTGGTCAGCTGGTCGCACGGGCGGCCGTCTCGATCAGCTTCGCAGTCTCGGCCGGGTGCGAGACGTACCCGGCGTGCGACGCGTTGATCGAGGTGGTCTGCGCGCCCATCCGCTGGGCGAAGAAGCGCTGCGCGACCGGGGACAGGGCCTTATCCTGGTTGGAGACCTGGTACCAGCTGGGGATCGTCTTCCACGCCGGCTCGCCGGTCTGCTCCTCGAGGACCGCCACGTTGGTCGGGCGCTGGGTCGCGGCCATGATTTCGGCCTGACGAGCGGGCAGGTCCGCGGCGAAGATCTGCCGGAACCGCGCCGGGTCGATAGTGGCGTCGAGGCCGCCGGGGTAGGGGCGCACGATGAGGGAGTCGGGCGTCAGTTCGGCGCCCGGGTACTTCACCGGGTCGTTGAACTGGCCCAAGGTCTCGCCCTCGTCGGGCGCGAAGGCCGCCGTGTAGACCAGGGCGTTGACGTTGTCGGCGCCCGTCGCGGCGTTCGTGATGACCCCACCGCCGTAGGAGTGGCCGACGAGGACCACGTCGCCGTCGATCGAGTCGAGGATGCTGCGGACGTAGGCCGAGTCGGACGCCAGGCCGCGTAGCGGGTTGGCGACGGCGAGCACCGGGTAGCCATCCTTCTCGAGCTTGGTGATCACACCGCCCCAGCCGCTCGAGTCGGCCCAGGCGCCGTGCACGAGGACGACTGTGGGCTTCTCGGCCGGCTGCTGGCCGGGGTTGTGGCCGGGTTCGGCCTGCGCCACGCTGGCGCCGGCTCCGAGGGCGAGCGCTGCGGTCGCTGCAGCGCCGGCGACGGCGACCTGGGTGAGGCGCTTGGGAAATTGGGTGTTCATTTGAGTTTCCTTTCGTGTGTTTTCGTGGTGGATGGTTCGCCGGGTGATCCCCGGACGCGGCTCAGGACTCTTCGACGTTGGAGAAGAGTCCTGTCATTCCTCCGGTGGCGAGTTCGCTGGCGCGCCGGAAGAACGCCCCCGCTTCGGGCGTGCCCAATGGCGTGTTCGCTGCCTCGTAGTCGGGGAAGTACAGGTCGATCATGCGGTACGCCGGAGTGGCGGTGCCGTCTTCCTTAGGCCAGACCTTGGAGGTCTCCATCTTCAGGAGACCGGGAACGTTCCGGGCACGGTCGACCAATTCGGGGTAACCGGACTCGAATGCGCCGGGGTCGATGGGGTTGTCGAAGATGAGAGTGATTTTCGTGGGCATGTGGAGCTCCTTGCGTTGAGTGGTGATGTGCTGGTGGGACGGTCAGGCGACTGCTTCGCCGGTCGCGGAGTCGACGGTGACGAGGGTTCTGTCGTGGGTGGCTTTGCCGTGATCTCGGCCGTCGGTCTCAAGCAGGCGGAGCCAGATCTCGTTGATGGTCGGATACGCGGGCACCGCGTGCCAGAGCCGGTCCAGCGGCACCTCACCGGCGATGGCGATCGTCGCGGCATGGAGGAGTTCGGCGACGTCCGGGCCGACGGCGGTGAACCCGATCACGATGTTGCGTTCCGCGTCGATGACCATGCGGGCCTGGCCGCGATATTGGTCTGCGTGCAGTGCGGCACCGGCGACCTTTCCGAGGTCGTAGTCCACGACCCGTGTGTCTCGTCCAGCTGCCGCGGCCTCCTGTGCGGTGAGTCCGACGGTGGCTACCTCGGGTGCGGTGAAGATCACTTGCGTGAGGGCCAGTTCGTCTGCGGTCACGGCGTGGCGTCCCCACGGGTCCAGGCCGACTTCTGCGCCGTTCGCTCGTGCTGCGATGGCGTCGCCCAGCGCGCGAGCCTGATACTTTCCGTGGTGCGTCAGCGGTGCACGGTGGTTGACGTCGCCGGCGGCGAAGAGCCAGGCTGCGCCAGGATCGGCGGCGGTGTCGTCGCCGACCGGTATGCCGTTGCGGTCGAGCACGGCGAGGGTGTCGTCGACCGTCAGCCACCTGCCCGGTTCCAGGCCGAGCCGGTCCAGGCCGATGTCCTTGGTGTTCGCGGTACGACCGGTGGCGACGAGAACGTCGTCCGCCGCGACGGTGCTGCCGTCGGACAGGGTGATCTCGAGAGTGCCGGATCCGTTCCGTCGAGCCTCGATGGCGTCGACATTCAGGCGCAGTGCGACGCCGGCTGACCGGAGTGCGTCGGTCACGTACTCGCTGGCGAACGGCTCGGCTCGGGAGAGCAGACGCGTCTGGGAGATCAGGGACACCTGGGACCCGAGTGCGTTGAATGCAGTCGCCATCTCGGCGCCGACGGCTCCGCCACCGATGATCGCCAGGCGGTCCGGGACCTTGTTGGTGGCCACGGCTTCGCGGTTCGTCCACGGCTGGACGTCCGCCAGTCCCGCGATCGGCGGAATGTACGCGCTGCTGCCGGTGGCGATGACGACGGCATAGCGTGCCCGCAGGGTCGTCGTCGTGCCGTCGCCGGTGTCGGTGACGGTCACCGTGCGAGGGCCGGTGATCCGTCCGTGTCCGCGGACCAGGGTGATGCCGGCACTGTGCAGCCATCCGACCTGACCGGAGTCGTGCCAATGCTCCGCGAACCGGTCCCGACGGGCGAACACGAGAGACGGGTCGAGGATGTCGCTTACGGCCTGCCCGGCGGCGGGAAGGGCACGGGCAGCTCGGAGGGCCGCAGCATCGCGGAGGAGGGCTTTGGTGGGCATGCAGGCCCAGTACGTGCACTCACCGCCGACGAGTTCGCGTTCGACGATGGTCACGGTCAGGCCGCCTTGCACGACCCGGTCGGCGACATTCTCGCCGACCGCTCCGGCGCCGATGACGATCACGTCGACGACGGAATCCATGTCGACGCCTGATGCGATGAGGGACGGTCGGATGGCTTCGGTCATGATCACTTCCCCGCCTTTCGGATGACGAGGTGCAACTGGATTGCCGAGATCAGGAAGAAGAGGCCACCGAGGATCGCGTAGCCGGCAACGATGATGAGCGCGGCATTCGGGCCGCTGGCCACCAAAAAGAAGCCGGCACCCGCGAGCACGGAAAGTCCACCGCTCAGGATCTGTGCGAGCTGGCCGCCGATGCGCCAGCGCAGAATCGCGACGATCAACTGGACGATTCCCGCGGAAATCGCCCAGCCACCCCAAACTCGCAGGACATCCGGGATGCCGGAGCCGACGACAGCGGCGAGGCCGATCGCGGCTGCCAGGCTCAGTGCGATGTTGACGTAGAGCGGGGCCTTCGGCCGACTGGAACCGGAAGAGCGGAAGTCGATGATCGCTGCCACGACGTCGAGCAACGGGTATATGACGAGCAAGGCGATCGCGCCAGGGTTGATCGACTCCGCGGTCGCGATCAGCAGGATCGCCCAGGTGAGAGCGAACCCGAATCGCACGAAGTACAGGTTTCGCAGGGCCTTCGTATTACTGGTGGCGTCGAAGACAACTCCTGTTGCGCCGGCGCCGGTGTGGACTGAAGCGGACATATGCTCTCTGTTTCTCATAGATAGAACGGTCGGTACACCGAGCATGCAGCAGTCGATCCCGGTTTGTCAAGACCGATCGTTCTATCTATCTGGTAGACTCGAGAACACAGCACTCGATCAGGAAGAAAACACACATGTCCGAGGCACGAACCCGACTGCTCGACACCGCCAGTCGACTCTTCTACGCCGACGGGCTACGCGCTGTGGGGATAGATCGCGTCATCTCCGAAGCACAGGTCACCCGCGCCACGCTCTATCGGCACTTCCCGAGCAAGGACGACCTCCTCGTCGCCTACCTCACGCGGATCGACGAGGCGATCCGTGCCCGGACGGACGCCGCGCGAAACTCCGGCGCCGACCCCGACGACATCATCCGCACAGTCGCCCAGGCCATCGCCGACGACATCCAGGGCGCAGACTTCCGAGGGTGCGCATTCCTCAACGCCGCGGCCGAATACCCCGACCCCGACCACCCGGTCCACCATGCCGTCCTCAACCATCGGGAGTGGTTTCTCACGACGATGATCGAGCTCTTCGCTCAGACCGGGAAGATTGACGCAGAACCCGCGGCACGGCATTTCGTGATGCTCCGAGATGGCGCGATGACCGCCGGCTCTCTGACCGACCCGCAACCCATCTGCGCGACCTTCCTGCGGGGTGTCGAGGGACTCCTGGTCTATCGCAGCGGCCTGGAAGCCGACGCCGGCGAAGGGTGACTCCGCGAACTGGCGGCGCGGCCGCTCACGTCGGGCAGAATCGTCGTGTGGAAACACTCATGACCATCGGCGACTTCTCGCGTGCGGTTCGTCTGAGTGCTAAGGCGCTTCGCTTCTACCACCAGAACGGGGTGCTCACCCCTGCTCACGTCGATGACCAAAACGGCTACCGGCTGTATGCGCCAGAGCAGATCGCCGATGCGCAGATCGTTCGGACTTTGCGCGGACTCGACGTGCCCGTCGATTCCGTTCGAGATGTCCTCGCAATGCCGAACGTTGAAGCACGGGCGGAGCTGATGGTGGATCATCTCGAGCGGATGGAAAGGAAACTCGACGCGACGCGTGCCGCTGTAGCGAGTCTGCGAGCCATACTCGAGCCCACCAGCCCGCCGATCGAGATAACCCACCGCAGCGTTCCCGAAACACGAGTCGTCGCCATCCGCGAAGCCATCGCATTGGAGGAGCTTGGAGAGTGGTTCAGAGCATCGGTCACCGCTCTCCGGAGCATCGCCAAGCGGATGGACCCGGCGTCGACCGCGACGTACGGCGGAGTCTGGCCCAACGAACTGTTCGCGGAAGAGTATGGGACTGCGACAGTCTTCCTGACGCTCATGCCGGGGTTCGATGACCATGCGGTCAGCGGCGACGCGTCAATCTTGGAGCTGCCTGCTGTCGAGTTGGCGGTCGCGATCCATGACGGCCCGGATGAGACGGTTCCTCGCGTCTACGCCGCGCTCGGCGAGCACGTCGCACGTCACGAGCTCGGCACCGACGCGCCCGTACGCGAGACCTACATGGCGGGGTTCCCGGGAATCGACCGACGCGCCGTAACGGAGATCGGCTGGCCCATCTTCCGTGTATCGCGCTGAAACTGGCTGACGGAAGCGTTGGACCTTCCCCTGAGGGGAAGGCCCAACCTGAGGTCATGCGCGGATCAGAAGGCGGCCGGGCGGTACGCGCTTCGGGCGGGCCGTCATCGACGGGTGCGGTGAGCCCGCTTTGGCGCGCCCATCAGGTAGGCCGTCTGAACCTCGCATGTCCACCACGTCTGCACAGAAGTCGGAGCACACATATGACGCAATCGAAAGTATTCCCTCCCTACGACCCTCGCGCCTTGCCTGCTGTGGTCGTCCGCTACCTCAGCGCGCAAGACGACACACGCGGTCGGCAGTCGATCTTGGATGTCTTCGCGTCAAACGCGAGCGTCACCGACGAAGGCATCCGATACAAGGGTCTGGACGCCATCCACCGTTGGCTGACCACGGCGGCGACGGAATTCACCTACACCACAACGCTGATCGGGCAGCGCAGTGACGAACCGGACCGGTGGGTGGTGCTGGCTCGTTTGGAAGGCAACTTTCCGGGGGGCGTCGCGGAACTGAGGTTTCAGTTCACGATTCACGGGGACGAGATCGCGGAGCTCGTGATCGCACCTTGGAAATACGACAAATAGGGATGCTGCGCCCCGGCTGTTCGGCTCACCGGTCGATTTCAATACGCAGCTGACTGACTGGCTGCCGCGGGCGAACTCCCGGGACATGCACGGCTTCGGCCGCCCGATCGACGCGTTGGATCGCGACCTCGCCGCGATGACCCTGCTGCCGCCGGTCGCGCCGACGACCGGGCTGCGGACCAGGGTGCGGTTGATGCCCTGAAGGTACGAAAGCTACCGGCGCCCGTCGGTCGACGATCCGCGCCGCGGGGTCGCTCTCAGGCACGCGTTTCCCTGTCCTTTCCGATCCATCCCATATGGGTGTGCGTGAAGGCATCCGGGAACTTCAGGCCATATCCGAGAGCCCGGTCAACTCCCACGTGGAATGCCCAGGCGAAGGCGATGATGCCGGACCACATCGACAGAGCGGGCGCGAAGCTGCTGGCTACTAGCGCGACGACACCCAGAACGGCCGCCCAGGCGTAGGTATGAATGGCGTTGTACCAGGCTGCTCCTGCGGTGGGAGACCGTAGGTATCCGAGTTGGGACAGATCGAACACCAAGAACAGCGCCAGCGGCATCCACCACCAGTCTGGGGCGATGACGATCGTGCCCACGAGCGAGAGAGCCGTGATCAAGGCACCTTCAATGCGCTGGATGACTACTGGCTCTGTGAGGCCACCATTTCTCATTTGTGATCTTCTCCATTTGCTAGGGCCGCCTCTGGGGCGGTCACGCTGGTCCGAGCCGTAAGCCATAGTGCGAACAGTCGCAGCATGAGGGGCATCACAAGGAAGCTCATCAGCGAGACGAGGATGAGAGACACGATGAGGGTCGTTATCCAAAGCGGGTACTCGGTCAAGAGCGGGAGTAACAACCAGAGAGTCAGCGTGATGAGTGGGTACACCGCTATCCAGTTGATGAGGGCTAATTTGTGGCGAGGTAGTCGCATGGGAGGGAGTCCGATCGTTCAGGGTTGATGTGGGAAGTGCGAAGCAGCGGCGGCGAAGGATTGTGATCCCCGCCGGCGCTGCCACGCGGCCAGGCCGAGAATTAGGCAGCGAATGCGGACGATGCCGGTCCGAAGATGGGACGCCAATTGTGCACGCGCTTGTCCACGACAACGTTGTGAACGACGAAAGGATCGTTGTCGACGATGTTGTCGATGCGGGCGCGGTCCGCGACTTTGTAGATGAGTAGCCCGCCGGGAGCCTCGTTTTGGCCCCGCGGCCCGGAAAGCAGGAGCTCACCCTGTTCCAGACGCTCTCGCAAGTAGGCCAGGTGAGCGGGACGGTGCTCGTTCTGGAGGGTGGTATCGGTCGGGTAGGAGTACTCGACGGTGAAGATTTCAGCCACGATGGGTTCCTTTCTAGGTGGATGTGACTAGCATCGCGGCAGCCGGGAGAATGCGGGTAGGACTCCTGGTACCAGTGGCCATTGCGAGGCTTCTTGCACAATGGAGCCATGACCGACCGTGGCGAACTCAGCAAGCTCTTGAACATGTGGCGCGCCCGATTGAAGCCCGCGACGGTGGGTCTTCCTGCGGTGTCCGCCCGATTGACGGGTCTTCGTCGGGAGGAAGTGGCGATGCTGGCAGGGCTGTCCGTGGACTATCTCGTTCGACTTGAGCAAGGCCGCTCTCAAAACCCGTCGGTGCAGGTCGCACGGGCGTTGGCGCGCGCATTACAGCTGTCTGCCGAAGAACGCGATCAGCTGTTCCAGGCGGCGGGGCTACCGATCCCGTTGCCGACGAACGTGCCAACCCACATCCCGCGAAGCGTGCAGCGGCTTCTCCTCCGCGCTCCCGATGTTGCGATCGGCGTCTATACGATGCACTGGACCCTGCTCACCGTAAACGCGTCCTGGCAGGCCATGCTCGGGCAACCGCACCGCGACTACAACCTCATCGAAGCGCAGTTCACCGGAACAGCGCCCAATGTCCTGATGAGCGCGGCGTACATCGAACGTTTCGAGCGCGCCCTAGTGACGGATATGCGAAACGCGACGCTGCGGTATCCCAAGGACCGCTCCGTTCAGCAGCTTCTACAGCGATTGCGTCGCATCGACCGTTTTGAAGAAATGTGGCTGGAGGGCACCTCCGTCGCGCAACGGTCCGAGGAGAAGACCTTCCTGCATCCAATCGTCGGTCCAATCACCGTCGACTGCGACGTGTACACCACGATCGGGACAGATCTGCGGATCATCACCTACACGGTGGAGCCCGGTTCCGCCGACGCTTCCAAATATGATCTTGCTCGAACTCTCGGCGTACAACAGCCCTCGCGCTGAGCCGCTTTCACACGAGCATGCACAACGTGCTCAGCGCCGCAGCCACGGATTTGTCACGCGATCACCAGGTCAGTTCGCTGCCAGCGAGGAGATGAACGCATCGGCGGCGACCTGGACTCGTTCACGGTCGCCAGTGGCGAGAAGGTCGAGAAGGAGACCGCGAATCGTGGCGATGATGATGGTGGCCGTACGCATCGCGACGTCAGAGTCAACATCGCTTTGCACGGCACAGAGAGCCCCCCTCGCCGTCACCGTGTTGGAACGGGGCTCGAATGACCATCTGGCCGGGTCGGGCCCGTGGATGAACATCGACGAGTTGCACCGTGTCGTCGAGTTCCCCTACCGCGGCCCTACGGGCACGGCTCTCGGGGTTTCGTTTTGGGACTGCTGTCGGTTTAGTTGACTCGCGATTGCGGCGTGGAGTCGCTTCGCATCCCGCCCCTCGATCGTGCCGTCGATTATCGACAACAGCACGGTGACGGCGAACGAAGTTACCACCCAGCCGGCAGTCCAGGGATTCTTTCCCTGACTCCCATGCTGGGAGACCATATAGACGCCGGCCACGATGATGAGCACCATTGCCGGCACGATCACGGCCTCGATCCACTTCGTCACCGCAGTCACCGACCGCAGCTGAGCGACAGAGTCAGCGGTTTGTACGCGCAGCGCCGCCAGCAAGCTCGTTGTCACGGCACCGACGAGGAGGACTACACCTAAGAGGTGCAGGAACAGCGCAATGTTGTACATGGGGGTTTCCTCACAAGAGTCAATGCTCTCATTAGTCAAGCATATTTACTATAATAAGCACGTCGCAGCACCGGTTCCAGATGTAGCTGCTGCGACGTCGTCGAGAGAGGAAGATGTTCGTGGGAACAGGTGGCGATGGCGGCGGGAGCAGCATGGAAGACAAGCCGCGAGTTGATTTAGGGCTGTCGTTGTTCATCCCGTACCGATACGCCGAAGACCGGATCTTCCGAGCCGTGCAGGATGCCGGTTTCGACGATTGGACCCTCACCCAGTGCCGGGTATTTCAACGCATCGACCCGGGCGGCTCACGCCTCACTGATCTCGCCGACGAGTCGCAGATGAGCAAGCAAAGCGCCGGCGTACTGGTCGACCAGCTTGAACGTCTGGGCTATGTGCGCAGGGTCCCCGACCCCTCCGATGGCCGAGCCCGTCTCATCGTGCTTGAAGAACGCGGACAGCGCGCGGTCGACGTGGCGATGGCGACGCTCGACGAGATCCTCGCAGAATGGGAGGCCTACCTCGGTACACGCAACTATGCCTTGCTGCAACAGATCCTCGACCAACTCCGCGAAATCACCGACACCTACGCGCGTTGAACCCGGTAGCGCCGAGTCGTCCGCTACCGTGCCACGTTGACTCCGTCCGTCGAGGCAAACGGGCGTCGGCGGGTTCAATCCTCCCTGCTATTAGTCAGCATTCTTGACTAGCATGATCGATGTGCTTCGCGATTGTTGAGCGATGAACGGGTGCTTGCCACGATGTGCGCGCCCCGACGCCGCTCACGAGCACACCCATTCATCTCCCCGTAGAAAGCAAAACATTATGAAGTTTCTGGTTATCGGAGCAACCGGCCGCACCGGCGTCCCCTTCGTCACAAAGGCACTCGACCAGGGACACCAGGTCACCGCCCTCGTTCGGCGGGCCGGCGCCACCGTTGACGGACGCGCTCAAATAGTCAGCGGAGACGTCACCGATGCCGCCGTGATCGCGACCGCAGCCCAAGGACACGACGCGATCATCAGCACCCTCGGAGCCAAGAGCATCCGCGAAACCCCGACACTGATCACGGACATGGTCCGCGCAGTCATCGCATCCGCAGAAATATCGGGCGTCAATCGCTTCGTCATCGTGTCCGCATTCGGAGTGGGAGACTCCCTCGCCAAAGCCTCATTCCTGGCTGGCCTGATTTTCCGCACAGCGCTGCGGAAGAAGTACGCAGACAAGGCCGCAGCCGATGCCCTCTTGGCCGCTAGCGAACTGCGATGGACCCTCGAATACCCCGGAGCGCTGAACGACCGGGACGGCAGCGACTACACCGCTACCGTGCTCGAAGACGTCACAGAACTGCCCATCCTCCCCGCGACCTCCCGCGCGAACGTCGCCGACTTTCTCCTCCGGTCCGCGGTGGAAGACACCTTCGTCCGTCAGACCGTGGTCGTCACCGACACCAAATAGCGTGACCGCTGTGGGCCGCCCCACTCACCAGAGCCCCGTGGCAGTCGGGGGGGGGCAATCGAATCGACAGCAGGGCCGCACTCGGGATACGCGAAGAGGGCCGCACGTTTGCGGCCCTCTTCGACGTGAGTCGGGCTGGCAGGATTTTGGGCCTGCGACCCCTTGGAGGAATCGGGCGTCTGCCGGTCGCCTCCGAAAATCTCCGAAGACCCGCGGATTCCCTTGTGTTTTAGGCTTCCTCCGCGCCCCAGCGTCCGAGCGCGACGATAGTCGCGCGCAAGGCGAACCCGCGATCGGTCAGCGCATAGGCCCGGGTGTTGTGCCGGAGGGGCAGACGGTGCAGGACGCCAGCCGCTTCGAGCTCGCGCAAGCGGGTCGCGAGCATGTTCGTCCCCATTCCGAGGTCGCGCTGCAGATCCCCGTATCGCTGCGGCCCGTCGAGCAGCCGCTCCACGATGAGCAGGGCCCACCGTGCTCCGACGATGTCGAGGGCTGCGGCGAGGTCGCTCACGCGATCGGATCGGTGTCCGGCTTCATCCAGAACGGCGAGTAGTGGTAGCCGTCAGGGTCATCGAACTGGCGCTGGTACATGAAGGGGTAGTCATCGATGACGCCGACACGCCCGCCGGCAGCGCGGGCGCGCTCGACGAGTTCATCGACCGCCTCACGGCTGCCGAGGTCGAACGAGACCGTCACCTTCGAGGGGGTGTCGGGCCCGCCGGTCAACTCCTCGGTGGCGCCGACGCTCGCGTACATCTCGCGGCTGCCGAGCATGACGTACTGCTCGGGCGCGATCGCGAAGCACGACACATTGTGATCTGACATCTCGGCGTTGAGAGTCCAGCCGAGGGCGGTGTAGAAGGTGGTCGCGCGCTCGACGCTCTCGACCGGGCAGGTAATGAATAGGCTCATACAGCCAACACTTCCAAAATGGAAGTGCGGTGTCAAGACCGGGCCGGCCTCGAGTGGAAGGTAGTGACGCACCGGGGCAGGACCGCCGTGCAGGTGCACGCTGGTGAAGAACAGGTTCAGGCCGTCAAGTTCGACTCCGTGGGAGACTCCGACGTATCCGACGTATCCACCGGGGCGGGTGGCGTTGATGGCCTGCCACATCGATTCCTGGGTGCCGACCGCCTCGACGGTGCCGTGGGCGCCGTATCCGCTGGTGAGCTCCTTGACCTTCGCTGCTCCCTCGTCGCCGCGTTCCTCGATGATGTCGGTCGCTCCGAATGCGCGGGCCAGGGCCTGGCGTTCGGGGTGGCGGCTGAACATGATGATCCGTTCGGCTCCGAGCTGTCTGGCGGCCAGGACCGCCGACAGGCCCACCGCGCCGTCACCGACGATGGCGATGGTCATGCCGGGGCCGGCTTCCGCGGCAACGGCGCCGTACCAGCCGGTGCCGAGCACGTCTGATGCGGCCATGAGCGACGGAATCAGGTCGGCTTCAGGCTGCCCGGGGGTGGCGACGAGGGTGCCGTCGGCCAGCGGGATGCGTGCGAGCTCCGCCTGGGTGCCGATCTCGCCCATCATCACGTTGTGGATGCAGCGGGACTGGTAGCCGGCCTGACAGATCTCGCAGGTGTTGTCGGAGGCCACGAAAGAGCCGATTACGAAGTCGCCGACGTTCACGTTCTTCACGTCCGCGCCGATCTGCTCGACCCGGCCGATGTACTCATGACCCATCGCCTGCGGGGTCGTGTTCAGCGGCTCGGCTCCGCGGTAGGGCCACAGATCGGAACCGCAGATACACGTCGCGGACAGCCGGATGATCGCATCCGTGGGTTCGACGATCTCCGATTCGTCCCGCTCTTCGAGCCGGACATCGCCCGGACCGTACATCATCACTCCACGCACAGCGTGCTCCTTCATCTCAAGTAGGTCGTGAACCCAGTCAAGACGCGGGCCTCCGCGCGAGGAAGTCTCTGCTGGAGGGTGTACCAGGAGAGAACCCCACTGGAGCCCAGAGCGCCGTAACGTCGTCGGCATGGACAATCAATCCGAGGTACGTGAGTTCCTCATGTCACGACGGGCGCGACTCACGCCCGAGCTCGCGGGCCTTGTCGTCGGCCCCAATAGGCGGGTGGCTGGGCTTCGCCGCTCAGAGGTCGCCACCCTCGCCGGCGCGAGCGTCGGGTATTACGCCAAACTCGAGCGCGGCGCCATAGCGGGAGCATCCTCCTCGGTCCTCGGCGCCATCGCTCGCGCTCTGCAACTCGACGACACCGAACGCACCCACCTGTTCGATCTCGCCCGCGCTGCCGACGGCATCCCTCTGTCCGGCCGCCCGCGCCGCCGCTCGAGCAAGAACGCCGTGAACCGGCCCAGCCTGCAGTGGATGCTCTCGGCTATCACCGACTGCATCGCCATCGTGTCGAACCAGAACCAAGACGTCCTCGCCACCAACGACCTGGGCCGTGCCTTCTACTCCCCCATCATCGGCGACGGCGGACGCACACCGAATCTCGCCCGGTTCCAGTTCCTCGACCCCGCCTCCCGCGACTTCTACCCCGACTGGGAGCTGTTCGCCGGAATGTGCGTTGCGATCATGCGCGCGAGGGCCGGCCACGACCCCAACAACAAGTCCCTCCAGGACCTCGTCGGCGAGCTGTCCACCCGAAGCGACACCTTCCGTCAACTGTGGGCCGCCCACGATGTACGCACTCACGGCACCGGCACGAAACGCTTCAACCACCCCGTCGTCGGCGAACTCACGCTCGCCTACGAAGAACTCGCCATCACCGCCGAACCTGGCCTCGTCCTCATGGTCTACACCGCCGAACCCGGCTCACCCAGCGCCGAACGGCTGCAGCTGCTCGCCAGCTGGGCCGCGAACAGCGTTTCCATTGAAACACCGTGACGCGACCCGGCGGTCCACGCTGAGAACGGGCACGCTGCGCGTGGCCGCTCGAGACGGAGCAGCCTCAGCCCCACGAGGGTCCGAATAGTCGCGGTTGGCAGCGGTTGGTCTGACCGCGCAGATTGGACGCGGACCTGGGATGCAAAAAGTCCCGGCGAGGAATCAACTCTCACCGGGACTTTTTCTTTGCGGTCGGGCTGACAGGATTTGAACCTGCGACCCCTTGGAGGATCCGGGCGTCTACCGGTCTCCTCCGAAAATCTCCGAAAACCCGCGGATTCCCTTGTGTTTACAGGGAACCGGGCGGTTCGCTGACTCCGATTCTACCGGGTCGATTGCGGTAACTCACGGGTCGATCTGATGGGTAAAAGGTGGGAACGCAGGCGACCCGGCTCGAACGCTCGGGCAGCCTTCGCGACCGGACCCGTGCTAAACGTGACGCGTCGTCGGATCGCATCCTTCAGCGGGCAGGCAGCCACGCTCCGTCCGTTAACTCAAGAGTGCGAAATACGAGCGCAGCGCGGCGGAGCTTCGCGACGCGGGTGCGGCCTTTTCGCTGACGCCGGACACGGCGCGTCCCGTCCCCGGATGAAAGGCGCGCATCTTGATCTTCCCTTGCGGGGCTGGTTCGGAGCAGACCGCGACTGCTTTGCGACCGCCCGAAGCCGGGCTCTGGGCGCAGTAGGTGTGACCGGCGTGGGTGGTGCGCCTCCAATCGCGGCGCTGACCGATAGCGGTTGCCAGAGCGTTCCCGAAGTCGGATGCAGCGGCGTGACGGGCGGCGGGATCGACGCTCATGCTTCGCCTCACGACCATAGCAACGGCCCGCGGTACGTGCGGCGCGACTTCGGAGATGTCGCGCAAGGCGCCCGCAGCGATGAGGCTCTGCTGCTCTCCTCGGGGCAAGGTGTGATCAACCGGGTACTCACCGGACAGAAGGTAGAAGACGGTCGCGGCAAGCGAGTAGACGTCCGATGAGATGGAGCACAGCCCATCGTCAGGCGCGGTCTCAGGGGCCAGAGTGCACCAGCTTCCGTTTCGCGGAGCCTCACCGTCATCGTTCAGAAGACTGCAGAAAGCAACGTCAGTCACAAGGACGATGTCACCCTCGCGGAGCGCATTCGCCGGTTTGATGTCGCGGTGCACCATCCCTGCAGTGTGGATGGCGTCCACGCCGGCAGCGATCTGATGACCGAAGCGCACTGCCGCGGCCACCGAAAGCCCGACGGGGCAGGCGTCCGCCTCAAGATCGCCGTGGGGAAGCAGTGACGTGGTGATGAAGCGGATGTCACTGCTTGTGACAACGTCCGCGTTCAGCACCGGCACAATGAACCTACTCCGCAGCTGCTCGAGCCGTTTCGCCTCGTCCCACGGCTGCGGCGTCCCGGCATCCGAGTACAGCAGCTTTAGCGCGACCGTCTTGTCGAGGTACCTGTCGTGAGCCTCATAGACATCGCCGTCCGACCCAAGCTTGCCCTTCAACTCGTACCGGTCGTTGATGGTTGTTCCCGCTGGAAGGACAGGCTTGCTCACCCGAGCAACCATACTGTCGAGCATGACTGTTATCGGAGTAGTAGTCGTCCCCGGCGGAAAAAACCCGCGCGTTCATGCTGCGGTTCTGGAAGGAACGCTCGCTGAGCCACGTGTCGTCGCTTCCTTCGAGCTGCGAACCGCGTCGGTCGACCCATCCGAGCAAGCGGTCGATTTGGCACGGCATCTCAGCCCCAAGCTCGTCGGTACCACTTTTGAACGCGCAGGCATACGGGTGGCGGGGACCACACCGGTCGCACGTCGGAGCAAGGTTGCGTTCTCTCGTGCGCACTGCGAGGGCGCAATACTCTTCGTGCTCCGGGAAACATTGGGCAAACCCGTCGTCGTCGTCGAACCCGTCGGCGCTCCAAGGGCAATCGGCCTGAAGAAGGCCGAGCTGGATGCTCTTGTTGACAGCCTTGCGTCAAAGGGCGTGAACGGCGACGCCGTTCTGGCCGCCCTGGCCGTTCTCGCTAATCTCTGAGGTGGGGCCGCAGACGAACAAGGAGTCCACGCCTTCAATTCTCCACCGCATGTCGATGCCAGTGAGGGAGTTGATGACGACCGCGATGAGCCACTCCGGTCGAACCGTATCCCTCACTCGCCGCGCTGCGTTCGCTACCAAAGTGCCACTCGCTATGTTCACGTCGAGGATGACAGTGCGGGTCGAACGACCGCCACGAATGGAGGGGTCGAGCATCATCGCTGCACCGAGAACGCGCTCGGCGGCAGGGCTGGCAGCTTCAACGGTGAACTCTTCCCAGCCTGCAACGCAATCTAGGAACAAACGTGCGGACGTGGCGAGAGCGTCGGAGCCGTGGTGAGCTCGGATATTCCTGTCGCCTTTACGCATCAGTTCGACGAGATCCATCGACTCTCCTTCCTCCGCGAGACTATCCACTATCTTCCGATACTCGTGGTGAAACGCTGGCCTCCGGACTCTCTTCGAATGAGGCGCTGCGGCCGGCGTCGTCGTCGTCGAGAGCCGTCGTTTGCTGCGGCCTTCCGCTCAACCTTGCAGTCCTAGAAGTGGGACACTGCAAGCAGCCGCTTCGAGCGTGCGAACCGCAAATCAGATTCCTCAGCCGCAGTGTGGACGCGCCCCGGCAGGAGCCGGGCCAGGACCCATCAACAACATGACCCCAGCATGTCGTAGACATCTCGCGATGTCATCACTACTCGCTGAGCACTCGCGTCCTTGTAGCCGAGAAACTCGCCGCGTCATGCGCACCCTGAACGCCATCAGGGCACCTGCTCCACGAGACGGTTGCCAGACCTGTCGAGATAGCGCTTGTCGCCCCTCATCAGTAGTGCCGGACCGCGGGGCGTCGGGTGGAACGGATCGCCACCGGTCGTGAGCCCGTCGAACATGAACAGCCTGACGCCGAGCTGGTCGAGCGTGTCGAGGACGTCCGTCTTGGCCCGGCGCAGCGTCGCGTGCTTCAGCCCGCCCCATGCGCCGAGCACCTCGGTCACTCCGTACTGCCCGATCACGTGCTCGATCGCCGCGCAGTTCGCGGCCGAGAGCCCCGGGTCGTAGTCCGAAAGGTTCGATGCGTTGGTCGACCGCTCCGGATACAGGTTCATCATCAGCCATCCGGGCTGACCGTTGTCACGGCTCGCCTGGATGAGCCTGTTCACAGTCTTGTCCGCCTGCGAGCGGTCCGCGTACGACGGGTTCATGCAGATGGCGATCAGCGGAGGAGCGCCGACTGCCGCCCTTACAGTGCTGCCGAGCGCGAAACGGTGGGTGCGCTCTTCGGGGTCGGGGGCCCAGAAGTCGGGCTCGTAGCCGGGCAGGTACGAGGTCACACGCTGACCGCCTCCACCTCCGTTGCTCCCGGCATTCGCTCTCACGACTGAGCCTCGTCGACGCTAATCATGCCGCGAGCTTATGGCGGACCTCTGACAACACGCGCGACGGTTGTGTCGCGAGTTGTCGCCGATGCTCTCGTCCGCGGTGCGATGTATGAACGCATGTGATGGCTGCTGCGGATTTGCCACGACGAGGTGTCAGCAAGCCGGTCCCCCAGCGGAGCCTGCGTTCGACATGGGTCTCTAAGGGACAACCGACCCCGCCTGAACTTCCCGTATAACCCGCCGCGGGGATGTCCCGGTGACGGTCCCTAAACGCTTCAGGCGTGCGCGAGAATTTTGGAGAATCGGTCTAGAGGGTTCACCATCATGCATCACCGGGCACTACGAGCGAGCTCTCTCCCGGATCGCCACTACGGCGAGCATCGGCGGGGTGAGGAGCACAATCCACTTCACGAGCAGCGGCCGCGCTACGCTCGCGGGTTGCCGAGGTAGTCGTATCCCCGGTGAGAGGTCAACTCGATGCAATCGTCTTCAACGCCCTCGGCGCCACGGGTCACGCGCAGAGCCATCTAGGATGGCGCGGTTCAACTCGGTGATCGCGCGCACGGCGGGCGCCCACTTGCCGTCCAGCCTTAGGATGCCCGATCTGACCAGGCCACGCAGAGCGGAGAGAACATTCGTAACCGCGCGGGGCGATTCACAAACCCGTCGGACGCACTCGACAATGTCGTGGCCCCCGTCGACGGTCGATATAGTCTCACGCGTCTCCACGACGGTGCGCTCAACAATTCGGACTTGAAACGCGTCCGGCTTCCGGGCCCGCCTGTCGTCGTAGGCCGCCTTGCGGCATGCTGGCCCGCAATAGACGCGTGGACGCCCGGTGGTCGCCGGCCGCGGCAGCGACGCGCCGCACCGGATGCACCGGGTCGGCGGGATCCGCCGGATCGTAGTTTTCCGCCGGATGCTCATGCTCTGAAGGTGCGCCAAGCCACTCTGTTTCGTCACCGACGAAACAGCGAAGGCCTCGATCTGCAAGAGGCGTGGAATCGCTGGGTGTCCAGGCCGGAAGGGCGGCGCTCGACGCCGAGAGCTCGGAGGATGTCCTGCTGGGGCGAATTCGATCTTGGCCGTTCAACGATAGCCCGGCTGGCAAATCAGCCTTCCGTTGGCTGTTGCGTTCGAGGCATCTTGACCGGGGCACTATCGCGGGCGGATCAGACAAGAATCGTGCCGTCGACGGATGCCGCCCCCACAGTCCATGTTCGAGAGCGAGGCACCGTCTCAGTCGGCGACCGGCTATCGGGCATATCGCGGATGCGACGGCCCACTAGCGTTGACGCATGGATTCGTGGAGCGGGCTGACGATCGACACCGGGGAACTCCGCGAGGTGTTCGACCGACTTATCACTCATTTAGAGCAGACCAGAGGCGAGTCCGTCACCCTGCACGAGGATTACTTCTATTCGCTACCGTCTCCGGATATCTACGATGTGACGAACGACCCGCCGTCGCCAACGATTGGACAGCTCACCGAATCGTGGGCCAACCTCCACCGCACCCAAGACACAGACTCGACAGACACAGACTCGACCGTAACATTCGAACTGGTGTGGCTAGGTGACCTTCTCAACGCGCTTGGGCACTTGGCGTAGATGGATCCCTATGGGAAATGCGGTGAAGCGGCGTATCGGCCACCATCTCGCGTAATCCAGACCTTTCGCCCCAGTACCTGAGTGAGCACCTGTTCGGCGTCGCGAAGTCCGGCCTCTTCTTTCGACTCGGGAAGCACGAACCAGATCTCGTCCTCACTCTCGGTTGGCACGAATCGAGCCTTCGCCGACTCGCCCAAAAGTCGGATGGTGGCGGCAACTGCCGCCCGCTGTCCGACATTCGTCCGCTGGTTCAATCCCTCGACACTCGCCACGTCACTAGTATCGGTCGACCAGACGACCACATCCCGCCGCGCCGCAGGCCGGTCCCTCAGCGGGCGGCGGCGAAGTCAACCAGTTGAGGTGGCCAAGCCGCGGTCGTATAGCCACAACGATCATTTGTGGATGCGCGGCGTAGGCCACTGCGTCAGCTCGCAGATTGCTGCGCCTGTGCTCTGACCCAGTCATCGAACTTCTCCACGTTCTCGCGCTGCGCTGGCCTCACGTCGTCTCTGCGGCCGGTCAGGCACGCGTCCAGAGCTTCACTGGGACCCTGATCCATCAGAAGCAGCGCCTCAGCCGCGGCGAAGTGCTCCCTGAAGTGTTCCCCCTTGGCGAAGCCGAGATCGCCTCGCCGTACCCGTTCCAGCATCCTGTCCCGAGCCAAGAGAGAGTCGAGGAGATCCCAGCCCGACTCCTCCAATCGCCTCACCATGTCGGTAACAGCATCTGTCGCGGAGACCTGGTCCTTGATTTCCCACCAACCGTCCAGGTCGACAGGGGTTCCAGTGGGGTGCAACCTGTCCCGGTAGAGCCCGAGGAATTCGGCGATGGACTTGGGCATGCTCGGTCCAAGTCGGAATCGCTGCCAGCGCAACCACGGCTCGGGAGCAGCCGCGATGTTGATCACACACTTCAGGGCCTCTGAGCTGCTCCACGACGACGACTGGACATTCACCACCACCCAGTCGCCAACCGAGTTCGACTTACGCCAGGTCGGTGCCGAGCCCTTGTAACCATGGCCCCGTGCGTTCGGCCCGAGCACCTCGCGTAGTGCCGTCCTAAGCGCAGCTTGTGCAGTCACGAAGACACCATCCCACACACCGGAGAGTGCTTGCCTTCGGACGAACTCCTCGCATGCGATGCGCGCACATCCCGACACTGGTTCCAACCGGCCGACGTCGAGCGGCGCCAACAGGCATCACAGCGGCACGGCGCATGGCACACATCCACGTTCGATGGGTCGACCTGTGTCGCGAGACTGATGCGGGGATGTTCCCTGCCATGATGCGATCATGAGCCTTCCTAGTGACCCGGTCGACGAGGCCAGCGCAGAATCTGACGAGCCGCCGGCGCCGGTCCAGCCGGTTTCGTTCTCGCGCTGGAGCGCGGAGGCGGTGGACTTCGAGTACATCGGCATGGATCCCGACAACCCACAGCCCACGGAGCTGATGGTGTTCATCTGCGCCTTGCTCGGCGCCGCGGCGCTGGACGCGGACAAGGTCGTTTTCGTCGTCACCGGAGACTTCGTCGAGTCCGTGAAGCAGCGGCTACCTGAGGGGTCATACAGGGACAGCTTCGACACGCGGCGCGGCGCGGGAATGGTCGCAGCGAAGACGATGAAGGTCGGCGACGAGATCCACGTCGTCTTCCCACAATGGATGTTCGTCGATACGGCCGCGGCGCAGCGGCTCTTGGAGCCGTACGAAGCCGCCGAGATCGTGGACACCGAGGCCGCTCGAGGGCAACACGTTCGTAGAACTGCCGTCCACGAAGCGCAGCATGTGGCGATCGCCCAGCGTGGTGAAGACACGGTAGTCCTCGAAGGTCTCGGCTGGGCGAGCGAGAACCTCGTCAGTGTGGCGGCCCAGATTATCGAGGAGTACCGGGCGGAGATGGGGGTTCCGGAGATCCTGAGGGAAGAGCAGGAAACCCAGCCTCCTCTCGACGCTCTCGAGCATCTCCGGGAAGATCTCACTCGCATCGTCACGGTCGAGTACCAGCACCATCTTGACGTGGGGAAGCTCTCCTACGACGTCGTCCAGCAGACCCATCATGTCTGGAAGGTGCTGGCGTATCTGGCCGCCGCGCGGCGGGTATACGGCATCGAACTCGGCACACCGTTCCCCGACGACGTGCGCCACTCGGAAGCATGGCAACTGATGGCCGGGCCGCTGTGGGATCGCTTCGAAGCTCTTCTGAGCGAGATCCCCTCGGGCCAGGTGAGTGTCACTCCCGAAGAGCTACAGCGTCGCGCACGCGAGCTCGCAGACGTCCTGTTCGATTGGCTACGGCTCCTCGGGTTCCGATGGGAAGACGTCGGGGACCCTGCGGATAAGAACTCCCGGTTCCTCATCGAGTCCTGGGATCTATTCGGCTAAGACACCCGCACGTGACGCAGCCACAGTGCCGCGTGCACAGGGTCCTCCCGGTATCAGACCAGTTCCGCGCGACCGGACGCCTCACTGACACAATGACTGCGTGACGAATAACGCAGGCTTCTATCTCGGCGTCGGTACGGTTCTCAGTGAGTCCGTCACCAGCAAGATCCGCACTGCCGGCAGTACATATGTCTCGAAGTCGCTGAGCTCCACTCCTAGGAACTGGGGGCGGATCGTCGAGCTCGTTGAGCATCCTGATCTCACAGGAACCCTCGTGAAGCTGACCGCTCGGGACTTTGCGCGAATCGTCAGCCACGACTACGCCCCTGCCGCCGACGCAATTTTCGAACGCCTTGTGACCAAGCCCTACTTGCTGCTGGTTCACGAAGAGGTCATGAGCCCCCGTGATCTCGAGTTGACATCGGGTGTCAAGATCGAGCGGCAGAGCGATTGGGAAGGCGAAACAGAGTGGGGGGAAGTTACCGACTGGGACGGTGTCGAGTGGAATGACCTCGCGGCGCGAGAGTACTTCGGGAGGCTCCCAAAGGAACTGAGGGAGCGAGTTCAGCAACGCCTCGCTTCGCACGGGCTGACCGTGACGACCTACAAGCGCAATGCTGAAGCCTCCGTCTTCGCGACGGCGTTCGTCGAGGACACGCTGAACAACCTGCTCTTCAGGATCTACGTGCCGGCGGGCCGTCTCTACGAGGACGAGTTCGCGCGCCTGCTCGAGCTGTTCCATGACTGGCTGGGCGCAGTAAAAGGTCAGACTGTGAGGCAGTCCGGATACAGGACCCCAAGCGGTCGCGTCGTCGAGTTCTTCGGCGAGCCGGGGATGACCGCAGACACGGTAAGCGATGAGCTCCAGGAGTTCGCGCGGTTTCTGAACCTCGTCGAGGACGCTGCGTCTGCGGAAGAAATGCTCCAGGGCATGGGCGTGGCGCCGGCGCGAGCGAGCGAGCTTGTGCAGAAGTACGCCCGGGCAGCGCGAAGGGTGCTCGTCGACACAAAACACACGCGGGAACGGCTCATCCTCGGCATCCAGCAGCAGCTCGAGTCGGAGCTCGTCGACGAGTTGCCTGAGGTAGCGTCTTCGGAGCTGGGTGATCTGGTCGGCCGGCTTGTTCCGACGTCGCCGTTCGAGGCGAGCCCTGCGACGAGGGGGCTATCCGGTTCAGCAAATCAGCTGGGAGGCCAGACCGGCAGTTCGTCAGTGATCAACGTCCAGATCATCCAGCGCGTCGAGGGAATCGTCGCTCAGAATCTGAACGGCCCCGTCACGCTCGGCACGCCAGCGGCGGACATCATCGAACTTATCCGTCAGTTCGGCGGCGATTCCGCCGATGAGCTGGAGACCAGCGCACGCGAGCTAGCGGATACGGGTGCGCCTCCCGCAGCGCGGCTGCGTGCGCGTGAGCGTATCAAGGGCTTCCTCGTCCGTAACGGCGCCCGCATGGAGCAATCCGCGTACAACAGCGCGTGGAAATGGGTCGTCGACAGTCTCGGCGACTGGTTGGCGTAGCCCCAGCGGTTAGACCGTGCATGACCCGGTGCGGATGAGTTGCCATGCGGCTAAGCGCAGTCAGGCGTTAGCGTCCTCGCGCGGAGGAATGTGATCGTTTTCGACGTGTACGGCCTTCAGCCCGTAGGCGCGAGCGCGGAAGACCATGCTGTGATCCATCGAGGCGATGAACGTCTCTGACGCGAACGGCTGCAGTTGTCCCGCTCGATCGATGATGTCGCGGTCGACCTCCGGTAGAGGCGCCCGTTCGTTGTCGTCGACCCACACCCGAATAGTCGCATCGGAATCTGTGTTATCGGGGATGAACTTCGCGGGGGTGTTACCGGAGTAGACGAGGTCTCCGAGCCATCTCAGCGCGACTCGAGCATTGTTTCGCGTCCGGTCCGGGCCGCGGTCCTTCAGTCGGTCGAGTTCCTCGACGACCTGGATGGGGACGACGAAGTTCGCCGTCCTCGTGGGCTTGTTCACCACGTCATCCCACCGGATCTTGGTCATCCTGGGCCCGGCAGCGACGAGGACGTTCGTGTCGAGGATGATTGCTGGGTTCCCGCGGCCCCAGCTACTCACTTCGTCGTCGAGCTGCTGCGTCGCGAGATCGAGCGCCTGGATCCGTGCGTCGATCTCTGCGTCGATGAGGAAGCTCAGACCGGATCCATAGTCGGCGACCGCCATCGTCTGGAGCATCTCGAACTGGGCACCGAGCATGACGTCGCGGATGCTCCGTTCGGTGAACTGCGCTCTGGCGCGAGCCGGCGCCGACGCGCTCCAGCTTCGCCAAGCGTTCAGGCGGCCCACCGGCTGGGCTTCCCCTCCCCGGACGTTCTCGAGCGCGCGCCGGAGTTGGACAAGCACAGCACGGGCAGCGGGCGCTTCAGCGCCGACACGGAGCTCGATCACTCTGTCACGTTATCCGTTGAACGATCGGTGACCGGGGCAGAATCACCTGAAGCGTTCCCCATTCTTCTCTGCCTCTTGCATGACGCGCTCTGCATCCATGTCCGACGCCAACCCTTGAGCGAGCATTTCTTCGCCCTTGATCGATCCGAAGTCAGCCTTCTTGGGGAAGGAGAGTGGCTTGAGTTTTCGCATCGCGCGGAGCCGCGTCACGAGTTCTCTCTCGTGCTCCGACTGGCGATTCAGCATGAGTTCCTGGCCGGGGCGCTGGAATGGGGGCACGAGAAGCATCACGCTCGCACCTGTATACCCATCGAAGTTCGCTTGAAACTCCGGCGGCATCGTGATGCTGAAGCGCCGTGCTGCAGAGGTGAACTTCTCGGTGAGAGGCAAGCCCTGCTCGGCGGCGAGCTTGATGCTTTCGGACGGTAGTCGTCGCAGAGTCAGCAACCCGAAGTTCCTCACTTCGGCTCCAACCGCCAGCATCGCTAAGCCCGTTGTGAGTACGTCTTCCTCCCACTTCTCCTGCTGAGCGCGATCCGCTTTGGTTCTTTCTGTGTGGCGGGCATAGAGGTATGTCAGGAACCCACCGATCAAGAGGAACGCGCCCGCGATAGCTGGCACTCCCCACCACGGTTGTGCGCTTTCCCCGGTCCCAACGATCTGGATCAGCGTCGGTGTGGGGGTCAGAGTCGGCGTTGGCGGCATGGCCACAATCTAACGGTGACCTATTTGTTTCCCACTTTCGCCCATCGCGAAGCGGAAAGCACACCTCCCCGCGACCCACAGCTGCGCCAGGAGTCACTTCGGCGCGATGAGGGATCGGCGAGTGGGCGAGACTGTACATGTGGAACCGATCATCTTGCTTGGCAGCGAAAGCGAGGGGTTATCCGTCCTGGGCGTTAGTGGCCTGCAGGGCAGTGCTCCGGAGCAAGCACTCGTGCAAGTGAGCACCGATGGGTTGAGGGCTACTCGATGGATAGCGGAGTACCCGGACTTTCGAGGCTTGGTGAAGTACTTCACCGAGCTGGAGCGTCATTGGCGCGGGTGGCCCGGGACGAAGTCGTGGATCTCCCTTGAAGGAGATCTCGCGTTCGCCGCTTCGCATACGGGCTCCCGTGTGGTCGTCTCCGTGAGCCTCGAATCACCCTCGACATGGAAGGCACAGGCCGAAATGAGTGTCGGGGCAGGCGAGGAACTTTCAGCTGTGCGACTCGCGGTTGCGCGCCTCTTGGACCCGTGAAAGACGTCACGCAGCCGCGAGACAACCCTCGACCGAGGCTTCGTTGAAGGATCCCTGAGTGGCGTAGGAGCGTGATGTCAGCCGATTCGTTCCAGCAGCTGTCGGCCCGGTGGAGCGAGAGACTGCGGCGTACTGCGTAACCAGGCGTGCAGCCGGATGAGCACCGGCGTCGCCGCTTGAGTACGGTTCACCAGGCTCACAATGACCAGGTTGAACATGGTTGCGATCGCGATCGAGCCGCCGGCGACTTGCGAGAAGGCCATTCGGACGAATGCGGTGTCGTCGGGAGCCGAATCGCTATTGAAAGCGAAGGCGAGCGCGAACGGCACCACAGACACGCTGGCAATGACAAGACCAAATGGGATGACGTCGCGCGGCCGGCTGTTCTAACGTCAGCCTCCGCCGTACGCTGGCGGCACCGATCGCCGGCGAGGCGACGAGTAAGGGGGCACACCGACACATGACCACCGCCGACTTCACCGACGTCCGAGGTATACTCCGCTCGCTGAGCCTCAGCGAGAGCGACTTCACAAGCGATGCGGTTGTGAAGCAGATCGCCGAGTTCAAGAGCGCGGTGGACAGCCTGGACGCAAACGCCGAGCCCTGGGTGATCGAATGGCTCGACCAGGAGCACTACAAGGGCGCCGTGCTGTTCACGGCAGCCAAGGTCAATTGGAGCAAGAACCAGACCGACCCCGGCAAGCCCTTTGACCCGCGCAGTCGCGCCGCGATCGTCTCCCGGTTCAACGGTTGGACGGTCGAAGTGCTCGACCGCCTGGACGTCTACGAACGCTCGTCGCGACGCGCGGCCGACGTCGCTCAATGGCTCGACGGCCTGGCGCATTTCCGAGCCGATCCGGTGCACCAACCCTGAGGATGGGCCCGCACCGCCAGTGCGACAACGGCAGCGAGCAGCGACCGCAGCGGCCGGATGTCGGTGGTCACTCCTACTCTGGACATGCTGAATGCATTTGGGAAGGGCGGCGGCAAATGGCAGGACTCAGCAGGGCACAGATCGAGGCGAAGTTGCGTGCGGCGCAGCGCGAAGCGGAGCGCAAGTTCAAGGCAGAGGTTGATCGCGTGAATCGCGAGAACAAGCGCCGGGTCGACGAGTACAACCGCAAGGCCGACCAGCACAACCGGGAGGTCGTCGAGGCTCAACAGCGCCGCGTTAACGCCTACAACGCCGAGGTCGCCCGAGTGAACGCCCACAACCAGCGCGTCAACACGCAAAACCAGCAGACGAACACTCGCAATCGCGCCACCGTCGCCGAACTCAACCGCCAGTTGCGCTCCGCTTCCACGGGCCCCAGGTACACGCCCGCCGAGCAGAGCCTCGCTGACCGTCTGCAGGAGCGCGCCGCACAGCACCCCGAGCGCGAGCACGACGCGTTCCTCAGCTATGCGCGCATCGACGGGGCGGACGTCGGCGTCGCGCTTCGCGAAGAGTTGGATCGCCTGGGCGCATCCGTGTGGTTCGATGAAGTGGCGATCATACCCGGCAAGAGTCAGGCCCTCCAGATGGATAAGGGGCTGCGGTCAGCGCGATGCGGCATCGCGCTGCTCACGCCCGCCTACCTGACAGGTCGGTTCTGGACGGAACGGGAACTCGGTGCTCTCCTACACAAGGAGACGCTCATCCCCGTACTTCACAACGTCACATTCGCGCAGGTAGCCGAGTACAGCGGCATCCTGCCCGATCTTGCCGGGTTCGAGACTGCCCGCGACAGCATCCAGGACATCGCGGCGAAGATCGCCGCCGCGATCCTCCCGGCTAGTGCCACCCTCACGTCGTAGGCCGACCGGTAGACATCCCTCATCGGGCTGGCGGAATTGGCGTGGGATACGACGTTTCGGCGCGCCACTACTGCGCTCCGAATCTCGCTCGGTCCAAGCGTCGCTATCAGGCACCGCCGAGCGCCACACGTTCGACGACATGCCACCATCCGGGTTCCGCCGACCCGTCCATAAGGCTGAGAGCCGCGACTCTCGACTTGAGCGGAAGCCGAGGACGAATCGCGTTCATAGCCGCACGCATGAGTTCCACATCACCTCCCTCGCCGATCGTGACATGAGGGATCACCTCGTCGAATGCACCGCCGTATGGAGGGCACTCTGGAAACGCGTCAATCACCTGGAGAATGAGGCTCTCGAACTTGCCTGGTTGCGACGGTGCGAGCCAGACCACCTGATCGGCGAACCAGCCGAAGCCGTCGAATACGGCATCGAAGGGGCTCACTCTCTTCGCGACGGCCTCGAGCCGGCTCAGTGTGGTGTGATCCTCAGCTTCGGGCAGCACGAACGGGTAAAGCAATGTGAGGTGCGCAGGCATCCCCCACCGCCGCGAGGGATCGAGGGTATGGCGGTGGTCGTCGAGGACTGCGTCAAGCTCCGGTAGCTCAACAACGATCGCGCTTTCTCGCTCTGTCGCCATACAGCCATGATTGTCCACGACGGCGCAGCCGTGCACCCGCAACCCGGGGAGGGATCCTCAGCTGGGACGGGGTTGTGCTTTATCGGCGATTGGACGGAGTCGGGCGACGTTCGAATCGGAGATAGTGAAGGAGACGGCAACAGATGCGCAGCGCTGCACGCGAGGCAGCACGTGCGCACCTACCTGTCATGGGAGCGATGTGGGCCACGCACATCGCCTCGCCCATGCCGTCCAAGTCGGGCTGTACAGCTCGGGTGACGCGCACACGGGTCACCGGCGCGATTGTGCCTCAGGGAGAAGAGCCCTGATCACACGGTGGGGGTGATTCGCCCCCACCGTCAATTCTGATTAGACGGCGTCGTACGGCGAGACCGTCCTGGACACCCGCATTCATGCTGGCCGTCGTTCCTCTGCCGAGCGTCTCGATCAGTCTTCATCCCGCCTGAACGCTCTTTCCAGCAGTTCCACCGTCGCCGGGTTCACCAGTTCCCGACGTTGGATGTAGTGCTGCACCGTGATCTTCGTATCGGTGTGCCCGAGCAACTCGGCGGCGAGTTCGACGCTCGCGTTGTTGTTCACCGCAGTCGCGACGGTGCGCCGGAACAGGTGCGGTGTCACTCCGCCGATGCCTGCCCCCTCGAGCACGTGTCGTAGCTGACGCCGGACGTTGGCCGTGGTCAGCGGAGTGCCCTCGCGCGAGCGGAACACCAGCGACTCCGGGTCTGGGCCGAGGGTGCCCGCAAGTCGACGCCGCACCGCCTCGGCTGTGAACGACGGCAATGCGACGATGCGCCGGGACTTCGCCGTCTTCGGATGGTCCTGCCGGAACGTCGGCTCGCCATGACGGCTGATGATAGTCCCGGCGATCCTGATCGTCGGCGTCGGTCCGGTGACGTCGACGTCGCGCCGTCGGATCGCGAGCACCTCACCGATGCGGGCGGACGTGCCGAGCATGACCTCGACGATCGCGCCGAGTTGCCCATCGGGCCGGGGACCTGAGCTGTGGCCCACGCCGGACTCCCAGCGGGCGATCACGGCGCGGATCGCGTTCACCTCGACGCTCGTCAGGGCGTCCGGCATCCGGGCCTCACGGTAGACGCGGGAGACGTGATGCATCGGGTTGGCCGGCAGCACCTCGTGCCGCACCGCGAGTTCGAGCGCGAGCCGCAGCACGACGCGCGACTGCTTCGCGCGGTTGTACGAGATCCTCGCCTGCTCCTTGATGAAGCGGTCGCAGCGGGCCACCCCGATCTCACGCAAGGTCAGGTGCTCGAACACCGGCAGCACGAGGGTGCGCATGTTCCGCTCGTACAGGATCCGAGTCGTCTTCGAGATCCGGCCCTCGAGGTCGATGTCCTGCAGCCAGTACGCGACGAGGTCGCCGAAGGGGCTGTCCGGCGTCAAGTGGCCGGAGCTGCATGCGGGCTGGAGCTCCGAGCGACCCGCGAGCTTCTTCTTCAGTGCTCGCTCGGCTGCCTTGGTGGTGTCGGCGGTGGCCTGCACGATGCGTGAGCGACCGTCCCAGTCGCGATACCGGGTGCGGGCTTCGAATCGCCCGGATGGCAGGATCCAGGTGGTGATTTCGCCGAAGCTGCCGATGGTCAGTCGTGGCCGGCCCATGTCAGTTCGCCACCCCTCGGAACACCGGTGCGGCGACTACGCCGATTCCCGCTGCTCGGCCACCCAGGCGCGTACGTCCGAGACGGCGAACTTCAGGTGCTTGCCGAAGCGGTAGGCCGCCGGCCCTTTGCCGCGGGTGCGCCAGTCGTAGAGCGTCGAGACGGGCACACCCAGATAGGCAGCCAGCTCGGCGACGTCCAAGAGGGGCTCGAGCCCGAATGCGTCGGCGGGTACCGTCGCCGAACTGATCGGCAGATCCTCGTGCGGGTTCATACCCGTCAGGTGCGCATCGCGCCCCGGAGCAGTCGGAACCGACCGGAGATGACGCGGCCGCCTCGGACGGCACGTCCGCATCAGGGGTGCTGCAGGGGTGAAAGTGATGGGTTTTCGATGGGAGGATCAAATCTCTTAACCTCAAAAGTCCCGGAAACCCTTGAGTTTCCGGGACTTTCTGGTCGGGCTGACAGGATTTGAACCTGCGACCCCTTGACCCCCAGTCAAGTGCGCTACCAAGCTGCGCCACAGCCCGATGCCATCGGATTTCGCCGAAGACAACTTGACCATCATAGCGGCATTCGAGGGCGTGCTCGTGCACACGAGGGCACCCACGCGGCATCCGCTCGCCGGGTTTCGAGACGGTCGCTCCGCTCCGTCCTCAACCAACAGACGACATCCTCTCCAGCCACTGACGATCAGCTGAGAGCCCTCGACCTCGAGCATCATCCCCGCAAGACTTGGGGGCACATACGCACTTCCGAGGGGGAAACACCGTGGCACGCTCCATCGCCGACCAGCTCGTCGCCCAGCTCATCGATGCAGGCGTCGATCACATCTACGGCATCGTCGGGGATTCGCTGAATCCCATCGTCGATGCGGTGCGCCGATCGGGTGGCAAGGCGAAGGGCGGCATCGACTGGATCCACGTGCGCCACGAGGAATCCGCCGCGTTCATGGCCGCTGCCGAGGCGCAGCTCACGGGCAAGCTCGCGGTGTGCGCCGGCAGTTGCGGGCCTGGCAACCTGCACCTCATCAACGGCCTCTATGACGCGCATCGCTCGGGCGCACCGGTGCTCGCCATCGCGAGCCACATCCCGAGCGCGCAGATCGGTTCGGGGTACTTTCAGGAGACGCACCCCGAGCGCCTGTTCGTCGAGTGCTCGAACTACTGCGAGCAGATCATGACGGCTGCGCAGTCGCCGCGTGTGGTCAACTCGGCGCTGCGGCATGCGATCGCAGGCCCCGGGGTTTCGGTGATCGTCATGCCAGGGGATGTCGCGGAGTTCGAGGCATCCGCTTCGTTCCCGTCGCTCGTGCTCACTGAACCCGCGACGCTCGTGCCCGCTGAAGCCGATGTGCGACGCCTTGCCGCCGCGATCGACGAGGCGAAGACGGTCGCGATCTTCGCAGGCGCCGGAGTCGAGGGTGCGCACGACGAGGTGATCGCGTTCGCCGAGCTGCTCAAGGCACCGGTCGGCCACACCCTGCGCGGCAAGCAGTGGATCCAGTACGACAACCCCTTCGACGTCGGCATGACCGGCCTGCTCGGCTACGGCGCAGCGCACGCGGGCATCCACGATGCCGACCTGTTGCTGCTCATCGGCACCGATTTCCCCTACGAACAGTTCATGCCCGACCCTGAGAAGGTCGTCATCGCCCAGATCGATACGGATGCCGCGCATCTCGGCCGGCGCGTCAGCGTCGCGCACCCCGTGCACGGCGACGTGCGGGTCACGCTCGCCCGGCTCACCGATCTCGTGGCGCCGAAGAGCAACCATGCCTTCCTCGACCGCACGTTGAAGAAGCACCACAAGCTGCTCGACACGGTCGTGGGCACCTATACGGATGTCTCGAAGGTCACGCCGATCCATCCCGAGTACGCCATCTCACTCATCGATGAGGCCGCAGACAACGACGCGGTCTTCACGGCCGACACCGGCATGGGCAACGTCTGGCAGGCCCGCTACGTCACCCCCGCACCCGATCGGCGCATCATCGGATCGTTCCTCCACGGCTCGATGGCGAATGCGCTCCCCCACGCGATCGGCGCGCAGTTCGCCTACCCTGACCGCCAGGTCGTTGCGATCGCCGGCGACGGCGGGCTTTCGATGCTGCTCGGCGAACTCATCACCGCGGTGGCGTACAAGCTGCCGCTCAAGATCTTCGTGTTCAACAACTCGACCCTCGGGCTCGTGAAGCTCGAGATGCTCGTCGACGGGTTCCCGTCATTCGGCGTCGACGTTCCGCCGGTCGACTACGCCGGCATCGCCGAGGCGATCGGCTTCCACGCGGAGCGCGTCGACGACCCGCACGCAGTGAAGGATGCCGTTGCGACCGCGTTCGCCCACGACGGCCCGGCGCTGCTCGACATCGTCACCGATCCGCGAGCGCTCTCGCTGCCGCCCGCGATCACGGGCGAGCAGGTGAAGGGATTCGCGCTTGCGATGTCGAAGACCGTGCTGCACGGCGGCGCAGCCGAAGCAGTGGCGATGGCGCGCTCGAACATCAAGCACCTGCCTGGGCTTTGACGCGCCACCGCATCGAGCAGCCGACTTCAGCGAGGTTCTCGAAACCGAATCAGATGTACTACCCGATCGACCGGTGCGACGGCATCCAGCAACTCTGCTGAGAGCTCGGCGTGGTCGCGTTGCATGTCGCGCATCATGTCGTGAGCGGCGGGCTCGGATGTCAGTGGTCGGCGCTATCTTCGAGACGTGATGACCGATCTGATCGAAGATCTCGAGCCCGCACCGCTCCGGGTCGTTCCGGCGAGCGAAGTGCCGTTCGCCGATGTCGAGGCCGTGTTCGGCACACGCGGCGACCCGGCGCATTGCTGGTGCCAGTGGTACAAGATCCCGGGCAGCGACTGGCGGGGCATCGGCGATGACGCCCTGCACGACCGCCTGCAAGCGCAGATGCACAGCACCGACGCCGGGCCGGGGCTCATCGCCTACGACGGTGAGACGCCAGTCGGTTGGTGCGCCGTCGAGCCGCGAACCAATCTCCCCAGACTCCGCCGCAGCCGCATCGTCACCGGAGGCTCCGCCCACCCCGACTTCGACGACGCCGGCGTCTGGGCCGTCTCATGCTTCGTCGTACCGCGAAGCCACCGTGGCCGCGGTGTCGGTCGCGCTCTCGCCGAGGCCGCGGTCGACTTCGCCCGTGCGGGCGGCGCCGCCGTCATCGAGGCCTACGCCGTCGACCCCTCGAAGCGTGCGAAGGTCGCAGCAGATGCGCTCTTCCACGGCACGGTCTCGATGTTCGCGGGCGCCGGCTTCACCGAAATCTCCCGGCCGAAGCCAGACCGAGCGATCATGCAGGTCGAGCTGGTGAGTGACGGATCTTCGCAATTGAGGCTGTAGTCGGGCCGCAGCAGGTGCCGGTCAGTCCACGTCGATGCGCACGCGCTTCACACGCGACGATGCCCCGCGCAGAATGTGCACACGACTGCGCGGCACGCTGAAGTGCGTCGCGAGCGCGGCGATGACGCCCTCGTTCGCGGCGCCGTCGATCGCGCGCTCACGCACGAACACTGTGACCGACGCCGACGCATCACCCTCGTTCGGCTCCACGAGCGGCGCCTTGCGGCTGCCGGGCTTCACCCTGATCGTGAGGTCCATCTCGGTCAGTACCGTGCCTCGTGCCGCTTCGGGCGTGCATCGGCGGGCAGCTCACCCGATCGCGGAAACTCGCACGTGAACCAGCCCTCGTAGCCGAAGAGAAAGCCGAACGCGCGATTGCGTACCTCGAGCTTCACCCGGTACACGCCCGACTCATCGTCGAAGCGCTCCCGCAGCTCGGCGTAGCCGGAGAAGAGCACCGGGAACCTGAAGTCGATCCATCCCTCGCGGAATCTCTGTTCCCCCGAGCGCAGCAGCAGCGATCCGTCGGGCTCGACTGAAAGCGAGAGGTCGACGGCCAGGTGCTGGTGCGTGCCGAGGTAGTCGACGATGACATCGCGTCGAGGGTCGACTACCATCGTCGCGTCGAAGCGACTCGCTCGCCGATGGCCGGGCACACGGTACTCGCGCACGAACGTGACGGTCTCCCGACCCAACGGATCGAGGTATGGGTGGTTCTCGATCGTGAACGGCACCTCACTGCCGACATCCGGGATCAGGATGTTCCGAAGTCGCCCGAACTGCAGGAACGGCAGCGTCCACCACGGCCCTCGGCGAATGCTCGTCATCGTGCCGCTGCCGACGCAGGCGTAGCCGCCGGCGAGCGACACGCCGAATCGTCGTTGCATCATCGGATGAAGCCGCTCGAAATCCTCGCCGAGCACACGAGGGAACACCGCGCCGACGGTCACAGTGCCGGGCTCATCGGCGATTTCGGCCACGGTTCCTCCAGGGCGGCGAGAGCTTCGGGCTCGTGCGTGAACACACCGCGCGGCGGCGGCGTGGTGTGGCAACGTCGCGCACGTGGTCGATCGCGGCGCCAGAACATGATGACGGATGCCGCGGGCCATCGTTCCGGCTCCACGCCGGTCTCCGCCCAGATCCGCAAGCGATCGAAGCTCCACGCGGTCATCCACCGCACCAGCGGGCGGATGAGCAGGTCGGCCCATCGCCCGAACCCGGGCTCGTAGTCGTATCCGGTGATGAATCGCACGCCATCGAGCGTCGACACGTATCGCCAGTAGCCGCGTCCGCCGCGGATCGGCGACCACGCGTCATCCGTGTCGAACCGCAGCGCTGATGTCGCGCCGTCGGCGTGCGAACGCTCGCCGAGCGACACGCCCGTGCCGGTGATGGTGTGCACGCCCAGCGACCGTTCGTAGACGAACCGGTAGCCGCCCTCGCGCAGCTGCGACGTCGGCACGATCGATGAGAAGCGAAGGTCCCAGCGCGAATGCAACGCCGGCTCTTGCGTGAGCCGCCAGACCTCGTCGAGTTCGGCGCGCACCAGGATCTCGACGTAGATGCCGCGATCGCCCGACTCCCCCGCTCGACGGGAACGACTCGGGCGCCGCGGCATCCGTGAACTACCTGCCGCGCTCGCGGCGCTCGCGCACCCGCATGTTGATGACGATCGGCGAGCCTTCGAAGCCGTAGATCTCGCGCAAGCGCCGCTGGATGAAGCGGCGATAGCCCGGGTCGAGGAATCCGGTCGTGAACAGAACGAATGTCGGCGGGCGACTTGCTGCCTGCGTGCCGAACAGGATGCGGGGCTGCTTGCCGCCGCGCACCGGGTGCGGGTGCTCCTGCGTCAGCTCGGTGAGGAACGCGTTGAACTTGCCGGTCGGAATGCGGGTGTCCCACGACTCGAGCGCGGTCTCGAGGGCGGGTACGAGCTTCTCGAGGTGCCGGCCGGTCTTCGCCGAGATGTTCACCCGCGGTGCCCACGCCACGTGGTGCAGGTCTTGGTCGATCTCGCGTTCGAGATAACGGCGACGTTCGTCGTCGAGCAGATCCCACTTGTTGTACGCGAGCACGAGCGCGCGACCCGATTCGAGCACGAGGTCGATGATGCGCACGTCTTGCTCGGAGATCGGCTGCGAGACGTCGAGCAGCACGACTGCGACCTCGGCCTTCTCGAGGGCGGCCTGCGTTCGCAGCGAGGCGTAGAAGTCGGCGCCCTGCTGCAGGTGCACGCGACGACGGATGCCGGCTGTGTCGACGAAGCGCCAGATCTTGCCGCCCAGCTCGATCTGCTCGTCGACGGGGTCACGGGTGGTGCCCGCGAGTTCGTTCACGACGACGCGCTCTTCACCGGCGGTCTTGTTCAGCAGGCTCGACTTGCCGACGTTGGGGCGACCGAGGATCGCGACGCGACGCGGGCCACCGAACTCGTCTTTCGCGACGGCCGAAACCTGCGGCAGCACCTTGAAGACGGTCTCGAGCATGTCGGCGACGCCGCGACCATGCAGGGCCGACACCGGGAGCGGCTCGCCGAGGCCGAGGTTCCAGAGCGCAGCAGCCTCGGACTCCTGGCGGGCGTCGTCGACCTTGTTCGCCAGCAGGAACACCGGCTTGCCCGCTTTGCGGAGCAGGCGCACGACGTGCTCATCGGTCGATGTGGCACCGACCGTGGCATCGACCACGAACAGCACGATATCGGAGAGGTCGATCGCAACCTCGGCCTGCGCGGCAACCGATGCGTCGATGCCCTTCGCGTCGGGCTCCCACCCACCGGTGTCGACGAGCGTGAACCGCCGGTCGAGGTACTCGCCCTTGTACGACACGCGGTCGCGAGTGACGCCAGGAGTATCTTCGACGACGGCCTCACGGCGCCCGAGGATTCGGTTCACGAGGGCCGACTTGCCGACGTTCGGCCGACCGACGATCGCGATCACCGGCAGTGCGGGGAGGAAGCGAATCGCCTCCTCGCCCTCTTCGGAGAGCTCGAGCACCTCGAGGTCGTCGTCGTCGAGCGCGTAGTCGGCGAGCCCCGACCGGAGCGTGGTCGCCCGCTGCTCGGCGAGCTCGTCATCGACGTCGGCGAGACGCTCCGCGAGATCGTCGTCGGGAGCGTCGAAGTCTTCGCCCTGGTCGGTCATGGTCTCTCCTCTGAAGTCTGTGTGCGCCGGTCGCGTCGCGACTACGGTGCGAGCGCCGGTTGCGCTGCGCGGATCACGCCGATCACCGCGTCGACCGTCTGGTCGAAGTCGAGTTCAGTCGAATCGACGGTCGTGACGCCGTCGGCCGCGGTCATGAAGTCCACGACTTTGGAATCGGCCGCATCGCGCTTGCGCAACTGCTCCCCCACTGCCTCGGCCGAGGATCCGGCGAGTTCGGCGGAGCGCCTGCCCATTCTAACCGCTTCGGATGCTGTGAGGAGTATGCGAACGGGGGCGTCGGGTGCCACCACCGTCGTGATGTCGCGTCCTTCGACGATGATGCCGGGCGCGTCGACGGCCGCCATGATCGAACGGAACAGCTCGATGAGGTGGCGACGCACCTCGGGAACACGTGCGACGGCGCTGACCACCGCGGAGATCTGCGGGTCGCGGATCGCATCGGTCACATCGATGTCGCCGACGTGCACCGCGTATCCGGTCGGGTCGGTTCCGATGCGATACTCGAACGAGTCGAGGCACGAGGCGACGGATGCCGCGTCATCCGTGTCGACACCGGATGCCTCTGCATGCCAGGCCAACGCGCGATACGCCGCCCCCGTGTCGAGGAATCCGAACCCCAGCCGGCGCGCGACCTCTTTGGACACGCTCGACTTGCCGCTGCCGGCTGGGCCGTCGACGGCGACCACGAACGGGATGACGGGTGGCACGTTCAACCTGCAATCCGCCAGCCGCGGGCGGCCAGCTCGTCGGTGAGATGCTGTTGCACCTCGGGCAGCACCGAGATCTCGGCGAGGCCGATCTGCGCGCCGGGCGAGTGCTCGAGGCGGAGGTCTTCGATATTGGCACCGGCCTCGCCGACGTCGTTGAAGAGGCGGGCGAGCTGGCCCGGCCTGTCGTCGATCATGACGATGAGGCTCGAGTAGCGCCGATCGACGCCGTGCTTGCCGGGCAGCCGTTCGACACCGGTGTTGCCGCCGAAGAGCTCTTCGGCCACGCGGCGACGCGCGCCCGGGGCATCCATGTTCTCGAGTGCGTCGACGAACCGGTCGAGGTCGTCGCGGTAGCCGCGGAGGATCTCGGCGACCGGCGCGGCGTTCTGACCGAGGATCTGCACCCAGAGTTCAGGGTCGCTCGCGGCGACCCGAGTGACATCGCGCAGACCCTGCCCCGCGAGGTTCACCGAAGCATGGGGGGCCTCGATGAGTCGGCGCGCCATGAGACTCGACACCACTTGCGGCACGTGCGAGACGAGGGCGACGGCCGCGTCATGCTGCTCGGGCGTGAGCTCGACGAGAGTGGCGCCGAGATCGAGAATGAGGTCGTCGATCGCCGAGCCGTCTCGGTAGGAGATGCCGCCGTGGGCCGCGACGACCCATGGGCGGCCGACGAAGAGGTCGGCGCGACCCGACATCGGGCCACCGCGTTCTCGCCCGGCCATCGGGTGCGTGCCGATGTAGCGCGAGAGATCGGCCCCGCGTGCTTTCAGGTCTTCGTAGACGGCGAGCTTGACGCTGGCGACATCCGTGACGATCGCCTGCGGATAGGCATCGAGCTCTGCCGCCACGACATCGGCCGTCACGTCGGGCGGCACGCACACGACGATCAACTGGGGCTGGTCACCGGGTACTGCGGGCCGGCCGGCACCGTAGTCGACGGCGATCGCGAGGTGGGTGGGCGACGCGTCGGCGAGGATCACGTCGATGCCCTTCGCCCGCAGCCCGAGGCCGATGCTGGCGCCGAGCAGGCCGACGCCGACGACGCGAACCGGCCCGACCAGGCGTGATTCGCTCACGTGTCGTTCGCCTGCCCGCCGGGTTCCGCGGCGCTATCCGCGGTTGCTTCCGCGGGCTCATTCGCGGGCTCATTCGCGCCAGCATCCGCAGCCCGCGAGATCGTGAGCAGCTCGCCGCGCTCCACCTTCGTCAGTTCGCGCATCTCACCCGATCGGAGCGTGCCGAGATTCAGTGGCCCGAAGCTGCGACGCACGAGGTCGACGACTGGATGCCCCACGGCGTCGAGCATGCGGCGCACGATGCGGTTGCGGCCCGAGTGGAGCGTCAACTCGACCATCGAATGCGCGTCGTCCCCCTGCTGCTGCAGGATGCGTGCGCGGTCGGCCTTGATCGGTCCGTCTTCGAGCTCGATGCCGTTCTTCAGCTTCTGCACGGTCTGCGGGCTCACTCGGCCCGTGACCTTCGCGATGTAGGTCTTCGAGACGCCGAACGAAGGGTGGGCGAGCACGTGGGCGAGGTCGCCGTCGTTCGTGAGCAGCAGCAAGCCGCTCGTCTCGGCGTCGAGTCTGCCCACGTTGAACACGCGCTCCTCGAGGTCATCGGTGAAACTCGTGAGGTCGGGCCGGCCCTGCTCGTCGCGCATCGACGAGACGACGCCGCGCGGCTTGTTCAGCATGTAGTAGCGCTTGGCCGGGTCGAGTTGCACAGCGACACCGTCGACGGCGACCAGGTCGGTCTCGGGATCGATGCGGCGCCCCAGCTCCGTGACGACCTCGCCGTTGACTTCGACCCGGCCCTCGGTGATGTACTGCTCTGAGACTCGGCGGCTCGCGACGCCCGCCGCCGCGAGCACCTTCTGCAGCCGAACGCCCTCAGGAGCGGGTTCGCCGCCCCAGCCGGTTGCGTCAGTCAATGTCGAATCCTTCCTGGCCGTCGTCGAGCAACGGCGAGATGTGCGGCAGCTCGTCGAGCGAGTTGATACCGAGGTTGGTGAGCAGGAGCTCGGTCGTGCCGTAGAGGATCGCGCCCGTCTCGGGATCGGTGTCGACTTCGGTCACGAGTCCGCGACCGAGCAGGGTGCGTACCACCGAGTCCACGTTCACCGCCCGGATGGAGGCGACCTGCGACCGCGTGATCGGCTGCTTGTACGTGATCACCGAGAGCGTCTCGAGCGCAGCCTGCGAGAGCTTGGTCGACGACTGCGTCAGCACGAAGTCCGCCACGAGGGTGTCGTACTCGGCTCGGACGTAGAATCGCCAGCCACCGCCCACCTCGCGAAGTTCGAAGCCGCGACGGATGCCGCGAGCCTCGGGCTCCCCTGCGACATCCGTTCGCGGCTCGCCCGACGTGCCGGTGCCGTCGTAGTCGGCGCGGAGTCGAGCGATCGACGCACGCACCTCTGCGACGGGTCGCGCGACCGCAGCCGCCAGCGACACGACGCTCTGCGGTTCGTCGGCGATGAACAGAATCGCCTCGAGTGCGCGGTCGAGGTCGAGCCGCGGTTGCCCCGGAACGTCGAGTGGTGTCGAGATCGACAGTTCAGGGCCGTTGCCCTCAGCTGGCGACTCTTCTGGTCGATTCGGGCGCTCTGCGCCGGTATCGAGATTCATCGCCGCGACATCCGTCTCACTCGTCATAGTCCGCCCCCAGGCTCTCGAGGTTCTCATCCGTCCAATTCTCGGCCGACCATCGAAGGGTCAGTTCACCGAGCGGTTCGAGTTGTTCGAAGCCGATCGCCGCGTGACGGTAGAGCTCGAGCACGGCGAGGAAGCGCGCCACGACGAGTCCCGGCTGCGCGACCCCTGCGATGAGCTGGCGAAATGTCACGGGGTCGCCGCGCCGGAGTACCGCCACGACGTGCGCGGCCTGCTCGCGAATCGAGACGAGCGGCGCGTGCAGGTGATCGAGTCCCACCACGGGAATCTCTCGCGGCGTGAGCGCCAGGGTCGCCAGCGCGGCGAAGTCCTCGGCAGAGAGCGTCCACACGAGTTCGGGCGCACGCCGGCGGAACTTCTCCTCGAGCCGTACGTTGCGGGCGTGCCGAAGCGCCTCCTGCTCGAGGTGCCCCGAGAACCACCGCGCGGCCTCCTTGAACGCCCGGTACTGCAGGAGCCTCGCGAAGAGCAGGTCGCGCGCCTCGAGCAGCGCGACGTCTTCAGCATCGACGAGTTCACCCTGCGGCAGCAGCCCGGCGACCTTCAGATCGAGCAGGGTCGCCGCGACCACGAGGAACTCCGACGCCCGGTCGAGCTCCTCCTCGGAATCGAGCCCGCGCAGGTAGGAGATGAACTCGTCGGTCACGGCCGACAGTGACACCTCGGTGATGTCGAGCTCATGCTTCGCGATGAGCGAGAGCAAGAGGTCGAACGGACCCTCGAAGTTGGTGAGGGCGACGCGGAAGCCACCCTCGGGCACCTGCTGCTCGGGGGCCGAAGCCGCTTCAGGCGACCGCGCCACGGAACACCAGCTCCCTGGCGAGCTGGCGGTACGACTTCGACGCCTGGTGCTCGGGAGCGAACTCTGTGATCGGGGTCGCTGCGACGGTCGCGTCGGGGAACTTGACCGTGCGCGTGATGACCGTCTCGAGCACCTTCTCGCCGAACGCATCGACGACCCGCTCGAGCACCTCACGTGAGTGCAGGGTGCGCGAGTCGTACATCGTCGCGAGGATGCCGTCGAGCTCGATGGCGGGATTCAACCGGTCGCGCACCTTGTCGATCGTCTCGATGAGGAGGGCCACGCCGCGCAGCGCGAAGAACTCGCACTCGAGCGGGATGACCACGCCGTGGCTCGCCGTGAGCGCGTTCACGGTGAGCAGGCCGAGCGACGGCTGGCAGTCGATGAGGATCACGTCGTAGTCGTCGGCGACCCGGCGCAGCACTCCGGCGAGGATCTGCTCGCGGGCGACCTCGGTGACGAGGTGCACTTCTGCCGCGGAGAGGTCGATGTTCGCGGGAATCACGTCGAGGTTCTCGACGCCGGTCTTCTGGATCACGTCGGCCGGGTCGAGCGTGCGCGAGAGCAACAGGTCGTAGATCGTCGGCGCGTCGTGCGTCTGCACGCCGAGACCCGCCGAGAGCGCACCCTGCGGGTCGAAGTCGATCGCGAGCACGCGGCGACCGTACTCGGCGAGCGTGGCCCCGAGGTTGATCGTGGTGGTCGTCTTGCCGACCCCGCCCTTCTGATTGCAGAGGGCGATGATGCGCGCCGGACCGTGGGTGGTCAAGGCCTTGGGCTCGGGGAATTCGCGATGAGGACGACCAGTGGGACCGAGCTCTGGCGGAAGCGTTGCGATTCCGTTCGCTGAGTCGCGCTTCTGGTGCGTCACGTGTTCACTCTCTCCTGGGGCCGGGCGGGTGCTTGCTTGATTCTAGCGAGCACGCGGGTGGGCCGCCGTGTACATCTCCCGGAGTGTATCGGCTGTGACGAGCGTGTAGATCTGGGTCGTCGCGACCGAGGAGTGCCCGAGCAGCTCCTGCACGACGCGCACATCCGCACCGCCTTCGAGCAGATGAGTCGCGAAAGAGTGCCGCAGAGTATGCGGTGAGACGGATGTCGCGAGCCCTGCCACCTCGGCGGCATCACGGATCGCCTCCCACGCGGCCTGCCGCGACATCCGCTTGCCGCGCACGCCGAGAAAGAGCGCGGGCGTCGCCGTCCCGCGTGCGGAGAGCAACGGTCGGGCCCGCACGAGATACGCGTCCACCGCCCGCCGGGCATAGCTTCCGAGCGGAACGACGCGCTGCTTGCCGCCCTTGCCGAAGAGTCGCACCACCTCTTGGTCGACGAGGTCGTCGACGTTCAGCGACACCGCTTCGGACACGCGCGCCCCTGTGGCGTAGAGGAGCTCGAGCAGGGCCATGTCGCGCAGGTCGGTCGGTTCCTCGCCGCCGGCAGCGGCGATGAGCGCCTCGACATCGTCGACCGGGATCGCCTTCGGCAGCCGCATGGGCAGCTTCGGCGGGCGCAGCTCCCGCGACACGTCTGTGGGAACGACTCCTTCTTCGGTGAGAAATCGATGCAGCCCCCGCACCGCGGACAGCACGCGAGCGATCGATGACGTCGCCAGCGTCGGCACTCGTTCGGCGCCGAGGAACCGGATGAAATCGCTGAGGTCCTGCTCCATCACGGCCGCCGGCCCCTCGATGCCACGAGCAGCGAGCCAGTCCGCGTAGATCACGAGGTCGCGACGATACGAGGCGATGGTGTTCCGCGCGAGTCCCCGCTCCACGGCGAGATGCCGCAGATAGTCGTCGACCGGCGTGCGGGTCATCGCCGCGACGGCTCCGAACGACCGACGGCCCAGCCCGGCCACGGTGCATCCGCCTGGCCCAGGCTCGACCAACCGCGTGCTCGCGCCGCAGCGGCGGACAGCACCGCGACGGCGAGCGGCGCATTGCGGATGCGCCGCTCGAGCACCGCGTCGATGCACTCGTCGAGCGGCACCCAGCGGGTCTCCATGTCGGCCTCTTCGGCCTCGCGTGCGAACGCGTCGGCGGTGGCCGAGAGCCCTCGAGCGAGGTAGACCCGAATCAGTTCGTCGCTGCCGCCCGGTGAGGTCGCGAAGTCGGTGAGCACCGCCCAATCGGATGCCTCGAGGTCGGCCTCTTCGGCCAGCTCGCGTTTCGCGGCCGCAAGCGGGTCTTCACCGTCGATGTCGAGCAACCCCGCGGGGATCTCCCAGTCGCGCATGCGCACCGGATGCCGGTACTGCTTGATCAGGAACGCACGGTCGTCGTCGTCGAGGGCCAGCACGCCGACGGCGCCGGTGTGGTCCATGTACTCGCGCACGATCGTCTCGCCGCCGAACTCGAAGGCATCACGGCGGATGTCCCACACACGACCTTCGAAGACGCGCTCGCTCGTGACGATCGGCACCTCGACGCGTTCGTCGGCGAGCGGCTCTCGCAACTCGCCGACGCCGGTCTCGCGCAGATCAGCCATTGTTGACGTCGAACAGCAGGCTCGCCTGCTGGCGCTCGAGCGCAGCGCCGACGAGGCCGCGGAACAGCGGGTGCGGATCGTTCGGGCGGCTGCGCAACTCGGGGTGCGCCTGGGTGCCGACGTAGAACGGGTGCACGTCGCGCGGCAGTTCGACGAATTCGACGAGGTGTCGATCGGGCGACATGCCCGAGAACGTCAGGCCGGCCTGTGCGATGCGATCGCGGTAGACGTTGTTGACCTCGTAGCGGTGGCGGTGCCGCTCGGAGACCTCCGTCGAGCCGTAGAGCTCGGCCGCGATCGACCCCACGGCGAGCTTCGCCGGGTAGAGACCGAGGCGCATGGTGCCGCCGAGGTCGCCGCCGGCGATGATCTCGACCTGCTCCTCCATCGTCGCGATGACGGGGAACTCGGTGTCGGGATCGAACTCGCTCGACGATGCACCCGGCAGGCCCGCCACGTTGCGCGAGTACTCGATGACCATGCACTGCAGACCGAGGCAGAGGCCGAGCACGGGAATGCCGTTCTCACGGGCGAAGTGCAGGGCGCCGAGCTTGCCCTCGATGCCGCGCACGCCGAATCCGCCGGGCACGCAGATGCCGTCGAGGTGGGCCAAGTGTTTCTGGGCTCCCTCTGGCGTCTGACACTCGTCAGATGGGATCCACTCGATCTTGACCTTCGTGTCGTTGGCGAACCCACCGGCGCGCAACGCCTCGGTGACCGAGAGGTACGCGTCGGGCAGGTCGATGTACTTGCCGACGAGTCCGATCGTCACCTCGTGCTTCGGCTGGTGCACGACGTCGAGCAGTTCGCTCCAGCCTGACCAGTCCACGTCTGCCGCAGTGAGTCCGAGCGCGTCGATGATGTAGGAGTCGAGCCCCTGGTCGTGCAGCATCGTGGGGATCTCGTAGATCGACGGCACGTCGACCGCGTTCACGACGGCCGCCTCGTCGACATCGCACATGAGCGCGATCTTGCGCTTGTTCGATTCGGTGACCGGCCGGTCGCTGCGGAGCACGAGGGCGTCGGGCTGGATGCCGATGGAACGGAGCGCGGCGACTGAGTGCTGCGTTGGCTTCGTCTTCTGTTCACCCGATGCGCCCATGAATGGAACGAGCGAGACGTGCACGAAGAACACGTTCTTGCGGCCGAGCTCGTGGCGCACCTGGCGGGCCGACTCGATGAACGGCTGCGACTCGATGTCGCCGACGGTGCCGCCGATCTCGGTGATGATCACATCGGGCTTCGGCGACTCCGAGGCCTGCAGCCGCATACGCCGCTTGATCTCGTCGGTGATGTGCGGGATGACCTGCACCGTGTCGCCGAGATACTCGCCACGTCGCTCTTTGGCGATGACCGTCGAGTAGATCTGACCGGTCGTGACGTTCGCCGCCTGGCTCAGATTGATGTCGAGGAACCGCTCGTAGTGCCCGATGTCGAGGTCGGTTTCGGCGCCGTCGTCGGTGACGAAGACCTCACCGTGCTGGAACGGGTTCATCGTGCCCGGATCCACATTGAGATAGGGATCGAGCTTCTGCATGACGACTCGCAGGCCCCTGGCTGTCAGGAGATTGCCGAGACTCGCCGCCGTGAGTCCCTTGCCCAACGAAGAAACGACGCCACCCGTCACAAAGATGTGCTTGGTCTCGCCGTTCGTCGACTCAGGGATCGAATTGTTGTCTGTGCTCGAAGGAGCTGTTCCGCGTTCATCCACCACGGGCTTATAGTCTAACTCACGTTCCCGGCCGTTCGCCCCGACATGCCCCACGCGCTCCCCCATCTCTGCTCGGGATCCCGTTGATCCCCCATCGCGCACGGCCTTCGGCCGCGCATCACGCCGCGCGATCTGCGGCGATCTCCAACAATTCCCGCGCGTGCGCGAGTCCGCTCTCCGAGTCGGTGAGCCCTGACAGCAACCGTGCCATCTCGGCCTCGCGCTCGGCGCCCGCGAGCTGGCGCACGCTCGACGAGGTGACCTGACCGTCGGTGCCCTTCACCACGCTCAGGTGATTCGTCGCGAACGCGGCGACCTGTGCGAGGTGAGTGACGACGATGACTTGGGAGCGTTCGGCGAGTCGTGCGAGTCGGCGGCCGATCTCGATCGCCGCCGCACCGCCGACTCCCGCGTCGACCTCGTCGAAGACGAACGTCGGAACCGGATAGCTGCCCGCGATGACGACCTCGATCGCAAGCATCACCCGTGAAAGCTCACCGCCCGACGCGCCACGCGAGACCGGTCGGGGCTCGGCTCCTGGATGCGGGCGGAGCAGGATGGACACGATGTCTCGGCCATGCGCGACCGCCTCGGGCGCCGCCTCGATGGAGACCGCCAACTGGGCGTCGGGCATCGCGAGCGCTGCGAGCTCGTTCGTGACCGCGGCGGCCAAACGGCCGGCTGCCTCGGTGCGTACGACGGTCACCTGCCCGGCGAGCAGATCGACCTGGGCCTCGAGTGCGGCGACGGATGCCTCGAGCCCCTCGATGCGCTCATCATCGCTGTCGAGCTCGATGAGCCGCAGTCCCCCGCTGCGGCGGAACTCGAGCACTTCGTCGAGACTGCCGTGGCGGCGAATGAGCCCCCCGAGCATCGCACGTCGTTCGTTGACGACTTCGAGCTCGCGAGCGCCGTCGGCGTCGAGACCCGCGAGGTATCCCGACAGCTCCGCCGCAGCATCTGCGAGGAGGAATCCGGCGTTCGTCAGCACCTCGGTGATCGGCTGCAGGGCGGGGTCGTGCTCAGACACGCGTTCGAGGTGCCGACGGGCCCCGTCGACGAGCGCCACGGCATCGGGTGCGTCGTCGACGACGTCTTCAGCCGAGACGAGTGTGCGTGCCTGCGCAGCGGCGAGGCGGAGTTCTTCGAGATTCGACAGGCGATCGGCGCGCTCTTGGAGTTCGACGTCTTCACCGGGCTGCGGGTCTGCAACTTCGACCTCGTCGAGCGCTGCGCGCAGCTCCGCCGCCTCACTGGTGCGCGCGTCGTGGGCCTCACGCAAACGGTCGAGCTCAGCGGCATCCGTTCGCCAGGCGTTGAAGGCCGTGCGGTACTCGTCGAGCACGCTCTGCAGGGCCTGCCCCGCGAAGCGATCGAGCGCCTCACGCTGGGCGACCGCGGAACGGAGTCGTTGCTGGTCGGCCTGCCCATGCACGACGACGAGTTCGTCGCCGAGTTCGGCGAGCACGCCGACCGGTGCACTGCGGCCGCCCACCACGGCGCGGCTGCGCCCTTCAGCGGAGACCGAGCGCCCCAGCAGCAGCTCACCGGCCTCGACTTCGCCGCCCGTCTCGGCCACGCGTTCGGCGATCGCGCCGTCGTCGGGCACCACCCAGCGCCCCTCGACCCAAGCCTGCTTGGCACCGGCGCGCACGGAGCCCGCGTCGGCACGGGAGCCGAGCAGCAGCCCGAGGGCCGTCACCACCATGGTCTTGCCTGCACCGGTCTCACCCGTCACCGCAGTGAAACCCGGACCGAGTGGAAGGGTCGCCTCGGCGATGACGCCGAGGTCGCGGATGCCGAGCTCCTCAATCAACGCAGCCCCCACTCATCGCTGCCTTCTTTCGATGCAGCCTCACTCACGCCCCACCGGCCCCCTCCACCCGGTGACCGGGAGCTGGAACTTGTTGACGAGACGATCGGTGAACGGCGCCTCGTGAAGTCGCGCGAGGCGCACTGGAACCGGAGACCTGCGCACGATGACCCGAGCCCCGGGCGGCAGGTCGAAGGTGCGACGGCCGTCGCACCAGATGACTGCGGATGCCTCGGTGCGCTGCAGGATCTCGACCACGAGGGACGACTCGGGGCCGACAACGAGCGGACGCGCGAACAGGGCATGGGCGCTGAGCGGAACGAGCAGCAGGGCCTCGAGACTCGGCCAGACGACCGGGCCACCCGCCGAGAACGAGTAGGCGGTGGAGCCGGTCGGCGTCGACATCACGACGCCGTCGCACCCGAACGACGAGAGCGGCCGACGGTCGACCTCGATGACGACCTCGAGCATCCGCTCGCGCTCCGCCTTCTCGACCGTGACCTCGTTGAGCGCCCAGCTCTCGTAGACGACGTCGGTGCCGATCTTCGCACGCACCGAGAGGGTCATCCGCTCTTCGACGGTGTAATCCCGCGCGAGTGCCCGGCTCACGGTGTATCCGAGATCGTCGCGCTCACTCTCGGCGAGGAATCCGACGTGGCCGAGATTCACGCCGAGCAACGGCACCGGGAAGTCGCGCATGATCTCGGCTGCGCGCAGAATCGTACCGTCGCCACCGAGCACGATGACGAGCTCGATGCCGGCGGGGTCGGTCTCTTCGAACCGCTCGACCTCGCCGTTGAGCTCGGGCACGAAGACATGCACGTCATCCCAGTGTTCGGCCGCGATCACCGGGATGGCGCCGGCCGCGAGCAGTTGCGCGCACACCTCGCTCGTCGCCTCGAGGGCCGCCTGACGGCCGGTGTGCGAGACAACGAGGAAGCGCCGTGCGTCATTCACGCCTTCGTCCTCCCTGCCAGTTCGTCGACCCGACCTGTCCATTCTGTCGGACTCGCACCGCGCACCGCGCTCAGATGCACGAGGTATTCGAGGTTTCCGTGACCGCCCGCGATTGGGGAGGACAGGATGCCGACCGTGCCGAGCCCTTCGTCGAAGGCCGCCCAGAGCACGTTCGACACCGCCTCGGAGCGGAGCCCGGCATCGCGGACCACGCCTTCGCGCGCGCCCCCGCGCCCGACTTCGAACTGCGGTTTGACGAGCAGCACGAAGTCGGCGTCTTGCGTCCCCGTGGCTTTCAGCGCCGGCAACACCACCGTGAGGGAGATGAACGACAGGTCAGCGACGACGAGCGATGGCCGCTCGTCGATGCCGGTGAGCTCGGCGAGGCGTGCGGCGTCGAGGTGGCGCACATTGCAGCCCTCGACGAGCACGAGTCGTGCCTCGCCGACGAGTTCTGGTGCGAGCTGACCGTGACCCACGTCGACTGCCAATACCTGGCGCGCGGCGCGCTCGAGCAGCACCTGGCTGAATCCTCCGGTCGAGGCTCCCGCGTCGAGAACGACGCGGCCCTCGACGGCGACGTCGAATCCATCGAGGCCGGCGATGAGCTTGTGCGCTGCTCGGCTCACATAGTGATCGGATGCCGCGACCCCGAGTCGCGCCTCATCGCTGACCTTCGTTGCGGCCTTCGTCACCGGGCGCCCATCGACGGTCACGACCCCCGAGGTGATCAGCGTTGCGGCGTGAGTGCGAGAACGTGCGAGCCCGCGAGCCGCAAGGGCCGCGTCGAGGCGTTGTTCGGTCATGCGTCAGGAACGCAGCGACGGGTCGGACTGCTCGAGCTGTGCACGCAACCGATCGGCGAGACTCTGATACCCCGCGGCACGCTCGGAGAGCGGGCGCGCTTCGATATCGGCGAGCAGGCCGGGCGTCGCTTCGGATGCCTCGCCGAGCTCACCAGCGGTCGACACTGCGGGCGTGCTCGCCTCGCGGCTTCGATCGGGTTCTGTGCTCACCCCTCAACGCTACCCCGACAGACCGACGCGCGGGTCGATGACATCGGCGCTGCTCGGAATCCCACGTCGGGTTCTGATGATGGCACGGCCGCCGGTCAGCTGTAGAGGCGCTCCGGCACCTCGAGCACGTGGATCGACGTGCCCGACTGCCAGATCGCCGCGCACGCCGCTCGAAGCAGGTCGATACCGCCATCACCCTCATCGACGATCTCGACGCGACCGCCGACCACCCGAACCCGAGCAGCGCCGACACGTAGGGCGCCGCCGCGAACCGCTTCAGTCGCCGGGTACGGCTCGTGGAGCCCATCGAGGTCGGCGAGGATGAAGTCCGGCCGGCTCGACGCATCGGCGGCCAGCAGGTGCTTCGCGCGGTCGATTCCGGTGAGCACGATCGCGCTCAGCATGCCGGCGCGGTTCGCACCCAGGATGTCGGTGTCGAGGCGATCTCCGACCACGAGTGGCTGCTCAGCGGCGAATCGGCGCCTGGCCTCGTCGAAGATCGGCGTCTCGGGCTTGCCTGCGACCAGCGGGAACCGACCGACGGCCGTGTGCACCGCCGAGACGAGGGTGCCGTTACCGGGGGCGATACCTCCGGCAACGGGGATCGTCCAGTCCATGTTCGTCGCGATCCAGGGAATACCCGGCGTCGCGGCATCCGGCCCGCCGTTCGCGTTCAGTGCGAAGCTCGCCTCGGCGAGATCGCGCCAGCTGATATCGGGCGCGAACCCCTGCACGAGCGCGTCGGGGGCGTCGTCGGCCGAGCGCGTCACCCGGTATCCTCGCTTCTCGAGTTCGGTGACGATGCCCTCGCCGCCGACGACGAACACGAGCGCGCCTGGCGCCACCTGCTGGTCGAGCAGGCTCATCGCCGCCTGCGGCGAGGTGACGACGTCGCTCGCCACCACATCGAGGCCGAGTTCGGCAAGATGGCGGGCGACGGATGCATCGCTTCGCGACGCGTTGTTCGTGATGTATCCGACTGCGTGGTGCTGCTTGGCGCGGTTGAGGCTCTCGACAGCACGCGGGATCGCATCGGCTCCCGCATAGACGACGCCGTCGAGATCGGCGAGCACCGCGTCGACCCCGTCGAGCGGGGTCGACGTCTCAGTCTTCGCGCGAAACAGGCCCATCGGGCGCGCCCTCGTTCTCGTCGTCTTCGAGTGCTGCGCCTTCGGCGATCACCGCTGCGACGTCGTCTTCGAGCACGGCACCCGGGTCGTCGTCGGCAGCCGCATCCGTGTTCGGCGCGGGTGAGGTCGGCTCTGACTCCGCCGCGTCATGGGCGATCGTCTCGTCAGTCGACGGTTCGACCGCATCCGGTTGTTCTGACTCGATCGTTTCGTCGATCTCGATCTCGAAGATCTCGATCGACTCGGCCTCGGCCGGGCCGCCGAGGGCCGCTTCAGCGCGATCTGCGCGAGCACGCCACTCCTTCGCCTGGGCCGTGCGGCCGAGCTCTTCGAGTACCTCTGCGTATGCGGCGAACAGCGCGGGACTGTACGAAAACGCCTTGTCGGGCTCGAGCTGCGGAATCTCGAGTTCGGCGAGGGCGATCTCAGGCTGCCCGAGGTCGAGACGTGCACCCGACATCGCGATCGCGAGTCCGACCTGCACCGCAGCGGGCAGCGTCGAGCGATCGACCGCACGCCCGACCTCGAGTGCACGGTCGGGGCGCCCGACACCGCGCTCACTGTCGACCAGGAGCGGCAGTTGATCGTTACTGCCGGAGATCCGTCGATAGGTGCGCAATTCGCGGAGGGCAAGCCCGAAGTCGCCGGTCGCATACGCCGTGATCGCGAGCGTTTCGCGCACGACCGAGACGCGGCCGGCCCGACGAGCTGCCGACATCGCGTGCTGGTGCGCGAGCTCCGGGTCGTCGTCAAGCAAGAGGGATGCCGCGACGAGGTGACGAGCCACCCAGTCAGCGTTCTCCTTGCTCAGGGTCTTGAGCTCGGCGCGAGCACCCTTGTCGAGATCGCGCGCTTCGATCGACTCATCGATCTCGGGGGCGTCGTGACGAGGGCGCACTTGCAACTCGGCTGCACCGTACGTCTCGCGAGGAGCGTCACGCTGCTCGTCGCGGCCTGCAGGTCGGCCGCCGCGCGGCGCGTTCCCGTAGGGCTTCTTCGCGTCACGGTCCCCGTACGGCTTCTTCGCATCACGATCACCGTACGGGCGCTTCGCATCACGATCACCGTACGGCTTCTTCGCATCACGATCACCGTAGGGGCGCTTCGCATCACGGTCCCCGTACGGCTTCTTCGCATCACGATCACCGTACGGGCGCTTCGCATCACGATCACCGTACGGCTTCTTCGCATCACGATCACCGTAGGGGCGCTTCGCATCACGGTCCCCGTAGGGTTTCTTCGCGTCACGGTCCCCGTAGGGCTTCTTCGCGTCACGATCACCGTAGGGGCGCTTCGCGTCACGATCACCGTAGGGGCGCTTCGCGTCACGATCACCGTACGGTTTCTTCGCGTCACGATCACCGTAGGGCTTCTTCGCGTCACGATCACCGTAGGGCTTCTTCGCATCGCCCGAGCCGGCGGGGCGCTTGGCGTCGCTGTACGAGCGCTTCGACGCCGAACCGTCACGAGCTCCCGAGGATGGGCGACCGCCCCCAGCTCCGCGAGCGGTTCCGTCACCACTCCGGCCGCGCTGACCGCCTCGATCCTGGCGTCCCTGATCTGCAGAGTCATGCCTTGAGTCGCTCACGATTGTCCCGTCGAGTGTGGAGTCCTCATGGGACTCAACCGTACTTGGCCGCGTTGTGAAGCGACCCGTTAACGAAGAATGGCCACCCGTCTTCGGGTGGCCACTCTCCTCAATGATTGTCCGGCGGTGTCCTACTCTCCCACAGGGTCCCCCCTGCAGTACCATCGGCGCTGCGAGTCTTAGCTTCCGGGTTCGGAATGTGTCCGGGCGTTTCCCTCGCGCTATGGCCGCCGAAACTCTTG